>NZ_WWCU01000177.1 GCF_009857595.1 Pseudoduganella aquatica | reverse complement strand
CTTGCAGCGCGTTCATCGCGGCGAACTGGTGCGAGCCCAGCGCGACAACCTGGTTGCTCTTCAGGCCATTGGCGATACCTTGGGTGCTCAGCGCGCCGATGGCGGCCGAGTTCAAGGACGCAACCTGATCGGTCGACAGCGCGGTGATCTGCGTCGAGCTCAGGGTCGAGATGATGCTGGTGCCAATCGCCGCCAGATCACGCGTTTCA
>NZ_WWCU01000176.1 GCF_009857595.1 Pseudoduganella aquatica | reverse complement strand
AGTCGATAAGTGTGGGCGTTTGATGATGATGCCGGAGGCGCAAGCCTCTTAGCTCAAATTATTAAACGCTCAACGAAAAAATTAAACGTGACCTTCGAAAGAAGGAATCGTCAGTTATTTTGAAGAGCGACCAAGTCAGCAATGACTTTAAACAGAGATTGAACTGAAGAGTTTGATCCTGGCTCAGATTGAACGCTGGCGGCATGCTTT
>NZ_WWCU01000175.1 GCF_009857595.1 Pseudoduganella aquatica | reverse complement strand
GCGCGGTGCGCAGGCCGGCGATGGCGGCGGTCGTGAGGCCGCGCAGGTCATTGGTCTCGATGGCGGCGATGCCTTCGGTGCTCAGGGCAGCCACTTGCAGCGCGTTCATCGCGGCGAACTGGTGCGAGCCCAGCGCGACAACCTGGTTGCTCTTCAGGCCATTGGCGATACCTTGGGTGCTCAGCGCGCCGATGGCGGCCGAGTTCAAGGACGCAACCTG
>NZ_WWCU01000174.1 GCF_009857595.1 Pseudoduganella aquatica | reverse complement strand
AGGCTCATCCCATTTCGCTCGCCACTACTTTGGGAATCTCGGTTGATTTATTTTCCTGCAGCTACTTAGATGTTTCAGTTCGCCGCGTTCGCTTTGCATGCCTATGTATTCAGCATGCAATGACCTAAAAGGCCGGGTTTCCCCATTCGGAAATCCTCGGATCAAAGCTTGTTTGTCAGCTCCCCGAGGCTTATCGCAGACTTCTACGTCCTTCATCGCCTGTAATC
>NZ_WWCU01000173.1 GCF_009857595.1 Pseudoduganella aquatica | reverse complement strand
GGGGGATTAGCTCAGCTGGGAGAGCACCTGCTTTGCAAGCAGGGGGTCGTCGGTTCGATCCCGTCATCCTCCACCACTGCTTTTATCTAAGGTCCGAACCTTAAATAAAAGTAGTACCGTTCTTTAAAAATTTGGAAGAAGTAAAGATTTATTATTTTCGTTTGATCGCAAGATTGAACGAGGGTAGTGATTGTATGTATCAACAAACGCAACAACGTAGTACTTCTTGCTTTGTAACGG
>NZ_WWCU01000172.1 GCF_009857595.1 Pseudoduganella aquatica | reverse complement strand
ACCAGAAGTAGGTAGCTTAACCGCAAGGAGGGCGCTTACCACGGTAGGATTCGTGACTGGGGTGAAGTCGTAACAAGGTAGCCGTATCGGAAGGTGCGGCTGGATCACCTCCTTTCTAGAGTAGGCAGCACGCCAAGCGCTCACACTTATCGATTGTTTCGTTCTTTAAAAATTTGGAAGAAGTAAAGATTTATTATTTTCGTTTGATCGCAAGATTGAACGAGGGTAGTGATTGTATGTATCAACAAACGCAAC
>NZ_WWCU01000171.1 GCF_009857595.1 Pseudoduganella aquatica | reverse complement strand
CGGTTTGTCACCGGCAGTCTCATTAGAGTGCCCTTTCGTAGCAACTAATGACAAGGGTTGCGCTCGTTGCGGGACTTAACCCAACATCTCACGACACGAGCTGACGACAGCCATGCAGCACCTGTGTAAAGGTTCCCTTTCGGGCACTCCCCAATCTCTCGGGGATTCCTTCCATGTCAAGGGTAGGTAAGGTTTTTCGCGTTGCATCGAATTAATCCACATCATCCACCGCTTGTGCGGGTCCCCGTCAATTCC
>NZ_WWCU01000170.1 GCF_009857595.1 Pseudoduganella aquatica | reverse complement strand
CTTCTTCGGCTACAAGCTCTCGGCCAGTGCCGACAAGCGCTACAAGTTGATCCGCAAAATCAAGGTCTGCACCGCGAGCGAGCACGACACGCTGCATCTCGAGGACGTGCTCGATCCCTGCAATACCCGCCGCGACGTCTACGCCGACAAGGGATACCTCAACGGCAAGCGCGAGGCGCGGTTGACGGGCGAAGGCTGGCGCATGCATATCCAGCGCAAAGGCAGCAAGGAGAAGCCGTTGTCGGAGGCGCAGGA
>NZ_WWCU01000016.1 GCF_009857595.1 Pseudoduganella aquatica | reverse complement strand
CTAGCAGGGCGGCATGCCTGCGCGCGCCGCGTCGGTGTCCGCCGCCAGCCATTTATCGGTGCCGCCGCCGTCGGTCGTGGCCGGCGCCGCCGCCATGGCGCGCGCCGATGCTGCCCAGTCCGCTCAAGCGCCTGTGCCGGCGCCGGTGCATATGGCTGCGCCTGCACAGGCTGCGGCGTATGCATCGCCCGCCCCAGCCCAGCAAGCCCCTGTGCCTGCGCCGATGGCGCCGGCTCCGCAGGCATCGGCCCCGGCACCCATGCCGATGGCGTCCGCGCCAGCCCAGCACGCTCCGGCACCGGCCGCGCCTGGCCAGCCAGCATCTGCGCCCGCGCGCGCGCCTGCATCCGCCGCGCCGCTCAGCCCGGCGCGTGCGGCGATTCAGGCCGCGCTTGAGGCAGCCCGCGCTGCGTCCGGCCAGAAGCCTGTCAGCAGCCGTCCGGCCTTGACGCCGCCAGTGCCCGCCGCGCCCGAAGCGTCCGCCCCGGAGCCGACGCCGGCACAGACCCAGCCTCAAGCCCAGCCCCCGCAGACCCAAGCCTCGGCCCAGGCCGTTGCCGCAGCGCTGCGCGAAGCTGCGCCGGCGCCTGTCCGTCCGCCAGCGCCATGGGAAGATGCACCTGCACCGCCAGCGTCTGCCCGCCCGGTCCCGGCCCCGCCGCCTTCCGCCCCTTGGGACGACGCGCCCGCCGCACCTGCCCGCCCCGCGCCCGCTGCCGCGCCCTGGGATGACGGCCGTCCAGCCATGGGCGCAGCCGTAATGGAAGCACCTGCCCAGCAGATGCAGCCAGCGCCACGCCCGGCTCCGCCCGCCGCGCCGCGCCAGGCCGCCCCGGAAGACGATCTGCCGCCCTGGGTCACCGAATTCTCGGACGACAGCGCCATGCCGGCCACCGGCCAGGCCGACGCCGCCCCGCAGGACTACAACCAGCCCGGCCAGCAGCCCACTTTCGCGCCGCGTCCCGCGCCGGCGCCGGCCAAGGCCCCGCACGCCTACGTGGTCACCCCGGTGCCCGAGCTGGACTGGGACGGCAACTGGCCCGCGCTGTCGGCCCGCTTGCCGCTGCGCGGCGTGGCCCAGCAGCTGGCCACGCAGGCCGAGCTGATCGCTTGCGCGCCGGACGGCAGCCACAGCGCCGTCTTCCACCTGCGGGTGCCGATTGAAACCTGGCGCACCGCACCCAATGTAGAGAAGCTGGCAGCGGCGCTGACCGAGCGTTTCGCCCGCCCGGTGCGCGTGGAAACCGAACTCGGCCCGACCTGGTACACCGCCAGCGCCGAAGCGCAGGCCCACCGCGCCGCAGTCCAGCGCGCCGCCGAGGAGACCGTGGCGAACGACCCGTTCATCCAAAGCATGATCCGCGAGTTCGGCGCCTTCGTGGTGCCGGGTTCCATCGTGCCGCCGCCGGCGCCGCCCGCGCATTAATTTATACTCACCCGATACGGAGAACACCATCATGATGAAAAACCAACTGGCCGGCCTGATGAAACAGGCGCAAGCAATGCAGGACAATATGAAAAAAGCCCAGGACGCACTGGGTTCGATCGAGGTGGAAGGCCAGTCCGGCGCCGGCCTGGTGAAAGTCGTCATGACCTGCAAGAACGACGTCAAGCGCGTCTCCATCGACCCGTCGCTGCTGGCCGACGACAAGGACATGCTGGAAGACCTGGTCGCCGCCGCCTTCAACGACGCCGTGCGCAAGGCCGAAGCCACCTCCGCCGAGAAAATGGCCGGCCTGACCTCCGGCATGAACCTGCCGGCCGGCTTCAAGATGCCTTTCTAAGCCATGTTCATCATCTCGCTCACGTATTTGAAGCCGGCCGAGGAGATC
The DNA here is from genome assembly GCF_009857595.1 of Pseudoduganella aquatica. Classification (GTDB taxonomy): domain Bacteria; phylum Pseudomonadota; class Gammaproteobacteria; order Burkholderiales; family Burkholderiaceae_D; genus Rugamonas; species Rugamonas aquatica_A. Next base: position 131,414 of record NZ_WWCU01000016.1, on the reverse strand, counting down.
GACGCCCTGCTGGCCGCGCACCGCGAGTACCTGCGCGAGCAGTATGACAACGGCATGTTCCTCATGTCCGGCCGCATGGTGCCGCGCACCGGCGGCATCATCATCGCCACGGCCGACAGCCGCGCCGACATTGAAGCGGTGATCGAGCTCGATCCCTTCAACGAGGCCGGCGCCGCCAGCTACGCCATCACCGAATTCGTGCCGACCATGACGGCCGATATCCTGAGCGCCTTCCAGCAAGGCTGAGAAACCACGCCATGTCGAAATCGCTGGAATTGTTGACGGAGGCCTTGCGCCGCCTGCCCGGCGTGGGGCCGAAATCGGCGCAGCGCATGGCCTACCATTTGCTGCAGCACGACCGCGACGGCGCGGCCATGCTGTCGCGCGCGCTGTACCAGGCGGTGGAGGCCGTGCACCACTGCGCGCTGTGCAATACCTTTACCGAGGACGAAGTCTGCGGCACCTGCCGCGACGAGCAGCGCGACCGCAAGATGCTGTGCGTGGTCGAAACCCCGGCCGACCAGATGATGATAGAGCAGACCCTGACCTACAAGGGCCTGTACTTCGTGCTGATGGGCCGGCTGTCGCCGCTGGACGGCATCGGTCCCAAGGATATCCATCTGGAAAAGCTGGTCGAGCGCGCGCAGGACGGCGTGGTCGGCGAGGTGGTGCTGGCCACCAATTTCACCAACGAAGGCGAAGCCACCGCGCACTACATCAGCGAGATGCTGAAGGCGCGCGGCCTGAAGGTGAGCCGTCTGGCGCGCGGCGTGCCGGTCGGCGGCGAGCTTGAATATGTGGACGCGGGCACCATCGCGCGCGCCATGCTAGACAGGCGCGCAACCTAGTGGAAAATACTCCGGCACCCAAACCCACCTCCGGCCCATTGAAGGGCGTCAAAGTCCTTGAACTGGGCACCCTGATCGCCGGGCCTTTCTGCGCCCGCATGCTGGCCGAATTCGGCGCCGAAGTGATCAAGGTGGAAGCGCCCGGCGAAGGCGACCCCATCCGCAAATGGCGGGTGCTGAAGGACGGCACGTCGCTGTGGTGGTCGGTGCAGTCGCGCAACAAGAAAAGCATCACCCTGAATATGAAGGACGCGCGCGGCCGCGCCATTGCGCGGCAGCTGGCGCTGGAAGCGGACATCATCATCGAGAACTACCGCCCCGGCGTGCTTGAGAAGTGGGAGCTGGGCTACGAGCAGCTGAAGGCGCTCAAGCCCTCGCTCATCATGGTGCGCCTGTCCGGCTTCGGGCAGACCGGGCCGATGAAGGACTTGCCCGGCTTCGGCGCCATCGGCGAATCGATGGGCGGGCTGCGCTACGTGTCCGGCCACGCGGACCGGCCGCCGGTGCGGGTGGGCGTGTCCATCGGCGATTCGGTGGCCGCGCTGCACGGCGTGATCGGCGCCATGATGGCGCTGCGCCACCGCGACGCCACCGGCGGCCGCGACGCGGGCCAGGGCCAGATGGTGGACGTGGCGCTGTACGAGTCGGTGTTCAACCTGATGGAATCGCTGGTGCCGGAGTACGACCACGCCGGCGTGGTGCGCGAGCGCACCGGCGGTTCGCTGCCCGGCATCGTGCCGTCCAACACCTACACCACCGGGGACGGCGAGAATATCGTCATTGCCGGCAACGGCGACGCCATTTTCAAGCGCCTGATGCTGGCCATGGGCCGCATCGACATGGCGGGCGACCCGCAGCTCGAGCGCAACGACGGCCGCGTGCAGCGCACGGAGGAGATCGACGGCGCCATCCAGGCCTGGTGCGCCACCCGCACCATAGACGAGGCGCTGGCCGTGCTGAAGGCGGCCGACGTGCCGGCCGGGAAAATCTACTCGGTGCGCGACATGATGAGCGACCCGCAGTTCCTCGCGCGCGGCATGTTCGAGCAGCACCAGTTCGCCGACGGCACGCCGGTCAAGCTGCCGGCCATCTCGCCCAAGCTGTCCGAAACGCCGGGCCATACCAACTGGCTCGGCCCCGCGCTGGGCCAGCACAACGAGGAAGTGCTGCGCACGCTGGGCTACAGCGACGCGGACATCGCCGCGCTGCGCGGCGACGGCGTGCTGTAGCCGGGCGCGCCAGCTTCTACATGCCGTAGCGGTAGGGCACCACCGCGTAATCCTCCACCACCGGCCCGGGGCCGTGGGCCGCCTGGTCCCAGGCGGCCAGCGTGCTGAGCGTGGCCTCCGAGCGGGTGTGCGGGCTCATCAGCTGGAAGCCGCTGGCCGAGCGCCCGGGCGCGATGCGGCCGGCCGCGCCCTGGTCCTGCGCCAGCACCGACCAGCGCACAAAGCTGAGCGAGTCGGTTTCCATGGTCCAGCCCAGCGGAATGCCCGTCACCGTAATGGGCGCGGCCATGCCGAGCGTAAAGCTGACGATGTCCAGTCCGCTGCCCGCGTCTTCCTCATTGATCAGTTCGTAGTTCCAGAAGTCGGTGCAGACCGCGCTGGCCACCCGCGCGCGCAGGCGGCGCGGCGCGTCCGCCGTTGGCGCCGGCAGCTGCACATAGCGGGTGAGCGCCAGCGGGAAGCTGATGCCGTCGACCGTGTAGCTGCCGCGCAGCGTGAGCAGATACTGCGCGCCGGCCAGCATGCCCACGCCGGCGAAGGTGGCCCGGATGCGCGCCACGCCGCTGCGCTCGAGGTCGCCCAGCACCACCGGATAGCCGTGCGGCGGCCCCAGGCGGCGGGCGCAGCCCAGCGTAATGTCGTGGCACATCAAATGGTGGATCGCGGCGCCGCCCGCGTTGATAATTTCAGGAATGACGACCAGTTCGCCGCCCAGGTTTTCGACGATGGGCAGCCCCAGCACCACCTGCATTGCGCTTGGCCAGATTGCCATGATGATCTCCCGAGTATGCTTCTATCACAGCATATTCGGTGCCAGCGCGGCGCAGTCTGATCCAGATCAAGTACTTATGCGGCGCGCCCGCTTAATTCCGCCAGCACTGTCAAAGAAGCCGACGCTTCATGGCGGCGCGGGCGAGGCCGGGGCGCGCTGCGCGGCCAGCATCCGGGTGATGGCGTCCTGCGGCGCGGGGCGGCCGAGGAAATAGCCCTGGGCCATGTCGCAGCCGTACTGTTCCAGCAGCAGGAGCTGCTCGCCGGTTTCCACGCCCTCGGCCACCACGATCATCTTCAGCCCGTGCGCCATGGCGATGATGGCGCGCGTGATGGCGGCGTTTTCGCTGTCCTGCGGCAGGCCGACGATAAAGCTCTTGTCGATTTTCAGCGCGCGCACGTCGAAGCGCTTCAGATAGCTCATGGACGAATAGCCGGTGCCGAAGTCGTCGATCGACAGCAGCACGCCGATGCCGCGCAGCTGCTCCAGCATGATCATGGTGGCGCGCGCGTCGTCCATCAGCGTGCCTTCGGTCAGCTCCAGCTCCAGCAGGCGCGGCTCCAGGCCGGTGTCGCCCAGCGCGGACAGCACGATTTGCGTCAGGTTCTCGTCCTTGAACTGGCGCGCCGACAAATTCACCGCCATGCGGATGGCGCGCCGGCAAGTCTGCTGCCAGGCCTTGGCCTGGGTGCACGCGGTGCGCAGCACCCATTCGCCTATCGGCACGATCAGCCCGGTTTCCTCGGCCAGCGGAATGAAGTCGTTGGGCGGAATAATGCCGTGCTCGGGATGGCGCCAGCGCACCAGCGCCTCCACGCCCACGATCTGCGCGCTGGACACGTCGATCTGCGGCTGGTACAGCAGGTACAGCTCGTTGTTCTGCAGCGCCTTGCGCAGGCCCACCTCCAGTTTCACATGGCTCATGATCTGCATGGTCAGCGAGGAACTGTAGAGCTTGGCGTTGTTCTTGCCGCAGTTCTTGGCGTGGTACATGGCCGTGTCCGCATACTTGAGCAGCGACTCACTGTCCTCGCCGTCGGCCGGGTACAGCGAAATGCCGATGCTGGCGGTGACGAAGATTTCGTTGCCGTCCAGCTGGAAGGGGCGCCGCATGGCGTCCTTCACCCGCTGCGCCACGGCCAGCGCGTTTTCCACCCGCTCCAGGTCGGGGATCAATATGGTGAACTCGTCGCCGCCCAGGCGGGCCAGATGGCTGTGGCTCACCACGTCGCTCGGGCGTATGGTCTCGCGCAGGCGCTCGGACACGGTTTGCAGCAGCAGGTCGCCGACGTTGTGGCCCAGCGTGTCGTTGATGCGCTTGAAGGCGTCCAGGTCCATGAACAGCACGGCGAATTTCTTGCCGGCCTGGCGCGAATGGGCCAGCTCGCGCTCCAGCAATTCCAGGAAGGCCTGCCGGTTGGGAATGCCGGTCAGGCTGTCGCAATAGGCCAGGCGGCGGATCTGCTCCTCGGCGCGCTTGCGTTCGCTGATGTCGCGCACCAGGCCCAGCACGTCGCCGGCGCCGGTGCTGACCAGGCGCGCCTCGAAATGGCGCTGCTGCTGGCCTTGCTGCAATTCATAGTCGAAGGAGCGGATGTGCTGGGTGGCCAGCACCGCCTGGGTCTGCTCCAGCAGCTGGCCCGCGATATGCTCCGGCAGCACCTCGCTCACGTGGCGGCCCACGCAGTGCTCCTGCGGGAAGGCGCTGTTGGCCTCGTGGCCCTGTTCATAGTCGAGGTAGACGCCGTCGCGGTTCAGGCGGAAAAACGTGTCGGGGATGGCGGCCAGCACGGCGCGGTTGTGCGCGTCCGCCACCCGCAGCCGGGCGATGGCGTCGCTGGCGCGCAGCACGTACAGCACGCGGTGGCCGAGGATGGGCCAGTTGATCGGCTTGGACACGAAATCGGTGGCGCCCGCTTCATAGGCGTGGGTCACCGCTTCCAGGTCGTCGCCGCCGGTGACCATAATGATGGGCACGGTGGCGGCCGCCGCATGCGTCTCCAGCGCGCGGATGGCGCTGCAGACTTCGAAACCGTCCATATTCGGCATGTCCACGTCCAGCAGCACCAGGTCGGGCGGCTGGCGCTGGAAGCTGGCGATGGCGGCGGGACCGTCCTCGGCCTCCACCGCGTCCAGGCCCACCTGGGCCAGCATTTCCAGCATCAGCAGGCGCATGACGGGATCGTCGTCGGCCACCAGCACGGTGCCGCGTTTGGGGGATGGGTGCACTGCCATGTCATGCTTCCTTCTCTAGGATGGCGCGGAGCGAGAGCCGCACTGCGTCGAATTCCCGCTCCATGCAGGCCAGCAGGGGGAGGGCGCCATCGGGAAGGCCGGCGCTGGCCAGTTGTTCCAGTTCCTTGCACAGCGCGGCCAGGGCGTCCGCCCCGACGTTGGCGCTGCCCGATTTCAGGCTGTGCGCGGTGCGGCGCACGGTGTCGGGAGCGCTGGCGGCGGCCGGGCTGTGCAAGGCCGAGCGCAGCGCCGCCAGGTGGCGCGGCGTGTCGGCCAGGAAGGCCTGCAGCACGCGCTGGAGCAGGGCGCCGCCCTGGCCGGGGCGCAGCGCGCGGATATTGTCCAGCGCTTGCTGGTTGATGACGGCCGGCAGGTCCGGCAGCAGGGGGGCGTCGGGCGCGCCGACCGGATCGGGGTAGGCGTCGATGTCGGCGCCGGCGTCGGCATCGCGCGCCATGCTGGCCGCCAGCGGCAGCGTGATCCAGTGCGCCAGCGTGTCGCCCAGGCCTTGCTGGGTGAAGGGCTTGCTCAGATAGTCGTCCATGCCGGCCGCCAGGCAGTTTTCGCGGTCGCCCGGCATGGCGTTGGCCGTGATGGCCACCACCGGCAAATGCTGCGCGGCGCCGCGCTGCTGCTCGTGGCGGCGGATTTCGGCCGTGGCCGCCATGCCGTCCATCACCGGCATCTGGCAGTCCATCAGCACCAGGTCGAAGTGGTTGTCGCGCACCGCGTCCAGCGCCTCGGCGCCGTTGGCCGCCAGGCTGACCTCCAGGCCCAGGCCTTGCAGCATGGCCGATGCCACCTCCACGTTGACCGGATTGTCCTCGGCCAGCAGCACCTTGTTGCGCTGGCGGGAGCGCGGCTTGGCGCCGCTGGAAGGGGCTCCTGGCGTGGCCGGGCCTGCCGGCGCCGCGTGTGCTGCGGCGTAGGGGGAGGCCGATGCGAATGCGCCGGCCGGTGCCAGCGGCGCAGGGACCGACGCGGGGGGCGGCTGGCGTGCCCCGTCGCCGGCGCGCACCGGCGTCACGATGCAGTCGTACAAATCGCAGGCGCGTGGCGGCTTGATCAGCTGGAAGGCCACGCCCGCCTCGCGCCGCTGGCGGGTGTCCGCCGCGTTGCGCTCGTCGCTCAGCAGCAGCACGCGCACGGACGCAATGGCCGGATCGGCCTTGATATCGGCCGCCAGCATCAGGCCGCTGCCCATGCGCTGGTCCATATTGAGCAGCGCCACGTCGTAGGCCTGGCCGCGCGCGGCGGCCTCGTGCAGCATGCGCAGCGCCGCGTCCGCGCTGGCGGCGCTGTCGCTGTGCATCTGCCAGCGCGCCAGCTGGCGTTCCAGCAGCAGGCGGCTGTCGCTATGTTGGTCGACGATCACGGCACGCATCCCCAAAGTGGCGTTCGGATTGAACGCCGCGTCCTCCGGCTCGACGCGGCGCTTGTCGAACTGTACGGTGAACCAGAAGATCGAACCTTGCGCTAAAGCATGGTCTATGCCGATAGTGCCGCCCATCAGCTCCACCAGTTGCTTGGAGATCGCCAGCCCCAGGCCGGTGCCGCCGTGCTTGCGCGTGGTGGAACCGTCGGCCTGCGAAAAGGAGTCGAAGATGCGCGCGCGCGCCTCGCGCGATACGCCGATGCCGGTGTCCTGCACCTCGAAGCGCAGGCCCACGGTTTGCGCGTCCTCCGCCGTGACATCGACCTTGACCGTGATCTTGCCGGTCTCGGTGAACTTGATGGCGTTGCCCAGCAGATTGAACAGCACCTGGCGCAGCCGGTTCGGATCGCCGCAGATGGCCACCGGGATATCGTTGGCAATGGCGAACTCCAGCACAATGCGCTTGGCCTGCGCCTGCGGCGAAAAGACGTTGTCGATATCGTCCAGCAGCTCGCGGAAATTGAAGTGGATATATTCCACCGTCAGCTTGCCCGCCTCGATCTTGGAGAAGTCCAGGATGTCGTTAATGATGAACAGCAAATGCTCGCCGGAACGCTTGACCATGCTGGTGTAGTGGCGCTGCTGCGGGCTGAGCGGCGAGGCCAGCAGCAGCTCGGTCATGCCCAGCACGCCGTTCATGGGCGTGCGGATCTCGTGGCTCATGGTCGCCAGGAAATTGCTTTTCGCCCGGCTGGCCGCCTCGGCCGCGTTCTTGGCCTTCTCCAGCTGCTCGGTGCGCACGCCCACCTGGCGCTCGAGCTGGTCGCGGTACTGCGCCAGCTTGGCGTCGCGGCTGGCGATCTGCACCAGCATGTCGTTAAAGCTGTCGATCAGCGCGCCCAGCTCGTCGCTGCGCGCGTGCAGCACCGGCGCGCCCGGCTGGCCGTCCGCCGTCTGCCGCGCCGCCGCGATCAGGCTGGCGATAGGCTCGGCGATATTGTCGCGGAAGCGGCGCGCCAGGAACAGCGCGGTAAAGAAGGACAGCAGCGCCGCCGCCGCCCCCGCCAGCAGATTCTGCAGCACGCCGCGCCACATGCGCGGCAGGCCGGCCTCCACCATCACGGCGCCCACCTGGTCCTGCTGAAAATGCACGGCGCGGAACTGGCGCAGCCCCGGCGCCCAGGGCGGCCCGCACAGCTCGGACGCGCCCGCCTTGCCCAGCTCCGCCAGCGCGCGCGGCGTCAAATCCGGCGGCGGCGGGCTGTCCCGGCCCGGCGCGCTGCGCGACAGCAGCTTGCCGTCGCGGTCAAACAGCGCCACTTGACGAATATCATCGCGGCCGTCGAACGCGGCCAGCGCCAGCACCTGGTCGCCCTGCGCCGGGTCCACATACAGCAGCGCAATCTCGCTGCCGGCCGCCAGCGTGCCGGCCAGCGCGAACAGCTGGCGGCGCTCCTGCTCCAGCTGGCTCATCACATGCGTGCCGGCAAACACCGCAAACGCCAGCAGCAAAGCGCAGCCGGTCGACATGGCGCTGATCAAAGTGAGTTTCCGGCCCAGGCCGGAGCGTTCGAAGCTGAACATATGCCGATCCTGGCAATTTCCGTTAGGAAAAATATAACTGCCAGGAAATCCAGCATCTTGATATGCGTCTAACTTCCTTAAAGCAGGGTCAGGGTTAATTAAATAATTAACCCTGACCCCTTTTTGGTGTGGAGAAAGCTTAGCAGCAGCCGCCGCGCTTGCCGGCGCCGCCGTAGCGCGCTTCCTGGCGCTCGCGGAAGAACTCCTCGTAGCTCATCATGGGCTGATCCGGGTGGGTCTTTTCATGATGGGCCACGTAGGTGTCGTATTCGGGCAGACCGACCATCAGGCGCATGCTTTGCCCGAGGTAGCGGCCGGCCTGGACCAGTTCCTGTAGCATTATTGCACCGCAGGCATGATTTGCATCGGGCTTTCCTGCACGGTCGGCTTGGCGTTGGCGCGGGCGATCAGCGCGGTGCGCACACCGAAGATCAGCACGCTCAGCACCACCACCATGAAGAAGCCGGCCAGCGAGGCGTCCAGATAGTCGTTGAAGACGATCTGCTGCATCTGCGCCATGGACTTGGCCGGGGCCAGCACCTTGTCTTCGGCGATCGCGGCCGAGTACTTGGCGGCGTGGGCCAGGAAGCCGATCTTGGGATTGGCGTCGAAAATCTTCTGCCAGCCGGCGGTCAGCGTGCACAGCAGCAGCCAGACGGTGGGCACCATGGTGACCCAGGCGAAGCGGGCGCGCTTCATCTTGAACAGCACGCAGGTGGCCAGGATCAGCGCAATGCCGGCCAGCATCTGGTTGGCGATGCCGAACAGCGGCCACAGCGTGTTGATGCCGCCCAGCGGGTCGACCACGCCCTGGTACAGGAAGTAGCCCCAGGCCGCCACGCACAGCGCGGTGGCCAGCAGGCCGGCGACCATGTTCTTGGAGTCCTTCATCGACGGCACCATGGCGCCCAGCAGGTCCTGCAGCATGTAGCGGCCGGCGCGGGTGCCCGCGTCCACGGCGGTCAGGATGAACAGCGCTTCGAACAGGATGGCGAAGTGGTACCAGAAGGCCATCATGGCCTTGCCGCCGATCACGTTCGACAGGATGTGGGCCATGCCCACCGCCAGCGTCGGCGCGCCGCCGGCGCGCGAGATGATGGAGTGCTCGCCCACGTCCTTGGCGGTCTGCACCAGCACGTCCGGCGTGATGTGGAAGCCCCAGCCGGAGATGACGGCGGCGGCCGCTTCCGGCGTGGTGCCCAGCAGCGCGGCCGGCGCGTTCATGGCGAAGTAGATGCCCGGATCAATGGTGGACGCGGCCACCAGCGCCATGATGGCGACGAAGGATTCCATCAGCATGGCGCCGTAGCCGATAAAGCGGGCATGCGCTTCGTTTTCGATCATCTTCGGCGTGGTGCCCGAGGAAATCAGCGCGTGGAAGCCGGACACGGCGCCGCAGGCGATGGTGATGAACAGGAAGGGGAACAGATTGCCCGACCACACAGGGCCGGTGCCGTCGATAAACTTGGTCACCGATGGCATTTGCAGCATGGGCGCCACGATCACGATGCCCAGCGCCAGGCCGACGATGGTGCCGATCTTGAGGAAGGTGGACAGGTAGTCGCGCGGCGCCAGCAGCAGCCAGACCGGCAGCACGGAGGCGATGAAGCCGTAGCCGATCAGCATCCAGGTCAGCTCGGTGCCGGTGTAGTTGAACATCGGCGACAGGGCCGGGTTTTCCTGCACGTACTGGCCGCCGACGATGGCCAGCATAAGCAGCACGAAGCCGATAATCGACACTTCGCCGATGCGGCCCACGCGGATATAGCGCGAATACACGCCCATGAACAGCGCGATGGGAATGGTGGCCATGACGGTGAAGCTGCCCCACGGCGAGCCGGTCAGCGCCTTGACCACGATCAGCGCCAGCACCGCCAGGATGATGACCATGATCATGAAGGTGCCCAGCAGCGCGATATTGCCCGGGATCGGACCCAGTTCGGACTTGATCAGGTCGCCCAGCGAGCGGCCGTCGCGGCGCATGGAGATGAACAGCACCATGAAGTCCTGCACGGCGCCGGCGAACACCACGCCGGCCAGGATCCACAGCATGCCGGGCAGGTAGCCCATCTGCGCGGCCAGCACGGGGCCGACCAGGGGACCGGCGCCGGCGATGGCGGCGAAGTGGTGGCCGAACAGCACGTATTTATTGGTGGGAACGTGGTCCAGGCCGTCGTTGAACTTGTAGGCCGGGGTCATGCGGTTCTTGTCCAGGCCCATCACCTCTTTGGCGATGAACAGGCTGTAGAAGCGGTAGGCGATCAGGTAGACGCAGACCGCCGCGATGACGATCCAGATGGCGCTGATGGCTTCGCCGCGCTTGAGCGCGATCACGCCCAGGGCGCCCGCGCCGGCCAGCGACAACGCCGCCCAGCCTGCCTTGCGTAGCATTGCTTGCATGGTATTCCTCCAAGAGAAAGCTATATTTTTCGTAGGGCGGGTTAGGCGGGACGCCGTAACCCGCCATGAGCCGCCATGAACCGCGACAAATGGCGGCTTCCAGCTTATGCCCAGTATTCACCAAGCAAATATCTGCCACAAGCGCAGCACTACGCAGATAGACTACGTACTACTACTGAACGCAGGCGCGCGCCAGCGACGTACAATGCGCGCCATCCTCACCCGGAAGCTCCCACATGAAGCTGCGCCAAAAAGTCATCTTCCTGGCCATCACCCCGCTGATCCTGGCGCTGTGCGCCATGGCGCTGGCCGTGCGCCACCAGGCCAACGTGCTGGCCCAGCAGCAGCGCGACACCATCCAGCAGGCCTACCTGGCCAGCAAGGAGGCCGAGCTGGAGCACTACGTCACCCTGGCCACGCATTCCATCCAGCGCCTCTACCAATCCGGCCGCAAGGACCAGGCCGCCATGGACGAGGCCAAGCGCATCCTGCAGTCGCTCAGCTTTGGCGACGACGGCTATTTCTTCATCTACGACCTGCAGGGCAACGCCCTGATGCACCCGCGCCAGCCCGAGCTGGTGGGGCAGAACCTGTGGGAGCTCAAGGACCAGAACGGCACGCCCACCATCCAGCGCCTGCTGAAGCGCGCCCAGTCCGGCGGCGGCTACGAGCGCTACTACTGGGTCAAGCCGTCCAGCCACCAGCCCGCGCCCAAGCTGGGCTACGTGGTGCTGCTGAAGGACTGGGGCTGGATGATGGGCACCGGCATCTACCTGGACGACGTGGACCGCGCGCTGGCCAAGGTGGACACCCAGCAGCGCGCCAATATCCAGAGCACCATGCTGTGGATTACCGGCATCGCCATCGCCGCCGCGCTGGTGGTGGCGGGCGCCGGGGTGGCGCTCAACATCAGCGAGCTGCGCGTGGCCGACGCCAAGCTCAAGGCGCTGGCGCAGCGCGTGGTGGAGTCGCAGGAGGAGGAGAGGGCGCGCCTGTCGCGCGACCTGCATGACGGCATCTCGCAGTGGCTGGTGTCGATCAAGCTGCAGATCGAGGCCGGCATCATCCGCCTGGGCAACGTCCAGGCCCGCCCGGACCAGTGCGGCGCCGCGCAGGGCGTGTTCGAGCACGCCGCCGAACAGCTCAACAACGTGCTGGGCGAGGTGCGCCGCATCTCCCACAATCTGCGCCCGGCGCTGCTGGATGACCTGGGCCTGGCCGCCGCGCTCAGCCACCTGGCCGAGGAGTTCCGCCTTAGCAGCGCCGTGCCCATCGTCTTCAGCGCCGAGGGCAGCACCGACGACCTGCCCGAGGTGGCCAACACGGTGCTGTTCCGCATCGCCCAGGAAGCGCTGACCAATATCGAGCGCCACGCCGGCGCCGGTCATATCGAGATCAGCCTGACGGGCGCCGACCGCGCCGTCACCCTGCGCATCAGCGACGACGGCCACGGCTTTGACGCCGACAGTATCGCCGTCCACCCCAAGCGCGGCATCGGCCTGCGCAATATGATGGAGCGCATGGAGGCCATAGGCGGCGAGTTCTCCATTTCATCTTCACCGGCCGGCACCGTGCTGCTGGCCCATGTTTCCAACGAAAGCTGACGCCATGACGATCAAAATCCTGCTGGTGGACGACCACCCCCTGGTGCGCGACGGCCTGCGCGCCCGCCTGGAAGCCGTGCCGCAATTCGCCGTGGTGGCCGAGGCGGGCGGGGCGCAGGAAGCGCTGGAGCAGGCGCGTCACTGTGCCGTAGACCTGGTGTTGATGGATATAAACATGCGCGGCGGCAACGGCATCGAAGCCACCGCGCAGTTCCGCGAGCAGTTCCCGGACATCGCCGTGCTCATCCTGTCCATGCACGACAAGCTGGAATACGTGTCGCAAGCCATCCAGGCCGGCGCGCGCGGCTACGTGCTCAAGGACGCGCCCGGCAAGGACATCGTGGTGGCCATCGAGACCGTGATGTCCGGCGGCATCTACTACAGCGCCGCGCTGGCCCGCCAGTTGGCCAAGCCTCAGAACCAGGACGCCCAGCTCACCTCGCGCGAGCACGAGGTGCTGCTGCACATCGCCAACGGCCAGTCCAACAAGCAGATCGCGCGCGACCTGGACCTGTCGGTGCGCACCGTGGAAACCCACCGCCTCAACATCAAGCGCAAGCTCAATATAGAAGGCCAGGCCGAGCTGATACGCTACGCCGTCCAGTTTGCCAACGGCACGCCCTAGCGCACACCGCCGGGCCGGCTGGCAACCCTTATTTTTTGGCCGTCGGGCGGGTGCAACAATGTCACATTTTGAGCGCGCACTCTAGCGCGCGGAACCTGTCCAATCAGCAATTTCTGCTATATTCCTGCTCCCGGAGCCTGGGACATGTGAACTGTTGTTATTTGTCGTTCAAAGAATTGCCTTGAATCAATATTTGCTCTACCATTGCAAGCACTACCCACACCGAGATACTGATGTCTTTGTCTGAAACAAGCCCATTTCCTCTGGTGGGTCTTACAGCGGTGTCCAACGCTCAAAACGAGTGGGTGGCCCTGTCATTCCAAATTTCCGCCGTCCCCGACGAAAGCCAGCTGACCACGCTGCAAACCGTGTTCGGCTATCCCGACATGGACGCCGCGCTGGCGCCGCTGGACTACATCGTCACCATTGCCGGCCTGCAGCAATATGACGTGAGCCAGCTGGCCTTCCTGCAGCCGGCCCGCACCATCTTGCGCGTGCCCGCGCAGGACTGCGGCGAGCCCGCCATGCAGGCCAAGTGCAAGCAGCTGGCCGAGGCCGGCTACCGCCTGATGGTGGACGGCGAAGTGGGCGTTAACGCCGGCAAATGCGCCATCCGCAGCCTGGCCTTCAACTGCCGCGAGGCCCTGCCCAGCGAACTGACCATGCTCACCATGGCCGGCCCGCACCTGGCGCTGCAGGTCGACACGCCGGCCCGCCTGGCCGAATGCAGCGCAGCCGGCTTTACCCTGTTCAGCGGCGACTACGTGCGCCATCCGCAGCGCGAAAGCAGCACGGCGGACGGCACCTCGCGCAAGCGCCTGCTGGCGCTGCTCGGCCTGCTGGCGCGCGACGCCGACTCGCGCGAACTGGAAATCCTGCTCAAGCAAGACCCGGCCCTGGCCTATCATCTGTTAAAAGTGGTGAATTCGGCCGCTTTCGCGCCCAAGTCGCCCATCCACAGCTTCGGCCAGGCCATCAATGTGCTGGGCCGGCGCCAGTTGCAGCGCTGGCTGCAATTGCTGCTGTACGCGCGCCAGCAGGACGACGGCGGCGCCAACGCGCTGCTGCCGCTGGCGGCGGTGCGCGCGGCGCGCATGGAGGCGCTGGCCAAATTGCGCGGCGGCGACCGCGACCAGCAGGACATGGCCTTCGTGGCCGGCGTGTTCTCGCTGCTCGACGTGCTGCTGGACATGCCGATGACGGAAATCGTCAGCGCCCTCAGCCTGGACCTGGACGTGGTCATGGCCCTGCTGGACCGCGCCGGCCCCATGGGCGACATGCTCACCCTGGTGGAGCAGGACATGCCCGACAGCAGCGCCCTGCGCGACGCCGGCATCGACAACGAGGCCAACTGGCGCAGCCTGCTGCAAGCCTGCCACTGGGCCATCCAGGTGAGCAGGAACCTCTAGCCATGCTGGCCCACCCGGTATCCGACTTCCTGGGCAGCAGCGCGGCACTGTGCGACGCCGTACTGCGCTTGCGCGGTGCAGCCCTGGCGGAAGAGCTGGGCCGCATCGCCTGCGGCGTGGTGCACGCCCCGCGCGGCCGCTACCTGCCCGCCGGTACGGAAGGGCAGGACGCCGACCCCGCCTACGTGGACAGCCTGGTGCAGGAAGTGCGCTTCGACAAGCAATACTTCGGCCGCTTCGAGCTGGCCGGCCGCGGCAGCTACAGCGACACCGAGCGCCAGCACCTGGCCAGCCTGGCCGCGCTGGCCGCCAGCGTGTTGCAAGTGCACTGCATCGCCCAGCGCAGCACGCACGCCTACGTGCAGGTGGAAGCGCAGCTGCAGCACCAGTCCCAGATCCTCGACCAGATCCACGAATCCGTGCTGACGATGGACATGAACGGCTTCATCACCAGCTGGAACAAGGGCGCCGAGCGGTTGTTCGGCTACACCCCGGTGGAAGCGGTGGGGCGCAACATCCTGTTCCTGTACGACGACGAAGACATGGGCTTCAGCGACCCCTTCCTGGAGCACGGCGGCCGCCTGATGGAAGTGCGGCGCAAGAAAAAATCCGGCGAAGTGTTCTGGGCCAGCCTGTCGCTGTCCACGCTGCACGACATGGACGGCAAGCCCACCGGCATGATCGCCTACCTGACCGACATCACCGAGCGCAAGCTGGCCGAAGAACGCATCCACCACCTGGCCTACTACGACGCGCTGACCGGCCTGCCCAACCGCACCCTGCTGACCAAGCTGGTGGACCAGGCGCTGACCGTGGCCCAGCGCAGCAAGCTGCACGGCTGCGTGCTATTCATCGACCTGAACCGCTTCAAGCTCATCAACGACACCCTGGGCCGGCGCATCGGCGACGCCCTGCTGAAAGAAGCCGCCGCGCGCTTCCGCTTGGTGCTGCGCGACCAGGACCTGGTGGCGCGGCTGGGCGGCGACGAATTTGCCGTTGGCCTGTTCGACATTGGCCAGCACTACGAAGCGAGCCGCGTGGCGCACAAGCTGCTGGCCGCGCTGAACGAACCCTTCCTGGTCGAAGGGCACGACTTGCGCGTGGGCGCCAGCATCGGCATCAGCGTCTACCCGCAGGACGGCAGCGACGCCGAAACCCTGCTGCGGCTGGCCGACATCGCCATGTACCGCGCCAAGCAGGGCGGCGATTCCGACGCCGAGCACGTCGCCTTCTACAGCCGCGACATGAACCAGGGCATGCAGGAGCGCATGCGCATCGAAACCGGGCTGCGCCAGGCGCTGGGCAGCGGCCAGCTCGAGCTGCACTACCAGCCCAAGTTCTCCATCGCCGACAGCAAGATCATCGGCGCCGAAGCGCTGGTGCGCTGGCGCCACCCCGAGCGCGGCCTGGTGCCGCCGGCCGAATTCATCCCGCTGGCCGAAGCCACCGGCCTGGTGGTGCAAGTGGGCGAGTGGGTGCTCGAAGCGGCCTGCGCGCAAGCGCAAACCTGGAAAGACGCCGGCCTGCCGCCGATCCGCCTGGCCGTCAACGTCTCCGCGCGCGAATTCACGTCCGCCTTGCCGGGCCGGGTGAAGGAGACGCTCGAGCGCTACGGGCTGGAGCCGTGCTGGCTGGAGCTGGAAATCACCGAAAGCACGCTGATGCACAATATCGACCGCGTGATTGGCATCATGGACCGCATCACGGCCTTGGGCGTGACGCTGTCGCTGGACGACTTCGGCACCGGCTACTCCAGTTTGTCGTACCTGAAGCGCTTCCCGATCGACACCCTGAAGATAGACCGCTCCTTCACCACCGGCATCCCGAGCGACGCCAGCGACTGCGCGATAGCCAGCACCATCATCAGCATTGCCCAGCAGCTCAACCACAAAGTGATAGCCGAAGGGGTGGAGACGGTAGAGCAGCTAGCCTTCCTGAAAGACAGCGGCTGCGACGAAGTGCAAGGCTACCTGTTCTCCAAACCATTGCCCGCCAGCGAATTTGAGAAGGCCTTGAGGGAAGACTGGCTGGCGGACGGGCGCTAAGCCTGTATAATGCTGCTCGCTAGGAAGCGTGGCCGAGTGGTTGAAGGCAGCAGTCTTGAAAACTGCCGACGGGTTAAACTGTTCGTGAGTTCGAATCTCACCGCTTCCGCCAAGAAAACGACAAAACCGCCCACTGGGCGGTTTTTTCATTTTCGGACGGAAACGGTGAGATTCGAAGGGCCGGGCCTACCAGCCCGGCCCTCTCCGAATCGCCCATCTGCTGGCCGCTGCGCGGCCAGCTTCGCGCGCCGAGGGCGCGCGCTCGTATCCTCAATTCAGGTTCTCGACGACTAGACGGTCCGCTCCTAGCCCGCGTACCCATTGCATATGCCAGGAACATCAGCTACCTGTATAGCAGGTATTTGACGAATATTTGTATTGAGCGTAGTCTGCAAATACTCCTTACGCAGCTAGACGTCACACGTGACATCATGAAGCAAATCCTATCGCTCTCCAAACAGCTGGGGCCGTTGCTTCAGTCGGCTCGAAAATCCGCAGGGCTTTCGCAGACCGAGCTGGCGCAACGCCTGGGCATTAGCCAAAGCCGTATTTCTGCGATGGAACTGGACCCGGGATCCATCAATGTCGAACAGTTGCTGGCGCTGCTCGCGGCATTGAATCACGAGGTGCTGGTGCAGCCGAAGAACAGCGCCAGCCCAGAACGTGGGATAGCCAGGCCGGACTGGTAAGCCATGGGCCGCAAATCGCACTCTCGGTCGCTGTCGGTCTGGTGCAATGGCGAGCGAGTAGGAAGCTGGACTATCCCCACCCGTGGCGAAACACAATTTCTTTACGATAAGGCGTGGCGGGAGTCGGACGTCGGGCGGCCGTTGTCGCTGTCGTTGCCATACACCGGCGATCAGCCCTTGCGGGGTGATGTCGTGCGCAACTTCTTCGACAACCTGCTGCCTGATAGCGCACTTATCCGTCATCGCTTGGCCTCGCATTACAAGCTGGCGTCCATCGAAGCATTTGATTTGCTGCAGGAAATCGGCAGAGATTTACGACGTCATGTCGATTTGGCCAATTGAGGGTGGCGGCGCGAATCAATATTCTCTGCACAGAGCCAAGCTGGCTATGGCCATATTGGGTAAGAACAAGCACTACCGTTTTTCGGAGATACAGAGGCGGCACTTCAACAGTGTCGCAGCCCGGTGCTTCCTGCGTGCCGATGCGGAAGATGTGATCGAAAGATTGCTGGCGCGGATAGACGGTGCGGTCGCGGCGGTCGCTGAGCGCTTGCCATCGGGATTTCCGGAGCGGGTCGCAGGCCCCATCTTTGCCGGCGTCGAGCGGTTTGCAAAACAACTGAACGCGGGCTGAATCACGCCGCGATATTTTTCATCCGCAACAATTCTAGCGTATTTTGATGATGCTCTTGCGTATCCCGCTGCTCAGCAGTTCCTACTGATCCATTCCGGCCACGGGCAATGCATTAATCGGGATCCGCAAGTAGGCGATGCCATTGTCATCGGCAGGGGGCATGGCTCCCGCGCGAATATTGACTTGCATGGCTGGCAGGATAAGGGTCGGCACCTCCAAGGTGGCGTCGCGCGCGGTGCGCATTTTCACGAATTCGGCTTCCGTGACGCCGTCCCGCACATGGATGTTGCGCGCGCGTTGATTGGCGACGGTCGTCTGCCACTGTGCCGGCCTGCTCGATGGCGGGTAGTCGTGGCAGACGTACAGGACGGTGTCCGCTGGAAGCGCGAGAATGCGGCGCATCGATGCATACAGCTGGCGTGCGCAGCCGCCGGGGAAGTCCGCCCTGGCGCTCCCAACGTCGGGCATAAAGAGCGTGTCGCCTACAAACACCGCGCCGTCCATGAGATACGCCATGTCGGCCGGCGTGTGGCCCGGAACCAGCATGGCGGTGACCTCGATGCTTCCAATCTTGAAGGTCTCGCCGTCCCGGAACAGGTGGTCAAACTGGCTTCCGTCGGGAAGGAAGCCGCGCTCGAGGTTGTACAGCTTCTTGAACGTCGCCTGGACGGTCCGGATGTTCTCGCCGATGGCAATGCGGCCGCCGGCCTGCGCCTGCAGGTAGCGGGCTGCGGAGAGGTGGTCCGCATGCGCATGGGTCTCCAATATCCACTCCACCGTCAAGTTGTGTACGCTGATGTAGGCCAGGATATCGTCCGCCGAGGCGGTCGCGGTGTGCCCGGACTTGAAGTCATAGTCCAGGACCGGGTCGATTATCGCCGCGCATCGCGTGGCGGGGTCCCACACTACGTAGGAAATGGTCCAGGTATTCGGGTCAAAGAACCCGCGCGTTGTCATGGTCGCGTTCGGCATGCCGCTTCCTCTCTAAAACAATATATTGACTCATATTATGTTGAAAGATATTATGTGTCAATCGTAAGAAAACACGGCCTCTGCTTATGCAAAAAAAACAAATGATTGATGTCAATGCGCTGCGTGTGGGAGCGGATCGAGCGGTTGGGGCGCTTAAATTGCTTGCGAATGAGGAGCGGCTTTTATTGCTCTGCCAGCTTTCCCAAGGGGAGATGTGCGTCAGCGAACTGGAGGAGGTGCTGGGAATCCGCCAGCCTACGCTCTCCCAGCAACTCGGGGTATTGCGCAACGAGGGCGTGATAGTCCCGCGCCGCGAGGGCAAGAAGATTTTCTATAGCGTCGCCTCGCCGGACTTGCTGGAAATCCTGGCGGTGCTGTATCGTCTCTACTGTCCCAAGGAGTAGCAATGAGTATCGATTGGAATCATTTCACGCCGTATGCCGCCCTGGCCGGCGGGGCGCTGATAGGCGCGGCGGCGGCCATGCTGCTGCTCTTGAACGGCCGCATAGCGGGCATCAGTGGCATCGTCGGCGGCCTGCTGGCGCCGGCAGGGAGGGGCGAACTAGCCTGGCGGCTGGCCTTCGTGGCCGGCATTGTCGCCGCCCCCATGGCCTATTCGTG
This sequence comes from Pseudoduganella aquatica, assembly GCF_009857595.1. Lineage (GTDB taxonomy): Bacteria > Pseudomonadota > Gammaproteobacteria > Burkholderiales > Burkholderiaceae_D > Rugamonas > Rugamonas aquatica_A. Next base: position 112,372 of record NZ_WWCU01000016.1, on the reverse strand, counting down.
GTTCGCCTCGCTGCCGGAAGTGCACATCGATGCCGGATACGGCGCCCTGGTCATCGCTGGCCTGCTCGTCGGGATAGGGACGCGCTATGGCTCGGGGTGTACCAGCGGACATGGCGTGTGCGGCTTGTCCCGCTTGTCGCTCCGCTCGGCGGTGGCGACCGGCATCTTTATGGCGGCGGGATTCATCACCGTCTTCCTGGCCCGTCATGTATTGAGTATGTAAGGACACACCATGCTGATATTTACCTCTCTGCTGGCCGGCCTGACCTTCGGCGTCGGACTGATTGTTTCCGGCATGGCCAATCCAGCCAAGGTCTTGGGATTCCTCGATCTGGCCGGCCAATGGGATCCTTCGCTGGCATTCGTGATGGGAGGCGCCATTGCAATCGGCTTGGTGTCGTTCGCCCTTGCCCGGCGCAGGACGACTTCATTCTTGGGCGAGCGCTTGCGCATGCCGGCGAGCCGCGTTGTCGACCGTCGATTGGTGGCCGGTAGCGCCTTGTTTGGTATCGGCTGGGGGATAGCGGGCTTTTGTCCGGGGCCGGCGCTGGCGTCGCTGGGAACGGGCAGTCCCAAAGCGCTTCTGTTCGTCGTCTCCATGGTCGCCGGCATGGGCATTTTCGAGCTTCTGGAGCGGCGAAAAAGTGCCCGCGCATCGCAGGGAGCGTAGGAGGCTATGCTGATCTCCCCGGCCTGGCTGGCTGCGGTGGCGACCGTCGCCATCCTCTTGTCGTACGAGGTGGCGTTGGCCGTGCGGCAGAGGCGTTCCCCGCAGCGGATGGCCAAGACGGCGCACGCCATCTTGCGACGCGAATGGTTTGAGGCGGTAGCGGCCGAGAAGGGAACGGAGATCCTGGCGGTGCAGGCTGTGCGGAACGCGATGATGTCGGCGACGATGACCTCGTCAATCGCCGCGCTTGGCCTGATGGGGACGGTAACCTTGGCCCTGCCGTCTTTGCACGAAAGCCTTGGTGACAAGATGGCGCTGGCCGGGTTCAGCCCGCGCTTGCTGCTCGGCCTGGTCCTGTTGGCGCTCCTGTTTGCGTCGCTGGTCTCATCGGTGATGGCCGTGCGCTTCTATAACCATTGCGGCTTTATATGCGCGATGCCGGTCGGCTCACATGCGAGGAAGCGCTGGCATGCGCTTGGCGCGGGATACATCCAGCGCGCCGGGATGCTGTACAGTTGGGGAGTCAAGCACCTGATTTTAGTCGCGCCTATCCTGGCGTCGCTTCTGCAGCCCTATGCGGGGCCGGTCGCCGCGCTGCTGGTAGTGGCTGCGCTGCTTGGCTTTGATGGACTGAAAATCCGGATAGAGTGAAAATTGAAAACATTGCGTCCCCGGTGTATTTCTCAGCTTAAACGGCGGTGTTGCGGCATATTCGGCGGCTTGTTACTCGCGATCGGCTTATCAGGACACAGTTCCCAGGCAAAGGAATTGCGTATTGTCACCATCGAGTCGGCGCCTTTTGGTTTCTATGGCGGGGATGGCCAAGCCTCGGGCATGATGTATGAAATCGGCAACCTGATTGCGCAGGAAGCGGGACTGCCCCATGTCAATAGAATCGTTCCCTACCCACGCACAGTCGCGATGATCGCCAGTGGCGACGCGGATGTTGTACTGAGGTATACCAACCCTGAATTGAGCGCGGCAGCCTTGCAGGTGGCCGAGGTGCTTAGCCTGCCGACCATTGTGGTGGGCAGGCCTGCGCTGAAGTTGACCTCGCTTAGCGACTTGCGGGGCAAATTCGTCGGGGTCCCCAGAAGCGGTCGATTCGACGAAGCGTTTGACGAGCGTGACGACATTACAAAATATCCGCTCGCCGGCTATTCTCAAATGTTGAAAATGTTGATGGCGGGAAGAATTGACGCGGGAATCGGATCATCCGTCGGCATCTACTACAACGCGCATATCCTGGGGATATCCAAGGAGCGGCTCGGCAAGCCGTTGATGCTCGGGACGAGAAAATTTGAACTGCATTTTTCAAAGAAGACGGCCACGGCTGAAACTGTCTCTGCCATTAAGATTGCGGTGCAACGATTGCAGAGTCGCGGCGCAATCAATGAAATCGTTGAAAAATATTATCGGACTTTTGATCTCGACCAAAAAAAATGACCGGGGCGACGCCGGGCGCGCGGCTAAGGCGCCGGCAGTTCAGCGCACGCGGCCGCGCGGGTGAGGAGGAGGTCGCGTTCGCGCTCGTTTTGCGTCATGGCTGCCGCGCGCTCGAATTCGGCGCGGGCTTCGGCTTTGCGGCCCAGCTTGAACAGGAAGTCGCCGCGCACGCTGGGCAGCAGGTGGTAGTTTCTCAGCGCCGGTTCGTCCAGCAGCGCATCCGCCACTTCCAGGCCGGTCTCCGGCCCGAAGGCCATGGACAGCGCCACCGCGCGGTTCAGTTCCACCACGGGCGAGGGCGCCAGCTGCGCCAGGCCGTCGTATAGCGCGGCGATGCGGCCCCAGTCCGTGTCCTCGGCGCGGCGCGCGCGGGCGTGGCAGGCGGCAATCGCCGCTTGCAGCGCGTAAGGCCCCAGGCCCTGGCCGATCTGCTCGGCGCGCGCCAGCGCGGCCAGGCCGCGCCGTATCAGCAGCTGGTCCCAGCGCGAGCGGTCCTGCTCGAGCAGCAGCACCGGGGCGCCGCGCGCGTCGGTGCGGGCGCGGGCGCGCGAGGACTGGATTTCCATCAGCGCCACCAGGCCGTGCACCTCGGGCTCCTGCGGCGCCAGCTCGGCCAGCACGCGCCCCAGCCGCAGCGCTTCCTCGCATAGCGCCGGGCGCATCCAGTCCGCGCCGGCGCTGGCGGAATAGCCTTCGTTGTAAATCAGGTAGATCACTTGCAGCACCGACGCCAGCCGCTCCACCAGCTCGCGCCCGCGCGGCGCTTCAAACGGCACCTTGGCTTCGGCCAGGGTGCGCTTGGCGCGCACGATGCGCTGCGCCACGGTCGCTTCCGGCACGAAGAAGGCGCGCGCGATTTCCTCGGTGGTGAGGCCGCCCAGCAGGCGCAGCGTGAGCGCCACGCGGCCTTCGGTGGACAGCACAGGGTGGCAGGCCACAAACACCAGCCGCAGCAGGTCGTCGCCGATGTTGTCGTCCAGCGCGCGTTCCAGGTCGGGCGCGGCGTCCTGCAGCAGGCCTTCGATTTCGTAGGTGAGTTCGGTTTCCTTGTCCTGCGTTAGCTTGCGGTGGCGGAGCAGGTCGAGGGCGCGGTTTTTTGCCACGGTCATCAGCCAGCCCGCAGGATTGTCCGGCGTGCCGCTGTCCGGCCAGCGCTCCAGCGCGCTCACCAGCGCGTCCTGCGCGATTTCCTCGGCCTGGCCGACGTCGCGCAGCATGCGCGCCAGCACGGCGATGATCTTGGCGGACTCGATGCGCCAGACTGCTTCTATGGCGCGGTGTATGCCCTGCTGGTTCATGAGCCCAGGTGCACGCCGCGCAGTTCCACCACCACGTCCATGTCCGGCGGATGCGGGTAGGGATAGTTCCTCACCCATTCCATCGCGCCTTCGATGGACTCGGCCTGCACCAGCCAGTAGCCCGCGATCAGCTCCTTCACTTCCGCATACGGCCCGTCGATGATGGAAGCCTTGCCGCCGCTGAACTTCACGCGCACCCCCTTGGACGAGGCGCGCAGCCCTTCGCCCGCCAGCGCGATGCCGGCGCGGATGCCGGCCTGATTGGCGCGGTTCATGGTGTCGATGACGGCGGCGGGCGGCTCCAGGTCCGCTTCGCTGCCCGCGTCCGAGCGCAGCAGCACGGCGTAGGGCTTGCAGCCGGGCTTGAGCGCGGCCGGCCGCAGGTCCGCCGGCGCGCCTTGCGGCAGCGCGCCCATGTCGAAGCCCACGCAGCCGCCCGGACAGCCGGCCTGCCGCACCTCCAGCTCGGCCTGGCCCTCGGCGTCGGCCAGCGGCCACTGGCTGGCCAGCTGTGCCGCTTCCTCGCGGCTGGCCGCCTCGACAAAGGTGTAGCCCGCCACCAGTTCGCGCGCGTCGAACGGACCTTCGCCGCTCACGCGCCACTGGCCGGCGCTGCGCGTCATGCGCAGGCCGCTGGCGCTGGGATGCAGCCATTGCGCGGACGGCACGGCGTGCACCAGTTCAGCCGATGGAAAGCCGGCCGTCTCCGACACCGTGTCGCTCCTGCGCAAGATCATGAATTGCATCGCGGGCTCCTGTGCGTGTTAACGCTGTGTTAGTGCTGCTTCTGCAGTTCCGCCGCCTTGGCCATCACGCGCTGTTCCTGCTCGCGCAGCTCGGGCGTGAATTCGGCGCCGAAATCGTCCATCTCGAACACCTGGCGGATCTCGATATCGGAATCGCTTTCCATCGGGTTGGGGCAGCGCTTCACCCATTCAATCGCTTCTTCCAGCGACTTTACCTGAACCAGCCAGAAGCCCGCAATCAGCTCCTTGGTTTCGGAAAACGGGCCGTCGATGACGGTGCGGTTCTTGCCCGAGAAGTGCACGCGCACGCCGCGCGAACTCGGGTGCAGGCCTTCGCCCGCCAGCAGCACACCGGCGTTGACCAGGTCCTCGTTGAACTTGCCCATGGCGGTCAGCAGTTCCTGGCTGGGCATCTTGCCGGCTTCGGACTCGGCGCTGGCCTTCACAATAATCATGAATCGCATGGCGCTTCCTTTCAGGCTTCCGAGCCGGGGCAGTTTTCGGACATGGACTTCTGCATCTCGGCTTGCATTTCTTCCGGCGTCATGTCGCGCTTGTGGGTGGCGATGGACCAGGTGTGGCCGAACGGGTCCACCACCATGCCGTAGCGGTCGCCCCAGAACATGTCGGCGGGCGGCATCTTGGCGGTGCCGCCGGCGGCCACGGCCTGGTTGTAGACGGCGTCCACGTCTTCCACATACATATGCAGCACCACGGGCGAGCCTTTCAACGCTTTCGGGCCGACGCTGCCCCAGTCGGGGAAGTCGTCCACCAGCATCACCATGGCGGTGCCTATCTTCACCTGGGCGTGCATGAGCTTGCCGCCGGGGCCGGGCATGCGCGCCATTTCCACGGCGTTGAAGGCCTTTTTATAGAATTCAATTGCGTCGGCGGCGCCTTCGCAGACCAGGTGCGGTGTTACGGTCTGGAAACCTTGTGGGATGGGGGCGACATTGCTCATGGTAATCTCCTTGATAAGTTGATGAAATATGAACGCAACTGCGGCGCCCATACTCACACGACGGCCGGGGAAACGCCAGATCGACACCTTATAAATATATATTTTTGTCTGATTTTTTCCTTGCCTGTCGCACCTCAAGGTTGTACGATGACATACAACTTAGCGGTCCTGTCGAGACAGGGACCGGAACGTACAACCAGAATAAGTGATTCCTTATGAACCTGAGTGAACCTGTCAGCCAGCAAGTTGTTGGCAAATACCGGTGGACCATCTGCGCGCTGCTGTTCTTCGCCACCACCGTCAACTATCTGGACCGCCAGGTACTCAGCCTGCTGGCGCCCGACCTGTCCAAGGAATTCGGCTGGTCCAATAGCGACTACGCCAACATCACCGCCGTATTCCAGTTCGTGTACGCCATCGCCATGCTGTTCGCCGGCCGCGTGGTGGACAAGATCGGCACCAAGCAGGCCTACATCCTGGCCATCGTCATCTGGTCGATAGGCGCCATCATGCACGCCTACTCGGTGCCGATGGGCGAGGGCATCGCCAAGGTGCTGGGCGCCTTCGGCTTCGCGGCCATTCCGGTATCGATCGCCGGCTTCATGCTGTCGCGCGCGGTGCTGGCGGTCGGCGAGGCGGGCAACTTCCCGGCGGCCATCAAGACCACGGCCGAGTACTTCCCGCGTAAGGAACGCTCCTTCGCCACCGGCATCTTCAACTCCGGCGCCAACGTGGGCGCCATCCTGGCGCCGCTGACCGTGCCCTGGATCGCCATCAACTGGGGCTGGCAGTCGGCCTTTATCGTCATCGGCGCGGTCGGCTTCCTGTGGATGCTGGCGTGGCAGTTCTTCTACGACGCACCGGACCAGCAGCGCCGCCTGTCGGCCGGCGAACTGGCCTACATCCGCAGCGACGCCGTGGCTGCCGCGCCTGCCGCGCCTGCCGCGCCTGCTGCGCCTGCTGCGCCGGTCGGCAAGACTTCCTGGTTCAAGCTGCTGGGCTACCGCCAGACCTGGGCCTTCGTGTTCGGCAAATTCATGACCGACGGCGTGTGGTGGTTCTTCCTGTTCTGGCTGCCTAAATACCTGTCGGTGCAGTACGGCATGGGCAAGGAGGCCATCGTCGTGCCGCTGGCCGTGCTGTACAGCATGACCATGGTGGGCAGTATCGGCGGCGGCTGGTTCCCGGCCTACTTCATGAACAAGGGCATGCACGCTTACGACGGCCGCATGAAAGCCATGCTGGTGATTGCGCTGTTCCCGCTGGTGGTGCTGCTGGCGCAGCCGCTGGGCTACATCAGCTTCTGGGTGCCGGTGCTGCTGATCGGCGTGGGCGCCTCGGCGCACCAGGCATGGTCGGCCAACATCTTCACCACCGTGTCCGACATGTTCCCGCAGAAGTCGGTGGCGTCGGTGGTCGGCATCGGCGGCATGGCCGGCGGCCTGGGCGGCGTGGCCGTGTCCAAGATGGGCGGCTGGCTGTTCGACTACTACGGCGCGCTGGGCCAGATCCAGACCGGCTACATGATCATGTTCACCTTCTGCGCACTGGCTTACCTGGCGGCGTGGACCGTGATGAAAGCCCTGGTGCCCAAGCACAAGGAAATCACGGACCTGTGACGCACAATCCGATGCGTCCCCTGCTGCTGGCGGTATTGCTGGCGGCGGCGGGGCAGGGCGGCTGCACCGGTATCTCGGTGCAGCCGTTTGGCATTCTGGCCGGCGGCCAGGCGGTGCAGCGTGTGACGCTGGAAAACGACAGCGGCATGCGCCTGTCCTATATCGACTACGGCGCCACGCTGGTGTCGGCCGACGTGGCCGGCAAGGGCGGCGAGCGCCGCAACGTCATACTCAGCCTTCCGGATCTTGATGCCTATGTGCGCACCAAGCGGCGCTTCGCTTCGGTGATAGGGCGCTATGCGGGCCGCATTGGCGGCGCGCGCTACACGCTGGACGGGCGCACCGTGCAACTGCCCGCCAATGCGAAGGGCATCGCCATTCACGGCGAACCGAACGGCTACGAGAAGCGCCTGTGGCAGCGGCAGGACTTCGCCGACGCCGCCTCCATCGGCTCCATCTACCGGCTGGTGAGCGAGGACGGCGACCAGGGCTTTCCCGGCCGCCTGGAAATCAGCGTGACCTACCGGCTGATGCGGCGCAGCGACGAGTTCCGCATCGAGTACGCCGCCACGGCCGATGCGCCCACCGTGCTGAACCTGACCAACCACGCCTACTTCAACCTGGCCGGGGCGGGCAGCGCGGGCATGGCCTCGCACCGCTTCCGTATCGCCGCCGACCGCTATGCCGTCACCGACGAGAAGAAGGTGCCTACCGGGGAGCTGGCCAGCGTGGCGGGCACGCCGCTGGACTTCCGGCGGCCGGCCGGTGTGATGCAGTGGCTGGCCGGCGGCGCGTCCTCCGCGCTGCTGGGCACACCGCCGGGATTTGACCACGCGCTGCTGTTCGCGAAGAAGCAGGGCGCCTACCGCCTGGTGGCGGTGGTGGACGAACTGGAAAGTGGTCGCCGCATGGAAATCCGCAGCACGGAACCGTCGGTGCTGTTCAACAGCGGCAACGGTTTCGACGGCACGGAAGCGGGCAGCGAAGGGCGTGCCTACGCACGCTACGACGGCTTCGCATTCGAGACGCAAGGCTTGCCGGATGCGCCCAACCAGCCGCATTTCCCGAGCACCGTGCTGCGTCCCGGCGCGGTTTTCCGTTCGGTGACCGGCTTCCGGTTTACTGCCGGCCGCTGACGGCGGCTGCCGCTTCGCCCAGTTTGCGCGCCTCGAAACGCTTGCGGAAGTTTTCCGCGATGCGGCCGGCCTCCGCGTCCGCAGCGGCGATCTGTTCCGGCGTCAGCCCCTCCTTGAGGAAGGAAAACAACTGGGAGTCGTAGGGGCCGCCATTTGCGTCCGGCGCCTGCATGCGGAAGATGCGTTCCATTGCGGCGTTGTAGGTGTAGGCCAGGCGCGCATCTTTGGGGACGGCGGGCGTGCCGGTCATGTGGCTGGTCCACAGCGTATTCAAGCTGCTTAAATCGCCCTGCGCGGCTTCGCGGTTCAACTGCTCCATGGCCTGCTGCTTCCATTGCAGCACCAGGGGATCGTCCGGCCGCGTTTGCAGCGCGCTGGGGTCCCCGAACGGGCCTTCCATCAGGAAGCGGCTGCTCGCTCCCTGCACGCCGGCCCTGGCGGCCAGCGTCAGATAGTCGATGCGCGAACGCTTCATCTGTTCCGTCAGGCTGGCGCAGACCTTGGCCTCGGCTTGCTTCTCCGCCTCGGACATCTCGCGCTGCTCCGGGAAATGAAAATACGGAATCACGCCGAGCTTCTGGAAAGTGATGCAGTCGCCGATCAGGTTGTGGGCCTGGTAGGCGTCTTCCGGCTTGCCGGTGGCGATCAATGCGTCCACCTGCCGCGCCAGGGGCTCGGGGGCGCTGCTGCCCGCCGCGCTGGCGGGCGGACCGCCGACGGCGCTGAACCAGCCTGGCGCGCCGCGTGCCGCCGGCTGTGCTTCGCTGTGCGCTTGCGTGGTCACGCCGCGCGCCGGGCGCCAGTCGCCCAGGCCCCATACCGCTGCGGCAGCGGCAACTGCCGCGGCGGCTGCGCCCAGTATGAGTTTCAGGTTTGAACGGCTTATTTCTGGCATGCGCCTAGCGTAGCACGCCGGCGGCTTCCTCGCGCGTGATGCACATATTGCTGAAGTAGACCGTATCGGCGCGGTGCTGGTTCAGCTGCGGGCTGTGCTTGCGGTAAATGCCCCACTTGGGCCGCATGTGGTCCGCGCCGCTGCGCCACATCTGCAGGCCGCCCTGGTCGATGGCCAGCTGCTGCACGCCCTCCATGTCGCGTATCGCCAGCTGGTAGCGGCCGCGCGTGTTGGAGTAGGTGATGGTCTCCGTCGCCACCAGCCACTTGCCCTGGTTGCCGGCCAGCGGCATTGCGCCCAGCACCGTCTGTTTCGATTCCGTCAGCTGGTCCGCCACATGGCGCACTTCCATTTTGCCGTTTGCCAGCGGCGTGAAGGTGATCAGGGGCGGTTCGGCGTAGCGGCCGCCGTTGGCCTTGATCTGGTGGATGTGGGTGAAGCTGGACGCGAAGCGCATGTCCTCGGCGATGCGGAAGCGCCAGGCATAGGTGAAGGTGTCGCCCTCGCGCGCCTTGAACACCTCGTGCGGCCCTTTGGATGGCGCCAGCTTGATCTCGGTGCGCGAGCGGTCGCCGCCGGCTTCCATGGCAACGCGGTCCAGGTTGTAGTCGCTGGGCTCAATCGCCTGGATGGCGTAGTGCGGACCGGTCACGCCGTCGTCCGGCATCACCAGTATGTGCGGACGCGGCGGCGTGTAGGCGTCGTCGCTGGGCGACTCGACCGCGCCGGCGCCCAGCACGCTCTCGATATGGCGGTAGCTGTCCTGGCCCGGAGCAGGGTTCAGGCACATGGTGCTGCCGGCGGATGCGCCGACGGCGTACACCGCCAGGCAGGCGCCCGCGCAGCGCTGGACAAGAGGCAAAAACGGCTTGTGCATCAATCTGTTCCTTGTGAAGTTAAACGATTACCTTCCGCGCCCGACTGCGGTTTGCGCGACGCTGATTATGGCATCGGGCGGCGCCGGACGCCTGCTGGTCTGCGTCTATCAGATGCTTTTGCAACACCCTTGGCAAAAAAACCGCGCAAACATTTACCGCAATTCGAAATTGCCATATGATCCAGTTAAACGTTTTCCAATCATTATAAAAGAGACCGCATGACCACCCTGATACGCCCCTTGGCAAGCCTGCTGCTGGCAGTGCCGGCGTTGTGCGCCGCCGCTCCGGCCAGCGCGCCCGAGTCGCCGATGAACAGCACCGTCCAGCAGCAGCTGTATCCGCAGCTGGACTACTTCTTCTCCAAGCTGGCGGCGGAGAAGGAGAACACCGTCATCGACGGCCAGAAGCCCTTTACCAGCAAGGACAAATTCCTGCCCGGGAAAATCGCCATCGGATTGTCCTATGTTTTGCTCAACAAGGATAAGGACGACCCCACGCTGGAAGCGCGCCTGCGCGAATACCGCAGCATCGCCGACATGACGGTGGGCATGGACAACCACACCTGGGGCATCTACTACTACCTGTCCGCGCTGGTCAGCCTGAAAAAAGCGGGCCTGCTGGAGGGCGCCATCAGCCCGGAAACGCTGGAGAAGCTGCGCGTGCAGCTGGACTGGCGCACCTTCGTCACGCAGCCCGGCTTTGAGCTGATCAAGCTGCCGACCAATTACTTCGGCGTGGCCTTCAGCGTGGCGCGGCTGCGCATGCTGCTGGGCTGGGAGGACGACAGTGCCGGCAAGGTGCTGATGGAGAAAATGCTGCAGCACTACGACGCCTATTCCGGCGCCTACGGCTTCTCCGACGAGACCAGCGGGGAAGGGCGCTTCGACCGCTACAGCATCCTGCTGATTGCCGAGATCTGCGAACGCTATCTGGAAACCGGGCTGGAAGTCACGCCGCAGCTCAAGGACAAGCTGCGCAAGGCCGCCACGCTGACGCTCAATCTGCTCAAGGCCGACGGCACCGGCTTCACCTTCGGCCGCAGCCTGGGGCCGTATGGCGAGACCGCGATGCTGGAGATCCTGTCGGTGGCGGCCTACCTGGACGTGCTGACGGCGGAAGAAAAAACCTACGCCTACGCCTACTCCTCGCGCGTGGCGGCGCGCTACAACAGCTTCTGGTACGACCCGCAAATGAAGTCGGTCGACATGTGGGGCAAGGGCCGCCGCACCGACACCTATCGCGGCAAGCATCGCATCCTGGGCGAGAACTTCTCGCTGCTGCACCAGCTCATTTTCACGAACGCGTTCTGGAACCAGACCGGCTTCAAGGACAAGCCGGTCAATCCGGGCCTGGCGGCGTGGCTGGACAAGACGCAGCCGCGCTTCAGCCTGACCCGCTTCGCCGCCGGCGAGTATGACCGGGCGCTCGGCGTCTACCGCGACCGTGGCCACGTCTTCAGCCTGCTGATGGTGAACGGCGGCGCCAGCCAGCACGACAACAGCCCTTACTACCCACTGCCGTTTGCCGGCGACGTGGTGGCCGGCGTGGCCGACAGCGGCGCGGCCCACCCGCAGCTGCTGCCCAAGTTCACGCTGGAGGACGGCTCCGAGCTGATAGGCGCGGCCTACCTGAAGGACATCCGCAGCGCGCAGCAGGGCAAGACCTGGAGCGTCAGCTACCGCCAGGACGAGCTGGATAAAGTGGGCGCCAACGCGCCCGCCAAGGACGGCCGCATTGCGCTGCGCACCGAGTACACCTTTGCGCCGGGCGCCATCACCCGCACCGACACCTACACGCCGCGCGGCGCCGTGCCGGTGCGCTCGCTGACGCTGGACTTCGCGTCCTTCTCCGGCGCCGCCAGCATCCAGGGCCGCAAGGTGAGCTTTGGCGAAGGCAGCGTGACCAGCTTCGAGGTTAGCGGCCTGGAGGCGTGCCGGGTTGCGCCCGCCGCCGGCAATCCGGATTACCAGTCGCCGAATGGCCCCATGCGCAGCGTGGTGAGTTGCGCGACGCCAGCCTTCCAGTTTGAACGCCCGCTCGTGATCAAGTGGGTGATGAAGTATCGCTAGACCGTATTACCTGAATGACCAAAACAACTACAACGGAGGAGATCCAATGAAACACCAGAACACAAGCATGCCGGGGCTCGGCATGCGCCTGACACCAATCGCATCGGCCGTGGCGCTTGCCATGCTGGCCGGCCTGCCTGCGCATGCGCAGCAGGCCGCCGCCCCGAGCGAGGGGCTGGAGCGCGTGGTGGTAACCGCCAACAAGCGCGTGGAAAAACTGGAAAGCGTGCCCAGTGCGATTTCGGTCGTCAACGAGGCCATTATCGAGCGCACCAATATCCGCGAGATAGAAGACCTGGTGGCCAACACGCCGGCGCTGACCGTCACCGCCGGCTCGACCAGCGCCAACAACACCATCAATATGCGCGGCATCGGCACCGCCACGGTCACCATCGGCATCGAGGCCGACGTGGCCGTCATCGTCGACGACATCCCCATCGCCCAGCAGTTCCAGGCCTTCAAGGACCTGGCGGACGTGCAGCGCATCGAAGTGCTCAAAGGTCCGCAAAGCACGCTGTTCGGCAAGTCCGCCGTGGCGGGCGCGGTCAACATCGTCACCAAGCCCATCTCCGGGCCGCTGGCGGGCAAGGCCAGCTTCTACCTGACCGACGACGACGAGTGGCGCTACGCCGTCTCCTACGGCGGCGAAATCAGCGACACGCTGGGCGTGCGCATCGCGGCCAGCCGCACGCGCTACGAAGGCAATATCAACAACCTGACCACGGGCGGCAAGCTCAATGGCGCCGGCGGCAAAACGCTGATGGCCAAGCTCGCGTGGCATCCGCTGCGCAACCTCGACGTGACGCTGTCGCCGAACTTCAACGCCCAGGAAAACACCAAGGGCGCAAACGCGCTGCGCGGCCTGGTGGTGAATTCGCCCAACGGCCCGGTGGCCGTGGGTCTGGCCGGCGCCAACCCGGTCAACCCGCTGTACCTGATTCCTTCCGGCGCGGCCACCCCGGCCAATGCCGGCACGCTGAACGCCATTCCCGCTTCGGTGGCGCTGGCCGGCATTACGCCGGGCCCGAACAACGTGGACGTGCGCCGCGACGGCCCCACCGGCATGAACTCCACCGACCGCAGCGTGGGCCTGCGCGTGGCCTACGAGCTGGATAACGGCGCCTCGCTGGTGTCCATCACTTCCTTCTCGCATTACAAGTCGGACGACTTCCGCGACCAGGACTTCGTGGACGTGCCCACCGTGGCGCTGCCGGGATCGACCAAGTACGCGGTGCCCAACGACCAGGGCGGCACCTACGACATCAAGTCGCGCACCCAGGAGCTGCGCTATGTTTCGCCGGACGCCGGCACGCTGCGCTACGTGGCAGGCCTGTGGTACGCCAAGAACGAGACCGACCGCTTCTTCAAGCGCGGCGACTGCCGCCTGGCCACCTGCAACGGTTCCTCCATCACCAGCCCTGTGGTGTACAACACCGACGTCTACAACATCAACAAGGCGGTGTTCGGCCAGGCGTCGTGGGACTTCCTGCCCACCTACACGCTGCTGGCCGGCGCGCGCTACAACACCGAAACCTCGGGCTACCACTTCGGCCGCAACTACAACACCACCGTCACTCCGGAAACCTTCGTGGCCGGCGCGCGTGGCGTGGACTACTTTGAAAGCCTGGGCAACAAGGAAAACAAGCTGACCGGGAAACTGAGCCTGTCCAAGCAGATCAACAACGACTGGATGGCCTACGCCACCGCAGCCACCGGCTACAAAGGCCTGGCCTACGGCCTGCTCAGCACCATCAACACCTCGAGCGCGGACCCGGTGCGTTCCGAAACCTCGCGCACCATGGAAGTGGGCGTGAAGGCCAATCTGTTCCAGAACCGCATGACGGTCAACGCGACCGCCTTCCAGACCCGCTTCTTCAACTACCAGTCGTCCTCGACCTACACGCTGCCGGAGAGCACCGTCATCTTGACCCAGATCAGCAGCGTGCCGGAAGTCGCGACCAAGGGCCTGGAACTGGACATCAACGCGCTGGTGACGCGCGACCTGAGCGTCAACGCGGCCGTGGCCTACACCGACGCCACCGTGCGCAACTGGGCCGGCGGCCCTTGCTACAACGACGGCCTGAACGTGGCGGCCAGTCCCGGCGCCAAGTATGCGGCCAACGGTTCCATCATCGGCCGCAACGCCAACTGCTTCCCGATCACGCCGGGTTCAACGGTGGGTGTGCAGAACCTGGCCGGCGCGCGCATGCAGTCGTCGCCGAAGGTGCGGGTTGCGCTGAGCGGCCAGTATGACTGGCGCCTGGCGTCAATGCCGTTCGACGCCTTCTTCACCGGGAACTACAAGTACCAGAGCGACATGATGACGGTGATTACCCAGGATCCGGGCTTCTACGTGCCGAAGTACAGCATCACCGACCTCGGCTTCGGCGTGCGCGACAAGCAAAGCCGCTACAAGATCAGCTTCCTGGTCAACAACGTCTTCGACAAGCACTACGCCACCACCGGCTTCTCGGGCGCGCCGACCTTCCGTGGCGCCACGTCGGCTCCGGTATCGACGGTGACCAACACCGGCATTTCGACCTGGGTTCCTGCGCGTGATGCGTTCCGCTTCGTGTCGGTCCGCCTCGACGTGAAGTTCTAAAAACGCGGCACGTTAAAAAGGCCAGGCCGGATATTCCGGCCTGGCCTTTTTTTTATTTGACGGTGTTTAGTACTGCGGGCCGTTGGTGACGAAAGGTCCGCCCTGGTAGATGGTGGGCAGGTCGTCCGGGGCGGGGCGCTCGCCGGTGTCCGGGAAGTTGTGCGCGAAGACGCGCGAGCTTTGCTTGGGCTTGTAGCCGATATGGCCGGCGTGGCGGTTGTCCCACCAGCGGATGTCGTTGTCCGATGCGCCGAAGGTGATGGTGTGGCCCACGCGCGGCGTGAACAGCGCGCAGCGTATCAGCTCCACCAGGTCGTCATAGCCCAGGTAGGTCACCATCATGCGCGGGTTGCGCGGCTCGGGGAAGGAGGAACCGATGCGCAGGCAAACGGTCTCGGTGCCGAAGCGGTCGTAGTAGTAGCGCGACAGCGCCTCGCCGAAGCATTTGCTCAGGCCATAGAAGCCGTCCGGGCGCAGCGGCATGCTGGCGTCCACCAGTTCGGTGGTGGGGTAGAAGCCCACCACGTGGCTGGAGCTGGCGTAGATGACGCGCTTCACGCCGCACTTGTGCACCGCTTCGTACAGATGGTGCAGGCCGAGGATGTTGGCGTTCATGATGGGCTCGAACTTGTCCTCCACCGAAATGCCGCCGAAGTGCAGCACCGCGTCCACGCCCTCCATCATTCCAAGCACGGCGGCGCGGTCGGCCAGGTCGCAGCGGACGATTTCTTCGCCTTCGCGCGCGGGGCCAAGATCGCCGATATCGCTCAGGCGCACCACGTCCGCCCAGGGCTTGATGCGGTCGCGCAGCATGGTGCCGAGGCCGCCGCCGGCGCCGGTGAGCAGCAGGCGTTTGAAGGGTTTGGTGCTGGATGCTTGGTTCATGGTTGTCCGTTAAGTAAAAAACATGGAAAAAGAAGAGTAAGTTAAACGTTTAACTTGAGTATAGCGGATTTCCCGGCAACGTCAATTGCCCATAGCGCATGGTAAGATCGGCATCCTTGTACTGCTCCGTTATGCGACTAAACGCCACATGAAGAAAAGTGTCCCCACCATCCGCGATGTGGCCGCAGCCGCAGGCGTATCGACCGCAACGGTGTCCAAATTCGTCAACGGCGCGCAGCGCTTTTCGCCGCCGGTGGAGGACACCATCAAGCGCGTGATCGCGGAACTGGGATACCGGTCGAATCCGCTGGCGCAGTCCATGATCACCGGCCGCACCAAGACCGTGGGCCTGTCGATACTGGACATTACGAATCCGCACTTCACCAGCATCGTCAAGGGCGCCAACCGCGTGGCGCAGGCGCACGGCTATACCGTGCTGCTGGTGGATACCGAAGAAAACCCGGAACGCGAGCGCCCCCTGCTGGAGGCGCTGAGCCGCCGCGTGGACGGCATGATCGTGTTCTCGCGCATGCAGGAAAAAGACATCGGCTGGCTGACGGAAATGGACCGCCCGCTGGTGTTCTTCGGCCGGCTGAGCCAGCTCGAGCTGCCCACCGTGGCCAGCGACGACCATCGCGGCGCCTATATGCTGACGCGCCACCTGATCACGCAGGGCCACCGCCGCATAGCCTACCTGGGCTTTTCCAAGTCGCGCCGCGACGAGGAGCGCATGGGCGGCATCAAGGAATGCCTGGCCGCGCATGGCCTGGAGCTGTGCGTGTACGACGGCAGCGCGCCGTCCGCCATCGAAGGGGAGCGCATGTGCTCCTCCATCATGCTGGGCGCCGAGCATCCCGAAGCGCTGATCTGCTACAACGACCTGATGGCGCTGGGTTTCATGAAGGCCGCGCAGACGCTGGGCTTCCGCCTGCCGGCGGATATTTCGGTGGCCGGCTTCGACAATATCCAGTTCGGTAATTACACCTCGCCTGCGCTCACCACGGTGGACCTGCAGAGTGAACGCATGGGCGTGGCGGCGATGGAAAAGCTGCTGGCCACCATCGACGGTACGCCAACCGACCGCCTGACGCGGATCGAGCCGCAGCTGATACTGCGCGCATCCACCGCCAACCGGAACTGAATTTTTTCCATTAACTCATTAAACGTTTTCCTATGCCCCACTTACACATAGACTATTGCGGCACGCTGGACGCGCACAGCGACATGCAGTTGCTGTGCACGCGCCTGGCGCGCACCCTGGTGCAGATGGAAGACGACGGCGGCCATGCCGTCTTCCCGCTGAACGGCACGCGCGTGCTGGCCTACCCGGCGCCGCACCACGCGGTGGCGGACGGCGCGGCGGACAAGGTTTTCGTCTACCTGAACCTGCGCATCACGCCGGGCCGCAACGCGGCGCTGGTGGAGCGGGTGGGCAAGGCGCTGCTGGCGCAGGTGGACGCCCACTTCGCGCCGCTCAGCGGCAAGCTGCCGGTCCGCATCACGCTGCATATCGACGAAGGCCATCCCGTGTACGAAGGGAAGTGGGCCTCGGCCTGATCTTGCAGCTGGCCGTCGCGCCAGCCTTTGCCGCCGCATCCCAAGCTGTTCGCGCCGCTGACGCATGTGCGTCCGGGGCTGATCGGCGGGCCGCGCCCGGCGTCCATGTGGTGGCGTCGGACCGCCTGGTTTGAAAGGAGTGAAGTTGGATAAGCATATCGCCCAGGTGGCGCTGGAAAAAGCCTACCGCCTGATCAACCACGGCCCGACCGTGCTGGTGTCCGCGCGCCATGGCGGCGTGGACAACGTGATGGCCGCAGCGTGGGCCTGCGCGCTGGATTTCTCGCCGCCCAAGCTGACGGTGGTGCTGGACAAGACCGCCGCCACGCGCGCGCTGGTGGATGGGAGCGGCATGTTCGCCATCTAGGTGCCCACCGTGGCGCAACTGCGCCTGACGCATGCGGTGGGCACGCACAGCATGGCCGACACGCCCGACAAACTGGCGCGCGCCAGCGCAAACCTGTTCGCCATTCCCGGACATGACTGCAACAGGCGAAGCTTACGCCGCCGGCGGCGAGGGCTGATCCGGCGGCGTGCCGACGATGACGCAGTTGCGGCCGGCCTTCTTGGCCACGTAGAGCGCGCGGTCGGCCGCGCCCAGCATGGCGGCCGCGTCGTTCAGCTGCGTCTTGTCGAAGGTGGCCACGCCGATGCTGAGCGTGACGTTGGGGTGCACGGCCGCCGGCGCGTGCGGCACGTCGAGCGCGGCCACGCGCGCGCGGATGGCTTCGGCCACGATCTGCGCCTGCGCCAGATCGGTGTCCGGCAGCACCGCCGCGAATTCCTCGCCGCCGTAGCGCGCCGCCAGGTCGGCCGGGCGCTGCAGGGTGGCCGCGAAGGCTTCCGCCACCAGGGTCAAACAGGCGTCGCCCTGCTGGTGGCCGAAGTGGTCGTTATAGGCTTTGAAGGAATCGATGTCCATCAATAGCAGCGACAGCGGCGCGTCGTTGCGGCTGGCGCGTTTCAGTTCGCGGCTGAGCGCCACGTCGAAGTGGCGGCGGTTGGCGATGCCGGTCAGGCCGTCCACATAGGATTGCGCGCGCAGCGCCTCGGCCTGCACCCGCAGCTGGCGTTCGCGGCCCATGGTGCTGCTCACGTTGCTCACTTCGATCAGGCAGTATTTTTCCTTGCCCTCGGTGAACGGCGTGACCGACACCGCCTGCTCCATGCGCTCGCCGCCCCAGGTGCCGGCGGGGTAGAGCGGGAAGGGCGCGCGGTTCAGGCCGTGCGGCAGGCTGGCGGCGGTGCCGTTTTGCAGCGCGCTGTGGATGGCCTGCTCGATGCGCTGGCCGCGCAAGTCCTCGAACAGCTCAAACAGCTCGCTGCCCTGCACGCGGCTGGCGGACAGGCCGGAATGGCTGGCCATCCACTGGTTCCACAGCACGATGCGGTGTTTGGAGTCGATCACCGCCAGGCCCAGGTTGGCCAGGCCGAGTACCCGGCTGGATAAAGTGGACAGCGACGCGGCGGGCTGCGATGGGCGGGGGAGGATATTTTCTTGCATGCCGAATTATATCTACTCGCCGTTTTTAGGCCATCACTTTCATCGTGATCTGGAACAGCAGGCCGCCGCCTTCGCGGTTGCGCACCTGCAGCTCGGCGCCGTGGCGCAGCAGCACGCGGTCGACGATGGCCAGTCCCAGGCCGGCGCCGTTGGCCTGGCCGCGCGCGCTGTCCAGGCGCGTGAAGGGCTTGAGCAGGGACTGGATCTGCTCGTCCGGCACGCCGGGGCCGTGGTCCTGCACTTCTATCGTCACGCGCTTGAAGGTGTGCATGCCCTTCACGCTGCACTTGATGTCGATCTCGGTGTAGTCGGCGCCCGGCGTCTTGCCGTAGCGGCGCGCGTTTTCCACCAGGTTGTTCAGCACCCGCTTCAGGTCCGTCGGGTTGCCCAGCACGGTGGCGTTGTCGGTGATGTCGGTGTGGATGCGCACATCCGGCATGCGCCCGGCCTCGTGCGCGGTCTCGGCCAGCAGCGCCGTCATGTCCACCGTGGTGAAGGTGGACGATTCGGTCGGCTTGGCGTAGTCCAGGAACTGGCCGATGATGGCGTCCATCTGCGCGATGTCGGACTGGATGCCCTCGCGCGCCTCGTCCGACAGCTTGGCCATCTCCACTTCCAGCTGCATGCGCGCCAGCGGCGTGCGCAGGTCGTGCGAAATGCCGGCCAGGATCACGGCGCGGTCGGACTCCACCTGCTGCAGGTCCTCCACCATCTGGTTGAAACTGCGGTTGGCCTGGATGATTTCGGCCGGGCCTTTTTCCGGCAGCTTGTCCGGACGGCGGCCTTCGGCCAGCTCGCGCGTGGCCACGGTCAGGCGCGCCAGCGGGCGGTTGATCAGGCCGGAGATCAGCGCCGCGCCCAGCAGCGAGGCGACCGACACCACGCTGGCCCAGCCCAGCCACTGCACCCCGGACATGCCGTGGATGCGTTCGCGCTCCAGCATCAGCCAGTAGCGGTCCTCGCCGATGTTGAAGCTGACCCAGAAGCCGGGCATGCCGTTCACGCTGCGCGAAAAGCGCGTGTCGGCGCCCAGCTTGGCTTTCACCAGCGCTTCGATATCGGGCATCAGGGCATTGGCGGGCGGCGGCTCCACGTCGTCGTCGTCCTCCAGCGTGAACACGCGGATGCCCTCGTTGGACACCAGCTCGAACAGCAGTTCGCGCCGCAGTTCCGGCGCCGAGTGGGTGAGGGCGGCGTGGGTGATGGTGACGACCGAGATGACCTGGGCCGAGATCTGCTGCACCTGCGGCTCGCGCTGCAGCATGCTCACCAGGCCGACCCAGGCCGAGATGCTGAGCGTGGTGAGCACGCCCATCAGCAGAAAGGTGCGCCAGAACAGCCCGCTCTTGAGCGAGGCCAGTTGGAAGGGGCGTAGCAATTTCATGCGGCGCTACCGGGCGCGGGCTAGCGTGGCTGGCCCTCCGGAATGAAGACATAGCCCAGGCCCCACACGGTCTGGATGTACAGCGGGCTGGAAGGGTCGGGTTCGATCAGCTTGCGCAGGCGCGAAATCTGCACGTCCAGGCTGCGGTCGAACACTTCGTACTCGCGGCCGCGCGCCAGTTCCATCAGCTTCTCGCGCGAGAGCGGCTGGCGCGCATGGCGCGCAAACACCTTGAGCACCGAGAACTCGCCGGTGGTCAGCGGCACGGTCTCGCCGCTCTTTTTCAGCGTGCGCGTGCCCAGGTCCAGCACGAACTGGCCGAACTCGAAGGTCTGCGGGGTTTCGGACGGCGCGCCCGGAATTTCGTCGGGCTGCTTGCGGCGCAGCACGGCGCCGATGCGGGCCACCAGTTCGCGCGGGTTGAAGGGCTTGGGCAGGTAGTCGTCCGCGCCCATTTCCAGGCCGACGATGCGGTCCACGTCCTCGCCTTTTGCGGTCAGCATGATGATGGGCGTCTGGTCGCCGGCGCCGCGCAGGCGGCGGCAGATCGACAGGCCGTCCTCGCCCGGCAGCATCAGGTCGAGCACCAGCAGGTCGTAGCGCTCGCGCAGCCACAGCTTGTTCATCGCCGTGGCGTTTTCCGCCGTGAAGACGTTGAAGCCTTGCTCCGTCAGGTAGCGGCGCAGCAGGTCGCGCAGGCGGACGTCGTCGTCCACCACCATGATCTTGGCCTGGTGGCCGCCGCTGTTCGCGCCGCTGTTCGAGGTGTTGCTGTTTTCGGTCGAAGTCATAGTTGTCATGCTGTCAGAATTGTCTTAATTATGTTGCTATGGTAACGTCATATTCGCCGTAGGCAAATGTCATTGCCAACCCATTACAAACTGTTACAAACTTTACCCAATTGGTCTTACCTCCTGGGAGAAATGTCCATACACTGGTTGCCATGGCAGTAAAGCTACAGAGGAATTCCATGAACAAGCATCCCGACAAACTGAAGGCGGCGTCCCTGGCGTCCAGGCTGGTCCGCGCTTCCGTGGGAGCGCTGGCCGCCTGTACGCTGCTGGGTTCGGTGTTGCCCGCCTGGGCTTCCGGCCCTGAAAACAATCCTCCCCAACGCAAGGAAGAGCGCGCACGCGGCGAAGGCCAGAACCGTGATCAAAGCCGGGAGCGCGACGAGCGCGGTTTCGGCCAGCGCGAAGAAGCGCATCGCCGTATCCTGCAGGATAGCACCAACAACGCTGAGGCGACGCGCCGTGTGGGACGCATGACGGCTGACGAGCGCCGCGACTTGCGCCGCCAGATCAACGAAGCCGGCGCCGAAGTCTACGCTATACCACCGCGTCGTTGATCTGGCGCAATGTTACGCACAGGCGTAGCATAGACGCATCACTGCACCGAAAATTCCCTGTTATTCTTGGCTTGCGTGTAACATTGGTTACTTGCAAGAATGCCGGCAGCCGTGTCCAACACGGCGCCGGCATTTGCCGTATGTCGGGAGGAAGTTTGTGGTAGACAAAGCAGATCAAGCCGCTTCAGCACTGCCCCATGGCGTTATCCAGCGCCCGGACGGCGTGTATCTGGACGCCTCCTTGCAAGGGCCGGTGTTCGTGGTGGCGATCAACCAGATTTTCCAGGCCGGCGCCTTCCTCTCCGGGCTGGACTACGCCGTCTTCATCAAGGCCCTGTTCAATATCGGCCCGCCGCTGCCGCCCGGTCCGCCGGGCGAAGCGCTGATACGCATCGCCGACGTGGTGCGCATGTTCGATCCCCAGCGCCGCGCGCTGTACCGCGCCGTCAAAATGGGCAAGGAGATCGCCGAGTATGTGTTCGAGCCGCTGTTCATTGAGGAGATGGTTCTGCCGGACGGCACCGTTATTCCCGAGCGGCCCGTCAAGCTGGACTTCGACGAATTCGTGGCCGACATGTGGGTCAAGGGCATCCGCTTCGGTATCGACGCCAATAACGTGAAGGCCGCCATCGCCGCCGCGCGCGGCGACCGCAGCACGGTGGCGCGCCGCCTGGAGCCGGGCAAGAGCATCGACGCGCACGTGATCGAGGTGTCGCAGGATTTGCGCCGCAGCGACGCGCCGCGCGAAAAGGCGGACGGGCGCGTGGACCTGCACAGTTTCCAGAACCGCTTCCCGCAAATCCGCAAGGGCATGCGCCTGCTGAAGAAGGTGCCGGGCGAGACCGGCGCGCAGGGCCTGGAAATGGGCGGCACGGCGCTGCTGCCGCAGCCGCCGGGCGACCTGGACTTCCGCCGCTGGGTGGGCGAGGGCACCGAAATCGAACGCACGCCGGAAGGCGAATTCCTGGTGGCGGTGGAGGACGGTTTCCTCGATGTGGACACCAAGAGCGGCAAGATCGCCGTGCGCGACAAAATCGTCAGCCGCGAAGGCGTGAGCGGGCGCACCACGGGCAACCTGGCGCTGGCCGGCGCCTTCGAGGAGTTCGGCGACGTGCAGGAAATGCGCGCGGTGGATGGCAGCGACATCACCATACGCGGCAATGTGTTCGGCCACATCAACTCCACCGGCGGCACCATCGTGCTCGGCGCCAACCTGGTGGGCGGCAGCGCCTACAACGTCAAGGGCGACATCCGCGTCAAGGGCGTCGCCTCCGGCTCCACGCTGCACACGCGCGACGGCGAAATCAAGATCGCGGGACGGGCCGAGAGCTGCGTGATTGTCGGCACCCGCGTCATTATCGAGGAAGCGTCGAACTGCGAGATCCTGGCCGACGAAGTGAAGATAGGCCTGGCGGAAGGCTGCGCCGTGGCCGCGCGCTCCGTCGTGATTGAAAGCGCCGGCCCGCGCAAGCAGAGCGAAATGCTGGTGCTGGTGCAGGTGCCGGACATGGGGCCGATCAACGGCGAGATCGCGGAGCTGAACGCCAAGATCGACGCGCTGGAACACCTGCGCCAGCAGTTCAAGGAGGAAGCGGAGCAGATTACCTCCATCCCGCAGGTGCGCGGCTACATGACCCTGACCGCGCAGATGCGCAAGGGCGAGCTGACGCTGACGCCGGAGCAGGCCCCGCAGCTCAAGAAGATGGCCGCCGCAGTGGAGCCGCAGCTCAAGACGGTGGGCCACCTGCTACAGAAGATGAAGGCGGCCGAATCGCAGCAGCTGGTGCGGCGCGCGCAGATCGACGAGCTGCGCAAGCAGAAGCTGGCCGCGAACGGCCTGGCCGCCTGCAAGATCGAGATGGTCTCGGGCGAGACGCTGGTGCGCAGCATGCCGCTGAAAGAAGGCGCGCCGCCGGCCAGCCAGATGGCGCCCAAGGACGGCAAGGCCTTCCTGCGCGGACCGCATGTGGGCTACGAGAGCTTGTTCTCCGACTCGCTCGGGTCGCTGGACTGGACCTACAGCGCCGAGCCGGACTAAGGAGATGCAGGTGCAGAACGACGCTCCGGCCGCGGAGCCAGCAGCGGAAGGCGAGCTGCCGCCGGCCATCGTCAAGCGCTCGGATGGCGTCTACTTCAAGGGTGGCGCCACGGGGGCGGCTTGCCAGGCCGGCGTGAACCAGTTCTTCCTGGCGGGCGCGTATTTCGCGGAGCTGGACTACGCCGTGTTCATCCGCATGCTGTACGGCGTTGGCCCCGAGCTGCCGCAAAACCTCAAGGACCAGCCGCTGATACGCTTTGCCGACCGGGTGGAGCCCTTCCACGCGCAGCGGCGCGAACTGTATAAATCGGTGCGCATCGTCGACGGCGAAGCGGAGTACTACTTCGAGCCGGTGTTCTTCACCGTGCCGGACCTGCCGCCGCAGCCGGCGCGCCTGAACTTCGACGAATTCGTGGCCGACATGTGGGTCAAGGGCATCCGCTTCGGCATCGACGCGCCGGCCGTCAAGGCCACCATCGCCACCGGGCGGGTGGTGCGCCTGATCGCCGCGCGCAAGCTCAATCCCACGCCGGGGCGCGACGCCGCCATCGTCGAGGTATCGCAAAGCATCCACCGCAGCAATGCGCCGCGCGAGATGGCCAACGGCCGCTTCGACCTGCACACCTTCCAGAACCGCTTCCCGCAGGTGCAGCCCAACGTCAAGCTGCTGCGCAAGGTGCCGCGCTCGCCGGGCCTGCGCGGCTACGAGCTGTCCGGCATACCGCTGGAGCCGGCCGAACCGCGCGACGTGGAGTTGAGCAGCGTGGCCGGCGCCGGCACGCTGCTGGAACAGTCGGGCGGGGTGGAATACCTGGTGTCGGCGCTGGAAGGCTTTATCAGCATCGACGGCAGCAAGAAGATTTCCATCGGCCCCAAGATCATCAGCCGCGAAGGCGTGAGCGTGCGCACCACCGGCAACCTGCAGCTGACAGGCGAGTACGAGGAATTCGGCGAAGTGCAGGAACAGCGCGTGGTCGAAGGCGGCAACATCACCATCCATGGGGACGTGTTCGGCAACATTGTTTCGCGCGGCGGCAATATCGCGCTGCAGCGCAACCTGGTGGGCGGCAGCACCGTCAACGCGGGCGGCAATATCGTGGTGAAGGGCGTGGCCTCCGGATCGGTGATCCAGACCAAGCTGGGAGAGGTGGTGCTGGGGCGGGCCGAGAGCTGCATTATCTCCGGCACGCGGGTGGTGATAGGCGAAGCGAGCAACTGCGAGATCATCGCAGACGAAGTGCTGATCAAAAGCGCCGCAGGCTGCGCCATCGCCGCGCGCCGCATGGAAGTGGGCCGCGCCGGGCCGCGCCGGCAGACCGAGATGCTGCTGTTCCCGCTGGTGCCGGTGACCACCAAATACGACCTGGCCATAGCTGAACATACCGAACGCGCGGGCCGCTTTGGCGCGCAGGCGCAGCGCTTCAAGGCGGAGCTGGATGCGATTGCGGGCGAGCCGGAGCTGCGCAACTACCTCACGCTGGCCACGCGCGTGCGCAAGCAGGAAGTCACGCTGACGCCGGATCAGCTGGCGCTGTTCCAGAAGATGGCTGTGTCGGTGGGCCCGTCGCTGCGCGCTGTGGGCAAGCTGTCGCTCAGCGTGAAGGAGGCCAAGGCGCAGGAGACGGTGGCGCTGGAACAGGCCGCGCTGGTGCGCAAGCAGCGCGAGACCGTGATCGGGCACGGGCGCTGCACGGTGCAGGAAGTGGCCGGCGACACCATCGTGCGCGAGATGAAGTTCAACCCGGACCTCGGCGCGGCCTACGACCGCCCGCCCAAGGAAATCAAGACCCGGCTGCGGGGCAGCACATCGGGCGTGGCGGCCATCTTCAGCGGCAGCAGCGGCACGGTGGATTGGGCCGCCAACTCGCCGTCGCTGCCGCCGGTGTGAATGGCGGGTTACGCTTCGCTAACCCGCCCTACATGCCAATCAACCATCGCCCCGTAGGGCGGGTTAGGCGTAGCCGTAACCCGCCGAGCGCCGCCTGCGGCCTCACATCTCCACTTTTCCACGCAGCTTCTTGACTGCGGCATCCTTGGTCTTCCCATCCAGCCGTTTGCGCTGCGAGCTGCGCGTGGGCCGCGTGGCGCGGCGCGGCTTGGCCAGCACCGCCACGCTGTCGACCAGCTCCTGCAAGCGCCGCAGCGCCTCCTCCTTGTTCGCCTCCAGGCTGCGCGCCTGCTGCGCCTTGAGCACCACCACGCCCTCTTTGGTGATGCGCGTATCCCTCAGCGCGAGCAAACGCTCCTTGATCGCCTCCGGCAGCGACGAAGCGCCGATATCAAAACGCGCATGCACCGCGTTCGACACCTTGTTGACGTTTTGCCCGCCCGGTCCCTGCGCGCGGATCGCGCTGAACTCCACCTCGTTGGGATCGATGTTCATGTCTTGAACTTGAGCGGACAGCCCGCCGCCCAGTACTCGCCCTCGGTGGCGTGCGCGGCGCGCGCCGCCGTGCCGCGCGCCAGGAACAGCGGATGCGCCAGCGCCTCGCTGGTGCGCAGTATGGGCGACACGCAGCAGTCGCTGCCCGCAAACGCCTCCGTCCACTCGGCCTGCGTGCGCTGCGCAAAAATGGCGTCCAGCTCCGCCTGCACCGCCAGCGCGTCCTCGCCCGCCACCTGCTGCCCCAGCTGCCAGTGGCGCGCCTTCAGGTCCGGGCGCTGCAGCACGTCGCAGCAGCCCTGCCAGAACTTCAGCTCCAGCGCGCCCACCGCCATGTAGCGGCCGTCGCTGGTGCGGTAGACGTTGTAGCACGGTACGCCGCCGGTCAGCAGGTCGCGCCCGGGCGCGGCGTCGCCGCCGTTGTTGACGGCCACCAGCGGCATGATGTTGTTGGCGAATACCGCGTCCGTCATCGACACGTCCACAAAGCGGCCCATGCCGCCCATCTTCACCGCCACCAGCGCGGCCAGTATGCCTTGCAGCGCGGCCTGCGCGCCGCCGAGCAGGTCGCCCACCTGCAGGTTAGGCAGGGTGGGGCGGCCGTCCGGGCCGGCGTTCTGGTCCAGCATGCCGGCGTAGCCGATGTAGTTGATGTCGTGCCCGGCCAGCATGGCGTAGGGGCCGTCCTGGCCGTAGCCGGAAATGGCGCACATCACCAGCTTGGGATTGCGCGCGCGCAGCACCTCCCAGCCCAGGCCCAGCTTGTCCATCACGCCGGGTCGGAAGCTTTCCACCAGCACGTCCGCCTGCGCCACCATGGCCAGCAGCTGTTCGCGCTGGGCGGCGTCCTTCAGGTCCAGCCGCAGGAAGGACTTGCCCCGGTTGACGGCCACGAAGAACTGCGACACTTCCTTGCGCACCGGCCCCATGAGGCGGGCATAGTCGCCCGGTCCCGGGTCTTCTATCTTGATGATTTCCGCGCCCAGGTCGGCCAGCTGCATGGTGGCGGCGGGGCCGGGCAGCAGGCGCGTCAGGTCGAGTACCCGGATGCCGGCCAGCGGCAGCGATGGATCGGATGGCGTCATGGCGTGTTTTCGTATTCGGAGAGGATGGCGATTTTACTTTGATGGTCGCCCAGTGCCAGCAGGCGGCCCATGGGCGACAGCTGCGCGCCCTTCTGCAGCGTGTCCAGTTCGCGTATGGCCTGCGTAATGGCGGGCGGGAAGTGCCACTCCTGCGCGATGCCGGCGGACACCTGGCGCGCGCTGCGCAGCAGCTGGGCGCAGAACATGGGGCGGCCCAGGTCCGTGGCGCCGCCGGCCGTTTGGTCCATCAGGCGCAGCGACGCGAGCAGGCCCGCGTTTTGCACCAGGCCCGCCAGGAAGGCCTCGAACGGCGGCACGCCGAGCTGCTCGGCCAGCGCCCGGTTGGCGCTGGCGCAGCGCTCGGACTGCGCCCAGATGCGCGGCGCCAGCAGCTTGGTGTAGTGGCCGGAATTGAGGTCGATGATGGGCTTGAACGCCACCGTGGTGATGAGCTGGCGCAGGCCTTCCTGGCCGATCACGATGACGGCGTGCTCCACGCTGCTGATGGGCGGCGCGCCGGGCAGCATGGCGCCGTTGGCCAGCCGTATCACGGCCGCCACCAGCACCACGTCGTTGGAGATCTTGCGGGCGATGTCGGCGCCGGAGAAATGTTCGCTGCGCAGGCTTTGCAGCAGCTGCGGAATCAGGCCGGGCATGCGGCGCATCAGCTCCGCGCCGGAGGTGGGCGAGCTGGCGATGCCCGTCAGCGTGTGCAGGATGCGTTGTTCGGCGTCGCTGGTTTCCAGCGTGTCCTCGTGCAGGGCGCCGAACAGCCAGCGGTTGTAGCGGGTGTTGAGCTGGTCCTTTTGTTCGAAGGAGGGCGCGGCCGGGGCAGGCGAGGGGGCTGCGGTGGCCTGCGCGGAGGCAGGCGCCGGTGCGGCGGGCGGCTGAGCTGCCGGCACGATCGGATCCGGGGTGGCCGGTGCGGGCGCAGGCGGTGCGCTGCGCGGCCCGGCGCCGCCGATTAAACGCTTGAGCCACTGGAACATAGAGAGCCTTGAAATCGGAATGGGGAGCGCGTCCCATTGTAGCGGGTTGGCTCTCATTTGCA
Source organism: Pseudoduganella aquatica (assembly GCF_009857595.1). Classification (GTDB taxonomy): domain Bacteria; phylum Pseudomonadota; class Gammaproteobacteria; order Burkholderiales; family Burkholderiaceae_D; genus Rugamonas; species Rugamonas aquatica_A. Next base: position 84,817 of record NZ_WWCU01000016.1, on the reverse strand, counting down.
ATCAGCCAATGTTGCGCCGAAAACGTTGACTCCAATCAACACTTGCATGGTCCGTGCCGGGTAGGATGGTGAACGCGTTATCCACCGTGAAAGGGTCATCATGCATTCCTCTACCTTGCAGGGCGCTGCCGATACCGGGCTGCGCCAGTACCTGAGCTTTCGCTTGGGCGGATTGGAATATGCGCTGGACTACGGCAATGTGCAGGAATTGCGCCCGCTGACGGAGCTGGAGCGCTTTTCGGCGGACGGCGAGATCATCAGCGGAGTGGCCTTGTCGCGCGGCGTGATCATGCCCATCGTGGACATGCGCATCGCCTTCGGCCCGCGTCCGCCGGTGCACGATCCGCGCACGGACGTGATTATCCTCAAGCTGACGGACTGTGTGATGGGCATGGTGACCGATGGCGTGACCGACGTGCTCACGCTGGACGAGGCCTGCATCCAGCCCATGCCGGGGATGGCCAGGGAGGTGGATTACCTGCTGGGGGTGGGGACCACGCAGGCCGGCAGGCGCCTGATCGTGGTCGATATAGACAAGCTGATGTCGATACGGCGCGTAAACTTCGGCGGGTTACGCGTTGCACGCTAGCCCGCCAAGCCTCAGGCCAGCGCTTCCAGCTGTTCCTGCAGCTCCAGCCATTCGCCTTCCAGCTGGCCCAGATCCTTGGTGTAGAAGGCCTGGTCGGTCAGCAGCGTTTTCAGCTTGGCCTTGTTGGCCGCGTCGTAGATGGCGCTGTCGCCCAGGGCCGCATCCACTTCCGCCTTCTGCGCATTGCGCTTGGCGATCTGCTCTTCCAGGCGCTTGATCTTGTTCTCGATCGGCTTGCGCTGCGCGGACAGCTTCTGGCGCTGTTCGGCGTCCAGGCGCTTCTGGTCCTTGCTGTTGACCGCGGGCGCGGCGGACGGCGCCACCGGCGAAGCCACCGGGAAGTCGGTCTTGTTGCCCTTGCCCGCAGCCGGCAGCACGTCGGTGCCCTTGCCCAGCTTGGTCTGGAACAGCCAGTCCTTGTAGTCGTCCAGGTCGCCGTCGAAAGGCTGCAGCTTGCCGTCGGCCACGATGATGAACTGGTCGGTGGTCGCGCGCAGCAGATGCCTATCGTGCGATACCACCACCAGCGTGCCCTCGAACTGCGCCAGCGCCTCGGTCAGCGCTTCGCGCGTTTCCAGGTCCAGGTGATTGGTCGGTTCATCGAGCAGCAGCAGATTGGGGCGCTGCCACACGATCAGCGCCAGCGCCAGGCGGGCCTTCTCGCCGCCGGAGAACGGCGCGATCGAGCTGGTGACCATGGTGCCGGGGAAGTTGAAGCCGCCCAGGAAGTTGCGCAGCTCCTGCTCGCGCACGGTAGGCGCGATCTTGGCCAGGTGCCACAGCGGCGATTCGTCGTGCCGCAGCATCTCCACCTGGTGCTGGGCGAAGTAGCCGATGTTCAGGCCCTTGCCCATGGTGGCGTCGCCGGTCAGCGGCGACAGCTCGCCCGCGATGGTCTTGATCAGCGTGGACTTACCCGCGCCGTTCACGCCCAGCAGGCCGATGCGCTGGCCGATCTGCAGAGAGAAATTGATGCCGTGGACGATGCTCTTGGTGGTGATGTCGCCGGTCTTCTCGTCCTCCATCTTGTAGCCCGCATCCACGTCTTCCATCACCAGCAGCGGATTCGGTGCGCTCAGCGGCTCGCGGAACTCGAAGGAGAACTCGGCGGCTGCGCGCAGCGGCGCCAGTTCTTCCATCTTGGCCAGCGCCTTCATGCGGCTCTGCGCCTGGCGGGCCTTGGAGGCCTGCGCCTTGAAGCGGTTCACGAACGACTCCAGGTGGGCGCGCTTGCGCTGCTGCTTTTCCAGCGCGCCGGCGGCCAGTATCATCTGCGCTGCGCGCTGGCGTTCGAAGGACGAGTAGTTGCCCGAGTAGCGCTTCAGCTTGCGCTCGTCGATGTGCACCACCACGTTCACCACTTCATCCAGGAAGTCGCGGTCGTGGGAGATGATGATCAGCGTGCCGGCATAGCGTTTCAGCCAGTCTTCCAGCCAGATGATGGCGTCCAGGTCCAGGTGGTTGGTCGGTTCATCGAGCAGCAGCAGGTCGGAAGGGCACATCAGCGCCTGCGCCAGGTTCAGGCGCATGCGCCAGCCGCCGGAGAAGCTGGCCACGGGCAGCTGCATCTGGTCCAGCGTGAAGCCCAGGCCCAGCAGCAGCTGTTCGCCGCGCGACTGCACGGTGTAGGCGTCGGCGTCGGCCAGCGCGCTATAGACTTCGCCGATGGCGATGCCGTTCTCGCTGGTGGCCGGTTCCGATTCCAGGCGCGCCAGTTCCGCTTCCAGCTTGCGCAGGTTCACGTCGCCGTCGATGGCGTAATCGAGGGCGCAGCGTTCCAGCGGCGGGGTTTCCTGCGCAACGTAAGCCACGCGCCATTTGGCCGGGAAGTCGATTTCGCCCTGGTCCGGGTGCAGCTCGCCGCGCATCATCGCGAACAGGCTGGACTTGCCGGCGCCGTTGGCGCCGATCAGGCCGATCTTGTCGCCGGGATTGAGGGTGACATCAACCTGTTCCAGCAGCGGCTTTACGCCGCGCATCAGGCTTACTTGAATAAAGCGGATCATTGTTGTTCTTCTTGGATTTTCAGTTGGTCTGCGGTGAGCAGGAATACCATGTCGTCGCCGGCGCTGGTGGTGAGCCAGGTCAGGCCCAGGTCGCCGAAGGCCTTCTCGGCGAATTCGCGCTCGTTGCCGATTTCGACGATCAGCAGGCCTTCGTCGGTCAGGCGCTCGGCGGCGCCGGCCACGATCTTGCGCACCAGGTCCATGCCGTCCGCGCCGCCTTCCAGGGCGATCTGCGGTTCGGCCAGGTATTCCGGCGGCAGCTTGGCCATCGAACCGCTGTTGACGTACGGCGGGTTGGTGATGATCAGGTCATACTTCTTGTTCGGCACATTGGCGTACAGGTCGGACTCGATCAGCGTCAGGCGGTCCTGTAGCTTGTAGGTGTCCACGTTGATGCGGGCCACGTCCAGCGCGTCCTTCGAGATGTCCACCGCGTCCACGTGCGCATTCGGGAAGGCCTCGGCCAGCATGATGGCCAGGCAGCCGGAGCCCGTGCACAGTTCCAGCACGTTGGTGGTGGCTTCCGGATCGACCATCCACGGCGAGAAGTAGTCGGGAATCAGCTCCGCGATGAAGGAACGCGGCACCAGCGCGCGCTCGTCCACGAAGAAGCTGTAAGGACCCAGCCACGCTTCCTTGGTGATGTAGGCGGCCGGCACGCGGTCGGTGGCGCGGCGCTCGATCACGGCCAGCACGGCGTCGATCTCCTGCGGCAGCAGGCGCGCATCCAGGAACGGGTCCAGCTTGTCCAGCGGCAGCTTCAGCGTGTGCAGGATCAGGTAGGCCGCTTCGTCCAGCGCTTCCACGCTGCCGTGGCCGAAGAACAGCTTGGCGGTGTTGAAGCGGGTGACGGCGTAGCGCAGCAGGTCGCGCGGGGTGGTGAACAGGGAGGTGGTCATTATTATTCTCGCAAAGGGAGCGGCTGCGTTCAGCGCAGCAGGTTCTCAAGGGTACGGCGGTAGATGTTCTTCAGCGGATCGATGTAGCGCAGTTCGATGTGCTCGTCGATCTTGTGGATGCTGGCGTTGGGAGGGCCGAATTCTATCACCTGGGGGCAGATCTGCGCGATAAAGCGGCCGTCCGAGGTGCCGCCGGTGGTCGATAGCTCGGTCTCGATGCCGGTTTCGGCGCGGATCGCGTCGCTCAGCGCGGTGCTCAGCGTGCCGCGCGGGGTGAGGAAGGGCAGGCCGCTCAGGGTCCATTTCAGCTCGTATTCCAGGCCGTGCTTGTCGAGGATGGCGTGCACGCGCGCGCGCAGCTCCTCGTGCGTGCTGGCGGTGGAGAAGCGGAAGTTGAAGTCGATCTCCAGCACGCCGGGAATGACGTTGTTGGCGCCGGTGCCGGCCTTGATGTTGGACATCTGCCAGGACGTGGGCAGGTAGTACTCGTTGCCCTGGTCCCAGACTTCGGCCACCAGGTCCGCCAAGGCCTGCGCCGACTGGTGGATGGGGTTGCGCGCCAGCTGCGGGTAGGCGATGTGGCCCTGGATGCCCTTGATGGCGAGGTGGCCGGACAGCGAGCCGCGGCGGCCGTTCTTGATCATGTCGCCCAGGGTCTTGTCCGAGGTCGGCTCGCCGACTATGCAGTAGTCGATGCTCTCGCCGCGCGCCTTCAGTTTTTCCACCACCACCACGGTGCCGTCTGTGGCCGGCCCTTCCTCGTCGCTGGTGATCAGGAAGGCGATCGAGCCCTTGTGGTCCGCATTGGCGGCCACGAACTCCTCGCAGGCCACCACGAAGGCGGCGATGGAGGTCTTCATGTCGGCCGCGCCGCGTCCATACAGCTTGCCGTCGCGGTGGGTGGGGTAGAAGGGCTCGGAGCTCCACTGCTCGACCGGGCCGGTGGGCACCACGTCGGTGTGGCCGGCGAACACCAGCACCGGGCTGGCCGTGCCGCGCCGCGCCCACAGATTGGTGACCTCGCCCGAGACGATGGTCTCGCACTGGAAGCCGAGTGGCTCCAGCAGCGCGATCAGCTGGTCCTGGCAGCCCTTGTCTTCCGGCGTGACGGAGGCGCGGCCGAGCAGCTTCTCGGTCAGGGCCAGGGTGCGCGAGTGCGGGGCGGAAGCGGTCATTTGGCGAAGATCTGGCGGTAGGCGTCCGGCGAGAAGCCGACGTGGCAGGCCTCGTCCGCGCCTTGCAGCACGGGGCGCTTGATCACGGACGGGAACTCCAGCATCAGCGCGGTGGCGCTGGCGGCGTCGGTGACGGCGGCCTTGCGCTCGTCCGGCAAGCCGCGCCAGGTGGTGCCCTTCTTGTTGACCAGGACTTCCCAGCCCAGGGTCTGCAGCCAGCCATTGACGGTCTGCGCGTCCAGGCCCTGCTTTTTAAAGTCGTGGAAATGGAATTCGTGCTGCTGGTCAGCCAGCCAGACGCGGGCCTTCTTCACCGTGTCGCAGTTGGGGATGCCGTAGAGAGTAATCATGGGATGCGTGGATTCAGGAGCGTGGCCGCGCCGGGTGGCGGCCGAAGTGCAGCATTATAACGTGACTGGCGTCCGGCCCCGGCAGCCCCGCCCCGGATCAGGCCGCGATGCGCGAGCGCGAACTGGCGGCCACCAGCAGCATGGCGCAGCCCAGGCCCGCGAAGGCCGCTTGCAGGCTGGAGGCGTGGGCGATGAAGCCGATCAGCGCGGGGCCTGCCAAGATGCCCGCGTAGCCTATGGTGGTGATGGCACCCACCGCCAGGCCGGCGGGCATGTCCCGCTGGCGGCCCGCCGCCGTGAACAGGATGGGCACGATGTTGGACGCGCCCAGTCCCACCAGCACGAAGCCGAGCAGCGCGGCGGCGGGCGAGGGCGCCAGCACGGCGGTGAAGAAGCCGGCGGCCGCGCACAGGCCGCCCGCCAGCAGCACGCGCTGGCCGCCGAAGCGCGCCACGATCTTGTCGCCGCTGAAGCGGCCCAACGTCATGGCGACCGCGAAGGCGGCGTAACCGAGGCCGCCCTGGTCCGCGCTGGCGCCGACGCCGGTGGTGAGCAGCAGCGCGCTCCAGTCCAGCACCGCGCCTTCTGCCATGAAGCAGGCGAAGCACAGCAGGCCGATGACCACGACCGCGCCGCGCGGCGCCACGAACAGGCGCTTGTCCTCCGAGCCGCCTGCGTCCGCGTGCGCGGCCGGATCGGCGGGCAGCAGCTTGGGCGCCGCCACGGCCAGGACCGCTGCGGCGACGGCGGCGGTCAGCACGGCGGCCATCAGCGTATCCATGCCGGCCCACAGCAGCAGCGCCATGCCGCCCGCACCGGCGATGCCGCCCACGCTGAACATGCCATGGAAGCCGGACATCAGCGCGCGGCCGCTCTCCTTCTCCACTTGCACGGCCTGCACATTGATGGCCACGTCCAGCGTGCCGATGGTGGCGCCGAACAGGAACAGGGTCACGCCCAGCAGCAGCGGCGTGGGGGCGATGGCGAGGAAGGGCAGCACCGCGCACACCAGCGCGCCGGACACCAGCACCACCGGACGGCAGCCAAAGCGCGACGTCAGCGTGCCCGTGACGGGCATGGCGAGCAGGGAGCCGATGCCGAGGCACAGCAGCAGCATGCCGAGCTGCGAAGCCTCCAGGTTCAGGCGCTCCTTCGCATACGGCACCAGCGGCGCCCAGGCGGCCATGGTGATGCCGGCGGTCAGAAATCCAAGGCGGGTGGAGAGTCGGTGTGCTGCTGAGTTGTTCATGAGTGCGGATGGCGTTGGCGCTAACGAGATGTTCCGCAATTGTACGCGGGCTGCCTCCGTTTCGCTGACCTGCTGAGATTGGCTTGGGTCAGGCTGGAGTTGAAATTGGCGCGCTGCATGTGGAGCTATTGTGCCTTACTGCCCACGCAAGCTGGCAGAGTTGAGACCAGTTGAGAGCCCATTCGTCCAGCTTGCGCACAAGTTCGCCGTTCTCAACTATGAGTAACTCGTACTTCTTTATTTCGCTGGGGGGAAGCAGAGGGTGCTCAATTTCCTCGTACCGTTTCTCGATGAGCAGTAATGTGCGGCTCAGTCCGTCTCGTTGCCACTGGAGTTCATATTGCTCGCAGACTTGCTCGGGATGAAAGATGAATTCGGCGTTCGCGCTCTTGGCAAGCCGGCGCCATTTGACCTCGCAATTTTCGGTCCTGGCGAGAACATCTTCATAGAGATGGGCAGCTGAAGTCATAATCCCTCCGAGAAGGTGCGCAAATCTTTCAATGCTTCGATCAGCGCAGCTCGACTACCGTTCGCCAGCAAGCTATGCAGGTCAATTAATAAGCGTTGTTTCGCCCTTGGCCGTGGCGGCAAATGGCGCTTCAATGCATTCAATTTTGCTTGCTCTTCGGGGCGCCACGGGAGCGGTGGCAGCATGCAGATCCCTTCGATCTCATCGATTAAGAATCGCAGTCGCTGCTTGCGCTGATATTTAATTATATTCGCTTTGATGCTGCGCACGTAGGCGAGCGATAGGAGCGAGACGGCCAAGCCGAGAATCGATGCCCAGCCGGAGTAGAAGGCGAGCTGATCTGGTGACATGCGAGCCTCCAGCCTGAGGTAAATTCCAAGTTTACGGCGGCTGGGGCGGGCGTGCGTTGCGGTGGGTCAGGTGTTGAGGGTGAACTCGGTGAACGAGGTTTCCGCGACCGGCGCCTTTTGCTCCGGCTCTTCGTGCTTGCTGTCCGGGCCGTTGTTGAGCAGCCAGAGCAGGTTGGTGGCCGAGTCGGCGTTGGCGAGCGCTTCTTCCTGGCTGATCAGGCCTTGCTGCACCAGCTGGAACAAGGCCATCTCGAACGATTGCGAGCCGGACGACAGGCTCTTTTCCAGCGCTTCCTTGATCTGGCTGATTTCGCCTTTTTCGATCAGGTCCGCGATGTGGCGGGTGTTGAGCATCACCTCCACGGCCGCCGTGCGCGTGCCGCCGCTGACCGAGCGTATCAGGCGCTGCGAGACAATGGCTTTCACCGTCGACGACAAGTCCTGCAGCAGCGCCGCGCGGTTCTCGATCGGGTAGAAGCTGATGATGCGGTTCAGCGCGTTGTAGCTGTTGTTGGCGTGCAGCGTGGCCAGCACCAGGTGGCCCGACTGCGCGTAGGCCAGCGCGGCGGCCATGGTTTCGCGGTCGCGGATCTCGCCGATCAGGATGCAGTCCGGCGCCTGGCGCATGGAGTTGCGCAGCGCGGTGTAGAAGTCCTTGGCGTCGCTGCCGATCTCGCGCTGGTTGACGATGGATTTCTTGTTCTTGAACAGATACTCGATGGGATCTTCGAGCGTGAGGATATGGCCCGAGCGCAGTTCGTTGCGGTGGTCCAGCATGGAGGCGATGGTGGTCGACTTGCCGGAACCGGTGGCGCCCACCAGCAGCAGCAGGCCGCGCTTTTCCATGATCAGCTCCGCCAGGATGGGCGGCAGGGCCAGCTCGGCCAGCGCCGGGATATTGGCCGGCACAAAGCGGAACACGGCCGAGATGCTGCCGCGCTGGCGGAAGGCCGACAGGCGGAAGCGGCCCAGGTTGGGCACCGAGACGCCCATGTTCAGCTCATTCTCGCGCTCCAGTTCCGCCATCTGCTCGGGCGAGCAGATTTCGGCCAGCAGCGCGTGAATGTTTTCCGGCTCCAGCTTCTGCTGGTTGATCGGAATCAGGTTGCCGTTGATCTTGATGTGAACAGGCGAATTGACCGCGAAGAACATGTCCGACGCGTTCTTTTCCTTCATCAGCTGGAACAGGCGGTCCATTGCCATGGTGCTCTCCATGCGGCGGGTTACGGCGCGCTGCGCCTAACCCGCCCTACGATTTGTCAATGTCACCCGTCGATGCAACCGGGCGAGTAGGGCGGGTTAGCGGGAACCGCGTAACCCGCCATTGCATCAGATACCGCGCAGCAGTTCGTTGATGCCGGTCTTGGAGCGGGTCTGCGCGTCGACGCGCTTGACGATCACCGCGCAGTACAGGCTGTACTTGCCGTCGTCCGACGGCAGCGAGCCCGATACCACCACCGAACCCGAAGGGATGCGGCCATAGGTCACTTCGCCGGTGGCGCGGTCGTAGATCTTGGTCGACTGGCCGATGTACACGCCCATCGAGATCACCGAGTTCTCTTCCACGATCACGCCTTCAACGATCTCCGAACGCGCGCCGATGAAGCAGTTGTCTTCGATGATGGTCGGATTGGCCTGCATCGGCTCCAGCACGCCGCCGATGCCCACGCCGCCGGACAGGTGCACGTTCTTGCCGATCTGCGCGCAGGAACCCACGGTGGCCCAGGTGTCGACCATCGCGCCTTCATCGACGTAAGCGCCGATGTTGACGTAGGACGGCATCAGCACCACGTTCTTGGCGATGAAGGAGCCGCGGCGCGCAACGGCCGGCGGCACCACGCGGAAACCGCCGGCCTGGAAGTCGGCTTCGGTGTAGTTGGCGAACTTGGTCGGTACCTTGTCGTAGAACTGCATGGTGCCGTCGGACGGCAGCACCACGTTGTTCTCCAGGCGGAACGACAGCAGCACGGCTTTCTTGATCCACTGGTTCACTACCCAGGTGCCGGTGTCTTTTTGCGCCACGCGCAGGGAGCCGTTGTCCAGGCCGGCCAGCACGTGCGAGACGGCGTCGCGCAGTTCGGCGCTGCCGTTGGCGGGGTTGATCTCGGCGCGGTTGTCCCAGGCTTGTTCGATGATGTTTTGCAGTTGTTGGGTCATGATGCTCTTCTTTATTTGGACAGGTTTTTGCAGAATTGAACGATGCGGCGCGCCGCTTCCAGGCCTTCTTCGGTCTCGGCGACCAGCGCCATGCGGATGCGGTTGCGGCCAGGGTTGATGCCGTGCGCTTCGCGCGCCAGGTAGCTGCCGGGCAGTACGGTGACATTATATTCGGCGTACAGGCGCTGGGCGAACTCGGTGTCCGACAGGCCGGTGCGGCTGACGTCGGCCCACAGATAGAAGCCGGCGTCCGGCAGCGCCACGTCCATCACCTGCTGCAGCAGCGGGGTGATGGCGGCGAACTTGGCGCGGTACTGGGTGCGGTTGGCTTCGACGTGGGTCTCGTCGTTCCAGGCCGCCACCGACGCAGCCTGCACGGAAGGGCTCATGGCCCCGCCGTGGTAGGTGCGGTACAACAGGAATTTTTTCAGCACTTCGGCGTCGCCGGCCACGAAGCCGGAGCGCATGCCCGGTACATTGGAGCGCTTGGAGAGGCTGGAGAACACCACCAGGCGCGCGTAAGGGCGCTCCACGGTGGACAGGCCCAGCATGTGGGCCGCCTGCAGCGCACCCAGGGGCGCTTCCTCGCCGTGGTAGGTCTCGGAGTAGCACTCGTCGGCGGCGATCACGAAGTTGTAGCGCTCGGACAGCGCGAACAGGTTTTCCCAGTCCGTCAGCGACAGCACGGCGCCGGTCGGATTGCCGGGCGAGCACAGGAACAGCAGCTGCACGCGCTCCCACACCGAGGCGGGAATGCTGTCGTAATCGCAGCCGAAGTTGCGGGCCGGGTCCGAATTCACGAAGTAGGGCTCGGCGCCGGCCAGGTAGGCCGCGCCTTCATAGATCTGGTAGAACGGGTTGGGCGACACCACGAGCGCCTTGGCGGCCGGGTCGATCACCGTCTGCGCCAGCGCGAACAGCGCCTCGCGCGAGCCGTTCACCGGCAGCACCTGGGTGGCCGGGTTCAACGCGGGCAGGCCGTAGCGGCGCTCCAGCCAGCCGCAGATGGCGCCGCGCAGCGCCTCCGAGCCGATGGTGGTGGGGTAGGTGGCCAGGCCGCTGATATTGTCCACCAGCGCCTGCTGGATGAACGGCGGCGTGGGGTGTTTCGGCTCGCCCATGCCCAGGCTGATGGCGGAATAGTCGGGGTTCGGCTTCACCTGGGCAAACAGCTGGCGCAGCTTTTCGAACGGATATGGTTGCAGCTTATCGAGATGTGGATTCACAGGCGGACCAAAGAGCGGAAATCGGAACCAGCCATTATAGCGCCAGCGGCGCGGCATTGTGCGGCGCAGCGCTGCGGCTGGTTTATTAAAAGACAACATCATGCAATAATGGCCGTTCCTTATACAGCGAAACGCCAGCATGCAAGCCGACACCGCGCAAACCGTACTGGAATCGTCCACCAACCTCAGCACCGGCTATGCGCGCATCGCGGCCGGCTTGCTGCAGGGGCTGGGCGTGTACCTGCTCCATCTGGCCGTCGTCAGCAAGGCCTGGCCCGCCACCTCCCCCTTGCTGTTCTTGCCGTTGCTGATGGCCTGCGTGCTGCTGCCGGTCCTGCTGATTTCGGGCCTGGGTCACCTCCAGGGCCGCAAGCTGGCGGCCTGGCTGGCGCTGGCCGCGCTCGCCGTCGTCGCCTTCGCGCTGCATGACGCGTGGCGCAACGCGGGCGCGCCGGGCTACGCCGGGCCGGAAGGGCAGGTGCGCTTGCCGTCGGCGCTGGTATCGGTTTTCAGCGCGGCGTTCTGCTTTATTGCGCATTCCATGGTCAAGGCGGGCGCGCAGGATGAGCGCTGGCTGGCCAGCTACGCCACGTATTTTGAAACCGCCTGGAAGCTGTTCATCCAGTGCGCGTTTTCCGCCATGTTTGTAGGCGCCACCTGGGCCATGCTGGCGCTGGGCTCCGAACTGTTCATGCTCGTCAAGCTGAGCTTCCTGCACACGCTGCTTGGCAAAGCCTGGTTCATTGCGCCGGTAATGTGCTTCGCGTTCGCCTGCGCCATGCACATTACCGACGTGCGGCCCGCCATCGTGCGCGGCATCCGCACGCTGCTGCTGGTGCTCATGTCCTGGCTGCTGCCGGTGACCGTGCTGCTGCTGGGCGGCTTCTTGTGCACGCTGCCGTTCACGGGGCTGGACGCGCTGTGGAAAACCGGCCACGCCACCGCCGTGCTGCTGGGCGCGGACGCCATGCTGGTAGTGCTCATCAACGCCGCGTACCAGAACGGCGAGGTGGAGCGCAGCGTGGCGCCCTTGGTGCGCCTGGCCGCGCGCGTTGGCGCCATGCTGCTGTTGCCGGTGATGGCGATCGCCGTGTATGCGCTGGCGCTGCGGGTGGGCGACTACGGCTGGAGTTCGGACCGCATCATCGCGGCCGCCTGCCTGCTGGTGGGCACGTTCTACGCCGTCGGCTACGCCTTCGGCGCCTGGCGGCGGGACGCCTGGCTGCCCACCCTGGCCACGACCAATGTGGGCGCTGCTTGCCTGGTGCTGGCCGTGCTGTTCGCCCTGTTCACGCCGCTGGCCGATCCGGCCCGCATCTCGGTCAATAGCCAGATGGCGCGCCTGGAAAGCGGCGCAGTGAAGGCGGACAAGTTCGACTATGAATACCTGAGATTCGAAGGCGCGCGCTATGGCCGCGCCGCGCTGGAAAGCCTCAAGCTGGCCGGCGGTCCGGACGGGCCGCAAAAGCGCGCAGGCGCCGCCGCCGCGCTGGCCACGGATTACCGCAGCTGGCGCGCCCCGGCCGAGATGGCGGTGGCGGTCGACATCAGCACCAACCTGGCCGTGTGGCCGCAAGGCAGCCGCCTGCCGGACGGCTTCCCGCTGCGCAGCTGGACCGCGCGCAACCTGCACGGCGCCCTCGCGCCGCGCTGCCTGCGCGAGCAGGGCGCGCATTGCGACGCCTTTTTGCTGGACCTGACCGGCGACGGCAAGCCCGAGGTCGTGGTGGTGGGCACGGAACTGTCCGACAGCTCGGCGGTGCTGGGCGAGCAGGGCGGCAAGTGGGAGCAGGTCGGCAGCCTGCCATACGCCCTGGCCGGCTGCGCACCCTTGCTGGCCAAGCTCAAGGCGGGCGAAGTCCGGGCGGTGGCCAAGCCCATGATGGACCTGGAAGTGGGTGGCCAGCGCATCGTGGCCAACCCAACCAGGCTGGAACGCACGAAACTCTGCAGCGCAACCCCAGAACCGCTGCCGCATTGATACGCTGAACCGGTGCGCGCCGGCCGTGCGCACCGCCGCCGCGCATAGGCGTAATATGGATAGCCCCGCTACCTGAGGAGGCAATATGGCCAGCATCCAGCAAATCGTACCTTGCCTGTGGTTTGACTCGCAGGCGGAAGACGCCGCCAACTTCTATATTGGCATCTTCGATAATTCCAAAATCACGCAGATTACGCACTACACCGAGGCCGGCAAGGATATCCACGGCCGCCAGCCCGGGTCCGTGCTGACGGTGTCGTTCTCGCTCAACGGCACGGAATTCACCGCCATGAACGGCGGTCCGATGTTCAAGTTCAGTGAAGCCATTTCGTTCCAGGTGATGTGCGAGAGCCAGCAGGAATTGGACCGCTACTGGCTGCACCTGGGCGAGGGTGGCGATCCGGCCGCGCAGCAGTGCGGTTGGCTGAAGGACAAATTCGGCCTATCCTGGCAGGTGGTGCCGCGCGTGCTGATGGAGATGATCAAGGACCACGGCGCCGCCAAGACCGAGCGCGTCATGGCCGCCCTGATGGGCATGAAGAAGCTCGACATCGCCGCGCTGCAGCGCGCCTACGCCGGTTAGCACAGAGCCGCCATCGAGCGGCGCATCCTGAAAGGAGACAAGCCATGCAAGCGCAACCCCTGATTGCCGTCAGCGACGTCGAAGCGAGCAGCCGCTGGTATCAAACCGTGCTTGGCGCGCGCAGCGCCCACGGCGGCAAGGACTATGAACAGCTGATGTTCGGCGAGCGCCTTATCCTGCAGCTGCACCGCTGGGAGGCGCACGGCCATGCCCACATGGGCGACCCGGAGAAGCGGCCCTACGGCAACGGCGTGCTGCTGTGGTTCCACACCGAAGACTTCGACGAAGCGGTGGAGCGCGCCGCCTCCATCTCCGCCGTGGTGCTGGACGGCCCGCGCGAAAACACCAACGCCTCCCACCGCGAAATCTGGCTGCGCGACCCCGACGGCTATGTGGTCGTTATCGCCGGGCCGTATGGCGACACGGGCATGTAGTCAGCTTTTGAACTGGGCCGCCAGGAAGTCGATGAAGGCGCGCAGTTTGGCGGGCTGGTGCTGGCGGCTGGGGTAGTAGGCGTACAGGTCGGCCGAGGGCAGGGCGTAGTCGGGCAGCACCACTTGCAGGCGGCCGCTGTCCAGGTATTTGGCCAGGTCCCACTCGGAGCGCAGCAGGATGCCGTGGCCGTCCAGCGCCCAGCCCAGCACCACGTCGCCGTCGTTGCTGGACAGCCCGCCGCGCACCTTCACCGATTCGGTCTTGCGGCCTTTGCTCAGGCGCCAGGTGGCGTAGGCGTCGTCGTTCTGGCGGTGCAGGATGCAGCGGTGCTGCGCCAGGTCCTGCGGCGCGGCGGGCGCGCCGGCTCGCTTCAGATAGGCCGGCGAGGCGCACAGGAAGCGCCGGTTGGACATGATCTTGCGCGCGCTCAGCCGCGTGTCGGGCAGCTCGCCGAAGCGGATGCCGAGGTCATATGCTTCCTCCACCAGGTTGATGGCGCGGTCCGTCAGCTGCAGTTGCACGTCCACCTCCGGATACGCCTGCGCAAAGGCGGACACCAGCGGCGCGATGGCGGTGCGGCCGAAGCCCAGCGTGGCGTTCACGCGCAGCAGGCCTTTCGGCGCGGCGCGGCTGCTGGACACCGACTCCTCCATGGCACGGATGTCGGCCAGGATCTGCGTGGCCTGCGCCAGATAGGTCTCGCCCTCGCTGGTCAGGCTGACGCGGCGCGTGGTGCGGTTCACCAGCCGCACGCCGAGGCGCTGCTCCATCAGCATCAACCGCTTGGTGGCGGCCGGCGGCGTGATGGCCAGCTCGCGCGCCGTGGCCGACAGGCTGCCCAGCTTGGCCAGCAGCACGAAAAAACCCAGTTCGGACGTGTCGCTTTTCACTTTAAGTAAATAATCATGTAAATAGTGATGAATTATAGCGCCGCTGTTTAAGGCTATGCTGGTGTCATTCCCAACCAGGAGACTTAGCATGAAAATCGTCAGCATCCTCGAAAAGACCCTGCCCATCAGCTCCCCGATCCGCAACGCCTACATCGACTTCAGCAAAATGACCTTGAGCCTGGTGGCCGTGGTCACGGACGTGGTCCGCGACGGCAAGCCGGTAGTCGGCTACGGCTTCAACTCCAACGGCCGCTACGGCCAGGGCATGCTGATGCGCGAGCGCTTCATCCCGCGCATCCTGGAGGCCGATCCGGCCACGCTGGTCAGCGACGACGGCAGCAACCTCGATCCGCACAAGATCTGGAACTGCATGTACACCAACGAAAAGCCGGGCGGCCACGGCGAGCGCTCCGTGGCCATCGGCACCATCGACATGGCGATCTGGGACGCGGTGGCCAAGATCGCCAACAAGCCCTTGTACCAGCTGCTGGCCGAGCGCTACGGCAACGGCACGCCGGACAAGAAGGTGTTTGTGTACGCGGCGGGCGGCTACTACTATCCCGGCCAAAGCCACGACGCGCTGAAGGACGAGATGCGCAGCTATATCGACCGCGGCTACACGGTGGTGAAGAAGAAGATCGGCGGCGCCTCGCTGGACGAAGACCTGCGCCGCATCGACTCCATCCTGAGCGTGCTGGGCGACGGCCAGAAGCTGGCGGTGGACGCCAACGGCCGCTTCGACCTGGACACCGCCATCGCCTACGCGAAGGCACTCAAGCAGTACGACCTGTTCTGGTACGAGGAAGCGGGCGACCCGCTGGACTTCGAGCTGCAGGCCACGCTGCGCAGCTACTACGACAAGCCCATGGCCACCGGCGAGAACCTGTTCTCGATGCAGGATGCGCGCAACCTGATCCGCTACGGCGGCATGCGCCCGGACCGCGACTGGCTGCAGTTCGACTGCGCGCTGAGCTACGGCCTGGTGGAATATCTGCGCACGCTGGACATGCTGCACGAACACGGCTGGTCGCGCACGCGCTGCATTCCGCACGGCGGGCACCAGATGTCGCTGAATATCGCGGCGGGCCTGGGCCTGGGCGGCAACGAGTCTTATCCGGATTTGTTCCAGCCCTTCGGCGGCTTCCCGGACGGCGTGAGCGTGGACAACGGCTACATCACCATGCCCAATCTGCCGGGCATCGGCTTCGAAGGCAAGTCCAACCTGTACGCGGAGATGCGCGCGCTGAGCGGGCAGTGAGCCGCTGCCGCTTCAATTGCGGCGGATGGACATGCAGTGCGGCCCGGGCGCAGTGGCCACCAGCTTCCACGTGCCTGAGACGCGCTGCAAAAGACGGAAGCTGGAGCTGTCCCCGGTGTAGTCGGTGATGGCGATTTCGTCCTGGCCGTCGCCGTCGAGATCGGCGTTGCTCATGAAGGCGCTGGCGAACAGCACTTTCTTGGCGCGCGCCATCTGGTTCAGACGGTGGAACACCATGCCATATTTGCCGCTCTGGTCCGGCTCGGCGATCAGCGTCAGCGTGTAAGTATGTTTGGGGCCGTCGTCGCCGCCCAGGTTGGCAAGCAGCAGCGGCTTGCTGCTGCCAAGCAGGGGCAGGGCGACGGCTGTTTGCAGGCTCTCGTTCTCGCTGCGCATTTGCGCCAGCGCGCGGGCGATCTCCGTGGAAGAGATGCCTGCCGCGCGCAGCACAGGCGTCGCCAGCTCGTCCAGCACTGCGTAGTCGGCCGGGCGAGGCGCGGTCGGGTCGGCGCTCAGGGCGAAGTAATTTGTGGCCAGGGTGGCGAACGGCAGCTCGCCTTCATGGTTGGCGACGCCCCACGTTACCGGGCAGTTTGCCACGGTATCGTCGCGGTCGAATTCTCCCGCCGGCCCCATGCTGCCGGTGGTGGTTTTTTCGCCGGCCAGCACGTAGAGGGTCTGGCTCTCGTTGAAGTAGTGCTGATTCAGATAGCTTTGCTGCTGCTCGACATTGCCGGGCGCGTTGAAGTCGACAATGTGGCGGTTTGCCAGCCGCGCCAGCGGCATCAGCGTGGAGCCCTGCTTTGCGAAGATGGCGCCGTTTTCATCGGGAGGGCGTGGCCGCTTCAGCGGCGCCGCCTGCAGCGCGCCATGCAGGGCGAGCGCACCGCACATGCCGAGTATGCGCAGGCGGCTCAGCATCCGTACGACGCCCCGTGAACCGTCTTGCTCCATTTTCCTGCCACTTTCTGGATCACGAAATAACTTCCCCATTCATAGCCTCTGCTCGACAGGATCAATTCGTCTATGCCGTCGCCGTCCAGGTCCGCGTTGTAGTGGAAAGTGTCGGCATACATGCTGGCTTCGCCGCCGCCGCTGCCGATATTGAAGTCTTCGTACGCCAGCCTATACTTGCCGGTCTTGTCGGCTTCCGCGATGACGGTCAGCGAGTAGCTGGGGCCGGAATCATTGTCTTCCACGGACACGCTGGCAATCAGCAAAGGGTTGGCGCCGCCGCGTACCGGTACTGCCGCAAAGCCTTCCAGTGCATTTCGGCCCTTCGACGGGCGCAGCAGCATGCGTTCGCGGTAGGCGGGATGGACGCCGTTGCGGCGCAGGATGTTGGCGATGATGGTGTTCATCGTTCCATAGGCGGCAGGGACGGGTACCTCGTACGCCGGGCTGGGGCGCAATGGGTAGTTGGTGGCGATACCCTGGGTCTCGCCGCCGTCAAACGGGCGGACCGCCGCAGTCTGCGCGTCGCAATAGCTCTGGGCCATGCCCGTTACCTGGATTTTTCGCGAGACGCCGCCCGCATGCACATGCAAAATGCGGCCGGGCTGAAAGGCCATGTCCAGCAGCTTACCGGGTAGCGGCTCGTCCGATCCGCTGCCGGGCATTCCCAGCAGCTTCCCATTGCGTAGCATGGCGAACATCTTCACGCCTTCAGTGGTACTGATGAAGATCAGTTGCGGCTCGCCCTGCTGGCGCACCACCGCGCCGCTGGCCATGGCGTCCAGCCTGGCGCGCGCGGCGGCGAGCGCACGTTTGTCGCCCCCGGCTTCCAGCACTTGGATCATGGCGTGGTGCGTGGCGGGGTTGAGCGGTTCCAGTTCGAGCGCACGCTCTGCCAGGCCGCGCCGCCGTCTGACGTCGTCCGCAGGCAGCGCAGCCAGCTCCGCGAGCAGCCGGCCGGCTTGCGGCCGGGCGGATTCAAATTGTCCGTTTTTCACCCAACCCTGCGGCCCGTCTTCAGTGCGTGCCTGGACAAGCACGCTGCTGCCGGAACGACACAGAAGCAGTAGTTCCACGCCCATGGGAATGCGCCGCAGTTCCGGCGACGCGGAGCCGGCATTGTCCTTGCCGTTCGCCAGATAGACAGCCAGTTGCGATACGTAGCCGAGGTGGTCCTTGTCCCGTTTGTCCGGCGGTTTTCCTTGCGCGTCGCACACAGGTATGGACGGCGGCGCGGGCTTGGCGGGCGCAGCAAGCGCAGGAGGCGCATGGCCGAGCAGAAGCGCCGGTACAAGCGCGAGCCCGGCCAGCGCAGCGGGTGTGCAGGCGTGCGGGCGCGTCATTCAGGCTGGTCGGCCGGGCCGCTCCACACCTGCTGCGCCACGCGCATCATGTTGCGGCCCATGACCATTTCGATTTCGCTGACGGACATGCCCAGTTTGCGCAGCTCCGGCGCGATGGTGCGCCATACGCTGGGTGGCGTGAAGGTGGGCGGCGAGTCGGCGCGGTAGCCGGCGGAGGCGGGCCACCAGTGCGAGGGATCGAAGCCGCCGGGCGGCGTGTCGTCCAGATCCTTTTGCTGGAAGCAGATATCGGTCCCTATGCCCACGTGCGCCACACCGGCCAGTTCGGCGATGTAGGCCACGTGGCGCGCCACGTCCGCCGCGCCTGGGCTGGCGCTGCCGAGGAACCAGGACAGGCCGGACACGCACACCACGCCGCCGGTGCCGGCGCAGGCGAGTATCTGCTCGTCGGTCACGTTGCGGCCGTGCGGCACCAGGCCGTAGGCGTTGGCGTGGCTGAAGATCACCGGCTTGGACGAGGCGGCCATGATGTCCAGCGTGCTGCGCAAGCCCGTGTGCGCGCAGTCCATCAGCACGCCCGCGTCGTTCACCGCCTGCACCATGCGGTGGCCCAGCTGCGTGAGGCCGTAGGCCGTGTCGTGGCAGCCGCCGGCCACGCTGTTGTTGCGGTTGTAGGCGAAGTGGATCTGGCGCACGCCCAGCTGCGCGTACAGCGCCACCATGTCCGGCTGGTCCAGCAGCGGCATGGAGCCTTCCAGGTCGAAGGAGATGGCCATCTTGCCGTCGGCGGCGGCCTGGATGATGTCGTCCACGGTGGACACCAGCACATAGCGCTCCGGTTCGGAGGCAATGGTGGCGCGGTAGCCGGCGATGACGGACATCACCTGCGAGACCGGATTCATGTCGGCGCCCACGTTCAGCGACACGTAATTGACGCCTGCGGAGCGCAGCTGCGCCACCGGCGCGAAGTCGGCTTGCGGATGCTGCGGCAGGCAAATGTGGGCGTCCCAGTTGATCATTGAAGGTGCGGGTAAGTGTTTTTAACTTGGTAATATTCCCATGAATACAAGTTCGCGGCAACCGGCAAATTGGCGCGTGCCGCAGCGGATGGCGTATACTGTCCGGTTCTCCACGCCATTCACTCCAGGTATACATGTCCTTTTCCTCGCTAGGCCTCGCGCCTTCGCTGCTCAACGCCGTCACTGAAATTGGCTACACCGAGCCGACCGCCATCCAGTCCGCCGCCATTCCCGCCGCCCTGCGCGGCGAAGACGTGCTGGGTTCCGCGCAGACCGGCTCCGGCAAGACCGCCGCTTTCGCGCTGCCGATGCTGAATGCGCTGCTGGCGAAGCGGAACGCGCCTGGCGGCAAGGACGGCGCGCGCGGCCTGCACGGCCTGGTGCTGGTGCCCACGCGCGAGCTGGCGGCCCAGGTGGGCGAGGCGATCCGCGTGCTGGTGCAGCATCTGCCGGTGCCGTTGAAGGTGTCCATCGTGTTTGGCGGCGTGTCCATCAATCCGCAGATGATGGCGCTGCGCGGCGGCGCGGACATCGTGGTGGCCACGCCGGGCCGCCTGCTGGACCTGATCGAGCACAACGCGCTGGATATTTCTTCCACCGCCACGCTGGTGCTGGACGAGGCGGACCGCCTGCTGGACATGGGCTTTACCGAGGAGATAGGCCGCATCCTGGCGCTGCTGCCTGCGCGCCGCCAGAACCTGTTTTTCTCGGCCACCTTCCCGAGCGCGGTGCAGACGCTGGCGCACCACCTGCTGCGGAATCCTGTGCGGGTGGAGGCGGCGTCCGCGCCGCAGCACGAGCCGGATATCGCGCAGCGCGCCATCGAGGTGGACGCGGTGCGCCGCCAGGTGCTGCTCAAGCATCTGATCAAGGAGAACAAGTGGAGCCGGGTGCTGGTGTTCGTGGCGACCAAGTACGCCTCCGAACACGTGTCGGAGAAGCTGCGCCGCAACGGCATCCGCGCCGAAGCCTTCCACGGCGATTTCAGCCAGGGCGCGCGCACGGAGGTGCTGGCGGACTTCAAGAACGCACGCTTGCAGGTGCTGGTGGCCACGGACGTGGCGGCGCGCGGGATTGATATCGCGGAGCTGCCGGTGGTGGTGAACTTTGATTTGCCGCGCGCGCCGGCGGAGTACACGCACCGCATCGGCCGCACAGGACGTGCGGGCAAGAGCGGGATTGCGGTGAGCTTTGTGAGCGCGGATACGGAGGCGCATTTCCGGCTGATCGAAAACAGGCTGGGCATACGCGTGCCGCGCGAGCAGGTGGAAGGTTTTGAACCGGTCGAGGCGGCGCCCGTGCCGCATCCGGCCACCGATATCGTCAATGGCGGCATCAAGGGCAAGCGCAAGAGCAAGAAGGACAAGTTGCGCGAAGCGGCGGCAGCGGCTGCTTCGGAGTAGTCCCCGCCGGGCGCCGCCGGCAATTTATTCGGAGGCGAGGGCAATGCGCCTGCGCAGCCGCGCTGCTTCGGCCGCGTCTCCGGCCTTTTCGGCGCGCATGGCCTGCACATTGAGCCAGGCCAGCAGCGGCCGCCGCCATCCCTGTTCCGACGCGGTATCCACCGCCGCCGCTATCACCTGCGGCGTTGCGCGGTTGGCGCGGAACACCGCTCCCGCTGCCACCAGCCGTGACAGGGGATCCTTGATCGCCACCACCGCCGCGCCAGCCGCCGCGTCGTCCGCTGCGCCGGCCACGGCGCGGTGCTGTTCCGGCAAGCGTGCCGCATCGGACGGCGCCAGGCGCCCCGCAAGATAGGCCGCGTACTCGATATCCGCCCCCGACGCATCATGCGCATACTTCTGGAAGCCGGCGCATTCCTCCAGCACCAGTGACGCCAACCGCGTAGCGCAGCGCGCCAGCTCAACCCGCGCGGCCAGCTCAATATCCCCGGTGCTGGCGATCTGGCTGCGCACGCGCGCGAACTCGCTTTCCTCCACGCTGTCCTTGCCGCTCAGGTAGGCCGACTCGGCGCGTTCCAGCGAACCGTGCGCGTTCATTTTCCAGTCCGGCACCGGCGGCGCGCTGCCGCAGGCCGCCAGCAGCAAGGTGGCCGAGGCAATGGCGGCGGCGCGCAGGCGCGCTGTAGTCGTCTTCTTCATGGCAGCTTGATCTCCGTATCGCGCTTGAACGGCCATTTGCGGTTGATTTCATTGACCAGCTGCTCGATCTTGCGCAGGTTGGCGTCCACGTCGGCGCGCAGCGCGCCCAGGTCCTGCGTGGCGATGCGCGCGTTCGCGCCCACCGCCTGCGCCTCGGCCAGCACCGCGTCGAGCTTCTTCAAGCTGGCGCGCGCGTCCGACAGCAGGCCGTTCATCTGCACCACGGCCGCTTGCGTGTCGGTCACCACGCCATCCTTGCCGAACACGCGCGCATCCGCATTGCCCACCAGCCGGTCGGCCTTGACGATCAGCGAATTGGCGTTGCGCAGCAGTTCCTGCGCCTTCTTGTCCTCGCCCGCGATAAAGCCCATCGCCCCGCCCGGGCCGTTCAGCCGTTCCGTCACGCCGCGCACGTTTTCCAGGCTGGCGCCCAGCGCGGAATCGGCAGCGGTGAGGTTGGTCACGTTCTGCAGCAGTTCCTTGGCCGCGTTCAGCAGGCGCGGGATCTCGGCCGCCACGTCGCCCACCAGCATTTCGCGTTCGGCGCCGTCCGGCAGCGGCGGGTCGGCCGGGATGCCGCTGAAGGCGCGCAGCTTGGCGCCGCCCACCAGGCCGCGCTCCAGCGTGAAGATGCTGCTGGTGCGCAGCCAGTGCGCGTCCTTGGTCGGGATGTCGATCAGCACGCGCGCCTTGGCGTCCTTGCCCAGTTCTATGCGCTGTACGCGGCCAACCGGGAAGCCCGCAAAGGTCACGTCCATGCCCACGCTTACGCCTTCCGAATCGTCTGCGGTCAGCACCAGCCGCTGCGTGGCTTCGAACGCGCCGCGCGCGTACAGCAGGTAGACGGCGGTGCCCGCCACCAGCACAAACATGAGTATCAGCAGCAGGGCTGCTTTCAGCTCGGCGTTGCGGACGGGGGAGGCTTCTGGAGCCGGTGTGGGTTCGGTCATGATGGTTCGGGGTTCAGTAGTAGT
Organism: Pseudoduganella aquatica; assembly: GCF_009857595.1. Classification (GTDB taxonomy): domain Bacteria; phylum Pseudomonadota; class Gammaproteobacteria; order Burkholderiales; family Burkholderiaceae_D; genus Rugamonas; species Rugamonas aquatica_A. The sequence goes on along the minus strand of NZ_WWCU01000016.1, from coordinate 62,847 downwards.
TGCCCACCAGGGAGGCGGCTTCGATCAGCAGCAGCACGGAGAACATGCGCACCATGTCCGACAGGCCGTGCACATGGCGCAGCCGGCGCGAGCCGATATGGAAGGACGAGGCCAGCGGGATCAGGCCCACGGCCAGGCTGAAGAAAATAATCTTGAGCACCAGGATCAGCGCGACGGCGGGGTTGAAGATCTGGCCCACCACGCGGGTGTAGCCTTGCAGCGCATACGGCGTGAAGCCGTAGATGGCGAGATAGGCCAGCACCAGCGTGAGCACGCAGCTCACGGCGCCCAGCAGCCATACCGAGAACATGCCTGCCACCGCGCGCGGAAAGAACTCGTCGCGCAGGCCGGCCATGCCGCTTAGCGCGTTCCTGCCGCTGGCCGCCGTGCGCATCTGCGCAAATTCCACGCCGGCCGGCAGGGTGCTGCGCAAGGCCACGAACAGCGCCGTGATGAGCGGGATCAGTTCCAGCACCAGCACCCTCACCACCATCTCCAGCGCGTAGCGCGACAGGCCGTAGCTTTGCGAGGTCACCACCACGATGCGGATGATGACCAGGCTGATCAGCGCGGACACCAGCGTGAACCACGGCAGGTGGGGCGCGCTGCCGAGCACCAACTGGCGCGCCAGGGCAGGGCGGTGGCGCGCGTTGTAGCTGGACGGCGTGAGCGCGAGCGTGGCCACCAGCACGCTGAAGTGCAGCAGCTGCCACCAGCTTGCGATCCAGTCCATGGCCCAGTTCTGCATGTCGCGCAGCGGGGTTAGCAATGATGCCCGTGTAGTCATCTTGCCATCTTAGCATTCGGCGCTATTTGGAGGGGAACGATTCGATAATGGCGTCCGCCGCTGCGCGCACGCGGGCGGTGCGGTTCAAATCGCTGTGCATCACCAGGTAGACCTCGTAGCTTTGCTCGCGCTCGGGCCAGATGCGCACCAGCTCCGGCGTGGTGGCGGCAATGTGGGTGGCCAGTTCACCTATGCCCAGGCCGGCCTTCACGGCTTCGTGCAGCACCAGGCCGGTGTTCACCTCCATCGCCACGCGCGCGTTGGCCACCGGCTCGCCGCACAGCTTCTCCGCATGGCGCGGCGCCACGCTGTGCTGGTAGATCACGATGTCGTGCCCGGCCAGCGCGTTGCCCGGCGTGGGCATGCCGTGTTTTTTCAGGTAGGCCTTGGAGGCGTACAGGCCCAGCGTGCGGCGCGTGAGGTGGCGCGAGATCAGGTCCGGGCTGTCCGGCCGCACGGTGCGGATGGCCAGGTCGGCTTCGCGCCGCGTCAGGCTGGAGAGCTGGGTGGCGGCGGTGAGCACAATGCGGATGTCCGGGTGGCGCTGGTGCAGGCGCTGCATGGCTTCCACCACGAAGTGCGCCGCCATGGTGTCCGAGGTCGCCACGCGGATGGTGCCGGACAGGCGATTGTCTATGCCCTGCATTTCGCGCTGCAGGCGGTCGGCGGCGGTTTCCATCTGCTCGGCGGCGCTGGCGGCCAGGTCGCCGGCCGGCGTGGCCACATAGCCGCCGGGCGTGCGCAGGAACAGCCTGGCGTTGAGCGACTTCTCCATGGCGGCCAGGCGCCTGCCCACCGTGGCCTGGTCGATGTCGAGCTGCGCAGCCGCGCCGCGCAGCGTGCCGGCGCGGTGGATGGCGAGGAAGATGCGTGCGTTGTCCCAGTCCATGATGTCAGTGAATGCATTTTTGCATTGGAGTGCTGATGTTATGCGTGTTTACTGCATCATGCAAGCGGCCTACGATGCTGGAGAATCTGTAAATGGAGTGCATCATGACGAATTATTCAAGCAGGGCCGCATCCCCCATGCCCCAGGCGCAAGCGGCCATACAGCCCGCAGGCACGCTGACGCTGCTTACCCTGGCCATCGGCTTTGTCATGGCGATGGTGGACCTCACCGCCGTCAACACGGCGCTGTCCGACATTGCGCGCGACCTGGCGGTGCCGGTGTCCGGCCTGGTATGGGTGGTGGACGGCTACACGCTGACCTTTGCCGCCTTGCTGCTGGCGGGCGGCGCGCTGGGGGACCGCATGGGCGCGCGCCGCGCCTACATCACCGGCCTGGCGATATTCCTGTTCGGCTCCATCCTGTGCGCTATCGCGCCCGGGGGCGGCGCCCTGACGGCGGCGCGGCTGCTGCAAGGCGCGGGCGCCGCGCTGTTCCTGCCCAATTCCCTCAGCCTGCTGACCCACACCTTCGAGGACGACAAGGTGCGCGCGCGCATGGTGGGTACGTGGTCGGCCATGGTGGGCGCATCGTCCGCCATCGGGCCGCTGGTGGGCGGCATACTGGTGCACGAATTCGGCTGGCGCAGCGTGTTCTGGGTGAACGTGCCATTGGGCTTGCTGGGCATGGCGCTGGCGTACCGGCTGATCCCCGTGGTGCAGCCGCAGCCACGGCCGCTGTCCTTCATCAGCCACGGGCTGGGCGTGCTGGCGCTGGCAGCGCTGAGTTTTGTGCTGATAGAAGGCCCGGTGCTGGGCTGGACCTCGGCGCCGCTGCTGGCGGGCATGGCGGCCACGCTGGCCGCTGCCGCGCTGCTGGTGCGGCGCGAACGGCGCATAGAACATCCCATCCTGCCGCGCGCCTTGCTGGGCAACGGCAGCTTCACGGCGGCCAACGCCACCGGCTTCCTGATCAATATGGCGGCGTTCGGCCAGCTGTTCCTGCTCAGCCTTTACGTACAGGCGCGCGGCGCCGACGCGCTGCATACCGGTTACACGCTGCTGCCCATGATGGCGGCGTTCACGATAGGGAATTTCTCCTCCGGCCGCATCTCGGCGCGGGTGGGCTTGCGCCTGCCGCTGCTGGGCGGGTTGGCCGTGGGAGGTGCCATGGGCGCGGTGCTGCTGGCGCTGGCCTGGTGGCTGCCGGCCATGCCGATGGCGCTGATGCTGGCGGTGATCGTGCTGATGAACGTGGCGGTCGGCGTGGCGATACCGGCCATGACGGCGACCGTGATGCAGGTGGCGGGCAAGGCGTACTCCAACAGCGCCGCCGCCGCGCTGAACGCCAACCGGCAGATAGGCGCGCTGGTGGGCGTGGCGCTGATGGGCACTGTGATCCACGCGCTGCCCGCCTGGAGCGCGCGCCTGCCGGTGGCGTTCGGCGTGGCGGCGCTGGCGTTTGCCGCCGCCGCCACGCTGGTGCACCGCCACGTGCACCTCCCGCGCTAAAATTCGCAAAGGCAGGGTTGGCCGTGGATCAGCCTTGCCTGGTGCGCCACTCGATCATCTCGGCGATGGTCAGAATGGGCATGCCGTGCAATTCGGCGAAGCGTTCGATGTCCGCGCCGCGCATCATGGTGCCGTCCGGGTTCATCAGCTCGCACAGCACGGCCGACGGGTTCAGGCCCGCCATGATGGCCAGGTCCACCGAGCCTTCGGTGTGGCCTTTGCGCGCCAGTACGCCCCCCGGCGTGGCGCGCAGCGGGAAGACATGGCCGGGCCGCACCACGTCCGCCGGCCTGGCGCCCGCCGCCGTGGCGGCGCGGATGGTGGTCACGCGGTCGGCGGCGGACACGCCCGTGGTCACGCCGTGGCGCGCTTCGATCGATACCGTGAACGGCGTGCCGTAGCGGCTGCCGTTGTCCGGCGCCATGGGCGGCAGCTCCAGTTCCCGCACCTTGTCCGCGGTCAGGCACAGGCAGACGATGCCGCTGCACTCCCTTATCATCAGCGCCATGGTTTCCACGGTGAGCTTGTCGGCCGCCACGATCAGGTCCGCTTCGTTTTCACGGTCGAAATCGTCCAGCAGGATGACGGGCACGCCCGCGCGCATGGCCGCCAGCGCGGACTGGATGCGGCCTTCGAGATCTGGACTGGAGAGGGTGTATGGGTTGACTTCTTGATTGACTAGCATGGGTGAAACGCTCCTCGCATAAGTTGGCGAAAAACGCATCAGGGCAAGCGACGACGCGCGGCTGCCCGTCTCGATCGCTCGATAGGGAAGCCGCGTTGCAGCGCACATCTTCTTTCATCCGGACTATGACCGTCGGCCCTGGAATTGCACCAGATCTGCTGACCTTGCGTGAGCAAGCGCTCGCGGGCTTGACCGTTGCCGGTTTTACCGCCGGTGGGGAATTTCACCCCGCCCCGAAGACGTATTGGTTAATGCCTCTACAATGAGACGCAGCGATTGTAGCCCAATCGCGCAGACTTCGTGTATTGTGGCAACTTATTTAATATCATCCTGCTAAGCATGGCTATTATGAAATTGCGCGCCGCAGCGGCCGCCGCTGTTATCCTGCTGGTCTCCGCGCTGCCCGCACTGGCCGAAATCGATCCTGCCGCGCCCCTGCCGATGGCGCGCGACATCAAGGTTGGCAAGCTGGCCAATGGCTTTACCTACTACATCAAGCAGAACGCCAAGCCGGAGAAGCGGCTGGAGCTGCGCCTGGTGGTGAAAGCCGGTTCGATGCTGGAAGACGACGACCAGCGCGGCCTGGCCCACGTCACCGAGCACATGGCCTTCAACGGTTCCAACCATTTCAAGCGCCACGAACTGGTCTCCTATCTGCAGTCCATCGGCGTGAAATTCGGCGCGGACCTGAACGCCTACACCGGCTTTGACGAAACGGTTTACATCCTCCCGCTGCCCCTCGGTAAAAAAGAAGACCTGGACAAGGGTTTCCAGGTGCTGGAGGACTGGGCGCACGGCCTGGTGCTCAACGACGCGGACATTGAAAGCGAGCGCGCCATCGTGCTGGAGGAGCTGCGCCTGCGCGGCGGCACCAGGAACACCAAGGACTTGTACGCCAAGCGCTTCAACAACGAACGTTATGGCGACCGGCTGCCCAGCGGCACCGTCGAGTCGCTGCACGCCTTCGCGCCGGAGGCGGTCAAACGCTTTTACCGCGACTGGTACAGGCCGGACCTGATGGCCGTGATCGTGGTGGGTGATATCGATCCGGCCGAAGCGGAACAGCTGGTGAACAAGCACTTCGGCAAGATGGCCGGACCGGCCGCGCCGCGCCCCCGCATCTACGCCGAGATTCCGCCCTATGCCGCCAACGACGCCCTGGTGCAGCGCTACAATGAAGCCCCCAGCAATACGGTGACGATCACCTATCCGGCCGAGCCCCACCGTCCGGACAACACCATGGCCGGCTACCGCGCGCAGCTTATCGAGCGGCTGTACACGTCCATGCTGTCGCTGCGGCTGGCGGAACTGGCGCAAAGCGCCAATCCCCCCTTCATCCAGGGCAGCAGCGCGCGCAGTACGATAGCCCCCGGCTACCGCATGTTCCAGTCGAATGCGGTGCTGGGCAAGGGCGGCGCCCAGCCGGCGGTGACCGCGCTGATACAGGAGAACGAACGCGCGCGCCGCCATGGTTTCACGGCGGCGGAACTGGAGCGTGCCCGCAAGAGTTTGATGAGCGCGGCGGAAGTGCGCTACCGGGAACGCGACACCATCAACTCGGCCAGCGTGGCCGTGCCGCTGATACGCTCCTTCCTGCTGGGCGAAGCCTTGCCCGGGCCGGCCTATGAGTATGAATTCCTGAAAGAGCTGCTGCCCGCCGTCACGCTGGAGGAGGTGAACGGCGCTGCGGCCAAGGCGCTGCCGTCGGGCCAGCCCAAGCTGGCGGTCTACGGCGGCAGCGATCGCGGAGAAGTGCGGGCACCGTCGCGCGACGCGCTGCTGGCCGCAGCCGCAGCGGCCGAGGCAACGCCGCTGCCGCCGCTGGTGGAAAAAGTCTACGGCGCCAGCCTGATGGACACGCTGCCCAAGCCGGGCAGCATCGTCAAGGAAAGCGTGAACCAGGCGCTGGGTATCACCGAGCTAAGCTTGAGCAACGGCGTGCGCGTGGTCCTCAAGCCGACCAGCTTCAAGACCCAGCAAGTGCTGATGGGCGGCTTCCGCCCCGGCGGCCAGTCGCTGTACGACGCCGCCGACCTGCACAGCGCGCGCCTGGCCAGCAGCATTGTCGCGGGTATGGGATTGATGGATTACGCGCCGCTGGAACTGGGCAAAGTCCTGGCGGGCAAATCCGTGCAGGCGGCCGTGAACATCAGCGAGCTGTATGAAAATGTGAACGCCAGCGCCGGCACGGCGGAAGTGGAAACCATGCTGCAGCTGGTGCACCTGCGTTTCACCCGCCCGCGCAAGGACGAGAACCTGTTCGCCTCCTACATCGCCAAGCAGCGCGAACTGGCGACGGCCAGGGCCGCCACGTCCGATGCGGTGTTCGGCGACAAGATCACCGGCGCCATGTATAACGACCATCCGCTGCTGCCGCGCCTGATGCAGCCGGCGGACTACGACAAGCTCAAACTGGACCGCGTGGCCGAGATCTACCGGGAGCGTTTTTCCAGCGCCAAGGACTTCACGTTTGTGCTGGTGGGCAGCTTCGAGGTGGACAAGCTCAAGCCGCTGCTGGCCACCTACCTGGGCAGCCTGCCTGTGGCCGACATTCCCACCGCTTTCCGCGACCGTGGCGTGCGCCCGGCGACAGGCTTGATCAAGACCGACATCTACCGTGGCTCCGAGAAATCAAGCCGGATCAACCTGCGCTTCACCAGCGAGGCGCCGTATTCGGAGGACGAGGCGATGCGCGTGCGCGCGCTGGCCGAAGTACTCAACATCAAGCTGGTCGACGTGCTGCGCGACGAGAAGGGGCTGCTCTACACCGGCAGCTTCACCGGCAAATTGAGCAAGCAGCCCTACGGCCAGGTTGCCTTCAGCGCCAATCTGCCATGTGCATCCGGCAGCGTGCCCAAGGTGATCGCCGCCACCATGGACTTGCTGAAGAAGATGCAGGAGCAGGGGCCGGACCCGGCGGACCTGGCCAAGGTAAAGACCAACTGGATTTTGTCCTACCGCAGGGCCTTGCAGGACAACGGCTTCTGGCTCAACGGCCTGCAGGGCGCGTATGCCAACGGCAGCGATCCCGCCATCCTGCTGCGCGACGAGCAGCGCATCGCGGCGATCACGCCGGAAAGCCTGCGGGAGGTGGCCAAGCGCTACATCAAGTTCGACAATTACGTGCAAGCGGTTCTGCACCCGGAAACCAAGTAAGGAAAGCGGAAATACCATGAGTGTGATGACTATGCGAGTCCTGTCCGCCGCCGTGCTGCTCAGCTGCGCGCTGATGGCCCAGGCCGAAATCAACCTGTCGGCCCAACTGCCGATGGCGCCGGAAGTCAAGGTCGGCAAGCTGGCCAACGGCCTGACCTACTACATCAAGAAGAACGCCAAGCCGGAGCAGAAGCTGGAGCTGCGCCTGGTGGTGAAAGCCGGTTCCATCCTGGAGGATGACGACCAGCGCGGCCTGGCGCACTTCACCGAACACATGGCTTTCAACGGCTCCACCAATTTCAAGCGCCACGAGCTGGTCTCCTATCTGCAGTCGATAGGCGTGAAGTTCGGCGCCGACCTGAACGCCTACACCAGCTTCGACGAAACCGTCTACATGCTGCCCATCCCCACCGCGAAGAAGGAGAACATCGAGACCGGCTTCAAGGTGCTGCAGGACTGGGCCGGCGGCCTGTCGCTGAACGAGGCCGACATCGACAGCGAACGCGGCATCGTGCTGGAGGAGATGCGCATCGGGAAGGGCCTGGGCGACCGCATGAACAAGGTGCTCATGCCCAAGCTGTTCAACGGCTCGCGCTACGCCGAGCGGCTGCCTATCGGGCTGGAAGACACGCTGAAGAACTTCAAGCCGGAAGCCATCAAGCGCTTCTACCGCGACTGGTACCGCCCGGACCTGATGGCCGTGATCGTGGTGGGCGATATCGAGCCTGCGGAAGCGGAAAAGCTGGTGCAGAGCCATTTCGGCCAGCTGAAAAATCCCGAGCAGCCGCGCCCGCGCGCCTACGCGCCCATCCAGTCGCGCGCCTATTCCGAATCGCTGGTGTTCCTGGACAAGGAGTCGCCGGCCAATATGCTCTACATCCGCTACGCCATCGAGCCGTACAAGGAGCACACCGACTTTGCCGGTTATCGCCAGAAGCTGGTGGAGGGCATGGTGATGTCCATGCTGGGCCAGCGCATGAACGAGCTGACGCAGCAGGCCGAACCGCCCTTTATCCAGGGCGGCGGCGCGATGGGCAAGGTGGCGCACGGCTACCAGTCCTTCAGCGCGCTGGCCGTGCTTGGCAAGGGCGGTCCGCAGCCGGCCATCAGCGCGCTGGTGCAGGAGAGCGAGCGCGCGCGCCAGTTCGGCTTTACCGCGTCGGAACTGGAGCGCATCAAGAAGGGGATGCTGCGCCAGGTGGAACGCGTGTACAACGAGCGCGACAAATCCGAATCGGCCACCTTCGCGGCCGAGTACTCGCGCAACTTCCTGGTGAACGAATCCATGCCGGGCATCGCCAACGAGTATGCCTACACCACCGAGCTGGTGCCGGGCATTACGCTGGATGAAGTGAACGCCGCAGCGCGCAAGCTGCTGCCGGCCGACCAGCACAAGCTGGTGGTCTACATGGGCAATGAGAAGTCCGACCAGCCGGCGCCGAAAGGCGAGGAACTGCTGGCCGCCGTCAACGCGGCCGAGATGGTGGCGGTGCAGGCGCAGGCGGAGAAGGTGTACGCCACCAGCCTGATGGCCAAGCCGCCCAAGGCCGGAACCATCGTCAAGGAGACCGTCAACAAGGCGCTGGGCCTGACCGAGCTCACGCTGGGCAACGGCGTGAAGGTCGTGCTCAAGCCCACCGACTTCAAGAACGACCAGGTGCTGATGGGCGCGCACCGCTTCGGCGGGCAGTCGCTGTACGATGCCAAGGACATGTTCAACGCCCGCTACGCCAGCACCATCGTGGCGCAAATGGGCCTGCTTGGCTATACGCCCACCGACATGCAGAAGATCCTGGCCGGGAAGACCGCCGTCTCCGGCGCCAGCATTGCCACCCTGTCCGAAGGCCTGCGCGGCAGCTCCGGCAGCAACGACGTGGAAACCATGCTGCAGCTGGCGCACCTGGAATTCACGCAGCCGCGCAAGGACGAGGCGCTGTACGCGTCCTTTATCGGCAAGCAGCGCGAGCTGGCGCGCAATGCGCTGCTGACGCCGGAAGCGGTGTTCGGCGACACGCTGACCGCCACGCTGTACAACAATCATCCGCTGGCGCCGCGCGCGCCGCGCGTGGAGGACTTTGACCAGATCCAGCTCGACCGCGTGATGGAGATCTACAAGGAACGCTTCGCCAGCGCCAAGGGTTTCACCTTCTACCTGGTGGGAAGTTTCGACGTGGCCAGGATCAAGCCGCTGATCGCCACCTACCTGGCCAGCCTGCCGGCGCCGGCCATCGTGGCCGACTACAAGGATCCGGGCATCCGTCCCGTGAAGGGCGTGGTCAAGCAGGAGGTGTACAAGGGCTCGGAGCAAAAGAGCACCGTGGCGCTGGTGTTCACCGGCGAAGCGAAGTACACGGAAGAAGCGCAGATGCAGATGCAGGCCATGCTGGAAGTGCTCAACATCAAGCTGATTGAAACCCTGCGCGAGAAAATGGGCGTGATCTACGGCGGCCAGATCGGCGGCGGCCTGAGCAAGCGTCCGTATGGCTCCTACCAGATCCAGACTTCGCTGCCATGCGCGCCGCAGAACACCGGCAAGGTGATCGCCGCCACCATGGAATTGATACGCAAGATGCAGGACGAAGGCCCGGACCCGGCCGACCTGGCCAAGGTGAAGGAGAACTGGAACACCAGCTACCGCAAGGCGCTGCGCGAGAACGGCTACTGGCTGAGCCGCCTGCAGGGCGCGGCCGTGAACGGCACCGATCCGGCCAACAGCATCCTGAAGTACGAGCAGCGCGTGGCGGCCATCAAGCCGTCGGACCTGCAGGCTGCGGCCAAACGCTACTTCAATATGGAGAACTATCTGCAGATGGTGCTGTACCCGGAAGCGAAGTAAGCGCGCTCCATGCTGCTACACTGTAGGCTGGCATTCAATACCGTAACAGTGAAGGTGTAGCAAGCATGGCAAAGAAAAAAGAAGAGCTGGACGAAGAAACCCTGGCGCTGATTCACTGGTGCATAGAAGTGGAGGGCTTTCTGGTGCAGGGCGGCGCCACCGTGGAACAGGCGCAGGAACACATCGAGGAACAGATCGAATGGTTCACCGACCAGTTCTATGACGGCCTGACGCCGGAAGAAGCGGCCAAGGAAGCGCTGGCCTAGGCCGGATCTTCATTCCTCGTGATGGCAGCAGGCGTACAGTTTGTTTAACAGATAATCTGCCCACCCCAGGATGAGAGATGGCTGACACTGCAAACACGGCAGGCACGGCGGAGATGCGCTGCGTCGCGGATCTGCCCGGCCCCAAAGGCCTGCCGCTGCTGGGCAATTTGCGCCAGATCCAGCCCGGCCGCTTCCACCGCAATATGGAAGACTGGGCGCGCGAGTTCGGTCCCATCTACCGTTTCACCATGGTGCGGCGCAGCTTCGTGGTGGTGGCGGACCGCGGCCTGATCGCCAGCATCCTGCGCGACCGGCCGGACACCTTCCGCCGCTCCACGCGCACCGCGCGCATGCTGGAAGAGGCCGGCACGCGCGGCCTGTTCACTGCCGAGGGCGAGGAGTGGCGCCGCCAGCGCAAGCTGGCCATGCGCGCGTTGACGCCGGAAGTGGTGCACCGCTTCTTCCCCACGCTGGCCATGATGACCGAGCGCCTGTGCCTGCGCTGGAAGGCCGCGCTGGCCGCCGGGCGCGCGGTGGACGTGCTGCGCGACCTGAAAGCCTACACGCTGGACGTGACCATAGGCCTGGCCATGGGGCAGGACATCAACACGCTGGAGCACGAGGACAACCCGCTGCAGCGCGATATCGAATTCATCTTCAAGCGCGTGGCGCGCCGCCTGGTCACGCCGGTGGAATACTGGAAGCTGTTCAAGCTGCCGGTGGACCGCGAGGCAGACGCCGCCGCCGCGCGCATCCACAACGCCATTGAGGGCTTCATCGCGCAGACCCGCGCGCGCATGGAGGCCGATCCCGCCTTGCGGGCCAAGCCTTCCAATATGCTGGAAGCGCTGGTGGCCGCGCGCGACGAAGCCGGCTCCGGCTTCACCGACAGCGCCGTGATCGGCAACGCCATCACCATGGTGTTCGCCGGCGAGGACACCACCTCCAACACGGTGGCCTGGCTGCTCAACCTGCTGCCGCAGTCGCCCGCCGCCGTGGCCCGCGCCGCAGCGGAGGCGGACAGCCTGCTCGGCACGGACACCGTGGCGCGCGACCCCCATCTGCTCGAGCGCATGGCCTACCTGGACGCGGCCACGCAGGAGGCCATGCGGCTGAAGCCGGTGGCGCCCTTCATGGCTGCCGAGAGCAATGTGGAAACGCTGATAGGCGGCGTGCAGATTCCGCCCGGTACGGTGGTCTTCCTGTTGCTGCGCCAGGCGGCGGAACGCGACGGCGGCTTTACCGAGCCGGCCGCCTTTCTGCCCGAGCGCTGGCTGGCCGGCGCCGAAGGCGGCGCGGATTCCGCCGCCGCCTCCGTCTCCGACCCGGCGCGCAAGATATTCCCCTTTGGCGGCGGGCCACGCTTCTGCCCCGGGCGCTACCTGGCGACGGCCGAGATCAAAATGGCCATGTCCATGATTCTGCATAACTTCGATTTCACGCTGCGGGAAGGCGCGCCGCCGGTGGAGGAATGCTTCACCTTCACGATGACGCCGAGCGCCTTGCCGCTGCTGTTGCGCGCACGCGGCGCGTGAACGGCCGCGCCGCATTTTTTTGACAACGTAGCCAAAAAACCATGCTAGGCTTGCGCATTCGGCAACAGCCGGCCTATAAAAACCATGACAGCAGGAGACCCCATGCTCAAGAAAATCGCCATCGCCATTACCGCCATCATCGTCATCATCCTCGGCCTGGCGCTGGCGCAGCCCAATAGCTTCACCGTCACGCGCAGCATCACCATCAAAGCCGCGCCGGACAAGATTTACCCCATGATCAGTGATTTCCACAACTGGAGCGCCTGGTCGCCGTGGGAGCACCTGGACCCGAAAATGGTGCGCACCTTCAGCGGCGCGCCGACGGGCGTGGGCGCCGTGTACGGCTGGGAGGGCAACGACCAGGTGGGCGCAGGCCGCATGGAGATCACCGGCGCCGCCGCGCCGAGCAAGATCGACATCAAGCTCGACTTCCTGAAACCGTTCGAGTCGCACAACACCACCGTGTTCACGCTGGAACCCAAGGGCGACAGCACCACCGTGGTGTGGACCATGTCCGGCCCCAGCGCCTTTATAACCAAGCTGATGGGCGTGTTCGTCAGCATGGACAAAATGGTAGGACCGGATTTTGAAAAAGGCCTGGCCAGCATGAAGGCGGTGGCGGAGAAGTAAAACGCGCTTTGCCGGGCCGGGATATACTGGACGCATCCAACGCCAACGCGGAGGTTCGCCATGTATTTCCTGAGCCGGCTGGTACGCCTGATGATATTGGCCTGCGCCCTATGCGGCGCGGCGCCCGGCAACGCCGCCCCCGTGCGCAACGATCACCCCATCGTCGGCACCTGGCGCTTCGTGCTGCCGGACGGCTCCTGCCAGGAAATCTACCGTATGCGCGCGGATGGCACGGCGCTGATCACCAGCGCGTCCGAAGTGGCCGAAACCGAATTCCTTATCGACGACCAGCCCGACAAGAACGGCTTCTACAAGACCTCCGACAAGATCGTCAAAGACAACGGCAAGAAAGACTGTTCGGGGCAAGTGGCCGAAGTGGGGCAGGCGGTGTCGAGCTTCATCCTGTTCCACCATTCCGGCAATATGTTCCTCATGTGCCTGCAAGCCAGCATGGACGCCTGCCTCGGCCCCTTCGTCCGCGTGCGCGGCGCGGAGACCTGAAAAATGCCGCTTGGCGTCGAACCGCGCAGGGCGGCTTAGGCGCTCTGCGCCGCAACCCGCCAAGCCCCCGGATTCACCCCCGCCCACTCCCTGAAGGCGTGATTAAAAGCGCTCTGCTCCTGATACCCCAGCAAAAACGCAATATCCACCAAGCTCAGCCCCGGCTGCCGCAAGTAATCCCTGGCCAGCGCGAAGCGCGTCTGGTCCAGCACCTGCTGGAAATTCACGCCCGCATCGCTCAGCTTGCGCTGCAAGGTGCGCGGCGACAGCCCCAGCTCCTGCGCCACCGGCGCCAGCCGCGCCTGCCCCTGCGGCAGGCCGCGCACGACCGCCTCCCGCACCTGCGCCGCGATGCCCGCATCAGCCTGCGCGCGCTGCTGCAGCAACTGCTCCGCATGCTGGCGCAGCACCGGATACATGCCCACATCCGCATTCGGCACCGGCCACGCCAGCAGCTGCGCATCAAAGCTCGCCACATTGGCCTCGGCGCCGAACTGCGGCAGCTCGCCGAACACGCGCAGATATTCGCCATGCAGCGCAGGGCCGCCGCCGTCATGCATCAGCTCCAGCCGCGCCGGCGGCAGCGGCGCCCCTGCCAGCCAGTTGCCGAACACGCGGATGCCCGCGAACACGCTGTCCGCAAGATGCCTGCCCGCGCCGGTAAAGCGGCTGTGCCAGGTGTAGCGCGCCAGGCCGCCTTCCACCTCCAGGCTGGAGCGGCCCAGGTCGTGCGCCAGCTGTTCATAGCGTATGGTCTGCTCGAAAGCGTGGCCGAAATCGCGGCAGCTCAGCAGGATCAGCCCGTACACGCTGTAGGTGCCCAGCTTGACGCGCTCGCCCACGTGCAGGCCGAAATGCGGATCGTCCGCCAGCGCGGCGGCGGTATCCAGCAGGCGCACATAGTCTGCTGCCGGCAGGGACTCTGGCAGCGGCTCCAGCGCGCCCGCCGCCAGGCCGGCCGCCTGCTCCAGCGCCTGCGCCGCCAAGCCGCGCGCCGCCGCAGCCTCCAGCAGCGGCTGCAGATAGGAGCCGGCTACGCGGCCGTGATTGGCATAATCGAACAAGGCGTGTGTCATGAAAGCGCAATACCGGAGGCGGGTTTGGTCTTATTCTCTAGTCATCATTTGGCCAGGTGCGCCAGTATAGCAAGCGGAGAAAAAAACATGAGACGTTGGAACGGCTGGGGCGACGATGCGGTCAACTTTGCGCTGGAGGCGGACGCGCTGGCCTTCCTGGCCCGGCGCATAGGCGCGGGCAAGGGCAGGGAGGACGCCACGTTCGAGCAGGCCTGCAATGCGCTGGCGCCGCCGCGCCTGCCCTACCACCGGCTGGTAGAGACCAGCGCGCCGGTCCGCCTGCGCAACGCGCTTGGGCAAAGCCTGCCGGACTGGCTGAAGCTGCGCTATGGCCGCATCGGCGCCGCGCCCGATGGCGTGGCCTTTCCGGAAAGCGCGGAAGACGTACGCGAGCTGCTGGACTACGCGCAGCGCTACGGCGCGGCCATCGTTCCGCACGGCGGCGGCACCAGCGTGGCAGGCCATCTGACGGCGGGCGAGGGCGGGCAGGCCACGCTGGCTGTGAACCTCACGCGCCTGTGCCGCATGGCGCACCTGGACCGCGCCTCGCAGCTGGCCACCTTCGGCGCGGGCGTGTACGGTCCGGACCTCGAAGCGCAGCTGCGCGCGCACGGCTACACGCTGGGCCACTATCCGCAGTCCTTCGAGTACTCCACGCTGGGCGGCTGGATCGTCACGCGCTCCTCGGGCCAGCAGTCGCTGCGCTACGGGCGCATAGAGCAGATGTTCGCCGGCGGCACGGTGGAAACGCCGGTGGGCCGGCTGGAGATTCCCACCTTCCCCGCATCGGCGGCAGGCACGGACCTGCGCGAGATTGTGCTGGGATCGGAAGGCCGTATCGGCATCCTGACCGAAGCGGTGGTGCGCGTGTCGCCGCTGCCCGCGTACGAAGCTTTCCATGCCGTGTTCTTCCCTGACTGGGCGAGCGCGGAGACGGCGGTGCGCGAGCTGGCGCAGGCAAAACTCGGCTTGTCCATGCTGCGCTTGTCGAACGCACTGGAGACCACCACCATGCTGGCGCTGGCCGGCCACAAGAAGCTGATAGGACTGCTGGAAGGCTGGCTGTCGCTGCGCGGCTGCAAGGACGGCAAGTGCATGCTGATGCTGGGCGCCAGCGGCGCCAGGCCGCAGGCCAAGGCCGCCATAGCCGCCGCGCTGCGTTTGGCGCGCGGTCACGGCGGCGTGCATGTGGGCCGCAAGATGGGCGACAAGTGGAAGCAGAACCGCTTCCGCAACGTCTACCTGCGCAACGCGGCCTGGGAGCACGGCTATGTGATCGACACGGTGGAGACGGCGGTGGACTGGCCGCTGGTGGAGTCCACCATGCATGCGGTGGAAGCGGCGGCCGCCAAGGCGCTTGCGCAGCATGGCGAGCAAGTGCACGCCTATACCCACCTGTCGCACTTGTACGCGCAGGGCGCCAGCGTGTACACCACGTTTGTGTACCGGCTGGCGGGCGACTACGAGGAGGACATGGCGCGCTGGCGCTCGCTCAAGCAGGCGGCCAGCCTGGCGATCGTGAACAGCGGCGGCACCATCAGCCACCAGCACGGCGTGGGCAGCGACCATGCGCCTTACCTGGCGGCGGAAAAAGGCGCGGCGGGCATCGCGGCCATGGAGGCCATCTTCCGCCACTTCGACCCGCAGGGCATGATGAACCCCGGCAAGCTGCTGCCGGCGGCGAAGCCATGAGCGCGGCCGCGAGCGAGACAACGCCGGCGCCGCACTGGCAGCCCGGCGGGCGCGCGGCGCTTGCCGAACTGCTTGCGCGCGACTGGGACTTGCTGATTATCGGCGGCGGCATCACCGGCGCGGGCATCCTGCTGGAAGCCTCGCGGCGCGGCCTGAAAGCGCTGCTGGTGGAGCAGCGCGACTTTGCATGGGGCACGTCCAGCCGCTCGTCCAAGCTGGTGCACGGCGGCTTGCGCTATCTGAAGGAAGGCAAATTCTCGCTCACCCGCGAGTCCGTGCACGAGCGCGAAAGCCTGCTGCGCGAAGCGGCCGGACTGGTGGAGCCGCAAAGCTTTGCCTTCGGCGACTACGAAGGCCGCAAGCCCGGCCGCCGCGCGTTTCTCGCCGGGCTGGCCATCTACGATTACATGGCAGGCCAGCGCGCCCGCCACTACTACCCGCGCGCCGAATTCCTGGCCATCGCCCCGCACATCAGCACCGAAGGCCTGCGCGGCGGCATGTGCTACAGCGACGCCAAGACGGATGACGCCCGCCTTGTCATGCGCGTGTTGCAGGAAGCCCAGTCGCTGGGCGGAACAGCGTTCAACTATCTGTGCGTGCAAAGCCTGCTGCGCAGCGCAGACGGCAAAGTATGCGGCGCGCGCCTGCTCGACGCGCCCACCGGCGCGGCGCATGAAGTGCGCGCGCGTGTCGTCGTCAGCGCCACCGGCGCCTGGGCGGACGCGCTGCGCGCCAGCGGCGGCAAACGATTGCGTCCGCTGCGCGGCAGCCACCTGGTGCTGCCCGCATGGCGCCTGCCGCTGGCGCAAGCCGTCAGCCTGATGCACCCGGCCGACGGCCGCCCCGTATTCGCCTTCCCCTGGGAGGGTGTCACCCTGGCCGGCACTACGGACGTGGACCACAGCGAAGACATGAACTTCGAAGCCGCCATCACGCGCGGCGAAGTGGACTACCTGATGGCCGCGCTGCGCAGCCAGTTCCCGGAACTGGACCTGCAGGAAAGCGACATCCTCGCCACCTATGCCGGCGTGCGCCCCGTGATCGACAGCGGCCAGGCAGACCCGTCCAAGGAAACCCGCGAGCATGCGCTCTGGCTGGAAGACGGCCTGCTCACGGTCACCGGAGGCAAGCTCACCACCTTCCGCGTGATCGCGCTGGACGCGCTGCGCGCCGCCGCACCCATGCTGCCCGGCTGGCACGCGGACCTTGCGCCGCAGTCCATTTTCGCGTCCACCGCTGCGCTCCGTCGCGGACAAGGCCTGCCCGCCGGCCAGGCCGAACGCCTGCAAGGCCGCTACGGCGCCAGCGCGCAGGCGCTGATCGGCTGCGCGCACGAGGGCGAACTCGATCTGATCCCGGGCACCGCCAGTATCTGGGCGCAGCTGCGCTGGGCCGCGCGGCACGAATCCGTGCAGCGCCTGGAAGACCTGCTGCTGCGCCGCCTGCGTATCGGCCTGCAGCTCAGGGCCGGCGGCGCCGCCATCCTGCCGCGCGCGCGCGCCATCTGCCAGCCCGAATTGGGCTGGGACGACGCCCGCTGGGATGCCGAACAGGCCGCCTATCTGGCATTATTGAACACTCATTACAGCTTGCCCGCATAACATGCCCGGACCTTACATCCTCTCCATCGACAACGGCACCCAAAGCGTGCGCGCTTTGCTGTTCGACCTGGCGGGCAACCTCGCCGCCAAGACCCAGGTCCACCTCCAGCCCTATTACTCCGACCACCCCGGCTGGGCCGAGCACAAGGCGGAAGGCTACTGGAGCGCGGTCTGCATCGCCTGCCAGCGGCTGTGGGAAGATTCGGGCATCCGCCGCGAGGAGGTGAAAGGCGTGGCCGTCACCACGCAGCGCGGCACCGTCATCAACGTGGACAAGGACGGTAAGCCGCTGCGGCCCGCCATCACCTGGCTGGACCAGCGCCGCACTAGCACCGTGCCGCCCATCGGCCCCTTGTGGAAGGCCGCCTTCAAGCTGGCGCGCGTGGAAGGCACCATCAACTACTTCCGCCGCGAGGCCGAAGTGAACTGGATCGCCGCCCACCAGCCTGACATCTGGGCCAGGACGCACAAGGTGCTGCTGCTGTCCGGCTATCTGAACCATCGCCTGTGCGGCAGCTACGTGGACTCGACCGGCTCGCAGGTGGCCTACCTGCCGTTCGACTACAAGAAGCACCGCTGGGCCGGCGCGCGCGACTGGAAATGGCAGGCGCTGGCGGTGCGTCCCGAGATGCTGCCCGAGCTGGTGCAGCCCGGCACGGTGATCGGCGCCATCACGGCCGAAGCGGCGCAGGCCACCGGCATCCCGCTAGGCACGCCGCTGGTGGCCGCCGCCGCCGACAAGGCATGCGAAGTGATAGGCGCGGGCTGCCTGGAGCCGCACATAGGCTGCCTCAGTTTCGGCACCACGGCCACCATCAACACCACCAACAGCAAGTACATCGAAGTCACGCCCTTCATTCCGCCATACCCGTCGGCGGTGCCGGGCGCCTACAGCACCGAAGTGCAGATCTTCCGCGGCTACTGGATGGTGAACTGGTTCAAGGAGCAGTTCGGCCACCTGGAGCAGGCCACCGCCACCGAAAAAGGCACCTCGCCCGAAGCCCAGTTCGACAAGCTGGTGAACGCCGTGCCGCCCGGCTCCATGGGCCTGATGCTGCAGCCCTACTGGAGTCCCGGCATCAAGGTGCCCGGTCCGGAAGCGAAGGGTGCGATGATAGGTTTTGGCGACGTGCACACGCGCGCCCATATGTACCGGGCGATACTGGAAGGGCTGGCCTACGCGCTGCGCGAAGGCACGGAGCGGATACAGAAACGCAGCGGCGTGCGGGTGACGGAACTGCGCATCGCCGGCGGCGGCTCGCAAAGCGACGCGGCCATGCAGCTCTCGGCCGACATCTTCGGCCTGCCCGCCGCGCGCGCCCACCTGTATGAAACCTCCGGCCTGGGCGCCGCCATCTGCGCGGCGGCGGGCCTGGGCCTGCATGCGGACTTCGCCGCCGCCATCCGGGCCATGACGCGGCCCGGCCGCGTGTTCCAGCCGTCGGAAGCCAGCCGCAAGACCTACGAGCAGCTCTACCAGCGCGTCTACCTGAAAATGTACAAGCGCTTGCAGCCCATGTACGCGGAGATCGCCGACATTACCGGCTACCCCGAAGCGCCGTAGTGCCCGTGCCTCGCCTGTGAATAACTCCCGCTGCTGAAAAAATGTGCGGGATAACTTTTCTCTTTTTAAACAGTCACTTAGGCGGCCGTTGTCCGGCTTGTTAACATGCTTATCCACAGAATCTGTTAACAAAGTCGAGCTTGCTTAAGCGGCATCCCGCAGCGCCGTCCCGGACAACAGTTCTATGCACCGGTAGCCGATGTGGATGGCGCCCAGCGCCTCCAGCTGCTTCAGTTCCTTGGACAAGGTCTGGCGCGAAATGCCCAGCATCATGGCCAGCGCCTCCTGCGACACCGGTATGCGCGGCCGCACCGCGCTCGCCATGGCCGCGTCGCCGCGCGCCAGCAGCAGCAGGCGGCGCACCACGCGGGCGCGGGTGCTGCGCAGCGTGGCGTCCTCCATCATGCTGTACATCATGCGCAGCCGCGTGGCCAGCAGCGAGGCCACGGCGCGCGCGAACACCGGGCGCTCCATCAGCGCATGGAAAGCCTCGTGCGGCAGCACCAGCAGCTCGGACGCGCCGATGGCCGTGGCGTCGTGCGTGCGCGGCAGGCTGTCGATCAGCGAAATCTCGCCGAACCAGGTGCCCGGTTCGATCACGCCCAGGATGGCCTCGCGCCCGTCCTCGCGCAGCGTGGACACCTTCAGCGAACCGCGCAGCACCGCATACAGGCCGCCGGGCGCGTCGCCCTGGCGGAACAGCATCTCGCCGCGCCGCAGCCTGACCGGCTCAGCGCCGTCCAGCATGGCCGCGCGCACGTCGGCGGGCAGGGCGGCGTACCAGGGATTGGCGAGCAGGATGGCGGAAGGCATGCGGCAATTGTAAGGAAATTGACAGTCTCAAGTCCAGCGCGCCGCGATACTAGATTAAAACTACACAGGAGACTCCCATGAACATCCCATCCGTACAACACCTCGTCAGCCCGGAAGAGTGGCAGCTGCGGGTCGACCTCGCCGCCTGCTACCGGCTGGTGGCCCTGCATGGCTGGAGCGACCTGGTGTTCACCCACATCAGCGCCCGCATTCCCGGTCCCGAGCACCACTTCCTGATCAATCCCTACGGGCTGATGTTCGACGAGATCACCGCGTCCTCGCTGGTGAAAGTGGACCAGGACTGCAACAAGCTGATCGACAGTGCCTTCCCGGTGAACCCGGCCGGCTTCGTCATCCACAGCGCGGTGCACGCCGCGCGCGAGGACGCGCAGTGCGTGATCCACACCCACACGCGGGCCGGCGTGGCGGTGAGCGCGCAGAAATGCGGCGTGCTGCCGATCTCGCAGCAATCGACCTTCGTGCTGGCCTCGCTGGCTTACCACGACTACGAAGGCGTGGCCTTCCGCGACGAAGAAAAGCCGCGCCTGCAGGACGACCTGGGCCGCGCCAACTTCCTCATGCTGCGCAACCACGGCCTGCTCACCTGCGGCGGCAGCATCGCCGACGCCTTCCTCGCCATGTACATCTTCGAATCCACCTGCCAGATCCAGCTGGCGGCGCAGGCCGGCGGCGAACTGGTGCAAGTGCATCCGCAGATCGTGCAAGGCGTGGCCGAAGCCATGCGCGTGCAGACCAGCGGCCTGGGCGGCGCCTTCGCCTGGCCCGCGCTGATACGCAAGCTCGACAAGCTCGACGCCAGCTACCGCACCTAAGCCGTCCATCCAGCGCTCGCCAGCGCGAATCAGCGGGACTTGTCACCCGTGTCACCCGGGGTCAGTTCTGTCATCGCTCCATGAGCTTGGCTGTCACGTACTGTTATGGATGAGGCCGTGACGCGATGACAGAACTGACCCCGGGGTGGGGCACGCTAGAGGGCGGCGGTTTTCAGGGCTTCGCTGGCGGTGGAGGGGCTGGCGCTCTTGCTGGACTGGACCTGGTTGCGGCCGCTTTCCTTGGCGGTGTACATGGCGCGGTCGGCGGCGACGAACAGGGCTTCGGTGTTTTCCATCTGGTGCGGGTAGATGGTGGCCACGCCGACGCTGAGCGTGATCCACGGCGAGGTGATCGAGCGCGGGTGCGGCAGCTGCAGCGCTTCGACGTGGCAGCGTATCGATTCGGCCAGCGCCAGCGCGGAGTCGGCGTCGGTCTCGGCGAACAGCAGCACGAATTCCTCCCCGCCGTAGCGCGCCGCCAGGTCGGTGGCGCGCAGGGCGTGCGCGTTGATCGCTTGCGCCACCTGCTGCAGGCAGACGTCGCCGGCCGCGTGGCCCAGGCTGTCGTTGTAGAGCTTGAAGTGGTCCACGTCCAGCACCACCAGCGACAGCGGCGAGCCGCTGCGCATGGCGCGCTGCCATTCCTTTTCCAGGAAGCCGTCGAAGTGGCGCCGGTTGGCGATCTTGGTCAGCGGGTCCACCATCGCGGCGCGCTGCAGCGCGTCTTCCGACATCTTGTGGTGCGTGATGTCGTGCAGCAGGCCGATGAACAGCGGCTGGCGCATGAACATCGGCGTCAAGGTCAGGTCCATGCACACCGAGGTGCCGAACTTGTGCCGGATGATGACTTCGCGCGTGCCGTGGCTGTGCGCCGTCTCGGGATTGGCGGCGTAGCGCCCGAAGTAGTCCAGGTATTCCTGCGCCACCAGCGGGTTGAGCAGGTCGAAGATGGTCTTGCTGGCCAGCTCGTTGGGCGCGTAGCCCAGGTACTGGTCGCAGGCCGGGTTGGTAAACTGGATGCGGCCGTCCGGCTCGATGATGAGCAGGCCTTCGGCCATGGAGTTGACGATGGTGCGCAGCCGCTCGGCCTGCTCCTGCTGCGTTTCGCTGTTCATGCGGATTTGCAGCTGGGTGCGCACGCGCGCGCAAACTTCGGCCATGCGCAGCGGTTTGCCGATGTAGTCCACGCCGCCGGTGTCGAAGCCGGCCACCACGTCTTCCGCCTCGTTCTTGGCGCTCATGAAGATGATGGGGATGCCTGCGGTCAGGGGATTGGCTTTCAGCTGGCGGCAGGTTTCCAGGCCGTCTATGCCGGGCATGACCACGTCCAGCAGGATCAAGTCGGGATGCACCCGCCGGGCGATCTGCACCGCCCGCTCGCCGGAGGTGGCGACGAATGTCTGGTAGCCCTGCTCGACCATCATCTTGCGCAATACGCTCAGATTGGCCGGTGCGTCGTCGACGATCAGGATCGCTGCGTCGCGACGAGGGGAGTAACTGGAACCGCCGTTGGTCATTACTTATCGCCTGGTCGAGGGTAACTATCTGTCTAAATCATACCGCTTTGCCAATTCAAATTGTAAAAAAACATGAGTCGCCTACGAGGAAAATAGTGCGATCGTCCCTTATTTTCGGGAATGTTGTTATTGCTGCTACGAAACTAAGTAACTTTTGGTATTTTTGATGTGGCGCAAGGCGGTCCATGTTGTTATGGGGCAACAGGCGCCGGGGAGGGGAGGCGTGGGCGGCGGATGCGCCCACGCGGTGCTGCGGAATTACAGGCGTTCTGCGATCAGTTTGCCCAGGATGGCCACGCCGGCGCGGATGCGTTCCGGCGGCACGGTCACGAAGGACAGGCGCAGGGTGTTGGTCTCCGGCTCGTTGGCGTAGAACGGCGCGCCGGGCACGAAGGCGACTTTTTGCTTGATGGCTTCGTCCAGCAGTTCCATGGCGTTGATCTGTTTCGGCAGCTTGACCCAGATGAACATGCCGCCTTCAGGCTTGGTCCAGGTGGCGCTGGCCGGGAAGTGTTCGGCCATGGCGTCCAGCATGCACTGGCACTGGTCGCCGTACAGGGTGCGGATGGTGGGGATGTGCTGGTCCAGGAAGCCGTCCTTGATCACTTCGTGCACCACCATCTGCGTCAGCTGCGAGGTGTGCAGGTCGGCGGCCTGCTTGGCCAGTTCCAGGCGGCGCACCAGCGCCAGCGGGGCGACCACGTAGCCCAGGCGGATGCCGGGGGTCAGCACCTTGGAGAAGGAGCCCATGTAGATCACGCCGTCCGGGTTCATGGCCACCATCTTCGGCGCCGGTTCGCCCTTGTAGCTCAGCGAGCCGTAAGGGTCGTCTTCCACCAGCGGCACGCCCAGGCGGGCGCAGGTTTCCACCAGTTCCTGGCGGCGCGCGATGGACAGGCTGCGGCCGGTCGGGTTCTGGAAGTTGGGCAGCGCGTACAGCAGGCGCGCGCCGGCGGCCACGTCGTTCAGCGACGACGGCACCAGGCCGTCCTCGTCGGTGGCGACCGAGACGAAGTTGGGGCGGTAGACCGAGAACGCCTGCAGCGCGCCCAGGTAGGACGGGGTTTCCACCAGCACTTTGCTGCCTTCGTCGATCAGCACTTTGCCCAGCAGGTCCAGCGCTTGCTGCGAGCCGGAGGTCATCAGCACTTGTTCCGGCACGATCTTGGCGCCGTTGGTCGACAGCGAATCGGCGATCCATTGGCGCAGCGGCAGGTAGCCGTCGGTCGGGCCGTATTGCAGGGCCACTTTACCGTTGTCGCGCAGTACCTTGTCGAAAGCCGCCTGCATGCGTTCCACCGGGAAGGTGGCGGGCGAAGGCAGGCCGCCGGCGAAGGAGATGATCTCGGGCTGCTGGGTCACCTTCAGGATCTCGCGGATGAAGGAGCTTTGCATCTGGCTGGCGCGCTCGGCGAACTGCCACGGGAAGGGATGGGGGTTTTCGATTTTCATACGATTGCTCTCAGAGGAAGTCGGCGGACTGGGTCCGGCCGATGAACAAGCGCGCTTGTGGCGGCCGTGAAAGAGCGGCGCCGGGTGGGCGCCGCCCGTATCTGTCAATTAGGCGATCTCGGCGATCAGTTCAATTTCAACGCACGAGCCGCGCGGAATCTGCGCCACGCCGAAGGCGGAGCGCGCATGCTTGCCGGCGTCGCCGAACACTTCGCCCAGCAGCTCGGAGGCGCCGTTGGTGACCAGGTGCTGTTCGGTGAAGTCGGGGGTGGAGTTCACCAGGCTCATCAGTTTGACGATGCGCTTGACGCGGCCCAGGTCGCCGCCGCAGGCCGCTTGCAGCGTGCCCATCAGGTCGATGGCGATGGAGCGGGCCGCCTGCTGGCCTTCCTCGGTGGTGATGTTCTTGCCCAGCTGGCCTACCCATGGGTTGCCGTCGGCTTTTTTGGCGATATGGCCGGAGATGAATACCAGGTTGCCGGTTTGCACGTACATAACGTAGGCCGCGACAGGAGCTGCCGGTGGGGCCAGGGTGATATCGAGCGATTTGAGTTTTTCGTAGACGGACATGTTTGGTATTCCAGAAAAAGGGTTGCAAGGGTAGTGCGCTAAGACCGTTATTGTACGTCTTTCTCGCTGCTGATCTGCATTTTGCGGCCCATAGCAACGACGGAAATAACGGCCAAAGCAAACAGAATATTGCTCAATTCTATAGTTTCGCCCAAAACCAGCGCCGCGCCGACGATGGACAGGAAGGGCTGCACCAGCTGCACCTGCCCCACGCGGGCCACGCCGCCCAGCGCCATGCCGCGGTACCAGAAGAAGAATCCGATGAACATGGAGAACACGGAAACGTAGGCGAAGCCGCCCCAGGCGCGGGCGCCGGCGTGCAGCATGGCGTCCCAGCTGCCGCGGCATTCCCACAGCACCACCGGCAGCACCAGCGGCACGGACAGCAGCAGCGCCCAGCTGATGACCTGCTGGCCGCCCATGGTTCTGGACAGGCGGCCGCCTTCGGCGTAGCCCATGGCGGCCAGCAGCACGGCGGCGAACACGGCCAGATCGGCCGCGTGCAGGCTGCCGCCGCTCTGCTGCAGCGCGAAGCCGGCGACCAGGGAGGAGCCGAGCACGGCCATGAGCCAGAAGCCGCGCGAGGGTTTTTCATAGCCGCGCAGGGCGGAAAACAGGGCCGTGGCCAGCGGCAGCACGCCCACCAACACCGCGCCGTGCGAGGCGGGCAGGGTGCGCATGGCGATCGAGGTCAGCCAGGGAAAGCCGATCACGCAGCCCAGCGACACCACGGCCAGCTGCGGCAGCGCGGCGCGCGGCGGCAGCGGCGCGCGCTGCCACAGCAGCCACAGCCCGGCCAGCAGCGCCGCCACCAGCGCGCGGCCCAGCGCCACGAAGGACGGCTCGAACGCCGCCACCGCCATGCGGGTGAAGGGCAGCGTCAGGCTGAAGATGGCCACGCCGGCCAGGCCGAGCAGCATGCCCCGTGTTTCGTCGGACAGGCGCGGGACGGTGGCGATCTGCGTAGTCATGGTTCGCTTTCAAAAAGGGATGGGTGTATCCTATGTGAGAACACCAGTACAGTGCCAATACACTTTTCCACATAATTCACATACTGTGATGGCGATATGACCAATACAACCCTGCAGGACGCCCCCGTGCGCGCCAAGCCGGTTCCGCTGCTGGCGCTGCTGTCCCGCGAGTCCGGCGAATCGCTGATCGACCAGATCGTGCGCTCGGTGGCCGCGCGCATCGACGACAAGCTGCTGCGCAGCGGCGCGCGCATGCCTTCCATCCGCCAGTTCGCCACCGCGCACGGCGTGAGTCCGTTCACGGTGGTGGCGGGCTACGACAAGCTGGTGGCGCGCGGCTACCTGGAGTCGCGCCGCGGCGCCGGTTTCTATGTGCGCGAGCGCTCGCCGATGAACGCGGGCGAGCGCTCCTCGCCTGCGGGCGCGGCGCTGTCCACGCTGTCGTCCCCGGCGGACGGCGACGCCAGCCAGCTGGATGTGGTCTGGCTGGTGCGCAATATGTTCCGTCAGGTGCCGCACCAGCAGATGCCCGGCGCGGGCGTGCTGCCGTCCGAATGGCTGGACGGCGCCAGCATCGCCAACGCGCTGCGCGCCATCAGCCGCCAGAACCCGGCGCAGCTGGTCAACTACGGCGTGCCGCAGGGCTTTCTGCCGCTGCGCCAGCAGCTGCAGCACAAGCTGGGCGAGCTGGAGATTGCCGCCGCGCCGGCGCAGATCGTCACCACGGCGGGCGTGACGCAGGCGCTGGACCTGGTGGCGCGCGAGTTCACACTGCCCGGCGACACCATCTTTGTCGACGACCCGGCCTGGTTCCTGATGTTCGGCTCCTTCGCCGCGCTGGGCGCCAAGGTGGTGGGTATCCCGCGCCTAGCGGACGGGCCGGACCTGGCCCAGCTGGCGCAACTGGCCGCGCTGCACAAGCCGCGCCTGTACGTCATCAACTCGGTGCTGCACAACCCCAGCTCGACCTCGCTGTCCGCCGCCAAGGCTTTCCAGGTGCTGCGCCTGGCCGAGGAACACGGCTTCACCGTGGTGGAGGACGACATTTATTGCGATCTGCATCCCGGCAGCGCGGTGCAGCCGGCCACGCGCCTGGCCGCGCTGGACCAGCTCAACCGCGTGATCTACCTGGGCGGCTTCTCCAAGACCATGGCGGCCAATCTGCGGGTGGGCTTTATCGCCACCAAGCCGGAATGGGCGCAGCGCCTGGCCGACCGCAAGATGCTGTCCACGCTGACCACCGGCGAGATCGGCGAGCGCGTGGTGTACAAAATCCTGTCCGAAGGCCTGTACCGCAAGCATGTGGACCGCATCCGCGCACGGCTGGACGCGCTGCGCGGGCGCACCTACCGCCAGATGGAGCGCGTGGGCCTGAAGGTGGACGTGGCGGCGCCGGCCGGCATGTTCGTCTGGGCCGACGCGGGCCGCGACACCAATGTGCTGACCGCCCACGCCATGGCGGAAAACCTGCTGCTGGCGCCGGGCAGCCTGTTCTCGCCCAGCCAGCTGCCGTCCACCCGCATGCGCCTGAACCTGGCCGCCATGCAGGACCCGGCCGTTTGGCGCTTCCTCGAGCGGGAGTTGAAAGGGTAAAATTGCTGTCTTGTCATTGCCGGAACGGCGCGCTACCGCGTCCCAAGCAGCTGAATGGATCCTAAAACCGTATATCTGATTGCAGCGCTGATGATGCTGGCGAATGGCGGCGTGCTCGGGCTGATGCATGGCGACCTGCCGCATTCGCTGCGCCCCAGCGCCGTCAGCTGGCGCGTCTCCACCCTGGTGCACGCCTGCGGCTGCCTGCTGTTCCTGGTGCAGGACCTGGCGCCGCGCGCAGTGATGCTGCCGCTGGGGAACGCCCTGTTCGTACTGGGCTTCACCGGCTACTGGCGCGCGCTGCGCCAGTTCTACGGTGCTCCGGACAGTCCCTGGATCTGGCTGCCCGCCATCGCCGGCGGCGGCGGCGTGTTCTGGTACAACCTGGTGCAGCCGGATATGGCGGCCCGCGTCGCGGTGCTGACGCTGACCTGGCTGTTCATCCTTGGCGCCTGCGTGTGGCACTTGCATTCGCAGAAGCGGCGCGCCCGCGCCAGCAGCCGCCGCGTGATGACCGGCCTGTTCGTCGGCGTGATGGTGTTCATGCTGCTGCGCCTGGCCTACTTCCTGATCGCCGGCGTGCCGCCCGGCTACCGGGTGTCCGACGGTGCTTACTGGATCAATGTCGCCTCGCCGCTGGTGGTGGCGGCCATCCCCGTGATCGGCACCACGGCCTTCCTGCTGATGTGCTCCGAGCGCATCCGCCGCCAGTGGGAGCGCGCCGCCTCCACCGACTACCTGACCGGCCTGGCGAACCGCCGCACCCTGGCTGACACCGGCGAGCGCCGCTTTGCGGCCGGCGGCGGTTTCAGCGAGGCCCGGCCAGGCATGGGCGTGGCCTTGGTCGATATCGACCATTTCAAGCAGGTCAACGACCGTTACGGCCACGCCATCGGCGACGTGGCGCTCAAGCAGGTGGCCGAGCGGCTGGAAGCGGCCTGCCGCGAGACCGAGCTGCCGGCGCGCCAGGGCGGCGAGGAGTTCGTGGTGCTGTTCGAGGCGGTGGACGCGGCCGGCGCGCGCGCCGCCGGCGAACGCCTGCGCCAGGCCGTGGCCGCGCAGCCCTTCATGGCGGGGGAGCTGAAGCTGGCCATCACCGTGTCCATCGGCGTGGCCGTGCGCGCGCCGGGCGACGCCGGCTTCGACGACCTGTTGCGCCGCGCCGACGCGGCGCTGTACGCCGCCAAGGCGGCCGGCCGCAACCGGGTAGAATGCGCTGCTCTTGAAATTGAGGGCGGTATCCCCAATTACCGGGAACCTGTGCAACACCCAACACCCTGATTAATCGAAGACTATTGAGGTAAAAATGGCTGACACCGAAAAGCAAACACTGGGTTTTCAAGCGGAAGTAAAACAGCTGCTGCAGCTGATGATCCACTCCCTGTACTCCAACAAGGAGATCTTCCTGCGTGAACTGATCTCGAACGCGTCCGACGCGTCCGACAAGCTGCGTTTTGAGGCGATCAACAACGACGCCCTGTACGGCAACGATCACGAACTGAAAATCAAGGTCAGCTTCGACAAGGCGGCGCGCACCATCACCATTTCGGACAACGGCATCGGCATGAGCCGCGATGAAGCCATTTCGCACCTGGGCACCATCGCCAAGTCCGGCACCAAGGAGTTCTTCGGCAAGCTGTCCGGCGACCAGCAGGCCGACGCGGCCCTGATCGGCCAGTTCGGCGTGGGCTTCTACTCCGGCTTCATCGTGGCCGACAAGATCACCGTTGAAACCCGCCGCGCGGGCCTGGACGCGGCGCACGGCGTGCGCTGGGAATCGGCCGGCGAGGGCGACTACTCGATCGAGCAGATCGAAAAGCCCTCGCGCGGCACCGACATCATCCTGCACCTGCGCGAAGGCGAGGACGAGCTGCTGTCGTCGTGGAAGATCAAATCCATCATCCGCAAGTACTCGGACCACATCTCCCTGCCCATCGTCATGGCCAAGGAAGAGTGGGACGAAGAGAAGAAGGAAACCGTCGTCAAGGACGAACTGGAAACCGTGAACCAGGCCAGCGCGCTGTGGGCGCGTGCCAAGTCCGACATCACGCCGGAGCAGTACGAAGAATTCTACAAGCACGTGTCGCACGACTTCGCCGCGCCGCTGACCCACACGCACAACCGCGTGGAAGGCCGCAGCGAATACACGCAGCTGCTGTACATCCCGGCCAAGGCCCCGTTCGACCTGTGGGACCGCAACAAGCGCGGCGGCATCAAGCTGTACGTCAAGCGCGTGTTCATCATGGACGACGCCGAGCAGCTGATGCCGACCTACCTGCGCTTTGTCAAAGGCGTGATCGACTCGGCCGACCTGCCGCTGAACGTGTCGCGTGAAATCCTGCAGGAATCGCGCGACGTGAAGGTGATACGCGACGGCTCGACCAAGCGCGTGATCGGCATGCTGGAAGAACTGGCCAACGCCGACGAACAGGAAAAGAAAGACAAGTACGCCACCTTCTGGACCGAATTCGGCCAGGTGCTGAAAGAAGGCGTGGGCGAGGACGCGGCCAACAAGGACCGCCTGGCCAAGCTGCTGCGCTTCGCTTCCACCAACGCCGACAGCGACGAGCAGACCGTGTCGCTGGCCGACTACGTGGCGCGCATGAAGGAAGGCCAGGACAAGATCTACTACGCGACGGCCGACAGCTACAAGGCCGCCAAGAACAGCCCGCACCTGGAAATCTTCCGCAAGAAGGGCGTGGAAGTGCTGCTGATGACGGACCGCGTGGACGAGTGGATGCTGTCCTTCCTGACCGAGTTCGAAGGCAAGGAGCTGGTGTCGGTGGCCAAGGGCGGCCTGGACCTGGGCTCGCTGGAAGACGAAGCCGAGAAGAAGGAGCACGAGGAAACGGAAACCTCGTACAAGGAACTGACCGAGAAGATGAAGGCCGCGCTGGCCGACAAGGCCAAGGAAGTGCGCGTGACCTTCCGCCTGACCGATTCGCCGGCCTGCCTGGTGGC
Source organism: Pseudoduganella aquatica (assembly GCF_009857595.1). Taxonomy (GTDB): domain Bacteria; phylum Pseudomonadota; class Gammaproteobacteria; order Burkholderiales; family Burkholderiaceae_D; genus Rugamonas; species Rugamonas aquatica_A. The sequence continues at coordinate 33,411 of NZ_WWCU01000016.1, read as the reverse complement.
GGACGAGCACGAGCTGTCCGGCAACCTGCTGCGCATGCTGAAGGCGGCGGGCCAGGCTGCGCCCGAGTCCAAGCCCATCCTCGAGATCAATCCGAACCACCCGCTGGTGACGCGCCTGAAGTACGAAAACGCGGACAGCACCCAGTTCGCGGACTGGTCGCACATCCTGTTCGACCAGGCGCTGCTGGCCGAAGGCGGTTCGCTGGCCGACCCGGCCACCTTCGTCAAGCGCCTGAACGAAATGCTGCTGAGCGGCGCGGCCAAGTAAGCCGCCCCGCCTGGTAAAAAGCCGGCCACCCGCGAGGGGGCCGGTTTTTTTTCGCTGAGTTGGCGGGTTACGGCCTCCGGCCTAACCCGCCCTACGCGACAAATGCCGTCAAACCATGTAGGGCGGGTTAGCCGCCAGGCGTAACCCGCCGGCGCAGCCCGAGCACTGCCGGTATGCCCAGCAATAGCATGGCCCAGGTTCCCGGCTCCGGCACCGGCGCCAGGAAGGCGCGGATCTCGCCGGCCGAGTACAGATTGCTGTGGATGTTGAGGTAGGCGGAGCCGCTGGCCAGCCCCGCGCCGAACGCCGCCTCCGCGCCCGCCGTGGTGCCGCCGTTGTTGGCCAGGAAACCCGGGCTCCAGCTGGACGCCAGCGTGGTGTCGTAGATCATCGAATAGCTGCCGCTGCTCACGCCCAGCGGGAAGCCGTTGAACGTGGGCGTTTCCGTCGCCACGCCGGCATTGCCGATGCCCGGAACCATGGTGCAGCAGTGGATGTGGGCGGCGGTGGTGGTGCCGAGCAGGCCGCTGAAGTTCATGTTCACCGTCAGCGTGTGCGCCGCGATGTCGAAGACGACCAGCGTGGAACCGGTCGCCGGCGATGGCACGGGCGGCGATTCGGCCGCGCCGCTCAGTGTGCCGCCATAGCTGACGGGCGCTGCGCTGGCGGCCGCAGCCGCCAGCGTCAAGGTGCAAATTGCCAGGCTGATTATTGTTTTCATCGCGCTACCTTTCGTTGAGAGTGGGGTAAACCAGCTTCTTAACTATAGGCCGCACGCCAAATAATGTAAAGATTGCAATATTCCAATGCTCTGCGGTATCAGCCCGTCCGGCTTAGCGCTGGGTTTGCTCGCAAAGCTCCAGCAGCAGGGCTTCACCTTCCGGCCACGGCCCGTAGCCCGCGTCGCCGTTGATATGGCCGGCGGGGCCGATGGAGACAAAGCGGCTGCCCCAGGCCTCGGCGAACTGGCGCGCGCGCGCGTCGCTCACGTACACGTCGTCGCTGCTGGAGACCACGATGCTGGGGAAGGGCAGGCGCGCCAGCTGCATGGGCTGGAAGCCGGTGGTGCAATCGGGATAGGAGGGCGCGTCGGTATCGCTGGGCGCGACCAGGAAGGCGCCGGCGATCCGGTGCCGGGAGCCGGAAGCGGCCCAGCGCGTCACCAGCGAGCAGGACAGGCTGTGCGCCGCCAGCACCGGCGGCCGCTCGCACAGCGCGATGGCCGCATCCAGTTCCGCCACCCATTCATCCCGGTCCGGCGTCTCGTAGTCGCGGTGCGGCACGCGCTGCCAGCCGTGCCTGGCTTCCCAGTGCGTCTGCCAGTGCTGCGGCCCCGAATTCCAGAGGCCGGCCAGGGTGAGTACTGCGAAATCCATGACATCTCCATGCAAAAGTTGGCAATTACGCCAGTATTGCATGGAATGCGGAATTACAGGGCGGTGCGCAGGGAGAGCAGCTCGGGGAACAGCACTACGTCCAGCATCTTGCGCAGGTAGCTCACGCCGGCGGTGCCGCCGGTGCCGGTCTTGAAGCCGATGATGCGCTCGACCGTGGTGACGTGGCGGAAGCGCCAGAAGCGGAACGCGGTCTCCAGGTCCACCAGCTTTTCGGCCAGCTCGTAGAGTGCCCAGTATTTGGCCGGGTCGCGGTAGACGGCCAGCCAGGCTTCCTTGACCGACTCGTCGGCTTCCGTGGGCAGGCTGGGGTCGCGCGCCAGGCGCTCGGGGGCGATGTGCAGGCCGTTGCGGGCCAGCAGCTGGACGGCGTGGTCGTACACGGAGGGCGCGCGCAGCGCCTGCTCCAGCACGGCGTGGTTTTCCGGCGCGGTGGTGTGCACGCTGAGCAGGGCGGCATTCTTGTTGCCCAGGATGAATTCGATCTCGCGGTACTGGAAGGACTGGAAGCCCGACGAGGCGCCCAGGTAGGGCCGGATGGCCGTGTATTCGGGCGGCGTCATGGTGGCCAGCACGTCCCAGGCGTGCACCAGCTGGTCCATGATGCGGGCCACGCGGGCCAGCATCTTGAACGCGGGCGACAGCTCGCCCGCCTGCAGATTGGCGCAGACGGCGTGCATTTCATGCAGCATCAGCTTCATCCACAGTTCGCTGGTCTGGTGCTGCACGATGAACAGCATTTCATTGTGCTCGGGCGAGAGCGGGTGCTGGGCCGTGAGGATGCGGTCCAGGCCCAGGTAGTCGCCGTAGCTCATGGACTTGCTGAAGTCCATCTGGGCGCCGTGCCACTGTGCGTTGCCTGCACCGCCTGCTTCGCCGGAGGGTGCGGCTGCTGCGGGGGCGTGCATGGGGCAGCCGCTGGGAATGTCTTTGTTGTCGCTCATGGCTGCTTTCTCAGGTCACCGCGCCGCGTTCGGCGGCGACGTCGTACTCTTTATTGTCCAGTATCTGCTTCAGGATCTCGACCGCGTCCCACACGTCGGCGTAGCTGGTGTACAGCGGCGTGAAGCCGAAGCGCATGATTTCCGGTTCGCGGTAGTCGCCGATCACGCCGCGCGCGATCAGGGCGCTCATGACGGCGTAGCCGTGCGGGTGCGTGAAGCTGACCTGGCTGCCGCGCTGCGCGTGCTCGCGCGGCGTGACCAGGCCCAGCGGATGGCCGCCGCAGCGCGCCTCCACCAGTTCGATGAACAAGTCGGTCAGCGCCAGCGATTTGGCGCGGATGGCGGCCATGCTGGTCTGGCCGAACACGTCCAGGCCGCATTCCACCATGGCCAGCGAGACGATGGGCTGGGTGCCGCACAGGGCGCGGCCTATGCCGTCGGTGGGCGCGAAGCCGGGCGCCATGGCGAAGGGGGCGGCGTGGCCCCACCAGCCGGACAATGGGTGCGTGAAGGTGGCCTGGTGCTTCTTCGGCACCCAGATGAAGGCCGGCGCGCCGGGGCCGCCGTTCAGGTATTTATAGGTGCAGCCGACCGCGAAGTCGGCGTTGGCGCCGTTCAGGTCCACCGGCACCGCGCCGGCCGAGTGCGCCAGGTCCCACACCGCCACCGCGCCGCGCGCGTGCGCGAGGGCGGTCAGGGCCGCCATGTCGTGCTGGTAGCCGGTGCGGTAGTTCACATGGGTGAGCATCAGCACTGCCGTGTCGGCGTCGATGGCGGCCGGAATCTCTTCCACGCTGTCCACCAGCTTGACGGTGTAGCCGCGCTCCAGCCAGTTGGACAGACCCTGCGCCATATAGATATCGGTCGGGAAGTTGCTGCGCTCGGTGAGGATGACGCGGCGGGCGGCGCTCTTGGGCGTCTGCGCCTGCAGGTGGACGGCGGCGGCCAGCGCCTTGAACAGGTTCAGCGATGTGGTGTCGGTGACAACTACTTCATCCCCACCCGCGCCGATCAGCGGCGCCAGGCGGTTTCCCAGGCGCTTGGGCAGGTCGAACCAGCCGGCGGTGTTCCAGCTGGTGATCAGGTCTTTACCCCATTCGCGGCTAATCACGTCCTGGGCGCGGGCCAGCGCCGCTTTCGGCCGGGCGCCCAGGGAGTTGCCGTCCAGGTAGATCACGCCGGAGGGCAGGTCGAACTGGCTGCGCAGGGAGGCGAGCGGGTCTTGCGCGTCGCGGGTCAGGCAATCGTTGCGTGTGGTCATGGGATACTTGAAGCTTAATGTATATACAGGAAGGCGAAGTGTAGCAACTTTTGAGGCCGCCAGGCCGCTCCGGAATTTTTTTGAAGATTTTCAAAAAAAATTCAAAAAAACCCTAAAGTTCCCAAAATCGCTGCCGTTACCCTGTTTAAGATGCGCCGCAAAGCGCCTCCAGCAGGCCAAAAAGGCGGGCGAAAAACTTCAAAATTTTTTAAAAATTTTTGGTTTTGACCCTAAAGTTCCTGAAAACCCTGCCGTTACCGGTTTAGATGTAGCAAAAAAGAGTCATATTACCCCTCTATTTTTTGCCTGAAAACAAGGTTCTGTCTTGCAAGCAAGAATGCCTGAAACCCGCGCCAGCACTGGCGTTGCACTATGACCGCCCTGCGTTTGTCAGACAAACGCTGACAGGGTGCGTTCGCCATTTCCCGACTCCAAATACAGCCACCGTCCGCTTTTCTTGCTGTGTCCGCTCCAGCAGAATGTATCTCAACGGAAACGCAAATGCGTTACTAACGAGTGCAAACGAGGAGATGGAAATGACTGCGAACGACATGATGGCTGAGATCCGCGATGCAAACCTGAGCTACTTGATGCTGGCTCAGCAGATGATCCGCGCTGACAAAGTGACCGCCATCTTCCGCCTCGGCATCTCCGCCGACATCGCCGAACTGATCGAAGGCATGAGCAACGCCCAGATCCTGAAACTGGCAGGCGGCAACATGATGCTGGCCCGCTTCCGCTTCGACGACGGCGCCATCCTGGGCATGCTGACCAACTACAATAAAGACCGTTCGCTGGCCCAGTCGCACGCCGCCATCCTGATGGCCGGCCAGCCAGCAGAAGAAATCGCTTAAGATCCGTCTTTAAGCCCAGCCAGGTCCCCAGGAGCACACCATGAGCAAGAAAAGCGTCGTCACCGAAGCGCAGGAAATCCAGCTGGCCATCGAGCTGATCAACCTGGGCGCCCGCCTGCAGTTGCTGGAATCGGAAGTGTCGCTGTCGCGCGAACGCCTGCTCAAGCTGTACAAGGAGCTGCGCGGCGTGTCGCCGCCCAAGGGCATGCTGCCTTTCTCCACCGACTGGTTCCTCACCTGGCAGCCGAATATCCATTCCTCGCTGTTCATCAACATCCACAGCTTCCTGGTGCTGCACGCCGGCGCCACCGGCATCCAGGCCGTGATGAAGGCTTACCAGCTCTACCTCGAACAAATGCCGCCCGAACCCGGCCAGGAAGCGGTGCTGTCGCTGACCCGCGCCTGGACCCTGGTGCGCTTCTTTAATAGCGACATGCTGAAGCTGGCCCCTTGCGGCAAGTGCCAGGGCAAGTTCGTGGTCAACACCATGGACCTGCACGGTGGCTATGTCTGCGGCCTGTGCCACATGCCTTCGCGCGCCGGCAAGACCAAAAAAGCCAAAGAAGACGCGCTCGCCGCTTGAACCATCCAGTCTCCATCTTCCTCGCAAGCCGGGGCAGGGCATGATGCACCTGCGCCGGCTTGCGCGCGTCCCGGCCCTGCGCGCCGCCCTGATCCAGGCCGGCGCCTACCCGCTCACGCTGGCCGTCACCTATCTGCTGGCCACGCTGGGCCTGAAGCCCGGCCTGGCGGACGTGGCCGTGGTGCAGGGCCTGATCGCCGCCTTGCTGACCGTGCATTACGGCCTGGCCCAGTGGTGGCGCCTGATCCAGCTGCTGTTCCCGCTGGCGCTGCTGGGCGCGAGCATGCTGGCGCTGCCGCCGGCTTTCTATTTAATAGTGTTCATCGTGCTGATGGGCCTGTTCTGGTCCACCTACCGCACCCAGGTGCCGCTGTATCCGTCCGGCCCGGCCGTGTGGGCGGCGGTGGTGGCCGAGTTGCCGCCGCAGCCCGGCCTGCGCCTGATCGACATCGGCAGCGGCATGGGCGGCATGGCGCTGCACCTGGCGCGCGCGCGGCCGGACGCGCAGGTGACCGGCATCGAACTGGCGCCGCTGCCCTGGCTGTACTCGCGCCTGCGCGCCGCGCTGGCCGGCAGCCGCGCCAGCTTTGTGCGCGGCGACTACGAACTGCTCGATTTCGGCGACTACGACATGGTGTTCGCCTATCTGTCGCCGGCCGCCATGAGCGGGCTGTGGGCCAAGGCCGAGGTGGAAATGCGGCCCGGCAGCTTGCTCATCAGTTATGAATTCGAGATCCACGCCCGTCCGCCCGTCAAGACCATAGTTACCACAGAGCACGGCCCCGCGCTCTACGTCTGGCGCTTTTAACGCGTCTTTTGCTTGCCCGCTCCCCCTGTCTCACGCTATTGTAGTTCTACCTGTTAATTTAGCGTTTTTCTATCTTTTTTCGGAGCTGGCACTCTTGTTAGTCATACTTGGATATTTTGTCGTCCTCGGTTGCGTGTTCGGCGGTTTTGCCGCAGCGGGCGGCCACCTGGCCTCGCTGTTCCAGCCCGTGGAATTGCTGCAGATCGGCGGCGCCGCAATCGGCGCTTTTTTTGTGGGCAACAACAGCAAGGCCATCAAGGCCACGCTGGCGGCGGTACCCAAGCTGCTGCGCGGTTCGCGCCACACCAAAGACCTGTACATGGAGCTGATGTCGCTGATGTTCGACGTGTTGTCCAAGGTGCGCAAAGAGGGCTTGATGTCGATCGAAGGCGACATCGACTCGCCCAGCGACAGCCCGCTGTTCAGCAAATACCCGTCGGTGCTGGAAGACCACCACATAGTCGAGTTCATGACCGACTACCTGCGGCTGATGGTGTCCGGCAATATGGACGCCTTCCAGATCGAAAACCTGATGGACAACGAGATCGACACCCACCACCACGAGGGCATGGTGCCGGCCGGCGCGCTCGCCAAGCTGGGCGACGGCATGCCGGCGTTCGGCATCGTGGCCTGCGTGATGGGGGTGGTGCACACCATGGAATCGGTGGGCATTCCGCCGTCCGAGCTGGGCCTGCTGATTGCCAAGGCGCTGGTCGGCACCTTCCTGGGTATCTTGCTGGCCTACGGCTTCGTCAGCCCGCTGGCCTCGCTGCACGAGCAGAAGCTGGAAGAAGAAACCAAGATGTTCCAGTGCGTGAAAGTGACACTGCTGGCCAGCCTGAACGGCTACGCGCCGGCGCTGGCCATCGAGTTCGGCCGCAAAGTGCTGTACTCGACCGAGCGTCCTACTTTCTCCGAACTAGAGGATCACATCAAAAAATCCAAGACCAAATAAGCCCCGGCATGGCGTATTATCAGTATTATTATTGAATTATGGAAACACTAAGGAAACTCCATGGCTGACGAGGGCTTGCGGCCGATAGTAGTCAAACGCATCAAGAAGGGCGGCCATGCGCACCATGGCGGCGCGTGGAAGATCGCGTATGCCGACTTCGTGACGGCGATGATGGCTTTCTTCCTGCTGATGTGGCTGCTGGGTTCGACCACCAAGGGCGACCTGAACGGCATTTCCGAGTACTTCAAGACCCCGCTCAAGGTGGCCATGCAGGGCGGCTCGGGCAGCGGCGACAGCTCGTCCGTCATCCCCGGCGGCGGCAAGGACCTGACCCGCAAGGAAGGCCAGGTCAAGCTGGCCGACGACCCCACCGTCAGCAAGAAGACCTTCAACCTGACCGCAGCCAAGGCCGAGCTGGAGCGCCAGGAAACCGAGCGCCTGCAAAAGCTGAAGGAAAAGATCGAGGCCAAGATCGAGAGCAATCCGCTGCTGGCCAAGTACAAGAAGCAGCTGCTGCTGGACTTCACCAGCGAAGGCCTGCGCATCCAGATCGTCGACGAGCAGAACCGGCCCATGTTCGCGCTGGCCAGCGCCCAGCTGCAGCCCTACACCAAGGAAATCCTGCAGGAGATCGGCGTGGTGCTGAACGACGTGCCCAACAAGATAGGCCTGTCCGGCCACACCGACTCCACGCCGTACTTCACCGACGCCGGCTACAGCAACTGGGAACTGTCGGCCGACCGCGCCAACGCCTCGCGCCGCGCGCTGATCGCCGGCGGCATGGCCGACACCAAGATCCTGCGCGTGGTGGGCCTGGCCTCGGCGGTGCACCTGGACCGGCTCGACCCCTTCAACCCCATCAACCGCCGCATCAGCATCGTGGTGATGAACAAGAAGACCGAGGACGCGGTGTCGCGCGACGGCGCCAAGCTTGACGTCGGCACCGACACCGACGCCACCAATGCAGCTGCGGCCGCCGCGGCGGCGCCCGCGCCGGCCGCCGGCAAAAAGTAGCAACCCAAAGCAGCAACGAAGAAGTAGCAACGCCGCACCACGGCGGGTATTGAGAACGAGACTGAATATGACGAGAAAAAAAATCCTGGGTTCCCATGTAAAGCGCCTGCTGTCGGGCGTGTCGGACCACGGGAAGCGCCACCTGACGGAAGTCGAGACGGACCTGATCCAGACCAACTTGCTGCTGGAGGAGGCCATCGAGAAGCTGTCGCGCAATTTCATGGCCATCCATGAAACGGTGACGGCGCAACAGGCCGCCATTAATCTGCTGCTGGACGGCGGCTCGCCCTCGCCCGAACAGAAGGCCGAACTGTCGGCGCTGTCCGAGCAGGTGGGCACCTATGTGAACGCGGCCGTCACCAGCATGCAGTTCCAGGACATGACCAGCCAGCTGATCGACCGCACGCTCAAGCGCGTGACCGGCTTGCGCGAGTTCCTCGGCACGCTGGGCGCGCACGGCGCCGAGATGGTGCCCGACAGCGGCAGCGAGGAGATCGTGGACCTGCTGGGCAAGGTCAGCATGGCGCTGGCGATCCAGAGCCTGGAGCTGCGCAGCGTGCTGCGCAAGGCGGTAAGCCAAAAACACCTGGAAAGCGGCGACATCGAGCTGTTCTAAGCCCGCGCCGCTCCTTGAATTAACACCTTTGAAATAGCGAGAAAATATAATGGCTAAAACAATACTTGCAGTTGACGATTCCAGCTCCCTGCGCCAGATGGTGGCCTTCAGTCTGAAGGCGGCGGGCTACCAGGTGGTGGAAGCGGTCGACGGCCAGGACGGCCTGGAAAAAGCCAAGCAGCAGGCGGTGGACCTGGTGCTGACCGACCAGAACATGCCGCGCATGGACGGCCTGCAGCTGATCAAGCTGCTGCGCGAGCTGCCGACCTACCAGAAGACGCCAATTTTGATGCTGACCACCGAATCGTCCGACGAGATGAAGGCGAAAGGCCGCGCCGCCGGCGCCAATGGCTGGCTGGTCAAGCCTTTCGATCCGCAGCGGCTTATCGAGGTTGTCAAAAAAGTTATTGGCTAAGGGGCTGCCATGTGTTTAGTACTTGATGGAGTCTCGCCATGACCATCGACATTAGCCAGTTCTACCAGGTCTTTTTCGACGAGGCCGAGGAGCTGCTGGCTGAAATGGAACGGCTGCTGCTGGCGGTGGATATCGCCGCGCCCACCGAAGAAGACCTGAACGCGATCTTCCGCACCGCCCATTCCGTCAAGGGCGGCGCCGGCACGTTCGGCCTGAATGACATGACGGAAGTGACCCACATCCTGGAGACGCTGCTGGACCGCATCCGCAAGGGCGAGATGGCGCTGACCTCGGAGCACGTGGACGCCTTCCTGGCGGCCAAGGACATCCTCAAGATGCAGCTGGACGGCCACCGCCTCGGTTCGGCCGTGGACCAGGACGCCGTCGCGGACGTGCGCATGATGCTGCAATCGCTGTCGCAGGACGTGGTGGCCGCGCTGTCGCACGTGGCGCCGTCCTTCCACAGCGCGCCGCAGGAGGACGCCGTGGACCATAGCGGCGGGCGCCGCTACCGGCTGGACCTGCCGCAGATGGAGCAGCGCGAAATCACCGCGCTGTCGGCCGAGGTGGGCCTGCTGGGCGCGGTCACGACCACGCCGCTCGACGGCGGCCGCACCGCGCTGGTGGTGACCACGCACGAGAGCCTGGACGACATTATTTCGATCTGCTCCTTCATCCTCAATCCGGATGACATGAAGATTTCCGAGCTGCCCGCGCTCACGCCGGAGCAGCAGGCGCTGGAGAGCGCCGAGCGCTCCCGCGTCGAGAACGACCAGGGCTACGGCTTCTTCGACCCCGAGCCGGCCAAGCCTGCCGCCGCCGCTGCCGCCGGCCAGGGCTACGGCTTCTTCCAGCCGCTGGAGCAGATCCGCGCCGACGCGGCCGCCGGCGCGGACGACGCGCGCGGCTACGGCTTCTTCGAGCCGGTGGAGGCCATCCGCGCCAAGGCCGGCATCAAGGACGAACCCGTGCCCACGCCGGCCGAGGAGGAGAAGAAGGCCGCCGTGGTGAAGAAGGAGGTCGACAAGCCGGCCGCCCACGCCGGCGCCGAATCGTCGTCGATCCGCGTGTCGATCGAGAAGGTCGACCAGCTGATCAACCTGGTGGGCGAGCTGGTGATCACGCAGGCCATGATAGAGCAGCGCGTGGACACGCTGGACCCCATGGTGCACGAGCGCCTGCTCAACAGCGTGAGCCAGCTCACGCGCAACACGCGCGACCTGCAGGAAGCGGTGATGTCGATCCGCATGATGCCGATGGACTTCGTGTTCTCGCGCTTCCCGCGCATGGTGCGCGACCTGGCGGCCAAGCTGGGCAAGAAGGTGGACTTCATCACCAACGGCGCGGCCACGGAATTGGACAAGGGCCTGATCGAGCGCATCGTCGATCCGCTGACCCACCTGGTGCGCAACTCCATCGACCACGGCATTGAAATGCCCGAGGTGCGGCGCGCGGCCGGCAAGACCGACGCGGGGCGCCTGTTCCTGTCGGCCAGCCACCAGGGCGGCAATATCATCATCGAAGTGTCGGACGACGGCGGCGGCTTGAACCGCGAGAAGATCCTGGCCAAGGCCAAGTCCTCCGGCCTGCCGGTGACCGACACCATGAGCGACGCCGAAGTGTGGCAGCTGATCTTCGCGCCGGGCTTTTCCACCGCCGAGCAGGTGACCGACGTGTCCGGCCGCGGCGTGGGCATGGACGTGGTCAAGCGCAATATCACCGCCATGGGCGGCACCGTGGACATCCGTTCGGCCAAGGGCTTCGGCACCACCATCTCGATTTCGCTGCCGCTCACGCTGGCGATCCTGGACGGCATGTCGATCAAGGTGGGCGAGGAGATCTACATCCTGCCGCTGGGCTTCGTCATCGAGTCGATGCAGCCGGCGCCGGAGGACGTGAAGGAAATCTCCGGCAAGGGCAAGGTGATCAAAGTGCGCGGCGAGTACCTGCCGTTGATCCCGCTGTACCAGATGTTCGAGATCACCCCGCGCTTCACCGACCCGGCCGAAGGCCTGGTAGTGATACTGGAGACGGAAGGGCGCAAGGCGGCCCTGTTCATCGACGACCTGGTGGGGCAGCAGCAGGTGGTGGTAAAGAACCTGGAGTCGAACTACCGCAAGGTGGCCGGCATCTCGGGCGCCACCATACTGGGTGACGGCGGCGTGTCGCTGATCCTGGATGTGGCGGCGTTGATACGCTCGTCGCGCCAACTCGCGGACGAATCCATTTTTTCGTAAATAAACCAATACACTAAGTCAGTACATCAGTAAGTAACTTAGCCAGAAGGAATCCATCATGTCAGACGCAATCCAGAACGCCGGCAACCACGATATCGCCGGCCGCGAATTCCTCGCCTTCACCCTCGGCAAAGAGGAGTACGGCATCGATATCCTGAAGGTGCAGGAGATCCGCGGCTACGAGGCGGTGACCCGCATCGCCAACGCGCCGGAATTCATCAAGGGCGTGATCAACCTGCGCGGCATCATCATTCCGGTGGTGGACATGCGCATCAAGTTCAACCTGGGCGAGCCGGTGTATGACCAGTTCACCGTGGTCATCATCCTCAATATCAACGGCCGCGTGGTTGGCATGGTGGTCGACAGCGTGTCCGACGTGACCACGCTGATGCCGGAGCAGGTCAAGCCGGCGCCGGAAATGGGCACCGCCTTCAGCACCGAGTACATGATAGGCCTGGGCACCATCGACGAGCGCATGCTGATCCTGGTCGACATCGACAAGCTGATGTCCAGCCCCGAGATGGGCCTGATCGACAAGCTGGCTGCGTAAGACCGCGCAGCAGCAGCGGCGGCGGTGAAAGCCCGGAGAGGCAGCGCCGCCGCGCAATAAAAAAACAGGGAGATAGAGATGAACTTACGCGACTTCAAAATTGGTACCCGCCTGCGGCTGGGCTTTGGCAGCATTTTGCTGATCCTGGTCGCGATGGTGTTGCTGACGAACGTGCTGAACTACCGCAACAAGGGCCAGCTGCGCACCGGACTGGAACTGACCACGGCCAAGACGCTGCAGGCGGCCACCATGAAAAGCGCCATGCTGGAAACCGGCATCGCCATGCGCAATATCGGCCTGCAGTCGGACGTGAGCCTGATGCAGAAGGAGGAAAACAAGGTCAAGGAGCAGCGCAAGCGCTACGACGCGGCGCGCGAAAAACTGCAAAGCCTGGGCCTGAACGACGCGGAAAAGAAAGCGCTGAGCGATATCGCCGCGCTGGACAAGGACGTGGACGCGGCCTTCAAGGAAGCCATCGGCCAGGTGCTGGCGTTTAACAGCGAAGGCGCGGCGAAAGTGATCGCCAGCCGCATCGACCCGCTGAACCAGCAGACGCTGGCGGCCCTGAACGGCCTGGTGGACATGCAGCAGAAGGCCGCCACCAATGTGCTGGAAGGCTCGGTCTCGGCCGACACCCAGCTGATGGTGATGCTGTTCGTGATGGGCGGCGTGGCCGTGGCCATCGGCGTGTTCGGCGCCATCCTGATCACCACCTCCATCACCGGCCCGCTGCAAGGCGCGGTGACCGTGGCGCAGAAAGTGGCCGGCGGCGAACTGACCTCGCAAGTGACGGTGGAAGGCCAGGACGAGACCAGCGAGCTGCTGCAGGCGCTCAAGGATATGAACGACAGCCTGGTGCGCACCGTGTCCGACGTGCGCACCAGCACCGAGACCATTACCGTGGCCTCGCAGGAAATCGCCTCCGGCAATGCCGACCTGTCCTCGCGCACCGAGTCGCAGGCCAGCTCGCTGGAGGAAACCGCGTCGTCGATGGAGGAACTGACCTCCACCGTGAAGCAGAACGCGGACAATGCGCGCCAGGCCAACCAGCTGGCCGTCTCGGCTTCGTCGGTGGCGGTGAAGGGCGGTTCGGTGGTGTCGCAAGTGGTGGAAACCATGGGCTCGATCAAGGCTTCGTCCAGCAAGATCGTCGATATTATCGGTGTGATCGACGGCATCGCCTTCCAGACCAACATCCTGGCGCTGAACGCGGCCGTCGAGGCGGCGCGCGCGGGCGAGCAGGGACGCGGCTTCGCGGTGGTGGCCTCCGAGGTGCGCAACCTGGCGCAGCGTTCGGCCGGCGCGGCCAAGGAGATCAAGGAACTGATCGGCGATTCGGTCGACAAGGTCGATGCGGGCAGCCGCCTGGTGGACGAAGCCGGCCAGACCATGGAGCTGATCGTCACCTCGATCAAGCAGGTGGCTGATATCATGGGCGAAATCACCGCCGCCACGCAGGAACAGAGCAACGGCATCGAGGAAGTGAACCAGGCCATCACGCAGATGGACGAGATGACGCAGCAGAATGCGGCCCTGGTGGAGGAAGCCGCCGCGGCGGCCGAGAGCATGCAGGAGCAGGCGCAGAACCTGGCGCACGCGGTCAGCATCTTCAAGCTCTCGAGCGACGCGATGCATGCGCCGCGCGCCGCCGCGCCCAAGCCGAAGTTCGTGGCGCCCAAGCCGGCCGCACCCAAGCCGGCCGCGCGCACCGCCGTGGTGGCCGCGCCCAAGCCCGCCAAGAAGCTGGCCTCGGCCGCGCCTGGCGACGATTGGGAAGAGTTCTAAGCAGGGCGCCCTAGCAGGCATTGTTCCAGGCAGTTCGTTTTAAGGGTTTACAAATGCCGCAATCTAAAGACACCGTCAAAGAGTTTGACTTCAACTCCAAGGACTTCGAGCGGGTCCGGGGCCTGATCTACAAGCGGGCCGGCATTTCGCTGGCCGACAGCAAGCAGGAGATGGTGTACAGCCGCCTGGCGCGCCGTTTGCGCGCCACCGGCATCTCGTCCTTCATGAAATACCTGGACGATCTGGAAGCGGGGCGGCTGGGCGACGAGTGGGAATCCTTCACCAACGCCCTGACCACCAACCTGACGTCCTTCTTCCGCGAGGCGCACCACTTCCCGCTGCTGGCCGAGCATGTGAAGAACAAGCGCGACCTGACCATCTGGTGTTCGGCCGCCTCCACCGGCGAGGAGCCGTACTCCATCGCCATGACCTTGTGCGAAGCGTTCAACACGCTCACGCCGCCGGCCACCATTATCGCCACCGACATCGACACCAATGTGCTGGCGGCCGGCGCCAACGGCGTCTACACCATGGACCGGCTGGACAAGATGTCGCCCGAACGCCAGCGCCGCTTTTTCCTGAAGGGGAAGGGCGACAAGGAGGGCATGGTGCGGGTACGTCCCGAGCTGCGCAATATGATCACCTTCAAGCAGCTCAACCTGCTGGCCGACCAGTGGCCGGTGACCGGGCCGTTCGACGTGATCTTCTGCCGCAACGTGATGATTTACTTCGACAAGGCGACTCAGCGTAAAATACTGTCCCGCTTCGTCCCCCTGATGAAGCCGGACGCGCTGCTGTTCGCCGGCCACTCCGAGAATTTCCTCTATGTGTCCGACTCGCTGAAGTTGCGCGGCAAGACCGTGTACGAGCTGGACAAAAGATAGAAACCCTAAGGGCGCGCCATGGATTTAGAACAATTTGCCACCAACGTCTACTACGACCGGACCTTTGACTGCGACGCCGCCAAAATCCTGCCGGGTGAATACTATTTCACCGCCAAGGACATGCTGATCGTCACCGTACTGGGTTCCTGCGTCTCGGCCTGCATCCGCGACCGTGTGAGCGGCCTGGGCGGCATGAACCACTTCATGCTGCCGGACGGCGGCAGCGATCCGAACAGCCCGATTTCGGCCTCGGCCCGCTACGGCACCTACGCCATGGAGATCCTGATCAACGACCTGCTGAAGGCGGGCGCGCGGCGCGACAACCTGGAGGCCAAGGTGTTCGGCGGCGGCGCGGTGCTCAAGGGCTTCACCGCCATCAACGTGGGCGAGCGCAACGCCGCCTTCGTGCAGACCTTTTTGCGCAACGAGAAAATCCGCATCGTGGCCGAGGACTTGAACGACATCTACCCGCGCAAGGTGTATTTTTTTCCGCGCACCGGCAAGGTGCTGGTCAAGAAGCTGATGCAGTCGCACAACGACACCTTGGCCAAACGCGAGATCGAATATGCCAGCCGCCTGAAGAAGCAGCCGGTGGCCGGCGAGATCGAGCTGTTCTGACTTAATACGAAAGTTTTATCATGAAGATCAAAGTCCTGATCGTAGACGATTCCGCGCTGATCCGCAGCGTGATGACCGAAATCATCAACAACCAGCCCGACATGGAAGTGGTGGGCGTGGCGCCGGACCCGCTGGTGGCGCGCGAACTGATCAAGCAGACCAACCCGGACGTGCTGACGCTGGACGTGGAGATGCCGAAAATGGACGGCCTCGACTTCCTGGAAAAGCTGATGCGCCTGCGCCCCATGCCGGTGGTGATGGTGTCCTCGCTGACCGAGCGCGGCTCCGAGATCACCATGCGCGCGCTGGAGCTCGGCGCGGTGGACTTCGTCACCAAGCCCAAGATTTCCATCCAGAGCGGCATGCGCGAGTACACCGACCTGATCGCCGACAAGATCCGCGCCGCGTCCAAGGCGCGCGTGCGCGCCCGTACCATTCCGCAGGCCGGCGCCGCCGGCCAGACCGCGCTGCCGCAGCTGCGCAACCCGCTCATGTCCTCTGAAAAACTGATCATCATCGGCGCCTCCACCGGCGGCACCGAAGCCATCCGCGAATTCCTGATGCAGATGCCGTCCGACTGCCCCGGCATCCTGATCACCCAGCATATGCCGGAGGGCTTCACCAAGTCCTTCGCCAAGCGCCTGGACTCGCTGTGCAAGATCGCCGTCATCGAATCGCAAGGCAACGAGCGCGTGCTGCCCGGCCACGCCTATATCGCGCCCGGCCACTCGCACCTGACGCTGGCGCGTTCCGGCGCCAACTACATGACCAAGATCGACCAGGGCGAACCGGTGAACCGCCACCGCCCGTCGGTGGACGTGCTGTTTCGTTCGGCGGCCCAGTTTGCCGGTAAAAATGCGGTCGGCGTGATCCTGACCGGCATGGGCAAGGACGGCGCCGCAGGAATGTTGGAGATGAAGAACGCCGGGGCGTATAATTTTGCGCAGGACGAAGCCAGCTGCGTCGTGTTTGGCATGCCGAGGGAAGCGATCGCGGTCGGCGGCACCCATGAAGTGGGGCCGCTGCAGGCGCTGCCCGGCATGGTGCTTGGCTACCTGGCAACGCATGGCATGCGCGCGTTGCGCGTGTGACGAACGAAACGTCACGTTTCATGTGCTGGATGACGTATTACTGCTACTTTGTTCGCCTTAGAGCAACGAAAATGCTATGCTACAAATAGCTCGTGCTTATAGACACTATTAACAACCGCGTAAGAGAATCAACGGAGTAATTCATGGCTGATCCAAAGATGAAATTTTTAGTAGTAGACGATTTTTCGACGATGCGCCGTATCGTCCGGAATCTGTTGAAGGAACTGGGTTACGCCAATGTGGACGAGGCAGAAGACGGTGTCATGGCACTGGCCAAGCTGCGCGCGGAGCAGTTCGACTTCGTGGTGTCCGACTGGAACATGCCGAATATGGACGGCCTGACCATGCTGCAAAACATCCGTGCCGATCCCGCGCTGGCCAAGCTGCCGGTGCTGATGGTCACGGCTGAAGCGAAGAAGGAAAACATCATCGCCGCCGCCCAGGCTGGCGCCAATGGCTACGTGGTCAAGCCATTCACGGCCGCCACGCTGGACGAAAAGCTGAACAAGATCTTCGAAAAACTCGGCGCCTGATCGCCGGGGCAGGCCCGAAGGGCATGGGCTGGCGCATGCGCCGGCCTTTTTGACTTTTAGCGACCACAACATGCATCAAACCAATTACCTTGTTCGTGAACCGCTGCTGGACCCCAAGCAGCGCGTGGTCGGGTACGAACTGACGTGGCAGGGCGGCGCGGGACACGTGGCGCTGCCCACCCAGGCCGCGCTGGAAGACCTGGTGGCCTTTGTGGCGGCCGAGGTCAACAGCGAGGAGGACGGCTGGCTGCTGCGCGACAAGACGCTGTTCCTGGAAGCCGTGCCGGGCATGCTGTCGACCGACGCGCTGCACAACCTGCCGCCCGAGCACACCGTGCTGTCGCTGAAGGCGGTGGCGCTGGCCAATGCGGATACCTTGTCGGCGGTGCAGGCGCTGCGCGCCGGCGGCGTGGGCATCCTGCTGCGCGACGCCGACCTGGCCCGCGTGGGCAGCCGTTTGGGCACCATCGCCTCCTACGTGGAGGTGAAGTTCACCGGCGCCGACGTGGCCGCGCAGGCGCGCGCCTACGCCGCGCTGAAAGCGTCCAATCTGCGCATGGTGGGGCGCCCCGTCAGCACCTGGGCGGACTTCGACGCCTGCGCCGCGCTGGGCCTGGACGCCTTCGTCGGCAAGCTGCACCTGACGCCACGCCCCGGCTCGGACACCAAGGGCATGAACCCGGCGCAGACCATCATCATGCAGCTGATGCAGATGGTGAACGCGAACGCCGACATCAAGCAGCTGGAAGACGTGCTCAAGCGCGACGCCGCACTGTCCTACAAGCTGCTGCGCTACATTAATTCCGCCGGCTTCGGCGCGGGGCGCGAGATCGCCTCGCTGCGCCAGGCCATTACTCTGCTGGGCTACGCGCCGCTGTACCGCTGGCTGACGCTGCTGCTGGCCACCGCCAGCACCAGCGGCTACTCGCCGGTGCTGCTGGAGACGGCCGTGGTGCGCGGCCGCCTGGCCGAGCTGCTGGGCGTGAAGGCGCTGGGCAAGGCGGACGCGGAGAACATCTTCGTGGCGGGCATGTTCTCGCTGCTGGACCGCTTGCTGGGCATACCGATGGAGGAGGTGCTGGCCAGCATCCAGCTGTCGGACGACGTGGTGGCGGCCTTGCTGTCGCGCTCGGGCAAATACGGGCAGTACCTGGCATTGGCCGAGGCGTGCGAGCTGAACAGCAACCTGGTGTCTTCGCTGGCAGGCGCGCTGAGCCTGACGCCGGCCGAGGTCAACAAGGCCCACCTGTCGGCGCTGGCCTGGACCCAGAGCATCGCCGGCTGATCCGGCGGGTTACGGCTGCGCCTAACCCGCCCTACGCACAGCCAGGGCCATCGTTCCACCGCTTACACCGCTCACACCGTAGGGCGGGTTAGCGCAGCGTAACCCGCCAGGCTCCGCCTAGAACCGGTGCCGTATGCCCAGTGCAAAGGTATTCCCATCCGCCGCCGTGCTCAGCTTATCGTACAGATACGACGCGTACACATCGGTGCGTAAAGACAGGTTGTAATCATATCCCGCCGCCGCCGTATCGCGCCGGAAGGGTGCCTTGACGAAGGCGCGCTCATTCGCCCGCGCCCAGGCCAGCATCCACCGTCCCGCGCCCTGCGGCACGGACAGCCCCAAATGCGCGGTGCGCGTGGTGCGTCCGCTGCCTTCCTGGCTGTTGCGCGCATAAGTGGCATAAGCCTTCACCACCTTGAAGTCATACGCCGCGCCCGCGAAATAGGTGCGCTGGCTGGGCGCCGCCGTGGTGATGCCCACGCCGTTGCCGATATCCTGCGCCGCCACGGCCGCAGTCAGGCTGGCGCTGGTGTACTTCAGCACCGCCACCTTGTTGTTGCCCGGGCTGTTGGCTGCATGCTCACCCAGCCCATATTGCCCGACAAAATTGAAGCCGTTCACCACCGGCGAGGTGTAATGCACCGCATTGCTCCAGCCCGAATCCCCGGCCGACGAACTGCCGTAGGGCACGATCCACATCTGGGTCATCAGCGGCGACAGCCGCGTTGAAAAGCCATAGGGATTGAACGCCGCCGTGGTCTGGAACAGCGGGTTCGGTATGCGGCCGATCTTGGCCGCGCCCCAGCCTGCGTTCAGCCCGACATAGGCCGCGCGCGTGAACAGGCCTTCGCCCGTGGTGCGGCCTTGTTCGCCGGTGTCGGGGCGCATGAAACCCTCGATGGCGAAGGTGGCCGATTCGCCGCCGCCCAGGCTCTCCAGTCCGCCTATACCCCAGTACGAGGTGGTCATGCCGCCGGCGTTGACGACGTTGCCGCGCGCGGCCACGCCGCTGGTGGCGGAGCGGCCCAGATACACGTCGGCCATGCCGTAGATTTGAACGGTCCCGGTCTGCGCGCCGGCGGAGATGGGAAGGAGGGCAGCCAGCAGCGGGCCGCTTAACAGCAGGGTGGGGTGTGCAAACCGCATGTGGGCGTCTCGCAATGGGGGGGATGCAGCTCGGAAAGAATAGCTTAGCACGGTGGCGGCCGCCCGGGACCGCCACCGTTGTTTTGGCGACAGTGCCGGTTTAGATTTCCAGATTGTCGATCAGGCGGGTGGTGCCCAGCTTGGCGGCGGCCAGCACCACCAGCGGCGTGCCCTGCGCCAGATCGCCCGCCGCGGGCGGCTGCAGGTCGTTGCGTTTGCGGATGGAGATGTAGTCCGGCTGCCAGCCGCGCTTGGCCAGCTCTTCCATGGCCTTGTGTTCCAGCTGGAAGATGTCCAGGTGGCCGGCGCGCATTTCATTGGCGACGAAGTTCAGGCTCTGGTACAGCGCGGGCGCTTCGGCGCGCTCCGCCGGCGACAAATACATATTGCGCGAGGACAGGGCCAGGCCGTCGTCCGCGCGGTAAGTCTCGGCGGCGATGATCTCGGTGGGCAGGGCGAACTGGCGGCTCATGTTACGGATGATCATCAACTGCTGGTAGTCCTTCTTGCCGAACACGGCCACGCGCGGACGCACGCAGGAGAACAGCTTCATCACCACCGTGCTGACGCCGGTGAAGAAGCCGGGACGGAATTCGCCCTCCAGCGTGTTGCCCAGGCCGTCCGGCGGCTGCACGCGGTATTCCTGCGGCTCCGGGTACATATCCTTCTCGGTCGGCGCAAACAGCACGTACACGCCTTCCTTCTCCAGCTTCTCCACGTCGGCCTGGAAGGTGCGCGGATATTTCTCAAAGTCTTCGTTCGGGCCGAACTGCAGGCGGTTGACGAAGATGGACGCCACCACCGGATCGCCGTGCTTGCGCGCCAGGCGCATCAGGGACAGGTGGCCTTCGTGCAGATTGCCCATGGTGGGCACAAACGCGGTGCGCAGCTGGCCGCTCAGGTGGTCGCGCAGTTCTTCTATGTCGGAAATGATTTTCATGGGTTTTCTCTTGTTGTTCAGGCCGGCGAATACGCCAGCCTTACATAGATAGGCGCGAACGGTTCGGCCTGGGTAATTTCTATCAGCGTCTCTTTGGCCAGCTCCAGCAGGGCCACGAAGTTGACCACCAGCACGGGCGGGCCGCCGGCCACGTCGAACAGGTCGGCAAACTCGATAAAGCGCTGCGACTGCAGGCGCCGCAGGATGCCGGTCATGTGCTCGCGCACGGACAGCTCCTCGCGGCTGATCTTGTGGTGCTGCACCAGCTTGGCCCGCTTGAGCAGGCCTTGCCAGGCTTCCTGCAGGTCGGCGGCGCACACGTCCGGCCAGGCCGGCGCCAGGCTTTGCTCGATATACACCTGGGTGCGCACAAAGTCGCGGCCCACTTGCGGCATGGCGTTGAGGTCGTAGGCCGCCAGCTTGATCTGCTCGTATTCCAGCAGGCGGCGCACCAGTTCGGCGCGCGGGTCGCCCGCTTCCACTTCCAGCTCGGAATGCCGCTGCGGCAGCAGCATGCGCGACTTGATCTCGATCAGCATGGCCGCCATCAGCAGGTACTCCGCCGCCAGCTCCAGGTTGGATAGCCGGATCTGGTCCACATACTTCAGATATTGCAGGGTGACCTGCGCCATCGGAATATCGAGAATATTGAAATTCTGCTTGCGGATCAGGTACAGCAGCAAGTCCAGCGGGCCCTCGAACGCCTCCAGGAAGATTTCCAGCGCGTCCGGCGGAATGTAGAGGTCGTTGGGCATTTTCAGCATCGGCTCGCCGTACAGGCGCGCCAACGCGGCGCCGTCCACTATGGCCTCGGCGCCGCTCTCAGCGGGTGCGACACTTGCTACCTCATCCGTCGGCGACATGCTGTGCCGTTCAACGCATGCTTACAGTTTGTTCTGGTAGACGTAGGCCTGCTGCTTCACGGTCGAAGCGCGCACGCGTTCCTGTTCGGACAGCGGCGTCGTGTCTTTGTCCCACAGCAGGGCGCGGCCTTCGCGCTGGCCTTGCTCGATGCCCGGATTCTTTTCTTTCAGCTGCTTGATGAACAGGGTGTGGTCCGACTCGTACATGCTGTGCTGTTTGGAGAGTTTCATATTGTGAGAATTCGTAAAAGAAGCAACGGCTATTTTACCGCGCCGCGGGCCCCGGCGGGAACTTCTCTTGCTGCCCCGGCGGGATGTCAGAGATGCAAGTAGAATCGCTCCCTATGACTCCCTACACGATATTCCTCCTTACGCTGGCCCCGCTTTTATGGGCCGGCAATGCCATTGTCGGCCGTCTTGTTCACGAGATGGTGCCGCCGATTACCCTGAACTTTCTGCGTTGGGCCATCGCCTTTTTAATATTGCTGCCGCTGGCCGGGCCGGTATTCCGGCGCGGCAGCGGTTTATGGCCCAATTGGCGGCGTTTCGCTTTATTGGGCCTGCTGGGTATAGGCATGTATAACGCCTTGCAATATCTGGCACTAAAAAGCTCCACGCCGATTAATGTCACCCTGGTGGCGGCGGGTATGCCGGTGTGGATGATGCTCACCGGCTGGATGTTTTTTGGCGCCAAAGTATCTCGCCAGCAAATGATGGGCGCGGCATTATCGATTGCCGGCGTATTGCTGGTATTGGCGCGCGGCGAGTTCCGGCATTTGCTGGAATTGCGCCTGGTGGCCGGCGATATATTCATGATATTCGCCACCATAGCCTGGTCCATTTATAGCTGGATGCTGACGCGGCCCATCGAGCCTGCGGAAATACGCTCGCAATGGGCCAGTTTCTTATTGGCGCAGGTGGGATTCGGGGTTATCTGGTCCGGCTTGTTCGCGGCTGGCGAATGGGCGATTACCGACGCCCATATTCAATGGAGCTGGATGCTCGCGGCTGCGCTGGCTTATGTGGCGATAGGCCCGGCGGTCATTGCATTCCGCTGCTGGGGAGCGGGCGTGCAGCGTGCGGGACCGAGTGTGGCGGCTTTCTTCAGCAATCTCACGCCGCTGTTCGCTGCGATTATGTCGTCCGCTTTCCTGGGCGAGGCGCCGCACCTGTATCACGGCGCCGCTTTCCTGTTGATTGTGGGCGGCATCGTCGTTTCTTCCAGGCGGACATGACTCGTTTCTGGCACGTTCAAGCCAGAACTTGGCGCATTTTCAAGGCAAGCGACACGGCAAAGCACTAGCTGCTATGCTGTAACGACGGAAACGAGGGGAGAACGCCATGCGCAGCCTGACCTTGATAATCGCAGCCGCCTTGATGCTGGCGGCCTGCAAGGACAAGCCGATTGAACCGATGAAGCCGAGAGTGGGGATTAGTGTTTCAGCAGGCGCCGCATGACAAAGGGCGCTGGTTCCAGCGGATTGGCGTGGGTATATTCCAGTTCCTCCGCCAATTCGAATTCAAATGCCGTATAGAAGTCGATCAGCTTGGGCTGGTCGGCGCGCACGGCCAGGCGCAATTCGTCCACGCCGGTTTCAAGGCCGAGGTGTATGACGGCTTCCAGTAAATGCTGGGATATATTGCTGCCCCGGTAGGCTGGCAATACGCCCATTCTTAATATTTCCCAGATATGCGATTCGGTTTCCAGCGGCAGCCAGCGCATGGAGCCGATAGGAATGTCGTCCGCCAATAAAATAAAACCGCCGCCGTCACGCAAATGCTGCGAAACGAGAACGGCGGTTTCACGGTGGCCACTGGAAGTGACGTGCACCTTGCCGGCCCACGCAGCGCGCGTGAGCTCGGCAATTAACTTGGCATCGTCATCCGTTGCTTCACGTACTACGATGTTCATATTGATTTAGCGAATGCGCATGCCAGGTTCAGCGCCCGGCCATGGGTTCAGGATATAAATGCCTGGATTGGTGTTTTCGTCTTGCGCCGAAGCCGCCATGACCATGCCTTCCGAAATGCCGAACTTCATTTTACGCGGCGCCAGGTTGGCCACCAGCACCGTCAATTTGCCGATCAGGTCTTCCGGCTTATACATCGATTTAATGCCGGAGAATACATTGCGGTGGCGGTTTTCGCCGGCGTCCAGTGTCAGGCGCAGCAATTTATCCGAACCTTCAACGTGTTCGCAATGGACGATTTTCGCAATGCGCAGGTCGATCTTTGCAAAGTCATCAATCGAAATTTCCGGCGCCAGCGCTTCCACGCCTTCTTTGGCGACCAGCGGTTCCAGCGGCGGCGCTTTCAGCGCCTTGGCCGGTTTGGCGGCGGCCACAGGGGCTGCGCCGGCGGCGGCGATCTGGTTCTGCGCGTCGAACAGGTCTTCGATCATCTTGGCGTCCACGCGCGTCATCAGGTGGTTGTAGGCGCCGATGGTGCGGCCCAGCATAGGCTGGAAGGCTGCGCCGGTGGCCAGCTCGGTGTCCGCCCAGACCAGCTTGTCGTCGTTCAGGAACTGCGCCACGCTGGCGGCCACGCCCGGCAGCACCGGCGACAGCAGAATGGTCAGCTGGCGGAACAGGATCAGCGCGGTGGTGCACACTTCATGCAGTTCGGCCGTTTTGGCCTCGTCCTTGGCCAGCGCCCACGGCTTGTTCTCGTCCACGTACTGGTTGGTGACGTCGGCGATTTCCATGATTTCGCGCAGCGCCTTGCCGAATTCGCGGTTTTCGAAGTTGGCGGCGATGCTGGCCTGGCGTTCCGCGCCTTCGGCGTTCAGCAAGGCGCGCTTGATCCAGCCCATGGCGCTGTCGGACAGGCTGGTGGCCAGCTTGCCGTCGAACTTCTTGTTGATGAAGCCGGCGCAGCGGCTGGCAATGTTGACGTATTTGCCAATCAGGTCGCTGTTCACGCGGGCCACGAAGTCGTCGCCGGTGAAGTCCAGGTCCTCCACCTTGGAGTTCAGCTTGAAGGCGATGTAGTAGCGCAGCCATTCCGGGTTCATGCCCAGGTTCAGGTAGCGCAGCGGCGAAATGCCGGTGCCGCGCGACTTGGACATTTTTTCATTGTTCACGGTCAGGTGGCCGTGTACGTTCACTTTCAGCTTCTCGATCACCGGATGGTCGGCGAATTTCAGCATCGCCGGCCAGAACAGCAGGTGGAAGGAGACGATGTCCTTGCCGATGAAGTGGATCTGCTCGGTGCCCGGGTCGTTCAGCAGGGCGTTGAAGTCCATGCCCTTCTTGTCGCAGTAGTTCTTCAGGCTGGCCAGGTAGCCGACCGGCGCGTCCAGCCAGACGTAGAAGAACTTGCCCGGCGCGTCGGGAATCGGGATGCCGAAGTAGGGCGCGTCACGCGAAATGTCCCAATCCGCCAGCTTCTCGCCGGCTTCTCCCAGCCATTCGCTCACTTTGTTCACCATCTCCGGCTGCAAGCGGCCGGGGGTGTTGAGCCAGTCGCGCAGGAACTCGAAGCAGCGCGGGTCCGACAGTTTGAAGAAGTACTGCTCCGATGGCTTCAGGATAGGGGTGGCATTGGTGAAGACCGAGAACGGGTTCACCAGCTCGGTAGGCTGGTAGGCGGCGCCGCAGACTTCGCAGTTGTCGCCGTACTGGTCCTTGGCGCCGCATTTCGGGCACTCGCCCTTGATGTTGCGGTCGGCCAGGAACATGCCTTTGACCGGGTCGAAGAAGCGGTCCACGATCTTGGTGGCGATCAGGCCGGTGTCGCGCAGCTTGCGGTAGATACCCTGCGACAGCTCCACGTTTTCCGGCGAGTCGGTCGAATACCAGTTGTCGAAGGCGATATGGAAGCCGTCCAGGTACTGGGCGCGGCCGGCAGCGATCTTGGCCACGAACTCCTGCGGCGTGATGCCTTCCTTCTCGGCGGCGATCATGATAGGCGTGCCGTGGGTGTCGTCGGCGCCCACAAAGTGCACTTCGCGCTGGCCGTCGCCGTCGCGCTGCATTCGCTGGAAACGGACCCAGATGTCGGCCTGGATGTACTCCATCATATGGCCGATGTGGAAGGCAGCGTTTGCGTAGGGCAGGGCAGTAGTGACGAACAGCTTGCGGGTCATGATTGATGCACTTTGTTGGTGGGAAAAAGAGCATTTTACCAGCGCTGGCGGCCCGTGCGCAGCGCATGTTGCCCGGCATGGCGGCGGCGCGCTGTTTTTCTGTCTATTTTGCGCTAGACTGCGGGATCACTTACGGAGATTCACATGAGCATCACGGTAGAAGACGTTAAAGCGGCATTGTCTAAAATTACAGACCCGAACACGGGCAAGGACTACTGCGCCTCGAAAGAGCTGCGCAACCTCAAGGTGGACGGCGCCGACGTCAGCTTCGACATCGAGCTGGGCTATCCGGCCAAGAGCCAGCTGGCCGCCATCCGCGCCAGCGTGGAGGGCGCCGTGCAGGCGCTGCCGGGCGCGGGCAAGGTGTCCGCCAATGTATACAGCAAGATTATTTCGCATACGGTGCAGCGCGGCCTGAAGCTGATGCCGAATGTGAAAAATATTATCGCCGTGGCCTCGGGCAAGGGCGGTGTTGGTAAATCGACCACGGCGGTCAACCTGGCCCTGGCCCTGGCGGCCGAAGGCGCGTCGGTCGGCGTGCTGGATGCGGATATCTACGGCCCTTCGCAGCCCATGATGCTGGGCATCAGCGGCCGTCCGGAAAGCAAGGACGGCAAGACCATGGAGCCGCTGGAAAACCACGGCGTGCAGGTGTCGTCGATCGGCTTCATGATCGATCCGGACGAGCCCATGGTGTGGCGCGGCCCGATGGTGACCCAGGCCTTGCAGCAGCTGCTGGAGCAGACCAACTGGCGCGACCTGGATTACCTGATCGTGGACATGCCGCCCGGCACCGGCGACATCCAGCTGACCTTGTCGCAGAAAGTGCCGGTCACCGGCGCCGTCATCGTTACCACGCCGCAGGATATCGCGCTGCTGGACGCGCGCAAGGGTTTGAAGATGTTCGAGAAGGTGGGCATCCCTATTCTGGGCGTGGTGGAGAACATGAGCACGCATATCTGCTCGAACTGCGGCCATCAGGAGCATATCTTCGGTCAAGGCGGCGGCGCCAAGATGTGCGCCGACTTCGGCGCCGAATACCTGGGCTCGCTGCCGCTGACCATGGCGATCCGCGAGCAGACCGACTCCGGCAAGCCTACCGTGGTGGCCGAGCCGGATGGTCCTGTTGCCGCCATCTACAAGGAAATTGCCCGCAAAGTGGCGGTAAAAGTGGCTGAAAGGGCCAAGGACATGACCAGCAAGTTCCCTAGCATCGTCATCAAGAATGATTAAGCGCGCGGCGGGACTGGGCGCGCTGGCGGCTGCGGCGCTGATCGCGGCGCAGGCGCAGGCGGCGCCGGGTTGGATGCCGCAGGCCAGCGGCGTTTCCGTCGAGCTGCGCGGCTTGTCCGTGGTCAGCGAGACGGTGGCCTGGGCCAGCGGCGCCAAGGGCACGGTGCTGCGCACGGTGGACGGCGCCAGCTGGACCGCCATGCAGGTGCCGGACGCCGAGAAGCTGGATTTCCGCGACATCCACGCGGTGGACGCCAACACCGCCGTGATCATGAGCGCCGGCCCGGGCGCCGCGTCGCGCATCTACCGCACCACGAACGGCGGCGCGAGCTGGCAGCTGCAGCTGACCAATCCTGACGAGCAGGGCTTCTGGGACGCGATTGCCTTCTGGGATGCGAAGAACGGCATTATGTTCGGCGACCCGGTCAAGGGCGCCTTCCAGGTGCTGCTGACGTCGGACGGCGGCGCCACCTGGCAGCCCGTGTCCGACCCGCAAGGGCTGGCGGCGCAGCCGGCCGAAGGCGCGTTTGCCGCCAGCGGCACCTGTTTGACCGTGGCGGGCAGCAGCGACGCCTGGTTCTCGACCGGCGGCGCGCAGAACGCGCGCGTGTTCCATTCGTCCGACCGTGGCCGCACCTGGCGCGCGTCGGCCGTGCCGATTCCGGCGGGCGCGGCGGCGCGCGGCATCTTTTCCGTGGGCTTCCGCGACGGCCGCGTGGGCATCGCGGCGGGAGGCGACTATAAGGAAGTCAACATGGCTGCAGTGAACGGCGCCCGCACAGAAGACGGCGGCGCGACGTGGACGGCGGCGCCCATCCTGCCCGCCGGCTATATGTCGGCGGTGATGCCGGTGCGCGGCGCGGCGGATTCCTTCGTCGCGGCGGGCCTGGCCGGTTCCGGCTACAGCAAGGACGGCGGCAGGAGCTGGACGGTGCTGGACGATACGCCCATGAATACGGTCGGTTTCGCTTCGCCTGCAGTGGGCTGGGCGGTGGGGCCGAAAGGGCTGGTGATGAAATACGCAGGGCCGATCCTCGGCAAGCAGTAGTTCACTCGACGGGAGATGACATGTACGCAAACGTGAAGCGCGCCATCGCGGCGCTGGTATTGGGCGGCATCAGCCTGGGCGCTGCGGCGCAAACGGTATCGTTCGCCGAGCCGGCGGACGGCGCGGTGGTCAGCAGTCCGTTCAAGGTGAAGTTCGCCGTCAGCGGCATGGAAGTCAAGCCGGCGGGGGAGATGGCGGCCAATACCGGCCACCATCACCTCATCATCAACGGCGGCAGCATCAAGGCGGGCGAGTCCGTGCCTTTCGATGAAAAGCACCTCCATTTCGGCAAAGGCCAGACCGAAGCGGAAGTGACGCTGCCGCCCGGCAAGTACAAGCTGACCATGCAGTTCGCCAACGGCGCGCACCAGTCCTATGGACCGGATGGGAGCAAGACTATTTCGGTTACCGTCAAATAAGGTGCCGGATGATGGCGGGTTACGGCGCCCCGCGCCTAACCCGCCCTACATGCCATACGCGCAAGCTGCGTGGCCCCACGTGAACCCGCCGCTGCGGCGCTACTCCTTGGCGCGGGTAAAAGGCATGTCAAACGAGCCTTGCGTGAAGCGCCCGCCGTCCTTGCCGGTGAACACCAGCTCCGCCTCGCTCGACTGCACGAAATAGCTGCCGCTGGGCGCCGCCAGCAGCGTTTCGCTTGCGCCTTCCTGCAGTTCGACGACCAGCCCGCCGCCCGTGCGCCGGATGGTGAAATCCCCCGCGCCCGGAATCACATATTTGCCCGGCAGGGACGCCAGCGCCTCCTCCTTCAGCGGCACATTGCGGCGCACCTTGCTCCCCATGGTCGGCCAGCCGTATTCCGCCGCGACTGCGCGCACCAGCTCATCGGCCAGTTCCGAACCGCCGTCGCCGTTGGTCATCACCACAATGCCGTCGCCGCGCTCCGTGTACGCCGCCATGCGCGCGCGGTAGCCCTCGTTGGAGCCGCCGTGGCCGAAGCTTTGCGACTGCCCGTCGCCGGAGATACCCAGGCCCAGCCCGTAGTCCTGCATGACCGGCGTCAGCATCAAATGCGTCATGGCCTGGGACAGCACGGCGTTGGACTGGCCAGCAGCCGCGCGCCGCGTTTCAATGGCGAACTTGGCCAGGTCCGACGGCGTGGTCCACAGGCCCGCCGCGGCCTGCTCCGGATAGGTGTGCGGCCCCCCCGCCACCGGCTTGCCGCTGCGCTGGTGCGGCAGGGCCGCGCGCGCCAGCAGCTGCGGCGGCAAGGGCTGGGCGAAAGTGCTGTCGGCCATGCCCAGCGGCTTCAATACTTTTTCCTGCATCAGTTCGGTGAACGGCGTTTTGCTGCGCTCCACCATGACGTACTGCGCCACCTGGTAGCCGCCGCCGGAATAGCGCCAGCGGCTGCCCGGCCGCGCGTTCACATGCACGCCGCCGGTGTTGGCGGGCTTGGCGCCGTTCAGTATCTGCACCAGCGTCGGCACCGGCGCGCCGGCCGCGTAGCCGGGGAAGCCGTGCACCGTGGTGCCCGCCGTGTGCGACAGCAACTGGCGCAGCGTGACGGCGCTGTTGTCGGCGTCCTTGGGCAGCTTCCACAGCGTGGTGTAGCTGTTGACGTCGCGGTCCAGCTCCAGCTTGCCTTCCTCCACCAGCTTCAGCGCGCCCATGGCGGCCACCGGCTTGCTGATGGAGGCCGCCTGGAACAGCGTGGACGTGGTCACCGGCGCACCACCCGGCGTGACGGCGCCATAGGCCTTGGCCCATTCCACCTCGCCGCCGTGGATCACGGCAATGCTCACGCCCGGCACGCCCAGCCGCGCCATTTCATCGGCCAGCTTGCGCTTGGCGGGCGCGGCGCCTTCCAGGGTAATGGCGGGCAGCAGGCCCTGTTCTATGCTGGCGATGCGCTGTTCCAGTCCGGCGTCTGCGGCATAGGCGGGCAGGGCGCTCAGCAGTGCGATGGCGGTGTACAGGCGGGCGTGTGTGCGGGCATGTGAGTTCAAGGCGGCGTCCTTTGTTATTGGTGTGGTTCGAGTATATAGGCTTTGCCGGGTTAAAATACCCGTCTAATCAATTCGCATTCATTCAGAAATGACCACCACACCTGCAACTCCCGTCCGTACCCGTTTCGCCCCC
Organism: Pseudoduganella aquatica; assembly: GCF_009857595.1. Classification (GTDB taxonomy): domain Bacteria; phylum Pseudomonadota; class Gammaproteobacteria; order Burkholderiales; family Burkholderiaceae_D; genus Rugamonas; species Rugamonas aquatica_A. The sequence goes on along the minus strand of NZ_WWCU01000016.1, from coordinate 3,899 downwards.
AGCCCGACCGGCTACCTGCACCTGGGCGGCGCCCGTACCGCGCTGTATTCCTGGGCCTATGCGCGCCACTTCGGCGGTACCTTCGTGCTGCGCATCGAGGACACCGACCTGGAGCGTTCGACCCCGGAGGCGGTGCAGGCCATTATCGAAGGCATGGCCTGGCTGGGCCTGAACCACGACGAAGGCCCGTTCTACCAGATGCAGCGCATGGACCGCTACCGCGAAGTGGTGGGCCAGATGCTGGCGGCCGGCACCGCCTACCACTGCTACTCGTCGCCGGAAGAAGTGCAGGCGATGCGCGACAAGGCCACCGCAGCCGGCGAAAAACCGCGCTACGACGGCACCTGGCGCCCGGAGCAAGGCAAGATCCTGCCTGCGATTCCGGAAGGCCGCAAGCCGGTGGTGCGCTTCAAGAACCCGCTGGACGGCGAAGTGACGTGGAACGATTTCGTCAAAGGCACCATCACCATCGGTAATAAAGAGCTGGACGACCTGGTGATCGCGCGTCCGGACGGCACGCCTACTTATAACTTCTGCGTCGCCATCGACGACCTGGACATGGAAATCACCCACGTCCTGCGCGGCGACGACCACGTCAACAACACCCCGCGCCAGATCAACATCCTGCGCGCCATCGGCGCGGCGCTGCCGCAGTACGGCCACCTGCCGATGATACTGGGCTCGGACGGCGCCAAGATGTCCAAGCGCAAGGATGCCGTCAACGTCATGCAATATCCGGCCGAAGGCTATCTGCCGGAAGCGATCCTGAACTACCTGGCGCGCCTGGGCTGGAGCCACGGCGACGAGGAAGTGTTCTCGATGGAGCAGCTGTGCGCGTGGTTCGACGGCACGCACCTGAGCAACTCGGCGGCGCAGTTCAATATCGAAAAACTGAACTGGCTGAACAACCACTATATTAAGCAGGCCGACAATGCGCGCCTGGCCGAGCTGGCCCAGCCGCGCATGCTGGCCAACGGCGCCGTGCTGGAAGGCGCGCCGGCGCTGCCGGTGGTGCTGGGCTTGCTGAAAGAGCGCACCAATACGGTCAACGAACTGGCCGACGCCGCCATGCTGTTCTACCGCGAGCCGCAGCCGGAGGCCGCGCTGCTGGCCCAGCACGTGACCGATGCGGTGAAGCCGGCGCTGGCCGAGTTCGCCGAGCGCTGCAAGACCGTGGAGTGGAACAAGGCGGCGCTGGCCGCCATGATCAAGGAAGTGCTGGCCGCGCACGGCCTGAAGATGCCGCAGATCGCCATGCCGCTGCGCCTGCTCGTGACCGGCCAGCTGCAAACCCCGGCCATCGACGCGGTGCTGGAAATCTTCGGCCGCGACACGGTTGTGGCGCGCATGTCGAAGTTCCTGTAATTTATTTCTTGAAGCAGGGGCAAAGTTGCAAAAGGGTATTTGCATAATACGGAGCCTCTGCTATACTCTTGTCTCTCGCGCAAACGGGGGTATAGCTCAGCTGGGAGAGCGCTTGCATGGCATGCAAGAGGTCAGCGGTTCGATCCCGCTTACCTCCACCAGTTTGCAGAGATAGCAGTACGGTAGTTCCAAGGTCCCCATCGTCTAGAGGCCTAGGACATCACCCTTTCACGGTGAGTACCGGGGTTCGAATCCCCGTGGGGACGCCAGCTTCGCCAAGGCTGGTAAGCAGTAGGTAGTGACAATCTGTGCCAGAGGGGGTATAGCTCAGCTGGGAGAGCGCTTGCATGGCATGCAAGAGGTCAGCGGTTCGATCCCGCTTACCTCCACCAAGCACGGAAAGTTGTAACGGCAGTTCCAAGGTCCCCATCGTCTAGAGGCCTAGGACATCACCCTTTCACGGTGAGTACCGGGGTTCGAATCCCCGTGGGGACGCCAGCAATGGCAATAGTAGTAATTGTTTCTGCGCCCGGGGGGTATAGCTCAGCTGGGAGAGCGCTTGCATGGCATGCAAGAGGTCAGCGGTTCGATCCCGCTTACCTCCACCAACAGCGCAGAACATATCTGAAAGTCCAGGGTCCCCATCGTCTAGAGGCCTAGGACATCACCCTTTCACGGTGAGTACCGGGGTTCGAATCCCCGTGGGGACGCCACGTAGTTGTTGCACAGGTAGTACATTGTTTCTGCGCCCGGGGGGTATAGCTCAGCTGGGAGAGCGCTTGCATGGCATGCAAGAGGTCAGCGGTTCGATCCCGCTTACCTCCACCAACAGCGCAGGAATATATCGGAAGTTCCCAGGTCCCCATCGTCTAGAGGCCTAGGACATCACCCTTTCACGGTGAGTACCGGGGTTCGAATCCCCGTGGGGACGCCAGTTCTGGCAAACATCACAAGTTGTTCGACAATCAAGCTGCCGCGTGCGGCTTTTTTTGCATTTGCGCGCAAACTTAACGAGATTGCATGTTGGCGAATCTGTTCTACACTGGACGAGGGTGGCCACCGTAGCTGCCTATCAAATCAGGGAGACGGACATGGAACTCCATTTGCACTCGCACCGCTGGGTGGCGCGCCAGCCTGACTGGGCGGCCGCAGCGGTAGCCGGCTTCGGCGCCGGCGGTATCCTCATGGTATTGGAAGTGGCCTGGGCCGCCATCGCCGGCGGGCGCGACCCGTGGCAGGTGACGCATATGGTCGCCGCCATGGTGCTCGGCTGGGACGCGCTGCAAACCACCGGCTATGCGCTTGGCATCCTGGTGGCGGCGCTGGCCGTGCACTACATCCTCGGCATCGCCTTCGGCATCATGCTGGCGGCGATCATCGCGCCCTTCCAGCTCGACTCCAGCACCGGCATGGTGCTGCTGGCCGGCGCCGTGTTCGGGCTGGTGCTGTATGTGCTGAACTTCTATGGCATGTCCGGCGCGTTCTCGTGGTTTGCTGAAATGCGCGGCTGGGCCACGGCCATTTGCCATGCGCTGTTCGGCATGTCGGCCGCCTATATTTACCGCATGATGGAAAAGCCGTAAGACACACCGTTGTTGCGTGGTTCCTTGAGCATGTTGCTGGGCATGGCTTGAAGCGAAGCATTTGACAAGCATTTCGCAAACGGGGGGCGGCTTATGGCTTTGGCACTGGCTTTGATCCTCATTGTGGTGGGTACGCTTGCGTTCCACTTGTGGAGTCCGTGGTGGCTTACGCCGCTGGCGTCGAACTGGCAGGCAATGGACGACGCGCTCATGCTGACGCTGGGCATCACGGCCGCCATCTTCGTCATTATCAATTTGTTCGTGGCCTACGCGGTGATCAAGTTCCGTCACCGCGACGGCGTGCGCGCGTCCGCCGAGCATGGCAGCAAGAAGCTGGAGTGGTGGCTGATCGGCGTGACCACGGTGGGCATCGTCGTGATGCTGGCGCCGGGGCTGGACGTGTACGCCAAGCTGATCACTGCGCCGGCCGACGCCATGCAGTTCGAGGTCATGGGACAGCAGTGGCAATGGCACTACCGGCTGCCCGGCAAGGACGGCCGCATGGGACAGACCGACGTGAGCCACATCAGCCCTGAAAACCCCTTCGGCGTGAGCGCCAAGGACCCGAACGGCCAGGACGACGTGCTGGTCGACACGCAGGAAATCCACATTCCCCTCAACCGGCCGGTCAAGGTGCTGCTGCGCTCGCAGGATGTGCTGCACGATTTCTATGTGCCGCAGTTCCGCACCCGCATGAATATGGTGCCGGGCATGGTGACTTCGTTCTGGTTCACGCCCACCCGCACCGGGCGCTTCGAGGTGATGTGCGCGCAGCTGTGCGGCATCGGCCACGCCAATATGCGCGGCTATGTGGTGGTGGAGGAGGAGGCGGCCTACGCGGCCTGGCTGGCGGCGCAGCCTACCTTTGCGGCCAGGATGCGTGCGGGCGCGGCAGGCGGCGCAGGCGTTGCGGCCGCGGCGGCAGGCGCCGGCAGCCAGGCCGCGTAGGCC
>NZ_WWCU01000169.1 GCF_009857595.1 Pseudoduganella aquatica | reverse complement strand
GGACACGGCGCAAATTGACCTGCAACCATACCGGCTCACCAAGCAAGCTCATGTCCCGTACTGTGCGCCAATAGCGCCCATGCAGGCGCGGGCATATCGCGGAACAATTGGAACACCGTGCATCGTTGCCAGGAACAGGCACGAGCGAAATCCAGATGCCATCGCTGCGTCGATCAAAATTCCAAATGGAGAAGCCTTCCCAGAACGGGAGCTCGAGATTATTATCATGCATGAAAGCGGTGGGTAAAGTTCAGT
>NZ_WWCU01000168.1 GCF_009857595.1 Pseudoduganella aquatica | reverse complement strand
ACACGACGGACAGTAAGCACGACCTGCCGATCGCCGCCAATGTGCTGAACCGGCAGTTCAATCCGCCCGCGCCCAACATGGCATACGTATCGGACATCACGTACATCCGCACCGGCTCCGGCTGGCTTTACTTGGCCGTCGTGATAGATTTGTACGCACGCAAGGTGGTCGGCTGGTCCATGGCGCCAAGCATGCCTGCCAAGCTCGTCTGCGAGGCCCTGAACATGGCCATCCAGCAGCGGCGCCCAGGACCCG
>NZ_WWCU01000167.1 GCF_009857595.1 Pseudoduganella aquatica | reverse complement strand
ACACGACGGACAGTAAGCACGACCTGCCGATCGCCGCCAATGTGCTGAACCGGCAGTTCAATCCGCCCGCGCCCAACATGGCATACGTATCGGACATCACGTACATCCGCACCGGCTCCGGCTGGCTGTACTTGGCCGTCGTGATAGATTTGTACGCACGCAAGGTGGTCGGCTGGTCCATGGCGCCAAGCATGCCTGCCAAGCTCGTCTGCGAGGCCCTGAACATGGCCATCCAGCAGCGGCGCCCAGGACCCG
>NZ_WWCU01000166.1 GCF_009857595.1 Pseudoduganella aquatica | reverse complement strand
GCACGAAGCTGGCGTCGATCATCTGGCCGCCGCGCGCAATGTAGCCGTGCTTGGCCAGTTGCCGGTTGACCGCGTCGAAGATGCTTTCGCTGGCGCCGGCCTGGATCAGGCGTTCCTTGAAGGTCCAAATCGTGGTCCGGTCCGGGATCTGGCTGCTGGCACGCAGTCCGGCAAAGCGCTGGAAGCTCAACCGGTCCAGCAGCTGGAACTCCATCTGTTCATCGGAGAGGTTGAACAACTGCTGGATCAGCAGCA
>NZ_WWCU01000165.1 GCF_009857595.1 Pseudoduganella aquatica | reverse complement strand
AATAAGTGCACATGGTGGATGCCTTGGCGATTACAGGCGATGAAGGACGTAGAAGTCTGCGATAAGCCTCGGGGAGCTGACAAACAAGCTTTGATCCGAGGATTTCCGAATGGGGAAACCCGGCCTTATAGGTCATTGCATGCTGAATACATAGGCATGCAAAGCGAACGCGGCGAACTGAAACATCTAAGTAGCTGCAGGAAAATAAATCAACCGAGATTCCCAAAGTAGTGGCGAGCGAAATGGGATGAGCCT
>NZ_WWCU01000164.1 GCF_009857595.1 Pseudoduganella aquatica | reverse complement strand
ACCAGAAGTAGGTAGCTTAACCGTAAGGAGGGCGCTTACCACGGTAGGATTCGTGACTGGGGTGAAGTCGTAACAAGGTAGCCGTATCGGAAGGTGCGGCTGGATCACCTCCTTTCTAGAGTAGGCACCACGCCAAGCGCTCACACTTATCGATTGTTTCGTTCTTTAAAAATTTGGAAGAAGTAAAGATTTATTATTTTCGTTTGATCGCAAGATTGAACGAGGGTAGTGATTGTATGTATCAACAAACGCAAC
>NZ_WWCU01000163.1 GCF_009857595.1 Pseudoduganella aquatica | reverse complement strand
TTCGTAGCAACTAATGACAAGGGTTGCGCTCGTTGCGGGACTTAACCCAACATCTCACGACACGAGCTGACGACAGCCATGCAGCACCTGTGTGAAGGTTCCCTTTCGGGCACTCCCCAATCTCTCGAGGATTCCTTCCATGTCAAGGGTAGGTAAGGTTTTTCGCGTTGCATCGAATTAATCCACATCATCCACCGCTTGTGCGGGTCCCCGTCAATTCCTTTGAGTTTTAATCTTGCGACCGTACTCCCCAGG
>NZ_WWCU01000162.1 GCF_009857595.1 Pseudoduganella aquatica | reverse complement strand
CCAGCACCAGATTGGCAAAGGCGAACAAGGTAGACAGCTGTGCCGTGTTCTTGGCCAGGCCGCGATAGCGCGTCTTACGATGACGGAACAGGTTTTTGATGACATGAAACGGATGCTCGACTTTCGCCCGCACGCTGGCCTTCAGATGCTCCAACTTTTCCTTCAAGCGTCCCAGTTTGTTATTGGGCAGCGCCTTGCGTTTAGAACGCTTCATGGCCACGTGCCACGTCACCGATGTGCCGATATTTTCTGGCC
>NZ_WWCU01000161.1 GCF_009857595.1 Pseudoduganella aquatica | reverse complement strand
GTGGATGCCTTGGCGATTACAGGCGATGAAGGACGTAGAAGTCTGCGATAAGCCTCGGGGAGCTGACAAACAAGCTTTGATCCGAGGATTTCCGAATGGGGAAACCCGGCCTTTTAGGTCATTGCATACTGAATACATAGGTATGCAAAGCGAACGCGGCGAACTGAAACATCTAAGTAGCTGCAGGAAAATAAATCAACCGAGATTCCCAAAGTAGTGGCGAGCGAAATGGGATGAGCCTGCATGATTTAGCAT
>NZ_WWCU01000160.1 GCF_009857595.1 Pseudoduganella aquatica | reverse complement strand
TCAAGGCGTTTTCCCAGGCGCAGCTGGTGCGCACCAAGACCGACCAGGTCGACGCCAAGGTCATTGCCGAGTTCTGCGCCAAGCATGGTCCGGAAGCATGGCAGCCGCCGCCGCTGAGCGAACAGGAGTTGAAAGCGATGGTGCTGCGCCTGGATGCGCTGCTGGCCATGCAGACGCAGGAAACGAACCGCCTGGACGTGGCGCGCGAATCGGTCCGGGCCGATATCGAACAGCATATTGCCTGGCTCGGCGAGC
>NZ_WWCU01000015.1 GCF_009857595.1 Pseudoduganella aquatica | reverse complement strand
GCGCCTATCGCCCGCGCCGCGCCGCGCGCGCCGGCGGCACCCGCAGCGAAGCGCGCCGCGCCGGCCAAGCTGGCCAACGCCAAACCGGCCAGCAGCGACTGGGAAGAATTCTAAGCATTCCTCCCTCATGGCGGCCCTGAAACCGCGCCATTGATGGCGCGGTTTTTTTACGCCGATCATCATGGTGATTCTTTGGCTCCACGAGAAAATATGGCCCGGCGCTCCCCTAGAATGTGACGGTAAACCGTCCATTCAATCAATCAAAAACCGATGACATACAGACTAAGCCTCATCGCCGCCGCCGTGCTGGCGGCCCTGTCCTCGCCGGCATTCGCTGCCCAGGCCACGGAGGCGGGCGAGCCCGCATTTGCCAACCCGCTGGTGCGCCAGCGGGCCGACCCCCACGTCACGCTGCACAGCGACGGCTACTACTATTTCACGGCCACCGTGCCGGAGTACGACCGTATCGAACTGCGCCGCGCGCGCACGCTGGACGAGCTGGGTACTGCGCAGGCGCAGACGGCCTGGCGCAAGCACGCCAGCGGGCCGATGAGCTATCACATCTGGGCGCCCGAACTGCACCACATCAACGGCAAGTGGTACATCTACTTCACCGCGGGGCGCGCGGACGCGCACTGGGAAATCCGCCTCTACGTGCTGGAAAACAGCGCCGCCAACCCGCTGGAAGGCGAGTGGGTGGAGCGCGGCCAGCTGAAAACCGGCTGGGAAAGCTTCGCGCTGGACGCCACCACCTTCGCGCTGGGCAGCAAGCGCTACCTGGCCTGGACCCAGCGCGGCACCGGGGAAGGCTACAAGGGCACCAATATCTACCTGGCCGAAATGGACACGCCGCTGTCCATCAAAGGCCCGGCCACCATGCTTTCCCGCCCCGAATACGCGTGGGAAAAGGTCAAGTACCACGTCAACGAAGCCCCGTCGGCGCTGGTGCGCAATGGCCGCGTGTTCCTGACCTACTCGGCCAGCGCCACCGACGCCAACTACGCCATGGGCCTGCTCACCGCGCCCGCCGGCGCCAACCTGCTGGACGCCGCGTCCTGGCGCAAATCCGCCGAGCCGGTATTCAAGAGCGCCAACGGCCAGTACGGCCCCGGCCACAACTCCTTCACCACCACGCCCGACGGCAAGGCCGACGTGCTGGTCTACCACGCGCGCGACTACCGCGACATCCAGGGCGACCCGCTGCGCGATCCCAACCGCCACACCCGTGCCCAAGTGCTGAATTGGCGCGCCGACGGCACGCCGGACTTCGGCGTACCGGTGGCGGACAAGGGAAAAGTGGCTGCCAAGCCGCTGTTCCGCGATCCGGTGGAAGACGGCGCGGCCGATCCGGTGGTGATCTGGAACCCGGCGCGCGGCAAATGGTGGATGTACTACACCAACCGGCGCGCCAAGTCCGCCGGCCTACCCAACATCGCCTGGGTGCACGGCACCCGCATCGGCATCGCCGAATCCGACGACGCCGGCGCCACCTGGACCTATGCGGGGCTGGCCGACATTGAGCTGCCGAAGGAGTGGGGCGGTGCGGACGCCACCCACTGGGCGCCCGAGATCGTGCGCGGCGACGACGGCACCTACCATATGTACCTCACCGTGGTGCCCGGCGTCTTCACCGACTGGAAGCACCCGCGCCACATGGTGCACCTGACCAGCAGCGACATGCGCAGCTGGCGCAAAGCGGAAATGATCAAGCTGGCCTCCGAGAGCATCATCGACGCCTGCGTGGCGCGCCTGCCGGGCGGCGGGTGGCGCATGTGGTACAACAACGAAGCCGACAAGAAATCCATCTACTACGCCGACAGTGCGGACCTCGTGCATTGGACCGACCGTGGCCGCACCGTCAGCGACCAGGCTGGCGAAGGGCCGAAGGTATTCCAGTGGAAGGGCTCGTGGTGGATGATCACCGACGTCTGGCGCGGCCTGGCCGTGTACCGGTCGGACGACGCAGTGAAGTGGGTGCGGCAGGCGGACAACCTGCTGCAGGGCGGCGGGCAGGGCGCGGACGACCAGGTGCAGGGCGGGCATGCCGACGTGGTGGTCAGCGACGGCCGCGCCTACCTGTTCTACTTCACCCATCCGGGCCGCCGGGGCACGGACGCCAAGCTGGACGGTCCGGAACAGCGGCGCAGTTCGATACAGGTGGTGGAATTGCAGGAATACGCCGGCGTCCTGCGCGTCGAGCGCGACCAGCCCACTAATATTCTGCTCAAACCCGTCAAATAAGGGTTGCGGCGGCTCCGGCGGGTTACGCGGCTGCGCCGCTAACCCGCCCTACGGGTTCACGAGTCAACGTGTATCAAGGCGTAGGGCGGGTTAGCGCGGCGCAGCCGCGCGTAACCCGCCATGTATGCAATGCGGCGCTGCCGGAATCAAAGCGCCGCGAGCCAGCGCTCGCGGTATGCAGCCCAGCCATTCAATGCCAGGCCCGCCGCCGCGCCGGGGGCAGCGCCGGGGTCAGTTCTCGCATCCTGGCATTTCTCCACCCAATTTGCCAGCATCCAGGCGCCGCAGGTGGTGCCGCTGGCGTCGTCCGAGCAGTTGACGGCTTGCGCCGGACGCAGCGCGGCCAGCAGGGGGGCGAAGTGCGGATTGCCGGTATAGCTGCCTTCCACCACGATCGCGCCGCTTGCCGCGTTCAGCGCCGACAGGCAGTAATCGCTCATCAGCACGCAGTACAGCGTGGCCAGCGCATAGCGCTCCTGCGCGGTTTGCGGTGCAGGACCGGTGATTTCTCCGGCGCGTCCGCCAAACGGCCCGCCTGCGGAGGCGAAGCAGGGCAGCGCCAGCGTGCCCTGATCGATCAGCCGCTGCAAATCCTCCACGCTGCACGTCTCAGGCGCAGCGCCGGCCAGCTCGCCGAACTCCCGCCCGCCCATAAAGCGCATGCACGCCACCGGCTCGCCCAGCGCATTGCTGTTCGCCAGCATGTCCGCTTCCTCGCGCAAGCCGTCCAGCGGCATGTCGATGGCGGCGGCGATCACCCAGGTGCCGGTGGACAGCACGGTGCGCGGGCCGTCGCCGTTCAAGTGCCGCAGCAGCGAGGCATTGCTGTCGTGGATGCCGCAGATAACCTGGCAATCCCACGGCAATCCCGTCAGCTCGGCCAGGTCCGGCTTCAGCGCGCCCAGCGGCGCCCACGCCGGCTGCATGGCCGGGAACAGGCCGCTCCAGCCCATGCGCTCGACCAGCGCGGAATACTGCTGCCGCGCCGGCTGCCACAAATCCGTATGGCAGCCCAGCGACGTGACTTCGCTGGCGGCCACGCCGCTCAGGCGCCAGGCCCAGTACTGCGGATACATCAGGATATGCTGCGCGCGCGCGAATTGCTCGGGGAAGGCCTGCGCCTGCCAGGCCAGCTGGCGTCCCAGGTTAAGTCCCGCCGGCAGCAGCGGCGAGTAGCTGGACGAATACGCCGGCCGCAGTGCGCCATATGCCTCGTCCTGCTCGGGCGGCAGCTCGAACTCGTAGTCCAGCACAGGCAGCACCAGGCCGTGATCGTCGACCAGCGCCGCTGTGGCGCCGTGCGTTACCGGCACAATTGCGGTCACGTGCGCCAGCTGCGCAAAGGCGCGCATGGTGTCGAGCATCCAGCCCCAGATCCGTTCAGTGTCGTGATGCGGGTAAAGCCCGTCGTTGATGATGGCGTTCGGGCTGCGCTGTTCGGCCAGCGTGCCGCCCTCGCTGTCCAGGAGCGCGAGCTTGACATTGGTCTTGCCGATATCGAGAACGATGGTCGCGCTGCCCTTCATTTGGCCACCTTGCGGCCGCGCAGCAGGCGTGGCAGCGCAATCGTCACCAGCAGCAGCACCCCAACCACGATGGTCATGTAGATGCCGGGGATGTTTGCCAGCGACAGGCCATACGTCACGGTGCCCAGCGTGAGCACCGCCAGCAGCACGCCGCCTATGGTGCCCGCGCCGCCCGCGATGCTGACGCCGCCCAGGATCACCATGGTGATCACTTCCAGTTCCCAGCCCATGGCGATATTCGGACGGGTGCTGCCGATGCGGCCGGTGAGCAGATACGCGGCCAGGCCGGCCATGGCGCCCGCCACCATGAACAGCACCAGGCGGTAGCGCTCGACCGGAATGCCGGAGAAGCGCGCCGCGATCGGGTTGTTGCCGATGGCGTAGATGCGGCGGCCCCAGCTCGTTGCGTGCAGCACCACCGCGAAGATGGCGGCAAACACCAGCAGCACCACGAACTCGCGCGGAATCAGGTCGAAGAAATAGCCCTGGCCCCAGTCCATCATCAGCTGCGGATAGCCGGTGTAAGCCTGGTCGCCCAGCACCACGCTGGCCAGGCCACGGAACAGCGACACCGTGCCGATGGTGACCACGATGGAAGGCAGCGCCCAGCGCGTCACCAGCCAGCCGTTAAGCCAGCCGCATGCCGTGCCGGTGGCCAGCGCCACGAACAGCAGGCTTTCCGGCGGCAGGCCGATGGACTTGGCGTAGCCCATCGCCACCGACGACAGCGCCAGCGTACCGGCCACCGAAATATCGATTTCGCGGCAAATGATGAGCAGCGCCATCGGCAGCGCGATCAGCGCTTTTTCGCTGAAATTGAACGTGCCGTCGGCCAGGTTGTTCAGGTCCAGGAAGTTCGGCAGCAGAATGCCGCAAACGATGAAGGCGGCCAGCAGCAGCAAGGCCAGCAGGCTTTCCCAGCGGCCCAGCGCCGCGCCCAGGCGGAAGCCCGGACGGTCCTGGATAACGTAGCGCGATGTGCTTGCCGCCGGTGCGGTGGCTTGTGTCGAGGTTGGCATAGGCGCTGGATTCACGCGGCACTCCCGGTAGATTTAATCAGATGCAGCGGCAGGATCTGGCGCCCGGCGCTCTTGTTGCCGCGCGCATTAATCATCACGGCGGTCAGGATGACAAAGCCGGTCAGCGCGCTTTGCCAGAACGGCGATACCTTCAGCACCGGCAGGGCGTTGCCGATCACGGCCAGGAACAGCGCGCCCAGCACAGCGCCGGCCACCGTGCCGGTTCCGCCCGCGATGCTGATGCCGCCAATGACGCAGGCTGCAATCACGGTGAACTCGAAGCCGTAGGCGATCTCGGTGTAGGCCACGGCGTAGCGCGCCACCCACAGGTAGCCGCACAGGCCAGCCATCAGGCCGGACAGGCCGTAGGTCCACAGCAGGCGGCGTGCAATCGGAATGCCGACATAGCGCGCCGACGCAGGCTCGTTGCCCACTGCGTACAGGTCGCGGCCAAAGCGGCTGTGGCGGGCAACGAACACTGCCGCCGCCACGGTCGCCAAGGCGATCCATACCAGGTGGCTGACGCCCAGCAGGCGCGCCAGCGGGAAGGCAATGAAGTCGGCCGGCATCTGGTGCGAGGACACCCAGGCGCCGCCGGACAGCACGAACACCAGCCCCCGGTACACGCTCATGGTGCCCAGCGTAACCACGATGGGCGGCAGTTCGAGGTAGCCGATCAGCCAGCCGTTGACCAGGCCAAGCAGCAGGCCGATGGCCACGGCGGCCAGCATCACCAGCACCAGCGGCAGCTCGGGATAGCGCGCCGCAAGCAGGGCCGACATCATGCCCGACAAGGCCAGGTTGGACGCCACGGACAAATCCACGCCGCGCGTGACGATGACCAGCATCTGCGTCAGCGCCAGCATGATCAGCAGGGTGCTGTCGGTCAGCAGGCCGGCCAGGCTGCCCCAGCTCAGGAACACCGGCGCGCGCAGGCCCACCAGCAGTATCAGGGCCACTATCATCAGCGCCAGCAGCGCCTCCCTTTGTTTCAGTACGCTTTTCAGTGCGTTCATGCGCATTCCTCAACTGGCAGCGCGCAGCCGGAAGCCGCCGCCACTACTTTTTCCGGCGTGGCCTCGGCCCGCTCGAATACATTGGTGATGTGCCCCTGGTGCATGACCACCACGCGGTCCGCCAGGCCCAGTACTTCCGGCAGTTCGGACGACACCAGGATGACCGACAGGCCTTTGCCTACCAGCTCACTGACGAATTTATGCACGGCGGCCTTGGAGCCGATGTCGATGCCCTTGGTCGGCTCGTCCAGGATAATCACGCGCGGATTGGTCGCCAGCCATTTGCCCAGCACGACCTTCTGCTGGTTGCCGCCCGACAGCTCGGACACCAGCTGCGTCAGGTGGCTGGCTTTCAGTTCCAGCTGTTCGCTGAAATGGCGCGCAATGCTGTTCTCCTGCGCGCGGCGTCCGCGCAGCAGGAAACCCACTTTGTCCAGGATGGGCAGGGTGATGTTCTGCAGGATGGGCAGCGACAGGTGCGCGCCCTGGTGCTGGCGGTCTTCCGGCACGTAGGCGATGCCGTGGGCGATGGCGTCGGCAGGGCAGGTGATGCGCACCTGGCGTCCGCCCAGCCGCACCGAGCCGCGCACGCCGGTGCTCAGGCCGAACAGCGCCTGCATCACCTCGGAGCGGCCGGCGCCCACCAGGCCGTAGAAGCCCAGGATCTCGCCCTGGCGCAGCTTGAAGCTCACGTTCTCGAATTCGGTCGGGTGGCAGTAGCCCTCGACTTCCAGCAGCACCGGGCCTGGCGCGACGTCGGCCTTGGGGTAGGCCTGGTGCACGGCGCGGCCCACCATCAGCGCCACCAGTTCAGGCTCGGTGATGTCGCACAGCGCGCCCTCGGCGATGAACTGGCCATCGCGCAGCACGGTGTAGCGGTCGGCCACCGCGAAAATCTCGTCGAACTTGTGCGAGATGAAGATGACGGCCGTACCCGCTGCGCGCAGCTGGGCGATGATGCGGTACAGCTCCTGGATCTCGCGCTGCGACAGCGAGGCGGTCGGTTCGTCCATGATGACCACGCGCGCATCCTGCGACAAGGCGCGGGCGATCTCAACGAAATGGCGCTGCGCCACGCTCAGGTCTTTCACCTTGGCGCGCACCGGCAGCGACACTTCCAGGCGCTCAAACAATTTTTCCGCTTCGGCTTCGATCAGGCGCCAGTCCACGCGGCCCAGCGCGCCCTTGCACGGCTGGCGGCCCACGTAGATGTTTTCGGCCACGGTCAGTTCATCGAACATCACCGTTTCCTGGTGCACGGCGGTGATGCCGGCGCGCATGGCTTCCTGCGCGCTGGCGAAAGTCACCGGCTTGCCGCACAGTTCCATGCTGCCTTCGTCCGGGCGGTAAATGCCGGTCAGCGTCTTGACCAGCGTGGACTTGCCCGCGCCGTTCTCGCCGATCAGCGCCATGACCTCGCCCGGGCGCACGGATAGCGCTACCTTGTTCAGTGCCACGATGCCGGCGAAGCGCTTGCTGATGCCGGTCAGCGCCAGCACCGGCGCGGGCAGGGCGGCGCCCGCCGCAGCCGACGCCTGAGCCGTGGCGGCAGGCGACGCTGCCCGCTGTGCACCTGCAGGCTGCGGCAGCTCGCCGTTTGCTAACAAATTGAGTTGCATGCTACGTCCGCGTCAGAAGATTTTGGAGAACTTGTCGACGTTCTCTTTGTTGTAGGTGAACGGTGCGCCCATGGCCGCTTCGCCGTTCGCGTCTATCGCAATGGTGCCCATGCGGCCGGCCGAAACCGAGCCGCCTGCCTTGGCATTCGGAGCGCCTTTGACAAAGTCATACGCTGCGTAGGTGGCGGCGTAGCCCAGGTCGATCGGGTTCCAGATGGCGAACTCGCGCACCGCGCCGCTCTTGACGTGGCCCGCCATTTCGGACGGCAGCCCCAGGCCGGTCACGAACACTTTGCCCACCAGGTGCTCGTCCACCACGGCCTTGCTGGCCGCGTTGATGCCCACGGTGGTCGGCGCGATGATGGCTTTCAGGCCCGGATTGCTGCGCAGCAGGCCGATCGCTTCGCGGTAGCTCTTGTCCGACTGGTCGTCGCCGTACACGGTGGCCACCAGTTTCAGCTTGGCGAATTCCGGCTTGGCCAGCTCCGACTTCATCACATTGATCCAGATGTTCTGGTTGGTGGCCTGCGCGGAAGCGGACAGGATGGCGATCTCGCCGGCGCCGCCGATGGCGTCCGACGCCATCTGGATCTGCTTCTGGCCGATCAGCGCCGCATTGGACGGGTTCAGCTGCATCAGGCGGCCTTCCTGCGACAGGCCGCTGTCGAAGGAGATCACCTTGATGCCGCGCGCCATGGCCTTCTTGGCGATCGGCACCAGCGCATCGGGGTCATTGGCCGAGATCACAATGGCGCTGACCTTCTGGCTGATCAGCGAATTGACGATTTCGATCTGGCCTTCGGCGCTGGGCGTGGTCGGTCCGGTGTAGATGATCTCCACATCCTTGAGCTGCGCCGCCGCCTCGTTGGCGCCGGCGTGGGCCGCGTCGAAGAAGCCGTTGCCCAGATTCTTCACCACCATGGCGATGCGTACCTTTTCCTGCTTCTTTTCACAGCCAGCAAAGGCGACGAGCATGCTTGCGGCCAGCGCCGCGATTGCGAGTTTCTTGAGCTTCAATGCGAGGTCTCCGATTGGAACAGGGCTGCGGACTGGAAGTCGTACCCTGGGTTATAGTTAGGGGTGTTCATTTGCGGCGGCATGGCCTCCGGCTCCACGGTCACCACGCGGATGCCCGACTGCTCCATCAGCTGCACAGCCGAATCGGAAGCGTGGGTGTCGGTGATCACGGTGGACACGCGGTTCAGGCCGCACAGGATCAGGCCGGCCTTCTTCTGGAACTTGGAGCTGTCGGCCAGAACGATCAATTCTTCGGCCTGGCTGATCAATCGCTTCTCGGCCTGGATCAGCAGCGGGTCCGCCTCCATCAATCCCAGCAGCGACAAGCCATACACGCTCATGAACATCTTGGCCGCGTAGTGGTGCTGGGTGATGTCGTTGTCGAAGGGGCTCAGGATCACGTTCTGCTCACGGTACACCTTGCCGCCCGGCAGGATGATCTCGTTCTCGCTCGAAATGAGCAAACGCTCAGCCATCAGGAAGGAATTGGTCAGGATCTTGAGATGCTGGTCAACCAGGAACTCGGCCATCATGAAAGTGGTGGTGCCACCGTTGATGATGATGGTTTCGCCCTCGGTGCACATGCCTGCCGCATAGCGCGCAATGGCGCGTTTGCGTTCGGCGTAGCACTGGATGTTGTTCTGGAAGGTTTCGCTGGTGAGCGGGAACCCGCGCTTTTTCTGTTGCAGATTGGTTGCACCACCCCGTGTGCGGGTGAGCAGATTGCGGCCGGCCAGCCAGCTGATGTCCCTGCGGACAGTAGCAGGCGAGGCGTTGAGCCACTCGACCAGTTGAGGCACGCTAGCCGTATTATGTTCGGCGAGCAGCTTCAACAAACGTTTACGGCGCTTGTGATTTACCATTTCTGTCTCCTCTTGTTTTGTGTCTACTCAAGTCGTGCCGGAGGATTTCGCCGCCGGTAGTGCCAGGTGATCACTTTATTAACGATAGAGACTAATCATTTTGGTCTGACCAGTCAATCAAGCTCTGCTCAATTAATTGATTATTTCCGCCGCATTGCAGCATTAACTGCGCGTTCCAATCAACGATATGATTATTTCGTTCTTAGTCATCATGTTGATTGCTTGCGCATTGACACTCCATACCCCGCTGATTTCTACTGATTGCAGTTGCCCCTGCGGCAAAAAATCAGCACACATACCCAACAACGGAGATCAGCAAATGAAAGACCCGAAGCAGAAAGAACCGATCGCTTCCCTTTGGAACGACAGCGCGGCGGCCGCCATGAGCGAGCCTGAACTGTTGCTGTACCGCTCCAACCTGTTGGGTTCGGACCTGCGCATCACCAATTTCGGTGGCGGCAACACTTCCGCCAAGGTCATGATGGCCGACCCGCTCAGCGGCGAACAAGTGGAAGTGCTGTGGGTGAAAGGCTCGGGCGGCGACCTGGGCAGTATCAAGATCGACGGTTTCTCCACGCTGTACATGGACAAGCTGCAAGCGCTCAAGCAGCGCTACCGCGGCCTGGCGCTGGAAGATGAGATGGTGGCTTATCTGCCACACTGCACCTTCAACCTGAACCCGCGCGCCGCCAGTATCGACACCCCGCTGCACGCCTACATCGACCGCAAGCACGTCGACCACATGCACCCGGACTCCTGCATCGCCATCGCGGCCTGCAAGAACAGCGAAGCCATCACCGCCAAAGTGTTCGAAGGCGAACTGGGCTGGCTGCCATGGCAGCGTCCAGGCTACGACCTGGGCCTGAAACTGGAAGCGCTGTCGAAATCGCAGCCGCAGCTGAAAGGCATCATCCTGGAAGGCCACGGCCTGTTCACCTGGGGCGACACCGCCAAGAGCTGCTACGAGACCACGCTGAACATCATCAAGCGCGCCGAAGAGTGGCTGGCCGCCAACGTCAAGCAGCCGGTATTCGGCGGCGCCGGCACCACTGCGCTGGCGGCGGAAGAGCGTTCCGCGCTGGCCGCGAAGCTGATGCCTATCCTGCGCGGCAAGATCAGCCAGGACGAGTACAAACTGGGCCACTTCGACGACAGCGACGCCGTGCTGGAATTCGTCTGCAGCAAAGACCTGGAGCCGCTGGCCGCGCTGGGCACGTCCTGCCCGGACCACTTCCTGCGCACCAAGATCCGTCCATTCGTGATCGACTTCGACCCGGCCAAGCCGGACTTCGACGGCCTGGTGGCCGGCCTGGATGAACGCCTGGAAGCCTACCGCGCCGACTACCGCGCCTACCACGAGCGCTGCAAGCACGACAACAGCCCGGCCGTGCGCGACGCCAATCCGATCATTTACCTGATTCCAGGCGTGGGCATGCTGTCCTTCGCCAAAGACAAGGCCACCGCCCGCATCGCCGGCGAGTTCTATGTCAACGCCATCAACGTGATGCGCGGCGCGAACGGCGTGGACACCTACGTCGGCCTGCCTGAGCAGGAAGCCTTCGACATCGAATACTGGCTGCTGGAAGAAGCGAAACTGCAACGCATGCCGAAACCGAAAAGCCTGGCCGGCCGCATTGCGCTGGTCACCGGCGGCGCCGGCGGCATCGGCCAGGCGGTTGCACGCCAGCTGCTGCAGGAAGGCGCTTGCGTCATGCTGACCGATATCGACCCGGAAGCCCTGGAACAGGCGCACAAGGACCTGGCCAAGGCCGCAGGCAAGGACAGCGTAGGCAGTATCGTCGCCAACATCACCAGCGAGCAGGCGGTGGAAGACGTGATCAACGCCTCGGCGCTGCGTTTCGGCGGCATCGACCTGCTGATCTCCAACGCCGGCATCGCCTCGTCGGCGCCGCTGGACGAGACCACGCTGGAAATCTGGAACCGCAACCAGGACATCCTGGTGACCGGCTACTTCCTGGCCAGCCGCGCCGCCTTCCGCATCATGAAGCAGCAGAAACTGGGCGGCAGCATGGTGTTCGTGGCGTCGAAAAACGGCCTGGTGGCATCGGCCGGCGCTTCCGCCTACTGCACCGCCAAGGCGGCCGAAATCCACCTGGCGCGCTGCATTGCGCTGGAAGGCGCGCCGCACGGCATCCGCGTCAACGTGGTCAATCCGGACGCGGTGATACGCGGCTCCCGCATCTGGGACGGAAAATGGAAGCAGGAACGCGCCCAGTCGAATAAAATCGGCGCGGACGACGTGGAAGACTTCTACCGCCAGCGCAGCATGCTGAAACTGAGCGTGCTGCCGGAAGATATCGCGGAAGCGGTGTACTTCCTGTCGAGCGACAAGGCAGGCAAGAGCACGGGCAACATCCTGAACGTGGATGCCGGCAACGCCGCCGCCTTTACTCGATAAGCGCCAGGCGCTAAGCAACTCGGCTGGCATGCGCCGCATGCCAGCCTTCAGAAGAACAGATGGAGACTGGAATGAGCACTTTGATCGACGCTGGCCGCGTGGCCGAACACAACGCAAAACTGCAAGCGAACCTGCAGGCCGACTACGACGCGCTGGCCGGCGTGCTGGCCCGCCGTGGCCAGGACATCGAAAAACTGACCGCCGCCGCGCAGCGTTTTGCCGTGGCGCTCCCGAGCTGGGGCGTGGGCACCGGCGGCACCCGTTTCGCGCGCTTCCCTGGCAAGGGCGAGCCGCGCAACGTGTTTGAGAAAATGGAAGACTGCGGCGTGATCCATCAGCTCACGCGCGCCACGCCCAGCGTGTCGCTGCACTTCCCATGGGATAAAACCACCGACCCGAGCGCGCTGCGCCAGCAGGCAGAAGGCTACGGCCTGGGCTTCGATGCGGTCAACTCGAACACCTTCCAGGACCAGCAGGGCCAGGAACACAGCTACAAATACGGCAGCCTGACGTCGCAGGACGCGGCTACCCGCGCGCAAGCGGTAGCGCACAATATCGAATGCATCGAACTGGGCAAGGCGCTCGGCTCGAAAGGCCTGACCGTGTGGGTGGGCGACGGCGCCAACTTCCCCGGCCAGCACAACCTGCGCGGCGCGCTGGAACGCTACCTGGACAGCGCGCGCGGCATCTACGCGGCGCTGCCGGACGACTGGCAGATGTACATCGAGCACAAGCTGTTCGAGCCTGCGTTCTACGCCACCACCATCGCCGACTGGGGCACCAGCTTCGCCTGCGCCCAGCAGCTCGGCCCGAAAGCGAAATGCCTGGTCGACCTGGGCCACCACGCGCCGAACACCAATATCGAAATGATCGTTGCGCGCCTGGCGCAGTTCGGCAAGCTGGGTGGTTTCCACTTCAACGACAGCAAATACGGCGACGACGACCTGGATTCGGGCAGCATCAATCCGTTCCAGCTGTTCCTGGTCTTCAATGAACTGGCGGACGCCGAGCAGCGCGACGGCGCCGGCTTCAACCCGGCCTACATGCTGGACCAGTCGCACAACGTGACCGATCCGATTGAAAGCCTGATGAACAGCGCCGCCGAAGTGCAGCGCGCAGCAGTGCAGGCAGCGCTGGTGGACCGCGCGGCGCTCAAGCAGTACCAGGAAAGCAACGACGCGCTGCAATCGGCGCAGGCGCTCAAGCAGGCCTACCGCACCGACGTCAGCGCCATCCTGGCCATGGCCCGCCTGCGTTCGGGCGGCGCCATTGATCCGGTTGCCTGCTACCGCGCCTCCGGCTACCGTGAGAAAGCGGCTGAAGCACGTCCGGCAAAGGCAGGCGCCAGCAGCAGCGGCATCGTTTAAACGTCCGCCGGAGCCTATCGATGAGCAAGCGCACCATGCGCAGGACGGCGGCTACGCGTAACATTTCCTCAACATGGCTCGCCGCTACGGTGGCGGCGCTGGCCGCCAGCGGGGCGCTGGCCTCCGGCGGGGGCGCTGCTGGTGCGGCCGGCGCCGCTGCGGCCTACGTGCCGCCGGCGCCGGTGCGCTCCGACCGGCTCGCCGACGTGGCGGCCAGGCTGGCCGTCCCGCCGGACGACGCCAAAGCCCTGGTGCGCTGGTGGTGGTTTGGCCCGAACGTGGTCAAAACCCAGCTGGAACGCGAAATGCAGGCCATGAAGCAGGGCGGTTTCGGCGGTTTTGAAATCCAGCCCGTCTACCCCATGGAACTGGATGACCCCGCGCGCGGCATCCGCAACGTTCCCTATCTTTCCCCCGAATTCCTTGACGCCGTCAGCTTCGTCAACGTCAAAGCCCATGAGCAGAAGCTGCGCGTTGACATGACGCTGGCCAGCGGCTGGCCCTACGGCGGCCCCAACGTCCCCGTAACGGAAGCCGCCAGCCGCATGCGCGTGGCGGCAGTCGCCATTCCGGCAGGCGCCGCATCCTACGCGCTGCCGTCGGTCATGAGCGGCGAAAGCCTGGTGGCCGCCTTTGTGGGAGAGGGCAGCGACAAGCAGTACGACGCCACCAAGCTGCGCCTGCTGGACGCCAAGTCTTCCGCCACCGGCCGTGCCGCCGTGGAACCCGCAGCGCAAGCCCGCGTGGCGGTGCACTACATCGCCAGCCGCACCGGCCAGCAGGTCAAGCGCGCCGCACTGGGCGCGGAAGGTTTTGTGCTCGACCACTTGAGCCGCACCGCCATCGACCATCACCTGAACACGGTGGCCGAGCCGCTGCTGAAAGCCTTTGGCGACAAGCCGCCATACGCCGTGTTCTCGGACAGCCTGGAGGTCTACGGCACCGACTGGACCGGCGATTTCCTTGCCGAGTTCCAGCGCCGGCGCGGCTACGACCTGAAGCCGCACCTGCCCGCCGTCTACAGCGGCCAGGGGCCGGACGCTGCCGCCGTGCGCCACGACTGGGCGCTCACGCAGACGGAACTGGTCAACGAACGCTATCTCACGCCGGTAAACGACTGGGCCACCGCCCACCGCACCCAGTTCCGCTCGCAGACTTACGGCGAGCCTGCGGTCTCCATGTCCAGCAACCGTCTGGTGGCGCTGCCGGAAGGCGAGGGGCCGCAGTTCCGCAGCTTCTCCTTCACCCGCCTTGCCACCTCGGCATGCCATTTGTACAACCGTCCCGTGGTCTCCGCCGAGACCTGGACCTGGCTCAATTCGCCCGCCTTCAGCGCCACGCCGCTGGACATGAAGGTGGAAGCGGACCGCATGCTGCTGCAGGGCGTGAACCAGTTCGTCGGCCACGGCTGGCCGTACACGCCGCCGGGCGCGCAGGAGCCGGGCTACTCCTTCTACGCCGCCGCCGTGTTCAACGACCACCAGCCCTGGTGGAACGTCATGCCGGATGTGAACGCCTATCTGCAGCGCACCAGCTATCTGCTGCGCCAGGGGCAGCCGGCCAATGAAGTGGCGGTGCTGCTGCCGAACGACGACGTCTATGCCGCGCTCACGCCGGGCAAGGTATCGCTGTCGGCCGAAATGCACAAACACGTTACGCCGCTGCTGACCGAGCAGATACTCGACGCTGGCCACAACCTGGACTACGTGGACGCCGAATCCATCCTGGCGCTGGGCGTGAAGCATCCTGTGCTGGTGCTGCCGCATGTAACGCGGCTGGCGCCGGAAGTACTGGCCAAGCTGCAGGCCTACGTGCGCGGCGGCGGCAAGATCATCGCCGTCGGAGGCAAGCCTTCGCTGGCGCCGGGCTATGCCGACGCCGCGCACATCGGCGGCCAGGTGGCGGCGGCCTCGAAAGCCTTGTTCGCCTCCGGCGCGCAAGTGCAGGTAGTGGCGGACGACGCAGCCGTCGGCGCGGCGCTGAAGAAGGCGCTGCCGGGCGACCTGCGCCTGGCGTCCGGCCAGTCCGACGTGGGCTTCATCCGCCGCAAGCTGGCCGATGGCGACATCTACTTCATCGCCAACACCAGCAACCGGGAAGTGCGCACCACCGCAACCCTGCGCGCCACGCGCCGCTCGGCGGCCTGGTGGAACCCGCAGGACGGCAAGACCACACCGGCCAGCGTGAAGCCCGGCTTTGCGCTGATCCTGGCGCCTTACGAGTCCCGCGTGCTCGTGCTGTCCGATGCGGCCCAGGCCACGGCGCCCGGCGCCGGCAGCAGCGTGGCCGCCGCCGGTGCGGGCACAGCCTCGGTACTGGCTGACCTGAGCCGCGACTGGCAGCTTGCCTTTGCCGGCGCCCAGCCGCAAGCCATCGCCGAACTGCGCTCGTGGACCGATACGGCCGCAACCCGCTACTACTCCGGCGAGGGCGTCTACACCAAGGACGTCACGCTGGCAACGGCGCCCGCAGCGAACGCCCGCGTCACGCTGGACTTCGGTCCCGGCACGGCGCTGGAAAGCACGCCCAAAGTCCCGGCAGGCATGCGCGCCATGCTGGAAAGCCCTGTGCGTGAAGCGGCCGTGGTCTACATCAACGGCGCGCGCGCAGGCTCCGTGTGGAAGCCGCCTTACCAGCTCGATGTAACGCAGTGGCTGAAAGCAGGCAGCAACCGCATCGAAGTGCGTGTCGCCAACCTGGCCCTGAACGGCCTGGCGGGCCAGGAGCGTCCGGACTACCGGCTGCTGTCCGCACGCTACGGCCAGCGCTTCGTCCCGCAGGACACCCACCTGATCGAGCCCAAGCCGTCCGGCATGCTCGGCCCTGTGCGCCTGCTGTCCGATCAAATCAAATGAGGAGCACCATGCAAGTGAAGTGGATACAGGCCGCGCTGGCCGCCGTGCTGGCCCTGGCCATGTCGGTCGCCGGCGCCAAGGACTACAGCGTGGACAAGTACGGCGCCAAAGGCGACGGAACGACCATGAACACCAAGGCCATCCAGGCCGCCATCGATGCCGCGGCCAAGGACGGCGGGCGCGTAGTGTTCCCGGCCGGGACTTATCTGAGCGGCTCCATCTTCGTCAAGAGCGGCGTTACGCTCAACGTAGGGAAGGGCGCCACCATACTCGGTTCGCAGAACATCAAGGACTATCCCGTCATGCCCACCCGTATCGCGGGCATCGAGATGAGCTGGCCGGCCGCGCTGGTGAACGTCTACGAGCAGAAGAACGCCGTCATTGAAGGCGAAGGCACCATCGACGGCGACGGCAAAATCTTCTGGGACAGCTACTGGACCCTGCGCAAGGAATACGAACCGCGCGGCCTGCGCTGGGCTTCGGACTACGATGCGCAGCGCCCGCGCCTGGTACAGGTGTTCAATTCGTCCCACGTCAAAGTTGGCGGCGGCCTGCTGCTGCGCCGCTCCGGCTTTTGGACGCTGCACATCTGCTACTCCACCGACATCACCGTGGACGGCGTTGTCATCCGCAACAATGAAGGCGGCCGTGGCCCCTCCACGGACGGCATCGATATCGACTCCTCCAAGCGCATCCTGGTGCAGAACGCCGACATCGCCGTCAACGACGACGCCCTGTGCCTGAAAGCCGGACGCGATTCCGACGGCCAGCGCGTGGCCCGCACCACGGAAGATGTCGTGATACGCGACTCCATCGTGCGCGACGGCGCCGCAGGCGTGACCTTCGGCAGCGAGACGGCGGGCGGCTTCCGCAACATCGAAGCCTACAACATCACCGTGGTGGGCAATGTACCGGTCGGCATCCTGTTCAAGTCCGCGCACACCCGTGGCGGCTTCGGAGAAAACCTGCGCCTGCACGACTTCAAGATGACGGACATCCCGGTCGTCATGCGCATCACCATGAACTGGAACCCGAGCTACAGCTACGCCACCATTCCGCCGGAGATCAAGGACTATCCGCCGTACTGGAAAGTGCTGGCCACGCCGGTGCCCAAGGAAAAAGGCCGCGCCTACTTCCACGACGTGAGCATCTGGAACATCAAGGCCACCGGCGCCACCACGGCGTTTGAAGTGAGCGGCTACAAGGAAGTGCCACTGGAGCGTTTCAGCCTGAAGAACGTGGACATTCAAGCCAAGCAGGGCGGCTTTATCCACGACGTGAAAGACTGGCTGTTCAGCGACGTGAAGCTGGCACTGGGCGCACCGGTCGAGGTGGAAGACGGCGCCGCCGTGCGCGGCCTGCCTGCGGGCAGCAGCGTTGTGGGCGTGGCCAAGCCCAAGGAAGACCCATCGAAGAAAAGCTTTGAAGAACAGGACAAGACCTAATGTTTAAGAAGACCGCACTTTTCATCTCGCTGAGCCTGGCCTTTGGCCTGGCCTCGGCGCAGCAGAACTACCCGCTGCCCACGCCGGCACAGCAAGCCATCGTGGACAAGGACACCAACCGCAAATTCGGCGATGCGCCCGTTGACGGCGGCCCGCTGGCGACCGACCTGTCTCCGGCCCTGCAGACTGCGGCCATCGACAAGGCCTTGCGCAAAGTGGCGGACTGGCAGCTGGACCGCACCATGCGCCACCTGGACAAGATCTGGACCTCGGCCGTGCTGTTCACCGGCTTCATGGCCGCCAGCGAAGCGACCGGCGACGCCAAATACCGCGACGCCATGCTGACCATGGCCAGGGGCTTCAACTGGGAACTGCGCACGCCATACCCCAACGCGGACGACATCAGCGTGGCGCAGACCTATCTGGAGCTGTACGCGCTGGACCCCACGCCTGAAAAACTGGCCGCCACCCGCACCCAGCTGGACATCCTGATCAACCTGAAAACGCTCAAGCCGGGCGATGACCGCTTGCCGTGGTGGTGGTGCGACGCGCTGTTCATGGCGCCGCCGGTGTGGCTGAAGATGTACAAGGCCACCGGCGACCGCAAGTACCTGGACTATGTGCACACGCAATGGCAGAACACCTACGACCTGCTGTACGACAAGCAGGAGCACCTGTACGCGCGCGACGCGAGCTACGTGGGCAAGACTGAACCGAACGGCAAGAAGATCTTCTGGTCGCGCGGCGAAGGCTGGGTGCTGGGCGGCCTGGCGCGCAGCATAGACCTGATTCCTGCGGACGATCCGAAGCGGCCGTTCTACATCCAGCAGCTGCGCGAGATGTCGGCGGCCGTGGCGAAAATCCAGGGACCGGACGGCCTGTGGCACGCCGGCCTGCTGGACCCGGCCACGTATCCGCTGCCTGAAACCTCTGGCTCCGCGCTGTTCGTCTACGGCATGGCCTACGGCGTGAACCGGGGCTACCTGGACGAGAAGACCTACCGCCCGGTGATCGAGCGCGCCTGGGCGGGCTTGCTGAAAAACGTGTACGCGGACGGCCGCCTGGGCGGCATCCAGCAGACCGGTGCGGAACCGGCGTTCTACCGGCCTGCATCCAGCTATAACTACGGTGTGGGCGGTTTCCTGCTGGCCGCTTCGGAACTCAAGAAAATGGTGGCTAAAAAATGACCTCGCGCGCCTTCCGCATGAAACTCAAACCCGGCACGGTGGAGGAATACCGCCGCCGCCACGACGAGCTGTGGCCGGACCTGGCGCGCGCGCTGCGTGACGCCGGCATCTACGACTACTCGATTTTCCTGGACGAGGAAACGCTGCACTTGTTCGCCGTGCTGAAGCTCTGGCCGGACAACAAGATCGCCGAGCTGCCGCAGAAGGAGGTGATGAAGCGCTGGTGGGATTACATGGCGGACCTGATGGAAGTGGAGCCGGGCAACCGGCCGCGCGAGTGGCCGCTGGAGCAGATGTTCCATTTTGCGTGATGGAGCCGGCGGGTTACGCTGTCGCTAACCCGCCCTACGCAATCCGCCATTCTCGGTAATGTATGCGCCGCGTAACCCACACGCAATCCGCCATTCCCGGTAACGCATGCGCCGCGTAGGGCGGGTTAGCTCCGCGTAACCCGCCAGGAGCCGCCTATCGCTTCGACAGGAGCCCCCGCGTGCGCAGCCATTCCTCCGCGCGCCGTGGCCAGTCGGACGACGTCCCCAGGCCGTCCTTCATGCCCATCCCATGCCCGCCATGCTCGAACAGATACATCTCCGCCGGCACCTTGGCCTTGGTCAGCGCCTGGTAGAACAGGATGCTGTTCTCAACCGGCACGGCCTGGTCCTCCTGCGTGTGGATCAGCAGCGTGGGCGGCGTGGCGGCGGTGACCTGCTTCTCCAGCGACATCTGCGCCACCAGCTCGGCCGACGGCGACTTCCCCAGCAGCGCCACGCGCGAACCCATATGCGCGGCCGCCGGGTCCATGGTAATGACGGGATACATCAGCATCAAAAAGTCCGGCCGCCCGCTGGTGCCGTCCAGCGCCGCCCCGGTGCGGCCCGCAGGCAAGTCGAACAGCGTGCCCGCGCTGGCCGCCAGGTGCCCGCCCGCCGAGCTGCCCATCACGCCGATGCGCGCCGGGTCAATGCCGAATTCCTTGGCGCGCGAGCGCACCATGCGCACCGCGCGCAGCACGTCCTGCAGCGGCGCCGGATGGCCGAATTCCTGCATCCGGTATTTCAGGACAAAGGTCGTCACGCCCAGCCCGGACAGCCAGTTGGCGTACTGCGTGCCCTCCCGGTCTGCGGAAAGCCGCACATAACCGCCGCCAGGGCATATGATGACGGCTGTGCCGTTCGGCCGGTCGACCGCAGGCCCCACCAGGGTGAGCGTCGGTTCGCTGACATTGGAGATGCGTCCCTCCTTGAGCTGTTCCCCGCCGATATTGGCGCGCGCTCCCGGCACGCCTTCCGGCCATAGCGGAATAACAGGATTGGCGCAGGCCAGCGCCGAGATGCAACTGATCATTGTGGCAAGTATGAGTTTTTTCATGGTATTGGAGAGCGTATCAGATGAAGGATTTTAGAGTGAGCAAATTGTGGACCGGCTGCGTTGCAGGCTTGCTGCTGGCCGGCCAGGCCGGCGCCGTGGACCTTTTCAATGGCAAGGACTTCACGGGCTGGGAGCTGCAAACCACGCCCGCCGCGCCGCTGGAAAGCGTGTTCACCATGCTGCCGGGCGGCGTGGTCGCGTCCACCGGCAAGCCGGCCGGCTTCCTGGCCACCACCGCCAGCTACCGCAACTACAAGCTGCACGTGGAGTGGCGCTGGAGCGGCAAGCCGGGCAACGGCGGCGTGCTGCTGCACATCAGCCCCGGCCCCATGGACCGCGTGTGGCCGCTAAGCCTGCAAGTCCAGACCAAGAACGGCAGCGTGGGCGACCTGCTGCCGATGGCGGACTACTCTTTCGCAGAACCGCCAACCAGCGCGGCCGGCGCGGTCCCAATTATCAAAGCCCACATGGTCGCGGACAGCGAACTGCCTGCTGGCGAGTGGAACAGCGCCGACATCGTCAGCCGCGACGGCACGGTGGAAGTGACCATCAACGGCGTGGTGCAGAACAAGGTGACCAAGGCCACGCCGTCGTCCGGCCGCATCGGCTTCCAGCTCGAAAGCGCGCCTTACGAGCTGCGCCGCGTAACGCTGACGCAGCTCGACTAGGGCGGTTACTTCCGCTTCAGCCATTCCTCCGGCACCGGCACGATGCAGATATTCATCGTGCGGCCGTCCTCGGACAGCATGGCGGACTGGATCTCGATCTTGGTGCCGTCCGCATTGAAAGTTGGGTGCGGATGGTCGGCGGCCGTGTCCTTGTGGCCGGTCGTCAGCGTGATCATTTCGCGCGTCTTGCGGTCGATCAGGTAGACGCTGCGGCTGAAATCGTCGCCCACGGCCCAGCGTCCGTCGGAGGAACCGTGCACGTGCCACAAGCCGCTGCCGGACGGTGTTTGTCCGGCGATGGTCATTTCGCGCGTGCGCAGGTTCACGATAGCCAGGCCGCTCGGCTTCTCGCGCGTGCCGCTTGGCCCCCATGCCGCGTCCTGGCCCGGATTGGCGCCGCCCACGTCGGTTGCCGGGGCGCCCACGCCGCCTGCGCCTTCGGGGATCTTGCGGTGGCCCATGATGGCCATCGCCACC
The DNA here is from genome assembly GCF_009857595.1 of Pseudoduganella aquatica. GTDB lineage: Bacteria > Pseudomonadota > Gammaproteobacteria > Burkholderiales > Burkholderiaceae_D > Rugamonas > Rugamonas aquatica_A. Next base: position 120,082 of record NZ_WWCU01000015.1, on the reverse strand, counting down.
TCATCCTTCGAGATCACCGCCTCGTGCGTCACCCATTCATAGGGCGCTTCCGGGTACAGCGGGCGCAGGCCCGAGCCGTCCGCCTTCACGGTCCAGGTGCGCTGCGGCGACTTGCCGCCGGTCTCCCAGCAGAACACGATCTCGCCCGGATTGAACAGATTGGCCTGGATATGGCCGATCTGGAACGGGACCGACACCACGTGCTTGATCTCGCCCGTCTTCACGTTCATGCGCGCGATGCCGTTGGGACCGGCGCCCATGCCGCGCGGACCGAAAGGCTGCTCAGGCTTCACGCCCGGCGCCAGGTGCTTGCTTGCCTCGTCTTTGCCGACGCGGAAGTAGGCCCATTCCTCATCCGCGTCCAGCGCCATGTCGCCGCCGGCTTCCATGCCCAGCGGGGTGATGCCGGCAACGCGCTGGTATTCGCTTGCGGCCTTCATCGTGCCCGCCGCGCTGTCCGCAAACAGGCGGGCCAGGTCCACTTCCACGATCTGCAGCCGGCCCTTGTTGCTGTCCGGGCGCATGAAGTACAGCTTCATCGCCTTGCGCGCCAGGTTCAGCATGCCGGTGTAGCCGCCTTCGCTCACCTGGACGATGTCGCCGGTCTGTTCGTTCACCGCCAATGCCTCGCCGCCCGCGAGGCGAGACCGGAACACCACCCATTTGCCGTCCGACGTCCATTGCGGATGGGTGGGATAGATTTTGGAATCCCCATGCGGTTTGCTGGTCAGGAAGGTGAGCATGGTGCCGGTGACGGGGTCTTTCACGACCTTGCGCTCGGACGGGAAGCGCTTGCCGATCTGCGCGTGCGCCGTACCGCTGAAGGCGCAAGCCATCATGATGGCGGCCACGGTCGGCATGAGGAATCTGGTTTTCATATCTGGATGATTTCAGGTTGCGGGGTTCCGATTGTGTGCGCATTTTCACAGCTGAATTGCTCATCTTCCTGATTCTTTGCAAGCCACGCGAGGAGAGCGAAATTCATGGCATAAAATCGTCCCTATGAAACCATTCCTGAAGGCGCTGGGGCGCGCCGCTTCCATCCTGGCCTGCTGCGTCGCAGCATCGGCCTCCGCCCAGAATACTCCGGCCGCACCGGCTCAGTTACCGGCCGCCGTCAACACCGATCCCGCGCAGGCACGCCCGCAGTTGCCCGAACCGGCCAACGCGGCCTTGCCGTCGCTGATACTGATCGGCGACTCTACGGTGCGCAATGGCCGCGACGATGGCCAGGGCAAGGGCGCCGAAGGGCAGTGGGGCTGGGGCAATCCCATCGCTGCCTACTTCGATGCGAACAAGATCAACGTCGTCAACCGCGCCATCGGCGGCTTGAGCAGCCGTACCTACATCAGCGGCGGCCACTGGGAGCGCACCCTGCCATTCGTGAAGGCGGGCGACGTGGTGGTGATGCAGTTCGGGCATAACGACTCCAGCGCCGTCAACGACAACAGCCGCGCACGCGGCACCATCAAAGGCGTGGGCGAGGAAAGCCAGGAAATCGACAATATGCTCACCGGGAAGCACGAAACGGTGCACAGCTACGGCTGGTATCTGCGCCAGTACATCGCTGCCATCCGTGCAAAAGGCGCAACCCCCATCGTCTGCTCGCCCATTCCGCGCAAGATGTGGGATGCGGACGGCAAGGTCGGACGCGGCAAGGGCGACTACGCCGGCTGGGCGGCCGAAGTGGCGCGCCAGGAGCGCGTGGGCTTTATCGATCTAAACGAACTCGCGGCCCGCAAGTACGACGAATTGGGCCGCGACGCGGTGATGAAGCTGTTCCCGCTGGTGACGCCGGATGAACGCGTGCACACCAACCTGGCCGGCGCGGAGCTGAACGCGCGCCTGGTGGTGTCCGGCCTGAAAGCGCTGCGCCTGCCGGTGCTGCAGTCCGCGCTGGCCGCAAAGGCCGCCGATATCGCGCCTGCGGAGGACGACCGCCCTGTGGTGGACGGTGCCAAAATACGCGGCGACGTGCCGCGCGACGCAGCGCTTCCCAACGTCTTTATCGTCGGCGACTCCACTGTGCGCAGCGGCGGAACCAATGGCGCCTTCGGCTGGGGCGAGCGCATCGCGCCGTACTTTGACACCAGCAAGGTCAATGTGGTGAACCACGCCATCGGCGGCCGCAGCAGCCGCACCTTCCTCACCGAAGGCCGCTGGGACAAAGTGCTGGGCCAGATGAAGGCGGGCGACGTGGTGCTGATCCAGTTCGGCCACAACGACGGCGGCCGCATAGGCGATCCGGCCATGAAGGGCAGGGCGTCCGGCAAGGGCACCGGCCCGGAAACCGTGGAAGACACGAAGCCGGACGGCACCAAGGAGCAGGTGCACACCTTCGGCTGGTATATGGCCAAATACGTGGCCGACGCAAAAGCGAAGGGCGCTTCGGTTGTGCTGCTGTCGCCCGTGCCTCACAAGGACGCCTGGGAGCAGGGCCGCGACTTCGCCACCTTCGCGCAGTGGGATGCCGAAGTGGCGGCGGCAGGCGGCGCGCAATTTGTGGACCTCACGATGGTGGTCAGCGACGGCTACCGCCAGATCGGCGCGGCCGAAGTGGCCAGCCATTTCTCGGACGCACGCACCCACACCAACGACGCCGGCGCGCAGTTCAACGCCCGCAGCGTGATCGCCGCGCTGAACGGCCTGCCGCGCAATCCGGCCGCGCCTTACCTGTCCCCGCAGGGCAAGGCTGTGGAGGGCCAGTCCGGTTCTTCAGCCAAGGGCAAGCAATGATGCGCGCCGCCGCGCGGGCCACGGCGCCCGCACTGGCGCTGGCCGCACTGTCCATCCTGTGCACCATCCAGGCAGCGCATGCCCAGGAATGCAGCAGCTGGGGCAGGCCCGGCGCGCTGCTCCATTCGGACGGCTTCGACAAGGATCTGTCGCAGTGGGTTGCCGAGTACCGCGCCGCGCCGGGCTCCAGCATCACCGCAGCCGGCGGCAAGCTGACCATGGACCTGGCGGGCGACGCCACAGTCTGGTTCAAACCCAGGCTCTCGGGCGACATCCAGATCAGCTACCGCCGCAAAATGCTGATGGCAGGCGGCGCCAACGACCGTCTGTCGGACCTGAACCAGTTCTGGATGGCCAGCGATCCGCGCAACGTCAACCTGTTCACGCGCGACGGCACGTTTGCGCAATACGACGCGCTGAGCCTTTACTACATGGGCATGGGCGGCAACACCAACACCACCACGCGCTTCCGCAAATACGACGGCAAAGGGCAGCGCGTGCTGCTGGGCGACCTGGCGGACAGCGAGCACCTGCTGCTGCCCAACCGCGAATACCAGATCGACATTGCGGTGTACCAGGGCTGCACGCGCATCCTGGTGGACGGCGAGCCGTACTTCACCTACCTGGATCCCGAGCCGCTGCGCAGCGGGCATTTCGGTTTCCGCACCACGCACTCCAGGCAGGAAATCAGCGATTTCAAGGTCTACCAGCTGATAAAATAGCGCCATGAAATCGACCCTGACGCTACTGCTATCCGCCGCCTTGCCGTTTGCCGCGCAAGGCGCCTCCTGCTTGCCCGCTGCGGACCTGATCGCTCGGGACTCGCAATACGAGGAGGCCACGCGCGTCAACGACGCGGCCTTCCTGGAAAACTATCTGGCGGATGATTTCGTCTGGGTCCACAACCTGGTCTCGTCCATCGACGACAAGGCGGCTGTGGTGGCGCGCGCGAAGAAGGCCGCCACCGTGCCCAAATCCCGGACCACCAGCGGCGTGCAGGCGCAAGCGCTGGGCGACACCGTGGTGCTGCGCGGCCAGAGCACGGTGGAGGCGTGGAATGCGGACGGCAAAACCTGGCGCAGCAACCGCTACCAGTTCATGCGCACCTATGTGAACACGCCCGCAGGCTGCAAGCTGCTCGCGGTGCAGACCATGAAAGTATGGTCCAGCGAAGCCGAGAAGGCCGCCGCAAAATAAAATGGCGCTCCCGTAGGGCGGGTTAGCGTAGCGTAACCCGCCAGCCCTGTCAGCGCCCACCGCCTCCAGAGCCCCGCTGGCCCTGTCCCTGGCCGCCACCCTGCCGCATGATAGAACCCGGTCCCGGCGTGAATCCGCCCAAACGATAGGACAAGCCCACATACACTATTCGTCCGTCGGAGCGGCGTATGCTGTTTTCCTTCAACGACGCCGTATCGGTGATGGTCTCGATGCGGTTGGCGTCAAACGCGTCCGTCACGTTCAGCACCAGTGACAGTTTTGGCGTGAACGCATGGCGCATGCTGAAATTGACCGTGGTATTCGGCTGGCGCATGCCCTGGCCTATCAACTGGCGGCCCATTGTTTGCACGGCCGCCTGCAGATCATCGTCCGGCGTGGCCTTATAGTTCAGCCGCAAGCGCCCGCTCAGCGAAGACGCGGTGCGCGTCGACGTGAAGCCGTATATATCCACCAGGTCCTGTTCCGTGTGTCCCAGATTGCCGCTCGCGTTGACGGACAGGGTGGGCGTGATCTTCCCGTGCACCGTAAATTCCAGCCCGCTCGCATTGCTGCGGCCTCCATTCGCGGGTGTGGTCAGCAGCACCGTGTCGCTGATGAAGTAGCGGCGTATCAGGATGGAGTCGCTGTCCCTGCGGTGGTAGGCGCGCAGATTCGTTTCCATGCCGGCGATACGGGTCTCGTAGCCGACCTCGAAGGAATCCGTCTTGGTCGGGCTCAGGTGCGGATTGCCGGCCGAGACGTTGTACTCGTCCCGGTAGATCACAAAGGGATTGAGCTCGTTCGCATTCGGCCTGCGCAGCCGGTGCGCGTAGCTGAAGCGCAGATTGGTATCGTCGGACCATTTATAGGTCGCGTAGGCGCTGGGAATGTAGCTGGTATAGCTGTTGGCCGCGCTGACGTGGCTGGTCAGCTGCTCAACGTCCAGGTCCGTATGCTCTATGCGCAGCCCGCCCAGCACACCCCATTTGTCGTTCAGGCGGGTCTGGTAGGAGCCGTACACCGCCAGGTTCTTTTCATCCAGGTGGAAGCGGTTCGAGCGCTGCACGTTGACGTAGGGCTGATGCGAAACCGGATCCACGCTGGTGTACAGCGTGTCGAAGTCGCTGCGGTTGTCCGCCACCTTGTAGCCCAGTTTGATCATGGCGCGGTCCACCGGCAGCTCGTAGTCGCCCGTGAAGTCGACGATGCGGTTGCCGGTCACGTTGTCCTGATAGCTCTTCTGGTCCAGCGCGCCGACCGGCGTGATGGCGTAGACGTTCTGGTAGGCGTTGTTGAAGGTGTTGTCCGCCGACGTGACGCGCAGGTCGACCTTCATGCTTTCGCCGTCTATGCTGCCTTTGTGCTCCCAGCGCGCGCCCCAGCCGTAGTTGCGGGCTTCGCCGCCGCGATGCGTGCTGCGCGTGTAGTCGCTGTCCACGGCGCCCGCCGCGGCGTAGCGCTGGTAGCGGTCCTGCGAACTTTGGTCATTGTCCCGGATCTGGAAGGACATGCTGGCGGCCAGGGTGTCCTTGGCGCCGATGTTGTATGTGATGCCGCCGTTTCCGCCCTTGTTGTTGCTCAGGCCGGACATGCTGCCGAACTGGGTGCTGTGCACCATGCCGCCGGACAGGCTATCAATGCGGTCGCGCACCGTCTCGTTGGTGGAAGCGCGGCCGTCGTGGCGCACATTGAGGCCGCCCTGGAAGCCGAAAACGCCGGAGTTATAGGTGCCAGAGACGGCGGAGTTGTAGCGGCCCGCCGTGCCGCCGTTGGCGTTGATGACGCCAAAGCCGCCCGGCCGGCGCGTGCGCCGCATCACCAGGTTGATGATAGGACCGCCGCCCGCCTCGTTGCCGAACTGCGCGCCGGGGTTGTTGATGACCTCCACCGATTCGATATCCTCGGCCGGGATGGCGTTCAGCGACGCGCCCCGGTTATCGCCCTGCATCATGGCCGAAGGCTTGCCGTCGATGAGGATCTGCACATTCGAGCTGCCGCGCAGCGTGACCGAGCCGTCCGGGTCCACTGCAACCGACGGCACGCTGTTCAGCGCATCCGCCGCCGAGCCGTTGCTGCTGCCCACGTCGGACTTGACGTCATACACCTGCCGGTCTATCCGGTTGGTGGGGCGCTCGGCCGCCACCACCACGCTGGGAACGTCCGCTTCTTCAGGCGGGGCGGCGGGGGCCGGGGTGGCAGGCGGCTCCGGCGGCTTCACCGGCGGAACATCCTTCTTGATGGTCACCACCGGCTTCTCCGCCGTCTGCGCCAGCGCCGGCCCGAACGCCATCGCCAGGCACGCGGCGATGACCGTCGGGCGGGATGCAAAGTTCTTCATACTATTTCTGCACCACGGCCAGCAAGGCTTCCAGCTCATCCGCCCACATGGTGTAGCCGGCGGTGGTGAGGTGCAGCTTGTCGCCGCTCAGACCCTTCCAGTTGTCGCCTTCCGGCGTAAAGCGCGCAGCCAGGTTCAGATACCAGATGGTCTTGTTGTCCGCCAGCGGCGCAACCAGCTTGTTCACCTCGGCCATGCGCTGCTCGGCGCGGGAGTTCGGCAGTATGCTGACCACCACTACCTTCACGCCCGCGAACTTCTTCTGCGTGGCCGCAATCACGGCCTTGATGCCGGCGGCGGTGTCTTCCGCCTCGTTGTTGACGTTGTTGGTGCCGATCATGATGACCGCCACCTTGGGCTTCAGGAAGGACAGGTCGAAATTATCCAGGCGCCACAGCACATGCTGCGTGCGGTCCGCGCCCAGGCCGAAGTCGAAGGCGCGCTGCTCAAAGCGGCGGTTCCAGACCGAGGCGCCCGAGCCCCAGCGGAACTGCTCGGTGATCGAGTCGCCGATGAAGATGATCTCGGCCTCGCGGCCTTTGCGCAGCGCGAGGTAGTCGGCGAAATAGGTCTGGTAAGGCACGCGCGCCAGATAGTTCTGATCACTGGCGGTGGTGGTGGCCGGGTCCAGCGCGGCAGCAGGCAAAGGCAGACCCAGGCCCAGGCCCAGGCTGGCGGCGGTGGCAAGGGCGAGCAGCAGTCGTTTCATTCAAGTCTCCGTTGTGGTTTGTCAGTTTTGCGCGCGGAGCTGCTCGATCAGCGCGGCGGGTACGGCAATAGCGGTGCCATGACGCATGCGCACCGGCGTGCCTTCGTCGGGGAAGCTCATTTTAGCCGTCACATCTTCCCAGTTCACGAGATCGCGCGAGCGCATGGCCCCATAGTGCTTGGTGCGGTAGGCGTCATAATAGACGATCACGTCCTCGCCGGCCTGGATGGCGGTCGGTCCTTCCACCCACATTCCTTGCGGCGTGATGGGCGCACTGAGCTTGCCGAACGGCCCGCTCAGCGATGGCGCATCCGCCACCTGCAGGTATTTGCGGGGCGGATTCACGGTTTCGTCCTTCACCAGCAAGTGGTTCTTGCCGTTGACGCGCACGAAGGTCGCGTCGATCACGCTGAAGCCCGGGTCGTAGAACAGCTTGGTCGGGGTGAAGGTCTGGAAGTCCTTGGTGCTGGTCGAGTACAGGCGGTGGTTGTATTTCTCCTCCGAGGAACCTGCAGTCTCGGCGAACTTGCCCGGCACGGTGGAAGCCCAGAAAATCAGGAACTCGCCGCGCTGTTCGTCGTAGACGATTTCCGGCGCCCAGGCATTGAGCACGCCTTTTTCGTGCGCCATGACCGGCAATTCCTTCTGCTCGGACCAGTGGACCAGGTCTTTCGAGGATGCGTAGCCGATGTTGTTCTCTTTCCAGCCCGAGGTCCAGACCATGTGGTAGGTGCCGTCCGGGCCGCGCACGATGCAAGGATCGCGCATCAGTTTCGATATACCCACCTTGGGCGTGAGGTAGCTGCGGCCGCCGCCCAGCTTCTCCCAGCGGTAGCCGTCCGCGCTGGCCGCCAGGTGCAGGCCGTCCTCGCCGTTCTTGGTGAAGTAGGTGAACAGATAGCCGGTGGCGCCGGCGCGCGCCTGCGGGCCTGCGTTGGCCTCGTCGCCCAGCGGGCGCTCGTTGCTGAAGGTAGGGCTGCGCGGCACGGCGAAGCTGGCAACCGGGTCCGGCTTGGCGGGATTGAAGTTGCCGTAGCCGTCCGCGATGAAGGACGCGGCGGGCACGCCGGCCTGGCGCATGCCGGTCAGTACGGCTTGCGCCAGTTCGTAGGCGCCGTAGTTGTTGTGATGCGTGTTGTCGATGCGGCCGGGCTGCGGCTCGGCGAAGGCCGCCTTGGAGGCTTCCGTGCCCAGCGCTTCGTAGAACGGTTTGCTCATCGCATTCAGGTCGATGAAGGCCACGCCCAGCTCTTCGGCCGACTGGCGCGCTGCGGTGGCATAGTCGATCAGCGACGGTATGACCTTGCCATTCGCGTCGAATGCGCGGCGCTCCATGGACGAGATGATGACGGGGACGCCGCCACGGGCGCGCACGCCGTCCACGTGCTGCTTGATCTCGGCCTTGTAGGTGGTGAAGGGGCCGCCTTTGCCGTCCTTGATCTGTTTCTGGTCGTTGTGCCCGAACTGCATCATGACCGTGTCGCCGGGGCGCATGGCGCTCAGCACCTTGTCCAGGCGGCGGCGGGCCAGCGAATCGCGGTAGGTCTCCCCGGACTCGCCGTGGTTGGCGACGGCCACGCCGGGCTTCAGGAAGCGCGGCAGCATCTGGCCCCAGCTGGCATAAGGTTCGCCGGGCTGGTCGCAGACAGTGGAGTCGCCCAGCAGGAAGATGGTGGGTGTTTGCGCAGGCGCGATCTCGATGGAGCGCACGGCCGGCTGGCTGCCGTTGAATTCCAGCGTCAGGCGGCGGTCCCAGTTCCAGGCTTCCTGCACGGTCTCGCGCGGCACTTTGAGATTCACCGCGCCCGCCGCCAGGCCGCCTACGGCTGGAATGGCGGGCGTGCGGATGTTGACGGTGAAAGTGCGCGTTTCAGTCTTGCCCGGCGCGGTGCGCACGTTCTCCAGCATCAGGCGGCGCAGTTCGGACTTGATGGTGGTGGTCGATGCTTCCGGCGTACCGCCCAGCGTGACGGTGATGTTGTAGTTGCCTTCGGGGAGATCGACCGAGAAGAAGGAGGGCTTGCCTGCCGCGGCGCCGGGCTCGAAGCCGTAGCCCTTGCTGGCGCTGTATTCGGTGGTGACAGGGACGGCGGTGTAGCCGGCGGCCGGCTTTGCGCTGAAATCGAAGCGGCGCGCTTCACCATTTTGTGCGGTGGCGGAGAAACTGGCGGCCAGTAGCAAGGCCAGCGTGGTGGCGCGGCGCGCCGCGAGCAGGGAAGTCTTCATGGTCTCTGTTTCTGTTGTGTTGTATGCGTACTATTCTTGTGCGCTGAGCCGGGATGCGCCAGGCAAAGGCGCCATGCCTTCGCCCAGGTAGAAGGAAGGATGCGGCGGCTGGTTGTAGCCCGCATTTTGGCCCGCCACCTGCACGCGGTATTGCGCGTCCTGCATCAGCGCCGGAATGCGGTGGGTGGTGGGCTCGGTGGTACTGAACACCTGCAGGGAGTTGTTGTCCGCGCTGCGCCAGACCACTTCCTCGCGCCAGTCGCCTAACAGATCCGCCGACAGCACGGGCGTGGACTTGGTGCCGTTGTTGGAGGCGGCGCCGGAGTCCGCGCCGTTCAGCAGGAGCTGCATGTCCTTGGTGGCCGGGTTCCATTTTTCTATCCGCGTGCCGTCCAGCGACTCGCGCAGCAGGTCGCCGTCCCACCAGGAAGCGAAGTTGATGCGGCGCGGATGCTCGGGGGAGATTTGCACGCCGCTGGCGCTCATCAGGCCGCCGACCGAGGCCCAGCATTCCTCGCCCAGGTGGGCCGGGTCGATATCCATGCACACGCCGCGTCCCACGTCCGCGCCTTTGCCGTCCACGCTCCACAGGATTTTGCCGGTGGCCGCGTCGTGCATTTCTATGCCGTGCTTGCCGTAGCAACTGGGCGTTTCGTGCACCATGAAGACCTGTTGTCCCGGACGAAGCGGGTCCAGCTTGCCCACGTGGAGGGCGTCGCCGTGGCACAGTCCTGTGCTGTACAGCATTTTGCCGTTGCTGCCTATGGTGGCCGCGCCGTAGATGATGTCGTCCTTGCCGTCGTTGTCCACGTCGGCCACGGACAGCCAGTGCGCGCCCTGGTGGTTCACTTCGCCGCCCGCCACGTCGCTGTCGAACACCCAGCGGCTGCTCAGCTTCCCGCCGCGCCAGTCCCAGGCGGCGATCACGGCGCGCGTGTAGTAGCCGCGCGAGAAGATTGCGCTGGGCTTTGCGCCATCCAGATAGGCCACGCCGCCGAGGAAGCGGTCCACCCGGTTGCCGTAGGCGTCGCCCCAGGCTGCCACGTCGCCGCGTCCGGGCAGGTAGGGCGCGCTGGCCATGGCGGCGCCTGTCTCGCCGTTGAAGACGGTGATGAATTCGGGGCCGGACAGGACGTAGCCCTTGGGATTGCGGTAGTCCGCGTTCGCGTCGCCGATCACCTTGCCTTTGCCGTCCACGGTGCCGTCGGCGGTTTTCACCATCAGCTCGGCCTTGCCGTCGCCGTCGAAGTCGTAGACCAGGAAGGTGGTGTAGTGCGCGCCGGCGCGGATGTTGCGGCCCAGGTCCACGCGCCACAAGCGCGTGCCGTCCATTTTGTAGGCGTCGATATAGGTGTTGCCGGTGTAGCCTGTGTGCGAATTGTCGTGTGCATTGGTCGGCTGCCACTTCACTATCAGCTCGTAGCTGCCGTCTCCGTCCAGGTCGGCCGCCGAACCGTCGTTGATCTCGTAGGTGTAGCTCTGGCCGTCGGGCGTTACGCCGCCGGCCGGCTTCTGGACCGGGATGGTTTTGTATTGCTGCGGCCAGGTGGCGCCGGCGCTGGCCAGGGGCTGCTCGCCGCCGCGTGGCACGACGCGCCGCACCGAGTAGACGGCTGCGGCGGTGCCGGCCGGGTCCACGTAGTTGGTGCTCTTCAGCGGCTCCGCATTCAGGCGCTTGCCGTCGCGGTAAAGATCGAAGGACGTCCCGCCCGGGTCCGTCGCCAACGCACGCCAGCTGACGAAAACTCCGCCATTCGCGGCGATGGCGAGCACGCCACGGTCCAGGTTTTCAAGCTGCTTGCCTGCTATTTGAGCCGGGGCGGCTGCAGCGCCGGCGCTCAGCGCCAGTGCCAGGGACGCTGCAACGCCAGCGATGCGGTAGTTGTGCATGGAAGTCCTGTTAGGGGGAGCCAGTGATTACCAGTGCTTGGGCAGCACGATGTGCGAACGGTTCGCGTCGCGGATGTCGCGGATGCCGGACAGCGCCATCGACACGTCCAGCTCCTTGCGCATGATCTCCAGCGCCAGGCTCACGCCCGGCTTGCCCATGGCGCCCAGGCCGTAGATGTAGCTGCGGCCCGCCATCACGCCGCGCGCACCCATGGCGCAGGCTTTCAGGATGTCCTGGCCGGAGCGGATACCGCCGTCCATCCACACTTCCATCTTCGGATTCTCGGCCTGCACCGCTTCCAGCACGCCGGGCAGGGCGCGGATGGAGCTCATGGCGCCGTCCAGCTGGCGGCCGCCGTGGTTGCTGACCACCAGCGCGTCCGCGCCGGTGCGGGCGGCCATTTTCGCGTCTTCCGGATCGAGGATGCCTTTCAAAATCAGCTTGCCGCCCCATTGCTTGCGTATCCATTCCACGTCGTCCCAGTTCAGCGTGGGGTCGAACTGCTGGCCCACCCAGGCCATCAGCGTGGACAGGCCCTGCGCGCCCTTGACGTGGCCGTCGAGGTTGCCGAAGGTCTTGCGCTTGCCCAGCAGGACGCTGGCGCACCACGACGGCTTGCTCAGCATGTCCGCGATATTGGACAGGGTAGGGCGCGGCGGCACGGTCAGGCCGTTGCGCAGGTCCGCGTGGCGCTGGCCCAGGATCTGCAGGTCCAGCGTGAGCACCAGCGCCGAGCACTTGGCGGCCTTGGCGCGCGCGATCAGGTCGGCGGCGAAGGCGCGGTCGCGCATCACGTAGAGTTGGAACCAGAACGGCTTGGTGGTGGCCGCCGCCACGTCCTCGATGGAGCAGATGCTCATGGTGGTGAGCGTGAAGGGCACGCCGAATTCCTCGGCCGCCTGCGCTGCCAGGATCTCGCCGTCGCCGTAGTTCAGGCCCGTCAGGCCTACCGGGGCCAGCGCCACCGGCATGGACGCGTCCTGGCCGGCCAGCGTGGTGGCGGTGTTGCGCTGGTCCACATTCACGGCCACGCGCTGGCGCAGATGGATGGCTTCCAGGTCGCTTTTGTTGGCGCGCATGGTGCCCTGGGTGTAGGAGCCGGAATCGACGTAGCCGAAAATAGCTTTTGCGACGCGACGCTTGGCCTGCAGGCGCAGGTCTTCAATCTCGGTGATGACTGCCATGGGGGTATTGTTATAGGTCTGATTAGGATGGCTTCCGAGTATCGATAGTCGTCACGCCAGTGTCAACGGCTGGCGCAATCTAATCATGTTTATGAGTGATACAAAGCGAAACGTGCGCGAAATGCGCCCGCGCGCTACGCTAGCCGTCATTTCTATAATTACAGGGGCAAACCATGCTGCGCGCGCCATTGCTGTCCGGTCTAACCTTGGCCGTCCTCGCTTCCACCCTGACCGGTGCCGACGCCGGCCCCTTGCCCAAGCCGGACCGGGGCGGCGTGCCCGAGTCCAAGCTGTACGACTACGGCGTGATGGGGCCGCCCGCCACCCCGGCCACCGTGGCCGCTGCCGATGCCGCCGTCGCCACGCCGCTGCCGCCCGGCCCCTACGCGGCGGACTGGGAGTCTATCCGCAAGAATTACCGCACCCCGGCCTGGTTCGAGGACGCCAAGTTCGGCATCTTCATGCACTGGGGCGTGTACGCGGTGCCCGCCTACCACAACGAATGGTATGAAAAGCATATGTACGGCGCCGACCTGGCCTGGCACACCGCAACCTTCGGGCCGCCGGAACGCTTTGGCTACAAGGATTTCATCCCCCGGTTCAAGCAGGAGAAGTTCGACGCCGCGCAGTGGGCCACGCTGTTCCGCCGCGCCGGCGCCCGGTTCGTGATGCCCTCCGCCCAGCACCACGACAATTTCGCGCTCTGGGACAGCCATGTTACGCCTTTCAACGCCAAGCGCATGGGACCGAAGCGCGACCTGATAGGCGAACTGGCGGCCGCCGTGCGCAAGGAGGGCATGAAGTTCGGCGTGTCCAACCACGGGGTGGAGAACTTCACCTTCATCAACCCGCCCGAAGCGCTGGAAGCCCGCCTGAAAGCGGCCAAGGCCGACCTGTACGACCCGGAATGGGCGGCCTTCTACAACGTGGCCGATCGCAGCCAGCCCGCCATGGCGCGCTTCCTGACCGACTGGGTGAACCGCAACCTGGAGCTGATCGACCAGTACCAGCCCGACATTCTGTGGTTCGACAACGGCGTCAACCTGCGCGTGCTGGACCCGCTCAAGCTGCGCGTGGCGGCCTACTACTACAACCGCGCCCAGGCCTGGAACAAGGAAGTCTCGATCAGCACCAAATTCGTCGCCTACGCGCCCAGCAACGACGACGCCCAACAGGTCGGATCCATTATCGACTTTGAAAAGATAGGCGTGCGCTCGCCGCCGGACATCCGGCCCGGCCCGTGGATGGTGGACGACACCATAGGCAGCACGTGGGGCTACACCAACGGCATGAAGGTGGCCGGCGGCGCCGCCATTATTGGCCGCCTGGTCGACACGGCGAGCAAGGGCGGCTTCTACCTGCTCAATCTCTCGCCCAAGGCCGACGGCACCATCCCCGAGGAGCAGCAGCGCACCTTGCTGGACGTGGGCGCATGGCTGGACGCCAATGGCGAGGCCATCTACGGCACCCGCCCCTGGAAGCAGTTCGGCGAGGAGGGATGGCGTTTCACATCCAAGGGCACGGCGGTCTACGCCATCGGCGCGCCGCGCGACGGCTCGGTGGTGCTGCGCGTACTGGGACCGGGCGCCGGCAAGGTGAGGGGCGTGGAACAGCTGGGCCGCGACGGCGCGCTGCCATTCCGCCAGACCCAGGAAGGCCTGACGGTGGAGGGTATTTCCAGCGCGCCCGGCGCCTTGGGCGGCGCGCCGTCGGCGCTGAAAATCACCTTCTGAGCTGGCCTGTAGGGGATCCCCTACAGCAGCCAGCCGGAATACCCGATACCGCCCAGGCCCGGTGCGGGCGATACTGTCCGCATCGACAGCGCAGCCCATGCACCGGAGCCGACCATGACCACCGCCACCATCCACATCGCATCTTCCGCCCCAGCCAAGGCGCAGCCCCAGCCGCGCTGCGGCCTGTGCAGCTTCAACCGCCTGTGCCTGCCGCAGGGACTGGACGAGGATGCGATGCACCGCCTGGAGCAGATCATCTCGCGCCGCCGCAAAGTGCAGCGCGACGAGCAGCTGTTCAGCATGGGGCAGGGATTCGGCAGCCTGTACGCGGTGCGCCTGGGGCATTTCAAGACCGCGCAGGTGAACCAGCGCGGCGAGCAGCAGATTACCGGCTTCCACATGGCCGGCGACCTGCTGGGCATGGAAGCGATAGGCACCGGCCAGCACAGCTGCAGCGCGGTGGCGCTGGAGGACAGCGAAGTGTGCGAAATCCCCTTTGGCCGCCTGCAGGAGCTGGTGGCCGAAGTGCCCGAGCTGATGCACCAGTTCCACCGCGTCATGGCGCGTGAAATCCAGCGCGAACAGGCGGTTGCCCTATTTTTGGGCAATATGCGCGCCGAACAGCGCCTGGCCTTGATGCTGACCTCCCTGGGCGCCCGCTACGCGGCGCGCGGCTTCTCGCCTGCAAGCTTCCAGCTGCGCATGTCGCGCGAGGACATCGGCGGCTACCTGGGCCTGACCATCGAGAGCATCAGCCGCCTGCTGGCGCGCTTCCGCAAGGCCGGCTGGATCAGCCTGAACAACCGCGACCTGCGCATCCTGGATCTGGCCGGCCTGCAAGACTTGGCCGCCGGCCGCTTTGCCCCTGAGTGCGAAGCCGCCTGAGGCGCTGTCTGGCGCCCCGCCTGCTTCCCGTCCTCTATTCCTGTTCCACCTGGTAGCGCCGCTCGATGTTTTGCTGACAAGCCAGGCAGTGCGCAGCCGACGGCTGCGCCAGCAAGCGGGCCAGCGCAATGGCCGCGCCGCACTGGCGGCATGCGCCGTAGCTGCCGTCCGCCAGCCGCGCCAGCGCCAGTTCCACCACCTCCAGCTCCCACGTTGCCTGCTTGCGCGCCGCTCGCGCCCGCTCGCTCAACAGCATGCGCTCCAGTTCCGCCGCCGTTTCGCTGTCTACCGAGTGCATTGCGTTCTCCGCCGTTCCCATGGGTGTAACTGTATGGGAAGCGGGCGTTCCGCGTCAGTGGCTGGTTTGATCCAGGTCAAATTGCCGCCGAATTTCCGCTGTGGACACTAAGGCTTTACCGGGGCGGGCATCTTTCGTATGATTGCGGCATGCAAAATCCCCCCATCGCCGACCAAAGCCTGGCCTGGCTACTGGCAGCCGCCACCGATCCCGTCCTCATCGTAGACCGCGGCGGCGCCATTGCGCTCGCCAATCCGGCCCTGGAAGCGCTGTTCGGCTACACGCAGGAGCAGTTGCAGGGCCTGCCGGTGGAGACGCTGATACCCGAACGCTTCCGCCACGGCCACCAGGCGCTGCGCGAAGGCTACACCGCCGAGCCGCATCCGCGCGCGATGGGCGCGGGGGCCCAGCTGTCCGGCCGCCACCGCGAGGGACGCGAATTCCCGGTCGAGGTCAGCCTGTCGCCGCTGCGCAGCCCGGACGGCCAGACCATGGTGATGGCCACCATCCACGACATCAGCGCCCGCAAGGCCGCCGAACAGGCGCTCCAGGAGAGCGAAGCGCGCATGCGCGCCGTGTTTGAAACGGCGGTGGACGGCATTATCACCATCGACGAACACGGCATGCTGGAACGCCTGAACCCCGCCGCCGAGCGCATGTTCGGCTACCGCGAGGCGGAGGTGGCGGGCCGCAACATCAATATGCTGATGCCGGAGCCGCACCGCAGCGCGCACGACGGCTACCTGGCGCATTACCGCGCCACCGGCGAAAAACGCATCATCGGCAAGGGCCGCGAAGTGCAGGGCCTGCGGCGCGACGGCAGCGTCTTCCCCATGGACTTGTCGGTGGCAGAGATGACCTTGGGCGGCAAGCGCATGTACACCGGCCTGGTGCGCGACATCACCGAACGCAAGCTGGCCGAGCAGAAGTCCGAACAACTGCTGCAGGAACTGAGCAGCGCCAACGAGGAACTGACCAATTTCGCCTACGTGGTCTCGCACGACCTGAAGGCGCCGCTGCGCGGCATCGGCTCGCTAGCGGACTGGCTGGCCACCGACTACGCCGCCCTGTTCAACGACGAGGGCAAGGAGCATATGCGCCTGCTCATCAACCGCGTGCACCGCATGGGCGCGCTGATCGACGGCATCTTGCAGTACTCCCGCGTGGGACGGGTGCGCGAGGCCGTGGTCCTGGTGGACCTGAACAAGGTGCTGGCCGAGGTGCTGGACCTGCTGGCGCCGCCGCCCGGCATCGCCATCACGGTGGCGCCGGGCCTGCCCACGGTGGCCGGCGAACCGACCCGGCTGCAGCAGGTGTTCCACAACCTGATCTCCAACGCCATCAAATACATGCACCGTCCGGACGGCCAGGTGACCGTCAGCTGCGAGGACGACGGCAGCCACTGGCGCTTTGCCGTGACGGACAACGGCCCCGGCATCGAGCCGCGCCATTTCGAGCGCATCTTCCAGCTGTTCCAGACCCTGGCCCCGCGCGACCGCGTGGAAAGCACCGGCGTGGGCCTGGCGCTGGTCAAGAAGATCGTGGAAATGTACCGTGGCCGGGTCTGGGTCGAGTCGGCGCCCGGCGCCGGCGCCACTTTCTATTTCACCTGGCCCAAGGAATGCCTATGAAGAATGCCAGCAAGCCCATCCTCCTGGTCGAAGACGACACCGTGGACGTGATGACCATCAAACGCGCGCTGAAGGAAATCGGCGTGGGCAACCCCGTGGTGGCGGTCGAGCACGGCGAAGCCGCGCTGGACTACCTGCGCAGCGCGGACTGCGCGCGGCCCTGCATCATCCTGCTGGACCTGAATATGCCCATCATGAGCGGCATCGAGTTCCTGCGCGAAGCCAAGCACGACGCGGCGCTGCGGCCCATCCCTGTGGTCGTGCTGACCACCTCGGCCGAGCAGCAGGACAAGCTGAGCAGCTTCGAGCTGGGCGTGGCCGGCTACATGGCCAAGCCGGTCGATTACCGCGCCTTCGTCGAGGTGGTGCGCTCGATAGACCGCTACTGGACCGTTAGCGAGATGCCCTGAATGATGGACAAGCAGAACACCACAGCCACGGAACCGGTGCGTGTCCTCATCGTCGAGGACGACATGGTGGACCGCATGGCCTGCCGCCGCGCCTTCCGCGCGGCCGGCGCCTATGCGCTGCTGGAGGCGGAAACCGGCCAGCAGGGGCTGGAACTGGCGTTGTCCGGCCAGGTGGACTGCGTGCTGCTCGACTACAACCTGCCGGACCTGACCGGCCTGGAATTCCTCGCCAGCCTGGCCAAGCTGGCCGGCGGCGAGGGCGCCGCGCCGCCGGTGATGATGCTGACCGGGGCCGACAGCGCCACAGTGGCGGCCGAAGCCATGCGGCGCGGCGCGCGCGACTACCTGGTCAAGGACACGGACGGGCGCTACCTGGAGCTGCTGCCGGCCGGCATCGAACGCATGCTGCGCGAACAGCGCCTGCGCTTGGACAAGCAGCAGGCCGAGACCCGTTTCCGTACGCTCGTCGAGCAAATCCACGCCGTCAGCTACGTGGCCGGCACCGGCGCCTGCGGGGCGCTGCAGTATGTCAGTCCGCAAATCCGCATGCTGCTGGGCTACACGCCCGAGGAATGGCTGGCCGACTCCGGCCTGCTGCGCGCCCGCATGCACCCGGACGACAGGGATGCTGCCTGGGCGGAAGTGTGCGCCTGCCGCAGCGCCGCCCGCGCGCTGCGCGTCGAATACCGCTTGCTGCCGCGCGGCGGCGGCGAGCTGTGGGTGCGCGACCAGGCCGATCCCGTGCCCGGCCCCAACGGGCCTGTGCTGCAAGGCATACTGATCGATATCTCCGCCAGCAAGGCGGCCGAGCAGGCGCTGCGCCAGTCGCAGGACGAGCTGCGCCGCCTGGGCGCGCACCAGGAACGCATCAAGGAGGAAGAGCGCAAGCGCATTGCGCAGGAAATCCACGACGAACTGGGCGGCCTGCTGACCGGCATCCGCGCCTACATCCTGGTGGCGCAGGAGCGCGCGGTGGCGGCGGGCAGCACGCCCGAGCCGCTGCTGGCGGACACGGCGGACCTGGTGCAGAGCGCCATCGAAACGGTGCGCCGCGTGATTACCGACCTGCGCCCCAGCGTGCTGGACCAGCTGGGCGTGTGGGCCGCGCTGGAATGGTATGCGGACCAGGTGGCGCTGCGGGCCGGCCTGCGCTGCGTGTGCCGCATCGACGCGCAAGCCGCCGCGCTGGAGCTGGACGCGGACCGCAGCACCATGCTGTTCCGCATCGTGCAGGAGGCGCTGACCAATGTGGTGCGCCACGCGCAGGCCACGCAAGCGACGATAGATGTGGCGTGCGAGCCGGGCGCGCTGCGGCTGACGGTGAGCGACAATGGCAAGGGCATCGCCGCCGAGGGGCTGCTAAGCCGGGAGTCCTGGGGCATATTGGGCATGCATGAACGCAGCCGCAGTTTTGGCGGCCAGCTGGCCATCACCGGCGGCCCGGACGGCACCGTGCTGATGCTGCGCCTGCCGCTGGAGGAGAATCAAGATGACGGATGACGAAATCACCGTCCTGCTGGTGGACGACCATGCGATTGCACGTAACGGCGTGCGGCTGATGCTGGGTACGGCCAGCGGCATCGCCGTGACGGGCGAGGCGGGCAACGCGCAGGAGGCCATGCAGCGCGTGGCCGAGCAGCAGTTCGACGTGGCGCTGGTGGACATCACCATGCCGGGCAAGAACGGCCTGGAACTGCTGAAGATGCTGCGCGCCGGGTGCCCGCGCATGGCGGTGCTGATACTGAGCACCTATTCCGAGGAAATTTACGCGGTGCGCGCCCTGAAGCTGGGCGCGGCGGGCTATCTGACCAAGGACGCGCCCACCGCCACGCTGGTGGAGGCGGTGCGCAAGGCGGCGGCGGGCGGCAAGCACGTGAGCCCGGCGCTGGTGGAAAAGCTGGCCATGATGGTGGGCGGCGGCGGGGCGGGCGACCACGAGGCGCTGTCCGACCGCGAGCTGGAGGTGTTCAAGCTGATCGCCGCCGGCGAGGCGCTGGTGCGCATCGGCGAACTGCTGCACCTGAGCCCGAACACGGTCACCACCTACCGCACCCGCATCCTGGACAAGATGGGCATGGCCAGCAACGCCGAGCTGACCCGCTACGCGCTGGAACACGGCATGATCTGAACGCTTACTCGGCGCGGAACACCAGCACCGGGACCGGGCTGTGCACCAGCACCTTTTGCGTCTGGCTGCCCAGCAGCGCGCCTTTCAGGCCCAGCTGGCCGTGGCAGGCCATGGCGATCAGGTCGCAGCCGCGCGCGTGGGCGGTCTCCAGTATCTTGCGGTGCGGCCGGTCGCCGCGCGCCAAGACGGTCCGGCACGGCACCTGCCTTGCGCGCGCCGCCTCGCTCACGGCGTCCAGCAGCGCTTGGCCCTGGGCCCTGCTGTCGCTCACGTTCGGCTCTGCCGCTTGGTCCGGTGCTGCAGGCCGGTGGCTGAAAGCGTGGTCGTCCGGCAAGACGTGCACCGCCGTGATGCTGGCGCCGTAGCTGGCCGCCATGTCCAGCGCCGAACGCAGCGACACCTGCGACGCGGGCGAGCCGTCTACCGGCACGAGTATGTGCTTGAACATGATGTCTCCATGGATGGTTCAGTTGGCGCTGTAGGCGGGCGCGGCGGCCACCGCGCGCAGGCCGGCGGTGTCGCGCAGCTCGATGGCGCGGTTGCTCACGGCCAGCAGGCCGTTCTGCTTGAACATGGACAGCAGCCGGCTCACGCTTTCCACCGTCAGCGCCAGGTAGGCCGCCAGATCCTCGCGCGACATGCACAGCTGGAAGGACGTGGCGGAACCGCCGCGCTCGCCGTAGCGGCCGCCCAGATCCAGCAGCAGCCGGGCCAGCCGCTGCGGAGCGCGCGCATTCCCCAGAAACAGCATCTGCTCCTGGCGCTGCGCCAGGCTGGCGCTCAGCAGGTGGGACAGCCGCCGCGCCAGCGCGGGCTGCTGCGCCATCAGCGTTTCCAGGCCGGGGTAGGGGATGGCGCAGATCACGCTGTCCGACAGGGCGACGGCGTCGCTGCCGTAGCGGCCTGGACCGATGGCGTCCAGGCCCAGCAGGTCGCCCGGCATGGCGAAGCCCAGCACCTGCACGCCACCGTCCGGCGCGGCGCGCTGCAGCTTGAACTGGCCGCTCAGCACCGCGTGCAACTGGCCGAACGGCGCGCCGCCGGTTTCCACGCACTCATGGCGCGCCACCGCCCGCCGCTGGGACACCGCGCGTTCAAATTCATCCAGCGCACCGCCCGCCAGGCCGGAAGGCAGGCACAGGGCGCGCCAGTGGCAATTGGCGCAGGTGGCTGGAGGGAGAGACGGATGATTCATTGTGGCAAGAAACCTTTCATACTTGAAGCCTCAGCATAGCAAGCGCTCCAGGCAATTCCTTTGATCCATATCAAAAATCCCATAATCCACAGCCAAGGAGGCGCGCCGCCGAGCCCGGCAAATTTGATCCAGATCAATAAATTAGTTGCCCAAAATCAGTATCCTTCGAGGAATATTCTGGTACTGGAGTTCGCATGAAAGATATGGATCCCGCCTACAGCCTGGCGGCCAGCGCTTTGCTGGACGCATTGCCCGAGGAGATCGCCGTGCTCGGCCCGGATGGAAGTGCGCTGGCGGTGAACCGGGCCTGGCGCGCGCACGCGGGCAGGCACGCGGCAGCGCGCAGCGCGGAGGCGCATGAGGGGATAGAGGCCGTGCTGGCGGGAGCCAAGGCCCGCTTCGAAACGGAATACCGGCTGCAAACGGAGGAGGGCGAGCGCTGGTTCAGCATCTGCGCTACGCCGCTGGACGCGGAATGGCGCGGCGCCGTGGTGGCGCACGCGGATATTACGGCGCGCCGCCAGTCGGAGGCCAAACTGCGCATCGCCGCCATCGCCTTCGATTCTCCGGAGGGCATGATGGTGACGGATGCCGCCGGCGTCATCCTGCAAGTGAACCAGTCTTTCACCCGCATCACCGGCTACACCAGCGCCGAAGTGGTGGGGCACAAGCCCTGTGTGCTCAGCTCCGGCCGCCACGACGCCGAATTCTACCGCGCCATGTGGTCCGCCATCGGCATGCACGGGCGCTGGCAGGGCGAGATCTGGAACCGGCGCAAAAACGGCGAAGTCTATCCGGAGCTGCTGAACATCGCCGCCGTGCGCGACGCCGGCGGCGCCGTTACGCACTACGTCGCCTCGCTCAGCGACATCACGCTGAGCAAAGCGGCCAGCGACGAAATCAAGAACCTGGCCTTCTACGACCCGCTGACCCACCTGCCGAACCGGCGCATGCTGGTCGAGCGGCTGGCGCAGGCGCTGCCGGCGGCCTACACCAGCGGCCATTGCGGCGCGCTGATGCTGATCGACCTGGACAACTTCAAAACCATCAACGAAACCCTGGGCCACAGCAAAGGCGACATGCTGCTGCAGCAGGCCGCCGCCCGCCTGCACGCCTGCCTGCGCCAGGGTGACACCGTGGCGCGCCTGGGCGGGGACGAATTCGTGGTGCTGATCGAAGGCCTGAGCGGGCAACCGCGCGAGGCGGCCGCGCGCAGCGAGGCGCTGGCCGCCAAGCTCGCCGCCGCGCTGAACCGCCCTTACACGCTGGGTGCGCACCAATGCCACAGCACGCCCAGCATAGGCATTACGCTGTTCCACGCAGGCCTGCGCCAGCAGCCGGAGGAGCTGCTGATGCAGGCGGACATCGCCATGTACCAGGCCAAGGAGGCTGGCCGCAATGGCATGCGTTTTTTCGACCAAAGCATGCAGGACAGTATCAGCGAGCGCGCGCAGCTGGAGCGGGAGCTGCGCCACGCCATCGATACCCAGCAGTTCGAGCTGTACTACCAGGTGCAGGTGGACCACCTGAAGCACCCGCTCGGCGCCGAAGCGCTGATACGCTGGATACAGCCGGACGGCGGCGCCGTGTCGCCGGCCCGCTTCATCCCGCTGGCGGAGGAGAGCGGCCAGATCCTGGCGCTGGGACAGTGGGTGCTGGAAAGCGCCTGCGCCCAGCTGCGCGCGTGGCAAAGCGAGCCCGCCATGAGCGAGTTGGCGGTGGCGGTGAATGTCAGCGCGCGCCAGTTCCACCAGCCGGACTTCTGCGAGCAGGTGCGCTCGGTGCTGCGGCGCTACGGCGTCGACCCCGGCTTGCTGAAGCTGGAGCTGACCGAGGGCGTGCTGCTGGAGAACATGGAAGACACCATCGCCAGCATGCAGGCGCTGCGCGAGCTGGGCGTGCGCTTCGCGTTGGACGACTTCGGCACCGGCTATTCGTCGCTGCAATACCTGAAGCGCTTGCCGCTGGACCAGCTCAAGATAGACCAGTCCTTCGTGCGCGACCTGGCCAGCGACGGCAACGACCAGGCCATCGTCCGCACCATTATCGCCATGGCGCGCAGCTTGAATCTGGACGTAATCGCCGAAGGCGTGGAAACGGACGCGCAGTGCGCCTTGCTCGGCCAGCTGGGCTGCCAGTCCTACCAGGGCTACCTGTTCGGCAAACCCATGCCGGCGCCGGCGCTGCCCGAGCTGATCAGGAGTGGCTTTTTAAGTGCAATTTGATGCACATCAAGGTTTGTTCGATCTATATGACATTACAGTGATGAATGTATAACAAACCTTGACGGTGAACAATGAACCGCACGACGTCCGAATACCTTGCCGCGCTAATCGAAGGCATGATGCCGGCGCCGGACGCGGTGCGCCAGCGCCTGGCCTTCCTGGAGTTCGGCCAGGAGGACGCAGCCTTGCTGCGTCAGGTGCACGACAGCCTGCAAAGGCAAGCCGGCCCGGTGGTGGACGCGTTCTACCGGCACTTGCGCACCGTGCCGGAGCTGGCCCGCATGCTGGCGGACGAGGCCCGCTTCGCTCGGCTGCGGCATGCGCAGGCGGACTATTTCAGCAGCCTGACCGGCGGCGCGATCGATGACGGCTACGTGCGGGACCGCGTGGCGGTGGGCCTGGTGCACCGCCATATCGGCCTGGAGCCGCAGTGGTATATCGGCGCCTACCGCAAATACCTGGACGCGATCGGCGGCGTGCTGCGCGAGGCGCTGGCCGGCCAGCCCGAACTGGCCTGGCAGACTTACGAAGCGCTGCTGAAAGTGGTGTGCTTCGACCTCGGCCTGGCGCTGGACACCTATATCAGCTCCGGCGAGCAGGAGCTGCGCCGGCTCAAGACCTATTCCGAGCAGGTAATCGACGGCATGCCGGCCGGCGTGATGACGGTGTGCGCCAACGGTACGGTGCGCACCGTGAACCGTGCCTGGCGGGCCTTGCTGTCGCTCGACAGCGGCAGCAAGGCCGGCCGGCCCTATGCCGCCTACGCGCCGCTGCCGCAACTGCAGAACTGCATCGCCGCCGGGTTGATCAATGCGGACTACCAGCACGAGCTGGTGATCACGGCCGGGCCGGACGACCAGCCGCTGCGCTACCTGCGCTGCAAGCTCACCCGCGTGCCGCTGGACGGCGAGCGCATGCTGCTGCTGGTGCTGGAGGATGTGACCGCCTCGCTGCAGGCGCGCGCCCAACTGCGCGCCAGCGAGGCGCGCTTCCGCTCCGCCTTCGGCCAGGCGGCGGTGGGCCTGGCCCAGCTGTCGCCGGACGGGCGCTGGCTGCGCGCCAACTTCAAGCTGCAATCGCTGCTGGGCTACACCGAAGCCGAGCTGGCCGGCATGACGCTGAACAGCGTACTGCCGCCGGAAGAGCACGCGGCCGAGACGGAAGCGCTGCAACGGGTGCTGGCCGGTGACAGCGACAGCCACTGCCGCGAGCTGCGCTACTGTCACAAGGCAGGCCACCTGGTCTGGGTGCAGGCCACGTATTCGCGCATGTACACCGAGCAGGACGGCGTAACGC
Organism: Pseudoduganella aquatica; assembly: GCF_009857595.1. GTDB lineage: Bacteria > Pseudomonadota > Gammaproteobacteria > Burkholderiales > Burkholderiaceae_D > Rugamonas > Rugamonas aquatica_A. Next base: position 96,000 of record NZ_WWCU01000015.1, on the reverse strand, counting down.
TGATCGGCGTGATCGAGGACGTGGCGCAGCGCAAGCGCTACGAGCAGGAGCTGACCCAGCTGGCCAGGCAGGACGCGCTGACCGGCCTGGCCAACCGCGCACTGCTGCTGGACCGGCTGACGCAGGCCGTGTCCTACGCGCGCCGCGCCAGCCGCTGGGTGGCGGTGCTGTTCCTCGACCTGGACCGCTTCAAGAACATCAACGACAGCCTGGGCCACGACGCGGGCGACCAGGTGCTGGTGGAAGTGGCCGCGCGGCTGCTGGCCTGCGTGCGCAGCGGCGACACCGTGGCCCGCCTCGGCGGCGACGAGTTCGTGGTGCTGCTGGCCGACGTGGCGCGCGGCGACGAGGTGGCGGCAGTGGCACAGAAGCTGGCCGATGCGCTGGCCCAGCCCATGTTCGTGTTCGGCCACGAGATCACCCCGGTGGCCAGTTTCGGCATCAGCCTCTATCCCAAGGACGGCGGCGACAGCCAGGCCCTGCTCAAGAACGCCGACGCGGCCATGTACAGCGCCAAGAAGCTGGGCGGCGCGCAGTTCCAGTTCTACGCGCAGGACATGAATCTGCGCACGCTGGACCGGCTCAAGCTGGAGGCGGCCCTGCGCCACGCGGTCGAACGCGACGAGTTCGAGCTGCACTACCAGCCCCAGCTCGACATGGCCAGCGGCGTCATAGACGGGGTGGAGGCGCTGGTGCGCTGGCGCCGGCCCGGGCACGGCCTGGTGCCGCCGGCCGAGTTCATCCCGGTGGCCGAAGAGACCGGCCTGATCATTCCCCTGGGCGACTGGGTGCTGCGCGCCGCCTGTGCGCAGCAGGCGGCCTGGCGCGACGCCGGCCTGGGCGACCTGCGCATGGCGGTCAACCTGTCGGCGCGCCAGTTCAAGCAGCAGGACCTGGCGCAAAGCGTGGTGCAGGCGCTGCACGACACCGGCTGCGCGGCGGGGCGGCTGGAGCTGGAGATCACGGAAAGCGTGCTGATGGAGCATCCGGACGCCGCCACCCTGGTCATGGAGCAGCTCAGCGACATGGGCGTGAAGCTGTCCATCGACGATTTCGGCAGCGGCTATTCCAGCCTGGCCTATTTGAAGCGCTTTCCCATCCACTCCCTGAAGATAGACCGCTCGTTCGTGCACGACATCAGCTGCGACGAGGACGACGCGGCCATCGCCAGCGCCATTATCGCGCTGGCCCACAGCATGAAACTGAACGTGATCGCCGAAGGCGTGGAAACCGGACAACAACTGGCCTTTTTGCGCCGCGAAGGCTGCGACCACGTGCAGGGCTACTACTTCAGCCGTCCGCTGCCCGCCGCCGAGCTGGCGCTGTTGCTGGCGAGGCCCCCGGGGCAGTTACCATAGGGGCCAGATTCATGTAATATCCTTGCAACAATCCTTTTATTTCCACAACGACCGGCTGGGCAGCAACCCTGCACAAAACGGCATAGGAGACACTAGTACATGCAAGGATTACTCCGCCTCTCGCACTGGCTCGACAAGATAGGCTACCGCTGCGGGCAACTGGCCAACCTGATGATCTTGGCTTCGTGCGTCATCAGCGCCAGCAACGCCATGATCCGCTACGGTTTCGACTGGAGCAACAACTGGCTGCTTGAGCTGCAATGGTATCTGTTCGGCGCCGCCGTCATGCTGGGCGCCAGCTACACCTTCCAGCGCAACGAGCACGTGCGCGTGGACCTGGTCTACGGCCACGTGTCCGAACGCAAGCAGCTGTGGATAGACGTGTTCGGCATTATCTTCTTCCTGATGCCGGCCTGCTTGCTGTTCGCCTGGCTGTCCTGGTATTCGCTGTTCATGCCCTCGTGGGACGTGCTGGAGCAGTCCAGCAACTCCGGCGGCCTGCCGCGCTATCCCATCAAGATCATCGTCCCCCTCGGCTTTGCGCTGCTCACGGTGCAAGGCATTTCTGAACTGATCAAACGCATTGCCGCACTGGCCGGCAAAGCCCAGCTCGACAGCAAGTACGAAAGGCCAGTGCAATGATTCCGCTCGAAATAATGCCGCCGCTGATGTTCGGCGGCCTGGTCGTGTTTATGCTGGTCGGCTTCCCGGTGGCCTTCTCGCTGCTGGCCGTGGGCCTGTTCTTCGGCCTGATCGCCATGTCCGAAGGCTTCTTCGGCGTGGCCTTCATGCAGGCCGTGCCGCAGCGCATATTCGGCAGCGTGCTGGCGAACGACCTGCTGCTGGCCATACCGTTCTTCACCTTCATGGGCGCGGTGCTGGAAAAGTGCCGCCTGGCCGAGGACATGCTGGACTCCATGGGCCAGCTGTTCGGCAAAATGCGCGGCGGCCTGGGCTACTCGGTCATCATCGTGGGCTTCATCCTGGGGGCCATCACGGGCACGGTGGCCGCGCAGGTGATCGCCATGGCGATGATCTCGCTGCCGGTGATGATGCGCTACGGCTACCACATGCGCTACGCCACCGGCGTGCTGGCCGCGTCCGGCACCATCACGCAGCTGGTGCCGCCGTCGCTGGTCCTCGTGGTGCTGGCAGACCAGCTGAAAACCCAGACCGCCAGCGCCGACGTGGGCAGCATGTACCTGGGCGCCTGGGGGCCGTCGCTGGTGCAGATTGGCCTGTTCGCGCTGTACACCTTCGTGCTGTCGCGCCTGCGCCCCGAGTGGCTGCCGGCCGCCCCGCGCGACGAAAAAACGCTGGAAGGCTGGGCCTTGTGGCGGCAATGCCTGCGCGGCATCATCCCGGCCGCCGTGCTGATCTTCATGGTGCTGGGCACCATGATGCTGGGTATCGCCACGCCCACCGAGTCCGGCGCCATGGGCGCGCTGGGCGCGGTCATCCTGGCGGTGATACGCCACCCGGAATTCACCGCGCGCGACAAGCTCGTGTTCCGCGCCGGCATGGCGGCAATGGTGGTGGCGGGCGTGATCGGCGCCGTCTATTACGAAAAGCTGACCGGACTGGCGCCGGCCGCCAAGCCTTATGTGCAGGCCGCGCTGGCGGTGCTCTACATTGCGGTGATCTGGCTGATCGTGCGCGCCAGCCGCATCAAGCCGCTGCGCGAACTGATCGTGCTGAGCTACCAGTCCACCATGCGCCTGACGGCGATGGTGGTGTTCATCCTGATCGGCTCCACCTGCTTCTCGGTGGTGTTCCAGGGCGTGGACGGCGGCCGCTGGGTCGAGCACCTGTTCACCGGCATTCCCGGCGGCTGGATAGGCTTCCTGCTGGTGGTCAACCTGTTCGTGTTCTTCCTGGCCTTTTTCCTGGACTTCTTCGAGATCGCCTTCATCGTGGTGCCCATGCTGGCGCCGGTGGCGCAGAAAGTGCTGGCGCCCGAGCTGGAGTCCATGATGGGCAGCCCCGAGGCCGCCGCCTCCGCCGCGCTGGTGTGGTTCGGCGTGATGCTGTGCGTAAACATGCAGACCTCGTTTATGCATCCGCCTTTCGGTTTTGCGCTATTCTATCTGCGCGGCGTGGCGCCCAAGGAAGTCAAGAGTTCCGACATTTACTGGGGCGCCTTGCCCTGGGTGGGCCTGCAAATGATCATGGTGCTGCTGGTGGCGGTTTTCCCGCAGACCGTGACCTACTTCCTCGACAAGGGCACGCCGGGCACCACAGGATCGGGCGATCTGATTATCGAACGTCCCGCCGGCGACACGGGGCAGGGCGCCGAGCCGGACTTCCAGGTGCCGCAGTTTGACGACAGCACCCCGGCCGAACCGGCCAAGCCGGACACCAAGCCGGCCACCAGACCAGACGCGCCGCCGCCGGCCCCGGACAAGAAGTAGGGACTGCGGCGTTCACCAGGAGAATGCCATGTCCGCCTCGCCGTTTGAACAGCCGCCGCTGCCAACCCCTGAGCTGGAGCGGCGCCGGCACCAGGTCTTCCCGGTGCTGAGCGAGGCGGATATCCGCCACGTGGGACGCTACGGCGAGGAGCGCCGTTACGGCAACGGCGAGGTGCTGTTCGAGGCCGGCAAGCCGACCCCGGGCATCATGTTCCTGCTGGAAGGCAGCATCGCGGTCTACCGCCATAACGGCTTCGACACCTGCGCCAGGATCTCCACCCTGCATCCGGGGCAGTTCAGCGGCGAGGTGGGCGAGCTGTCCTGCCGCCCCGCCATGGCCAACGGCATCGCCGTCGGCTCGGTGCGGGTGCTGCTGCTACCGGCCGAAGGACTGCGCGCCCTGCTGGTGGCCAGCACAGACCTGAGCGAACGCATTATCCGCGCGCTGATCCTGCGCACTGTCGCGCTGCTGGAACAGAATTCCGGCGGCCCGGTCATCATCGCGCCGCGCGGCCATGGCCGCGTCCACGCGCTGGAGAGTTTTTTAACCGCCAACGCGCACCCCTACACCGTACTTGATCCCGACACCGATCCGCGCGCCGTTGCGCTCGTGGCCGAGCATCAGCCGTCGGCGGAGGAATGGCCGTTGGTGCTGTGTCCGGGCGTGGGGCTGAAAAAGAATCCATCCATCGTGGAGCTGGGCCGCTGCATCGGCATGCTGCGGCCGCTCAGCGAAGAGAAGGTGTGGGATGTGATCGTCGTCGGCGCAGGTCCGGCTGGCCTGGCCACGGCGGTGTACGCGGCGTCGGAAGGCCTGTCGGTACTGGCGCTGGAGACGCGCGCCTACGGCGGCCAGGCCGGCGCCAGTGCGCGCATTGAAAATTATCTCGGCTTCCCCACCGGGATCTCGGGCGGAGCGCTGACCGGGCGCGCCTATGTGCAGGCGGAGAAATTCGGCGTGGAGATCGCCATTCCCGCGCCGGCCGGCCGCCTGGACTGCGCCAGCCAGCCTTTGCAAGTCGAGATGTGCGGCAGCCTGCAGTTGCTGAAGGCGCGCGCCGTGGTGCTGTCCTGCGGCGCCCGCTACCGCCGCCCGTCGCTGGCCAATCTGAAGCAGTTTGAAGGCAAGGGCGTGTATTACTGGGCCTCGCCAGTGGAAGCGCAGCTGTGCAAGTCGGAAGAAGTGGTGCTGGTAGGGGGCGGCAATTCGGCCGGGCAGGCCGCCGTGTTCCTGGCCGGCCATGCCGTCAAGGTGCACATCCTGATCCGCAAAGGCAGCCTGGCGTCCACCATGTCCAGCTACCTGATCGGGCGCATCGAAGGCACACCCAACATTGAGCTGCATACGCATTCGGAAATCGTCGCGCTGGAAGGCGACGACGACGGCTTGAAGCAAGTGAGGGTGCGCAATTCGCGCAGCGGGGAAGAGTTCGAATGCGATACCTGCCGCGTGTTCCTGTTCATCGGCGCGGACCCCAACACGGGATGGCTGAACGGCTGCGGGGTGGAAGTGGACAGCCACGGCTTCATCCGCACCGGATTCAATGCCGCGCTGCCTCTGCAGACCAGCGTGCCCGGCGTGTTCGCGATAGGCGACGTGCGCGCCGGCTCCACCAAGCGGGTGGCTGCGGCGGTGGGGGAGGGCGCCGCCGTCGTGGCGCAGATCCATCAGTTCCTGGCCGATCCGGCGGCGCCTCCGGGGCGCTAGCCGATCAGCTTGCACTCAAGCTGCGGCCAGCGCGGCGCGCCCTGCGGCCATCTGGCGTGCGGCCAGCGCCACGCGCGCGCCCAGGTGGGCGGAAGTTTTCAAGTCAGCCGGCGTGGCGCCTTCCTCCGCGCCCACATCCGCGTCGCTCTGCGCGGCGGCGCCGATGAAGAAGCCATGGCGGTTCAGGGTGTCTTCGCTGCTGGTGGAGGTGTTGTGGCCCGCGTGCAGGCCGAGGTTGACCCAGTTCATGCCATGCTGCGCGGCGAAGATGGCCAGTTGCTGCAGCGTCGCCAGCTTGTCCCCGGCGTGGCCGGCTGCGTTGGTGAAGCCGGCCGCGAGCTTGTCTTTCCATTTGCTGGCCAGAGGCGCTGCGCATGTACGTGGGGCAGCCGAACACTTGTTTGTGACAGCGCGGATACATTTGGATAGAATTGCCGGGCACAAAAGATGAAAGAATGACACCATGCCCATTTTGCCCATCTCGCCATGAACGTTTGCCTTTCAGACCATCCTGACCGGCTGGAACTCAGCATCTTCCGGGCACGGGGCGCTTTTGGCACCGTCGCGCACGGCAGCGCGCAGGAGGTGTACCGCTACATCAAGGCGCGCACCAGCCGGATAGGCGCCACGGGCGAGCTGCGGGAGTTGCTGGCCAAACAGGGCGCGGGCAATCTGCGCACCGACGACGACGTGCTGCGCGAGGCGGCCTCGCAAGTAATGCTGGGCCGGCTGTTCCTGCTGCTGGGCGATCAGCGGCCCGCAATGAGCCCCGGCGCGGGCATCGCCGAACCGCCCGAGGCGCCGCCTTCGCCGCCCAAGCGGCCCGGCATGTCGCCGCCGCCGCCTTTGCCGCCGCCGCGCAAGCCTGCGGTGACAGAGGCGCCGGCGCCGGAACCGGAAATTACCGCCGCGCTGGCGCAGGACGTGCAGGCGGCGGCGCTGGAGCAGGCAGCCCAGGACGGCACCCCGTTCTGCGAAGTGTGCGCCAAGGCGGCTGCGGAAGCGCAGCAATCCGAATCCGAATCCGAGGGGCAGGCTTGACCGCCGCGCTGGATATGGTGGTGGCGCAGCTGTGGCCCAAGGGCGACAGCCTGACCGCGCCGCAAGTGCACATGCTGGTGGACGGCGCGCGCGACGCGGCGATAGCGCCGTTGATTCGCTTCGGCAAGCTGGATTTCGACTGCCTGTTCGCCGAACCGCTGACGCCCCGCCTGCGCGCCGCCGCGCCTTACCTGGTGCACCTGGCCGCATCCTCCGCGCAGTCGCGCGAGATGCTGCGCCGCTGCGCCGGCGAGCACTGGGGCATTCTCGTCTCCGCGCCATCGCACGTCACCACGCGACAGTTGCGGCTGCATTTCAAAAAGCTGCTGTGGGTGCACGACGAACAGGGCCGCAAGCTGAACTTCCGCTTCTACGATCCCCGCGTGCTGAGCATATTCCTCCCCACTTGTACGCAAGAAGAGCGGAACATCTTTTTCGGGCCTGCCGAGGAGCTGTATTGCCTGGAGGGCGAACAGCTGCGCCGCTACACGCGCCGCGCTTGATCTAGGCCGATACCGTAATGTATTATGTAATTACGTATTACATACCACGTTACGGGGGCGGTGAATGGCAAGAATGGGACTGGAAAAATCGGATGTGCAACGCGCGCGCGACAGCCTGATCGCGCAATCGCAATACCCTTCTGTGGACGCCGTGCGCATCGCGCTGGGGAATACCGGCTCGAAATCCACGATACACAAATACCTCAAGGAGCTCGAGCAGGAGCAGGGCGGTGCGGCCAGCCAGAACTCCGTCAGCGAAGCGTTGCAGGATTTGGTTTCCCGGCTGGCGGCGCGCCTGCATGAGGAAGCAGACGAACGTATCGCCGCCAAGGCCAAGGAATTCGGGGAGCTGCGGGCCGGGCTGGAAAGCGGGCTTGCCCAGGTTCGCGCAGAGGCCGCCGGCCTGCGTGACCGGCTGGGCAAGGAGACCAAGGCCCACGAGCAGGCGCGGGCGCAACTGCAAACTGAAACCATGGGCAGGCAGAAAGCCGAGCAGCAGGTGGAGCATCTCACCGAGCGGCGCGAGCACGTGCAGGCCGAATTGCGCAAGGCCCAGCAGGCGCTTGTGCTGAAGCAGGAAGATGTGGCGCGCTTGAGCCAGGAGGCAGCCAAGTCGGCCGCAGAACTCGCCCACGCCAGGCTGGCCGTGTACGACGCGCAACGGCAAACGCGCGCGCATGAAGCCAAGCTGGAACAGATGCGTGAAATGGAACTCGAATTGGCGCGCGCCAAGTCGGCGATGGAAGCGCAGTCCGGCATGTTGGCCGAACTGCGCAGTATGATGGACAGCCAGCGGGGCGCGGCCCGCAAACGCTAGCAGTGGCGGGTTACGCGCTCCGCGCTAACCCGCCCTACGCACATATGAGATGTACATCGCTTGATCGTAGGGCGGGTTAGCAGCGCAGCTGCGTTACCCGCCAAGCCCGCGTCACAGGGACTTCAAGAACGCCAGCAACGCATCCCGGTCCGCCTGCGAAAGATTTTCAAACCTTGCACGCGACTTGTCCGCCTCCCCACCATGCCACATGATGGCCTCGGTAAGATTGCGTGCACGTCCATCGTGCAGATAGCCCGCCTTCGCGCCGCCGCCCATCACCTTGTCCGTGTAGCCGATGCCCCACAGCGGCGCCGTGCGCCACATGCTGCCCTTGGCCTGGCCCTCAACCACGTTGTCCGCCAGCCCCGCGCCCATGTCGTGCAGCAGCAGGTCGGTATAAGGACGTATGGTCTGGTTGCGCAGCTCCGCGAACAAGTGGCCGTTACCGGTCTTCATTTCCACCGTATGGCAGGCCGCGCAGCGCATGGTCTGGAACAGTTTCGAACCAACGCCGACCTGCTGCGCGTCCACGCGGTGCTCGTCCAGTGGCGCAACGCCTTTCGGGAAGCCGCTAGGCAAGCTGCGCTGGGCGGGTACGGCCACCAGCGCCAGGTAGCGCGAGATGGACTGCAAGTCCGCTTCCGTAATGCCCTTCTGCGCAGGGGCGGTGGCGCAGCCCGCCGGATCCGTATTGCAGGAGCGGTTCGGATAGACCGGCGACGTCACAGCCATGTCCTGCAGCAGCGCCGCCGCAGCCTGATGCCGCAGCGTGGCCTTGGACGCCTTCCAGCCGAAGCGGCCCAGGCGCACCGCGCCGGATTCCGGATCGAACACCCAGTTCGGCACACCCTTCACGCCATCTGCGTCCGGCGTGGAGCCGGCGCGCGACAGGATGTCCACTTCGGGCACGGCTTCCAGCAAGCCCGTGCCTATCATCGGCTGGGCCGAGCGCAGGGAGTAGGATTCCGGCACCGCGCCTTCGAACGCCAGCAAAGGCTTGCGAAGTTCGACCGCCGTGCCGTCCGCCAGCTTGGCATTGCGGGTCTCGAAGCCGGACACGCGCACACCGGTGCCCCAGTTCTGCGGCGCGCCGCTGGCCGAGATGGCGTTCATCTGCACCGCGCTGCCGTACTGTGGATGCGGCACCTGCTGGCCCGCCGCGTTGGTGACGGCGACGCGCACGGACATGGTGTCCAGCAGCTGGTTGGCGGCCAGCGGCGCCGGGCTGCGGCCGTTGTTCACGTGGCAGCCGATACAGGCGGACTGGTTGAAGCGCTGGCCCTGCAGGCCCACGGCAGCCGTGTAGCGATCGTTGCCCTGCTCGTTGTGGTCGCCGGTGGTGAAATTGGTATGCACCAGGCGGCGCCCTTCAACAAAGCGCTGCACGTTCTGCATGCCGATGTTGTTGTGCGGCTGCTGGAACATGAACAGGCCGTTATCCGAGTAATTGTAGGACACCGAACCGTCGCCGCCGGACAGCGTTTCCGCCGGCAGCGGCACCGAGTTCAGGCGCGGCTGCACGCCGTACCACGGACGCAAGCCGGTGCCCACCACGTAGATCCATTCCGCCGAGTAGTAGCGCACGCCGCCGTTGTCGCCCTTGGACTGCATGGACTCGGTGGTGCTGAACATGGACGGCGAGACTTCGATCACGTCGCCCACTACCAGCGGACGGGCAGGGATGTCTTTGCCATTCGGGAAGCCGTTGGCGTCCAGCGCCGTCATGCCAGGGTAGTTCTTGACCTGGATGGTGCAGCCGCCGTTGATGCCGTTGACGTTTGTCAGCCGGTTATTGGCCGGGTAGGCGATGGGTTTGCAGATGTCGATATTGTCGTTGACCAGCTGGCCGGGTGCCATCCAGCCGTAGCCGGTGACGCCGGGCCGGTCGATGGCGCGGAAGAAGGCCACGCCGCCTTTCAGGAAATCTACCGCGGTGTACTGGTTCACTGTCAGCGTGGGCTTGGTCACGCCGGCCACGCGGCTGTTGTCGATCACCTCCACGCCCCAGGTGCGGTTCTTGAAGTACTGCGGCACGAAGGTCAGATAGTTGCCCGGGCCTTTGTCGACCGCCAGGCCGGTGACCGGGTCCACCGTTTCATTCGGGCCGTAGCCGATCTCGTTCCATTCCTCCCCGCGCTCGCGGCCGTGGCGGGCCAGGCCGCGCGCGCCGAAGCGGGTGACCAGGGTGCCGTCCGGCAGCGTGAACTGCAGCGATTCGATCGGTTCGGCGGCGGCCGGCAGCGGCGTCCAGCCGTTACCGTTGGCCGGGAATTTCAGGGCCGAAGTAACGGCGCTGCCCAGCGAGTTGTCGCTGCCCGGTGTCTTGAACTCCACTTCGAACAGCGAGTAGCCGTAGTTGGTGGCGCGCGCCACGCCCTGCAGGCGCACGAAGCGCGCATTGATGCCAAGGTTGAAGAACTCCTCCGTGCCGCCCTGGCCGTTGCCGACAAAGCGTGCCTGCGACCAGGTCTGGCCGTCGTCCGACACCTGCAGCGCGTACTGCTTGCCGTAGGCGTTCTCCCATTGCAGCTTCATGTAGCCGATTTGCATCTTGGCGCCGAAGTCGAACTGTATCCAGGCGCCGTTGTCCGGCTTGCTGGCCCAGCGCGTGCCGAGTTTGCCGTCGATGGCCTGCGGAGCGGCCAAACCGCCGTTTTCCGGCTCGGACGAGGTGGCCGCAACCGGTTTGAGGACGACGCCAGGTTTAGTGGTGTCGATCGGGCCGGGATCCGGCTGGGGCTGAGGCTGCGGATCCGGCTCCTGCGGCGCCACGCTGCCGCCCGAGAATGCCTGGATCTCGAAAATGGAATAGCCGTAGTTGGTGCTGCGCTTCAGGCCCTGCATGCGCAGGTAGCGGCCCTGGCCGGACAAGCCGGTCCAGTCTTCGCTGCCGCCCTGGCTGGCGTCCACGGTCTTGATGGTGGTCCAGGTGGCGCCGTCTTCCGAGGTCTGCACCAGGTATTGGCTGGCGTGGGCGTTTTCCCAGTCGATGCGGACGCGGTTGATGGCGACCGACTTGCCGTAGTCCAGCGTCAGCGACTGGTCGTCCGAGAAGGCGCTGCTCCAGCGGGTGCTGGCGCTGTGGTCGATGGCGGCTGCGCCGCCCAGGTCGCCGCGTTCGGCGGACGTAGCCAAGGCGTTCACCGGAGTCAATTCCACTTCGGGCGACGCGGCGGCCATTGCCATGCCACGCAGTGCGGGGCCGCCTTGCTTGGCCAGCGCGGCGCTGTCGCTGCTGCTGCCGCCGCAAGCGGCCAGCATCAAGGTAAGGGCGAGAGGTAGCCCCTGGATTGAAAGTTTTTGTAATTGCCCTGAGGTCATTCGACGTCGATGCGGCATTTTGTGCATGCTACCTCCCTTTGCTTTATGACATTGGTTCAAGTATTTATGACAACCATCATATTAACTTGCCAAGAAAAAGCCGCGTCGTAGGCGGCTTTCTTGGGTCGGAATCGTTACCTATTTTTTCCGTACGGAAACTTTCGGTAACATAACTTGTGTCATGTCACATGTCAAGCGTAACATTTTACGTTCTTTTCAATATGCCTTGAAATTGCCGGAAACGTGCAGCATGCCCAGGAATTGGAGCAGACCGTTGTAATAACGCCATTTCCCTGTGGGCGGCTTGAGCTCCCACAAGTCGGCGATGAAGCGGCTGGGCGCGGGGCCGTTCAGCGCCAGCGTGGCCACGGCGTTGCACGAGATCAGGCCGGGCGAGCCCTCGCGGTCGATTACCGTGCCGTCCACGCTGTACAGCGAAGGGTAGGGGACTTGATCCTGGCGCGAGAAGAAGTCCAGCAAGCGGCCGCTGAGCACTGATGCGGAAGGGTTCTTGCCCCACCAGGCCTGATCCACGGACCAGTTGGCGGCGGTCCGGAAGGCGTCATACCGGAAGTCGCCATGGCCTTCCAGATGGCGGGGGCGGCCGTCGAATTCCGCGTAGTCGGGCGTCAGCGCGGTTTTGGGATGGCTGGAGATTTCAAAGTAGCGGCGGCTGGTTTCCGCAATGCGCGCCCATTGCTTGCGGTCGCGTTCCTGTCCGCCCTGCCAGCCGGCGGCGCGGCGCGCCCACAGTTCGTAAAAAGCGGGCAGATGATAGGACGGGTCGCTGAAATCGGCCGCGTCGCCGACCGGCACGAACACCACCTGCTGGTGCTTGGGCGAGAACATCGAGCGCGCGCCGTCCACCACGCCGCCGTTCATGTCTTCCTTGTGCAGCATGGCGTCCAGGATGGCGTTGGCCTGGGCGGAGTAGTTGTAGATGCCCTGGCCGTCGCCCCAGCGGCCGGCCGCCATCAGCAAGGCAGTGGCCATGTATTCCTCGCCGTCGGAGGCGGGCACCGCATCCTGATCGCAGCCCGTGGTCTTGCACTGCCAGCGGAAATAGCCGCGCCGCGGGCCGCTTTCATAGCGCATATGCGTGGCCGCCCAGTTCCACAGCGCGTCGAAGGCCGATTTTTTGTTCATCTGCACCGCGATCATCATGCCGTAGGACATGCCCTCGCTGCGCACGTCCTGGTTGCCGACGTCCAGGATGTAAGCGGAAGGGCCGTTCGCCGTGGCCGGCGCCGGGTAGTAGACGCGGCTGTCCTCGCCGCCCTCGAACAGCGAGCGCCAGTATTCGTCCAGCCGGGCGTTGACCGCCTGCTCCGTCAGCTCAGGCCGCCATTCGCGGAACACGTTGCGGTAATGCCCGCTGATGGCGCTCGGGGCGCTGGCGGCGATCGGCGGCGGCGTTGCTGGTTGCGCTCCCGCGCCGGCAGTCCAGGTCAGCAAGGAAAACAGCACGGCAGGTATTGCTTTCATCTACGGATCTCCATTCATGTGGAGCGATGATAGCGCAATCATCCAAACAATGGCTAGTGTGCGATATGTTTCCGCCATGGCCGCACCACGCCAGATTCGCCTTGTCGCAGACCGGCTAAGGCGTGATACCCTCTTGCAAAGAGCGAGGGCGCGCGGCGCCGCAATGCTGGCGAGCCGCTTGTTTTTACCGTCGGCCGCGGCCTGGCAATCATACTTTGGGAGGCGGGCATGGACATTCCACCGAGCAACAGTCTCAGATCAACAGGGCATGGCCGTATCCTGCTTTGGCGCGGCGGCAGTGTCTGGGTCGGCCGGGCTGAACGGTCGACGGATTTCCACGCCCATCATGCGATCCAGATCACCTTGGCGCTGTCCCCGGGGCCATTGCATTTCCGCTCCCCGGGCGAGGCGTGGCAGGCCTATTCCGCAGCGGTCGTTCCCGCGCACCACCCGCATGCCTTTGAGGCGCGCGGCGAGTTGGTCGCCCTGTTGTTTGTCGAGCCCGAATCATGCGAAGGCCAGGCGCTGCGCGAACGCTTTCGCGATCGCATCGCTGCCTTGTCCGACGAAATTGGTCGCCTCCATTTTGCGGCGCTGGCCGCCGCGTACCATGAAAAGCACAGCGACCAAGCGCTGATCGCCTGCGCGCGCGCGGCGATCAGTGAACTGGCCGCGCCCGCGAACAAGCCGGCCTTGCCGCTCGACCGCCGCATCGAGCGTGCCATCGAATTGTTGCATGAACGGCTGGGGCAAGCCATCAACCTTGCCGATAACGCCGGGGCGGTGCATCTCTCACCAGAGCGTTTCCGCCATTTGTTCATCGCGCAAACCGGCATCCGCTTTCGGCCTTATGTCCTGTGGCTTAGGCTTGGCGCTGCGCTCGCATGTTATGCGGCCGGCGCGAATCTGACGGACGCAGCCCATGCCGGCGGCTTTGCGGATTCCGCTCATTTCTCACGTACCTTCAAGCGCATGTTCGGCGCCGCCCCCATCAGCATCAAGCCAGAATAGCCGTTTCATTCAAGCCCGGCCCGGCCGCGCGCCCTACACTGGGGACTCACATCAACCCAGAAGGAGCATCATCATGAACACAACCACGCCATCCCCTTGCAAGTGCCCATCCTGCGCGGGCGCGCAATGCCAATGCGGTTGCCAGACGCCGCCTAAAGCGCCGGCTTGCCATTGCGGCCCGCAATGCCGCTGCGGCGACAACTGCAAGTGCCCCAAGGCCTGAGCCGGGAGGGGCGACGGCCGGCGGCCCTGTGCTGGACCGCCGACCGTGCCCCTGCGGCGTTTGGGGGCAAGCAATTGCCTGTCTACATGTCAAGTGCATCGACGGGCAGAGGAGGAAGCGGATGGAAATCTTCGTTTGGGCATACTTGGGCGGCCTGCTTGGCGCCATACTGATGGACGCCGTGGAAAAGCTGGCCGCCAAGGCCGGCATCACCAGCGGCGTCAGCGTTGCCTTGGTGGGCCGCTGGTTTCTATGGCTGGTCCATGGGCGCTTGCTCCATACCAATATCGTTGGTGCCAAGCCATATCCTCGGGAGGCGCAAGCCGGGTGGGCGTTCCACTTTTTGCTCGGCGGTGGCGGCGTCGCGCTGTTTTATCCGTTTTTCTTCCATGCCCTCGGCGCCGGCACGCCGCTGGAGCACCTGCTCGGCGGGGTGTGCTTTGGCCTGGCCAGCTCACTGCTGCCCTGGTTCGTTCTGTTGCCCTCGTTCGGCTGGGGTATTGCCGGTTGGCGCGGCCCGCCTGGCGCCAGGCCACTGCTGGCCAGCCCACTGTCCCACTTGTTCTATGGTCTTGGTGTGGGCGTGATGGGCGCGTTAGGGGCGCTCAACCGGCAATTGTCTTGATGCGCCGGTCGGCGCCGTCACGCTGGCCGGGCACGAAGGCCAGCCGCTGGCCCGGAAACAGGAAGGGGACGTTCCACATCCGATATGCGGGCGGGCTAGTTCGCGGCCGGATCGTAGGACAGCACCGCCTTGTAGCCGGCCGGCGCAATCGAGGTGCTGAACGGATAATCGGCGAAATTGCCGTAGTCCACCATGCCCAGCTTGATCAGGATGGTGTGGGGCAGATCCTTGCTGCGCCCCTCAAGCAGATTGACGGCCGCGTTGATCACCACCCGCGCCTGGCTGACGCCCTTGGTATCCACCGCAGCGGCAATTTCCTTCTTGCCTATCATTCTGGCGATATCGCCCGTCAGGTCGTAAGCCACCAGCCGGACCTTGTTCTGCAAGCCGGCGTTGACCAAGGGCTGGTACGCGGCAGGGGCGCAGCCGGTGCAGCCCAGGATGTAGTCGAGTTTGGGGCCGTTCTTGGCCAGCACCTGCTCCGCCAGCCTGGTCTGGCCCTTGAAGTCGCTGTCGCCATAGCGCACGTCCAGGATATGGACTTTGATCGGCGCTTCCTCCGCCGCAATCCGCGTGCCGTCGACCTCGCCTTTCACCCAGCCAGCGCCAGCGGGACCGGGGAGGAGGGCGACATTGATAGATTTCAGGCCGCGCTGCTGCGCGTCGCGGATTACCCAGCGCATGGCCTCCAGCCCCATGCCGCGCAGGGAAGTGGTGACCTTGATGCTGAGGTCGTCGCTGCGGCTGTCGTTCGCCAGCTGGAACACGGGAATGCCGGCGGCGCGCGCCTTGGCAATCGAGTGGTTGTTGAACGTCATGTTGATCGGCGAAATGACGATGGCGTCGTAGCGCGCCGCGATCGCCTCGGTCATCTGGTTCAGCTGGCTCGACAAGTCGTCATAGCCGGCGGCCGCAATGACGTCGACCGCGACGCCCAGCCTGCGCGCTTCGCTGATCACGCCATAATTGCAGCCGACCCAGTAGGGGTCTTTAAGATGGGGGAACAGGAATGCGATGCGCCACTGCCTGGTGGCAGGCGCGGCCAGCGCGTACGTTCCGGCCACCACCCGGCCGCTGGCCAGCGCGTCATCCGCCGTGCCGTTGGCCTGCAGCGGACGGAAGATGGACTGTATCGGTATTGGTGCGAATTTGACTGGCTCGGGCAATTTGTCCGCCCATGCCGCAGTCAACATCAGCCAAAGTACGCTCGAGACAGCCAGTTTCCGCATCAAGTGATTCTCCAACCCGCTCCAAGTCAGACCAAGAATTGGTCGATTTCGTTTCCAGTATAACACCGGATGTTTCCTGATCTACCAGAGAAAACTGCTTCGCGCCGCCCCTAATGTCCGTGCTGGTGGTGAATATCCGGGTAGTGCTTGTGCGCATGCCGCATCCGCTTGTGGCGATGCGGGAGCACATGGGGCTCATTCCCATCCCACGCGAAGTCGTGCTCGTGCTGGTGGTGCGCGTCGTGGCGATGGGCATGGGTATGATCCATGGCCTCGTGCTCATGCTCGTGGTCATGGCTTTCGGTCAGATGCAGCCAGATGCCGGCCCCCATCAGCAAGGCGGCCACCCAAAAGAACGGCCCAGGGTGCTCGCCGGGCACGACCAGGGAAATGGCGGCGCCAACGAACGGCGCGGCGGAGAAATAGGCGCCGGTGCGCGCCGTCCCGAGATGCCGCAAAGCGAGAACAAACAGCACCGGGCTCAAGCCATAGCCGCAGAATCCGATCGCGGCGGCGCTGAACATAACCGGCGGGGCCGGCAAACGCATGTCCAGCGCGGCGGCAATGGCGAGGTTGACCGCGCCCGCCGCCAGCCCTTTGACGCAGGCGATCTGCACCGCGTCGCTCGCGGATACTTTTCTTGTCAGGTTGTTGTCGATGCCCCAGCACAGGCAGGCGCCCACGATCGCGAGCGCGCCCAGCGGAATCCCGTGCACCGTCGCCTGGTCCCAGGAGAGCAGCGCGCCTGCCACGACAGTCAGCAGCATGCCGGCGAGGATGCGGCGGTCGAAATTCTCCTTGAAGAAGAACCAGGCGAGCATCGAGGTCAGCACCCCTTCCATATTCAACAGCAGGGATGCCGATGAGGCCGGCGTGGTGCTGAGCCCGAGCATCAGCAGCACCGGGCCGGCCACGCCGCCGGCCAGGATGGCGCCGCCTAGCTATGGCCAGTCCGTCCTGGTCAGCCCGGCTACCTCGGTATTGCCTTTGCCAAGGACCACGCCCCTCAGCAGGTGCAGCGCAAGAAGGCCCAGGCCGCTGCCAAAATAGAGCATGCCCGCCACGGCCACCGGCGCCGCGTGGCCGACGAGGGACTTGGCGAACGGCGTGCTGGCGCCAAACAAGGCAGCGGCCGCCAGCGCGTAGATGACGCCCTGGTGGAGTCCGGCATGGGAGGAAGGTTGATGGCTCATGTGCTAAGTCCCTGATGATACCAGCGCTGGCTGGAGTAAGATGGCGGCCAGAGTCAAACAACAGGCTGGAGATTGCGGTGCGCTTGCTGCTGGTGGAAGACGATCCGATGATCGGCGATAGTATTGTGGATGGATTACACGGCGAAAGCTATGCCGTCGATTGGGTGCGCAACGGGCACGATGCGGAGCTGGCCATGGCCGCGCAGGGCTACGACGCGCTGTTGCTGGACCTTGGCCTGCCGGGCAAGGAAGGCATGGACGTGCTGCATGCGCTGCGCACGCGCGGCGTGGACACGCCGGTCCTGATCATCAGCGCGCGCGACGGCAGCGCCGCCCGCGTGGCAGGCCTGGACGCGGGCGCCGACGATTTCCTCGTCAAGCCCTTCGACCTGGAGGAACTGCTGGCGCGCATCCGCGCCTTGCTGCGCCGCCGCGTCTCGCGCAGCCGTTCCGTGATTGAGCACGACGGCCTGACGCTGGACCTGGCCAGCCATGAGGCGCGCTTCAACGGCGCGGTGGTCAAGCTGTCGGCGCGCGAGTTTGCGCTGCTGCGTGTGCTGCTGGACAGCCCGGGCAGCGTGGTCTCCAAGCGCGAGCTGGAGGAAAAGCTGTACGGCTGGAACACCGAGGTGGAGAGCAACACCGTCGACGTCTACGTGCACCACCTGCGCAAGAAATTCGGCGCCGACTTCATCAAGAACGTGCGCGGCGTGGGCTACAAAGTGGCCGCCGCAGCATGATGACCATCCGCCGCCAGTTGCTGATCGGCCTGCTGTGCGCGCTGGCGCTGTGCGCGCTGGGGGCCGGCGTGGCACTGTATTACGCCATGCTCAAGGAAACCAGCGAACTGGGCGACCTGCAACTGCGCCAGGTGGCGGCGGCGCTGCCCAACGAGTTCGGCCCCGGCACGGCCTTGCCCGGCGCCGAGGATCCCGAGGAGGACGTGGTGGTGCAGGCCTGGGACGAGCGCGGCGCGCCGCGCCAGGTGGCGCAGGAGGTGCCGCTGCTGCCGCGCTACGACGTGCGAGGCTATAAGTCGGTCCAGTTCAATGGCGCCGGCTGGCGCATTTACGGCGAGCGCCGGCGAGCGCTGTACGTGCAGGTGGCGCAGTCGGACGCGGTGCGCGCGCAGGTGGCCACGCGGCGGGCGATGTACATCGGCTGGCCTGTGCTGGCCTGCCTGATCGTCCTGGCCGGTTTCATACTGATGGTGGTCGAGCGCGCGCTCAAGCCGCTGGACCGGCTGGCGCAGGCGGTGGCGGGGCGTTCGCCGGAGGCGCTGCAGCCGCTGCCGACCGATGCGCTGCCGCCCGAGTTGCGCCAGGTGGTGGATGCGTTGAACGGGCTGATGCGGAAATTCGCGCGCGCGCTGACGCAGCAGCGCACCTTTGTGGCCGACGCGGCGCATGAACTGCGCTCGCCGCTGACGGCCCTCAAGCTGCAGCTGCAGCTGGTGGAGCGCGCCGCCGGCGCGGACGCGCGCACGGCCGCGCTGGCCAAGCTGGAGGAGCGGCTGGACCGGGGTGTGCACCTGGTGCAGCAACTGCTGAGCCTGGCACGCCACGAAGTCGGGCATCAGCCCGGCCAGCGGCTGGACATCGACCTGTCCAGCCTGTTGCAAGCGGCGGTGATCGACCATGAAGTGCTGGCCGCCAGCCGCGGCATCGACCTCGGCGTGGCCTCGGACGAGCACATCGTCATCGCCGCCGATCCCGAGGGGCTGCGGGTGCTGCTCAACAATCTGGTCGACAACGCGCTGCGCTACACCCAGCCCGGCGGCAGGGTGGATGTGCGCGCTGGCCGGCGCGGCGGCCGAGCCTGGCTGCAGGTGCAGGACAACGGCCCCGGCGTGCCGGAACAGGACCGCGCGCGCCTGTTCGACCGCTGCTACCGGCCCGCCGGCAACACCGTGCCCGGATGCGGACTGGGCTTGTCCATCGTGCGCAATATTGCCGATCACCACGGCGCCAGCGTGGAAATCGCAGCCGCCGACTGGGGCGGAGGCCTGTCCGTCACCGTGTTATTCCCCGCCGCCGACACCGCCGCCGATCTCCATTAATACAGCTTTAATGATGGACCAACGACACTGGCCCCGACGGTTGCGGCCGGGATGGATTCGGGATGGTTGCTTAACTTTTTCTTAACGTTCCAGCAGATAGTATGGGTTGTATGCCTGCGCCGCTTCCCCCCCTGAAGCAAGGATACGATATGCAAGAGTTGGCGGTCATGATAGTGAATTGGATGTCGCACCTGGACGCGCACGTGACGGCGGCGGTGCTGGGCATCGTGCTGCTGTCGCTCACGCCCGGCCTGGCGGCCTGGCTGCGGGCAAGGACGGCGGGAGGGGCGCGCATCGCTGGCATGCCGGGAGTGTCGGACATCCCGGACTGGCGCTACTGGCTGGCCGGCGCCGTGCTGCTCCTGCTAATGGCGCGCCTTGCGCTGATGGCGCTGGCGCCGCTGGCCGACACCACCGAAGCGCGATACGGCGAACTGGCGCGCCAGACGCTGGTCAACGGCTACTGGCTGATGCCGCACATGGACGCGCAAACGCCGTTTTTCGCCAAGCCGCCGCTCTCCACATGGGCCAGCGCCGTGTCCATGGGCCTGTTCGGCGTCAATGAATTCGCAGCGCGCCTGCCGGCGCTGCTGGCCTCGGCGCTCACGCTCTGGATCGCCGCCGCCTTCGCCGGCCTGCACGGTGTGCGCCAGCGCTGGCTGGTGGTGCCGGTGCTGGCGGCCTCGCCGCTGTTCTTCATCAGCGCCGGCGCGGTCATGACGGACGCCATCCAGATGACGGTGGTGTGGGCCGCGCATTACTGCGCCTGGCGTGCGCTGCAAGCGGGCGAGCGCGCGCACGGCCTGCGCTGGCGCCTGGGCTTCTGGGCCATGGTGGGACTGGCGGCCTTGTCCAAAGGCTTGGCCACCTGGCTGCTGATCGCCATGCCGCTGGTGGCGTATGCGCTGCTGCAGCGCAAGCTGCTGCCCATGCTGCGCCAGGTGTTCGACCCGGCAGGCGTGGCGCTGGCTGCCGCGATCTTCCTGCCCTGGTATCTCGCGGCCGAACGCAGCTATCCCGGCTTCCTCAATTACTTCATCGTCGGCGAGCATTTCTCGCGCTTCCTGGTGCCGGGCTGGACGGGCGACCGCTACGGCACCGCGCACCGCCAGCCGCTGGGTGCCATCTGGCTGTTCTGGGCCGGTGCCGTGCTGCCCTGGCTGCACGTGTTCGTCAGCCAGCTGGCCGCGATGGTGCGCCGTCCGCAAGGCCCCAAACCGGCCGCAGGCTGGCCGACGATGCGCCCGCTGGCGCGCTTCCTGTGGTGCGCCACGCTGGCGCCGCTGCTGTTCTTCACCTTCAGCCGCAACATCATCTGGACGTATGCGCTGACGGCGGTGCCGCCGTTCGCGGTGCTGGTGGCCGGCTGGCTGGAAAACAGCGCGCCCGCCACGCGCCGCCGCGCCGGCTACGCGCTGGCTGCCTATGGCGCCGCGGCGCTGGCGCTGGCGCCGTTCATCCTGCACCAGGTCAACGCGAACTCGGAGCGCGAACTGATGCGGGCCTTTGAACGCCAGGCGCCAGCCGGCGCGCAGCTCACTTATATGACCCGTCCCACGTTCTCGTCGGCGTTCTACTCGCGCGGCGCGCTGGTGCAAGGAACGCCGGCCGTGCCGGTAGGATCTGCTGGCCGCATGTACGTGGTGATGGACAACCAGGAACTGCGGCGCCTGTCCATTCCAGCAGGCCGCGTCCTGTTTAGCGGCCAGCGCCGCTCACTGGTGGAGATGAACTGATGGCTATCCAACCTGCCAACCTGCACTGGAGCGGCCGCCGCTCGCTCTCCGTGGTGCTGCCGGTGCTGAACGAAGCGCCGTCGCTGGCCGTGCTGCTGCCGAATCTGGCCGCGACGCTGGCCCGGTGCGGCGTGGACTGGGAAGTGGTGGTCGTCGACGACGGCGGCAGCGACAACCTGGCCGAAGTGCTGCAGCAGTTCGAGCAGCATCAGGGCCACTGCAATGTGCAGCTGCTGCGCTTGTCGCGCAATTTCGGCAAGGAGGCCGCGCTGACGGCGGGCCTGGCCGCCACGCGCGGCGACGCCGTGCTGTGCATGGACGGCGACGGCCAGCATCCGGTTGAGCTGATCCCGACGCTGATCGAACGCTGGCGCAGCGGTTACGACATGGTGGCGGCAGCACAGACCACCCGCGCCCACGAGAGCGCGCTGCTGGGCTGGTGCAAGCGGCGCTTCTACGGTTTCATGTACGCGCGCGAGCGTTACGTCATCCCGGCCAACGCCGGCGATTTCCGCCTGATGGACCGGCGCGTGGTGCAGGCGCTGATGCGGCTGCCGGAACGCACGCGCTTCATGAAGGGCTTGTATGCCTGGCTGGGATTCAAGACCAGCATCGTGCCGTTCCGCGCCGGCGAGCGCACCGCCGGCGAGTCCAAATTCCGGCTGCGGCAATTGCTGGGACTGGCTGCGCTCGGCGTGACCGCGTTTTCGGTCAAGCCGCTGCGCATGGTGTCGGTAGCGGGCGCGCTCATCTCGGTGGCGGCCTTGTGCTATGGCCTGTACATCATGGCCGAGACCCTGATTATCGGCAATCGCGTCTCCGGCTGGGCCACGCTGGCGTCCGGCATGATGCTGCTGTCCGGCATACAGTTGCTGTGCCTGGGCGTGATTGCCGAGTACCTGGGCCGCGTGTTCGAGGAAACCAAGCAGCGGCCGCTGTACGTGCTGGAAGAACGGGTGGATCACAGCGCGCTGGGGCAGGGCGCGCCCGTGCGCCAGGTGGCGCCGTGACGGCCCCGCAAGCGCGACCTGCGGCCTTCGTGCTGGTGGGCGCGGCGGCGGCGGGCGTGCATCTGCTGACCGTGCTCGGCGCGGTGTCGCTGGCGCAACTGCGGCCGCAGCAGGCCAATATCGCCGGCTTTGCCTGCGCCTTCCTGGTCAGCCATGCCGGCCAGCGGAAATTTACGTTTGGCGCGGGGCGCAGCGCTGGCGGCAGCATGCTGCGCTGGCTGGCCGTGTCGCTGGCGGGCTTCGGCGCGAATCAATTCCTGTTTGTGGCGGCGCTGAAAGCCTTCCCGGCGGTTCCCTATCTGGCCTTGCTGGCGGCCGTTACGCTGCTCGTTGCGCTGGCCAGTTTTGCGCTGGGCAAGTACTGGGCGTTCAGCGCGGCCCGGCGGGCAGCCTAATATGCGCCGTCTCATCATCAACGCCGATGACATCGGCATGCATCCCGCCATCGACCAAGGCGTGGCCGCACTGGCGGAGCAGGGCGTGGTTACCTCGGCCAGCATCATGGCGCTGGGCCGGCCGGACCGCGACGCGCTGGCCACGCTGCGCCGCTACGGCGTGAACCTGGGCCTGCACCTGGACTTCACCAGCGCCATGGCGCACGCGCGGTATGGCCACTGGCGCGGCGTAGGCGCCACCATTGCTGCAACATGGGCGCGGCGGATGCCGCCGCAGCAGGCGCGCACGGTGGTGCTCGGCCAGTTGCACAGGTTTGGCGAGCTGACCGGCGCCATGCCTGCCTTTATCGACGGTCATGAGCATGTGCACCAGTTTCCGGTGATCCGCGAGGCACTGATGGAGGTGCTGGCGGCTGGCGGGGGGCATGCGGCCGTCTTCCTGCGCGATACCCGCCCCCGGCGCTGGCGCGGCGCCAAGGCGGCCTTGATCGGGGCGCTGGGCGCGGCCGAGCTGGCACGGCAGGCCAGGCGGCTGGGCTTGCGCAGCAACGGGGACTTTCTCGGCGTCTATGACTTGTCCGGGCAAGCGGACTTGCCGGCGCTGTGGCGCGGCTGGCTGGCCTCCATAGCGCCGGCCGGCGCGCTGGCCATGTGCCACCCGGCTGCGGCGCACCCGGCCCTGGAGCAGTTCCGCAGGCGCGAATTCCGTTTCCTGGGCAGCACGCAGTTTGCCGACATGCTGGCCGAATTCCAGGTCCAGCCGGCCTGCTGGGAAGACACGCCGCGGCATTTCCCGGTTGGCGGATGATTTCGCCGCGGCCTCAGCGCCGACGCAGGCCCGCCGCCGTGTAGTCGTTGCGCGGATTCCACAGCATCCAGCCCGCACTGCCTGCCGACTCGGCCGCGTCGATCTGCGCCCGCACTTCGTCTTCGTCAAATGCCCGGCGGTCGAAAGCATAGTCGCGGAAGGCTTGCAACCAGGGCCGGAAACGCAAGGGATTGCCGCCCGTGCGCGCCAACGCCCGCCGCAGGGTTCGATGCACAATCTCCGCCGGGTGCTGGACGGGATTGCGGTAGCCGGGGATGCCAAACTGGAAGCCGGAAGGGTATAGCATGGGCGAGACGTAGTCGACGACGGCGGCGATCGCCGGCAGATCCTGGCCGATCTGGGTATCGTCGTCATTCCAGGCGGTATAGCCGAACAGGTCGGCGGCCAGGAACACATTGTGCGGGAGCAGGCGGGCGCGCGCGGACGCCAGGAATTCCACGATGGCGGCGACGCGGTTGGCGGTGCTGTTCGGCAGCGCGAAGCGTAGGCCCCCGCTGTCGGGGAAGCGCACATAGTCGAACTGGATTTCATCGAAACCCATCGCCGCTGCCTCCTCGGCCAGATCAAGGAAATACGGCCACGCTTCGCGCCGGAAGGGATCGATCCATGCCATGTGCTCGCGGTCCCGGAACGGCGTGCCGTCTTCGCGCTGCACGCGCCATTCCGGATGGGCTGCGGCCAGCCTGTCGTCCTTGAAGGTAACGATGCGGGCAATCAAATAGACGCCTGCCTGCTTGAGCCCGGCCACCAATGCCGGCATATCTTGCACGGTGGTGACGCTGCGGGCACCGCACTGCGCCGCCAGCGCCACCTTGCTGGGATAGGGCACGATGCCGCTGTCGCCCTTGAGGTCGATGACCAGAGCGTTGAGCTCGGTATCGGCGAGCAGGCGCAGGGCGGACTGGCGCAAGCCGGCATCGCCGATGCCGTAGACCGACAGATAGAGCGCCTTGGGGCGCAAAGGCAGCAGGAGCAGCGGCGCGGCGGCGGCCTGGGGCAGCCTGGCGGAGACGCGGCTGTAGCCTATGGCACGGGCCTGCAGCACGGTCCCGGTGGCGTTGAGATGGTAGCTGCCGTCCGGGCCGGTGGTTGCGGCCTTGCCACCGGCCGCCACGACGGCACCGGCGATCGGTTGCCTGCTGACGGCGTCGAGCACCCGGCCATCGAGCGGCTGCGCAGCCACCGGCGCGCACAGCAGTGTCAGCAACGCGAGACGGCTGATCATGGCACGCAAGCCGGACCGGTGGCCAGCCGCCCGAGCAAGCCGCGCACGCCGACAGCGTCCGTGATCAAGTGCCGTGGCAAGGCATAGAGATCGTCGCCGGCGCTGGCATTGCGGTTTCCCAGTGCCAGCGCCGCCGTATAGCCGCTGGCCCGCGCCTGGCGGCGCAGCTGCTCGTCGCTGATGCCGTACGGCCAGGCGAGCACCGGCGCCGACACGCCGAGTTTGGCGTGCAGTACCTCGCGCGGCCGGGCCAGTTGCAAGGCGGCCAGGGCGGCGTAAGCGGCCGGGGCGAGCCCTTGATGCTCCCTGCGGAAATCCGGATGCCAGTAGGTATGCGAGCCGATCTCGATGCCAGGGCTGGCGGCCAGCGTCCGCAGTTGCGCCCAATCCAGGGCGTAGCGCGCGTTGCCGATGGCGGACGGGTAGATGAAGAGCGTCACCGGAACGCCGAGCCTGCCGATCAGCGGGTAGAGATCGGTGTACACGCTGCGATGGCCGTCGTCCACCGTGATCGCCACCAGGCTCGCCTCGGGCGGCACGCGGCCTTGCAGGGTGCCGATCAGCGCGGCCAGCGTGACGAGCCGGTAGCCGTGGGCGCGCAGCGCCAGGATCTGCTGTTCCATGACTGTGGTCCGGGTCGTCATGCTGTCGGCCGCGACCGGGCCGAAGCGGTGGAAGACCAGGATGCTGCAGGTAATCGGGGGCGCAGCCACGGCGGCACCGATCCAGACGCTCAATAGCAGGGCTAGCACGAGGGCTCCAAGGCGAAGGTTAAGCTCGGCAAGACTACAGCGCCGGCGCTTGGCAAAGTCGCTGAGCGCGATCACTTTCCGTCCGCACCCGCGGCGCGCGCGAAGATCCCGGCGGCCACCGACAGTTCCAGCTCCATGGCGGCGTCAATCCAGCATTTCCAGCGCCAGGGCGATGCCTTGGCCGCCGCCGATGCACAAGGTCACCAAGCCCCGCTTAAGACGGTCGCGCCGCATCGAGTGCAGCAGGCGCGTGGCCAGCACGGCGCCGCTGGCGCCGATCGGGTGCCCGTGCGCGATGGCGCCGCCTTCCACGTTGACTCTTTCCTCGTCCAGGCCCAGTTCCCGCAGGCAGGCCAGTGCGATGGCGGCGAAGGCTTCGTTGATTTCGATCCGCTCGACTTGCTTGATGGTCCAGTTCGCCCGCCGCAGCGCCTGGCGGACGGCCGGGACGGGGCCGAGTCCGAACATGCCGGGTTCCACCGCCCCCACGCCATAGGACACCAGCCTCGCCAGCGGCGCCTGGCCGTTGCGCCTGGCCCAAGCGCCTTCGGCGACGAGCATGGCGGCGGCGCCCGCGTTCAGTCCGGGCGCGCTGCCGGCCGTGATGGTGCCATCCTTGCGGAACGCCGGTTTGAGCCTGGCCAGGGACTCGGCGTTGGTGTCCGGGCGATTGTGCTCGTCCTTGTCGAACAGGGTGGGAGCCTTGCGCCCCGGTATGTCGAGCGCGGCGATTTCGGCCACGAAGCTACCTGCCGCCTGGGCGGCGGAAAAGCGCTGCTGGGAGCGCAGCGCCCAGCGATCCTGATCCGCGCGCGAGATGCCCTTCTGCTGCACCAGGTCCTCCGTGTGCCAGCCCGAATGCTGGCCGGAGAAGGCGTCGTTCAAGCCGTCGTGCAGCATGCTGTCAAGCAGGGCGACGTCGCCCATGCGCGCGCCCCAGCGCCCCTGCGGCAGCAGATACGGCGCGCGGTCCATGTTCTCCATGCCGCCGGCAATGGCGCAGTCGCTCATGCCGGCCCAGACCTCCAGCGCCGCGCAGGCGATGGCCTGCGCGCCGGATCCGCAGACGCGGTTGACCGTCAGCGCCGGCACGGTGACAGGCAGGCCGGCAGCGATGCCGGCCTGGCGGGCCGGGTTCATCTTGGCCCCTGCCTGGATCACGTTGCCCATGACCACGCCCTGCACCTGTTCCGCGTCAAGTCCGGCGCGGGCCAGCACGGCGCGGATGGCCGCCGCGCCCAGGTCGGAGGCCGGGATGGCAGCCAGGCTACCGCCGAATGTGCCGATGGCGGTGCGCACCGGCTCGCAGATTACGACCTCTCTTTGGCTCATGGCATTGCTCCTGCTTGGGTTCGGACATTGCTCGATGGGGCCGGATGCACCGCCCGGCCGCCGGCACCGGCGTCGGCGCAGCGCGGCGGCCGGGAAGGCATGCGTCAACAACGATGTTCCGTTTTACAGCGGCGCGGCCGCAAAATCCCTGATCCAGGTCAAGTGCGGCGGTCTTGCCGCCAGATAGGGACCGGCGCCGTCTCAGGACTGGTGGGCGCCGTCCGGTGCCAGTTTGCCGTCGAGCAGGTGGATGCGGCGGTCGGCCGCGGCGGCAAATGCCGGGTCATGCGTGACCGCGATCACGGTCTGGCCACCGTCGGCCAAGCCGCGCAGCGTGCGCTGCACGTTCTGCGAGGCGGCCGAGTCCAAGTTGCCGGTCGGCTCGTCCGCCAGGATCAGCAGCGGGGCGTTGGCCAGGGCGCGCGCCACGGCGACCCGCTGCCGCTGGCCGCCGGACAGCTGCGCCGGCAGCTTGCCGGCATGCCCCGCCATGCCGAACTGCTCGAGCAACCCCATGGCCCGCTCCAGGGCGGCGGCATCGGTCAGGCTGCCGAGCCGGCGCATCGGCAGCGTGACGTTCTGCAGCACCGTGAATTCGGCCAGCAGGAAGTGAAACTGGAACACGAAGCCGAGCTTGGACAGCCGCAGCGCCGCCAGCTGGTCGTCGCTGCAGCGCGAGAGCTCCTCGCCGTCGAGCCACAGGCGGCCCGCGTCGGCCACATCCAGCAAGCCGAGCAGGTAGAGCAGAGAGGACTTGCCCGAGCCGGACGGTCCCATGATGCAGACGAACTCGCCTGCAGCAATACCCAGGCTGACGCCATCGACCAGCGTCACCGGCACGGCGCCGGGCAGCGTGCGCACCAGCCCTTCCGCGCGCAGCAGGGCACTCATGTCGCGCCCCTGAGGATGTCGACCGGGCGCAGCTTGCCCGCCTTGCTGGCGGGCAGGTAGGCCGCGCCCAGGCAGGAGGCCATGGCGAAGCCGGCGGCCAGCAAGTACTGGTCGACGCCCCACCACACGGGCAGCCTGACCACTTCGCTGACCCCGGGCGGCTTCAGCTCGATGATGGCAAGCACGCGCATCAGCGCGTTGCCCAACAGCAGGCCAGCGACGCTGCCGAGCAGGCCGATGATGCCGCCTTGCCACAGGAAGATGCGGCGCATGTCCGCGCGCCGGAAGCCGATGGATTTCAGGATGGCGATGTCGCGCGTCTTTTCCACCACGATGGTGAAAATGGTGTTGTAGATGCCGAACGCGGCCACCACCAGGATGGCCGAGACCACGCTGTACATGATGATATTGCGCACCAGTAGCAAGTTGAGCAGGTCTTCCGAGGCCTCGATCCACGAGACCGACTTGTAGCCGATGCTGCGCTCGATGGCGGCGGCCACGCCGACGGCGGCGTGGGGGTCGGCCAGCTGGATGATGAAGCGGTTGACGCGGTTGGGACGGTCCAGTATCGCCTGGGCGCGCTTGAGCAGGGTGAAGGTTTCGGTCTCGTCGTAGGCTGCGTTTCCGGTCCGGAAGATTCCCACCACCTTCATGACCCGGCTCCCGGTGCCGGCCGAGACCACCGTCAGCGTGCCGCCCATGCGCAGGCGGAACTTCGCGGCGAGGCCCTCGCCAATGATCACCCCGTTCGGCGTGGCGCCCAGCTCGTCCAGCGAGCCGGCGACCATGTGCCGTTCGATGGCCGAGACCAGCTTCATGCGCGGCGGTTCCACCCCCGACAGGCTGATGCCTTGTTGCTGGCCGGCGAACACCAGCACGGCGGACCCGTGCAGCAGGGGCGCCACCCGTATTCCCGGCAGTGCCTCGATCTGTTCCAGCTTGCTGCGATAGCCGCGGATGCCGCGCGTCTCGACCAGCGGCTTGGCATTGCTGACCGAGACCACCGCCTGCGGCCAGCGCAGCTCGGCCGGCTGGGCCTGCTGCGTCCGGTACTGGTCGTAGACAGTGATGTGGGGGCTGTTGTCCACCAGGCGCTGCAGGAAATCCTGCTCCGAGCCGCGCATCAGTGCCGAGACGGCCAGGAAGAAAGCGACCCCGAGCGCGATGCCGCCCAGCGAAACCAGCGTCGAGCGCCCGTGATGCCGCAAATGGGTACAGGCGATGTCCAGGTGAATCGGCATGGCGCCCCCCTCAGCGCGCGGCCGGCCGCGCCCGCCGGTTTTGCCGCAGGCCCGCATGCGGCTGCAGAACCACGGTTTCATCGCCGGCCAGGCCGCGCACGATTTCGCTGCGGGTTGCGTCCCGTATGCCCAGCTGCACCGCGCGCCGCTGCAGCCGGCCCTGGGCCAGGAGCCACACCGCGCCGTCCAGAACGGCGCTATTGGGCAGCAGCAAGGCGTTCTCGCGCCGGGCGACGATCAGGTTCGCCTCGACCGTCATGCCGGTGCGCAGCGCGCCGGGCTCGGCCAGCCGGACGCGGACCCGGTAGCTGCGCGCCACCGGGTCGCCCTGCGGCGTGATGTCGGCCACCGTGCCGTCGTACACCGTGCCGGGCACGGCCGGCGCCCGCAGCAGCACGGGCTGGCCCACCCGCACGCGGTTGATGTCCTCCTCGTCGATGTCGGCGCTCACGCGCAGCGGCGCGCAGCAGGCCAGCACGAACACGGCCTGGCCCGGGCCGATGTACTGGCCGGGTTCGCCATCCCGGCGGATCACGGTGCCGTCGGCCGGCGCTGTCAGCGCCATGTAGCCGCGCTGCGCCAGGGCGCGCCGCAGCGCCGCTTCGGCGGCCGCGAGCTCGCTGCGGCTGCGCTCCCTCTCACCGGCGGCAACGAAGCCGCGCTCGGCCAGCGCGGCAATGCGGGCGTGCTGGCTGCGGGCGTACTCGGCGCGCGCGCGCAGCTCGTCGACCGTGCCGGCCAGGTCGGCGTCGTCCAGGCGCGCCAGCACCTGGCCTTTGCGCACTTGCTCGCCTTCGTCGGCCAGCCGTTCGGCCAGCCGGCCGCCCACGCGCGGCGCGATCGGCATCTTCACGGTCGGCTCCACGCTGCCGGCGGCGTAGACCGCGTCGACCACGCTGCCGCGCTCGGGCCTGCAGGTGGCCAGCGTTTCCGGGGCCGTGGCCCAATAGACGGCGGCGGCCACGGCCAGCAGCGCGGCGGCGGCCGCGAGGCGTGGCCAGCTGAGGCGGGACGGGAGGCTGCTCATCGCTGTCGCGACACGCTTGACGGCGGCCCGGCGCGCCAGGGCGGCGGTACCGTCGGCACGCCGTGCGCCTCAGCGCGCAGGGCTGCCCGCAGCGGCCAGAGCCTGCTGCAAGGCCAGGGCTTGCACGTTCTCGACCTGACCCGAGGTGACGTCGCTGGCGGCCAGCGTACGACGGTAATAGGCGTTGGTCAACGCCGAGTTGTAGTGGATATCGCTTACGCCCACCGCGAGCAGGTCGCCGAACAAGCCCCTGGCCGAGGTCCAGGCGATGACGTCGCCACTGCCGACGCTGCTGCGCGCCAGCCTGTGCCAGCTCAGTAGCGTGAGGCCGGCGTCGGCGCCCAGCGAGAAATTGTGCTTGTTGGTGAATTCGGCGGTGGCCTTGTCATTCATCAGCACCAGCGCGACCGGGCCGCGCTGGGCGCCGGCCTGCAGCCCGACGTCCAGCGCGCCCAGCGTATAGAACACGGGCGCGCTCCACTGACCGTCGGGTCGTCTCAGCAGCATGACGCCGCCACCACCGCCGCCGCCTACGCCCACCGCTGCCCTGCGGTAGACGGGCACGATGAACACGCCATTTGCCAGGCGCAGCGCTTCGGCGATGACCGGATCGCCGGACATGGTGTGCACCACAGCCAGCGCCTGGTTCACCTGGCTCACCGCATGGGCCCACTGCTGCGAGACGTCGCTGGTGCGGTCAGGCGCGGGCGGGGCGGCCTGGCTGGTCGGCGCGGGCTGCCGGGCGCTGACATAGGCGCTGCAGCATAGGAGCAGGGTCAGGGAAAGGTGACGGGGACGCATGGCGACTCCTCAATGGGTGAGCAAGGCAAGTGGTAGGGCCGGCCAAGGTCAGTGCGTCATCAACACGGCGACCTCGTCCTGGTCCAGCAGGCAGGCTGTGGTGCTGCCAAGTATCCATTCCCGGAAGCGGCTGTGGCCGTAGGCGCCCGCCACGATCAGCCCGGCGCCGCTGCTGCGCGCCAGGTCGAGCAGCGCTTCGCCGGGGTCGGCAGAGGTGTTCTCGTTGATCACGGCGACATTGCTGCAGTGGCGCGCCAGATAGCGGGCCACGTCCGCGCCCGGCTCGTCGCCGTGCAGGTGCGGCCCCTGGTCGGGATTGAAGACGGCAATCTGCACGCGCGCAGCGCGCCGCAGCAGCGGCAGGGCGGCAGCCATGGCGCGGCTGGCTTCGGCCCCGCCGTTCCAGCCGATCACGACGGTGCCGTCCAGGCGCGGTTCGGCGCGGGTGGCAACTTGCAGTACCGGCCGGGTGGCATGCAGGGCCAGGTAGCCGGCGAGCCGTCCCGGCAGCAGCGGTGACGCCTCGGTCGTGGCGCCGCCTGCCACCAGCACCAGGTCGCAATAGCGCGACTGCAAGGCCAGGGCGTACTCGGCGGCGTCGTCTATTACGCGCGACTCGACCGATCCGAACGCGTACCCGGCTGCGGCCTGCTCGTACTCCTGCAACCGCTGCCGGGCTTCGGAACGGAATTGGTCATAGCCGATGGGCGGGTACAGCCCGAACGCGCCGGCGCCGGCGGCCGAATTTTGCAGCACCGCATAGCCGGTGCTGGCCAGTCCGATCAGGTGCGCCTCGTGTTCCTTTGCGAGGTCCGCGGCAGCGCGCATGCCGCGGCGCCAGGTTGGCGGCCGGCCGATGTGCAGCAGGATAGTTTTGTACATGGTTGCCTCCGCGTGTGTGGTGGACCCCGGACCGGCGCACGGCGCGTGCGGCGCTCCGGCTGTTGTATTGTGATACGCGCCGGCTCACGGCGGCGCGCCGGCCGCCACGGCGATGCCCGACTGCTGCAGCGCGGCCCGCTCGGCGGCGTCCGGCATGCGTTCCATGGCGTCGGGAAACACCAGGTCGCACTGGCGTTCGCGCGCCGCCGCGATGATGGCAGTGTAGGGCGAGTCGGCGCAGCGCGTCAGCACCGTGCAGGGCACCCCTGCCGCGGCGGCGGCCGTTTCGAGCGCGCGCAGCGTATCGCCGGCGTGCACGACGCTCGATGGCCGCTCCTGTTCTTGCACATAGCTGTCGTCTTCCGGCACCGACAAGTCCTCGCACGGCAGCACGTACAGGCCGACAACGGCGGCCGCGTTGGCGCGGGCCAGCCGCATGCAGCGCTCGATGGCCGGGGCGGCGCGCGGATTGCCGTCCGTCGGCAGCAGGATGGTGTGGGGCATGCTGTTCTCCTTGGTGATGGGCAGGCGTCTGTGATGGCGTACTGCCATTGTCGGCCGGCGCGGGGCGCGCCCGCTTTGACCTGGATCAAATTCGCCGGTCATCGCGCCAGCGCTACGCGGTGCGCGGCCGGCCGGCCGGCATGCGGTCTTTGCCAGCGGCCATGCGCTCGAGCCGGGGCTGGTCGGCCAGCACAACATGGCGCCGTACCACCTGGAGCGCGCCCTCGCGCTGCAGGCGCAGCAACTGGCGCGTGACGGTGGCGTCGGTCAATCCGAGATAGTCGCCGATGTCCTGCCGCGTGAGCGGCAGTTCGACACACACGCGGCCGCCGTCGCGGTGCCGGCTGCCCCACGCCAGCTCCAGCAGGTAGCAGGCCAGCTTCTGTTCTGCACGCGCATAGCCCAGCATCATGGCCAGGCCGTGCTGGCGCGCAAGTTCCCTGCTCAGCATCTGTTCCAGGCGCCGTTCCAGCGCCGGGAACTGGCGCGCCGCCTCCAGCAGGCGCGGGTGGGATAGCTCGCACACCACGCTATCGGACGTGGCGGTGGCGGCGCTGGCGTGCCGCTCCTGGCCCAGCGCTTCGAGGCCCAGCAGCGTGCCGCGCCCGGGCAGGCCGGTAATGCACTGGTCGCCGCCGGGCGTCAGCCGGTAGCACTTGAAGTGGCCGCTGCGCACCGCGTAGACGCGGCCGCGTACCGTCTCGTTGATCTGGTGCAGGTCTTCGCCGCGCAGTAGCCGGTGACGCTGCAGCACCAGCTGGTCGACGCGGGCGCAGTCGGCATCGTCCATGCCGGCTGGCAGGCACGCGGCGCGTGCCTCGCAGCTCAGGCAGGACATGGCGCGGGTGTCCGTGCGCAGGGGGATGACGTTGTGGAATTTGCTGGAGATCATGGCCGTGCCTTTCTGGCGCAGGGAGGCGCCGCCGCACCGGCCCCGAGCCTGGCGGCAAACGAGTGCATGATGCATGGTAGCCATGATCGTCCGCGCAAAGGTTTGATTTGGATCAAATTCGCGCCATGCGGTCTTGGAAATCAGGTCGTGCGCGCCGGCGCGGCCAGCGCCTCCAGTGCGGCGCGGTCAAGCAAGGTAACGTCGTGGCGTGCCGCCGCGAGCAAGCCGAGCCGGCGGAAGCGGCCGAGGAGCCGGCTCAGGCATTCCGGGGTCAGGTTGAGAAAGGCAGCAATGTCCTGGCGCGCCATCGGCAGGCGGTAGCGCAGGCCGGAGCAGCCGCGCGCTGCATGCCACGCCGACTGGCGCAGCAGGAAGGCGGCCAGGCGCTGCTCGGCCGTGGTGCGGCGCTGCTGCAGCAGCACGTCCTGCATGTCGCGGATGCTGTGACTGATAATGCCCTGGAAAAACTGCGCCTGCTCGCGCATGCCCCCATAGCCGATCTC
Organism: Pseudoduganella aquatica; assembly: GCF_009857595.1. Taxonomy (GTDB): domain Bacteria; phylum Pseudomonadota; class Gammaproteobacteria; order Burkholderiales; family Burkholderiaceae_D; genus Rugamonas; species Rugamonas aquatica_A. Next base: position 62,996 of record NZ_WWCU01000015.1, on the reverse strand, counting down.
GCACACCTCGCTATCCTCCAGCGCCACCGCGCTGCAGTCGTGGTGAACCAGGCCGATCGCTTCCAGCGCCAGGAAATCGCCGCTGCCGGGGAAGCCGAGGATGACGCCGGCGCCGCTGCGGTCCCTGCGGCTGAGCTTGAAGCAGCCGTAGCGCACCACGTACACATAGTCGCCGACCAGCGCGCCTGCGGTGTACAGCGCGGCGCCGCGCGCGACGCGGATGCGGCGTACCGGCGCACGGTCGGCCGCGCCCAGCGGCGGGAGGCAGGAATGGCGCGCCATGCAGGCGTCGCAGCCGATGGGCCGGCCGGCTGCCGGCGGGGCGGGCGGCATGGCGGTGGTAAGCAGGGTAGTCATGGCATCGGGGCACGCCTTGCGGGCGGCGGCTGGTTATCGGTCTGACCGTCAGTGTTATCCAGGTCGGTGCCGGTGAACAGGTTGCCAGATCAAGTTTTGCACAAAAAAGGGAAAGCGCAAAGAATTGCGCGCGAACTTGTTCCAGGTCAGTTTTGGGGCGCGCGCGCGGCCGCGCCTTGCTGCAGAATCCAGCCATCGACAACACAGGAGAGACACATGCAAACCAACATAGGGTCGCTGGACCGGGGACTGCGCATCGCGCTCGGCCTGGCGCTGATCGGCGCGGCGCTGGGAGGCTGGATAGGGCCATGGGGCTGGCTGGGGCTGGTACCGCTGCTGACAGGCCTGTGGTCGCGCTGCCCGCTGTATACGCTGCTTGGCGTGCACACCGGCCGGAGTGGCTGAGCGCGCTGTTCCATCCCGCGGGCGATGGCCGGCGCCCGCCAGCACTTGCCGGCCCCATCCACATTCCAGGAGAACACCATGGCACACCATCACGTGACGCATTTCGATCCCTTCCGCGACTTGGCGCGAACCGACCCGCTGCGCGGCGTCGAGGACTTCTTCCGCGACATGGGCTTCAAGCACGTGCTGCGCGACATGGCCGGCCCGCCGCCGATCCGGCTCGACGTCAGCGAGAACGAGCACGCCTATAACGTCAAGGCCGAGCTTCCCGGCGTAAAGAAGGAAGACATCTCGGTGCAGATCGCCGGCAGCCAGGTTTCGATCTCGGCAGAATCCAGGCGCGAGCACGATGAGAAGAAGGGCGAGACGCTGCTGCGCAGCGAACGCTACGTGGGCCAGCAGATGCGCAGTTTCACGCTGGGCCAGGACGTCGACGAGGGCAAGGCCCAAGCCAAATACCACGACGGCGTGCTCGAGCTGACCCTGCCCAAGCGGGCCAATGGCGGCGCCAAGAAGCTGCCCATCAATTAGGAGCGGAGGCCATGCGCGCGCTAGTGTATGAAGGACCTGGCCAGCCGGTGCTGCGGGACAAGCCGGTGCCCCAGGTGCAGGCGCCCACCGACGCCGTGGTGCGCATCACCCGCACCACGATCTGCGGCACCGACCTGCACATCCTCAAGGGCGACGTGCCCACCTGCCTGCCCGGCACCACGCTGGGCCATGAGGGGGTGGGCGTGATCGAGGCGGTGGGCGCGGCCGTCTGCGGCTTCGCGCCCGGCGACGCCGTGCTCATTTCCTGCATCACGTCCTGCGCGCGCTGCGAGTACTGCCGGCGCGGCATGTATTCGCATTGCGCCAACGGCGGCTGGATATTGGGGCACAAGATAGACGGGACCCAGGCCGAATACGTCCGCATCCCGCACGCGGATACCAGCTTGTACCACGTACCGGCCAACGCCGAGGAGGCGGCGCTGGTGATGCTGAGCGATATCTTGCCGACCGGCTTCGAGTGCGGCGTGCTCAACGGGAAGGTGGCGCCGGGCAGCAGCGTGGCCATCGTCGGCGCAGGGCCGGTCGGCCTGGCCGCGCTGATGACGGCGCAATTCTACAGCCCGGCACAGATCATCATGGTCGACATCGACCCGCACCGGCTCGAGCTGAGCCGGCGCTTCGGCGCCAGCCACACGGTGCGCGCGGTGGACCGCGCCGCCGTCAAGGCGGTGCTGGAGCTGACCGGCGGCGTGGGCGTGGACACGGCGATCGAAGCGGTGGGCGTGCCGGCCACCTTCGAGCTGTGCGCCGACATCGTCGCACCGGGCGGCACGGTGGCCAACGTCGGCGTGCATGGCTGCAAGGCCGACCTGCATCTGGAGCGCCTGTGGTCGCACAACATCACCATCACCACCCGCCTGGTCGACACTGCCGCCACCCCGCAGCTGCTGCGCGCGGTACTGGCGGGCCGGATCGACGCGGCCGGGCTGGTGAGCCACCGCTTCCGCTTCAGCGACATCCTGCAGGCCTACTCCTGCTTCGGGGAGGCGGCCGCCAGCGGCGCGCTGAAGGTGCTGATCTCGGCCGACCACCTGACCTGAGGAGGGGTGCACATGAAAAGCATGGGATGGAGGGCCACATTCGCCAGCGCGGCCGTGCTGGCCGGCTTGGCCGGGGCGGCAATCGGCATGGCCACCGCGGCGCAGGATGGGCCGGGCGCCGCCTATTTGAACGGCGGCGCGGGTGAGGAAGAACGCCAGGAACTGCAGCAGCAGGGTGCGGGCTACACCTTGTTGCTGCGGTTCGCCAACCGGGGTAGCGGCGCCTACCGCGCGGATGTCGATGTCGAGATCCGCGACGCCAAGGGTGCCGCGCAACTGCAGCTGGCGCAGGCCGGGCCGCTGCTGTATGTGCGCCTGCCATCCGGAAGCTACCAGATCACGGCGCGCGCCGCCGGCCAGACGCAGACGCGGCGCATCAGCGTGGCCGATGGGGCTCAGCGCGAACTGGTGCTGTACTGGGCCGCGCCGCCGGACGAGCAAGAACCCTAGCGGCGCCATCGTCGGTTCTCCTGGGGATGGATGCCGGATTTATTGGGGGGAAATTGTGCGAAGAACATTCATACTGTTGTGCCTATTGTTTGCGGCGGCCTTGAGTGGGTGTGGCTACAACACGCTGCAGTCAAATGATGAACAGATTACGGCCAGTTGGTCTGAAGTAGTGAACCAGTACCAGCGCCGGGCCGATCTCGTGCCGAACCTGGTCAATACCGTCAAGGGCTATGCAGCTCACGAGGAGAAGGTGCTGAACGATGTCACGCAGGCGCGTGCGGCGGCGGGCTCGATTCAGGTCACGCCTGCGGTGTTGAACGACCCGGCGGCATTCGCCAAATACCAGCAGGCGCAAGGTGCGTTGAGTGGCGCGTTGTCTCGCTTGTTGGCGGTAAGCGAGAATTATCCGCAATTAAAAGCGGATGCGGGATTCCGTGATTTGCAAGCTCAGCTTGAAGGAACCGAGAATCGCATCGCGGTGGCGCGTAACCGTTACATCAAAGCAGTGCAGGAATACAATGTGACGGTGCGTTCCTTCCCCAGCAATCTGACGGCCAAGGTATTTGGCTTTCGCACCAAGCCCAACTTCACGGTGGACAACGAGAAGGCGATCACCCCGGCGCCAGTCGTGTCCTTCGGTACTGCACCGAAACCTGCTGTGGAGAAGTGAGATGGATACGCGCAAGCTGTGGCGCTGGCTATTGCTGCTGTGTTGGGCATTGGCCGGCTGCGCGGCTGGCCAGGACGGATTAGTTCCCATTCCACCGCTCAATTCACCTGTCACGGATGTGGCGGGAGTGCTCGATGCAACGCAGATCCAGCGCTTGGAAGCCGATTTGCGTGCATTCGAACAACGCAAGGGAAGTCAGATCGCCGTGCTGATTGTGCCGACCACCCGGCCCGAAGCGATAGAACAGTACGCGATGCGGGTCGCGGAGCAGTGGAAGTTGGGCCGCAATAAGATCGACGACGGCGCCATCCTGGTGGTAGCCAAGAACGATCGTTCTCTCCGGATAGAGGTCGGCTACGGCCTGGAGGGGGCGCTCAATGACGCCACAGCTAAGCGCATCATCGACGAAATTATCGTCCCTCGCTTTCGTCGCAATGACTTTAACGGCGGCATCGTCGCGGGCGTCGACAAGATCATAAGTATCGCCGACGGGGAGTCGTTCCCGGCTTATGACGGGGACCGCCGGCGTGACAAAGACAGCCCTATGAGACAACTGTTGCCGTTGGTGCTGATCATGGCGGTTGCGTTGGGGGCGGTGTCGCGCGCCGTCTTTGGCAGGGTTGCCGGCTCAGTCGTGGCAGGGGGAGTAGTCGGGGGAGCGGCATGGCTTTTGGCCGGAAGCGCCGCCGCCGCAATGGCGGCGGCCTCGCTGGCCTTCGCGGTGACATTGATTGGCGTTTCGCGCATGGCCGGTCTCTATCTTGGGCGCGACGACGGGCAGCGCGGCGCTCGCTGGGGGGGCGGGGGAGGTGGTTTTGGTGGCGGTGGCGCATCGGGGAGATGGTGAAGATGAATTTTATGCGCATGGCAAAGCACTTCGCGACCACACACAGATCGATCAGACAGCGTTTCCCGGAAAGCTCCCTGGCGGAGATCAAGCACGCAATCATGGTGTCGGAACAGTCGCACCGGGGCGAGATACGCGTTGCCATCGAAGCGGCACTCCAACCGTCCCAGTTGTGGCAAGACATGTCGCCGCGCGAGCGGGCGCTCGAATTGTTTGCGAGCATGCACGTCTGGGACACTGTCGACAACAGCGGCGTGTTGATCTACATATTGCTCGCTGACCGTTCCATCGAAATTGTTGCGGACAGGGGCGTGTGTCCAGCAACCGGAAACGCCACCTGGCGGGACATCGCCGACGCAATGCGCAAGCATTTCGCATCCGGTAGCTATACGGAGGGCACGCTAGCCGGAGTGGAGGCGGTCTCGCGGGAACTGGCTGCGTTAGTGCCGGAAAATCGGTTTAAGGTCGATGAACTACCGGATGATGTCACGCTGCTGTAGCTGCCAGCATGAGCAGCCGCCGCTGCAGCGGCGTCCTCACACGGCAGCACATATAAAACCACCACGCTAGAACGGGCCGCGCGATCCTTATGGCTTGTTAAGGCGCTTTCTGCGAAAAAATCCGCTATCCCGTCCAACGTTCGCTAGCGTCACCACCACGCTGGTGCCGACGCCGGTGGTGCTGTGGATCGCGAGCTTGGCGTTGATCTTCCTGGCCCTTTCCCGCATGCCGGCGATGCCCCAATGCCGATCTCGCTGTCCCGTTTGACGCACCGTGTCATCCAGCCCCTTGCCGTGATCACACACCTCCAGCGTGAGACTGTTGGCGCCATATCTAATATTGACGGTCACCGCCGGGCTTCCCGAGTGCTTCAGCGCATTGCTGACTCCCTCCTTGGCAATGGCGAACAGCTCTTCCTGTACGTCGGCCTGCAGCTGGCACCGTGTACCTTCTTCGTTCAAAGAGAAAGCGACACCATAGAGAGCTGCAGCATTGCTGCCCACCGTTTTCAGGGCGGAAGCCAGATCGCCCTGGCGAAGATGATTCACGCGCAGATCCATCAGTTGCACCCTGCCTTCTTCCGCTGCAGCGTCCGCTGCATCAAGCGCGTCGTCGATCTTTTTCTGAACCGCGTCGTCTTTCGGCAACTCGGCCTTGATACTTTGGAAGCGAAGGCTTAGGCCGTGCACGCTTTGCAGGAAAGTGTCGTGCAGGGTGCGGGCAATGCGTTCCCGCTCCTCGATGCGCGTGCTTACGCGTTCGATCACGCGTGCAGTCATCCGTTCCAACCGTCGCAGGTATAGCAGGTAGACGCCAGCAGCCAGCATGGACAAACACAGCAGTTTGAACCACGTGGTCTCGTAAAATGCTGGCGCAATCTGAAAGCTCAGACTGGCGGGGGCATCGCTCCAGACACCGTCTTCATTGGCAGCCATGACTTCAAAGCGGTAATCGCCCGGGCCAAGATTCGTATAAAAGGACTGGCGCAAGCCGCCCGCGTCGCGCCATTCATGGTCCTGGCCTATCAGTCGCGTGCGGAAGCGCGCCCGTTCCGGAATCGACAGTACGGCGGCGGTAAAATCGATATGCAGGTTATGGGTATGTTCCGGGAGCTGAAGGCCGTTGCTGGCGCGGTGCCGCTCAGAGGGAGTGCTAAGCCAGGTGATGAGCGGCGTTGGCGCCACCAGATTGCGGGCGATGCGGCGGGGATCGATGAAACCGACGCTGCTGGAGGTGGCGTACCACAGCCGGCCATCATTCGACTCGACCAGTGTATTCAGCGGACGTAGCTGTGGGCCGGCACCAGCATAGCCGTCCAGATAATCGAAGCGTTCGACAGCTGCACGGCCAGTGCCGCTGCGGACAGCGGCCAACTGTGGGGCGCTAATTCGGACCAGTCCTTTGGCGCAATGCATCCACAGCTCGCCTTGCGCCGTCTCGACAATCCCGGTAACACCGGCAAACGGGCGTCCGGCATCGTCGTTGACAGCGATAAAGCGCCCTTGGTGAAAACGCGCCAGGCCTTGGTCGCCACCAATCCAGAGTGTGCCGCGTCGACTGTACATTGCAAGCACGTTGCCGACCGCCAATCCGTCGTCGGAGCCGAAGTGCTGAACTTTATCGTGCAGCAGCATTGCCATTCTATTGCCGGTGTAGCCGAGCCAGAGCCGAGCCTGTTCGTCGGCATGAAGCGATAATGCGGTACGATCGGCCAACTCCGCGTGGCCGCCGCCTGCCACCCAGGCGCCATTACTGAAAGTGTGCACCCCGCGGCGCGCAATCGACACCCACAGCAGACCATCAGCAGCGACCGCGAGGGCTTGCGTCGCTTGATTCTTCAACTCCGCCGGCCGCAACCAGCGGCGCACCTTGCCGTCGCGCCGGGACCATATGTAATGAGGATCACCGAACCACAGGGTGCCATCCGCCGCGCGCGCGCCGGCGGTGGCAGACTCCATGTCGCTGGCGATGCGCCGGCCATCGGGCGCGATGGCGAATGTCGGGGGAGAGATCGGATCCTTGGAGGAGTGGCTGCTGATCCAAACTTCGCCGTCCGGACCAGGCATGATACTGAAATCCGTGCTGCCGGCAGGCATGTCCTGCACTAACAAACGTGTTTCCCGTATGCGGTCAACCCCATTCTCGGTGATGAACCAGAGATTGCCTTCACGGTCGTTAACCGGCGGCCGATAGATGCGCACAGCGCTGAAGTCGTGCGGCGCCAGAAATTGCTTCTTCAGTTGCAGGTCCGGGGTGTACAAGCGCATGCCGTCCCCCTGGCCTATCCACCATGCGTTACGGTTATCGCGATGAACGCTGTACGGCATGCCGCCGTTCGTGGGGAGCGTCTGCGGCATCAGGCTTTCGGTCGCGGGGTCATACACGCGTAGCGTCTCGCCAAATTTGAATATATTCAGTTTGCCGTCAGCCTGGACCTGGCTGGGCTGCATGCTACCAAAGTCACCTACGCGGAGGAAGCGGTGCGTACCGCGGACGTTGCGATACAGGCCGGCCATGTGCGTGACCATGAGCCCGCCATCTTGGAGCACGTTGAGGGTGGACTGATCACCTTGCGGCAAACCATCAGCCGGCAAAACTTGTCGCCAGCGTTGGCCATCCAGCCAATATATGCCGGCAGAACTGGAAAACCACGTCATGCCATCGCTGGTTCTCCCAAACTGCGAGATCGCGCTGGGGGGAACGCCCTCCGCTTCGCGGTAGTGCCGCACCGCGCCATGATCGAACACCGAGATTCCACCATGTTCGTACCCCACCCATAGCGCGTCATCGAACAAGGCCAGCGAATACACATTAGGGGACAGCAATTGATGACCGGCGATATTGTCCATGCGTTCAAACCGCACGCCATCGAAGCGGAACAAACCATCGACTGCACCAAACCACAGCATGCCAGTGCGGTCCTGCACCATGGCTTTGGCATCGGACGGTGCTCCGTCGCGGTCGATCCAGGCCTGGTGCGACAGGGCGGATCGCCAGAAAGGCAGCGGCTCAGCTGCCGATATGGCGGACGCAGGAAATGCACAAAGTACCCCCAACATACGGAGCAAGACTAGCCATGGCTTAGGCAAACGGAAAACCAAATAGCCGGTGCGGCGTGGAACAAATGCATAGTTCAATAACAAAGACCGCATCCTTTCATGCAATTATAAAAATGATTATAGCTACATTTTTGATAATGAATGAAAGCAGGCGATGGCGGCATGCCATCGCCACCCAAGACAAGCTTAGGCAGCGAGTTACATGATCTCCTATCCCGGTGGCGCGCCTCCAGGGCCAAATCTCGCCTGCAATGCGGCGTTTTCCCGCTCCAACTGCGCAATGCGCTCACGGAGCGGTTGAGCCACGGCGGCAATCTGCGTTTCGGTGTAACGCCTGGTGATGTGCTGGGGGCAGTTCCAATCGAATGCCTGCAGCCGCAATCTGAATAGCCGTTCCGGCTTCGCCCCGTAACCCTTGTCTAGCACGCGTTCTGTCAATTGCGGTTCGGCATCCAGCGCCAACGTCTCCGCGTGGACGTAAATTTTAAGCCGGGCACGCCGGGCGTAGTCGACCAGTATCATGCAGGCACGGTCATGGGCTTTGACATTCCCCGTGCTGATGTATTGCCGGTTGCCCCGGTAATCGGCGAAGGCCAGGGTCTGGTTGTCGATCATCTTCAAGAAACCGGGAGGGCCGCCGCGGTGCTGGACGTAAGGCCAGCCGGTTTCCGAGACCGATGCCAGGTACAAGGTATCCTGCTGCGCGATGAACCCGGCTTCCTGCTCGGTGAAGCGATCGAAGTCGCGGTGTCCTTCGAAGTCCGCCCAGAGGTGATCCGCACCCATCTCGGCCTGCGCAGCACGCACCGCCGGCGTGCGCGCGATATCCATAAATCCGTATGCCATGGCGGCCGCCTCCCTAAGCATTGTCTCTGGCGGCTTGCTGCGCGCGCGCATAGCTCTCCATCACGGCCGCATAATTGGGCGCGGCCAGCGCGTACAACTGCGCCAGCTCGGCCGCCTCCGGACGCGCCCAGGTACGATGCATTTCAGACAGCAGGGCGTTGGTACTGGTTGGCTTGACGCCGCCCTGTACGAAGCGGGCCAGCGAGACGCGGGACGCCATCTCGCTGGGGTCGCCGGAGGCGTCGATGACGGCGTATACATCGTAGCCCGCAGCGACGGCGTCGAGCGCGGGAAACATCACGCAGACACTGGTCCATACGCCCGCCATGACCAGCGTCTTGCAGCCGGTCGAGCGGACCCGTTCAACGAAGTCTTCATTGTCCCAGGCGTTCACTTCGCACTTGCGCGGTACGTAGACGGCGTGCGGCGCCAGCTCGTGGATCTCCGGCATCAGCGGGCCGTTGCTGCCTGCGGGCTCCGAAGCGGTGGTGATGACCGGGATCTTCAGCAAAGTGCACAGCCGGGCGATCATTGCCACGTTGCGCCGCAAGTCGGCCACCGGGATATCCTTGACGGTCTGGAACAGGCCGGACTGGTGGTCGAGCAACAGCACCACCGTATCGGCGGGATTGAGGAGGCGGGCGCCGCCGCCAGTGGCCCGCACGCTGGTTTTTTCGGTTGAAATAGCTTGCATGTGATTCTCCTTAGTTGGGTAAGTGCCTGTGTAAGTGCCGTCCGAGGAATTGGCGGATGAGCGGTACCATCTCGTCCGCCTTGTCTTCCAGGGCGAAATGCCCGGTGTCGAGGCGATGCAGTTCCGCCTGCGGCAAATCGCGCCGGAAGGCTTGCGCCCCTTCCGGCAGAAAGATGGGATCGTTGATTCCCCATAAAATCAGCGCGGGCGGTTGAAAGTTCCGGAAGTAGTCGTGGAACGCGGGATACAAGGCGACGTTGGTCCGGTAGTCGTACATGATGGCGAACTGGATCTCCTCGTTACCCGGACGGTCAAGGAAAAACTGGTCATGTATCCAGGCCGCTGGATCGATGCGGGCCACGTCCCGCACCCCCGCCACATACTGGAAGCGGGTGGCCGCCAGCTTCAGGAAGGGCCGCATCGCGTCGCGATTCGCCGCGCTGTTGTCGGCCCACAGCGCACGTGTCGTGGCCCAGAAATCTCCCATGCCGGCCTCATACGCGTTGCCGTTCTGTATCACCAGCGCCGACACGCGTTCGGGATGCAGGAGTGCCAACCGAAAGCCGACCGGCGCACCGTAATCCATCACGTACAGGGCGTACTGCCCGGCGCCCAGCTGCACCAGCAGCTGATCGATAATGTCCGCGAAGGCTGCGAAACTGTACGGGAACTCCGCCGGCGGCGGCATGTCCGACAGGCCGAAGCCTGGCAGATCCGGCGCAATCACGCGATATTGGTCGGCCAGCGCCGGGATCAGGCGACGGAACATATGCGACGAACTTGGGAAGCCATGCAGCAGGACCACGACCGGCGCATCGGCAGCCCCGGCTTCACGGTAGAAGACCGTGAGGTCGCCGACCTTGTTCGAGCGGTGGTAAGTCACTGGAGGGAAGTCCGGGGAGGCGCTCATATCAGGCCTCCGGCTTGGTGGCGCACTCGATGAACGCCGCCACTTCGCTTGGCCGCGCCAGCATCACCGCGTGACTGCTCTCCAGCTCCACCACCCGGGCACCGGCCCTGTCGGCCATCCGGCGCTGCGCGCTGGGCGGTATCATCAGGTCATCCGTGGCGATCAGATAATGGACCGGCTTATTGCGCCACGCCGCAAGCGTCACTTGCCCGGTGACGGCGCCGAGTCCCCACGGCACTTGCGAGGCCGCCATGAAGCGCGTGCGCTCCACACCGACGTCCGCGCCAAAGGCCGCTGGAAAGCGCGCGGGGTCGACCATCAGGAAGCCATCCTGCGGCGCCAGCACCGGCGCCGTGGCCTCGCCAGCCTCGACCGGATGCTGGTTCAGTGACGCCACCGACTCGCCCACGTCCGGGACGAACGCCGCGAGGTACACCAGCGCCAACACGCTCGGATTGGCGCCGGCCTGGGTGATGACGGCGCCACCGTAACTATGGCCAACGAGCACCACCGGGTGGCGCGCCTGTCCAATGACGCGCTCGGTCGCGGCCACGTCGCCCTCCAGTGTGATCGTCGGGTTTTGCACCACCAGCACCTCGTAGCCGCGCGCCGAAAGGATCGCGTGGACCGCCTGCCAGCCGGAGCCATCGACGAAGGCGCCGTGCACCAGCACGATCGACACAGGTGCCGCCGGCGTTACGCCGGGCGATGAATTAATCGCGCCGCCCTGGCTCATTTCGCATCCTTGCAGACCTTGCGGTCGAGGAAATTGTGGATCAGCGGCGCCATTACGTGCAGCTGGTCTTCCAGTGCAAAGTGGCCACTGTCCAGGATGTGCATTTCAGCCGCGGGCAAGTCGCGCAAGTAGGGATGGGCGCCTGCTTCGGGGAATATCTTGTCGTTCTTGCCCCAGACGATCAAGGTCGGCGGCTTGCGCGCACGGAAGAAGGCCTGGAAGTCCGGATACAGCGGCAGGTTGGTGCCGTAGTCGAGGAACAGGTCGAGCTGGATCTCGCGGTTGCCGGGCCGGTCCAGCAACGCTTGGTCCACCATCCAGTTGTCGGGGCTGATGCGGGAGACATCGCTCATGCCGTCGGTGTACTGGAACTTGGTGATCGGCAGCGTCACCAGGTTAGCGATCGCCTCGCGGCGGGACTGCGAGCCATCGGCCCAGTAGGCCTTGATCGGATCCCAGAATGCACCCAGGCCCTCGACGTAGGCATTGCCATTCTGGACGACCAGCGTCTGCACGCGCTCGGGATGCTTGATCGCCATCCGGTAGCCGACCGGGGCGCCGTAGTCCATCATATACATGCTGTATTTCTTGACGCCGAGTGCCACCGTCAGCTTATCGGTAACATCCGCCAGGTTGGCGAAGGTGTATTTGAACTTCGAGCGGTCGGGCGAGTCGCTTTGGCCAAATCCGGGAAAGTCCGGCGCGATTACGTGGTAGCGGTCGGCCAGCAGCGGGATCAGGTTGCGGAACATGTGCGACGATGTCGGGAAGCCATGCAGCAACAGCAGCACCGGTGCGCCGGCTGGCCCGGCTTCACGGTAGAACACATTGATACCGTCGATATTTGCCGTCTTGTAGTGAATCACGGGCACCGCCCGCGCAGCCGTAGCCGACGCTACTTTTGGGCAGGCGTCCTGTGCAAATACCGGGTTGCCCGATACCAGGCAAACAAGGGCCAACAAGCTGAGTTTGTTCATGATTTCTCCAAAGTGGGGTGGGGGAGTAGTGCACGAAAGCAGGCAGCGGGAGCCGCTTTCAGATAATCAGCTTGCCTGATTTAATTGCCGCCGGACCGTGCCGGGGAAAAGATTGCGCCGCGTTTCCCCCCCGAAAAGGGGGGCCTTCGGCGCAGGGCGCGCAGCGCTACCTCGATGGAGGTAGGTGCGCCTACCGCATTGTGCAGAGGCACGCGGTCAGAGGCTGAGGATGCCCCGTTCCAGGGCGATCATCACCGCATGCGCGCGGTCGCGCGCCTCCAGTTTAAAAAGGATGCTACTCATGTGGCCCTTGACCGTTTCGCAGGATAAGCCCAGCGCCGCAGCAATCATTGGATTGGAGTTGCCACGTGCCACCAGCTTGATGACATCGACTTCGCGCGAAGTGATTGCATTGCCGCCGCGCGTGCCGGTCAGCGCGTCCTGCAGCGACTGCGGAATGCAACGCCCGCCACGGTGGACGCTACGTAGCGTTTCAAGCAGGTTCTTGCGTACCGTGCTCTTGTAGATGACGCCGACCGCGCCGGCCTTGATGGCGCGTGTCGCATGCATATCGCCGTCCAGCGTGGTCAGCACCACGATGCGCGCGGCCGGAAATTCAGCACGGATGGCGGAAATGACTTCGACCCCGCCCATGTCTGGCATTTGCAAGTCCATTAGCGTGACAGCAGGGCGCAACTGGCGGTACATTGCGATCGCGTCGGCACCGCTGCCGGCTTGCCCGACCAGATAAAGATCGGGTTCGGCGTTAATAACGCTGGCGATACCCTGTTGGAACAGCGGGTGGTCGTCCACGGTCAGGATCGAGATCGGCAGCGGATGAATGGGAGTGGTCGGGGTCAAGGTAGACGTAGTTAGTTGATACTAAAAGCAGCCTACAACAGGGCTGGTTTTGTTTCAATCTCTCGAATGCCTAGTTGAAAAGCCGATGGCGGACTGCGTATCCAGGGAAGGCCCCAACCGATCGCCGAACATGACATTTGACATAATATAGATTATGCGAATTATCGGATCAGCACACCCGGTGGTTTATGCCGCTTGAAATCGATGCGGACTTCCGGATTTTCATCGCATTTTTGTTGTCCGCAATAGCAACCGCAGGTTAAATACGTGATAACGTTAACACTCCACCTTAACCAAACCAAACGACTCATGGACTTTTCCCAACGCCTACGGCTGGGGGCCGCCTTGCTTTGCTGCGGCCTGAGCGCCGCCAACTCCGTCCACGCCCAGATCACCGATGCCAAAGCCCAGCATGGCGCGATCGGCATCGTTGAAGACTTCAATCCGGCCCCGCACTCCAGCCATCCCGATGCACAATGGTTCGGGCAAGCCGGTTTCGGCCTGTTCCTGCACTGGGGCGTCAGCAGCGTCTTCGACGCGCGCGGACAGCGAGTCGGCGACTTGTCGTGGCCCATGATGGTCGGCGCCTGGAAGAACAAACAGTTCAACGATCCAAAGGATCAGGAACGCATCATCCGCGAAGCCGACTGGAACTTCGACGGCAAGCCGCCCGTCATTACGCCCAACGCGTATTGGGCAGCGGCCAGGGACTTCAATCCGGACAGATACGATCCAGACAAATGGGTCGCTGCGGCGAAAGCGGCCGGATTCACCTATGTGGTGCTGACCACCCGCCATCACGAAGGCTTTGCGCTGTGGCCCAGTGCGTATGGCAATTTCAACACTAAAAACTACATGGGCGGACGCGATCTGGTGCAGCCCTTCGTCGAAGCCTGCCGGAAGTACGGACTGAAAGTCGGCCTCTATTACTCTCCCCCGGATTGGTATTTCGACCGCGAGTTCACGAATTTCATGTACTACGGCACCGCGCGCCTGAATCCCTGGCTGCCTGAACTCGATGCGGATCTCAAGCCGCGCAAAACAATCAAGACCAAGGAAGAAAAAGCCCGGCACCTGGTGGAATACAACGCCATGGTCAAAGGCCAGGTTGAGGAATTGCTCACGCGTTACGGCAAGATCGATATGCTGTGGTTCGACGGCGCCATTCCCGCGCCTGAGGGCGACGCACCGCGCCTGACGCAGGCACGTGTGCGCGAACTCCAGCCCGGCATTGTGCTTTCGCCGCGCTACTTCCACGACGGCGACTTCGTCACTTTCGAAGGCCCCACGCTCAAAACCAGCCAGATCGCGCGCAAGCATTGGGCCGAATGGTGCACGACATGGACCAAGGGGTGGGCCTATAACGACGCGCCGTTCTACGCCAATGGCTACGAACTGGGCAATCTCGCGCTTGCCAGGTCGCTCAATATGAACTTCCTGATCGGCGTTGGCCCGGATGCGCGCGGCGAACTGCACCCTGAGGCATACCGGAGCATGGCCGAGGTCGCTGGATGGATGAAGCTGAACCGGCCAGCCGTGCAGGCCGCCGCATTGCCGGAGGGCGAAAAGGCCAATGTGCCCGCCACCGCCGCCGGCAAGCAGCGCTTCCTGTTTGCGGTGCCCGAGTTCAAAAAGGAAGACCGCGCGCTCGATTCCGACCTGGTCCCGGCGGTTGACAAGGACCTTGTGCTGAATGGCCTGGCCGCCGCGCCGCTCACCGTGGTGCTGCTAGGCGACGGAAAGCCGGTAAAAAGCGCGTTCAAGGACGGAAAGCTCACCGTCCACCTGCCCGCAACCCGCCGCAGCAAGTTGCCGGACGTGGTTGCGGTGCAGCTGCCTTAACGCGATGCTGCCGCCGCCTTGGCGCGGGCGGCGTGCAGCTTTTTGTAGCTGTCGATCAGGCGCTCGTGGCGCTCCAGGCCTTCCAGCTTCATGCTGGTTGGCGTCAGGCCGTAGAAGCGCACGCTGCCGTCCACCGAGCCCAGCACCGCGTCCATGCGCTCGTTGCCGAACATGCGGCGGAAGTTGACCTCGTAGTCTTCCAGCTCAAGGTCGTCGTCCAGCTCGAGTTCCAGCACTACGTTGAGCGCCTGGTAGAACAGCCTGCGCTCGACCGTGTTGTCGTTGTACTGCAGGAAGGCTTCCACCAGTTCCTGCGCTTCCTCGAACTGCTGCAAGGCCAGATGGATCAGCAGCTTCAGCTCCATGGTGGTTAGCTGGCCCCAGACCGTGTTTTCGTCGAACTCGATGCCGATCAGCGTCGCGATGTCGCCGTACTCGTCCAGTTCACTGTTCTCCAGGCGGTCCAGGAGGGCTTCCAGGCTGGCTTCGTCCAGGCGGTGCAGGTTCAAAATATCGGAACGGAACAGCAGCGCCTTGTTGGTGTTGTCCCAAACCAGGTCTTCCACCGGGTAGATTTCCGAATACCCTGGCACCAGGATGCGGCAAGCCGTGGCGCCCAGGTTGTCGTACACCGCCATATAGGCTTCTTTGCCCATGTCCGCGAGGATGCCGAACAAGGTTGCGGCCTCTTCGGCATTCGAGTTCTCGCCCTTGCCGGAAAAATCCCATTCCACGCAGTCGTAGTCGGCTTTGGCGCTGAAGAAGCGCCACGATACGATGCCGCTTGAATCGATGAAGTGTTCGACGAAGTTGTTCGGCTCGGTCACGGCGTTGCTGGCAAAGGTAGGCCGTGGCAGATCATTCAGGCCCTCGAAACTACGGCCCTGCAGCAATTCCGTCAGGCTGCGTTCCAGCGCCACTTCCAGGCTTGGATGCGCGCCGAAGGAGGCAAACACGCCGCCCGTGCGCGGGTTCATCAAGGTGACGCACATGACCGGGTAGGTGCCGCCCAGCGACGCGTCCTTCACCAGCACAGGGAAGCCCTGTTCTTCCAGGCCGCGTATGCCGGCCAGGATGCCGGGGTATTTCGCCAGCACTTCCTGCGGTACGTCCGGCAGCGCGATTTCGCCTTCCAGGATCTCGCGTTTCACAGCGCGTTCGAAAATCTCGGACAGGCATTGCACCTGCGCTTCGGCCAGCGTATTGCCGGCGCTCATGCCATTGCTGACGAACAGATTTTCGACCAGGTTGGACGGGAAATAGACTTCCTTGCCGTCGGAAATACGCACATACGGCAGCGAACAAATGCCGCGTTCCGTATTGCCGGAGTTGGTGTCGATCAGGTGCGATCCGCGCAGTTCGCCGTCCGGGTTGTAGATTTCAAGGCTGTATTCGTCCAGGATTTCCGGCGGCAGCGCATCTTTGCGGCCAGGTTTGAACCAGCGCTCGTTCGGGTAATGCACAAACTCCGCGTGGGCAATGTCTTCGCCCCAGAACGAGCCGGCGTAAAAGTGGTTATTGTTCAGGCGTTCGATGTATTCGCCCAGGGCCGACGCCAATGCGCTTTCCTTGGTTGCGCCTTTGCCGTTGGTGAAGCACATCGGCGAATGCGCGTCGCGGATATGCAGCGACCACACATTGGGAATGATATTGCGCCACGACGCGATCTCGATCTTGATGCCCAGGCCAGCCAGCACCGACGACATATTGGCGATGGTCTGCTCCAGCGGCAGATCCTTGCCCAGGATGTAGGTGCTGGCGTCGGTATCCGGCTTCAGCGTCAGCAGGGCCTGCGCATCGGCGTCCAGGTTCTCGACTTCTTCAATGATGAATTCGGGGCCTTGCTGCACCACTTTTTTCACGGTGCATCGGTCGATGGAGCGCAAAATGCCCTGGCGGTCTTTGGCGGAAATATCCGCCGGCAGCTCGACCTGGATCTTGAAAATCTGCTGATAACGGTTTTCCGGATCAACGATATTGTTCTGCGACAGGCGGATATTTTCAGTCGAAATATTGCGCGTGTCGCAGTACAGCTTCACGAAATAGGCGGCGCACAGCGCCGACGAAGCCAGGAAATAGTCGAACGGGCCAGGTGCGGAGCCATCGCCTTTATAGCGGATGGGCTGGTCGGCAATCACCGTAAAATCATCGAATTTGGCTTCCAAACGAAGCTTATCGAGAAAGTTGACCTTAATTTCCATGGGGGAGTTCCAATAGTGTTCTGTGAATTGGGCACCATTATAGGCTGCCGGCCGGTTTGCGGCTAAGGCTGCTCGGCCCTTTGGCCGCTCACCGAGGCCATGATTTCGTCGTGGCGCTGGTTGTCGGTCTTGTGCAGATAGGCTGCGGTGGTGGCGATGCTGGCGTGGCCGGCCGTGTCCTGCAGGGTCTTGAGCTGCACGCCGTTGTTGGCGTGGTTGGTCAGCATGCTGTGCCGCAGCCAGTGCGCGGACGCCTGCCTCAGCGTGGCCGCCATGTCGCTGTCGCCTTGCGCCGCCGCCGCGCCGGCCGCCGCTGCGAACACGGCTTTGAGCGCGTTGGATGCGGCTTCGTCGGTCAGACGCGCCGGCTCGCGGCTGCGGCTGGACAGCACCAGCGGCGTGGTGTCGGCGCGGCCGGATTGCGGCAGCATGCCGTAGGCCTGGCGGTAGGCGCGGTAGGCGTCCAGCAGCTCGGGCGGCACTGGCACGCGGCGCGGCTTGTTGCCTTTGCCGAGCAGGTCCAGCCACCAGCGGCCGCCGCCTTCGGTGTACAGGTCGCCCATATTCGCGCTGACGATTTCGTTCAGGCGCGCGCCGGTGTGCGCATAGGCCAGCAGCAGGAACAGGTCGCGCGCGCGGCGGCGCATTTCGGACGGCAAATCGGCGGCGCGGCTGGCCACGGTCGACAACGCCAGGCCGATCGCATCCTGGCTCAGATAGCGCGTAATCCGGCTGCCGCCGCGCGTCTTTACATGCTTGACCAGGGCGCCGGGATCGCGCCGCAGATAGCCTGTTTGTTCGGCAAACGCCATCAGCCCCTTGACGGCGATCATGGCCTGGCGCCGGCTTGGGTCCGACAACGGCCCGGTGAACGGCCTGTAGCGCGGGTCCGTGCGTGGCCATTTGGTGGTGGAAATCCAGTCCGGCGGCGGCTCCCGCAGGAATTCCTTGTAGGCGTTCAGGTCCGCCACTTGCAACTGCCGCAGCGACTTGCCGGCTTCCTCGCGGCACCAGGTCAGGAAGCGGAACAGCTCTTTTTGCGTGTTGGTGCGGGATTTGGCGCTGAGCTCACCGTGGCCGATGAATTCGCGCGCAATTTCGCTGTCCGTGCGCGCGTCCGTCAGCGCATCTTCCGGCATTTCACGGTAAGGATACAAATCCGTTCGCGGGGCCTGCCCGGTCAGCGGTTCCAGGTTGATCAAGGAAAATTTACTGGTCATAAACACAGTATAACATACAGTATTTTGTACAGTATTCTTACTCGACAATATAAACAGTAATCTCGAGTTTAATATTTTCCGAAATCGGACCGGAAGCCGTGGCCTCCGGTCCGGGCATGCATCAGGCCAGCGTGGTCTTTACATTGGTGCTGGCGTACAGCGCTTTCGAGTACGGGCAAGTCGCGTGCGCGCGGTCGATAATCTTCTGCGCCACTTCCCTGTCCACGCCCGGCAGGCTCACGTGCAGGCGGGCTTGCAGCTGGAAACCTTCATCGCCCTTGGCCAGGTCTACTTCCGCGTCGACTGCGGCGCCGGCCGGCACGGCCAAGCCCAGCTCGGCGCTAGCCTTCCCTATCGCGCCCAGATAGCACGCGGACCACCCCGCCGCCAGAAGCTGCTCGGGATTGGTCCCCTCCCCCTTGGACCAGGGCGCGCTCAGCTTCACGTCCAGGCGGCCGTCTGAGCTGCGCGAGGCGCCGTCGCGCCCGCCGGTGGTGCGGGTCTTGCCGGTGTACAGTACTTCCTGAATCTTGTTGCTCATGGTGATGTTCCAATATTTTGAAAGTTAAGTGGATGCTGCTTATTCCGCAGTGGGTTTATCCCTGCGTGAATTCTTTTGCGTGGCTGCGGACAAAGTCGCGCGCGCCCATGGGCTCCTGCCCTGTCAGCTGGAAGAAGTCGCCGCTCATGCGGTCATAGCGCCCTTCCAGATGCAGTTCGGCCATCACGCCCAAGTGGCTCAACAAGTGCTGCGGCACGCCCAGGCCGCGCAGTTTGTCGGTCCACGCCGCCACCGGCACGTTCACATAGCTGATGGTGCGGCCCAGCGCCGCGCTGAATTCGTGCGCGTACTGCTGCAGATCCAGCGATTCGGGGCCGGTCAGGTTGTAGATGCGGCCGACGTGGGGCGCAGGGTCCGCCAGTATCACGGCGGCGGCGCGCGCCACGTCCACGGCGGAAATGGGCGAGGTTTTGCTGCTGCCCAGAGGCAGAACCAGCTGGTCGCGCTCTTTCACGCCGGCCGCTGCCAGACGCAGGAAGAATCCCTCGAAAAACACCGTCGGCCGCAGCGTCACCACCGGCAAGCCGGACCATGCCAGCGCCTGCTCTGCCAGCCAGTGCAGCTTGTGCTGCGGGCTGCCGGTGGTTTCGGTGATGCTCATCTGGGATACCGTCATCTGCGAAATATTGACAACGGCTTCCACGCCGTGATGGCGCGCCACCGCAGCCAGGTTGACCGTCGCTGCCAGGTAGTCCGCCGAAACCGACATGCCGAAGTAGATGCGCGCGCAGCCTTCCACCGCGCGGTGCATGTCGTCCAGGCTGGTCAGGTCTCCCACCACCACTTCGGCGCCGAGCTGCCGCAGGGCTTCCGCGCGCTCGTCTTCCCGCCGCACCAGTGCCCGCACTTTGTGGCCCTGGGCCAGCAACATGGCCGTGAGATGGCGGCCAATGGCGCCGACGTCGCCCGCAGCGCCTGTTACCAGTATGGGTTTGCCCTGCTGCGCTTGCGTGTTCATGACTGCTCCTTCCTTATGGTGTAGATACACCATTGTGGGTAAAAAATGAAAAACTACTCCGGCGGCAGGCTGTCCGCCACGCTAACCAACGACGCGGCCCCCTCCTCGCCCAGCAAACGCCGGGCCTTTGCCTGCGCGGCTCGCCAGGCCGGGCCTGCCGCATGCAGGAGCGCGCGGCCCGCCGGGGAGATCAGGATGGGCCGGCTACGGCCGCTATCCGGCGTCACCTCCTCCGCCCAGCCCTCGTTCAACACCACTTGCAGGTTGCGGGTGGATGTGGAGCGCTCCTGGTGGCTGGCGCGCGCCAGGTCCGCCCTGCTCGCGCCCTTCATGCGCGCAATCCGCACCAGCAGGGAAAACTGCGACGAAGTCAGGCCATGGGGCCGTAACTCGCTGTCGTAAATACTCGTGATGACGCGGGAAATCGTCCGCGTCCGCGTCAACAGGCAATGGGCGACCACGTCTTCCATCAGACTGGCGTCGGCTTGCGGTGTGGAGGCGGTGTTTTTCATCATGAAAACCAGTATGGTGCAGATACACCATACTGTCAAGCGAATTTAGTTGGGCGACGATTCGGTCATCAGCTCGGCCACCCAGTCGATAAAGGCGCGCACCGTGGGCGACAAATGGCGGTTCTGCGGATACATGACGGAAATGGGCACGCGCGGCGACTGGTAGCCCGTCAGCAGCGGCATCAGCGCGCCGGACAGTATGTGGGGCCGCAACAGGTAGGATGCAGTGCAGATCAGGCCCAGCCCCTGCAGGCCCGCCTGCACATAGGTGCTGGTGTCGTTGGTGGACATGCGGCTCTTCACCGGAACGCTGATGGTGGAATGGCCCTCGCTGAACACCCAGTCCATCTCCCGGCCCGTTCGGCCAAGCAGATAGCCCACCGCATGGTGGTCCTGCAGGTCTTCCAGCGTCTGCGGCGCGCCGTATTGCGCAATATAGGACGGCGCGGCGCACACGGTCCAGCCGAAGCTGGCAATCCGGCGTGCCACCAGTGACGTGGAATCCTCGGGCTGGCCGGCGCGGATCACGCAGTCTATGCCCTCTTGCACCAGGTCCACCGGCCGGTCGCTCACGGTGACGGCGATCTGCACCTCCGGATAGCGGTCCAGGAATTGCCCTACCGACGGAATCACGAAGTTGCGCGCGAAAGACGGCGTCATGTCCACCCGCAGCTTGCCGCGCGGCCGGCCCACATTGCCCGCAAAGCCGGACTCCACTTCATTGAGTTCATCCAGCAGGCGGCGGCAATGGGCGTAGTAGATGCTGCCGTCGGGCGTGAGGCTGAGGCGGCGCGTGGTCCTTTGCAGCAGGCGCACGCCCAGGTGCGACTCCAGTTCCTTCAGCGCGCGCGTGACTGTCGACGGCGGCAGAGACAAGCCCTCGGCGGCCTTGTTGAAGCTGTTGACTTCCACAACCCGCACAAACATGCGCATGGCTTCCAGCCTGTCCATTCCCGCTCCCGCAATACTGGTTTATCGGCTGCGCCGCTTGATCAGCGCTCGATCAAAATAGGCACTTGCTTGAAGGCTGGCGTGTTCGAGCCGCGCGCAGTCAGGTCCGGCGAGGACAGTGGCGTCAGCTCTGGGAAGTAGCCAAACACATCGTCGCCCCGGATAGGATACTCGACCAGGCGGTAGCCTTCCACCACGCGTTCGATTCCGTCGACCGACGCGGCGCGCAGATTGACCGTGTCTCCGTCCTTGAAGCCCAGCCGCGCCAGCGTGGCCGGGCCGATGAACAGCACCTTGCGCGTGCCGTGCACGCCACGGTAGCGGTCCACTTCCCCCGTGGGGTCGTGATACACCGTGGTGTTGTACTGGCGGTGCGCGCGCACCGTGGCCAGGCACACTACCCTGTCGCCATGCACGGCGCGGGCGCGCTGCATGATGCCGTCCTGCGGCAGCGCGTGCGGCGCGAAGTTGGCCTTGCCGCTGTCCGTCTTCCATTCCCTCAGCGCCGCCGTATTGGGCAGGTGGAAGCCACGCTTGCGGCGGATGTTGGCGTTGTACTGCTCAAAGCCCGCCACCGCGCCTTGCGCCACGCGCTCGATCAGCTCGCGCGTCAGGTCGTAGTCGCGGCCCATGCCGGCCCAGTCTATGGTGGAGCCGGGCAGCGTGTGGCGCGCCAGTTCAGTCACGATATGCGGCTCCGAGCGCAGCTTTTCGCTGGCCGGGCGGTTGCGCCCGGTGGATGCGTGCACCATGCTTGCCGTGTCCTCCACGCTGACGAACTGCTGGCAGCCGGCCTGATCGTCATGTTCAGTTCGGCCCAGGCAAGGCAGCAGCAGGCCGGTCTGGCCGGGGTACAAATGGGTGCGATTGAGCTTGGTTGCGATGTGCACCGTCAGCTTGCAGCGCGACAGCGCGTCCAGCACGCGCGGGCTGTCCGGCCCGGCCACGGCGAAGTTGCCGCCCAGGCTGGTGAAGGCATGCACCGAACCGTCCAGCAGGCCACGAATGACGGACACCGCGTCCAGTCCCGGTGCGGACGGCGGCGTGAAGCCAAACACGCGCTCCAGGCCTTGCAGCCATTCGGCTTTGGGCCGGCTGGTCACGCCCACCGTGCGGTCGCCTTGCACATTGGAGTGCCCACGCACAGGCATCAGGCCTGCACCGGGCTTGCCGACGTTGCCGCGCAAAAGCATCAGATTGGTCAGCATCTGGATGGTCTCGACTGCGTACTCGTTCTGGGTCAGGCCCATGCACCAGGTGCTGATGGTGGCGTTCGAGGCCGCGTACAGCTGCGCGGCCTGCTCCATCTGGGCGCGGGACAGGCCGCTGCTGCGTTCAATCTCTGGCCAGTCCTGGACGCGCACCACGGCTTCCAGCGCTTCAAAACCTTGCGTGTGGTCGGCGATGAAAGCGCGGTCCAGCAAGCCGGGCGCGCGGCTGTCCGCCTCCAGCAGCGCCTTGATGATGCCGGTGATGGCCGCCAGGTCGCCGCCCACGCGCACCTGGTAGTACTCGTCCGCGATGGGCGTACTGCTGCCGGTCAGCAGTTCGCCTGCCGCCTGCGGGTCGGTGAATTTCTGCAGGCCGCGCTCCAGCAGCGGGTTGAACACGACGATTTTGCAGCCGCGCAGCTTGGCATGGCGCAGGTCGCCGAGCATGCGCGGGTGGTTGGTGGCAGGGTTCTGGCCGAATACGAAAACGGCCTCCGCATGCTCGAAATCCTCGCGCGTGACAGTGGATTTTCCCACGCCGATGGACAGGCGCAGTGCGTCGCCGGAAGCCTCGTGGCAGTAATTGGACGAATCCGGCAGATTGTTGGTGCCGAACGCACGCGCGAACAGCTGGTACGGGAAGGCCGCTTCATTGCTGCTGCGGCCGGACGCGTAGAACACGGCACGGTTCGGACAGTCCAGCGCACGCAGGGAGGCGCCGGCCAGTTCGAAAGCCTGTGCCCATTCAATTTCACGGTAAGTGTCGCTGGCGCGGTCGTACAGCATGGGCGCGGTCAGGCGGCCGAGCGCTTCAAGCTGCCATTCCTCGTTCTTCCGCAATTCGCTGACGGTATGCGCAGCGAAATGCGCGGGCGTAGCGCGCTTGGGCGTAGCTTCGTGCGAAATCGCCCAGGCGCCCTGCTCGCAGAAATCCACCGCCTTGTCGGTAGGCGAATCCGGATAGGCGCAGCCGGGGCAGTCTATCCCCTGCGGCTGGTTCACGTGCGCCAGCGTTTGCAGGGCGGGGAAAGGGCCATAACCGGTGAGCGCGCGGGCCGTGCCGCGCAGGGAGCCAAAGCCGCCGGCAGGCTTGCCGTAGGCTTGAATGGGAATGAATTTGTCCGACAAAGCAGAAACTCCAGTGACGCCGAAAGCCGCGAACTTTACCACAGGGCCGCGCGCGCACAAATACGTGCGCGGCGCCCTGCCCTGCGTCCGCGTTTCCGTGTCAGCGCAGCACGCGCTGCACCGCCATCAGCAGCCCGGCGGCCACGGCGAAGACAGCCAGGAAGCCGAAGTAGTCCAGTGCGGACAGCATGGCGGCTTGCTGGTTCAGCTGCTGCGCCAGCGTGGCCACCGCCATTTGCGCGGACTGCGCGCCGTGGCTGGCTGCGAACTGCCCGCCAAGCTGGTCCACGGCTTCGCTGAACGCCGCGCCGCTGCTGCCGAATTGGCGCGCCAGCACCGCCACATGTTCGCTGGTGCGCCATTGCAGCGAGAGCGCAGCGCCGGCCGTTCCGGCGGCGAGGCCGAATTGCGACAGCATGTTTTTCAGTTGCTGGCCGTGTGCAAAAGCCAGTTCGTCGCGCTGCAGGTCTACAAAGGTCTGGATCGCCGTGGTAGCCATGACCAGGATGATGAACACGCCATACGCTGCAATCGCAGGCGCCACGTGTGTCCACAGCCCCGCCTCGCCGCTCAGGCGCGCCAGCAGTATGCCGCAGGCGGCCAGCGAGGCGAAGCCCGCCACGTAGAACTTCTTCGGCGACGGGAACTTGGGCAGGATGGTGGCCATGATCCAGAACGCGGGCAGCGCGGCCATCAAGCCGGTGGCCTGGACCTGGCCGATCACTTCCCAGGGGAAGCCGAGCGCGCGCTGCATAAGCACGGGCAGCATGGTGTTGTTTGCGCCCAGCACCACGTAGCACAGCGTGAACAGGCCCAGTCCGGCCAGGTAGCGCGGCTTGAACAGGCGATTCAGCACCAGCAGCGGGCTGGCGTGCTCGTACTGGTGGCGCGCAAAGTACAGCAGCGCCGCGCTGCCGGTCAGGATGGCAAGCACCAGCGGCAACGCATCGGCATAGAAGTCATACGTGGCGCGCTGCAGGGCGTACAGACTCAGTAGCGCCCCGCCCAGCATCACCACCAGCTGCAACGGATGCGCTTCCGTGCGCTGGGCATCCGGCGCCGGGTCGGAAGGCAGGCAGAAGCCGGCCAGCAGCGCCGCCAGGGATGCGAGCACGGACAGCAGCACGAAGATGGCGGGCCAGCTGTCCTGCGCCACGGCGATGGAGGCGAACCACGGCGCCAGCGCATTACCGATGGCGAGCGCGCTGGCGAACACCTTGATACCGAGGAAGCGGCGCGGGCTGGGCGGCATCAGGTTGATCATCAGGCGCGCGCTGGTCATGAAGGCCGCACCGCCCATGCCCATTACCGCGCGGCCGAGCAGGAATTGCGGGAAGGAGCCGCTGCTGGCGCAGACCGCCGCACCGGCGACGAACAATGCCGCCGACACCTGGATGAACAGCCGCCAGCCCATGCGCTCCACTAGCCAGCGCTGCTTGGAGATCGCGGCGATGGCCACCACCGCATACACTGCCGTGACGATGGTGAATTCCTCCGGCGTGGCGCCTATGCCGCCCATGATGGGGCCTGCGCCAAAGGCGATCATGCCGGCCTGGAGAAATTCAATCGCGTTCAGCACGAAGATGGTGGCCAGCAGCGTGCGCTCGTGGGGATGCCGGGGCGGTGCGGGCTGCATGTCAGTCCACCAGTGCCAATGCTGCAGGACGTGCGGCTGGGCGGGCTGCAGGCGGCACCGCGCCGCCCGCATTGGCGGCGATAATGCGCTGAACCAGTTGGTCCGCCTGTTCCAGCTCGTGCTCGAATACGCCGGTCTTGTAGGCCGCGCGGCGGGTGGCCGTGCTGGTGGCTACCGCGCCGCTGTGGTCCGCCGTATCCACCGACACATGCATGGACAGGCCCAGTTTAAGCGGGTGTGCAGCCAGCTCCTTGGCGTCGAGCGCAATGCGGATGGGCACGCGCTGCACCACCTTGATCCAGTTGCCCGTGGCGTTCTGTGCCGGCAGCAGCGAGAAGGCATTGCCGGTCCCCGCGTCCTGGCCGATGACGCGGCCCGTGTAGCGCACCTCCTTGCCGTACACGTCCGCGCTCAGCACCACCGGCTGGCCTATCCGGATATCGCGCAGCTGCGATTCCTTGAAATTGGCGTTCACCCACATCTGCTCCGGCGGCACGATGGACATCAGCGCCGCGCCCGGCGCCACGCGCTGGCCGAGCTGCACATTGCGCTTGGCCACCAGCCCGCTGACCGGTGCGCGCAGCGTGGTGCGGGCCGAGGCGACGTAGGCGTCGCGCAGCTGGGAGCTTGCGGCCTGCACGTCCGGATGATTAGAGATGCTGGTCTGGTCCACCAGCGCGCTGGTGCCGGCAAGCTGCTGCTCGGCCACCGTCAGGGCGGCGCGCGCCGTCTTCACGGCGTCTTCAGCGTGTTCTATGTCCTCGCCGGATACGGCGCCGCTGTGCGCAAGCGCTTTGCGCCGGGCCAGGTCGGCGGTGGCGCGCGCCAGGTCCGCCGCGCGCAGCGTGACGTTGGCGCGGCCCTGGCTGGCGTTGGCGAACTGCGCCCGCACCTGCCGCACGGCCTTGGACAGCTGCGCTTCGGCGCGTTCCAGCGCAAGCTTGGCGTCCACTTCGTTCAGCTGCACCAGCACCTGGCCGGCCTGCACATAGTCGGTATTGTCGGCGCCGATCTCGGTCACGCTGCCGGACAACTGCGGTGTTACCTGCACCACGTTGCCTTCTACGTAGGCGTCCTCGGTCACCTGATGGCCGTTTGGCGCCAGCATCAGCCATGCGGCGCCAGCGGAACCGGCCAGCAGCGCGGCTGCGGCGATATTGGTGAAGGTTGCGCGCTTGGCCGGAGCCGGAGCGGTTTGCGCTGGGGGAGTTGCTTGGGTCATGATGATCACCGCGAAGTCAGAGGAATGGAGTCCTGGCGGTAGCCGCCGCCAAGGGCGCGCGCCAGTTGCATGTCGAGGTCGAAGGCGCGCGTGTCGAGTTCTATCTGCGCGCGCTGCTGCGCCAGCACCTGGATTTGCGCCGCCAGCACCTGCAGATAATTGCCGACGCCCGCGCCGTAGCGCTGCACCGACAAGTCGTAGGCCTGCTGCGCCGTGGCGAGCGCCTCGGCCTGCAGGGCGTTGCGCTCGCCCAGCCACTGGATGGACACCAGCTGGCTGACCACGTCGCGCAGCGCGTCGGCCAGGGTCTGGTTATAGGCTTCCACCGCCAGGTCGTAGTCCGCGTTGCGCAGCGCGAGATTGCCGCGCAGGCGGCCGCCGTCGAAAATGGGCAGGCTCAAGCCCGCGCCCGCGCTGGCGATGCTGCTCCCGCCTTGCAGCAAGGCGCTGAAGCCCAGGCTTTGCAGCCCCACCAGCGCGTTCAGGTTGATCGTGGGGTAAAACTGCGCCTTTGCCACGGCGATGTCGCTGCCCAGGGCTTCCACCCGCCAGCGCTGCGCCACCACGTCCGGGCGGCGCGCAATAAGTTCACTCGGCAGCGTGCTGGGCACGGCGGCCGGACGCATCTTCAGCAACTGCGGACGTGCAATGGCCAGGCCACGGTCCGGCCCAGCGCCCAGCAGCGCCGCCATTTGCGCGCGCACCAGGGCCAGTGCTTCGTCGGCCACGGCGATGTCGGTGCGGGCAACGGGGATGGCCAGTTCGGCCTGTTTCAGCTCGGCCTGCGAGTCCAGCTTGGCCGCCACGCGCTGGCGCGTCAGTTCCAGCACGTGCTGGCGCTGTTTCAGCACCGCTTCGGCCAGGTCGCGCTGGGCGTAGAGCTGCGACAGCTTCAGGTAGGTTTGCGTTACGCCCACCGTGAGCAGCAGGCGCGCCGCCTCGTTTTCCACTTCGGCGGCTTTCTGCCGGCCCAGCGCCGCGTCCACGGCGGACTGGTTCTTGCCCCAGAAGTCCAGTTCATAGGAAAAATTCAGCGTGGCCTCGTTGCTCCACTTCCACGATCCGGCAAGCGGCTTGGGCACATTGCTGTTTTCGCTGAACTGCACGCGGTTGCTGCGCGCAGCGCCGCCCACTTGCGGCGACAGCGACGCCTCCGCGATGCCGGCCGCGGCCGCGGCTTGCCGCACCCGCGCGTCGGCCATGCGCATGGTGGGGCTGGAGGCCAGCGCTTCGTCCACCAGGCGGTTCAGCTGTTCGTCACCGTAGCGCTGCCACCAGTCATAAGCGGGCCAGGCTGCCGGTGACAGCGAAACAGGCATGGGCGCCAGCGTGGCGGCGGCCTTGAGCTGGTTCGCCTCGTGCAGCCGCGCCTGCGGTTTCAGGCCGCCGTCGCTGGCGCATCCCGCCAGCAGTGCCAGCGTGGCCGCTGCGACCAGTTCCGGCATACGTAGAGTGTTCATCTTGGCATCCTTGAAAAGTACTTGCCTAGGCAGGCAAATCCGTAAAAAAATTTCAACGGCGGTTAGAGGCGATAATTCTTTGCAAAAAACCTTGCAGCTGGGTCGCCTCTTCCGGCGTAAAACCCTCCAGCGAGCGGGCGTGCACCTTGCGCACCGCCTCCATAATCTGCGGATACAGGGCAACGCCCTCCTCGGTCAGTTCGAGGATCTGGCTGCGGCGGTCCTCCAGCGAACGCACGCGGCGGATAACGCCCTTCTCCTCCACCCGGTCCAGCAGGCGCTTCATGGCGCCGCTGTCGTAGCCCATGAAATCGCAAAACTCCGTCAGCGTGCTGGCGCGCTCGTGGGCAATGCCCACCACCACCATGAACTGCGCCGATGTGATGTTCAGCGGCGCCAGCTCGCGCTCCATATCGGCCAGAAAGCCGCTGCGCGCCTGGGTCAGCAAAAAGCCGAGGCCACCGCTAAACATCTGGTTCCAGGCTTTGGATGTGTCGAATTTCATGCCGCTTGCTCCTGTTTGAAATTACCTGCCTAGGCAAGTAACTGTATTATACGAGAACTTTCGCCAGACGCAAGCGGCCAATCAACTCAGCTTACAGGAGGCCAATCAGGCGACGACGGAGCGCGCCGGGTCGGCGCCGGTCAGCTTCACTTCGCGATGCCAGCCTTCGGTGTACACCGCCCCTGCGCCGCCCAGGTCCAGGCAGGTCACGTAGAACGGCTGCTGGTACGGCATGGTTGGCAGGCCCAGCAGATCCGCCGCGACGTTGTGGCCCGCGTAGCGCCCCATGTCGATGGCGTGCTGGCAGGCCATCATGGCGTGATTGCCATGGTCGTCGGTGGCTGCCAGGGTTACG
Source organism: Pseudoduganella aquatica (assembly GCF_009857595.1). Classification (GTDB taxonomy): domain Bacteria; phylum Pseudomonadota; class Gammaproteobacteria; order Burkholderiales; family Burkholderiaceae_D; genus Rugamonas; species Rugamonas aquatica_A. Next base: position 34,328 of record NZ_WWCU01000015.1, on the reverse strand, counting down.
TCGCCTGCGGCGTAGACGTGGGCTGCGCCGGTCACGCTCAGGTCGAGCGCGACGTGCAGGCGGCCGAGCGGATCGCGCTGCCCCGACCCCTGCTCGGTCAACGCGCTGGCGCGCATGCCGCCGGTCCAGATTACCGTTCCTGCGGCAATGCGGCTGCCGTCCGCCAGCTCCACGCCGGAGCCGAGCAGGCGTGTGACCTTCATTTCATTCAATCACGGGACGCGGACCCGCGCCCAGTTCCGGGCCGATGCGCCGTGCTGGCGCAGCACACGCTGGCCGACCTCGCGCGCCGCGTGGAAACAAAAACGCCGCCCGGTTACGGGGCGGCGACGATACAGTGGCTCGGCAGCCGGACGGCAAGCCGCCGCCCGGGCCGGGGCTCGTAGCGAGCCGCCGGATTACTGCAGCGCTTCGGCCGGGCCGAAGAACTCGTAGTAGGTCTGCGCTTCCGGCACACCCAGTTCGCGCAGGTGCGTCTTCATGGCCTTCATGAAGGGCGTCGGGCCGAGGAAGTAGGCTTCCACGTCGCGCGATTCCGGCAGCCAGTCCGCCAGGTGCTCCTTGCCGATGTAGCCGGTGGCGTGCGCCTTGACGTCGCTGCCGTGGTCCTGCTCGTACACATAGTAGCGGCTCAGCTGCGGGTGCTTCTCGGCCAGTTCGTCGATATGGCTGCGGAAAGCATGCACGCCGGCGTGGCGCGCCGCGTGGATGAAGTGCACCGGACGGCGGGTGCGCAGCGCCGCGCCCAGCATGGCCAGCGTCGGGGTGATGCCCACGCCGCCGCTGATCAGCACCAGCGGCTTGTCGCTCTCGGCCAGGGTGAAGGCGCCCGACGGCGGGAACAGGGTCACGCTGTCGCCCACGTTGACGGCGCCGTGCAGGTGGTTCGAGACCTTGCCGTTCGGCTCGCGCTTGACGCTGATGCGGTAGGTGGCGCCGTTGCTTTCGGCCGACAGCGAGTACTGGCGGCGCATTTCCGTGCCGTCCACCGTCACCAGCAGGCCGATGTACTGGCCCGGCAGGAAGGACACCACTTTGCCGCCGTCCGCCGGGGCGAACACGAAGGACGTGATCTCGTCGCTTTCCACGGTCTTGGCCGCCACCTTGAATTCACGCGCGCCGCGCCAGCCGCCTTCGGCCTGCTCGTTCGCGGCGTAGATCTGCTCTTCGGCGCCGGTCAGGATTTCCACCAGCTGGCCGTAGGCCGAGGCCCAGGCGTCGATCACCGCGTCGGTGGCCACTTCCGCGCCCAGCACTTCACGGATGGAGCCCAGCAGCGCTGCGCCGACTTTCGGATAGTGCTCGGGCAGGATTTGCAGCGAAGCGTGCTTGTTGATGATGGTGTTCACCAGCGGGCCGAGTTCCTGCAGGCGGTCGATATTGGCCGCGTACATCAGGATGGAGTTGGCCAGGGCGCGCTGTTGGGTGCCGCCGTGCTGGTTGGCCTGGTTGAAGAACGGAATCACTTCCGGGAAATCGTTGAACAGCTTCAGGTAGAAGTGGCGCGTCAGCGTCTCGCCGCCGGTTTTCAGGATGGGCACGGTGGCGGTGATGATGGCGCTGTGTTCTGGGGTCAACATATTGGTTTGCCTTTGCTAGTGGTTGATCAGGTGAGTTGGGGAGTCAGGCGGCCAGGCGCTCTGCTTCGAGCGCTTCCACGGCCGGATAAAATTCGTGGTCTTCCTTCTTCATGCGGTCGTAGACGCGGCGCAGCACCGCGTTGGCCTGGGCGCGGAATTTTTCCGGCTCGGCCAGCAGATGGGCGGCCGAGTTCCAGGTAGTGGCGAAAGCCATGTAGGCAGCCACAATGCCGTTCATCTCGAACTGGTACAGATTGCTCATGCGGGCAATGGCGGCGTCGCCGCTGGCGCGCAGCGTGGGGTACAGCACCTTGTCTTCCACAGACAGATGCAGCTTGATGTTGCCGCTCATGCCGATAATGCGCGCCGCAATGCGTTCGGCGTTCGCTTCGATGCCGCCGTGGACCAGTTGGCGCAAGGCGTCGATGTCGGCGAGAATGTCCTCGTGCTGGTGCTTGAATTTGTCGATGTTCATGGCTTTCGCTCCGGATTTCGCTATCAATGTGACTGAACTATAGCCGGTTTTCCATAAACATGCAATCTATCTACATCTTTAAATTTGGAGCGCTGGTTTTCGGCGGAACAGCATGGTGGCGGCGGCCGCCCCCGCGATTTGCGCAAGGATGCAGGCTGGGGCATCGGCCAGGCGCAGGCCGCCGCTGCCCAGGGTGCGCGCAAGCGTCATGGCCGGGTTCATGTGTGCGATCGAGGGGCTCCAGCTGCAGGCCGCCATGACGTAGGCCGCCACGGCACACGCCGCGACTGCGGCACGGCAGCGTCCGCAGTTGATGAAGACGGCCAGCAGGCCGAATGTGGCGGCAAATTCGCCCAGCAAGGACGCCGCGCCGCTGTGGCCCTGGCTGGCGGCCACCAGCCAGGGCATGCCGAAGATGGCGTGCGCGCAGGCCGCGCCCAGCATGGCGCCGGCGCCCTGCGCTGCGGCGTAGGGCAAAGCCAGTTCCGGTTCCAGGCTGCCGCGCCAGGCTTGGCTCAAGGCCAGCAAGGGGTTGAACAAGCCGCCGGAGACAGGGCCGAAGAGCAGTATCAGCAACGCCAGGCCCGTGCTCGATATCGCCGATGCTATTGCCGGCGCCCATGCGGCGTCGGCGCCTGCCAACCGCGCCGCCGCAAAACCGGCGCCGCAGGAAATTGCCAGCAGCAAGGCCGTGCCGGCGAATTCGGCGGCCAGGCGCCTGGCGATGAGCGCGCCCCGCCCTGCGCCGGCCGCCATGCATACTTTTGATCCGGCTGCTGCCGAACGCTTGTTTGTCACCGCCATCATTACACTTCTCCCTCATCGAACGAACCCTCCAATGTACGGAGGGCTGGCCGGGACGAGGTCTGCGCGCGGCGATAGCTGCTATAGCGCCGAGGCCTTGCCGTTGCTGCGCACAATGGCCAGTGCGGCGTCGAGCCCGTCTTGCAGGGCGTTGATGTCGATGGGCTTGGTGAAGTAGCGGAAGAAGCCCGCGTCCAGCGCGGCGTCGATGTCCTTGCGCATGGCGTTGGCGGAGATGGCCAGGACCGGGATGGACGCCGTGGCCGGGTCCTCGCGCAGTTGGCGCTGGATCTCGCGGCCGCTCAGGCCGGGCAGATTCATGTCCAGCAGTAAGATGTCCGGAAGCTGGCGGCGTGCCATGTCCAAGCCTTGCACGCCATCCGTGCACGTGATCAGCCGCAGGTCGCTGCGGAAACTGAGCACATCTTCCACCAGGCGCAGATTGGTTGGGTTGTCTTCCACATACAGCAGCAGCGGCAAGCCGCCGCGCTGCTGGGCCGGCTGCTCGGCCGCAGGCATGGCCGCTGCGGCAATGGCGGCGCGGGCGCTTTCCGGCGCCGCCGTCGCCGGCAGCTCGACCCAGAACATGCTGCCCGCTCCCGGGGTGCTCTGCACGCCGATGGCGCCGCCCATCAGCTCCACCAGCCGCTTGGTCACCACCAGGCCGATACCGCTGCCCTCCTCCGTGCCGCCTTCCTGGCCCAGCCGGTTGAAGGGCTGGAACAAGGCATCAAGCTGCTCGGGCTTGAGGCCGGGGCCGGTATCCTGCACCGACACGCGGATTTTATCCACGCCGGCTTCCGCGCAATCGACCACGACAGCGCCGTATTCGCGGTTGTATTTGATAGCGTTGGACAGCAAATTGAGCACGATCTGCTTGAGCCGCGTGCGGTCGGCTTTCACATACATGTCCACCGAAGGCGCCACGATAACGCGCACGCCGCGCTTGTCGGCCGCCACGTCCACCATGCGGTGAGCCTCCTGCAGCAGTTCGGCCAGGCCCACCGGTTCGATCGAGAGCATCACCGTACCGGATTCGATCTTGGCCAGGTCGAGGATCTCGTTAATCAGCGTCAGCAAATGCTCACCGGCCTTCAGAATATGTCCCATGAAAGTCTTGCGCTGCAGCTCGGTGACGGGCAGCTTCTCGTTATTGAGCAGCTGGGCAAAGCCGAGGATGGCGTTGAGCGGCGTGCGCAGCTCGTGCGACATGCTGGCCAGGAACAGGTCCTTGGCCTTGTTGGCCCGCTCCAGCTCCAGCTTCTGCTGCTGCAAGGCGCGTTCGATGCGCTTGCGCTCGGTAATGTCGCGGATCGCGCTCGAGACCAGGATCTCGCCCTCGGTTTCCAGCGGGCTGAGGCTGATTTCGACGGGGAATTCCGTGCCGTCGCGCCGCAAGCCGTACAGTTCCAGCCCGGCGCCCATGGCGCGCGGACGCGGCGCGTGGAAGAAGCTGCTGCGCTGTTCCGGGTGGCCGGCGGCAAAGCGCTGCGGGATCAGGACTTCCATGCGCTTGCCCAGCAGCTCGCGCCGCTCGTAGCCGAACAGCTGCTCGGCCTGCGAGTTGACCAGCACGATGTCGCCCTGGCGGTTGACAATGACGATGGCGTCCGGCGCCGACTCCAGCAGACCCCGGAACTTCTGCTCGGCCTTGCGGCGCTCGCTGATGTCGCGGATGGCGCTCATCACCAGCTTGCCTTCCTCGGTGGTGATAGGGCTCAGGCTGATCTCGACGGGAAACTCCACCTTATCCTTGCGCAGCCCATACAGCTCCAGCCCGGCGCCCATGGTGCGCGAGCGCGGCTGCACGAAGTAGTTGCTGCGGTGGCTGATATGGCCGTTGCGGTAGCGCTCCGGGAGCAGCACTTCGATGGGCTGTCCCTTGAGCTCGCCCGGTTCATAACCGAACAGCCGCTCGGCCTGGGTGTTGGCCAGCACGATCAGGCCGGTGGAGTTGGCCATGACGATGCCGTCCGGCGTGGACTCAAGCACGTCGCGGTATTTTGCCTCCACATGCTTGGCGTCGCGCAAGGCTTTCTGGCGCGTGATGTCGTTTTTGGAAAGGAGGATGAACTCCTTGCGCTCGGGGCCATCCTGCACGATCTTGCTGGCCACGTTGACGAAGATAGGTGCACCGCTTTTCTGGCGGCGCAGACCCTCGTAGTCATAGGCGCCGCCGTTCCTGGCCAGTTCGGCCAGGAAGGCCTGCCAGTCTGCGGTGCTCTCGCCGGTCAGCTCATAGATATAGCGCCCTATGGCCTCGTTGGCCGTGTAGCCAAATAGTTGCTCCGCCCCGCCGGTCCAGTGCGCCACCTTGCCGTGGCGGTCGGTAACGATCACGCCGCCGGGCGCCTTGTCCAACACCAGCTGATCGAAATCGGTTGTCATCACACGTCCCGAAGCAAGAAGTGGCCCTGAGTATAGGACTGGACGCTCGGTGGCACAAGCATTGTGACATGTCATTTCACTACCATTTTGGTAGCGATGCCGCTCTGCGCCGGCAATCCTTGACTTTCGGCGGCGCAATTGCTCCAATGCCAAGATGCTTGTACCTTTTACCATTTCGCAATTCGCCCACGTAGTCCTGCTGCCGCCGATGAGCCTGTTTCTCGCCATGCTGGCGGGCTGGCTGCTGCGCCGCCGCTGGCCGCGCACCGGCCGCGCATTGTGGGGCGGCGGACTTGCCGCACTGGTGGTGCTGAGCACGGACGCGGGCGCGCGCCTGCTGGTGCGCCCGCTGGAAAACCTGACCGCGCCGCTGGCGGCCGGGGCAGAGAAGCAGGCGCAGGCGGTGGTGGTGCTGGCCGCCGGCAATATGGAGCATGCGCCCGAATACGGCGGCAACAGTCCGGACAGCATTGCGCTGGCGCGCCTGCGCTACGGCGCCCACTTGCAGCACAGTAGCGGCCTGCCGCTGCTGGTCACGGGAGGCAACGCGATTCCAGAACGTGGCGTGCCGCCCAAGGCCGAGGCCATGGCGCGCGCGCTGCGCGAGGATTTCCGCACGCCGGTGCAATGGGTGGAGTCCGCTTCCGCCACCACGGCGGAGAACGCCGAACTGTCGGCCCGGCTGCTGAAACCGGCCGGCGTGCGCACCGTGCTGCTGGTGACCGACGCCATGCACATGCCGCGCGCTCGGCGCGTTTTCGAACGCGCCGGCCTGCAAGTGGTGGCCGCGCCCACCGTATTCCGTGCCTGGGGGCCGCTGTCGGCGTCCTCCTTCCTGCCGAGCGCGGACGCGCTGGCATCGTCCTATTACGCCGTCTATGAATGGATAGGCCTGGCGTGGTACCGCATTAAAGAATAACCCTCTATCGGAATTTTATGTCCCGCACTAAACGTTCATCGTCCCGTAAATCCTCCAGCCGCCTGTTGCCGCTGGCCATAGTCGCCCTGCTCGGACTGGGCGTGGGCGCCGCTGCCGCCTTCTACGCCGTCAACCAGGTGGGCATGGCGCCGCGCCAGGTGGGGCCGTATGTGGAGCGCCGCGCAAGCGGCCACAACAATATTGTGGAAGGCCTGGGCCGCAAGCTTGCCGCTACGCTGGCCGGACTGGACGGCGGCGCCGCCAGCGCGCCGCCGCTGCCGGCCTGGAGCGCCGGTGCACAGGCCGCAGGCACGCAAGTCGCCCCGTCCGGCAATGCGGTGCCAGTGTCCAATCCCGGCGCGCTGGTGCAGGCCATGGCGCAGGCCCGCGCGGGCGATGTGATTACGCTGCAGCCGGGCACCTACAGCTTCAGCGGGGTGAACTTCATCGCGGCAAGCGCGGCGGGATCGAAGGAGCGGCCCATCACGGTGCGCGCGGAGCGCCCGGGCACGGTCCATATCGAGTTCAAGCTGAGCGAAGGCTTCCTGGTCAGCGGGCCTTACTGGGCCTTTGAAAACCTGGCCATACGCGGCGCCTGCACCGATACTGCGCAGTGCCAGCACGCCTTCCACATTGCCGGCCGCGCCAATGGCTTTGTGGCGCGCAACAACACCATCAGCGATTTCAATGCGCACTTCAAGATCAATGCCCACGGCGGCAGCGCGCCCGACGACGGCGTGATTGAAGGCAATACGCTGAGCAACACCGCCGCGCGCAAGACCAGCGAACCGGTGACGCCCATCGACCTGGTGGCGGGCAGCCGCTGGGCCATACGCGGCAATCTGATCTCCGATTTCATCAAACAGGGTGGCGACGGCATCAGCTATGGCGCCTATGCCAAGGGCGCCGGCTCGGCCAATCTGTTCGAACGCAACGTGGTGCTGTGCGAGCACAATCTGCGCGGCTACAGCGGCCAGCGCGTGGGCCTGTCGCTGGGCGGCGGCGGTACCGGACTGCCCTATTGCCGCGACCAGCGCTGCATTACCGAACAGGACGGCGGCGTTATCCAGTCCAACCTGATCGCCTCCTGCTCCGACGAAGGCATTTATTTGAACCGCGCCGCCACCAGCAAGGTACTGCACAACACGCTGATCGACACGGCCGGCGTGATGGTGCGCTACCCGGAAAGCAGCGCCCAGGTGGAAGGCAACATTATCGACGGCCGCGTGCGGGCCGACCGGGGCGGCATTATCCATGCCGGAGACAACCTGGAAACCGGCCTGACCCGCCTGTTCATGGGTTCGCATCCGCAGCGCGCCCTGTTCCGCGACGCGCTGGGCCTGGACCTGGCCTGGGCCGGCGAGGCCCCGCGCCGTGTTTCGGCGGCGGAGCCAGCCGCGGCCCCGGCGGACCTGTGCGGCAAGTCCCGTCCCGCGCAGCCCGCTTACGGTGCGGTGGAGAACTTCGCGGCCTGTTTGAAGCGCTGAAGCTGCACTAAAGCGGTGCAACCGCTGGCGCATCCGCGCTTGTAATGCTGGCACGTTTCTTGTTACTACAAGTTTATCGCAGCCACGGAACAAGCAGATGCCTACCTTCTTCAATGAAATGCATGCCGACGGCGGATTGGAAGTGCGCGAGCACTACCGCGAATTCTGCCGCTGGCTGGCCCAGCAGCCGCCCGAAACCATAGAGCGCAAGCGCGCCGAAGCGGATTTGATGTTCCGCCGCGTCGGCATCACTTTCGCTGTCTACGGCGACGACGCCGGCACCGAGCGCCTGATTCCCTTCGACATTGTGCCGCGCATTATCCCGGCGGCCGAATGGAGCCAGCTGCAAACCGGCCTGGTTCAGCGCGTCAAGGCGCTGAACATGTTTATCCACGACATCTACCACGGCCAGAACATCATCAAGGCCGGCATTATTCCCGCCGAGCAGATCTACCGCAACGCCCAGTACCGGCCTGAGATGCAGGGGATTTCGGTGGCTTCCGACATCTACGCCCATATCGCCGGGGTGGACATCGTGCGGGCCGGCAAGGGCGAGTTCTACGTGCTGGAGGACAATCTGCGGGTGCCGTCCGGCGTGTCCTACATGCTGGAAGACCGCAAGATGATGATGCGGCTATTCCCCGAGCTATTCGCCCGCAACAAGGTGGCGCCGGTGGAGCACTATCCCGACCTGCTGCTGGACAATCTGCGCTCGGTTGCCCCCATGGGCGTGGACGACCCCACCGTGGTGGTGATGACGCCCGGCATGTACAACTCGGCCTACTTCGAGCACGCCTTCCTGGCGCAGCAGATGGGCGTGGAGCTGGTGGAGGGCAAGGACTTGTTCGTGGCCGACAACTCGGTCTACATGCGCACCACGCACGGCCCCAAGCGCGTGGACGTGATCTACCGCCGCCTGGACGACGACTTCCTCGACCCGCTCGCCTTCCGGCCCGATTCCTCGCTGGGCGTGCCCGGCCTGCTGTCGGTCTACCGCGCCGGGCGCGTCACGCTGGCCAACGCCATCGGCACCGGCGTGGCGGACGACAAGTCCATCTACCCCTACGTGCCGGACATGATCCGCTTCTACCTGTCCGAAGAGCCCGTGCTGAACAACGTGCCCACCTACCAGTGCCGAAAAAAGGAGGACCTGCAGTACACGCTGGCCCACCTGTCCGACCTGGTGGTGAAGGAAGTGCACGGCGCGGGCGGCTACGGCATGCTGGTGGGGCCGGCGTCCACGCGCGAGCAGATCGAGGACTTCCGCCGCCGCCTGATCGCCAAGCCGGACGGCTATATCGCCCAGCCCACGCTGGCCCTGTCGAACTGCCCCACGTTCGTGGAAAGCGGCGTGGCGCCGCGCCATATCGACCTGCGGCCTTTCGTCCTGTCCGGCAAAACCATCTCCATGGTGCCGGGCGGCCTGACCCGCGTAGCCTTGCAGGAAGGCTCGCTGGTGGTGAATTCGTCGCAAGGCGGCGGCACCAAAGACACCTGGATACTGGAAAAGGATCAACCATGCTGAGCCGCACCGCCGACCATTTGTTCTGGATGGCCCGCTACACCGAGCGCGCCGAGAACACCGCCCGCCTGCTGGACGTGACGGTGCAGACCTCCATGCTGCCGCTGTCCGAGCAGGACGCCGCCCAAGGCTGGCGCGCAATGCTCGGCATTTCCGAACTGCAGGCCGCGTATGACCGCAAGCACAACACGGTGGATGCGCGCTGCGTGATCGATTTCATGGTGCGCGACCCGTCCAACCCGTCCTCCATCGCGGCCTGCCTGAAGGAAGCGCGCGAAAACGCCCGCGCCGTGCGCGGCACGCTGACGACCGAGGTGTGGGAGATCCAGAACCAGACCTGGCTGGACCTGAACAAGCGCCTGGGCAACGGCGTGCTGGACCACGATCCCAGCCAGTTCTTCGAGTGGGTGAAGTACCGCTCCCATTTGTCGCGCGGCGTCACGCTGGGCACCATGCTGCGCGACGACGCGGTGCATTTCATCCGCCTGGGCACCTTCCTGGAGCGGGCCGACAACACGGCGCGCATCCTGGACGTGAAATTCCACGGCGCGCGGGATGCAAGCGAGGGCGGCGAGTCCGGAAGCGAACAGACCCAGCGCGACTTCTACTACTGGGCCGCGCTGCTGCGTTCGGTATCCGGTTTTGAAATCTACCGCAAGGTCTACCGCGACGTCATCACCCCGGCGCGCGTGGCCGAACTGCTGATGCTGCGCGCCGACATGCCGCGCTCGCTGCTGGCCTGCATGGATGAAGTGGTGCAGAATCTGCAGCATGTGCGCAACGACCTGTCCCGGGATACCGAGCGTTTTGCGGGCAAGCTGCACGCTGAACTGCAATTCGCCCGCATCGACGACATCCTGCAAGCCGGACTGCACGACACGCTGACCGAATTCCTGCAACGCATATACGAACTGGGCAACCGCATCAGCCGCGATTTCCTGGTACCGCTGGCCGCTTGAGCGTACGCCTGAAAGAACACTATGCAACTATCGATACGGCATGAGACGAGCTACAGCTACACGGCGCCGCAGGCTTATTCCATCCAGCAGCTGCACCTGACGCCGCGCGCCGAGGCGCACCAGCACGTGCTGAACTGGCACTTGAGCACGGTGGGCCAGATCCACGGCTATACCGACGCCTACGGCAACCTGTCGCACATGCTGACCATTAACGCGCCGCACTCGGGACTGGCCATTATCGCGCAGGGGCTGGTGGAGACCACCACGCCGCCCGGCGGCCGCATTCCCAACGGCGACACGCTGTCGCCGCTGATCTACACGGTGCCGACCCGGCTAACGGCGGCCACGCCCGGCATCCTGGAGCTGGCAGCGGCCGCCCTGCCGGACGGCAAGGCGCAGACGCGGCAGCTGATGCAGCTGGCCGAGCATATTTTTGGTGCGGTGACCTATATCACCGGCTCCACGGAAGTGAGCACAACGGCAGGTTCGGCCCTGGCGCAAGGCAGCGGCGTCTGCCAGGACCATGCGCACATCTTCCTGGCCTGCTGCCATGCGCGGGGCATACCGGCGCGCTATGTGTCCGGCTACATCGACCCCGGCAACACCAGCCACGCGGCCAGCCACGCCTGGGTGGACGCCTGGGTGGAGGATGGCGGCTACAGTGGCTGGATCAGCATCGACGTGACCCACGCGCGGCTGATGGACGACAGCTATTGCCGCCTGGCCATCGGCCGCGACTATGACGCGGCCGCCCCGGTGCGTGGCATGCGGCGCGGCGGCGGCGGCGAAACCATGTCGGTCCAGGTCAGGATTGTGCCGCAATAGCACGCCGGCGGGCTGATGATAAAATTGATTCCTTGAACCAATACATTGTTATCAAATGACTTATTGCGTAGGAATGCGCCTGGATGCGGGCCTGGTGTTTTTGTCGGACTCGCGCACCAACGCGGGCGTGGATCAGGTCAGCACGGCGCGCAAGCTGAACGTGTTCGAGCTGCCGGGCGATCGCATGATGGTGCTGATGACGGCGGGGAATCTGTCGATTTCCCAGTCGGTGCGGCAACTGCTGTCCGAGCACGTCGGCGCGTCCGGCTACAGCATCTGGAACGCGCCCAATATGCACGAGGCGGCCCGCCTGGTGGGCGAAGTGGTGCGCCTGGTGCACGAGCGCGACGCGAAGGCGCTGGCCGAATTCGGCATCGATTTCAATGTGAGCCTGATTTTCGGCGGCCAGATCAAGGGCGAACGCTGCCGCCTGTTCCAGGTCTACTCGGCCGGCAACTTCATTGAGTCGCACAACGAGAACACCTATTTCCAGATTGGCGAGGCCAAGTACGGCAAGCCGATTATCGACCGCGTGGTCACGCCGGAAACCGCGCTGGACGAAGCCGCCAAGTGCGCACTGATTTCCATGGATTCCACGCTGCGCTCCAATGTGTCGGTGGGCCTGCCGCTGGACTTGCTGGTCTACGAAAACAATGCACTGGCGGTGACGCGCTTTGTGACCATCGACGAGCGCAACGAATACTTCCAGATGATACGCAGCACCTGGGGCCAGCAGTTGAAGACCATCTTCGAAGGCATCGCGGCGCCGGTGTGGGACAGCTCGCCGCAGGCGCGGGTGAGCAAGCCGGTGCGGGTGCCGCTGCCGGAAAGCCTGGCGTCCGGCACGCAGCCGCCCGCCGCGCCGCAATCGTTTGCGCAGCAGTTCGACAACAAGCAACAGTAAGTTACAGCGGCCGCCAGCGCTTCAGCAGCAGCGCGTTGCTGATGACGCTGACTGAGCTGAATGCCATGGCCGCGCCCGCCACCACAGGGCTGAGCAGGCCAGCCGCCGCCAGCGGTATCCCCACCAGGTTGTAGATAAACGCCCAGAACAGGTTCTGGCGGATTTTGCTGTAGGTACGGCGCGAGATATCGATGGCGTCCGCCACCAGCGCGGGCTCGCCGCGCATCAGTGTAATGCCGGCCGCGTGCATGGCGACGTCGGTGCCGGTGGACATGGCGATGCCCACGTCCGCCGCCGTGAGCGCGGGCGCGTCGTTGATGCCGTCGCCGACCATGGCCACGGTTTCGCCCGCCGCCTTCAGCCGCGCCACTTCCTGCGCCTTCGCCCCCGGCAGCACGTTGGCAATAATCCGCTGGATGCCCAGCGCGCCGCCAACCGCTTGCGCGCTGCCCTGATTGTCGCCCGTGAGCAGCACGGTCTTGATTCCGAGCGCATGCAGCTTGTCCACGGCGGCGCGGGCGTGCGGCTTGACCTCGTCGCCAAAGCCGAGCAGGCCGAGCAGGCGCGGCGGCGTGCCCGCAGCCGCTATCCACGAAACGGTATTGCCCGCGTCTTCCAGTGCCTGCGCCCGGTCTTGCAGCGGCGCCAGGTCGACGCCGGACTCCTGCATCAGCCGCGTGCTGCCCAGCAGCAGCGGCTGTCCATCGACAGTTCCCGCCAGACCACGGCCCGGCAGGGCTTGCAAGTCCGTCGCCGGCGCGGGCGCCACGCCGCGCGCTGCGGCCAGCACTTTGACGGCGCCGGCCAGCGGATGCTCGCTGCCCTGCTGGAGCGACGCGGCCAGGCGCAGCAAGGCTTTCTCGTCCTCCACGCCGGCGGCGGCCGCCAGTCCGGTGACCACAGGCTGGCCCACCGTCAGCGTGCCCGTCTTGTCGAACACCACCGTGCTGACGCGATGGGCGATTTCCAGCGCCTCCGCGTCCTTGATCAGGATACCGTGCCGAGCACCGGCGCCGGTGCCGGCCATCATCGCCGCCGGCGTGGCCAGCCCGAGGGCGCATGGGCAGGCAATGACCAGCACCGCGACGGCATTGATGATCGCTGTGCCCGCCTCAGCTCCCGCCAGCCACCAGCCGGCAAAGGTGAGCGCCGCGATGACCAGCACAACGGGCACGAACACGCTGCTGACACGGTCCACCAGCCGCTGCACCGGCGCTTTTTCCGCCTGCGCGCTTTCCACCAGGCGGATAATGCGCGACAGCGTAGTTTCCGAACCGACCGCGTCGGTGCGCACCAGCAGCAGCCCTTCGCCGTTGATGGCGCCGCCGGTCACCCTGGCGCCGGGATGCTTGGCAACCGGCAGGCTTTCGCCGGTCAGCATGGATTCGTTGACATGGCTGGCGCCCTCGGTGACGGTGCCGTCGACAGGCACGCGCTCGCCGGGCCGGACCACGACCACGTCGCCCACGCGCACCGCGCTGATGGGCATGTCCTGCTCCACGCCGTTGCGGCGCACGCGCGCCACGTCCGGCCGCAGCGCTTGCAGGGCGCGGATGGCGTTGGTGGTCTGGCGCTTGGCGCGCGCCTCCAGCCATTTGCCGAGCAAAACCAGGGTGATGACGACCGATGCGGCCTCGAAATACAGGTGGGGCATGGCGTTGCCGGAAGCGAGCAGCTGGTAGACGCTCAGGCCGAAGGCGGCGCTGGTGCCGATGGCGACCAGCAGATCCATATTGCCTTCCCCTGCCCGCGCCGCCTTCCAGCCCGCGATGTAAAAGCGCGCGCCCAGCCAGAATTGGACCGGCGCGGCAAGCGCCAGTTGCAGCCAGCCCGGCAGCATCCAGTGCAGGCCGAACAGCTCCGCCGCCATGGGCACGATCAGCGGCAGCGATAGCAGCGCGGCGATGCCGACGCGCACGCCGTCGCGGTCGATTTTGTCCGCTTTGGCGGCATCGGGCGCGGTGTCAGCTGCGGCATCGGGTGCGGCCTCCGGCGTGGCTTGATATCCAGCAGCTTCGATAGCGTCCAGCAGCAGTTGCACGTCCACGCCCTCGCCCGCCTCCACGCTGGCGCGCTCGGTTGCGAGGTTGACGCTGACGCTGTCCACTCCCGCCACTTTCCTGATTGCTTTTTCTACCCGGCCCACGCAGGACGCGCAGCTCATGCCTTCAATGTCGATGGAGTGTGTTGCCATGATAAAGTCCTTATCCCTGATCTGGCCTCCAGTGTAGGCCTTCCCATGATGGGAAGGTCAAGCGCAATGTCAGCGGCGCCGCAGGCCGTACCATGCGCAGGCGGCCACGGGCGCGCCCAGCGCCGCGGCGGACAGGTAATCCCATACGCCGTCCCCCACCAGCGCGGAGACCAGCCCCATCGTGGTCAGCACGCCGAACAATATCGGCGCGCCCCACATGCGCATGAACGGTCCCTTCATTTGGACGCCCCCTCGCCGGCGAGCGCCAGTTCTTGTGCTTCCTCCGCCGGCGCGGACTGCGCGCTCGCCCTGGCCGTATTGCCGCGCTTAAGCCACAGATACAGCCCGCTGCCCAGCACGACAATGGTCGCGATATCGAGCATGGCCCACAGGAATTGCATCCATGCGCCGCCGTAGTCGCCGAAATGCAGCGGCTGCGAGATCAGCAGCGCCGTCAGGTACCACGGCAGCTCGCGGCGGTCGGTGATCTGCGCTGTTTGCGCGTCCACCAGCACCGGCTTGTACAGGCGCGAGGTCAGCGCCTCGTTACCGCGCATGAAGATACCGTAGTGGTGCGCGCTGGTGAACGGCGTGCCAGGGAACGCGACAAAGCCTATCTTCATGCCTGGCTCGGCGGCCAGCGCGCGTGACATGGACTGTTCCATGGATGCCAGCGTGGTCGGCGGCGGCAAGCCCTTGTAAGGCGCCACCATTTCCGCCATCTCGGTGTACTGCCAGTATTTCAGCAGCAGGTCCGCCCAGGTATTGATCATGCCGGTGGCGCCCACCACCAGCGCCCACACCAGCGTGACGATGCCCAGCATATTGTGCAGGTCCAGCCATTTCAGGCGGGGCGCGCGGTCGCGGCGCACGGTGCCGAAGTCCAGCTTGCGCATGAAGGGCGCGTACAGCACCACGCCCGACACAATGGCGATCACCAGCAGCAGCCCCATAAAGCCCAGGAACAGCTTGCCCCACAGGCCGGCGTACAAGTCCACGTGCAGGTGGAACATCACGCCGATGAAGGAGTCCTCGAAATTCGGCTGGGCCAGCACCTTGGCCGTGCGCGCGTCCACCGCGATGGGCTTGTATTCGGGATCGTTCGGATGGTCGCCCATCGTCAGGTTCCAGATATTCGGCTCGTCCGCTTCCTGGGACATATACATCATGACCTTGCCCGGATACAGCGCTTTGCCGGCCGCGATTACCCGGTCCAGGTCCGCCTTGGGCGTACCGGGGGCCATGGCGGGCGCTTCCACGTCGTTGCCCAGCAGGTGGCCAATCTCATGATGGTAAATCAGCGGCAGGCCGGTCAGGCAAAGCAGCAGCATGAAGATGGTGCAAACCAGGCTGCTCCATTTGTGTATCCATGCCCAGCGGCGGGTAGTGGCGGGTGTCATTGCAATGCGGCACTTCTATCGTAAAGATTGAATAGTAATGCAAACCATTCTCATTTACTAGACAAAAACCATCTCTCAGTCCCATAATATTTGCTTCGACGACCAAATGTAACGCTCTCCAAGACCTATGCCTCAATTCCAGCTCACCCCTTTCGCCCTCGCAGCCAGCCTTTTTGCCTGCCAATTTGTAAGCGCTAGCGCAACTGCGCAGACCACGGACAGCGCGCAGCCGGCCGCTCCGCTTGCCACGGTCGTCATCAGCGCCTCGGCCGATGCGTCCGCCGAAGGGCTGCCGAAAGCCTATGCGGGCGGCCAGGTGGCGCGCGGCGGCCGCCTGGGCCTGCTGGGCAATGTGGACATGATGGATACGCCCTTTAACACCACCAACTACACCCAGTCGCTGATGCAGGACCAGCAAGCCCGCTCGGTGGCCGATGTGCTGCAGAACGACCCGTCGGTGCGCGTGGCGCGCGGCTTCGGCAACTACCAGGAGCTGTACGTGATACGCGGCTTCGCTGTGAACTCGGACGACCTGGCCTACAACGGCCTGTACGGGCTGTTGCCGCGCCAGTTCGTGGCGACCGAGTTGCTGGAGCGCGTGGAAGTGTTCCGTGGCGCGAATACCTTTATCAACGGCGCCCAGCCCGGCGGCGGCGGCATCGGCGGCACCATCAACCTGCTGCCCAAGCGCGCCGGCGCGCACGACCTGACCTCGCTCACGCTGGGCACCGAAAGCGGCGGCCTGGGCTACGCCGCGCTGGACCTGGGCCGCCGTTTCGGCCCGGACAAGAACACCGGCATCCGCATTAACGCCGTGCGCCGCGACGGCGACACCGCCGTGGACCGCGAAGGCCGCGAAATGAGCTTGCTGTCGGTCGGCCTGGACTTCCACGGCGAGGGCTACCGCCTGTCCGCCGACGTGGGCTTCCAGGAGCACAAGCTGCAAAACGCGCGCCCCAGCGTGACGGTGGCCGGCGGCATCGCCCTGCCCTCCGCGCCGGACGCCAGCCGCAATTTCGCCCAGAACTGGACCCACTCGAACGAGCGCGACACTTTCGGCACGCTGCGCGGCGAGGCCGACCTGGGCTCCGGCGCCGTGGCCTGGGCCGCGCTCGGCGCCCGTTCCGGCAAGGAATCGAATGTGCTGGCGGCGCCCACCGTCTCCAACACCAAGGGCGACGCCATCATGTACCGCTTCGACAATGAGCGCAAAGACAGCGTGCGCACCGGCGAGGTGGGCGTGCGAGGCAAGCTGCGCACCGGCAGCGTGGGCCACAGCCTGAGCGCCACCCTGTCCGCCTTCCACGCCGAGTCGCGCAATGCGTATGCGATGAGCGACTTTTCCGCCATCGCCACCAATATCCACGCACCGGTGGACAAGGCGGCTCCCCCCACCATCTACTTCGGCGGCAATCTGGGCGATCCGGGGCTGACGCGCAAGAGCGAGCTGTCCAGCTACGCCGTGGCCGACACCATGGCCTTTGCCGACGACAAGGTGCTGCTGACTGTGGGCGTGCGCCGCCAGACCATCAAGGACTATGGCTACGACTATGGCACCGCCGAGGAGAACGCCTCCTACAACCAGAGCGAGCTGACGCCGATGGCCGGCCTGGTGTACAAGCCGTATAAGGGCGTGTCGCTGTACGCGAACTACATCGAAGGCCTGCAGCAAGGCGCGGTGGCGTCCGGCGCGGACGTGCTCAACAAGGGCGCCATTTTTGCGCCGTACAAGTCGCGCCAGAAGGAAGTGGGCGCGAAATACGACACCGGCTCGCTGGCGTTCAGCGCCGCGCTGTTCAGCACCGGCCAGCCGTCGGGCTATGTGGAGAACGGCTACTTCGGCGTATTCGGCGAGCAGCGCAACCGGGGCCTCGAGCTGTCCGTGCTTGGCCAGCCGATGCGCGGCCTGCGCCTGCTGGGCGGCCTGACGCTGCTGGACGCGGAGCAGAGAAAGACCGAAGGCGGCAGGAACCAGGGCAAGGATGCCATCGGCGTGCCTGATACGCAGCTCAATATCGGCGCTGAATGGGATGTGGCCGCCGTGCCGGGCCTGAGCGTGAACGCGCGCGCCCTGCACACCGCCAGCCAGTTCGCCGACGGCGCCAACCTGCAGCGGCTGCCGTCCTGGAACCGCCTGGATGCCGGCGTGAGCTACGCCACCCGTATCGCCGAGCGCAACGTGACGCTGCGCGCCCGCATCGACAACCTGACCGACAAGAACTACTGGGCTTCGGCCGGCGGCTACCCCGGCTCGGGCTACCTGGTGCTGGGCGCGCCTCGCACGGTGACCGTGTCGGCCACGGTGGACTTCTAAACGCGGTTCAGCGCTTCTCCATGCCGCTCGGCAGGGTCATGGTGAAGCGCGTCCCTTTGCCCAGCTCGCTCTTGACGTCGATCTTCCCGTCCAGCACGCCGTACACGATGTTGTAGACGATGTTAAGGCCGAGCCCGGAACCGCCCCTGCCCAGCTTGGTGGTGAAGAAGGGGTCGTAGATGCGGCTCATGTTTTCCGGCGCGATGCCGCCGCCGTTGTCCACCACGCATACTTCCACCTTGCCGCCGTCCACACTGTGCGCGCTCACCACCACTTCGCCCTCGCCGCGTCCGTCAAAGCCGTGGCTGAGTGCGTTCGTGATGAGGTTGATGAGCACCTGGCCGAAGGGGCCGGGGTAGCTGTTCATTTCTATTTCTTCCGGCACGTCCTGGCGCACCGTGATGCCGGACTTCTTGAAGGTGGGCATCAGCACCAGCAGGATTTCGCTGACCAGCTCGGCCAGCAGGAAGACCCGGCGCTGCGAGGTGGTGCGGTCCACCGCCACCTGCTTGAAGCTGGCCACCAGGTCGACCGAGCGGTGCAGATTGCGCAGCACGATTTCTGCGCCGGCATTGATATCCGTGACAAAGGTATCCAGCGTGGAGCGCTTGAGGCCTGCGGCGGCCAGCTTCTGGAAGTCGCGTGTCTGGTCCATCAGCGTGCTGACGGCCAGCAGGCTGTTGCCAATGGGCGTGTTCAGCTCGTGCGCCACGCCTGCCACCAGCGCGCCCAGCGCGGCCAGCTTCTCGTTGCGCACCAGGTCGTCCTGCGCGCGCTGCAGCGTTTCCAGCGAGGCGGCCAGGCCACGGTTGGCCTCCACCATCTGCCCGGTGCGTTCGGCCACCTCCAGCTCCAGCCGGTCGCGGTACTCCAGCAGCTCCAGTTCGCCGCGCTTGCGCTCGGTGATGTCGGTGGACACGCCGCCCAGCGCCCAGGTGTGGCCTTGTTCGTCTATCAGTGGAAATTTCTCCGACAAATAGGTGCGTTCCTCGCCGTGGTGGTCGGGCAGCGTCTCCTCATAGGCTTTGGCGTGGCCGGTGCTCAGCACTTCGTGGTCGTTGGCGCGCAGCGGACTGCCCGGGCTGGCGCCGAACAGACGCACATCGTCCTGGCCGATCGGATCGGGCGCACCAGCCGGCAGCGTGACGCGGAAGCGCTCGTTGACCAGCATGTAACGCCCTTCCAGGTCCTTGATGAAGATAATGGCGGAGGACTTCTCCACGATGTTTTCCAGCTGCGACTGGCTGCGGCGCAGCGCGGCGTCGCGCGCGGCCAGGGTGCCCAGCATGGTGTTGATGGCCTCGGCCAGCTGGCCTACTTCGTCGTGCCCGGCCACTTCGGCGCGCAGGTCGTAGCGCTGCTCCTGCGTGACGCGGTGCGCCACCGCCGAGAGGGCCAGCAGCGGCCGCGTGACCAGGCGCAGCACGATGATGGCCTGCAGCAGGCCGCCCACGGTGAGCGTGAGCAAGACCACGGCCAGCACCGGGCTGTAGCGCTGCAGCCGCTCGGCCAACGCCGGCAGCGTGTATTCCACCTGCAGGTAGCCCACGGTCTCGTGCCCGAAGCGCACCGGCGCCATCATGGCCAGATAGGGGCCGGCGAGCTGCTGGCCGGATGGCGAGGGAGTGGCGGGCCAGGCGCAGTTGGTTGTGCCATTGCGCCGGTAGTGCGCAAAAGGCTGGTGATGGGCGTCGAACAGGCAGGCGCTGTGCAGGTCGGGCGTGCCGCGCAGGGCGGCCAGCGTGCGGGTGGCGGCGTTGCGGTCGCCGAAGTTCAGGTCCGCGTCCAGGTTGAGCGCAACCAGCTCGACACGGCTGGCCAGTTCCGACACCAGCCTGGGCTTGGCCACCGCCACGTCATAGGAAGCCAGGGCCACCAGCGCCGCCAGCAGCGAGATGCCGGCCGTGATGACCGACACCAGCAGCAGCTTGCGCTGCAGCGCCATATCCGTGAGCGCGCCGCGCAGCGCCGCCGCCCAGGATACGCCGAAGCCGGGCATCTTCCTCATGCCCGGCCAGTCCCGGCCTGCTGTTTCGTGCCCGCCATCACTAACCTCGTATCGGTAGGAAACATCTTTGATTCTAGCGCAAGCTATCCCGCCTCCTCCAATATTCCGGCGTTCAAAACAACAAATGAAAATCCGCGTTCGTTTGATCTTGCGCAAAGCCGAAATCCGGGCGGCTTTCTAGCATCGGAACTCCGGTGCGCATGGCGCGCACTTCCACTGCAAGGAGGCCGTATGCAATCGCTGGATCCCACCCGCCGGGTGTTTGTACTCAAGCTGCTGTCCGCCACGCACGACTTGACGCTGGCCACGCTGCGCCCGGACGGCTATCCGCAGGCCACCGTGGTGAGCTACGTCCACCAAGGCCTGATTTTGTACGCCGGCATCGGCCTGGACAGCCAGAAGGCGCATAACATCCGCCAGAACAACCGGGTCTCGGCCACGGTCACGCCGCCCTATGCGGACTGGCAGCATATCCGTGGCCTGTCGCTGGGCGGCCTGGCGGAGATAGTCGGCGATGCCGACGAATCGGCGCACGCGGCCGACCTGATGCTGTTCCGCTTTCCGCAGTTGCGCCAGATGGTGCATGCGGGCAGCGCAACATGGCCGGGTTCGGTGTTTGTGCGCATCACACCGTCGGTGATTTCGGTGCTGGACTATGAGCAAGGCTTCGGGCATACCGAGCTATATGAAGTGCCAAGTAGCATGCATGGCACTTATTGATGTGCACTTGATACATGCACCCTATGAATAATCCGTTCACAATAGGGGAATGATGTAGGTCTATTCCTACGGTGCGTTGAGAAATTTCACATGTGGTTACAATTGTTACCCTGATTTGTGGGAATGTGTGCTTTTTGCGCAAAATGAGCATGCTAATATCCCCTTCGCTTTGCATGCAGCCTCAGAAAAGAGGATGATGTAATGCACTGCACCAAATAGCAAAAGCACACAATATTTGTTGTCTTTTGGAAATAAGTGGTATCATAGCGTCCCCGTTGTCCGATCGAGCGACACGCATAAAGGTTCTCAAAGATGGAATTATTCAACAAGTCCGGCGTTTTGGTAGCAACGGTCCTGGTTACCGTGGGCGTACTGATCGGCGTACAGGCTAAAGACGACATGGTCCCGCCTGCACCGGTTATCGAAGCGACGGCACTGCAAATGAATAAAAACGGGAATTTTGCTGCGGAGCGGCGACTGCGCGAATGGGCTGAACAGGGTTCCGCCGTGGCGCGCCGCGAACTGGCCCGCCAATACCAGGCGGACAGCAACCGCCGCGACGAAGCCATCAAATTATTCGAAGACGCAGCCCGCGCCGGCGACAGCCAGGCCGCCACCAAACTGGCCGAAATGCAGCGCGAAGCGCGTGATGCCGAACTGAGCAATATCAAGGAAGCGGCCGCCACCCGCACCGCCGCCAACACCTGGAACCGCTACTAAGCTGCGCCCCTGTCCATGGATAGACTGCGCGCACTGGAAGTGTTCGTCGAGGTCGTCCGCAAGGAAGGCTTTGCCCGCGCAGCCGAAGCCCTCGACACCTCCCCCGCCAACGTAACCCGCTATATCAGCGACCTGGAAGCGCACCTGCACACGCGCTTGCTGAACCGCAGTTCGCGCCGCATGTCGCTCACCTCCAGCGGCGAGGCGCTGTTTGAACGCGCCAAATCCATCCTCGACGAAGTGGCCGAGGCGGAAGCCATCGTGTCCTCCGCCACCATGCAGCCGCGCGGCTTGCTGCGCATTAACGCGCCGCTGAGTTTCGGCGTGCTGCAGCTGGCGCCGCTGTGGCCGCGCTTTATGGAGCTGTATCCGGACGTGCAGCTGGAGGTGGCGCTGATCGACAGGGTGGTCGACATCGTCGAGGAAGGCTATGACATGGCCATCCGCATTTCACGCGCGGGTTCCACCTCCCACGTGGCGCGCAAGCTGGCCAGCTCGGTCAACATGCTGTGCGCGTCGCCGGCCTACCTGGCCAAACACGGCGCGCCCGCCACGCCGGCCGATCTGCCCAAGCACCACTGCATAGGCTACAGCTACAACGCCACGGATGAATGGCAGTTGCTGGATGCGGACAACAAGCTGCATACCGTCAAGATTCCTTTCATGATGCGCACCAATAACGGCGATACCGCGCGCGCCGTGGCGCTGGGCGGCCAGGGCATCATCTGGCAGCCCACCTTCCTGGTTGGCGCGGACGTGCGCGCGGGCCGCCTGGTACAGGTGCTGCCCGACTACAGCCTGCCGGATATCGACATCCAGGCGGTCTATCCCAGCCGGCGCCACCTCAGCGCCAAGGTGCGGGTCATGATCGATTTCCTGGTCGAACAGTTCAAGGACACCCCGCCTTGGGACCGCCCCTAGGGCATAAGAGAGAGCGCGTTTGCCGGTGCACTGCGCTAAAGTGCCTCCATTTACAGGATGGAGCATGACAATGGCAGACAGCGTGGCAGACAGCAGCACTGAATTACGGGCATCCCGGCAAGCAGTTGCACTGGGTTTTTTAGGTGGTTATGTGGACACGCTGGGCTTTGTCGCCCTGTTCGGCCTGTTCACCGCCCACGTTACCGGCAACTTTGTGCTGATCGGCAGCGAGCTGGCCCGCCCCAGCGGCAACAGCGTGCTGATCAAGTTCCTGGCCTTCGGCGCCTTTGTTGCGGCCGTAGCCTTTACCCGGCTGTACATCCTGTCGCTGGAACGGCGCGGCAAGGCGCCGCTGCGTTCGGTTTTCTCGCTGCAACTGATCTTGCTCATTGGCTTTATGCTGGCCGGCCTGGCCGCCGTGCCGCTGACCACGTCGGACGCGCCGCTGGCCCTGCTCGCCGGCGCGATAGGCGCGGCCGCCATGGGCGTGCAGAACGCCGCCGCCAAGCTGCTGCTGTCCCATCTGACCCCAACCACCGTCATGACGGGCAATGTCACCCAGCTGGTGATCGACCTGGTGGACATTGTGCGCGGCGGCGCGGACGCATCCGTCCATCGACGCTGCGCCAAATTCCTGTGGCCGATACTGGCCTTCGGCGCCGGCGCCATAGGCGGAGCGTTTGCCTATATTTACGTTGGATTCTACGGTTTGCTGCCGGCGATAGCGCTGCTGGCCTGGCTCGCGTGGGGCGCCAGGCCGCAGCCAGCCTAGCTGGCGCGTGCTTGCAAAATTGGTGTTAACCGCGTTTAACATCTCTTAACTTGATCTGCCTACCTTGTCCGTACATCATAAATGTATGAGAAGCAACAGCGCTCGCTGCTGCAGTACGTAGGAGATCCACCATGCAGCCAAACACCATCAACATCCACATCATGCATGAAGACCCCGTCATGGCGGCGGGGTTGCGCGCCATCCTGGGCGAGCATGCAGAGTTCGCCGTTTCCACCCACGCCGCCTGCCCGCAGGCGCTGAGCGTGGCGCATGTGGTGGTCGCAGACTACCAGAGCGGTATTGCCGCCGCCCGCCAGGCGCCCCAGGAACGCTACAGCCCCGCCCGCCGCGTGCTGATCGTGACCCAGTTCGACAAGGAATGGGAAGTGCGCATGGCCATGGACAGCGGCGTGCACGGCTATCTGCTGCAGGGATGCAGCGCCGAGGAGCTGGTGAAAGCCGCCCGCTTGCTGAGCCAGGGCCTGCGCTACCTGAGCGAGTCCGTCACACGCTGCGTGGCGGACAGCCTGAGCCGCGAGTCGCTGACCGGCCGCGAAACCGACGTGCTGCGCCTGCTGGCCCAGGGCTGCTGCAACAAGTCCATCGCGCGCGAACTGGGCATAGGGGTGGGCACGGTAAAGACCCACGTCAAAGGCTTGATGAGCAAGCTGGACGCCACCGCCCGCACCCACGCGGTGGTGGTGGCCACGCAGCGCGGCCTGATCAGCGCCAGCCAGCGCGCCATGGCCCGCCCCCAGAACAATGGCTTTCACAACGCAGCATTTCAGTAAGGATCTACAATGAACAAGCTGACCACCGCTTTCGGTGCCCCCGTCCCTGACAACCAGAATATCCAGACCGCCGGCCCGCGCGGCCCGGCGCTGCTGCAGGACGTGTGGTTCCTGGAAAAACTGGCCCATTTCGACCGCGAAGTCATCCCCGAGCGCCGCATGCACGCCAAGGGCGCAGGCGCTTACGGCACCTTCACGGTAACGCATGACATCACCAAATACACCAAGGCATCGCTGTTCTCCAGCATCGGCAAGCAGACCGAGTTGTTTGTGCGCTTCTCGACCGTAGCCGGCGAGCGCGGCGCGGCCGATGCCGAGCGCGACATCCGCGGCTTCGCCATCAAGTTCTACACCGAGCAAGGCAACTGGGACCTGGTGGGCAACAACACGCCGGTGTTCTTCCTGCGCGACCCGCTCAAATTCCCCGACCTGAACCACGCCATCAAGCGCGATCCGCGCAGCGGCTTGCGCAGCCCCAACAGCAACTGGGACTTCTGGACCCTGCTGCCCGAAGCGCTGCACCAGGTGACCGTGGTGATGAGCGACCGGGGCATTCCGCGCAGCTATCGCCACATGCACGGCTTCGGCAGCCATACCTTCAGCTTCATCAACGCGCAGAACGAGCGCTACTGGGTGAAGTTCACGCTCAAGACGCAGCAGGGCATCGCCAACCTGAGCGACGAGGAAGCGACCGCCAGCATAGGCGGCGACCGCGAAACCCATCTGCGCGACCTGTACGAGAGCATAGAAGGCAAGGATTTCCCCAAATGGAAGCTGTTCGTGCAAGTGATGCCGGAGAAGGAAGCCGCCACCGCGCCATACAACCCCTTTGACCTGACCAAGGTCTGGCTGCACAAGGACTACCCGCTGATCGAAGTGGGCGTGCTGGAGCTGAACCGCAATCCCGAGAACCATTTCGCCGAAGTGGAACAGGCCGCGTTCAACCCCGCCAATATCGTGCCCGGCATTAGCTTCTCGCCGGACAAGATGCTGCAGGGCCGCCTGTTCTCCTACGGCGACGCGCAGCGCTACCGTCTGGGCGTGAACCATGCGTCGATTCCGGTCAACGCGCCGAAATGCCCCTTCCACAGCTACCACCGCGACGGCCAGATGCGGGTGGACGGCAACCAGGGCGGCGCCACGCCGTATGAGCCCAATAGCTACCAGGAATGGGTGGAGCAGCCTGATTTCCGCGAGCCGCCGTTGTCCATCGAGGGAGCGGCCGACCACTGGAACCACCGCACGGACGACGACTATTTCAGCCAGCCGCGCCTGCTGTTCCAGCTGATGACGCCCGCCCAGCAAACGCTGCTGTTTGAAAACACCGCGCGCGCCATCCATGGCGCGTCCCAGCAGGTGATAGACCGCCACGTGGCCAATTGCACCGCGTGCGATCCGGCCTACGGCGCGGGTGTGTCGGCCGCCATCGCGCGCATCCACAACGTAAAATAGACGACGCCCCGGCGGGTTACGCGGGCAGAGCCCGCTAACCCGCCCCACGCGAAACTACCCATGCGGCGCCGTAGGGCGGGTTAGCGCGCAGCGCGTAACCCGCCAGCACCGCAGCTGCAAAAAGTTCCCCTCCACTCCTTGACGCGCCTCATTCCGCACATCTCCCCCGGGCAGATACTGTAGCCAACCTGAGGAGAACGCCGTGCGCGCGCATCAGCAATTCCTGGACAGCCTGCAAAGCTACACCCGGCAGCATCGCGCCGAGCCCTGGCGCGGCCCCTTCGCCCAGTTTCTCGGGCAGATTTTGCCGGCCGCCCCCACCCTGCTGGCGCGCAACGCCCACCAGTACATCTGGGACATGCTGCGCTGGAGCCGCGCGGGCGCCGGACAGGATTTGTTTGCGGGCGAACTGTTCGGCCTGGACGACGCCCTCGCCCGCGTATGCGCCTACTTCCAGGCTGCGGCGGCGGGCTCCGAGGTCGGACGCCGCTTGCTCTTGCTGCTCGGCCCGCCATCCGGCGGCAAGTCCACGCTGGTGATACTGCTCAAGCGCGGCCTGGAGGAATACAGCCAGACCGACGACGGCGCGCTGTACGCCATCGCAGGCTGCCCGGTGCACGAGTCCCCGCTGCACCTGCTGCCGCACAGCATGCGCGGCCATTTCCGCGACACTTACGGCGCCGTGGCCGAGGGCGAACTGTGTCCGCACTGCAGTGCCCGCCTGGAGCAGCAGCATGGCGGCGACTTTCTGCAGATGCCGGTGGAGCGTCTGTTCCTGGCCGAGGCGCAGCGCTGCGGCGTGGGCACATATGCCCCGCACGACCCCGCCACCGCCGACATGGCCGACCTGGTCGGCTCGGTCGACCTGTCCAAGGTGGCCGAGGTTGGCGACGAAGGCGATCCGCGCGCCTGGTCCTGGTCCGGCGCCGTGTACGCGGCCAGCCGGGGCGTGCTGGAGATGATAGAAATCCTGAAGGCCAAGCGCGAGTTCCTGCATCTGCTGCTCACGCTGACGCAGGAGAAGAACGTGAAGGTGGCGCGCTTTCCGCTGATCCATCTGGACCTGGCCATCGTGGCGCACACCAACCTGGCCGAGTTCCGCCGCTTTGTACTGGAAAGCGAAAACGAGGCGCTGCTGGACCGCATGGTTATCGTGCAGGTGCCGTACACGCTGGACTACCGCGCCGAAGCGCGCATTTACGCCAAGCTGATCAAGTCGGCCGCACCGGCTTTCCGCGACGCGCATCTGGACCCGCACGCGCTGCACGCCGCGGCCGTGTTTGCCGTGCTGAGCCGCCTGCCGGACAGCGAGGGCAAGGACGACGAGCTGGTGCGCGCGGTGCGCCTGCACGCTGACGAAGACGTGGGTGGCATGCTGCGTCCCGAAGCGGCGCGCACGCGGGAGGGCGCGCCGGGAGGGGAACAGGATGCGGCGCTGGCGGGCGTTTCGCCGCGCTTTGTGGTCAACGCGCTGTCCCACGCCATCATCCACGCCAGGCAGTGCGGCCATGCCAGCCTGGGCGCCATGGAAGTGCTGCTGGCGCTGAAGGATGCGATCGAGAGTGACGCACGTATCGAGGCCCGCAAGAAGCGGCGCTGGCTGGAGCACCTGGCGCTTGCGCGCAAGGCTTTCTACAACGTGTGGGTGAAGGAGGATGTGCACCGCGCGCTGTTTGTGGCCTTCGAGCGCGAGGCCGACGAGCTGCTGGAGAAGTACCTGGACGAAGTGGAGGCGATGCTGGACAACCGCCAGGTCAGCGATCCCATCACCAGCGATGAGCGGCGGCCGGACGAGCGCTTTCTGCGCGCGGTGGAGGAGAAGATACACGTGAGCGAGGCGGGCAAGCAGTCCTTCAGGCAGGAGGTGGTGCGCAAGGCGATGGGCGCTTACAAACGCGGCGAACAGTTCAACCTGGCCAGCCATGCGCCGCTGCGCGAGGCGATACAGCAATACCTGTTCGAGCAGCGGCGCGATGTGCTGCGGCTGGTGAGTTCGGAGCGGCGTCCGGACGAGGCTGTGCGCGGACGGCTAAGCGCAGTGGAGCAGCGCCTGGTGGACGAATACGGCTACGACGCCCACAGCGCGCGCGAGGCGCTGGCCTATGTCACCACTTTGCTGGCGCAGGAATGACGGGGGCGCCATGGCAGACCAGTCCCGATGGTATGAGCTGTTCTCGCGCGGCGAACGCGACTGGCTGCGGCACAACCAGAAAGTGCGCCAGGCGGTGCTGGCCTATGTTCCGCAATTTCTGGAATGCCCGGACCTGATTTCCGGCGACCCGCGGCGCCCGGTCCGCGTGCCCTTGCATCTGCTCGAGCACGCGCGATTTCGATTGGCGGATGCGCCCGACGGCGGCAGCGGCGCCGGCCACGGTCCAGGCAGGCCTGGCGACATGCTGCGTGCAGGGCGAGAACCGGCGTGCGCCGGCAGCGCGGAGTCTCTCGCAGGGGACGACGGCGTGCGCATGCAGCTGGAGTTCACCGCCGGCGACATTACGGACTGGCTGTGGGAGGAACTGGAACTGCCCTTGCTGGCGCCGGAAACCGGCCCCGGCAAGGAGCCGGCGAACATGCGCAGCGGCTGGAACCGGCAAGGCGCGCTGTCGCAACTGGACCGGCGCCGCACCGCCATGCAGGCAGTGAAACGCCGAGCTGCCCAAACGACGCGGCCCTCCCCTGCACCCGGCCTCGCCTACATCAACGATGACTTGCGGTTCCGCCAGCAGCAGCCCCGCCGCCATGCGGCCAGCAAGGCAGTGGTCCTGTTCGCGCTGGACGTGTCCGCCAGCATGACGCTGCCCGAACGCAAGCTGGCCAAGACCTTCTTCCATTTCACGCTGCACGGCCTGCGCCGCCGCTATCAGGACGTGGCGGTGCGCTTCCTCGCGCACGCCACCCGCGCCTGGGAGTTCTCCGAACAGGAGTTCTTCCAGATTTCCGGCGAAGGGGGCACGCAGGCATCGTGCTTGTTCCAGCTTGCGCACGACATCCTGCGCGCGGACTACGGGGGCGGGCACCACAACGCCTATCTGTTCTACGCGTCCGACGGCGAAAACTACAGGGAAGACCGCGCAGCCGCCAGCACCGCGCTGGCGGCCCTGGCGCCGTCGCTCAATTTCATGGGCTACGCGGAAACCGTAGTCGGCGCATCACGCGCCAATGCGGCCCAGGGCAGCGAGCTGCAGCGCCTGTTCGCCGCCCGCCAGCATGCCGGCGACGCGGCGGCAATCTGCACGCTCGCGCAGCCGGACGACGCATGGAACGCCATCCGCAGCTTCTTTGGCCACGGCGCCGCGCGCAAATGAGCCGCCATCTCGCCGCCATGGAGGCGCTGGCCGCCGAACTGGGCCTGGAATGCGGACCGGTGGATTTTGAGCAGGTGCCGGAAAGCTTCATGCTCGAAATCGCCATCTACGGCTTGCCCGTGCGTATGCGGCACTGGTCGTTCGGCCTGCGCTACCTGCGCCAGATGACGGCGCGCCACATGGGCCAGTCCCGCATTTATGAGGTGATGTTTCCCGGCGCGCCATGCCGCGCCTTCTTGGCGGACAGCAACACCGAAGCCGAGAATGCGCTGGTCGGCGCCCATGTGCTGGGCCACGCCGATTTTTCCCGCCGCAATGCGCTGTTGCGCGGTTTCACGGATCCGGGTGGCAGCGGCATCCTGGAGCGGAGCGCCGCCCATGCCAGGCTGGTGGAGCGCGCGGCGCTGCTGCACGGCCAGGCGGCGGTGGACACGGTGCTGGATGCGGCCCTGGCGCTGGAGGCCCAAGTCGACGTGCACGCCGGCGTGCCGGAGCGTGACCTGCTGCTGTTCATCGCGCGGAACGCCCCGGAACTGCAAGACTGGGAGCGCGGCATTCTGCTCGCGGTGCGCGAAGAGGTGTGCTATTTCCATCCGGTGCACGCATGCCAGATCATGAACGAAGGCTGGGCCTGCTATTGGCATGCGCGCCTGCTGCGCGAAGCGGGCTTCCTGGCGGCGCCGCTGTACCTGGAAGCGATTCGTGTCCATTCCGACATCGTGCGCCCATGCGGCGACGGCCGCCTGGCTTTGCAGCTGAATCCCTACCACCTGGGATACGCGCTATGGGACCACATTATTGAACGCCGCGGCTTGGCCGAAGCACGCCGCATCTGCCGCGACGAGGACGATTTCGGCTTCATCCGCAATTACCTGGACCGCGACGTCGCCGCGCAGTTGCAGCTGTTCGCCTACATGCAGGACCGCGACGGCGCCGCCTGGCTCGCGAGCCGGGACTTGCCCGCGCTGCACGAAGCCATCCTGGCGCCGCGCTACAACTATGGCGCGCCGTCGATCCGGGTGGCGGGCGTGGGCGCCGGCGGCAGGCTCGCGCTGGCGCATGACCACGACTGCGACGGGCGCGGCCTGGCCCAGCCGCAAGCGGAACGGGTGCTGGACTATATCGCCCGCGTGTGGCGCCGCCCGGTGGAGCTGCACACCGTGGACCAGCGCGGCGCGGCCCTCTGCCTGCAAGCAAGCCCGCAGCCTGATGCAGTTCATTGAGGCCGATCAACAAGCCCCGGGCCGCGAACGCCTACGCTGGAACTCTACGCCCGTCCCCCGGAGAGATCTATGTCGAATTCGTCCCTGCCCCGCGCCAGCCGTGCCGCCGGCGCCATCCTGGCCGCCGGTCTGCTTGCCGCCAGCCTGCCCGCCTGCAAGCACAAGCCGGATGCGCCGGCCCTGATCGCGGAAGCGCAAGCCTACCAGAAGAAAGGCAATACGCGAGCCGCCGTTATTCAACTCAAGAACGTGCTGCAAGCCAACCCCGAGCACAGCGCCGCGCGCGCCTTGCTGGGCGATTTCTATCTGGAATCGGGCGATGTGCAGTCGGCTGAAAAGGAATACCGGCGCGCCCGCCAGGCCGGCATGGCGGAGGTCGAGATCCTGCCGCGCATTGCGCGCGTGATGCTGCTGCAACAGCAATTCGACGGCTTGCTGGCCACGCTGCCCGCGCAGGCGGCCACCGCCGATATGATGGCGCTGCGCGCCTACGCGCTGCTCGGCCTGAACCGGCGGGCCGAAGCGGAACAGCAGCTCGACGCCGCGCTGGCCAAGCAGGACGGCAACAGCCTGGCGCTGCTGGGGCGGGCTCGCCTGGCCCTGCTGGACAGCGAGCAAGCGCGCGCCCTGGCGCTGGCGGACCAGGCGCTGGCGCTGCATCCCGGCGACGTGGACGCGCTGCGCTTCCGCGCCGACCTGCTGCGCGTGCAAGGCAAGCCGGCCGAGGCGCGAGCCAGCTACGAAAACATCCTCAAGCTGCGCCCGGCCGACCTGCAAACCCGCATCGACATCGCCAGCCTGTTGATCCAGGCCGGCAAATTCGCCGACGCCAAGGCCCAGCTGGCCCTGGCCCGGGCCGCCGCGCCCGCCAGCCTGCCGCTGGTGTTCACGCAGGCCTTGCTGGACTTCCGCGAGCAGCGCTATCCGGCGGCACTGGAACAGCTGCAGCTGGTGCTGCGCGCAGCACCGGACTATATGCCCGCCGTGCTGCTGACCGGGGCCGTGCAGTACGAACTGAACCAGAACACCCAGGCCGAGCAGCAGTTGCGCCGCTTCCTGGAAAATCTCGCCGGCCACCTGTACGCGAGCAAGCTGCTGGCTGCCACGCTGTTGCGCAACAACAAGGCGGTCGACGCGATTGCGCTGCTGAAGCCGCTGATCGAAAAATACCCCGGGGATGCCGAGCTGCTGGCCACGGCAGGCGACGCCCATATGCGCTTGCAGCAGTTCGGCCAGGCGGCCGACTATTTCCAGAGGGCGGTGGAATTGGCGCCCGGTACGTCCGCACTGCATGCGGCGCTGGGCGCGAGCCGGCTCGGCCTGGGCGACAGCCAGCGCGCAATCAGCGAACTGGAGCGCGCAAGCACGCTGGACGCCAAGGCGCCGCGCGCCGGCATCATGCTGGTGGTGGTGCATCTGCGTAACAAGGACTACGCCAAGGCGCTGGCCGCCGTGGCGGCGCTGGAAAAACAGGGCAACAATCCCGCCGTGCAGAACCTGAAAGGCGGCGTGCTGCTCGCCAGCAGCGACTTCTCCGCCGCGCGGACGGCGTTCCAGGGCGCGCTCTCGCTCGATCCGGCTTACTTGCCCGCACTCGACAATCTGGGCCAGCTCGATGTGCTGGAGCACCAGCCCGAACGCGCGCGCCAGCGCTACGAGGCGGCGCTGGCCAAGGATAAGAAAAACATCGCGGTCATGACGGCGCTGGCGCGGCTGGCCACCGGCCAGGGCAAGACCGCCGAGGCGATAGGCTGGCTGGAGCGGGCGCAGCGCGAAAATCCGGACGCCCTGCCCCCGGCGCTGCTGCTGGCCAACTACTACCTGCGCGCGGGGGAAACGCCGAAGGCGCTGACGCTGGCGCAAAAGCTGCATGGTAGTAATCCCGATAACGCGGACGTGCTGGCCGTGCTGGCGCAGGCGCAAACCGCCGGCAACAGCCACGAGGCCGCGCTGGAGAGTTATACCAAACTGGCCGTGCTGCAGCCCGATTCGCCCATGGTGCAGATGCAGATCGCCGGCGCCAACCTGGCCTTGCGTCAACTGCCGGATGCCTTGGCCGCGGCGCGCAAGGCGCTGGCGCTGCAGCCGGACAACGGCCTGGCCCAGCTGACCACGGTGCGCCTATTGACCGAACAAGGCAGCTGGACCGAGGCCTTCGCCATCGCGCAGCAGGCGCAGAAGCGCAATCCGCAGCTGCCGCTGGGCTACCGCCTGGAAGGCGACATCCTGATGGCGCAAAGCCGCGCCGTGCCGGCGCTCAAGCTGTACGAGCGCGCCTATCTGCTGGAACCGAGCGGCCCGGCCGTGATCGCCATCCACCGCAGCCTGGCGGCGCAGGGGCGCAAGCAGGAGGCCACCGAGCGCGTGCTGCACTGGCTGCAGCAGCATCCGCGCGACGCGACCGCGCGCCTCTACCTGGCCAGCGCGCTGATGAGCGCGCAGGACTACGCGGGGGCGGCGGCGCAGTACGAGAAAGTCATCGAGGCCGACGCCGGCAACGTGGTGGCCCTGAACGACCTGGCCTGGACGCTGCAGCAGGTGAAGGACAAGCGCGCGCTGGCGTACGCCGAACGGGCGCACAAGCTGGCCGGCGGCAATCCGGCCGTCAAGGACACGCTGGGCTGGGTACTGCTCGAGCAAGGCCAGGCCGCGCGCGCCGTGCCGCTGCTGAAACAGGCCAGCGACGCGGCGCCGCAGGCCAGCGAGATCCGCTACCACTACGCCACCGCGCTGATGAAGACCGGCGACAAACCCGGCGCGCGCCGCCAGTTCGAGCTGCTGCTGGCCGACAAGACCTTCACGCGCCAGAGCGAAGTGCGGGCACTGCTGCCGCAACTGTGAGTTCGGCCGTGGGCTCGGCTGCACAGCGTCGCTTTTGCTTACACGCATGCCCAGCGCCGGACCGGCAATCCGGTCCCTGCCCCGCAAACCGCCGCGTGGCCCGCATATTGCTATGTGTGTAGTGAGCAACCCAACCACAGGAGTTCATCATGCAGAGCTTGACCGTATTGCGCCGCACGCTGTTTTGCCTGGCCGCTGTTTGCGCGCCGCTGGCCATGGCGGCGCCGCTGGCCCCCTTCGTCCTGAGCAAACCGGGCCTGGTGGAAATCAAGTACACCGGCTACCAGGCGCGCAGCAGCGACGCGGGCAAGGCCGGCACGCTGAAGGAGTCCACTTTCGCGGCCGGCTATATGACCTCGATCAACGAGGTTGGCAACGCCTCCGACAGCTACTGGCAGCAGGGGCTGAACAACCAGAGCATCTCCTTCATGATGTATGGCGCAGGCGACGCCAGCACCGCTGCCGGCACCGGCGGCGTGGGCAAGCGCATCTTCAGCGCCGGCTGCACCAACGCGGCCTTTGGCTGCGACGGCAAGATACACCTGGACTTCTACATCGATAAACTGAGCGGCGGCACCAACCCCGGCTTTGGCACGGGCGGGCTGAAAGCGAGCGACCGCACTGCCTTCAACAAAATCAAGGGCATCACCGACGGCGAATTGCTGATGAGCTGGGAGTTCACGCCCGGCATGGTGACCGGCCCGGTAGCCGGCATGAGCAATGTGGCGTTCAACCCGCTCAACACCACGCTGTTCCAGGAAACCGACGGCCTGCCCACGCCGGCCTTCGGCACCGGCACCTATTTGGCCAATTGCATGTCCGGCCCGGCCTGCATTTACTTCCGCAGCGCCAGCCAGGCCGGCGGCAGCGACTTCTTCGGCATTAACACCATGACCAGCATACTGGCCACTTCGGCGGTGGGGAAAAACGGCTGGGGCTGGCGTCTGGCCGACCCCGTGGTCGCCCTGGTGCAACTGCCCGAGCCCGGCGTTCTGGCGCTGCTGGCCGCAGGCCTGCTCGGACTGGCCGGCCTGCGCCGGCGCGGCAGCGCCTGATGGATGCCCCCATGCCGCTGCAGCGTATGCCAGGTCCGGCGCTAAACCCGCGCCGGCGGCTGGTAGCGGCCGGGCGCGATAATGCCTTGCGGGTCCAGCGCGGCCTTCAGGCGGGCGGCCACGCGCCAGTAGCTGTCGCCGCCGCTGTCGAGATCGGCCATGGACTGCAGGCCGACGCGGTAGGGAATGTAGCCGGCCTCCATGACGGTGTCGAACAGCTGGCGGTAGCACATCATGGCGCGCGCGGTCTCGTCCGGGCTGTCCTTGTCGTAGGCCACGGTGATCACGCCGCCCAGCGCCCGCTCGTTGATCATGCTGAAGGTGGCGAACAGGTCGAAGCCGTGCAGGCGGAAGATCGGCTCGGCCAGCGCATGCACGCGCAGCAGGTCCTCGCCGCACATGGGCAGCACGGGCGACACCCACAGCAGGCCGCAGTTGTCCAGCGCCGGGTTGGCGCCGCCGGGAAAGCCCGGCGGCAGGCCGCCGCGCCTGCGCCAGTAGGCGCCGGCCAGGAAGCGTCCGTTGGGTATGCCCTTGTTCATGTCGAACAGGGAGCGGCCCAGCGCCACCTTGGCGCGCAGCCGCCGGCCGGCCGGCCGCTCGCCCAGCAGGCCGGCCATCCAGCCGGCCACGGCCAGCTTGCGCTCGTCGATGAACTGCGGCCTGGCGCCGGTGTGGCGCAGCACCTGCCGCACCGCGCGGCGCGCGCACGCCACCTGGCAAGCGCTGCCGTACAGCGCGCCGGACAC
>NZ_WWCU01000159.1 GCF_009857595.1 Pseudoduganella aquatica | reverse complement strand
GTGTGGCTGGTCGTCCTCTCAGACCAGCTACTGATCGATGCCTTGGTAGGCCTTTACCCTACCAACTAGCTAATCAGATATCGGCCGCTCCAGGAGCACAAGGCCTTGCGGTCCCCTGCTTTCATCCTTAGATCGTATGCGGTATTAGCGTAACTTTCGCTACGTTATCCCCCACTCTTGGGTACGTTCCGATATATTACTCACCCGTTCGCCACTCGTCAGCGGAGCAAGCTCCCTGTTACCGTTCGACTTGCA
>NZ_WWCU01000158.1 GCF_009857595.1 Pseudoduganella aquatica | reverse complement strand
GCTCGCCGAGCCAGGCAATATGCTGTTCGATATCGGCCCGGACCGATTCGCGCGCCACGTCCAGGCGGTTCGTTTCCTGCGTCTGCATGGCCAGCAGCGCATCCAGGCGCAGCACCATCGCTTTCAATTCCTGTTCGCTCAGCGGCGGCGGCTGCCATGCTTCCGGACCATGCTTGGCGCAGAACTCGGCAATGACCTTGGCGTCGACCTGGTCGGTCTTGGTGCGCACCAGCTGCGCCTGGGAAAACGCCTTGA
>NZ_WWCU01000157.1 GCF_009857595.1 Pseudoduganella aquatica | reverse complement strand
TACTACGTTGTTGCGTTTGTTGATACATACAATCACTACCCTCGTTCAATCTTGCGATCAAACGAAAATAATAAATCTTTACTTCTTCCAAATTTTTAAAGAACGGTACAACTCAAACCTAAACCACAGAGGCTTACGTTTGAACTGTAATGGTGGAGGATGACGGGATCGAACCGACGACCCCCTGCTTGCAAAGCAGGTGCTCTCCCAGCTGAGCTAATCCCCCTGAGTTCTTCAATCTTCAACAGCCGATAAGT
>NZ_WWCU01000156.1 GCF_009857595.1 Pseudoduganella aquatica | reverse complement strand
CGGCTGCGCCCTTCGCCAACCCAGAGTACTTGCCGTGTGTCGGCATCAAGAACCACCGTGGCGTAACGATGCCCTTTGAATAGCGCAAACTCGTCCATGACCAACTTGCTGGGCTGCGCGGCAGGCAGCCTCGCCAATTGTTCGATAAGCCTTGCTCGCTCGATTCGCCGCACGGTTTCCCAGTGGAGGCCAGTAAGCTGGCAAACGTGGGCGACCGGTAGTTTCTCGCACCACAAGCCGACAAATTGGGCCAGCCT
>NZ_WWCU01000155.1 GCF_009857595.1 Pseudoduganella aquatica | reverse complement strand
CACCGGCAGTCTCATTAGAGTGCCCTTTCGTAGCAACTAATGACAAGGGTTGCGCTCGTTGCGGGACTTAACCCAACATCTCACGACACGAGCTGACGACAGCCATGCAGCACCTGTGTGAAGGTTCTCTTTCGAGCACTCCCCAATCTCTCGGGGATTCCTTCCATGTCAAGGGTAGGTAAGGTTTTTCGCGTTGCATCGAATTAATCCACATCATCCACCGCTTGTGCGGGTCCCCGTCAATTCCTTTGAGTTTTAATCT
>NZ_WWCU01000154.1 GCF_009857595.1 Pseudoduganella aquatica | reverse complement strand
GTATGACTGAAGCTTAGAGGCTTTTCTTGGAACCACTTCCGATTGCTACGTGAACAAGTTCACTCGTCCCACTCCCTTGAATTACGCGCCCGGATTTGCCTAAGCGCCTTCTATGAAGCAGAAACTGACTATTCCAACAGTCAGACAACCTTCCGCGATCCGTCCCCCCATCGCATCATACGACGGTGCAGGAATATTAACCTGCTTCCCATCAGCTACGCATCTCTGCCTCGCCTTAGGGGCCGACTCACCC
Organism: Pseudoduganella aquatica; assembly: GCF_009857595.1. Taxonomy (GTDB): domain Bacteria; phylum Pseudomonadota; class Gammaproteobacteria; order Burkholderiales; family Burkholderiaceae_D; genus Rugamonas; species Rugamonas aquatica_A. Next base: position 15 of record NZ_WWCU01000154.1, on the reverse strand, counting down.
TGCTCCGATGAACGT
>NZ_WWCU01000153.1 GCF_009857595.1 Pseudoduganella aquatica | reverse complement strand
ACGTTCATCGGAGCAGGGTGAGTCGGCCCCTAAGGCGAGGCAGAGATGCGTAGCTGATGGGAAGCAGGTTAATATTCCTGCACCGTCGTATGATGCGATGGGGGGACGGATCGCGGAAGGTTGTCTGCCTGTTGGAATAGGCAGTTTCTGCTTCATAGAAGGCGCTTAGGCAAATCCGGGCGCGTAATTCAAGGGAGTGGGACGAGTGAACTTGTTCACGTAGCAATCGGAAGTGGTTCCAAGAAAAGCCTCTAAGCTTCAGTCATAC
>NZ_WWCU01000152.1 GCF_009857595.1 Pseudoduganella aquatica | reverse complement strand
TTTCGTAGTCGTGGCGCTGCATGCGCAGCTGGCCGAGTTTGAACAGATCTTCATGGTCGTCGCCGGCGTGCGGGGGCAGTACCTGGTAGTCGTCCATGCTGGCGGCCATCCAGCGGCCGCTGCTGCCTTGGTCGGCCTCCCCAAGCGCGGCCACGCTCATGAAGTGCACGCCGAGCGGATTGCGGTAGTCCCAGCTGTGGGTGGCGGTGCTGCCCGGCTGTAGCGTGCGCACCGCGCTCCACGAGGTGATGCTGTCGCGTTCTTCGGTGG
>NZ_WWCU01000151.1 GCF_009857595.1 Pseudoduganella aquatica | reverse complement strand
CAGCCTGGCTGCTGACCAGGGCAGCCACTTGCGTGGTGCTCAGGGCGACAACCTGGTCGGTGGTCAGTGCGCCAACCTGGCTGCTGCTCAGGGCGCGGATGGCGGCGGTTTTCAGCGCAGCCAGATCGGCCGTTTCCAGCGCGGCCAGGTTGGCGGTGCTCAGGGCGGCGGCTTGCGCGCTGCTCAGGGCGGCGGCGGCGTCGGTGGTCAGCGCTACGACCTGGTGGGTTTTCAGACCTTGCGCAACGGCGGCCGTGGTCAGCGCGGCAACTTGC
>NZ_WWCU01000150.1 GCF_009857595.1 Pseudoduganella aquatica | reverse complement strand
CTGGCTGCTGCTGCGCAATCCAGAAAACGTCCCGGAAGAGCAACGGCCCAAGCTTGAAGAACTACTGGCAGCGAACAAAGCCTTGATGACCACATACATCATGAAGGCTAGTTTGAAGGAACTATGGCAACCCAGCGGGGCTTGGCAATGGCGCTGCCGCTGGAAAACTTGGCTGCGCATGGCTGCTGAGAGTGAGATTGAGTCACTGAGCCGCTTCGCAAGGCGCTTGAAGACCTACTGGAGAGGCATACTGGCCCGCGTGCGCTGGCCTATGCATA
>NZ_WWCU01000014.1 GCF_009857595.1 Pseudoduganella aquatica | reverse complement strand
ATCAAAGGCGCCGCCAACCGCTCGTCGGTCGGCACGCTGGTCGAACGCACGACCGGCTTTGTGGTGCTCGCCAAGATGGACAACGCCACCACCAAGGCGGTCATCGACAGCTTCTCCGCTGTGCTCAGCGAAATTGACCGCCTGGGCCGTAAGAGGTATCAGTTGGGTTCGATAGTGGCATAAATTAGTCCAGGTAGTGTGAGGAAATTGTAACTTCTTGAACTTCGTTATTAAGAAATTTAATATTTATATCATTAGTGTCACACCCGTCGTTAATCTCATCTTTTACGTCAAAGCTGTTCTTGAGTAAAATTTTGAGAAAAATATCTTTTTTTTGTATTTTTTTTTCGAAATAATTCTTTGAATATTTTGCTGATATAATCACTGGGCCTTTTTCTTTCCTTATAAATCTAACTCGAATGGCTGCCGTGTTATACGAGATTGCGTTGTTGGTAATAGATTTTTCTTGTAAGTCTATTTCGTTTTTTTTCTGATCTATCAATTCAGAAGTCGTCTCATACAGGCGGGCGTAGATAAAGTTGCACATTGCTGTGCGCTGTGCTATCTGTCCATCATCATTTCTGACAGGGGCCGCAAATGCAGGGTTCAAGAAATTGATCGCAGAAATCCAAATAGCTATTTCTTTCTTCATTTTATTTACTTTTATTTTAAGAGCGAGATTCTCATTGCTGCCAATTGAGCAACGTTATCACGGGAATTATGTTGCAATTCTATCAAAAAGTCACTTTTTTCAAATATTTCTCAATACCATTTAGCTAGTTATTAACTTCCTAAGGTGAAGTTACATGCCAATATGCCTGCACTCAAGCGGCCTGAAAAGCGGGCTACTTTTGCAGGTGGGTTTTGCAAGCTGCGCAAGGCACTGATGGCCAAGCGTTTCATGTTGGCCTTGTCGATCACCAGTTTACGTGACACCTTGCCTTCCACGTGCGCCCAGATATGTCGTGTGGGTTCAGATGAGGCGAGTATTCCGCCAGGAAGGTAAGCGTCGCGCCAGCGCTGTCTTGAGCGGTTTGGAAATTTGATCGATGCTGGCATCCCCCTGCTGGTGGGGGCGTCAAATCGGGGAGCTGCTAGCAAGTTGTAGTTTTAAGGCAAGAATTCATCAACTCGGTGGACGGGGATCGGCGATAAGCGTCAGCAGGTGACGCTAGGCTTCGTGGTCGATAGCGTTCAGCTTGGCCCTGCCGATCAACGAGTCGATCGCAGTAGCGCAGCAGTGCCGGCCACAGTTTGAGCGCGTAGAGGACTGTTGACGCAGTGTCGGGCTTGCGTGACAAGGTATCGCGCGTATACGGTTAAGCTCATTGACCAACCGCGCGCTTGACACGTTCTATGGCCTCGCCGAGTGGGCTGAATAAAGGCTTTAATGGTCTCCAATGATGGAAGACTTTCCTCATCGGACTTGCCGGGCAATTCGACTTTTCCGTTTATAAACCATCGCCGAAAAAATTTCGACGGATGGATTAGTCCTGCACCTCAGAAGGGGGGGGGCTTGCCTTTGGCCTCCCTCAGGGGGAGGCCACCTTAATCTGATTGTGGCTCTGGTAGGCGAGCACTGCAATATATGTGTGCAGCCCCAGCTGCCTTATGACCAATCCAGTATCGATGCGACTCACTTACTGAGTATGCCCAGCAGTATGGGCCTGATTGCCGATGGTACCGCCGTTGTAGCTTACGTGGCCCGTTGACGGCATGCCTTAATCCGTTTCTTTCTTCAGCCACGTATCTGACCTTCCATGATAGCGTCACGCTTGCTGCCGTTCGAGAAGTGGAACAGGTACGAGATGACGGTATTTCGACGCAATGGGATGGTATAGAGTGATGCAGTGCAAGAAACAAAAAACCCGCACTGCCTGGAAGACATGCGGGTTCTGAGTGTGGGTGCTGCGGTGAGCTATGCGGTAATGGTGCCCCGGGCCGGAATCGAACCGGCACGAATTTCTTCGGCAGATTTTGAGTCTGCTGTGTCTACCAGTTCCACCACCAGGGCGGCACGGTACGCGCAAGGCATGCATTATAGTCCAGCCCCGCTGAAATTGTAAGCCTGCGCATGGTCCGGCTGTGTCATCATTCTGGCTACCGATGCAAACCGCCCCCAGCGGGCGCCAAAGGCATGAAAAACAAGAAGATACGCGAACTTATCCTCGGCAAGGCGCTCGACCCGATGCGCAGCGAGACCCGCCACTCGATGGCGCTGGTGGCCTTCCTGGCATGGGTGGGGCTGGGGGCCGACGGCCTGTCCTCGTCCGCCTACGGTCCGGAAGAGACCTTCCGCGCGCTGGGCGCGCACACCCACCTCGGCCTGTATATGGCCGTCGCCACCGCCATCACCGTCTTCATTATCGCGCTGGCCTACAACCAGGTGATCGAACTGTTCCCGACCGGGGGCGGCGGCTACCGCGTGGCCACCAAGCTGGTGGGGCCCTACATGGGCCTCATTTCCGGCTGCGCGCTGGTGCTCGACTATGTGCTCACCATCGCCATCTCCATCGCCTCCGGCGTGGACGCGCTGGCGTCCTTCCTGCCGCTCGGCTTCCAGCCCTACAAGCTGTGGGCCGAGGTGTTCTTCATCGGCCTGCTGATCGTGATGAATCTGCGCGGCCTCAAGGAAGCGATCCAGATCCTGCTGCCCATCTTTGTCGGCTTCGTTATCACCCATTTGATACTGATCGTGTACGGCGTCTACGCGCACGCGGAAAACCTGCCCGGCCTGGTGCCCAGCACGCTGAACGAAACCGTCAGCCTGGCGCAGGGAATAGGCTGGACCGGCGTGGCCGGCATGCTGCTGCTGGCCTACTCGCAGGGCGGGGGCACCTATACCGGGCTGGAGGCGGTGTCCAACAACGTCAATCTGCTGGCCGAGCCGCGCGTGCGCACCGGCAAAATGACCATGCTCTACATGGCGCTTTCGCTGGCGGTGACGGCGGGCGGCATCATCATGCTCTACCTGCTGTGGGACGCGCAGCCGGTCGCGGGCGAAACGCTGAACGCGTCCACCTTCAAGAGCATCATCAACCACATGGGGCTGGGCGGGCCGATGCTGAACCAGCTGCTGCTGGCGGTGGTGCTGGCGTTCGAGGCGGGGCTGCTGTTCGTGGCGGCCAACACCGGCTTCCTGGGCGGCCCGTCGGTGCTGGCCAATATGGCGGCCGACTCCTGGGTGCCGCACAAATTCCGCTACCTGTCGACCCGGCTGGTGACGCAGAACGGCATCCTGGTGATGGGCCTGGCCGCGCTGGCCGTCCTGTGGTGGACCGGCGGCAGCGTCACCCTGCTGGTGGTGCTGTATTCCATCTCCGTGTTCCTGACCTTTGCCATTTCCCTGTTCGGCCTGTGCCTGTACTGGGTGCGCAACCGCAAGAAGAACCGGCGCTGGTTCGGGCGCTTCCTGCTGTCGCTGGTCGGCTTCACGATCTGCGCGGGCATCCTGGCGCTGCTGCTGATCGAGCGCTTTGCCGAAGGCGGGTGGGCGACGGCGCTGATCATCGGCGCCATCGCCGCCATGTGCGTGGTGGTGCGCAACCATTACCGTGAAACCAAGCGCGCCATCCATTCGGTGGACGAGGTGTTCGCCAGCCAGCCTTTCGGCAGCAACACAGAAGCGGTGGAGCCGGACCCGCAGGACCAGACGGCGGTTTTCATCGTCGGCAATTCGCGCGGCGGCGGCTTGCACGCGCTGCTGTGGGTGCAGCGCATGTTCCCGGGCCACTTCAAGAATTTCCTGTTCATCAATGCGCGCACGGTCGACTCGCACGCCTACGGCGGCGAAGGCGCGCTGGAGCAGATGCGCAGCGACGCGGAAACCACGCTGGAATACTTCGTGGACTTCTGCCACAGCCACGGCATGGCGTCCTCGTCCTATCTCGGCTTCGGCACCGAGGCGGTGGAAGAGGTGACGCGCATGTGCGAAGAAATCAGCAATGAATTCCCGAACGCGATCTTCTTTACCAGCAAGCTCATTTTCTCCTCCGACAACTGGTTCACCCGCGCCCTGCACAACCAGGCCTCCCTCGCCATCCAGCGCCGCCTGCACCTGGAGGGCTTGCAAATGGTGATTTTGCCGATGAAGGTCTAGAAGCCGGGCATCAGCTTGCGCATAGTGGCGTTGGAGAGCAGTTCGCCGCGGGTGGCGATTTCGTTGCGGGTTTCAATCGTGAAGCCGTGGCGGGCGAAGAAGGGCTCGGCGGTCAGGCTGACGTCGGAGCGCAGCACGGCGATGCGGCGCTCGGCCGCCAGCCCGAACAGGTGCCGCAGCAGCGCCTGGCCGATGCCGCGCCCTGCGTACGGCGGGGCCACGAAGAACATGTCTATATAACCGGACGGCTGCAGGTCGGCGAAGGCGGCCAGCGCGCCGTCCAGCTCCACCACCCAGCTCTGGTTGGCGCGCATGCGCTGTTCCCACAATGCGGCATCGTACTGCTCCGGCGCCCACGCGCGCAGCTGCTCGGCCGTGTAGTGGCGGCTGGCGAGGCCGTGCACGGAGGCGTGGAAGATGGCGCGCAGCTGGGCTTCTTCGCCGCGCCGGTAAGGTCGGATCTGCATGCGCTTATCTTACTCCGCCGCTTCACCGCCTGTCCGTGCGGACTGCAGTTCGCCCCCGCAAATCCACCGTTTGTCGCGCGCCGGCTGCGGCGCGAAATCCGCTTTGCTATTGTGAACCTGTCCCCGCTAAAACGAGAACAGCGGTGACCACCAGGTCAACCAGCATACGGAGAAGCATCATGAAAAAAGCATTCGTCGCAATGGCAGCAGCTGCCGCCCTTTCCATCTTCGCCAGCGGCGCCATCGCCGGCCCGCAGGTCGTTGGCGACAACGCCGACAGCGTGCAGATCAAGCGCAGCGGCTACAAGCTGGCGCCTGCCGAGTTTAACGAGTACGCCAATCTGTTTGTGCTCGACAGCGGCAGCAAGATCAAATTCTCCAGCACCGTGAATCGCTACTACGCCGAAGTGCCGGGCGAGTCGCGCACCGAGATGTATCCGCAGGCGCCGGGCGTGTTCAAGACCGCCGCCGGCACCCGCATCGAGTTCCGCGAAGGCGGCGACGTGGTTGCCATCGACAACCTGGAACGCCTGCCGATGGCGCACAAAATGCCCGCCACCGGTGTGACGGTACTCGCCCGCCGTTAAAGCGCGCCTTTACCTAAGGGCTATCAGCTGGTGTGCAGGGATAGAAATAATCAGTGCAATTGCAAGTTACGCTCTGCCGCATGACTGCTAGTATGGAGTGATGCGGCAGCGGCCTATCCGCTGATTGGAGTGCACCATGAGAGTCTATTTTGGCGCCGCCGTTTGCGCGGCCCTGTGGCTGGGCATGCCCGGCGCTTATGCTGATCCGCAGGCGGACAGCGTCCAGATCAAGGCGCCGCAGACCATGCGGCTGGCGCCCGGCGAGTTCGATGAGTACGCGTCTTCCTACCTGTTGAGCAACGGCCAGCGCATCGCGTTCTCGCAGCGCGGGCAGCGCTATTTCGTGCGCCTGGATGGCGAGCCGAGGATGGAAATACTGCCGCGCGCGCAGGGGGTATTCACCACCTTCTCCGGCGCGCGCATGGAGTTCGGCGATCGGGGCAACGCCATCACGATACGCAATTACGAGCGGCTCGTGACCAGTGTTGCGCTGCCGGCCGATACGGTGATGATGGCGTCGCGCTAGCGTTGCCGGCTTACGCGGCGCGCTGCAGCGGCGCCGTGTCCAGCCGCTCTTCCAGCAGCGCGAAGATGTCGTCCTTCGACAGCACGTAGCGTTCCAGCAGCTCGTCCTTGATGGATTCCATGGCGGCGCGGTAGTCGCCGATGGCGCCCAGCGTGTAGCTGTAGAGCTGGTCGGCTTTCGCTTCCACCTGCACCAGCGTGTGCTCGCCGCCTTCGCGCTTGAACTGGCTGTAGTCCAGCTTGGAGCGCGTGTACATCGACAGCTGGTTGACCATGGTGTCGAGCAGGCGCGTGGCTTTCTGGATGTCGTTCTGGCTGCCGACGGAGATGCCGCGCGCGCCGTAGAACAGCTCTTCCGCCGCCACGCCGCCGTACAGCTGGATCACGTCCTGTTCCAGTTCTTCCAGCGTGCGCAGCGCCATGTCGTCGCCGGCCGACAGCACATAGCCCAGCGCGCCCAGCTTGGACACCGACTCGGTGCTGATCTTGAGCAGGTGCGATTTTTCCTTCACCTCGTGCAGCGGCAGGCCCTGGCGCAAATAGGGGTCGATCTGCATGAAGAAGTGGCCCAGCTCGTGCAAGGCGATGCGCTCGCGCTGGCGGGTTTTCTCGGCCGTGGTGGCGCGGTCGGTCAGACCTATGGTGGCGCGCTCGAAGGCGCGGAACATCAGGTCCGTGTCGATGATCTTGCCTTCCTGGATGGCGATCATGCTGGCGCGCTCCACCACCGTTTCCAGCAGCGCCGGGCTGAGGTTGGCGGTGATCTCGGCCACCTGGTCCAGGTCCAGCTTGTGCCAGTCCACGCAGCCTTCCTGCTTGCGCTTGAGGAAGGACTCGAGCAGCTGCGCGCGCTCGCTCTTGTTCGGCAGGCGGAAGTTGATCTTCACCGAGAAGCGGCGCAGCATGGCCTCGTCCATCTGCGAGCTGCTGTCGTCGAAGTTGGAGGCCACCACCCAGATCACGTGCGCGCCTTCTTCCTTCTTCACGCCGTCCAGCAGGCCGAGCAGGGTGTTGGCGGTGTCGTCTTCCCATTTCTTTTCGCCGCGTCCGCGCGGCATGAACAGGGTCTGCGCTTCATCCAGGAAAATGATGCAGGAGCCGCGCGCGCAGGCTTTCTTGTACAGCGCGTTGAGCGCCTTGGAGCCGCCGCCGATATAGCCCGATTCCAGCGCCGAACCCGAGGCCTGGATCAGCGGCATGTTGAGGCGCTTGGCCAGGTAGCCGGCCAGCTTGGTCTTGCCGGTGCCCGCCGGGCCGGTCAGCATCACGTTGAAGGGCTTGTCGATGTTGTGCGACTGGTAGACGCGGCGGTTGCGTATCATGTCTTCCAGGTGCAGCACTTCCTGCTTGATATCGTCCATGCCGATCAGGTCGTCCAGGCTGCCCTTCAGCTGGTCCGGCGTGATCACGCTGGCGTTCATGCCCATGCCGGGCAGGCCGAACTTCAGCCCCAGCAACAGCAGCAGCACCACGGTGATGTCGAAAGCGTGGCGCTGCAGGAAGTCGCGCGCGGGCGCGAGCGTGCCGCCGTCGTCCTGCAGCACCGCCTTGTGGCTGGCCAGCCAGTCCTCCTGCGCGATGCCGTAGGGAATGGCGTTGCGCAGCAGCACTTCGCGCTCCAGGCTCAGGTGGGAGGTGCTGGGCACTTTCACCACGTGCAGCTCGGGCGCGTCCTTGAACTTGTAGATGTAGCGCGGCGCTTCCGACAGCGGCTTGGCCACCAGCAGGTAGTCCAGGCGCGCGCGCTGGCCGGCCAGCGCGGTGATCTCGGCGATGTTCTGCGAACGCAGCACCGGAGCGCCGTCCTGCTCCACATTGCTGCGCCAGGCGGCGATGGCGATGGCCAGCACAATGACGGCCAGCAGGGCGACACGGACCCAGGTGTTCCTGAGCGCGAGCTGAAGCTTGTAGATGTTGAACATGGTGTTGGACTCTGCGGACTGCCGGCGGGCTGGGGCCGGGATGTCGTATGGGGCTGGGCGCAGGGTGGGGCGGAACCAGCATTGCTAGCCAGCACTATAGCGTGCCCTGCCTGTTTTGTGTGCAGTTTGCGCGAGAAAAAACTCTGCCCGGCGACATGTGGACAGCTTGATAATTCCTTGATTACAAGGACTATTTTTGTTTTTCCAACTGGGTGTACTTGCGTTCCAGGCGGATGAAGGTGCCGTCGCGGCGCATGCTGTCCAGGGCCGCGTTCATCTTGTCGGCCAGCGCGTCCGGCAGGGCCGGGTTGCAGGCCAGGTAGACTTTCACCTTGTGGAAGCTGAGCAGCGGGGCCAGTTCGCCGCGTTCGATGGCGGGGAATTGCGCCAGCACATTGCTGCCGGCGCGCATGCCGATGGCCCACAGGTCTATGCGCCCGAGCAGCAGTTTCTTGGGGTTGGAGGCGTCGTTCTGCACCGGTTCCACGTTGAAGCCGCGCGCGCGCAGGAACTCGTCGCGCGCGTCGCCGTTGTAGGTGCCGATGCGCAGCGGGCGGGCGTCCTCCAGCGTGCGCAGCGGGAAGCTGTGGTCGGTGCGGCCGATGAACACCCATTCGGCCTCGTCGGTCGGGCCTATCCATTTGAATTGCTGCTCGCGCTCGGGCGTGCGGGAGGTGGAGTAGACGCAGGTGTTGGGCTGGCGCTGCGCCATGGTGTAGGCGCGCTTCCAGGGCAGGATGTCGATCTGGTAAGGCACGCCGGCGCGGGCCAGCAGCTCGCGCACTTTGTCCGTTTCGCGGCCGGTGACCAGCTCGCCTTCCTTCCAGCTGGCGGGCGGGCTATGCTCGCCGGCAATGAACAGCGTTTCCGGCGGGCCTGCATAAGCCTGCGCCGCGCTGAAGAACATTGCCAGTAAAGTAATTCTCATTGCCATGAAGACTCTCGTGATTGAGCACAGCATAGCATGCTGCCCGCGCGCAATCCCTTACTGCACGCGGCGGTACAGCCTGAACCGCTCCTGGCGGTCGGAGGCGCGGCGGCCGTCCCAGATCTGCTCCCAGTGCGGCGCGCGGTACTGCGGCGCCAGCTCCTGGCTGTCCTCGATACGGATGTTGTCTTGCAGCAACAACAATGGGCAATCCACGCCCGGCTTGCCGAACGGCAGCTTGCCGAAGTAGACGAAGGCGGCGCGCTGGGCCGGGGCCACATTGGTTTCCACGCAGCCGACGCCGGCCGGCAGCGCGGCGGCGGCCTGGCGCGCCACGGTGGCGTAGCTCTTGCTGTAGTTGGCGGCCGGCAGGAACAAGGTCATGGCCAGCACCCAGACCAGGATCAGGCCGCCGGACGACAGCACCACGGCGCGCCACAGCACGGCGGGCTGGCGCGACAGGCGCCAGTGCACCAGCAGGAACCAGCCCACGGTGGCGCAGAAGGCCACCAGCACGGCCGGCGTGTGGAATTCGGGCGTGAAGCCGGGCACCAGCTTGAGCGCGTTGTGGGCCGCCTTCGCGGGCCAGCCGGTCAGCATGGCGCTCCAGAACACCCACAGGATGGCGGCGCACAGCGTCAGCACCATGACGGAGAACCAGTCGATGGCGTTGATGGCGCCGCGCTTCATGGTCAGCAGGCCGAAGGCGGCCATGATGGCCAGCGGCGGCAGCAGCAGCAGCAGCTGGCCTTGCTCGGGCGCGGGGTGGAACAGGGCCAGCAGCGCGGCCATGCTGGCGAAGGTGACCGGCACCACGATGTGCAGCACGCGGGTCTGGCGGCGCCAGGCGTACACGGCCCAGGCGGCGAAGGGCCAGGCCGGCCAGAAGAACCACACGCCCACGCGCAGGAAATAGGCCAGCGACTGCAGCGACGGCAGGCTGATCTGCGCGTAGTTCCATTGCATCCAGGCGGCCAGCTGCGCGCCGCCGTGGCTGAGCACGGCGGGCAGCAGCCACGGCAGGGTGGCCAGCGCGCCCACGGCGGCGGCCACGGCCAGGTCGCGCAGGGTGCGGCGGGCCGGCATGGCCAGGAATTGCGCGCACAGGAACAGGGCCAGCAGCAGGAAAGCCGGGGCCAGCCAGCCGCGCGCCAGCACCATCAGGCCGAGCGCCAGGCCGATCAGGGCGGCATTGCGCAGCGAAGGCAGCTCCATGTAGCGCACCGAGCGGTACAGCAGCAGCGACAGCAGGGCCACCTGCAGCGGCTCGGCGGTGGTGACGTGGCTCTGCACCAGCAGGCCCAGGCAGCCCAGGTAGATCAGGCTGGCCGCGTCGGCCAGGGTGCGGCCGAAGTCGTCCGGCGCCGGCTGGCCGCCGAAGGCCAGTTTCAGGGGCTGGGCGTCCTGGCGGCGGCCCAGCGCGAAGGTGACGTACCACAGCGACAGCACGCCCAGCAGGAAGACGAAGATGGTGGACACGCGCGCGGCCAGCACGTCGCCGAGCAGCCAGCTGAACAGCTTGATGCAGGCGGCGCCCAGCCAGAACGCCAGCGGGCCTTCGTCGGGCATGGGCAGGCCGGCGATATTGGGCCACAGCCAGTCCTGCAGGCCGCCTTGCGCCATGGTCCACATGATGCCGAAGCTGGCCGCGTCGTCGCTCTTCCACGGCTCGCGCCCGATCAGTCCCGGCAGGATGTAGAGCAGGAACAGGGCGTAGATGGCCCAGCGGGGCAGGGCGAGCGTGGCGGCGGCGGGCAGACGGACAGGCTTCATCGGCAGGGGCGCAAAAAGGAATGAGTATGAATGAAAAAAAGGCAGCCGTAGCTGCCTTTTTTCGTGCATGGAGGCAGATTAGCCTGCTGCAATCGCGGTCTTGGAACCGACTTTGCCGAATTTCTGGCGGAATTTTTCCACGCGGCCGGCGGTGTCGACGATCTTGTGCTGGCCAGTGAAGAATGGGTGCGATTCCGAGGAAACCTCGATCTTCACCAGTGGGTATTCTTTGCCTTCGTGCGTGATGGTGTCACGGGTGCCGATGGTCGAACGGGTGATGAATTTGAAGTCGCACGACAGGTCGTGGAACACAACTTCGCGGTAGTCTGGATGGATTTCTGGTTTCATGTGCTTCTCTCTGTGGTTTGGTAGCCAAACAGCACTTCGTCGGTCGTCCAGCTTCTTGACCCGATTGCCGCTCACTTGCCGGTGGTTAAAAACAACCGTCGATTATACAGCGGATAAAAAAAAGCGGCAAGCCGGAGGGCTGTGCCACTTTTTGTCATGTGCCGTATTGGCGGGTTACGCGCTGCGCGCTAACCCGCCCTACGCATGGCGAGACCGTAGGGCGGGTTAGCGAAGCGTAACCCGCCATGGCCTTAGCCGCCGCGGCGCATCATGTCGAAGAATTCCAGATTGGTCTTCGTGGCCTTCATCTTGTCGAGGATGAACTCCATCGCTTCGATCTCGTCCATCGAGTACAGCAGCTTGCGCAGGATCCAGATCTTCTGCAGCTGGTCGGCCTTGATCAGCAGTTCCTCGCGGCGGGTGCCGGACTTGTTCAGATTGATCGCCGGGTAGACGCGCTTCTCGGCCAGGCGGCGCTCCAGGTGCACCTCCATATTGCCGGTACCCTTGAATTCCTCGTAGATCACGTCGTCCATGCGCGAGCCGGTTTCGATCAGCGCGGTGGCGATAATGGTCAGCGAGCCGCCTTCTTCGATATTGCGTGCCGCACCGAAGAAACGCTTCGGACGCTGCAGCGCGTTGGCGTCCACACCGCCGGTCAGCACCTTGCCGGAGGCAGGGATCACGGTGTTGTAGGCGCGCGCCAGGCGGGTGATCGAATCCAGCAGGATGACCACGTCTTTTTTCATTTCGACCAGGCGCTTGGCTTTTTCCAGCACCATCTCGGCCACCTGCACGTGGCGGGTGGCCGGCTCGTCGAAGGTGGAGGCCACGACTTCGCCGCGCACCGAGCGCTGCATCTCCGTCACTTCCTCTGGACGTTCGTCGATCAGCAGCACGATCAGGGTCACGTCCGGGTGGTTGGCGGTGATGGCGTGCGCAATGTGCTGCAGCATGACCGATTTACCGGATTTCGGCGAAGCCACCAGCAGGCCGCGCTGGCCCTTGCCGATCGGCGAGATCAGGTCGACGATGCGGCCGGTGATGTTCTCGGCGCCGTTCATCTCGCGCTCAAGGCGCAGCGGCTCGTTCGGGTGCAGCGGCGTCAGGTTCTCAAACAGTATGCGGTGCTTCGAGGCTTCCGGCGATTCGCCGTTGACCTTGTCTACCTTGACCAGAGCGAAATAGCGCTCGCCGTCTTTCGGCGTGCGCACTTCGCCTTCGATCGAATCGCCGGTGTGCAGATTGAAGCGGCGGATTTGCGAAGGCGAGATATAGATGTCGTCGGTCGACGCCATGTAGGACGCGTCCGGCGAGCGCAGGAAGCCGAAGCCGTCCGGCAGCACTTCCAGTGCGCCGTCGCCGAAGATCTGCTCGCCGGATTTGGCGCGCTTCTTCAGGATGGCGAACATCAGTTCCTGCTTGCGCAGGCGGGCCGCGTTGTCGATGTCCAGGCCGATCGCCATCTCCAGCAGAGCGGAGACGTGTAAGGCCTTGAGTTCAGATAGATGCATATGTGTGAGTGTCCCGTGACGGGAAGAAAAAGGTAGGGGAGGGAACTGCGTGGGGTTGATCAAAGAGGGAACTGGTGTGGCCCATTTCCCGGCCAAGCAGGCGGTGCTGCGGGCGCAGCGCCGCCTATCTTACTTAAATATTGCTGTCGATGAAAGAGGTCAGCTGGCCTTTTGCCATCGCGCCGACTTTTTGCGCCGCTGGCACGCCGTTCTTGAACAGGATCAGCGTTGGAATGCCGCGGATGCCGAACTTGGCCGGAATGGCCTGGTTGGAGTCCACGTCCAGCTTGGCGATGGTCAGCTTGCCGTCGTATTCCTTGGCGACTTCTTCCAGGATGGGAGCGATGCTCTTGCAAGGACCGCACCATTCGGCCCAGAAATCGACCAGCACAGGCCGGTCGGATTTCAGCACGTCGGCTTCAAAGGATGCATCGGAAATGTGTTTGATATTTTCGCTCATGTTTTTCCCTCAATGGGAGCTAGGGGTTAGTTACGCCTGGATGATTAGCCATTGTCGCTGGATATCGTCTGGACGCTGCCGGCTTACAGGCCGCAGATGGAGACGTATTCCATGAATTCAACAGATGCCCTAAAAGATGGCAAGAGGATAACAGGCGGGAGATAGCTCAAATAATAACGCATTTTTGCCGCCTGTGCGGAAAATGCTGCTGTTGTTGCACAGCAACGCTTTTAAGGCGTCGGCGCGGACTGCCGGTGCGCGGCCGCCAGCGCCACCAGGCGGCCCAGTTCGGTCGCCGCCACCGGCTTGCTGCACGCGCCCAGGATGGCCAGTCCCTGCGCCATGGCCAGGCGCTCGGCGGCGCGCAGCACGCCCGCGTCCATGCCCGACAGCAGCACCACCGCGCCCCGGTAGCTGGCCTCGGCCGCCAGGCGCAGGAATTCAATGCCGTCCATGTCCGGCATGGACAGGTCGCAGATCAGCAGGTCGGGCGGGGCCTGCGCCAGCAGCGCCAGCGCGGCCTTGGCGGAACTGGCGCCGGCCACGTCGAAGCTGCCCAGTTCGTCCAGCATGTCTTCCAGCAGGGCCAGCATGAAGCTGTCGTCGTCCAGCAGCAGCACGCGCAGCGGGGTGGCTTGCGCGGAGTGGGATTCTTGGCTTGTTTCTTGACTGCTCATTGCGCGCTTTTCAGTTGTCGTTGGCGAAAGTGGTGTTGTTCATGATGACTTCGGTCACCTGGTCCAGCAGCGGCCACAGGCCGGCGCACAGCGCGCGCGCATGCGCCAGTTCGTCCTGCGGGCTTTGCCCCGGCACGGACGGCAGCTGCTCCAGCGCCAGGCACAGCTCGGCCATGCCGAAGGCGCCCACGGTGCGCGCCGAGGACTTGATGCGGTGGCCCAGCTCGCGCAGGCGCGCCACGTCGCCGCGCGCCAGCGCCGCGTCGATCTCCTCGAAGCCGGCCTGCGTGGTCTGCAGGAACTTGAAGGCGAACTTGCGTATCTTCTGCGGATTGTAGCCGAGCAGCTGGGCCAGCACCGACAAATCGATCACCGCCGGGTCGCCGGCCAGCGTGGGGCGGAAGGCCGGTGGGCGCGGGCGCGGCGGCACAGCAGGGACAGGTGCGCCGCCGGCCGCCTGGGCATCGCCGTCCTCGGCGCGCTGGGCCGGCAGCCAGTTGGCGATGGTCTGGTACATCAGCGCTGGCTGGATGGGCTTGGAGATGAAGTCGTCCATGCCGGCGTCCAGGCAGCGCACCCTGTCCTCGCTGGTGGCGGTGGCCGTCATGGCCAGCACGCGCAGCTCGGCCAGCGCGGGGTCGGCGCGGATGCGGCGGGTGGCCTCCAGGCCGTCCATCAGCGGCATCTGCACATCCATCAGCACGCAGTCGAAACTGGCCTGGCGCAGCAGGGCCAGCGCCTCCTCGCCGTTGTTGGCCAGGCAGACCGCGCTGCCCACCTCCTCCAGCATTTCCAGCGCGATCTGCTGGTTGAAGGTGTTGTCCTCCACCAGCAGGATGCGGGCGTCCTTCAGCGTGGCCATGACGGCGGCGCTGCGCGCGCTGGCCACCAGTTCGGCGGCGGCGTCGCTCACGCTGTTGATAATCTCGGGCACCGCGCGCGGCGACACGCCCAGCCGCGCCGTGAACCAGAAGGTGCTGCCCTGGCCCGGCGCGCTGCGCACGCCCACCTCGCCGCCCATCAGCTGGGCCAGCTGCTTGCAGATGGCCAGGCCCAGGCCGGTGCCGCCGTATTCGCGCGTGGTGGACGTGTCGGCCTGCTGGAAGGACTGGAACAGCTTGCCCATTTCCTCCTCCGACAGGCCGATGCCGTGGTCGCGCACCTCGAAACGCACCAGGCAGTGCGCCGCGTCGCTGACCGCGTTGACCACTTTCACCACGATGTGGCCCTGTTCGCTGAACTTGATGGCGTTATTGGTGTAGTTGATCAGCACCTGGCCCAGCCGCAGCGGGTCGCCCCGCAGCACCGGCGGCAGCGTGGGGTCCAGCTCGAACAGCAGGTTCAGGCCCTTGCCGGCCGCCTTGGGCGCCACCACCGTGGTCAGGGTCTGGATCACATGGTCGAGCGCAAAGTCGACCTGCTCGATCTCCAGCTTGCCGGCCTCGATCTTGGAAATGTCCAGGATGTCGTCGATGATGCCCAGCAGGTGCTCGCCGGCGAAGCGGATTTTTTCCAGGTAGTCGCGCTGGCGCGGGTCGAGGTCGGTTTTCAGCGCCAGGTAGGCCATGCCGATCACGCCGTTCATCGGGGTGCGGATCTCGTGGCTCATATTGGCCAGGAACTGGCCCTTGGCCAGGCTGGCCTCCTCGGCCACCTGCTTGGCCTGGTCGAGCTGCTCGGTGCGCTGGGCCACGCGCTCCTCCAGGTGTTCGTTCAGTTCGCGCAGCGCCTGCTCGGCGTGCTTGCTGTCGGTGATGTCGATCGACATGCAGATCAGATAGGCCGGCTGGCCGCGCTCGTCGAACACCGGATTCTTGAAGGTGCGCAGGTGGCGCTGCTCGCGCAGCGTGGGGTTCCACACGGTTTCCTCGTAGTCCAGCATCACGCCGCCGGCGAAGGCGGCCTCGTCGCGCGCGCGGAAGGCGGCCAGCTCGTCGGGCGAATGGAAGGCGCTGTCGTCGCCGCCCATCAGCTCGTCGAAGCGGTAGCCGAACTGCGCCTCGCAGGCCGGGTTCATCAAAAGGAAGCGGCCGTCCGGCGCCTTGATGAACAGGCCGGTGGGCATCATCTTGATGATTTCCTGCAGCCGCTGCTCGCCCTGGCGCAGCGCGTCCTCGCTGCGCTTGCGGTAGCTGATGTCGGTCAGGCTGGCCACCGCCATCGGCGTGGCGCCCAGCTCGTCGCGCATGGGTTCGGCGTTCACGGACAGCCAGCTCAGGCCGCCGTCCGCCTGGCGCACCCCCATCACCACGCCGCGCACCGACTGGCCCGACACCAGGGCCAGGTAGACCGGGTGCTCGTCGCGCGCGAAGGGCAGGCCGTCCTCGTGCACGCCGGGCCACAGGCCGGCGCCCGGGTGGGCCGCCGCGCCCAGCATGCGCGCGGCGGCCGCGTTGCTCTCCAGGATAAGACCGTCGCCGTTGAGCACCACCAGGCCGTTGGTGACGGCGTTGAAGACGGAGGCCATGCGGCGGCTGGAGTTGCGCAGCGCCTGGTCGGCCAGGCGGCGGTCGTTGATGTCGGTGATCATGGCCAGCGTGCCGGCGTAGGCGCCGCTGCCGTCGTTGAGCAGGGTGGTCGACAGCAGGCCCCACATCGGCGTGTGGTCCTTGCGGAAGAAGCGCACGTCGCCCTGCTCGGCCTGGCCGGAGCTGCGCCGGCGCTGGTGGCGCAGCAGCATGGCCTGGCCGTCCTCGTCCATGAAGGCGCTCATCGGCCGGCCCACCATGTCCTCGGTCTCGTAGCCCAGCATGCGCGCCATGGTGGGATTGACGAAGGTGGTCAGGTCGCTGGCGTCGGTCATCCAGATGCCTTCGGCGGCGGTCTGCACGATCAGGCGGTAGCGTTCGGAATTGGCTTGCAGCGCCTCCTCGGCGCGCTGGCGCTGGGTCATGTCGCGCAGCGACAGCACGGCCAGGCCCTGGCCGGCCATCTGCAGCGGCGCCAGCTGCACCATGGCGGGGAAGTGGCTGCCGTCCTGGCGGCGCGCGGTCAGCACGCGGCCCGGCAGGCCGTGCCGGCTGAACAGCTCGCGCGGACGGCCCGGCGCGCTGCGCATGGTGTCGGGCACCAGCTGCTCGAGCGACAGGCCGGCCATCTGCTCCGGCGCGTAGCCGAAGCACTGGGCGCAGGCGGTGTTGGCCTGGTGCACATGGCCGCGGCGGTCGGCCAGCAGCATGGCGGCCGGCGTGGCTTCCAGGATGGCGGCCACGCGCGCCTCCTCGGCGGCGGTGCGCTCGCTGATGTCGCCGAGCGTGCCGGTCAGGCGCAGCGCGCGCCCGGTGCTGTCGCGCGCCACCACCATGCCGCGCGCCAGCACCCATTTCCAGCTGCCGTCGCGGCAGCGGATGCGGAACTCGCAGGACAGCGCGGTGCGCCCGGCCGCGTCGGGCGCCGGTTCGGCCGCCGGCAGCATGAATTCGTTGCCCACGCGGGCCAGGTCGTCCGGGTGCACCAGCGCCATCACGCCCTGGGTGTCCGGCTTGAACTCGGCCGGGTCGTGGCCCAGAATCTCGCAGTAGCGCGGCGACAGCGTCAGCTCGTCCGCCTGCGGCAGCCAGTCCCATACGCCGTCGCCGGTGCCTTCCAGCGCGAAACTGGTCAGCTGCTCGGCCTTGCGGGCGCGCTCGCGGGCCGCCGCCAGCTCCCGGCCCAGGCGGCGCAGGCGCAGCGAGCCGGCCACCGCCAGCAGCAGCACCAGCAGCGCCGCGCCGGCGCCGTACTGCCAGGCCAGCGTGCTGGGCGGCGGCTGGTACAGAAAACCTTCCAGCGGGAAGCCGGCCGGCATCATGCCCAGGTTGGCGTAGGTGTCGGCGATGGCGCGCCAGCGCGCCGGATTGCTGTAGCCCAGCTCGATGAGGCGCTGCTCCAGCAGCGCGCTGGTCTGCTGGGCCTCGAACATCAGGTGCTCGCGGCTGTGGCTGTTGGGGTAGCGGGCGCGTATCAGGTCGGCGATTTCGCCCGGGTGGGCCATGGCGTACTGCCAGCCGCGCAGGGTGGCCGCGCGCATGGCGGCGGCGCGCTTGGGATGCTCGCGCAGCTCGCTCTCGGTGGTGTACAGGTTGTCGCCGTAAAAATCGATGCCGGCCGAACGCGGCGACACGATGTCGTAGCGCAGGTTGCTGCGGTCCAGCAGATAGGGCGCTTCCGAGGTGTAGCCCGACATGGCGTCCACCTTGCCGTTGATCAGGTCATCCAGATTGTAGCTGTGCGGCAGGTTTTGCAGCGTGGCCAGGTCGACCTGTTGCTGCTTCAGATAGGCGCGCAGTTCGTCGTTGTTGTTCGCCAGCATCAGGCGCTTGCCGCGCCAGTCCAGCGGCTTGCCGCCTTCGCCGCGCCGCACCAGCAGCGCCGCCGCCGAGTGCTGGAAGATGGACGCCAGCACCACCACCGGCTGGCCGGCCGCGCGCGTGAGCAGCAGGGTGCTATTGCCCACGCCGTACTGGGCTTTGCCGTCCAGCACGGCCTGCACCGGATCGGCGCCGGGCTGGGCCTCGCGCAGCGTGACGTCCAGTCCGGCGTCGCGGTAATAGCCCTTGTCCTGCGCCGCGTAGTAGCCCGCGAACTGGAACTGGTGCAGCCATTTCAGCTGCACGGTGATGGGTTCGGCCGCCCCGGCGCCGCCCGCCGCCAGCGCGCAGGCCAGCGCGGCCGCCCAGCGCAGGCGGCGCCGGCCGGGCGGCAAACTGGACTGAAGACGGCGGTGCAGCAAGAGCTTCCCTTTCACAATGGAACGGGGCCGCAGCCCCATCTTGTTCAGTCAACTATAGCATCGAAGTTTTAACAAAAGCGTTTACTTCTTGGCCTCCGGGCACAGGCTTGCACGCGGCTGGCAGCATGCAAGCGACGGCCCTCCGGCCTCAGGCGAAACTGCCGGCGAACTGGTAGCGGTGGCCGGGGTGCCACATGGTGGCGGTGGACGCCACCTGGCCTGCCGAGCGGGTCTGGCGCTTGAGCACCAGGCAGGGCTGGCGGGTGTCGATGGCCAGCATGTCGGCGATGTCGCGCGGCGGGCTGAGCGCTTCGATGCTGTAGGTGGCCCCTTGCAGCGGCGCGGCGGCCATCAGGTATTCGTTGGGCGTGATGGCGGCGAAGTCCTGGCTCATGTAGAGCGGCGCGCAGGCCGGGTTGACCCAGCGGTCCTCCACCTGGATGGGCACGCCGTTTTCAAAGTGGACGATCACGGAATGGAACAGCACGGAAGCGGGCGGCAGCCCGAACTGCTTGGCCAGCAGGTCGCCGGCCTTGCTCTGTTCCAGCAGCTGCAGGCTGCTGCGGTGGGCATGGCCGCGCGCGCGCACCTCGTCGGCGATGCTTTTGATCTCCAGCAGCGTGGCCTGGTATTTTTGCTGCGCCACATAGGTGCCCGAGCCCTGGCGGCGCGTGAGCACCTGTTCGGCGGTCAGTTCGCGCACGGCGCGGTTGACCGTCATGCGCGACACGCCGAACTGCTTGACCAGCGCCTGTTCGGATGGGATCACGTCGCCCTCCTTCCACACGCCGGCGGCGATCTGCTCGAGCAAATGGTCCTTGATGCGCTGGAAGATGGGAGTGGTTTCGGCTGCCTGTGGTTCGCTGGTGTGCTGGTTCATGTGGCGATTTTAGCATTGCGCAGGGGCATCAGGGCATGAATTCAAAAGCAAGACCCGGAGTGCGGCAGCCTTGGCGGCCCGATAGCATGGCCCCATAATGACACCATGACGGAGCAGGCCATGAAACCCACCTTCACCAATGACGAACAGCGCTGGGCCGCCGTGCAGCAGCGCGACGGCCAGGCCGACGGCCAGTTTTACTATTCGGTGCGCACCACCGGCATTTACTGCCGCCCCTCGTGCGGCTCGCGCCCCGCGCTGCGCGGCAATGTGCGCTTCCACGCCACGGCGCAGGAAGCCGAGGCGGCCGGCTTCCGCCCCTGCCTGCGCTGCAAGCCGGACCAGCCTCCGCTGGCCGAGCGCCAGGCCGCCCTGGTGGCGCGGATGTGCCGCCTGATCGACGAGGCCGAGAGCGAGCCGGACCTGGCCAGCCTGGCCGAAGCGGGCGGCATCAGCCGCTTCCATTTCCACCGCATCTTCAAGGCCCACACCGGGCTCACGCCCAAGGCCTACGCGGCCGGCGTGAAGCAGCGCCGGGTCCAGGCCGGGCTTGCCGGGCAGGCCAGCGTGACGGACGCCATCTACGCGGCCGGCTTCAACTCCAGCGGGCGCTTTTACGCGCAGTCCTCCGGCGCCCTGGGCATGACGCCGACCGCCTACCAGGCCGGCGGCAGCGGCGCGGCGATCCGCTTCGCCGTGGCCGAGTGCTCGCTGGGTGCCATCCTGGTGGCCAGCACGGACAAGGGCATCTGCGCCATCCTGATCGGCGACGACCCGGACGCGCTGGCGCGCGACTTGCAGGACCGCTTCCCGAAAGCGGAACTGATCGGCGCCGAGCCGGACTACGAACAGGTGGTGGCGGCGGTGATAGGTCTGGTGGAGGCGCCGGGCATCGGCCTGGCCCTGCCGCTGGACGTGCGCGGCACGGCCTTCCAGCAGCGCGTGTGGCAAGCCTTGCGCGAGATCCCGGCCGGGCAGACCGTCAGCTACGCCGAACTGGCCGAGCGGGTGGGCGTGCCGAGCGGCGCGCGCGCCGTGGCGGGCGCCTGCGCCGCCAACGCCATCGCGGTGGCGATTCCCTGCCATCGCGTGGTGCGCAACGACGGCAGCATTTCCGGCTACCGCTGGGGCGTCGAGCGCAAGGCCGAACTGCTCAAGCGCGAAGGCTCGCGGTGAGCGCCCGCCCGTCCGCGCCTGGCGCCGCCGCGCCGCCCGATCCCCGTAGGGCGGGTCCGTTGACCCGCCATGCCGGCGACCCCGCGCCGCGCGCCTTCATGGCGCTGGGCGCGCGCTGCGCAGCCTTGGACTGGCCGCGCATCGCCCAGGACCTGGACGCCCACGGCTGCGCCCTCGTGCCCGGCGTGCTGACCCCGGAAGAATGCGTCCGCCTGGCCGGCGCCTACGCCAAGCCCGAGCTGTTCCGCAGCCGCGTGGTGATGGAGCGCCACGGCTTCGGCAAAGGCGAATACCAGTACTTCGCCTACCCGCTGCCCGGCCCCATCGCCGAACTGCGCGCCGCCCTGTACCCGCCGCTGGCGCACCTCGCCAACCGCTGGTACGAAGCCATGCAGCTGGAGCCGCGCTTTCCGCCGGCGCATGAAGACTTCATCGCCCGCTGCCACGCCGCCGGCCAGCTCCGTCCCACGCCCCTGCTGCTGCAATACCGCGCCGGCGACTACAACTGCCTGCACCAGGACCTGTACGGCGAGCACGTCTTCCCCCTGCAGGCGGCGGTGCTGCTGTCCCGGCCCGGTACGGACTACGAAGGCGGCGAATTCGTGCTCACCGAACAGCGCCCGCGCATGCAGTCGCGCGCCGAAGTGGTGCCGCTGGAGCAGGGCGGCATGGTCATCTTCCCCGTCTTCCACCGCCCCGTGAACGGCACGCGCGGCAGCTACCGCGTCAACATGCGGCACGGCGTGTCCCGCCTGCGCAGCGGCTCGCGCCACACCCTCGGCGTCATCTTCCACGACGCTGCCTGAAGTCAGCAACTCATGGTCGCCACGCTGTCTCCGGTCTTGAGATTGATACCGATCCAGCATCGGTAAGGCCCTTCCTTCGCTCCCTTGTCCTTAGTTGTAAAGGTGCAGCTGACTCCTTTTTTGATTCGTGCCCTGTCGCCTTTCTCGTCCGAGCATGTCTCAGATAGATCCGGTCCTATCGAATTGAAGATTTCTCGTGCAGGCGCGCCATCAATCACAAGGGACAGCTTTTTATCGTTCGCAGTTGGGGTTTGCTGATCGGCTAGCGATCCGCCATGGATAATATAGGACGCGCCATGAAGTGACCGCCATCTGTCTGCGGGAACTGCGGCATGGACGAGTGTGATGGTCAAGCCTGCCGCCAAGGTTTGCCAGACTAGGGGGTAACTACGCATAGTCAGCCTCGCAGCTTTAGATGGAAATGGTCGTCGTGGCCTGGATACTGTGTCGTAAACGGAACGTCAGGTCCGTTGAACAATACTTTGCCAACTGGCGCGAAAGTTCGAAATAGCTCGATCAGCTTGATGGTTCCTTCCCTGTCGTACTGTGGATCTTGCCAACTCACCGGCTGCTCTCGGCCGTCTTTACGGAGTGGGCGGACGTCCACTTCCAGGCCTGTCCTGTGCGTGTCATGATCTGGGGGGCGTATTCCCCCTGCAAGGCTGATGTCCCCAACTCCCATTCGGCGCTGATCAATCGCTTGCCATTCAAGCGCCACGCGAAGGATGGCGGTCATCATGGTTGGGTGCGCGTACTGGTATGCGCCTCTGGCAGGCTTACCATGAAGCCTGCCGTAGACATAGTAGCCCGAGTCCATGGGGGATTGTGGAAGCATGAAAAAGCGGCGGGAATCCAGTGGTGGGCGCAGCGGATCGTCTTCGCTCATGGCGCCTCCTTTATATGCACCTATTGGTAGAAAGACACCAGCCGCCTGCGGTGTTTCCACCTGCGCCACCGCCAATTTTTTGCTGTGTATATTTCCATTGGACTTTCGAAAAACGAAGTCCGATGGAGTCATGCAGGATGTTGCCTTCGGTTGCCACTTGCTCAATGCTGGCGATCAGAACATTCTCCAACTCGACTTCGTCATATTTGACCGGATTGCCACTGCCATCGGCTCGCATGAATTCAAGCTTAGCCTTGGCCAAGGTCCTGCCCATGGAACAAGTCCGCATCAGGATCGGCGATGAAAGGTCCGCTAGCTTGGATAGGGAGAGAGTGCGATGCTCACACCGCTCGGATGTGTGGCCGCCGCCGGTTGACGCTGTTGCACTCTTGGGCTGAGTTACGCCCCAGTGCGCCGAGCTGATTTCGATCCAGCCGCAATGTGCGGAATCGGCGGACTCGCCTTTGATACCGTCAATTTTCAAATAGACGTCGATAGCCATGTCTTCTCCAATCCATAGTGAGTAGGAATGACTATCTTGCTCCGGGATCTTGATAGGGCCTTGTCCGAAATCAAGGATGTGGGCGATGGTTTTAAGTGCGTTACACTCCCCATCTCGTTTTTATACTGGAGAGACCCTGATGCGCCTGACCACCCTGATGCTTGCCCTCGCCGCCGCGCTGCCTGCCGCAGCCAACGCCGCCGCCATCGTCGACAACGCCAACGGCTACACGCTTAACGCGGCCGGCAAGCTGGTGAAATTCACAGCGCTGGCGTATGACGACGCGGGCAGGATCATTGCAGTGGGCAGCAGCAAGGCGGTGGCGGCCAAGGCCCCGGCCGGCGCTGCGCGCATCGACATGCAGGGCAAGACCGTGCTGCCCGGCCTGATCGACGCGCACGGCCATGTGTTCGGCCTGGGCGAAGTCGCCACCAGCGCGGACCTGTACAGCCCCGCCACGCTGGCGGCGGCGCTGCAGGCTGTGGCCGTGTTCAGCAAGGCCAATCCGCAGCGCGCCTGGGTCATGGGCAAGGGCTGGAATCAGGAGATCTGGAAGCTGGGCCGCTTCCCCACCGCTGCGGAACTGGACGCCGTGGTGGCCGACCGTCCCGCTGTCATGGAGCGCGTGGACGGTCACGCCATCTGGGTCAACAGCAAGGCACTGCAACTGGCGGGCGTGACGCGCGAGACACCGGACCCCGCAGGCGGCAAGATCGAGCGCGACGCGCAAGGCAACGCCACCGGCATCCTGGTCGATGGCGCCATGGACCTGGTGAACAAAGTGCTGCCCGCGCCCACCGAGGCCGAGTCGCGCGGTGCGCTGGATGGCGCGCTGGCGCTGATGGCCAAAATGGGCCTGACCGGCGCGCACGACGCTGGCATAGGCGTGCGCGAAGACCGGTTGTTCCGCGACTACGCCGACCACGGCAAGCTCACCACCCGCATCTACGCCATGATAGGCGACACCACGGCCGACTTCGACCAGCTGTCGAAGCAGGGGCCGATGCAAAGCTACGCCAACGGCCTGTACGCGCTGTCGGCGGTGAAGCTGTACTCGGACGGCGCGCTGGGCAGCCGGGGCGCCGCGCTGATCGCCCCCTACAGCGACGCGCCGCACACGCACGGCCTGCTGTTCTACAAGAACGAGGAAATGCTGGCCAAGATGGAAAAGGCCATGAAGGCGGGCTACCAGGTCAATGTGCACGCCATCGGCGACGCGGGCAACCACCAGATCCTGGACGCCTACGCCGCGCTGCTGAAGAAATACCCGGCCGCCGCCGCGCAGCGCCACCGCATCGAGCATGCGCAGGTGGTGACGCTGGCCGACATCCCGCGCTTCAAGGAGCTGGGCATCATCCCGTCCATGCAGCCCACGCACGCCACCTCGGACCAGAACATGGCCGAGCAGCGCGTCGGCCCGCAGCGCATCAAGGGTGCGTATGCCTGGCACACCTTCCTCAAGCAGGGCTCGAAGATTGCCTGCGGCTCGGACTTCCCGATTGAATCGCCGAACCCGCTGGCCGGCATCCACGCGGCGGTGACGCGCCAGGACGGCAGCGGCATGCCGGCCGGCGGCTGGTACAAGAACGAAGCCATGACCCTGACCCAGGCCTTCCGCTGTTTCACCCTGGACGCCGCCTACGCCGCGCGCCAGGAAAAAGAAGTGGGCTCGCTGGAAGCAGGCAAATGGGCCGACTTCATCGTCACCGACGCCGACCTGTTCAAAGTCCCAGCAGCGGATATCGGCAAGATCACCGTGCTGCAAACCTGGGTCGCCGGCAAGGAGGTCTACAAACGATAAGCAAACCTGCCCCAAGCCCAAGCCCAAGCCGAGCTGAGCCGCATTCGGGTTGACCCAGAATGCGGCTCAGCTCGCTTCGGGACACAGAAATGGGTTGACTTGGTTGTCTATACAACTTATGCTGGGAAGATGCGCGGAGGGCGCGTGGCGATCCTATGCTCCTTCGCATCACCTGCTACCAAGGAGACGATATGAGCACTTCCCTCGCCAACGATCCACGTTTCGACGCCAGCCGCAATATCCGCGCACCGCGCGGGCCTGAGCGTGTCTGCAAGACCTGGGGCGCGGAAGCGGCCTATCGCATGCTGCAGAATAATCTCGACAACGAAGTGGCGGAGAACCCGCAGCACCTGGTGGTGTACGGCGGCATCGGCCGCGCGGCCCGCAACTGGGCGTGCTATGACCAGATCCTGGCGTCGCTGAAGGAACTGGAAGCGGACCAGACCCTGCTGATCCAGTCCGGCAAGCCGGTCGGCGTGTTCCAGACCCACGAGGACGCGCCGCGCGTGCTGCTCGCGAACTCCAACCTGGTGCCCAAGTGGGCCAACTGGGAGCATTTCAATGAGCTCGACCGCGCCGGCCTGTTCATGTACGGCCAGATGACGGCCGGTTCCTGGATCTATATCGGCACCCAGGGCATCGTGCAGGGCACCTATGAAACCTTTGCCGAAGCCGGCCGCCAGCACTTCGGCGGCGACCTGGCTGGCCGCTGGATACTGACGGCGGGCCTGGGCGGCATGGGCGGCGCGCAGCCGCTGGCGGCCACCTTCGCCGGCGCCGTGTCGCTGAACATTGAATGCCAGCAGAGCAGCATCGACTTCCGCCTGCGCACCAAATACCTGGACAAGCAGGCCGGCTCCATCGACGAGGCGCTGGAGCTGATCAAGCATCACACCGAACGCAAGGACGCCATTTCCATCGGCCTGCTGGGCAACGCCGCCGAGATCCTGCCGGAGCTGGTCAAGCGCGCGAAAGAGGGCGGCCTGGTGCCGGACATGGTGACCGACCAGACCTCGGCGCATGACCTGGTGAACGGCTACCTCCCGCGCGGCTGGAGCGTGGCGGACTGGAAGGCCGCGCAGCAGGACCCCGAGCGCCACCCGCGCCTGGTGGCCGCCGCCGCCGATTCCTGCGCCGCCCACGTGCAAGCCATGCTGGAGTTCCAGCAGCTGGGCGCGAAAGTGGTCGACTACGGCAACAACATCCGCCAGGTGGCCTTCGACCACGGCGTGGAAAACGCGTTCGACTTCCCCGGCTTTGTGCCCGCTTACATCCGTCCGCAGTTCTGCGAGGGGCGCGGCCCGTTCCGCTGGGTGGCGCTGTCCGGCGACCCGGAAGACATCTACAAGACCGACGCCAAGATCAAGGAGCTGTTCCCGCACCACGCGCAAGTGCACCGCTGGCTGGACATGGCGCGCGAGCGCATCGCCTTCCAGGGCCTGCCTGCGCGCATCTGCTGGCTGGGACTGGGCGAGCGCCACATCGCCGGCCTGGCTTTCAACGAGATGGTGCGCAGCGGCGAGCTGAAAGCGCCCATCGTCATCGGCCGCGACCACCTGGACACCGGCTCCGTCGCCAGCCCCAACCGCGAAACCGAAAGCATGAAGGACGGCACCGACGCGGTGTCCGACTGGCCGCTGCTGAACGCGCTGCTGAACACCGCCGGCGGCGCCACCTGGGTGTCGCTGCACCATGGCGGCGGCGTGGGCATGGGCTATTCGCAGCACTCCGGCGTGGTGATCGTGGCCGACGGCACCGACGCCGCCGCCAAGCGCCTGGCGCGCGTGCTGGTGAACGACAGCGGCTCGGGCGTGATGCGCCACGCCGACGCGGGATACGAAACGGCAGTCGCCTGCGCCAAGCGCAATGGCCTCAACCTGCCTATGATCAAATAAGGAACACCCCATGACTCAAGCACAAAACAGCAGCTGGACCCTGAACCCCGGCAAGATGACCCTGGCCGAGCTGCGCGCCGTATGGACCGCGCACGCCCCCGTCGCGCTGGCCGCCGAAGCGTATCCGGTCATTGAAGCGTCGGCCGCCGCCGTGCGCGCCATCGTGGCCAAGGGCGACGCCGCCTACGGCATCAACACCGGCTTCGGCCTGCTGGCCAAGACCCGCATCCCGGACGAGAAGCTGGAACAGCTGCAGCGCAACCTCATCCTGTCGCACTCGGTCGGCACCGGCGAGCTGCTGTCGGACGCCGTGGTGCGCCTGATCCTGCTGATGAAGATCGGCAGCCTGGCGCGCGGCTATTCCGGCGTGCGTCCGCTCATCGTGGACACGCTGCTGGCGCTGTATAACAAGGGCGTGATGCCCGCCATCCCGGCCAAGGGTTCGGTCGGCGCCTCGGGCGACCTGGCGCCGCTGTCGCACATGACGCTGGCCATGCTGGGCGTGGGCGAAGTGCGCTACAAGGGCGAACTGATGCCCGCGCTGGACGCGCTGAAGGCCGCTGGCATCGCGCCGGTGGTGCTGGCCGCGAAGGAAGGCCTGGCGCTGATCAACGGCACGCAAGTGTCCAACGCCCTGGCGCTGCACGGCCTGTTCATGGCCGAGCGCCTGCTGGAAGCGGGCATGGTCACCGGCTCGCTGTCGCTGGACGCCGCCAAGGGCAGCGATTCGCCCTTCGACGCGCGCGTGCATGAAGTGCGCGGCCAGCCGGGCCAGATCGCCGCCGCCGCCATCTACCGCGAACTGGTGACGGACAGCGCCATCCGCGCCTCCCACCTGGTGGGCGACGAGCGCGTGCAGGACCCGTACTGCCTGCGCTGCCAGCCGCAAGTGATGGGCGCCTGCATGGACATCATCGCCAACGCCAGCCGCACCCTGCTGATCGAAGCCAACGCCGTCACCGACAATCCGCTGCTGTTCAAGGACGGCGACAGCGCCGTGGTGGTCTCGGGCGGCAACTTCCACGCCGAGCCGGTGGCCTTCGCGGCCGACACGCTGGCGCTGGCCATCGCCGAAATCGGCAGCATTTCCGAGCGCCGCATCGCGTTGCTGATCGACGCCACCCTGTCCGGCCTGCCGCCCTTCCTGGTGCGCGATCCTGGCGTGAACTCGGGCTTCATGATTGCCCACGTGACCGCCGCCGCGCTGGCGTCCGAGAACAAGTCGCTGGCCCATCCGGGCAGCGTGGACACCATCCCGACCTCGGCCAACCAGGAAGACCACGTCTCCATGGCCACCTACGCGGCGCGCCGCCTGGACGACATGGCGCACAATACGGCTGCCATCCTCGGCATCGAGCTGCTGGCGGCGGCGCAGGGCATCGACTTCCACCGTCCGCTGAAGACCTCGCCGCAGCTGGAGCATGTGCACGCGCAGCTGCGCGCACAGGTGCCGTTCTTCGACGCGGACCGCTTCTTCGCGCCGGACATCGAGGCGGCCAAGCAGCTGGTGCTGAAGGGCGAGCTGAGCGCCAGCTGCAAGCACCTGTTCACGCCGCTGCATCCTTAAGCTGCACCGGCCACGCGGAGGACGATCAGATGGACTATCAATTCACGGCAGGCAGCCTGCCCTTGCTGGTGTCGATGCCGCACGTGGGCACCGACATCCCGGACGATATCGCGGCCAGCTTCGCGCCCGCCGCTGCGGTCAGGACCGATACCGACTGGCACCTGGTGCAGCTGTACGGTTTCCTGCGCGAGATGGGGGCGTCCACGCTGTCGGCGCGCTGGTCGCGCTATGTGATCGATCTGAACCGTCCGCCCGAGAACACCAATCTGTATCCGGGACAGGACACCACAGGCCTGTGCCCGGTGGACACCTTCGGCCGCGCGCCCTTGTATCCCGAGGGCGGCGCGCCGGATGAGGCGGAAGTGCAGCGCCGCCTGACGCTGTACTGGCAGCCTTACCACGGCCAGCTGCGCGCGGAACTGGACCGGCTGCTGGCCATCCACGGCCGCGTGGTGCTGTGGGACGCTCATTCCATCGCCTCCGTGGTGCCGCGCTTCTTTGAAGGCAAGCTGCCGGACCTGAACTTCGGCACCGCCGACGGCGCCTCCTGCGCGCCCGGCATGACGGACGCCATCGCCTCGCTGGCGCTGGCGCACGGCGGCTACACCGTGGCCGTGAACGGCCGCTTCAAGGGTGGCCACATCACGCGCCACTACGGCAAGCCGGCGCAGAACGTGCACGCGATCCAGCTGGAGATGTGCCAGTCCACGTATATGGACGAGGCGGCGCCCTACGGCTACCGTCCCGACCTGGCTGAACAAGTGCAGCCGCTGCTGCGCCGGCTCACGCAGGCCGCTGCGGCGTGGGCAAGCGGGGAGGGGCAATGAGCGGCGCGTCCGCATCCGGGGCAGCCGCCAGCGCGCTGTTCGCCCGCAACGCCTTGCTGCCGTCCGGCTGGGCGCAGGACGTGCTGCTGCAGTGGGACGCGGGCGGCGAGCTGATCGATGTCACGCCCAAGGCCCTGCACCCGGCCGGCGTGGAACTGGCTGAATACGCCATTCCCGGCATGGTCAACCTGCACTCGCACAGCTTCCAGCGCGCCCTGGGCGGCCTGACCGAGAAGGCCGGCGACGCAGCCGGCAACGTCGCAGACAGCTTCTGGACCTGGCGCGACCTCATGTACCGCTTTGCCCGCAACATTACGCCCGAGCACATGGAAGCCATCGCCGCGCAGCTGTTCAGCGAATGCCTGCGCCACGGCTACACCTCGGTGTGCGAATTCCACTACGTGCAGCGCGCGCCGGACGGCGCCATGTACGCCAACCCGGCCGAAACGGCGGAGCGCGTGATCGCAGGCGCCAGGCTGGCCGGCATCGGCATGACCATGCTGCCGGTGCTGTACAGCTACGCCGGCTTCGGCAGCGAGCCGCTCAAGCCCGAGCAGCAGCGCTTCAAGACGGACGCGCAGGATGTGCTGAAGATTATCGGCGGGCTGGAAACCCTGCGCGACGCGCAGACCGAAGTGGGCGTGGCGCCGCATTCGCTGCGCGCCGCTTCCGTGTCCCAGATCAAGGAAGTGCTGGCCAGCTTGCCGCACAATCGCCCGGTGCACATCCATATCGCCGAGCAGCAGGGCGAAGTGCGGCAGTCGCTGGAATTCAGCGGCAGGCGCCCGGTGCAATACCTGTATGATGAGGTGCAGGTGGACAGCCGCTGGTGCCTGGTGCACGCCACCCATCTGGTGGACGGCGAAGTGCAGTCCATCGCCCGGAGCGGCGCCGTGGCGGGCCTGTGCCCGACCACCGAGGCCAACCTGGGCGACGGCCTGTTTCCGCTGGAGCCCTTCCTGGCGCACGGCGGGCGATTCGGCATCGGCAGCGACAGCCATATTTCGCAGAGCGCCGTGGAAGAACTGCGCTGGCTGGAATACGGCCAGCGCCTGATGCAGCAGCGCCGCAATATCGCGGTGTCGGCCACGCAGCGCAACGTGGGCGACTTCCTGTGGCAGTCGGCCCTGCAAGGCGGGGCGCAGGCGGCGGGGCGCGCGGTGGGCGCGCTGGAGGCGGGCAAGCGGGCGGACATCGTCGTGCTCGACGACGGCCACCCCAATCTGTACGGCGTGGCGGTGGATGAAGTCCTCGGCACGCTGGTATTCAGCGGTAACGACAATCTGGTGAAGCATGTATTGGCTGGCGGCCAGTGGGTGGTGCGCGAGCAGAAGCACGCGGCGCAACAGGCCATCGCCGCGCGTTTCAAACAGACGCTGGCCGAACTGCGGGAGTTCCGGTAATGAGCAAGCTGATACAGTACGCAAGCCTGCACGCCACGCCATGGAAGAACGGCGGCGGCAGCACCACCGAGATCGCCATCGCGCCCAACGGCGCCACCTTCGACAACTTCGACTGGCGCATCAGCCTGGCGACGATCGCGCACAGCGGGCCGTTCTCGCTCTTCCCCGGCATCGACCGCACGCTGACGCTGGTGAGCGGGCCGTGCGTGGTGCTGGACGTGGGCAACGAGCGCAAGGTGGCGCTTAGCGAGCGCGAGCCGGTGGTGGCCTTCCCGGGCGAACTTGCCGTATCAGCGACCGTGGGCGACGCCCCGACCACCGACTTTAACGTGATGACGCGGCGCGCGCGCTGCAGCCACCAGCTGGAGCGGCGCGTGGTGCGCGGTTTCTCCACGCTGGAGCGGCGCAGCGCCACCACCATCGTGTTCCTGGCCGAAGGCGAAAGCCTGGCCATCATCAGCGCCGACGAGCGCGTAGCCATGGTGCGCTACGACGCGGTGGTGCTGAGCACCGAGGACGTGTGGACGCTGGAGGCGGCAAGCGCCACGGTGTTCATCGTCGACATCATCCCCAATGACGAAGAAGACGAGTAAATGAGCGCTGCCTGGGACGTGTTGTACACCAACGTGCATCTGGCCACGATGGTTGAGGGGTACGGCGAACTGCGCTGCGGCGCCGTCGCCGTGAAGGACGGGCGCATCGCCTGGCTGGGCGCGGCGGACGATGCGGCCGCTGCAGGCGCTGCGGCAGCGGTGCATGACTGCGGCGGCCACTGGCTCACGCCCGGCCTGATCGACTGCCACACGCACATCGTCCATGCGGGCAACCGCAGCGACGAATTCGAGGCCCGGCTGAACGGCGCCAGCTACGAGGATATTTCCAAGGCCGGCGGCGGCATCATGTCCACCGTGCGCGCCACGCGCGCCGCATCGGACGAGGAACTGTATGCGCAAAGCCTGCCGCGCATCGCCAGCCTGCTGGCCGAGGGCGTGACCACGCTGGAGATCAAATCCGGCTATGGGCTGACGCTGGAATCGGAAGCGAAAATGCTGCGCGTGGCGCGCCGCGTGGGCGAGCTGCTGCCGGTGAACGTGGCCACCACTTTCCTCGGCGCGCACGCGGTACCGCCGGAATTCGCCGGCCGCGCGGACGACTACGTGGACGCAGTCTGCGCCATGATGCCGGTGCTGGCCGAACAGGGGCTGGTGGACGCGGTGGACGCCTTCTGCGAATGCATAGGTTTCAACCTCGAGCAGACCGCGCGCGTGTTCCGCACCGCCGCTGCGCTGGGCCTGCCGGTCAAGCTGCACGCCGAGCAGCTGTCGGACATGCGCGGCGCGGAGCTGGTGGCGCATTACGGCGGCTTGTCCGCCGACCACCTTGAGCGCCTGAGCGCGGAAGGCATCGCCGCCATGAAGCAGGGCGGCACGGTGGCGGTGCTGCTGCCGGGCGCTTACTACTTCCTGCGCGACACCGTGCCGCCGCCCGTGGCCGAATTGCGCGCGGCGGGTGTGCCGATGGCCGTCGCTACAGACAACAATCCCGGGACGTCGCCGATGACGTCCTTGCTGCTGGCGATGAATATGGTCTGCACGCTGTGGCGGTTGACGCCGCTCGAAGCGCTGGCGGGTTGCACCGTGCATGCCGCCCGCGCGCTGGGGCGGCAGGATGAGATCGGGACGCTGGAAGTGGGCAAGCGCGCGGATTTCGCGCTGTGGGATATTGCGCGCCCTGCGGATTTGTCCTATTCCTTTGGCTACAACCCGTGCCGGGGCGTGGTCAATGGCGGTGTGTGGCGTTTGCCGCAGGCGGCTCTGGCGGGTTACGCGTTCCGCTAACCCGCCCTACGATTGCGTATGCTTGTGGTCGAATTGGCATTCCGTAGGGCGGGTTAGCGTAGCGTAACCCGCCAATGCGCCGCCGGTAAATTTCCTTCCGGACTTTGCCGATCGTGTACATTAATGCAATCCCATCTGCGCCATTGGCACACACATCATGCGACCGATCCGCCTTGCCGTCCTGCTGGCCCTGAGCACCCACGCTTACGCACAATCCCCGCCGGTCCCCGATGTGCCGCTGGTGGCCACCACGCCCGCGCAACCGACCGTGCCCGCCGCCGCGCCGGGCGCGCCCCGGCCGGACGCCGCCGCCCCCAAGCCCTTCGCTGAAATCATCAAGGGCGCGCAGCGCCTGCCGGGCTTCTTCGCGCTGTACCAGAAGGACGAGAAGGTCTGGCTGGAGCTGAAGCCCGAGCAGTTCGACCAGCCCTTCTTCATGTCCGTCAACACGGCCAGCGGCATAGGCGAACGCGGCGTGTACGGTGGCCAGATGACGCGCAGCGCGGTCGTCATGTTCCGCAAGATCGGCAGCCTGGTGCAGCTCATCGCCCTGAACACCACCTATCGCGCCAAGCTGGGCACGCCGCAGGCGCTGGCCGTGGCGCAGGGCTTCTCGGACAGCCTGCTGAGCGCCGCGCCGGTGGCCAGCGCGCCCAATCCGCAAGGCAAGGGCGTGCTGGTGGAAGCGAACGCGCTGCTGTTCGCCGACATTCCCGGCTACAGTACCCGTCTGGAATCGGCCTTCCGCATGGCCTACACGCTGGACCCGCGCAACAGCAGCTTCGGCAACATCCGCAGCGACGACGGCATGACAGGCCTGCATGTGAACGCGCACTACTTTGTGCCGCGCGTGGCCGCCACGCCGCTGGTGGCCCTGCCCACCGCGATCTTTGCACCGCCGCCGTTCACGCTGCCGGACCCGCGCAGCATGTTCCTCGGCTTCTACTACAGCTTCATGCCGCTGCCCGAGCAGCCCATGCCGGCCCGCGCGGCGGACGACCGCATCGGCCATTTCGTCAGCACCAGCTTCGATTTCACGGACGACCTCAAGCCCGAGCAGACCAGCCATGCGGTGAACCGCTGGCGCCTGGAGAAGAAGGACCCGGCGCTGGCCCTGTCCGAACCCAAACAGCCCATCGTCTACTGGCTGGACAAGAACATCCCCGTGAAGTACCGCGAGTCGGTGAAGCAGGGCGTGCTGGCCTGGAACGCGGCCTTCGAGCGCATCGGCTTCAAGGACGCCATCGTGGTCAGGCAGCAGGAAGCCACGGACACCTTCGACACGATGGATGCGCGCCATGCTTCCGTGCGCTGGTATGCGGGCGTGGACGCGGGCTTCGCCATCGGCCCCAGCCAGGTGGACCCGCGCAGCGGCGAGATCCTCGATGCCGACATCGGCATGAGCGATTCCTTCGCCCGCAGCGCGCGCCGCATGGCCAGCGAGGACACGCGCTTCGGCGCCGAGCAGTTAGGCCTGGAACACAATGAAGCGCGCTGCGACTACGGCATGGCGTCGGCACAGGAAATGGGCTTCGCGATGGATCTGATGGAAGCGCGCGGCGAATTCGAAATGGACAGCCCGCAAGCCGAGGCGCTGGCGCAAGCCTATGTGCGCTCCATCATCATGCACGAGGTGGGCCACACGCTGGGCCTGCGGCACAACTTCCGTTCGTCCACCATCTACAGCCTGAAGCAGCTGCAGGACAAGGCCTTCACCGCCAAGAACGGCATGACCGGCTCCGTCATGGACTACACGCCCTTCAACTTGGCCGTGAAGGGCGAGCAGCAGGGCGAATACGTCACCTCCGTGCTGGGGCCATACGACTATTGGGCCATCGAATACGCCTACAAGCCTATCGCGCCGGAACAGGAGAAGGACGAACTGGCGCGCATCGCCAGCCGCTCCAATGAACCGCAACTGGCGTTCGGCACCGACCAGGAAGCGTATGGAGGCGTGTCCGACCCCGGCGTGAATGTCTTCGACCTGGGAGACGATCCGCTGGCCTACTTCCAGCGCCGGCTGGCCATGTCGCGCGAGCTGTGGGACCGCGTGCAGACCCGCCGCCTGAAGCCGGGCGAAAGCTACGAGTCGCTGCGCCGCAGCTTTGAACACGGCTTCTCGCAGTTCGCGCGCGTGATGCCGGTGGTGGTGAAATACGTGGGCGGCGTAACGCACCTGCGCGACCACGCGGGAACCGGCCGCGCCACGTTCACGCCGGTGTCTGTGGAGCGCCAGCGCGCCGCGCTCAAGCTGCTGACCAACAACCTGTTCCGCGCCGACAGCTTCAAGTTCGCGCCGGACATGGTGAGCCGCCTGGGCGGCGACCAGCTGATGGCGCGTTTCAAGCCGGACGTTTCCGTGGGCAGCTATGTGCTGTCGCTGCAATCGGCCGCGCTGGACCAGCTGATGTCGGACCCGGTGGCCGGCCGCCTGCTCGATTCGCAGGAAAAGGTGGACAAGCCGAAGAAGGCGCTGGCGCTGGACGAGCTGTACACCACGGTGCAGTCGGCGGTGTGGAGCGAGCTCAAAACCGGCAAGGACATCAACAGCATGCGGCGCAATCTGCAGCGCGAACACCTGAAGCGGGTGGCCTCGTCGCTGCTGCGCGTTTCGCCCGGTACGCGGGCCGACGCGCGCAGCCTGCAGCGGCAGCAGGCGCTGGCGCTGCAGCGCGATATACGCGGCGCCTTATTTGGCAACCACACTGGTTCCGGCTCCCTCAGCAACGAGGCGAGAGCCCACCTGGCCGAAAGCTATGAAACGCTGAGCCAGGCCCTGAAAGCGCCGATGATGCGCGCGGGCGCCTGATTTGCGGGCTTATCTGCAAGCCCGCCTGCGCGCGCTCCTGCGTTTGGCCGGCGCGTTTCCGCTGGCTTTCTCGCTTGCCGTTGCGCTGCTCGCCGCGCCGCCGCTGGCTGCGGCGGATGACGGTGTTCTGCGCATAGGCTCCAAGCGTTTCACCGAATCCTACATCCTCGGCGAAATACTGCTGCAGACCGCCGCGCCGCACGCCAGGGCGGAACACAAGCAGGGGCTGGGCAACACAGCGATTGTGCTGGCCGCGCTCAAGGCTGGGTCGATTGACGTCTACCCCGAATACACGGGCACCATCGCGTTCGAAATCCTGAAGCGCAGCACGCCTGCGCCACTGGAGCAGCTGCGGCGCGAACTGGCGCCGATGGGGCTGGGCGTGGCGGTGCCGCTGGGCTTCAACAACACGTACGCGCTGGCCACGCGCGGAGACGGCGGCGCGCGCACACTGAGCGCGCTGGCGGGGCAGGGCGGCTACAAGTTCGGCCTGTCGCACGAATTCATCGGCCGCGCTGACGGGTGGCCCGGGCTCGCCCAGCGCTACGGCCTGGCGCAGAAGCCGATGGGGCTGGATCACGGCGTCGCCTACGAAGCGCTGGCGCAGAAGCAGGTGGACGTGATCGACATCTACTCCACGGACGCCAAGATCGGCCAATACGGCCTGCGTGTTCTGGAGGACGACAAAGGCTACTTCCCCCGCTACGACGCCGTGCTGCTCTACCGCCTGGACGCCGCGCAGCGCTTCCCCGCCGCCTGGCGCGCCATCCAGCAGCTCGAAGGCCGCATCTCCGCCGCCGGCATGATCGCCATGAACGCCGCCGCCGAAGTCGAGGGCAAGAACTTCACCTCGGTCGCTGCCGCCTGGCTCGCAGCCCAGGCCAGCTCCCGCGCATCCGCGCCAGCCGCCGCCGCCGCGACAACGGCTCCAGCCGCGCGCCCCGGCCTGCTCGCGAAAATCTTCGACGCCAGCCTGTGGACGCTCACGCGCCAGCACATCACCCTGGTGCTGCTGGCGGTGGCGCTGGCCTGCGCCGTGGGCGTGCCGCTAGGCGTGCTGGCCGCCTACGTGCCGCGCCTGCGCCAGACAGTGCTCGCGCTGACCGGCGTGCTGCAGACCATCCCCTCGCTGGCCCTGCTGGCCATGATGATCCCGCTGCTGGGCAGCATAGGCACGGCGCCAGCCCTGGTGGCGCTGTTCGTGTACGCCTTGCTGCCCATCGTGCGCAACACCTGCACCGGCATAGGCCAGGTTCCGCCCGGCCTGAAACTGGCGGCGCAAGGATTGGGATTGAGAGGATGGCACCAGCTGGTGCATGTGGAATTGCCGCTGGCCATGCCGGTGATACTGGCGGGCGTGAAGACGGCTGCGGTGATGAGCGTGGGCACGGCCACGATAGCGGCCTTCATCGGCGCAGGCGGCTACGGCGAACGCATCACCATCGGCCTGGCGCTGAACGACAACGACATGCTGCTGGCGGGCGCGCTGCCCGCCGCTGTGCTGGCCCTGCTGACGCAAGGCCTGTTTGAACTGCTGGAACGCTGGGCGGCGCCGGCGGGCCGGGCCGGCCGATAATCAATCCGTGGCCAGCTGCGACAGCGCGTCGCCGGTCACGCGGCAGATGCGCCAGTCCGGCATCACGGTAGCGCCCATGCCCTGGTAGAACTTGATCGCGTTCTCGTTCCAGTCCAGCACCGACCACTCGAAGCGGCCGCACTTGCGTTCCACCGCCAGCTGCGCCAGCGCCACCAGCATCTGCTTGCCATAGCCCTTGCCACGGCAATTCTGCTTTACGTACAAGTCTTCCAGGTACAAGCCCTTCTGGCACAGGAAGGTGGAGAAGTTATGGAAGAACAGGGCGAAGGTCACCACTTCGCCGTTTTCCACGCCTACGATCGCCTCGGCGGCGGGATGGTCGCCGAACAGGCTCTCATGCAGCTTGGCCTCGTTGGCCACCACCATGTGCTCCAGTTTTTCAAACACCGCCAGCTCAAAAATCATGCCGAAAATGGCATTCACGTCTTCAGGCAGGGCGGGGCGGATGGACAGGCTAGTAGAGTTCATTGCGCTTCAAGTTGGTTATCTAAAGGGACGGATTTTGCGGATTTGACGGACGATGCGGGCGCCTTCAATGCCCACACCACGCTGGACAAGCACAATACCATGCCGAACCACTCCATGGCACCGGGCCGGTAGTGCTCCAGCTGGATCGACAGCAGCACCGAGATCACCGGCGTCACCACGCCGATATACACCGCCTTTTGCGAACCGATGCGGTGGATCAGCGTGAAATAGGCGCCGAAGGCGATCACGGAGCCGAACACGGACAGGTAGACCAGGCCGGCCCAGTAGCTGGGGCGCGACGGCAGGCGGAATTCCTGGCCGTTGAGCAGCGCCCAGCAGGCCACCGCCAGGGTGCCCCAGAACATGGCCCAGGCCATGGTCAGGAATACGTTCGAGGACTCCTCGCGCACCTTCACCACCACCACGTTGCCGATGGTGCTGGCCATGGTGGCGCACAGCGCGAGCGCGAGGCCCAGCAGGAAGTGGCCGCTGCCGCCGGACAGGATGTCTTTCCAGGCGTGGTGGATGGCGTCATAGAACAGCAGGATCACGCCGCAGATCGACACCGCCGCCGCGCTCCACATGCGCCAGGTGAGCGGCGTGCCGAACATGAAGCGGTTGCAGATCGGGGTCCAGAACACCATCAGCACGAACAGCACGGCCACCAGTGCGGACACCAAATACTGTTCCGACGTGTAGGTGCACACATAGCTGATGGCGAAGGTGGCCACGCCCTGCAGCAGCATCCAGCGCTGCACCTTCCACGGCATGCGCAGGCGGTCGCCGCGCAGCAGGCACCAGGCGAACAGCGTGGCCGAGGCCAGGCCGAAGCGGTAAACAATGGAAACGGCCGGGGCGACGTCGCCCAGCTGCAAGGTGATAGCCCAGAAGGTAGAACCCCAGATCAGGCAGGCGATGGCAAAGAGGATAGGCGAGGACATCCGCGCAGTATACGGATTTTCGCACCATCTTGCTCGGCGGATAGCGTCAGTAAGCCAATTTCAGGCGGCGGTACAGGAAGCCCAGCACGAACAGCGGGCCGATCAGCAGGAAGCGCACATCGTCGAAAAAGGACGGTTTTTTGCCCTCGATCTTGTGGCCGATGAACTGGCCGATCCAGGCCAGCACGAAGATGGCGACCGACAGCGGCAGGATGGCCGGCGGCGGCAGCACCGACAGCACGCCCAGCATCAGCAGCGACATCACCAGCATGCCGGCGGCGAAGGGGATGGACAGGCGCACATAATACGCCAGCGACAGCAGCACCACGCCCAGCGCTGCCATGGGTTGCAGGCTCCAGATCAGGCCCAGCAGGGAAAACACGATGGCGGGCACACACACGAAATGGATGATCTCGTTGGTGTGGTTCAGATGGCTTTCGCTATACTTGGCCAGCAGGACATCGATGGGACGCGGTTCACTCATGCTCAGAATCTCCAGCATTGTTATTGTTCAGTACTACCGTTCGATTCTACACTGTAAGCCCGCCCTCACAAGACGTCATGACGAACAAACAAGAAACCCTGGCGCTGGCCGGCTTGGCCCCGGTAATCGACGTCCGCACGCGCATCCTGATACTGGGGAGTTTCCCGGGCGCCGCCTCGCTGGCGGCGCAGCAATACTACGCCCACCCGCGCAACGCGCTGTGGCCCATCCTGTCGGCGCTGACGGGGGAGGATCTGGCCGGGCTGCCATACGCCAAGCGCCTGCCGCGCCTGCTGGCGCACGGTTTCGGCCTGTGGGATGTATTGGGCGCCTGCGAGCGCGAAGGCAGCCTGGATTCCGCCATCCGTAAGCCCGCCGCCAACGACTTCGCCCGGCTGCGCGAGCTGTGCCCATTGCTGGAAACGGTCGGCTTCAACGGCCAGACTTCAGGCAAGTTCGCGCCGCAGTTTGCCGCCGAAGGCTACCGCACGTTGGTGTTGCCCTCGACGTCGCCCGCCCATGCTTCGCTAACGCTGGTACAAAAGCTGGAGCATTGGAAACTGTTGCTCTGAGTTGTACTAACAAGGATCGCAGCCCTTTTTCAAGGAGTCCAACCATGCAAGTGCCAGCTGCAAGCCAGGGCTAATCCGCTGCCGCGAAATGCGCCATCTGGTCCGCGTGGGCTTTGAGGAAAGCGGGGCGGGCGGTGGCGCGGGCGACGTAGGCGCGGCAGGCGGGATAGTCGGCCAGGCCGTCGAAACGGTCCACCAGGCGCAGCACGTCGGCCATCACGATGTCGGCGATGGAGAAGGGGCCGGCCAGCCATTCGCGCTTGGCCAGCAGCGGCTCAAGGTGCGCGAGCCGGGATTTCTTGAGGAAGCTGTCCATCATGTTCCAGCCCGGCGTGCCGTCATTGTTGCCCGAGAATTGCAGGAGGGACCACGGCAGGCTGGCCATCTCGACCGAATTGAGGGCGGCGAACAGCCACTCCAGGGTCTCGGCGCGGCCGCGCGGGCCGGCCGGCAGCAGCGCCTCGCTGCGTTCGCCCAGGTGCAGCAGGATGGCGCCGGTTTCGAAGATGGAGAGGTCGCCGTCGGTCAGCCACGGTACCTGGCCGAAGGGCTGGTGCGAGAAGTGATCGGCATTCCTGTCGCTGAAGGGCACGCTCTGCACGCGGTAGGGCAGCCCTGCCTCTTCCAGCGCCCAGCGCACGCGGATGTCGCGCACGAAGCCCCTCGGCATTTCGGGCACCCAGTCGAAGGTGACGAGGACCAGCGGCTTGGCGGCCAGGTCAGCAAGCAGTTCGAACGCCAGCGTCCATCCCTGCGTATGTTCGGCGCAGGCCACCTGGCCGGGCAGGCGCTCGTGCGTGAGCACGATCTCGGTGCCGGCGCTGGCGACGTTGAACTCCACCGTCACCAGCGTTTCGCTGTGCTGCGTGGCGTCGGAAATCCAGGTGAAGCTGAGTTTCCGGTTGCGCTCGATCTGGCGGTACACGCCATGGTGGCGCAGGGGCTTGTCCGGGTAGTGCATCAGCACCTCGAAGGCGCCGCCCACGCGCGCATCCACGCTGGCGGTGCTCAGCGCGGTTGTGCCGGGATGCATCCATTGCGCGAGGCTGTCCGGGTCCAGCCAGGCGTCGAACAGCTCGTCGACGGTGGCGGCGATGGTGCGTTTGACCACGATGGTGCTGCTGTCTGCTTGGTTCATTGCGTGCTCCCGGGTTTGTCGGTGCTGCGTTTTTTGAGTACAAAGTCTTCCAGCGCGGCCAGGCGGCCTTCCCAGAAGCGGCGGTAGAACGCCATCCACTCGGCGGCTTCCGCCATCGGTGCGGCGTTCAGCGACAGCACATGCTCGCGGCCCTGCACCCTGCGCGTGACCAGTCCTGCGCGTTCGAGGATGCGGATGTGCTTGGAGGTGGAATTAAGCGAAATCGGAAATGCGCTCGCCAGCTCCGTCACGCGCGCGTCGGACTGCGCCAGCCGCGCCAGGATGGCGCGCCGCGTGCCGTCGGACACTGCCGCGAACAGTTCATCTAGCTGATTTGTTTTATATTCACCCATAAGGGTTAATATAGGCGCGCAAG
Source organism: Pseudoduganella aquatica (assembly GCF_009857595.1). GTDB lineage: Bacteria > Pseudomonadota > Gammaproteobacteria > Burkholderiales > Burkholderiaceae_D > Rugamonas > Rugamonas aquatica_A. The sequence continues at coordinate 103,871 of NZ_WWCU01000014.1, read as the reverse complement.
AATTCGGCGTCAAGCGGTTTTGTGCGGTGCGCGAGGCTGTAGAATGCCGCCAACTGAGGAGGGTGGCATGCTGAAAATTTCGAGAATACTGCACGCGGGCTATGTGTTCGAGTGCGAGGGCGCGCAGATCGCGTTCGACACCATCTTCGAGAATCCCTTCAGCCGCAACTGCCACGCCTTCCCGGACGTGCGCTTCGACCACGAGCAGATCCGGCGCCAGAAATTCGCCGCCGTGTTCATCTCGCACTTCCACGACGACCACTGTTCGCTGGAGAGCCTGGACCTGCTGGACCGCGCCACGCCGCTGTACATCTACTGCATCTTCGACGAGCTGTTCGACATGGTGCGCCAGCTCGGCTTCACCAATGTGCAGCAGCTGCGGCTGAACGTGCCGGTGCACATCGGCCCGTTCGAGGTGGTCCCGCGCGAGGCGATGGATGCGGATGTGGATTCCATGTTCCAGGTGAAGGCGGCCGGCATGAATGTGCTCAACGTGGTCGACTCGTGGATAGACGAGACCACGCTGGCCCAGCTGGCGCAGGAAGGCCCGTGGGACATGGTGCTGTGGCCGTTCCAGACCATGCGCGAGATCGAAGTCCTGCAGCCGTCGCGCAGCAGCGCCGCGCCGCCGGAGCTGCCCGAGGAGTGGATCGCGCAGCTGAAGGTGCTCAACCCGCGCTACGTGGTGCCGAGTTCCTGCCAGTTCCTGCAGGAGCCCTGGTCCTGGTACAACCGCGCCTTCTTCCCCATCAGCTACCGCCAGTTCACGCGGGAGGTGGGCGAGGCGCTGCCGCAGGCGCAGGTGGTGCGGCTCAATCCTTCGGTGTCCGTGCTGCTGGACGCGGCCTCGCTGACGGCCGCGCCGCCGCTGCCGTGGATTGCGCCGATGGGCGAGCAGGACGTGGACTACCAGTATGAAGGCAACGCCGCGCCGCCCGCCACGGCCGACATCGCGCGCCATTTCGCGCCGCTCACGGCGGAGCAGCACGCGCGGGTGATGGATTACTGCCGGGTGGGGCTGCTGGAAAAATACGGCGATGTGGAAGCGTCGTCCGAATACTTTGATCAGCCGCGCATCTGGCAGCTATCGGTCTACGGGCATGATGGCCAGTGCGCGCAGTTCCGCTACCGGCTGCAGGCGGACGGCGCGGCCCTGGCCGGCGGCAGCGCGGGGCCGCTGGGCTGGACCACGGAGATCCCGGCGGCCAAGCTGTACGCCGCGCTGGAGCTGGGCGAATCGCTGACGTCCATGTATATGCGCATCAACGACGCCGTGTTCGATGCCGCCACCGAGCAGGACCTGGCGGAGGCGGACGCGGTCGACGACCCCCTGATACGCTGCCTGTTCAGCGATACCTTCGGCGCCTACCAGGCCGCCCAGCTGCGCCGCCTACTTGCCCAGCAAGGCCAGTGACTGTTCCCAGTCGCCGCTCCAGTCGTACAGGAAGTCGTGCGATTTGAAGGCGCGCTTCAGGGAGCCGATCGGCACGCCGTACACGTCGTGCAGGCCGAGCGCCAGCGTGACCGGGTTCCACACGGCGTTGCGCTTGGACTTCCTGGCGCTGGCTTTCACGCGCGCGCCGTCGTCGCCGAAGATGCCGATGGCGCCGTCCAGCGCCTTGTCCATATCCAGCTTGGCCAGGCGCCCGAACGCGGCCAGCACCTCGGCCTTGGGAATGCCGAACTGCGATTCGCGCGCGCTCTCCACCTTGGGCGGCTTGGCCGCTTCCTCGGCCTCGTGCTTGATACGCCCGGCCAGCTTCTCCACTTCCTTCTTCAGGAAGCGCAGTTCGTGCAAGGCGCGGCGGAAGCCCGGCTCCGGCAGCCGCGTGACGATTTTGTAGGCGTCCTTGGTGATGGTGATGAGCACGTCCTCGCTGCCGGCCGCCAGGCGCTGCGTGTCGCCTTCGTAGAAGATCGGCGCGGCGTAGCCGCCGTTGGCGTCGCCGAACAGCTCGGGGAAGGCGGCGTCGTAGTCCAGCCACACGTAGGGGGTGAGTCCGTGCCCGATCAGCCGCGCCAGCGTCCATGGGGTGGCGGTCTGCTGCGCCAGCCAGGCGCAGGCTTCGGCGGTGGTGGCCCGGAAGGGCAGTTCGGTGGTGCTGGAGGGATCCATGATTTTTTCTGAGAAATAGTTTTGTGCGCCGCACAAATGTGTGATACACTCGTGTCTTCGGTGGAGTTCTGAACCCCGCCGCCCCCTACGGGACAGCCGGTGCCGCATGTGTAAAGCAGTGAAGCTCATCAGGCCGGAGGGGATTGTAGTTCAAGATACGATAGTCGGTTTACACATTGGAGGCACTATGCAGATAGCATGGGCGTCCGAAGCTCCGGCACCGCGCAGATAGCACGGGCCAAGCAGCGATTGTAGCATTATTGGCAATACATTGAAACGAAGCCCGCAGCAAGCGGGCTTTTTTTTTCCTACCTCCCGTCCTCCCCCCGTTGGTCCCCGAATTGGCGCAGCAGCGCCCACACAGGAGTAAATGCATGGCTAAAGAAGAACTGATCGAAATGAGTGGCGTGGTGTCCGAAGCGCTGCCGGAACTGCGTTTCCGCGTGGACCTGGACAACGGCCACAAGCTGATCGCCTACACCTCGGGCAAAATGCAAAAGAACCACATCCGCATTCTGGCGGGTGACAAGGTGACGCTGGAACTGTCGCCGTACGACCTGACCAAGGGCCGTATTATTTTCCGCCATATCGAAAAACGCGGCCCGGCGCCGACGCAGAGCTTTCCGCGCCGCCGCTAAGCCGCCAAGCTTCACCGTAACGCCCTGTTACGGCATTACCTGCAGCGCGATACCCGACGCCATGCCTGGCGCGTGGTAGACGCGCTGCGTGGCTTTCTTGAAGTCCTCCGGCTTCGCGCGCGGAATCTCCATGAAGGTTTGCGGGTTCAGGTCCACCAGCGGGAACCATGAACTCTGCACCTGCACCATGATGCGGTGGCCGCGCCGGAAGGTGTGGTTCACTTCGCCGATGCTGTAGTCCAGCGCTTCCACTTTCCCCGGTACGAAAGGCTCTGCCTTTTCAAAACTGCGGCGGAACTTTCCGCGCAGCGGATTGCCGCGCACCAGCTGCTGGTAGCCGGCCATATTCACCTGCGGCGGCCCCACGTCGTGCTCCTCGTCCTTGCCCGCCTCCTGCTTCGGATAGTCGTCCGGATACACGTCGATCAGCTTCACCACCCAGTCCGCGTCGGTGCCGCTGGTGGACACGAACAGCTTGGGCGACACCGTGCCCGCCACCGTCACATCCTCCTCCAGCACGTCGCTGCGGTACACCAGCACGTCCGGCCGCGAGGCGGCGAAGCGCTGGTCCGACACCATGTATTCCTTGGGCACGCCGGTGGCCGGGTAGCCGATATACGGCACCGGCTTGGCCGGATCGCTCACATATTCGTCGTAGCCCGCGCCGGTGGCGGCGGCCGGCTGCTGCCAGCCCAGCGTGCCGTTGGCGCCGAAGTACAGCGTGCGCGCCTTGGCCTGCTGCGGCGGCCAGGCGCTGTAGCTGCGCCACACATTGCTGCCGGTTTCGAACACGCGCACATTGGCCGGGGCCGGGCCTTTTTCGTCCTTCAGGTGCTGCTCGAAGAAGGGCAGCAGGATCTGCTGGCGGTAGTATTCCGAGGTCTTGGCGTCGAAGCGCACATGGCCCAGGCGCTTGCCCTCGTCGGCCGCCCAGCCGCCATGCACCCACGGTCCGATCACCAGGCCGTTGTAGATGGCCGGGTTGTTGCGCTTGATGGACTGGTAGGTGGTGAACGGGCCTTGCGGGTCTTCCGCGTCGAACCAGCCGCCGACGGTGAGCACGGCGGCGCGCACATTCTTCAGGTGCGGCGCGATATTGCGGCTTTGCCAGAAGGCGTCGTAGGTGCTGTGCTCCACGTTCGGCCAGAACAGCGCGCGCTGCTTGTCCGTCATGGTGGCGCCGATTTTTTCCAGCGTGCGGTGCTTGAGGAAGAAGTCGTAGCTGTCGCTGCCGCCGTAGTCGAAATCGGTCCAGGTGGCCGGCAGCGGCGTGGGGTTCGGTTCCTCGGTGAAGGCGGCGTAGAAGTCGAAATTGGCGGCCAGCATGAAGGCGCCGCCGTGGTAGGAGTCGTCGTTCATGTACAGGTCCGTCACCGGCGCCTGCGGCGAGGCGGCCTTGATGGCCGGGTGCGAATCGATGATGCTGGCCGAGGTGTAGAAGCCCGGATACGAAATGCCGTGGATGCCGACCTTGCCGTTGTTGTTGGGGACGTTCTTCAGCAGCCATTCCACGGTGTCGTGCATGTCCTGGCTCTCATTGCCTTCGCCCGGCTTGCGGCCGGGATTGACGTGCGGCGTCATCTCCTGCCATTTGCCTTCGGACATGAAGCGGCCGCGCACGTCCTGCTTGACGAAGATATAGCCGCTGGTCTCGAACTCGCGCGACGGCCCCACGTGCTTGGGATAGAAGTCCACGCCGTAGCGCAGCTTCTCGTCCACGGTCACGCCGGCGCTGTAGGGCGTGCGCTGCACCAGGAAGGGATAGCGTTTGGACGTGTCCTTGGGCACGTAGACGGCGGTGAACAGGCGCACGCCGTCGCGCATGGGGATGCGGTATTCGTATTTGGTGTAGTGCTCGCGCACCGAGTATTCGTCGGGGGCGGCGGCCGGCGCAGGAGCGGCGGCTGCACTGCCGAAAGCCAGCAGCAGGCCGAGGGCCAGGGCGGAGAGGGGGGAGCGCAATGCGGTCATGGGCGTTTACGTGGTCTGGACTAAGCCAGACAGTGTAACCCGCCCCTGACCTGCCTTGTCAATTTGAATAGGCGTTGCGCTGGCGTTCCTGGAAGCGCAGCTTGTCCAGCTTGGCCGCATACAGCTCGTGGTCGTTGCGCGTGGTGCTGTTGTCGCGCGCCAGCTTCATGTGCTTGTCGGCCGTGGCCAGGTCGCCCAGCTGATAGGACGCCACCGCCAGCCAGAAGTGGAACTCGTGGTAGTAGGGGGCGCGGTCCACTTCGCGCGCGAACAGCTTGCGCGCCTTTTTATAGTCGCCTTCCTTCATGGCCTGCTGGCCAAGATTGAAGAAATGGAAGGGCGGATAGGGTTCCAGCCGCGCCAGCTCTTCGCGCATGGCGGCCGCTTCGAGCGGGCGGCCCAGGCCGTCGAGCACCTGGACCAGGTTGAACATGGCGACGGTGTTATTGGGCTGCAGCACATGCGCGTAGCGCAGCGCCGCTTCGGCCTGCTGCAGGTTGCCGTGGTGCTGGTAGACGATGGCCAGCGTGTTGTAGGGACTGAAGAAAGTGGGGTCGGCCTCGGCCGCCTTGCGCGCCCACCAGTAGGCCCGGTTCAGTTCGCGGCGCGACAGCGATTCGGCGGCGCGGTTGTTCATGAACATGGAAATAATGCGCCGTTCCGATATTTCCTTCGTCACCAGGTTCCTGGTGTCGGCGGGCGGCTCGAAGTCCACCACCATGTACTGGTTGGGTTCCACGCTTTGCACGTCCAGCATGCGCGGCTTGCCCAGCACCAGGTTGACGTGGCCGCTGGCGAAATACAGATTGCCGCTGCGGCTCCAGGATTCCTCGGTCGTGACGGCCTGGAACTGCACCGTCATATCCATCTCGCGCGCCATGGCCGCCGTCATCACCACCAGCGACAGGCAGTTGCCTTGCCGCGCCGCGAAGGTCTGCGCGGCGTTGCGCGTCATGGTGGAGTCGTATTCCAGCTGCAGCAGGTCGCGCTTGTACAGCGCATCGAACAGCACCAGCTGCGGCTCGCGCTTGGCGCGCGAGTTGATCAGCGAGTGCGCATATTTCTTCATCTCGTCCGTGAGGGCGAAAATCTGGTCGGGGCCGATATCGGCGTCGGGCTGGCCGAATAGCTGGTCGTGGAACAGCTGCGGAGGCGGGGGCGGCGGCGCCAGGGAGGCGCAGCCGGCAAGCAGCACGGACAGGAACAGGGCAGCAAAGCGTTTCATGGCACACCTCCATGAAACAAGTATCCTCGGCTGCATTGTGACTGTCAAACAGCAATTATGCGGCGGCGCGTCATGGCCGCGCAGGGCGGATCAGCCCAGCGGCTGGGCGTCCACCGGCTGGCCCTGGGCGTCGAAACGCTGTGCCACGGACACCGCGTGCAGGCCTATGGTGGCCAGCGCGTCGGCGATATTGTCCACTTCCAGCTGCAGGTCGCAGCCGAGGTCGATCGGCTGGTCGCAGGACAGCAGCGGCGCCGCGCCGGGCGCGCTGTACAGGTTTACGCGCAGCACCATGCTGCCGCGCACGTCGGCCGGGGCGATCACGGCGCTGGCGCCGGGATGCGCTTCCAGCGCCCGGCCCAGCTTGGCCATGGTGTCCAGCAGCGCGTATTCGGACTGCGCCTGTTCCTTGGCGCCGTAGAACAGGTCCTGGTACAGGAAGTTCAGCTCCAGCGGACGCGCGCCGGCCAGGCAGCGCTGCACCAGCGGCGCGGCGTCCACCGTCCACTGGCGGTAGCGCTCCATGCGCGCGGCGTAGTAGTCGTCCTGTTCCTGCTCGCCTTCCGGCGCCAGGTAGAACGGGTCGTCGGCGCGCTTCATGGCAAAGCCCAGCAGGAAGCGCAGCTCCAGCGCCGTGTCGTCCGCGCCGAAGGCGGTGGCGGCCCAGCCGCCCATGCTGCGCTCGAGCGCGGGCGCAGCGTGCATTTTCTTGTCCGTCATGGACGTGGTGGCTTCGCGCACCATGGCGTTGAGCTGGCTGTAGCTGACGCGGTCGATCTCGTCCAGGTCGTAGGCGTGCTGCACCAGCACCACCTTGGCCTTGGGGCTTTCCAGGCCGCCCTTGGTGAAGCTCTGCAGCAGCGCCTCGAAGGCCGCCTCGTCCTGGAATTCCTGCGCCTGCGCCAGGCCGCCCGTGCTGCGCACGAACACCGGGATGGCAAAGGCGTTGATCTCGACGTCGGGCTGGCCTTCGCGCCGCACCAGCACGGTGCCGGCCGCTTCCTCCACCGTGTCGCGCAGCAGGCGGTAGGCGTCCACGTCCTCGAAGCGGGCCAGTTCGATGGCGCTGTAGAGCAGCTCGTCCTTCTTCTGCTGCACGTATTTGCGCACCTGGCGCGGGAACTCGGCGGCCTTCTGGCGCAGCTCGGCGCTCAGCTGCTCGCTGTCTTCCTGTTCGGCCAGTTCCAGGGCGGCGGCGCACAGCGCCTCGGCCAGGAATTCTTCTTTGTCTTCGAGCGGCGTGCTGTTCTTGCGGGGGGCGGGGCGCTTATTTTTAGGCATGTGTGCGCGAAAGGCGTGTTTAGTGTTCGATGTGGAAGGTTTCGTGCAGCTCGTCGAGCAGGTCGGCGGCTTCGTCTTCGGACAGGCCGAGGTGGGCGCAGGCGATCTCGCCGCCCTTGTCCCATTCCAGCGAGCCGCTGTTGCCGTGGAAGCGCTGGATGCCCTTGTCTGCCAGCACCGACAGCGCCACCAGCGAGCGCACCGCGTCGTCGGTGGCGTCGTCCGTCATGACGGCGTAGTCGTGGTGGTGCAGGATGGCCCAGGACACGTCCGGCGACAGGCCCCAGTTGCGCGCCAGCAGGCAGCCGATGGCGGCGTGGTTGGTGCTGTGGCGGGCGTCTTCGATGGCGGTGAACTTGCGCTCGGCGTCCTGGCTGGCCAGGGCGAAAGTGTCTTTGTAGTCGGGGAAGCGCGCCATCAGCAGCGGCACGCCGATGTCGCAGAACAGGCCGAAGGTGTGGGCGATGTCCGGCGGGGCGATGCGCAGCTTGCGCGAGGTGAACACCAGCGCCTGCGCGCGGCGCGCCGAGACTTCCCAGAAGCTGTCCAGGTTGCCGTCCTTGCCGTCGATGGCCTGGCGCGCCAGCAGCCCGGTCAGCAGCGCGGCGCACTGGTTGATGCCGAGGAAGTTGATGGCCTGCTCGACCGACTTGGCCTTGCGCGCGGCGCCGAAGTAGGGCGAGTTGGCCAGCTTCAGCAGCGCGCCCGACATGCCCACGTCGTTGCCGATAATGCGGGCGATGCGGCGCGGCGACGGGTCCGCCTCGGCCAGTTCCCGTTGCAGGTCGACCAGCAGGCTGGGGCGCGGCGGTATGCGGATGGAGCGCAGCAGCGCGTCTTCTACCGTCGTTTCGATTACCGGGGCGGGGGCTGCAACTGAGGTCATGATGTTTAGGACAAAGGCGGGTCGGCGTGGATCTTCGATTATCGCTTGTTCCGCGTTGCTATAGCGCAAAATTCCAAGAAAAAAATGTAAATGCGGGCTGTTACATTGAAATATTGGCAGTTGAGCACCGCGTGGCGCGCTACCATTGCCGATATGACTACTTTCATAGCCGGGATAGATTTTAACGCACCTTCGCACGAGGTGGCGCCGCAGCTGATCGGTGTGACGGTGCTGGTGAACGGCGTGGGCGGGCGCATCGTGGAAACCGAGGCCTACGACATGAGCGAGCCGGCCGCGCACACCTACAACGGGCCGAGCGCGCGCAACGCCTCCATGTTCGGGCCGCCGGGACATGCTTATGTGTATCTGTCGCATGGCATCCACTGGTGTCTGAATTTTGTGTGCCGGGAGCCGGGGCACGGGGCCGGGGTGCTGATACGGGCCATCGAGCCGCTGGCGGGACTGGACGCGATGCGGGTGCGGCGCGGCGGCGAGGACGTGCGCATGCTGTGCTCCGGGCCTGGCAAGCTGTGCCAGGCGATGGCGGTGACGCGCGCGCACAACGGGCTGGCGCTGGCGGCGCCGCCGTTCGCGCTGCTGCCGCCCGCCGGGCCGGTGGCGCTGGCCGTGGGGCCGCGCATCGGCATCTCCAAGGCGGTGGAGCTGCCGTGGCGCTTTGGCGAGGCGGGCTCGCGGTTTCTGAGCAAGCCGTTCCGGTAAGCTGCCAACGCGCCGCATGCATGGCGGGTTACGCTGCGCTAACCCGCCCTACGCTCCCCATCATGTGGAGCCAGATCGGATCGGATCGTAGGGCGGGTTAGGGCGCAGCCCGTAACCCGCCGGCAGGGCGCCGACGCGGCACGGGAGGCACGACCGCCATGCCGCGCATCGGGCTGGCGGCTGCGCGGCGTTCACCGTGCGGCTCTGCCGGTGCCGGCGCGGGCTGTTCGGCCTCGCCGCCCTGGTCCAGCTGGAACACGCCCACCGCCTGCGACAGGTGCACCGTCTGCTCCTGCAGGCTGGCGGCCGCTGCGGCGGCCTGTTCCACCAGCGCGGCGTTTTGCTGCGTCACGTCGTCGATGCGCTCGACGGCCTGGTTCACTTCCGTGATGCCTTGCGCCTGTTCCGCGCTGGCGTCGCTGATGCGGGTGATGATGTCGTTCACCTGCCGCACCGAAGCCACGATGTCGTCCATGCTGCTGCCGGCCTGGTTCACGCAGGCGCTGCCGCTGTCTATGGTGGCCACGGACGCGGCGATCAGCGCCTTGATCTCCTTGGCCGCGCCGGCCGAGCGCTGCGCCAGCGTGCGCACTTCGGACGCCACCACCGCGAAGCCGCGCCCGGATTCGCCGGCGCGCGCCGCCTCCACCGCTGCGTTCAGCGCCAGGATATTGGTCTGGAAGGAGATGCCGTCGATGACGCCGATAATTTCGACGATCTTGCGCGAGCTGGCCCGTATCGTGTCCATGCTGTGCACCGCCTGCGCCACCGCCTCGCCGCCCTTGCTGGCCAGGCCGCTGGCGCTGGCCGCCAGGTCGCAGGCCAGGCGTGCGTTGTCGGCGTTCTGCCGTACGGCCTGGGTCAGGTTCTGCATGGCGCTGGCGGTTTCCTCCAGCGAGGCGGCCTGGCGCTCGGTGCGGTTGGACAGGTCCAGATTGCCGCTGGCGATTTCGTGCGAGGCGGTGTCGATGGCCTGCACCGCGCCCGTCACGGTGAGCAGGGTCTGGTTCAGCTTGGCGATGGTCTGGTCCAGCGCGCGCGCGGTGTCGGCGATCTCGTCGCGGCCCTCGTTGCGCCGGCCCAGCACCAGCCGGCCCGCCGCCAGCTCCCGCACCGCTTCGCCGATGGCGCGCACGTCGCGCAGCAGCGCCGCGCGCACCCGCACCGTGGCCAGCAGCGACAGCGCCACCGACAGCAGCACCAGCCCGGCCATGGTCGCGCCCAGCGCATGGAAGCCGGCGCGCGCCTCCGCGTGGGCCTGTACGCTGAGCGTCTTTTCCAGGGCGGCCAGCTTGCCCAGCTGCTCGTTGAGCAGCACGAACTGGGCCTCGGCCTTGGCCATGGAGTTGGTGGCGATGGACTGGTCCACGGCCGCGATCTCCATGGTCTCCAGCACCTGCTTGCGGTAGGCCGCCAGCGCCTGCGAGGACGCGTCGACAATGGCGCGTTCGGCCGGATCGGCCACGGCGGCCAGCGCGGCCAATTGCTTGTCCACGCCTGCGTGGCGGCCCTTGATCTGCGCGCCCAGCGCGTCCAGCCGCGCCTGGGCGAAGCTGCCGTTGATCCAGGCCAGCAGCTGGTAGATATTGGCGTGCGCCAGCCGGGCGTCGCCCATCACGCTGGCGGTGGCCTGCAGGCGCGCGGCGCGCACCTGTACCAGGTTCTCCATGGCCGTGTTCTGGCGCACCATGCCGTACCAGGCGCTGGCCGACGTGGCCACCAGCAGCACCAGCACCAGGCCGGGCGCCAGCAGCAGTTTCGGTCCTATCCGCATTTTGTTCAGCATGGCTGCCTCCAAGGCTTATTTTTTGTAGATGCCCGCTTCGAGCACCACGTCGCCCACCCTCAGGATGTAGGTGGTCTTGGGTTCGATCTTGCCGGTGGTGGGGTTTTTGTACATATAGTCGACCCAGCCCTTGCCCTTCTTCGCGGCCAGCTCGATGATCTCGCGGCGGTATTTTTTGCCGTTGGCGTCCGGCACGTCGGTCAGGTCCTTGCCGACGATGGCGGGGTTGACCGGGTGCGCCAGCACGATGCCGGTGTTTATGTCGCGCATGTCCACGTACAGCGAGCCCTGCAGGAACTCCGGATCCTTGCCGCTGATTTTTTTCATCATCTCTTCCTTGCCGTTCGCCTTCATGAAGGCGGCGCCGCGTTCGGCCATGGCGATGGCGTCTTTTTCGGTGGGTTCGCTGTTGGCCGAGGCCGCTGCCGCGGCGGCCATTCCCAGGCAGAGCAGGGCGGTGTTCATCAGTCGTTTCATGGCTTGACTCCCAGGGTTGTGTGTGTCGGATTAATTTACGCTCGGCAGGCGGAGTCCGAATTGCGATAACGCAAGCTTGCTGCAAGTCATGTCCGCGCCATGCAGATGCATCAAAGATTTCTTACTTTCTAGAAAATAGCCGGTCGCAAATTGATGTAAGGCAACGCGAATGACCGCATGAAAACTACGATGAAGTGCCGCCAACCACTTCAGACTGGAGATCGCAATGACCGCAGACGCCATGCCCGTGAAGTTCAAGCCTTACACCCGCCAGACCATCAAGCAGGCCCGCCAGTGGGAGTGGATGCCCGAGGAATTGCGCGAGGCCACGCAAGTGGTGTCGCACGTGCTGCCCTTCCGCACCAATGAATATGTGCTGGACCAGCTGATCGACTGGAACAAGGTGCCGGACGATCCTATCTACCGGCTGGTGTTCCCGCACCGCGATATGCTGCCGCCGGAGGAGTACGCCCACCTGCGCGACCTGGTGCTGGTGAAGAAGGACGACGCGGCCATCGCCAAGTATGTGCACGGCATCCGCATGCGCATGAACCCGCACCCGGCAGGGCAGATGACGCACAACGTGCCGCGCGTGAACGACGCGCCGCTGAAAGGCCTGCAGCACAAGTACAAGGAGACGGTGTTGTTCTTCCCCAGCGCGGGGCAGACCTGCCACGCCTACTGCACTTTCTGCTTCCGCTGGCCGCAGTTCGTGGGCATGGACGACATGAAGTTCGACGCCAGGGAAACCACGCAGCTGGCGGCCTATCTGCGCGAGCACAAGGAAGTGACGGACGTGCTGATCACCGGCGGCGATCCGCTCATCATGAACACGCGCTCGCTGGCCGAGTTCATCGAGCCGCTGCTGGCGCCGGATCTGGCGCACATCCAGAACATCCGCATCGGCACCAAGTCGGTGGCGTACTGGCCGCAGCGCTTCGTGTCCGACAAGGACTCGGACGACTTGCTGCGCCTGTTCGAGCGCGTGGTCGCCTCGGGCAAGAACATGGCCATCATGGGGCACTACAACCACGCGGTGGAGCTGCGCCAGGAGATTGCGCAGAAGGCCGTCAAGCGCATCGTCGGCACCGGCGCCACCTTGCGCATGCAGGGGCCGCTGATCAGGCATATCAACGAGGATCCGAAAAGCTGGGCCGAGCTGTGGACCACCGGCGTGAGGCTGGGTGCGATCCCGTACTACATGTTCGTCGAGCGCGACACCGGACCGCGCGAATACTTCCAGCTGCCGCTGGCGCGCGCGCACGAGATTTTCCAGCAGGCATACCAGATGGTGTCCGGCCTGTCGCGCACGGTGCGCGGGCCGTCGATGAGCGCCTTCCCGGGCAAGGTGGTGATAGACGGCGTGGCCACCATCGCGGGAGAGAAGGTGTTTGCCTTGCAGTTCCTGCAGGCGCGCAATGCGGACTGGGTGCGGAAGCCCTTCTACGCCAAGTACGATCCGGACGCGACGTGGATGGATGACCTGGTGCCGGCCTTCGGCAAGGACAAGTTCTTCTTCGAGGAAGGCGAGCCTGCGCCGCGCAAGATTATCCGGCTGGCGACGGCGCGCGGCGAAGCGGTGCTGCCGCCCTCGGGCTGCGGCTCGCACAGCAACGCGGCTTGACGCCATGGATGATGCCGAGTCGGCTGGCGGCGCTCCCCTTCGGCGGGTTACGGCGCACGCGCCTAACCCGCCCTACGCGCCAGCTGCATGTTCGATAACCCGCCGTGGAGGCGCCAATGACGGCGCCTCCTTGCTGGCGTATGGGGTGCCTGCCGTTATTGGCCGGGTGCGTGCACCCGGTTCGCTGCCGGGCGTGCAGGTGTTTTTCCTGGTGTTCCTGCCGTTTGCGCTGGGCCACTACATCTCCAGCCTGCTGCGCAATGTGAACGCCATCCTGGCGCCGCAGCTGATGGCCGAGCTGTCGCTCACGCCGGCGCAACTGGGGCTGCTCACCAGCGCGTACTTTTTTTCGTTCGCGCTGGTGCAGCTGCCGGTGGGCGTGGCGCTGGACCGCTACGGTCCGCGCCGGGTGCAGTTCGCCATGCTGTGCGTGGCCGCCGTCGGCGCGCTGGCCTTCGCGGGCAGTCGCGAATTGAACCAGCTGCTGCTGGCGCGCGCGCTGATGGGCGTGGGCCTGGCGGGCTGCTTCATGGCCGCCGTCAAGTCCATCTCCATCTGGATCTCGCCCGCCAAGCTGCCGTCGGTGCAAGGCTACCTGATCGCCGCCGGCGGCCTGGGCGCGGCCAGCGGCACCTTGCCGGTGCGGCTGGCGCTGCACTACGTGGACTGGCGCTGGCTGTTCATTGCGCTGGCGGCGGGCTGCGCCGTCATCGCGCTGCTGATCTACCTGCTCGCGCCCACGCCGCCCGAAGCGCCGCGCAAGCCGCAGCGCCTGCCCTTGCGCAGCATCCTGGCCGAGGTCTACGCCCATCCCGTGTTCCGCGACACGGCCGCACTGGTGCTGATTCCGCACGCGGTGTTCTTCGGCATCCAGGGCCTGTGGATAGCGCGCTGGCTGAACGACGTGGCACACTTCGACCAGCAGGCCATCGCCTGGCTGCTTTACCTCGGCATGGCGGCGGTGATCTTCGGCGCCATCTCGGTCGGCATGATCACCGAGTGGGCCGCGCGCAGGAACATTGCGCCGCTCAGCGTTGCCGCCGCCGGCATCGCCGTCTACATCGCCATCCAGTGCGGCTTTGTGCTGAACTGGGCACCGAGCTACCAGCTGCTGTCGGTGTTGTTTACGCTGGTGGGCACCATCACCGGCATCGAGTACGCCATCGTCGCGCAGGCCATGCCGCCGGGACTGACGGGACGCGCTTCCACTTGCCTGAACCTGTTGATTTTCCTGGGCGCGTTTGCCGTGCAGGCGGGCTTCGGCGCCATCGTCGGCCTGTGGCGGCCGGACGCCTTGCAGCACTATCCGGCCATTGCCTACCAGGCCGCGTTCGGCGTGCTGGTGCTGCTGCAAACCGTGGGCCTGGTACGCTTCCTGATGCGCCGCCGGGGTGGCCGCGCGCGATCCGGTAAAATGGCGGCTATCAACTCCAAGGAAGATTATGAAACTGGTTCGTTACGGCCGGCCCGGCAAAGAGAAGCCCGGCCTGATAGATGATGAAGGCAAGCTGCGCGACCTGTCCGGCGTGATCGATGACATCGGTCCCGAGCAGCTGTCCGACAAGGCCATCAAGAAGCTGTCCAAGATTCCGCATGCGGATCTGCCGCTGGTGCGCGGCAATCCGCGCATGGGTGTGCCGGTGGCGAAAGTGGGCAAATTCATCGGCATCGGTTTGAACTACTACGACCATGCAGAAGAAATGGGCCTGCCGATTCCGAAGGAACCCATCGTCTTCATGAAGGCCACCACCTGCCTGTCCGGCGCGGACGATCCGGTGATGCTGCCCAAGGGGTCGAAGAAGACCGATTGGGAAGTGGAGCTGGGCATCATCATCGGCACCCGCGCGCGCTACGTGAGCGAGAAGGACGCCGAGAAGCATATCGCCGGCTACTGCGTCATCAACGACCTGTCCGAGCGCGAGTACCAGTTCGAGCAGGGCTCGCAATGGGACAAGGGCAAGGGCTGCGACACCTTCGGTCCCGTGGGTCCGTGGCTGGTGACGCGCGACGAGGTCTACCAGGTCAATAAGCTGGACCTGTACCTGGAACTGAACGGCAAGCGCATGCAGACCGGCAGCACCGAAAACATGATCTTCTCGGTGGCGCAGATCGTCAGCTACCTGTCGCAGTACATGACGCTGGAACCGGGCGACGTGATCGCCACCGGTACGCCGCCAGGCGTGGGCAACGCCCGCAAGCCGAAGCGCTTCCTGAAGAAGGGCGACTTCCTGCGCCTGGGCATCGCCGGCCTCGGCGAACAGCAGCAGGACGTCATCGCCTACCAGCAGTATTGAGCCGGCGGCAGTGGCGGGTTACGGCGTGCCGCCTAACCCGCCCTACGGTTGACGACCCAGCCCAGGTCTTATCGTAGGGCGGGTTAGCCCGCAAGGGCGTAACCCGCCGCTCACGCCAGCGCCCTCGCCAGCGCCTCCTGCAGCCGCCCCACAATCTCGGCCAGCTCCGCCTCGGTGGCGATAAACGGCGGCGCCAGCAGCACATGGTCGCCGCGCTCGCCGTCTATGGTGCCGCCCATCGGGTACACCATCAGCCCGCGTCCCATGGCCGCCTCCTTCACCGCCGCGTGCAGCCTTGCCGCCGGCGGGAAGGGCTCCTTGCTGTCCCTGTCCTTTACCAGCTCCAGCGCCCAGAACAGCCCCCGCCCCCGGATATCGCCCACGTGCGGATGCTGCCCGAACGCGTCCTTGAGCATGCGCTTGAAGGCCGCGCCGCGCACCGTCACCGCGCCCAGCAGGCAGTCGCGCTGGATGATGCGCTGCACGGTCAGCGCCGCCGCCGCCGCCACCGGATGGCCGATGTAGGTGTGCCCATGCTGGAACACGCCGCTGCCGTCGCGTATGCGCTGCACCACCTGCTCGCGCGCCAGCACCGCGCCGATGGGCTGGTAGCCCGCACCCAGGCCTTTGCCCAGCGCCACCAGGTCGGGCAGCACGCTCTCCTGCTCAACCGCGTACAGCGTGCCGGTGCGCCCCATGCCGCACATCACCTCGTCCGCGATGAACAGCATGCCGTACTTGTCGCACAGCGCGCGCACGCCCTTGAAGTAGCCCGGAGTGGGCGGAATGGCGCCGCCCGTGGCGCCCACCACCGGCTCTGCGCAAAAGCCGATCACGTTTTCCGGCCCGGCCGCCAGGATCTCCGCCTCCAGCTCCGACAGCAGGGACGTGGTGTAGTCGCCCAGCGTCTGCTGCGGCAGCCGGTCGCGGTACTCGTAGCAGGGCGACACGCGCCGTACGTCCATCAGCAGCGGCGCGAAGTGCTTGCGCCGGAACGCGTTGCCGCCCAGGGCGAGCGCGCCCAGCGTGTTGCCGTGGTAGCTCTGGCGGCGCGCGATGAATACGCTGCGCTGAGGCTGGCCGCTTTCAACAAAGTACTGGCGCGCCAGCTTGAGTGCCGTCTCCATCGCTTCCGAGCCGCCGGAGACCAGGTAGACGTGATTCAGGTCGCCTGGCGCGTCGTAGGCCAGGCGCGCCGCCAGTTCCTCGGCCACTTCGGTGGTAAAGAAGCCGGTGTGGGCGTAGGCCAGGCGGTCGATCTGCGCATGCATGGCGGCGGTCACGTCCGGATGGCCGTGGCCCAGCGAGGACACGGCGGCGCCGCCGCTGGCATCGATATAGCTGTTGCCACGGTTGTCGCGGATGGTGATGCCGCTGCCGCTGACGGCGATGGGGGGCGTGTGGCGCAGGCTGCGGTGAATGATATGGCTCATGTCGTCCTCGCGGTGGATAGGAAAGACGACGATAAAACGCCGCGCGTACGGGCTTGTTGATTTTTGTCTTGCCCTGCGCAATTAACAATGTTCCCACGGGGATACTGTCGGAATTCTTTACACCACTGGCCTATCATGGCCGCCAAGAAGTGCCTGAGAAAAACAAAAATGCCCTTTGCGAAATTAATATTGCCGGAGTGGCATGAAAAGTGCTTTATAGGCAATAGTAACAATTTGCCGGCCTTGGCCGATCATTAAAAATATTGAAAGATGACAACATGTTTAAATTCATGAAGTTCTCCCTGCCAGCGCTGCTGCTGGCTTGCTCGGCACTGAGCGCCAACGCTGCCGTCATCCAGCTGGGCAGTATTTCCAAAGCCTACGGCTCGGCTGGCGGTTCCGCCGCCAGCACTGGGGTAGGTTCGTGCGACACCCTCAATGCCAACTCGATCACGGTGCGCGACACGTCGCCGTCCAGCTGCAACCGTTTCAGCGACCTGTTCAACTTCAGCAACCTGGGCTATAAGAGCCTCGACCACCTGACCCTGACGCTGAGCTTCAGCGACACCGGCAATATCCTGGCGGAAGACTGGAGAATGCGCCCCGCCGCCGGCACGCTGGGTAGCGCCACGCTGTACGACATGACCAATACCGGCAGCGGCAATGGCAGCACCACCCAGTCGTTCATTATTTCCGGCGCACAGAGTGATGTGTTCAGCTTGATTTCCAGCAGCCACAATTTCAACCTCTGGTTCGCCGAGCAGAGTACCGGCGCCGATACCTTCAACCTGATCTCGGCCAAGCTGGACGTGTACGGCACTGTGCCCGAGCCGTCGAGCGCCGCCTTGCTGGCGCTGGGCCTGGCCGGCGCGGGCCTGCTGCGCCGCCGCGCACGCCGCTAGGCATCCGCAGGAGGCGGCGCGCCGGTTGCGTTTCCATGGCAGTTGCTGGACACTCTGTCCAACGCAACGATCTCCCAGCCACCATGACCGACCGCCTGCCTCCCATCCCTCTCGAGCAATTGAACGCTGCCCAGCAAGCGGTGGCGCAGGCCGTGATAGACGGCCCGCGCGGCGCCTTGTACGGCCCTTTCGTGCCCTTGATACGCAGTCCCGAGCTGATGTCCGCTGCGCAGCAGATGGGCGAGTATCTGCGCTACCGCAGCGCCATCGGCACGCGCTTGTCCGAGCTGGCCATCCTGGTGACGGCGCGGCAGTGGGACCAGCAGGTGGAGTGGGCGATCCATGCGCCCATCGCCATGGAGGAGGGCATCAGCCCCGCCATGGTGGAGGCCATCGCCGCAGGCCGGCGTCCCGCCGCCATGACGCACGGGGAGGCGCTGGTGCACGACTTCTGCGTGGAGCTGCAGCGCAACAAGCGCGTGAGCGACGCGACCTACAACGCGGCGCTGGCGCTGTTTGGCGAGCACGGCGTGGTCGATCTGATGGGGTTGAACGGCTACTACACTTTCCTGGCCATGCTGATGAATGCGGCGCAGACGCCCGCGCCGCCGTCCAGCGCGGCGCCGCTGCCGTAGCGCAGGGCTGTCAGGCAGGCGTGACGTTGCGCTGTATCCAGAGCAGCATGTCGCGCCAGATGCGCTCGATTTCGGCGTCCGGCGGCAGGGCCTGCGCGTGCGGCAGCTCGATGGTGATCACCGGCACCTGCTTGTGCCGGCCGCTGTAGTTGCCCAGCGAGCCGGGATAGACGCCCACCGGGCGGTAGGACAGGTGGCCGAAGCTGCGTGGCGGTTCCGGCTTGCCGTCGAAATCCAGCACGCCGTAGGGCGCGTGCACGGAGACGATGAGGTCCGGCTGGAAGCGCTCGATGGCGTCGTTGACCCAGCGGCTTTCCGGCTCGGACAGCGGCTTTTTGCCGGGGAAGCGGCGCGGGTCGCTGCGCGTGGCCTTGGCCCAGTAGCGCGGCGCTTCCTGCTGCCAGCCGGGCGTGGGGAAGTTGCGGTTCAGGTCCACGCCGCGCGCGTTCACGCGCTGCGGCTTGGCGGCCAGCAGGCCGTCCGGATTGACCAGCGGCGCCACCTTCCATTGCAGGCTTTGCGCGGCCGGCGTGTCCATCTGCTTCAGCCAGTGGAACACCAGGGCCGATGCGGTGAGTTCGTCGCCGTGGATGCCACCCAGCAGCAGCACGCGCAGCGGGGCCGCGCCCGTGCCGGCAGGCGCGCTCGCGGCGATGTCGCGTTCAAGTATGGGGAAGCCGAGATTGGATTTGGCGCCGCTGGGTACCACGGCGCTCTCGCGGCAGGCAGCCGCCGAGACTTTGGGCAGGCGGTCCGCCAGCCGGTCGCACCAGGGCGCCGGCGCTGCTGATTTCGGCGCCGCCGTGCCGGTGGCGGCCGTGGCGGAAACTGCAAGCAGCAGCGTGGCCGCGCCGGGCAGCAGCGTCAGTAAGCGTATGCCCGCAAACATCATGGCCCTTTTAAACTCAGGCCAGCACTTTCTTCAGCCACGCGCTGATGTGCGTGACTTCTTCCTGGCACAGCGAATGCTGCATGTAGTAGTCGTGCCATTCCACCTGGTAGCCCAGCTTGACCAGCAGGTCGCGCGAGGCTTCGGCGCGCGCCACCGGGATCACCGGGTCCATGCGGCCGTGTACCATGAAGACAGGCGTGGCCAGGCTGGCTTCGCTGCGCTCGGCTTCGGTCTTGTCGGCCAGCGGCACGTAGCCCGACAGGCACATCAAACCGGCCAGCTTTTCAGGATGGCGCAAGCCGGTCTGCAGAGTCATGGCGCAGCCTTGCGAGAAGCCGGCCAGGATAATGCGGCTGGCCGGAATGCCGCGCGCTTTTTCGCGCGCGATCAGCGCTTCCACTTGCAGCTGCGAGGCGCGCAGGCCTTTTTCGTCTTCCTGGCGGCCCAGGTCGGTGTTGACGATGTCGTACCAGGCGCGCATCACGTAGCCGTTGTTGATGGTCACCGGCATGGTGTTCGCGTGCGGGAAGATGAAGCGGATGGCGGGCAGGCCGTCCAGGTCCAGCTCATTCACCATGGGCACGAAGTCGTTGCCGTCGGCGCCGAGGCCGTGCATCCAGATGATGGACACGGTCGGGTTGGCGCCCGATTCGATTTCGATGTTATCCAGCAGTGCAGTCATGTCAGTCATCAATGCGATCCTCAGGCAGGCTTGATAGCCGATTTGGGGCGGAATGCCTTGCATACCGCCGGATTGGTTTCCATGTAGGGGCCGCCGATCAGGTCCACGCAGTAGGGCACGGCCGCGAAGATGCCGCCCACCAGCTGCTTGCCGTCGGCGTCCTTCAGGCCTTCCAGGGTTTCCTTGATGGCTTTCGGCTGGCCCGGGAGGTTCATCACCAGCGCGGCGTGAGGTTCACCCAAACCCGCGATTTCCCGGATCACGGCGGTCTGGCGCGACAGGATGGCTGTCGGCACGAAGGCCAGGCTGATCTGGCGCATCTGCTCGCCGAAGCCGGGCATTTCCTTGGTGCCGATGGCCAGCGTGGCCTCCGGCGTAACGTCGCGGCGCGAGGGACCGGTGCCGCCGGTGGTCAGCACCAGGTGGCAGCGCGCGGTATCGACCAGCTCCACCAGCGTGGCTTCGATCTGCGCGCGCTCGTCCGGAATCAAGCGGGTTTCGACGCGGAAGGGCGTAGTCAGCGCGGACGCCAGCCATTCCTGCAGCGCAGGCAGGCCCTTGTCTTCATAGACGCCGCCGCTGGCGCGGTCCGAGACCGACACCAGGCCAATGACTAAGACATCACTCGTCATCTTCTTCGCTGTCCTCATCCTCGGCTTTAGCATCGTCAGCCTTGGCCTTGCGGTTTTTGGCGTCGATCTGCTTCAGGATCTGGAAGATTTCGCGGTAAGCCTTGGGCGGCTTGTTCTCGGCCTGCTCTTTGCGGGCGTTGCGGATCAGGGTGCGCAGGTGCTGCACGTCCAGTTCCGGGTTTTCCGACAGCAGCGTGGTGAGCGCGTTGTCGTCGGCCAGCAGCTTGTCGCGGCGGCGTTCCAGCGCGTGCATCGCAGCCGTATCGGCCTTGGACGCGCCTTTCCAGCCCTCGATGGTGCGCTGGATGATGGCCACTTCTTCCTCGTCCAGGGTGCGCATCTTCTTGCCCACGAACTGCATCGCGCGGCGGCGGCCTTCGTGATTAGTGATACTTTGGCAAGTCAGGATGGCCTCTTTCACGTCCTCTGGCATAGGGACGCGCTTGACGCGGTCGCGCGGGGCGTCCACCAGCTCGGCGCCGAGCGCCTGCAGGGCGTCGGACTGGCGCTTCATTTCGGTTTTGGACGGGCGCTCGTATTCTTGTTCGAATTCGGAGGATTTGAAGCCGACGGCGCCCCGGTTTGCATTTGGCATGATAACTGTGAGGCCGGGCTAAACCCGGCCTGTAAAAACTGTAAACGACTGCTATGATAACTGTTTTACCGGCTACCCGAAGAAAACACCACATGAGCGACTCCGCATTCAGCCACAGCCAAGATCAATTGAAGCAGCTTGCACGCGACGTTTTGGCGTATGCGCGCGAAAAGGGCGGCACCGATGCCGCCGTCGAGATCAGCGAGGGCAGCGGCTTGTCCGTCTCTGTGCGCAAGGCCAAAATCGAAACCATCGAGCAGAACCGCGACAAGGGCCTGGGCGTGACCGTGTTCATCGGCAAGAAGCGCGGCAACGCCAGCACGTCCGATTTTTCGGCCGCCTCGTTGCGCGCCACCGTGGACGCGGCCTACAACATCGCCAACTTCACGGCCGACGACGACTGCGCCGGCCTGGCCGACGAGGACATGCTGGAAAAGAACCCGCGCGACCTGCAGCTGTACTACCCGTGGCTGATCTCCACCGAAGAAGCGGTGGCGCTGGCGCAGCGCGCCGAAGCGGCCGCCTTCGCGGTGGATCCGCGCATCACCAATAGCGAAGGCGCCGGCGTGCACGTGCAGCAGTCGCACTTCGTGTCGGCCAACTCGCGCGGCTTTATCGGCGGCTACCCGTATTCGCGCCACACCCTGTCGGTGGCGCCGATTGCCGGCAAGGGCGCCAAGATGCAGCGCGACGACTGGTACAGCTCCGTGCGCGACGCCGCCAAGATGGCCGCGCCGGAAGCCATCGGCCGCTACGCCGCCGAACGCGCGCTGGCCCGCCTGAACGCGCGCAAGCTCGACACCCGCACCTGCCCGGTGCTGTTCGAGGCGCCGCTGGCCGCCGGCCTGCTGGGCGCCTTCGTGCAAGCCACTTCCGGCGGCGCGCTGTACCGCAAGTCCACCTTCCTGCTCGACAGCCTGGGCAAGTCGGTGTTCCCGTCCCATATCCAGATCGACGAAGATCCGCACGTGATCGGCGCGGTTGGCTCGGCGCCGTTCGACGAGGAAGGCGTGCGCACCCAGCGCCGCGACGTGGTCAAGGACGGCGTGGTGCAGGGCTATTTCCTGTCCACCTACTCGGCGCGCAAGCTGGGCATGAAAACCACCGGCAATGCGGGCGGTTCGCACAACCTGTCGCTGACGTCCTCGCTGACGAAGAAAAACGACGATTTCGCGGCCATGCTCAAAAAGATGGGCACCGGCCTGCTGGTGACCGAGCTGATGGGCCAGGGCACCAACTACGTCACCGGCGACTATTCGCGCGGCGCGTCCGGCTACTGGGTGGAAAACGGCGTGATCCAGTACCCGGTGGAGGAGATCACCATAGCCGGCAATATGAAGGAAATGTTCCAGCAAATCGTCGGCATCGGCGCGGACGTGCTGGTGCGCGGCACCAAGCAAACCGGCTCCATCCTGATCGAAAAAATGGTTGTTGCGGGAGGCTAATTTTTTCGTTGCAAGCATAGCCATGTTTCCATACACTGTCTTCGGCATATCAAAAAACCAAGGAGACAATGTATGGAACGCCGTTCATTCATTACCAAGGCCGCAGCCGGCGCCACCGCAGGCGTGATCGCCGCGCCGGCCCTGGCGCAGTCCCTGCCCACGATTAACTGGCGCCTGGCGTCCAGCTTCCCCAAATCGCTGGACACCATCTTCGGCGCAGCCGATACCTTCACCAAGCGCGTCTCCCAGCTCACCGGCGGCAAGTTCAATATCCGCTCGTTTGCCGGCGGCGAAATCGTGCCCGGCCTGCAGGTGATGGACGCGGTGCAAGCGGGCACCGTCGAGTGCGGCCACAGCGCCTCGTACTACTACTTCGGCAAGGACGCCACTTTCGCCTTCGACTGCGCCGTGCCCTTCGGCCTGACCTCGCGCCAGCACACCGCCTGGTACGACCAGGGCGGCGGCCGCGAGCTGACCCGCGAGTTCTTCAAGGGCTACGGCATCATCAACTTCCTGGGCGGGAACTCCGGCACGCAGATGGGCGGCTGGTTCCGCAAGGAAGTCAAATCCGTGGCCGACCTGAAAGGCACCAAGATGCGCGTGGGCGGCTTTGCGGGCAAGGTGCTGGAGCGCCTGGGCCTGGTGCCGCAGCAGCTGGCCGGCGGCGACATCTATCCCGCGCTGGAAAAAGGCACCATCGACGCGGCCGAATGGGTCGGTCCGTATGACGATGAAAAGCTGGGCTTCCACAAGGTGGCGCCGTTCTACTACGCGCCGGGCTGGTGGGAAGCGGGCGCCTCGTTCTCGTTCTACGTGAGCATCAAGGAATGGGAAAAGCTGCCCAAGGAATACCAGGCGGCGATCGAGGCGGCCAGCTACGAAGCGCACGTGGTGATGCAGGCCGAGTACGACTTCCGCAACCCGACCGCGCTGGCGCGCCTGCTGAAGAGCGGCGTGAAGCTGCGCAACTTCCCGAAAGACATGATGGACGCCTGCTACAAGGCCGCCAACGATGTCATGAACGAGGAAGCCGCGAAGAACGCCAAGTTCGCCAAGATCTACGAGCCGTGGAAGAAGTTCCGCCAGGACCAGAACCAGTGGGCTTCGGTGGCCGAAGCGACGATGCAGAACTTCCTCATCAGCGCGGGCCGGGGCAAGTAAGCAGGCATGGCGGCCCGGGGCCCAAAGCGCCCGGGAACCGTAGGGCGGGTTAGCACGCCAGTGCGTAACCCGCCAGAGCCGCCAGCGCCCCTTACCGGCAAAGCTGGCTTTTCGGCTCTCCGCACGCAATAAGGCGTCCCACATCCGGATTGTCCAGATAGCGCACATGCGCATCGACCGGGTTTTCCAACGCCCCGAACCAGCTGCGCGCATTGGACACCAGCACATTGTGCACCGCCACCCCGGGGCGTTCGTACTTCTCCTTCAGCAGCGTATAAGACAGCAGATCGTTCGGGTCGGTAAACGCGACCAGCGTCAGGCCGGACAGCGCCGGCGCCGCGCCCGGTGCGGCGGCAAGCCGCGCGCCGCGCCGTCCCAGCACGCGCTGCAGGCTGTCCTGCGGCAGCGCGCGGCGGCCGACTTCCAGCGGCAGATCCTGGTCGGCCAGGCCCAGTATGGGGATCTGGTTGGCCGCCATCACCAGATAAGCCATGCGGTCCAGCGTCTGCTGGGCGGCTTCGGATGCGCGCCGCGCGTCCGGCGTGGCGCTGCGCTCGTCCAGCATGCTGCCCAGCGTGTCGAACAGGATCTTGCTGCCCAGGCTTTCCGAGATCACCACCAGCGGCGCGTCCGGCGCCGCGCCTGCCGTGGCGCGCATCACCGCCTCGCGCATGCGCTGCTGGATCTGGCCGCGCGCCACGCCCTGGTAGATCAGCGCGTCCGGCAGGCAGTCGTCCATCAGCAGGTCTTTCACTTTGGCGTTGATGCTGGCGCGCTGCGGCGTGTAGGGCGGGCTGCCCTGGCAGATGGGGGATTTTTCGCTCTGGTCGTAGCACAGCTGCTGCTTGAGCGGTGTGGTCAGCGGCGACCAGATCAGCGACTGGAAGCGGATGGCGCCGTCCCCGGTGGGCACCACAGCGGGAATGATCTCGATCTGCGGGGCGCCGGTTCCGGCCTGGGCGCGGGCCGCAGGGGCGGGCGGCGGCAGGTTGGCGGCCAGCGCGCTGCTCAGCTGCTGCACGGTCTCCGTGGCCCAGCTCGCGTCGTGCGTGCACATGCCGTGCACCAGCAGCACGTCGACCTGGTGGCCGGGCGCCTGCGCAAGGAAGTGGGCCAATCCGGGGAAAGCCGCAGCCGGCTCGATGAACTGCGCCGGCCGGTAGGGCATGCTGCAGGCGCTGAGGAACAACAGGGATATGAGCGGCAGCTTTTTCATGATGGTCTCCAGTCGGGGCGCTGGAAACCATCATCTGCGCAAGAGGACGCCGCCGCAAGGGGGAATCTGCGGCGGCTTTGTGCTACATCAGAACTTCATTTCCAGCAGGGCGCGCACCACGGCGGTGGTTGGCGTGATGGTGCCGTCGCGCAGGGTGCCGGTGGACTCGACGAAGGCCGATTCGTTGTAGTTGTCCTGGTGCAGGGCGTTGGCTACGGCAACGCGCAGCTGGGTCTTGGGCGTGAACTTCCACAGGCCGTACAGGTCCAGCGAACGCTTCGGAATCGAGTAGGCGTACTGGCGGTCCGAGATGCGTACCGGGCCGCCGCTCTGGAAGCTGAAGCTGCCGCCCAGGGTCAGCGGCAGGGTGTCCAGTTTCCAGTCCGCGCCCACGGTGCCGCTGATCGGGGTCTGCTGGTCCAGGCGGTTGTTCGGGCCGGGCACGGAGTCCAGGTCCGACCAGTTGCGCGACAGGTTGGCGCGCATTTCAATCGCCGGGGCCGTCGGGTACATGGAGCGCAGCGGCAACTTGGCTTCCAGCTCGATGCCGCGCGTGTTGGCGGTGCCGGCGTTGACCGGGCGCGACACGTACAGGCCGTCGATCAGGGCCACCTGCTGACGCGTGATGTCCTTGATGCGGCGCACGAAGGTGCTGGCCGTCATCAGGCCGCCGCCCGGCAGGTAGTGCTCGAAGGCCAGGTCCAGGCCCCAGGCCAGTTCAGGCTTGAGCAGCGGATTGCCGGTCTGGTCCGGGCTGGTGGCGGTGTTGTTGTTGGAGGCGAAGCGGCGCGGGATCAGGCTGTTCACGCCGGGCGCCTTGTAGGTGCGCGACACGCCCAGGCGCACCTGGTCGGCCTTGCTGCCGGGGATTTTCCACAGCGTCTGGAACAGCGGGCTCCACACGCTGGACTTGTTGCTCACCGGCGCGTAGTCGTTGCCTTCGCTGGTGGTCTCGATGCCTTCCCAGCGCAGGCCGAAGTACACCGACCAGCGGTCCGTGACGGTCCATTCGTCCTGCGCGTACAGCGCCAGGCGCTTCACGTCGGCGGCGTAGATCTGGTCCAGGTTGACGGCCGGCGCGCCCACCGGGCTGCTTTCGCGCTGGATGCGGTCTTCGTCGCGCTTGCTGTAGCCGGCGTCCCAGCCGGTGGCCAGCGCGTGGCCTTCGAACAGCGGCGTGGAGTATTTGCCTGTGGTGGTGAAGCCCTTGTCGGTGGAGTCGGACGACACCGTGCGCTTCAGGGCCAGCACATTGTTGGCGAAATATTGCAGCGACGGCGCGTCGGTGGAGCGCTTGTTGTAGTTGGCGCCGCCTTTCACTTCCAGCTTGGCGCCGCCGGCCAGCTTGCGGGTCCAGGTCAGGTCGGTGCGCAGCAGGGCCACGTCGGAATCGATGTCCACGCTGGTGGCGCTGTAGCGCGGCAGGCTGCCTTGCAGGGTGTTCACGCGCTCGTCCGTGTCGCCGCGGAAGCGGTTCACGTTGACGAAGCTTTGCGAGGTGATGATATCGTTCGGGCCGAGGTTGATGTTCACGCGCGGCGACAGGTTCAGCGCCTCGAACGAGCCGCTGCTGGTCTGCTCGGTGCGGCGCGACAGGTTCTGCACGCCGGCCGGGTTGGTGCCGGTGGTGACGATCTCGGCGGGACGGTTGAACTTGCCGTAGGTGACGCCGCCGCCCACCGCGTAGGAAATGGCGCCCTTGCGGTCGGAGATCTGGAAGTTGGTGTTGGTGCCCAGCTTGCCGTTGTCGTCCTGCAGGCCGACCTTGACTTCGCGCTGCGCCGTGACGATGGCTTTCTTCAGCACGATGTTGATGCCGCCGGCGATGGCCTGGGTGCTGAACTCGGCCGTGGCCGCGCGCATCACTTCGATGCGTTCTATCATGTCCGGCGACAGCGAGTCGAGCGAGAAGCCCGGCGGCGCCGGTTCGCCGTTCAGCATGATCTGGGTGTAGCCGCTGCCCAGCCCGCGCATGCGGATGTCGCCGCCGCGTCCCTGCACGCCGCCCACGGTGATGCCGGGCAGGCGCTTGAGCACCTCGGCGATGGTGGTGTCGCCGTTCTTCAGGATCTCTTCCTGCGTCACCACGATCTTGGTAGCGGTATCGTTGCGGCGCGCGTCATAGGTCTCCGCCGCGCCCTTGATCTCCACCTTTTGCATCGGTTCTTTGGCGGGCTTGACGGGTTCTTCGGCGGCAAAAACGTGGGCCGAGCTGATCAAGACAGGCGCGGCGGCCAGCAGGCGCAGCAGGGTAGGGGACGGGCGGAGCCGTTGGGTCATGGTGGTTGCCGATAAGGGAAAAGTTACACAAGGAAAAGCCCGCTCAAGGCGGGCTTTTCCACTTTGCTAGCATGGTAATAGGAATGTTGCCTGCTTTCAATTGCAAGATGCTGCGGCGAGAAGGCGATTTCGCCGAGCATGGACTGCAATTGCGTGCAGTTGGCGCCTATTTGCGCATATTGCGGCTATTCGCCGGAATATGGCCCCATCGGCGCCTGCACGCCGAGGGAAAAATAATTTCTCAGGCGTTGGCGCGCAGCGACAGTAGCACTGGCTGCAGGATGGCTGCGCCCAGGCGGGCGCTGCGGGCGCCGTCCCAGCCGGTGACCGGGTCGGGGTCGTTGGCGTTGTCCTTGAACGGCATTTCCAGCGTCAGCGACAGGCAGCCGAAGGCGTGCGAGATGTGCGGCGAACCCATGGACAGGGTTTCCGGCGTCAGCGGGCTTTCGCCGTAGCCGAATTCGTCCTGGAAGTCCGGGCTGGCGATCTTGAAGGCGTCGATGAAGTCCTGCTGGCGCTCGGCGTCGGCCTTGCTCCAGGTTTCCAGCGCTTCGCTGCCGGCCGTGAACACATAGGGCAGGCCTTCGTCGCCGTGGATGTCCAGGAACAGGTCGCAGCCCACTTCCTTCATCTTGTTCAGCACCAGGAACACTTCCGGGCTGCGCTCCATGCTCGGCTTAAACCATTCGCGGTTCAGGTTGGCGCCGGCGGCGTTGGTGCGCAGGTTGCCGCGCACGGATCCGTCCGGGTTCATATTCGGCACCACGTAGAACACGGCTTCCTGCAGCAGCTGGCGGCCGAAGGGATTGGCCACGTCCAGCAGGGCGTCGACCATGCCTTCCACAAACCATTCCGCCATGGTCTCGCCCGGATGCTGGCGCGCGATGACCCACACCTTGGGCTTGCCTTCTTCCGGCTCGCCGATCACCAGCAGATTCATGTCGTGGCCGTCCAGGGTGCTGCCCAGGTCTTCCAGGCGCACGTAGTCGTTCAGCTGGGCGTTGTCCAGCAGGGCAAGGTGGCGTTCCCACGAGTAGGGCTCGAAGTAGGCGTAGTAGACGCTGTCGTATTCCGGCGTGTGCTCGATGACCATGGTCTTGCCGTCATACGAGGTGGGCACGCGGAACCAGGTGTCGCGGTCGTAGCTGGCCACGGCCTGGTAGTCCTTCCAGCCGTCCGGATAGGCGGCCTGGCCGGCGTTCAGGAAGTTCATCGTCAGCGGGGTCGCCTTGGCGCCCTGCACGCGGAAATAGAACCACTGGATGATGTCGGCAGCGGAGTCTTTGCGGATGTTCAGGTCGATCGCGGAAGGGTCGTCCGCGCGCAGAACGTCGATGGCGCCAGCATCGAATTGGTGGCTGATTTTGATAGGCATTGCTTCGGTCCTGACGGTAAAAAATCGGGTGTGCCGACATGATACTAGTTTTATGCACAAGCTTGGGATTGCAAGCTTGCCAATTCGGTCATACACTAGGCCGGGATTCCTCACGAAAACAATACCGGAGACTGAACCTATGCAGCGTCGTTCCTTCCTGAAGAATGCCACCCTGGGCGCTGGCGCCGGCGCGCTGGCGGTAGCCCCGGCGCTGGCCCAGGCGCAGCCCGCCGTGACCTGGCGCCTCGCTTCCAGCTTCCCCAAGACCCTGGACACCATCTACGGCTCGGCCGAGCATTTCTGCAAGCGCGTGGCCGAGCTGACCGGCGGCAAATTCACCATCCGCCAGCATGCGGCGGGCGAGATCGTGCCCGGCCTGCAGGTGATGGACGCGGTGCAGGCGGGCACGGTGGAAATGGGCCATACGCCTTCCTACTACTACTTCGGCAAGGACCCGGCCTTCTGCTTCGACTGCGCCGTGCCCTTCGGCCTGACCTCGCGCCAGCAGACCGCGTGGTACGACCAGGGCGGCGGCCGCGAGCTGATGCGCGAGTTCTACAAGGGCTACGGCATTATCAACTTCATGGCCGGCAACACCGGCACGCAGATGGGCGGCTGGTACCGCAAGGAATTGAAGACCGTGGCGGACATGAAGGGCCTGAAAATCCGCATCGCCGGTTTCGCCGGGCGGGTGATGGAGCGCATGGGCGCGGTGCCGCAGCAGATCCCGGCCAGCGACGTGTACAGCGCGCTGGAGAAGGGCACCATCGACGCGGCCGAGTGGGTCGGCCCTTACGACGATGAGAAGCTGGGCCTGCAGCGCGTGGCGCCGCACTACTACGCGCCGGGCTGGTGGGAGGCTGGGCCGCAGCTGTCGTTCTATATCAATATCAAGGAATGGGAAAAGCTGCCCAAGGAGTACCAGGCGGCGGTGGAGTGCGCCAGCTACGAGTGCCACGTCATCATGCAGGCCGAGTACGACACCAAGAACCCGGCCGCGCTGGCGCGCCTGCTGAAGAACGGCGCCAAGCTGCACACCTTCTCCAAGGAGATCATGGACGCGTCCTACAAACTGTCCACCGCGGTGATGGAGGAGGAGGCCGCGAAGAATGCCAAGTTCAAGAAGATCTACGAGCCATGGAAGAAATTCCGCCAGGACCAGAACCAGTGGGCCTCGGTGGCCGAAGCCACCATGCAGAATTACCTGATCAACGCCGGGCGCAAATAAGCTGGGCGAGTGGGCTGAGTGGGAGGGCGGTCCTGCCGCCTTTCCCCTTGTTGCGTCGCGCTGACAAAACCTTTTAGTGCGGAAAATGTGCGCTACACTGCCTTGGCCGCCGGCCCGGGCCGGTGCGGCGCACTTTCAAATTAAAAGGGGACCAAGATGAAGCAGCTGTTTCGGGTAGTCTTTGCGGCCTTGCTGGCCTGTTCGCTGGTGCAGGGCGCGTCGGCGGCCAATGTGGGCACGGCCGACGAGGCGGTGGCCATGGTGAAGAAGGCGGCGGCCTATATCGCCGCCAACGGCAAGGACAAGGCCTTCGCCGAAATCAGCAACCCCAGCGGCCAGTTCAAGGACCGCGACCTCTACATCGCCGTGCTGGACAAGACCGGCCTGACCCTGGCCCACGGCGGCAACCCCAAGCTGATCGGCAAATCCATGATCGACCTGAAGGACGTGGACGACAAGCACTTCATCAAGGCCTTCCTCGACGTGGCCGCCACCAAGGGCAGCGGCTGGGTGGACTACAAATGGCCCAACCCGGTCAGCAAGGCCATCGAGAAGAAATCCACCTATGTGGAAAAGACCGGCGACCTGGTCATTATTTGCGGCATCTATAAAGGCTAATCCAGCGCGGCATTGCGGCGGGAATGTTGATTGAGAGCAGCTATAATGCTCAATTGTCATTCCTGTCTGCTACGATGCCTGATCCATCCCCTGTGCGTATTGCGGTGCTCGTTCCCTGCTACAACGAGGCCACGACCATCGCCGCGATTATCCGCGACTTCAACCGCTACCTGCCGTCGGCACAGATTTTTGTGTTCGACAACAACTCCACCGACGACACCGTGCGCATTGCCCGCGAGGCGGGCGCCATCGTGCGCCACGTGCCGGCGCAGGGCAAAGGCAGCGTGGTGCGCCGCATGTTCGCCGACGTGGAGGCCGACGCCTACGTGATGGTGGACGGCGACGACACCTACGACGCCTCGGTGGCGCCGGTGCTGGTCGAGCGCCTGCTCGACGAAGGGCTGGACATGCTGGTGGGCAGCCGCGTCACCGAAGAGCAGAGCGCCTACCGCTTCGGCCACCGCTTCGGCAACCGCCTGCTCACGGGCTGCTTGTCCGCCGTGTTCGGCCGCACCTTCAACGACATCCTGTCCGGCTACCGCGTGTTCTCGCGCCGCTACGTCAAGTCCTTCGCCGCGCATTCGGCCGGGTTTGAAATCGAAACCGAACTGACCGTGCACGCGCTGGAGCTGCGCCTGCCGGTGGCCGAGGTCGAGACCGTCTACAAGTCGCGTCCGGAAGGCTCGTTCAGCAAGCTCAACACCTACCGCGACGGCGCGCGCATCCTGATGACCATCTTGCGCCTGTTCAAATCGGAGCGGCCGCTGGCCTTCTTCGGCATCGGCTTCCTGCTGTGCACGCTGCTGTCGGCCGGGCTGGCCGTGCCGCTGCTGGCGACCTATCTGCAAACCGGCCTGGTGCCCCGTTTGCCGACCGCCGTGCTGTGCGCCTCCCTCATGCTGCTGGGGATTATCCTGCTGGTCTGCGGCCTGATACTGGACGCCGTGACCAAGGCCCGCATCGAGCAAAAACGCTTCGCCTACATGGCGGTGCCGGTGTTCAGCCGGGACGCTTCGTGAGCGCGGGTTTGCTGGGCCGCCTGGAAGCCAGGCTGCTGCGCTGGGCCGCGCCGCTGGCGCATCCGCGCGCGGCGCGGCGGGCCGCCTTCATCGTGCCGCTGCTGTGCGGCCTGCTGTCCCTGGCCATGGGCCAGGACGACGGCTGGGACATGCGCAACTACCATCTCTACAACGTGCATGCGCTGCTGAACGGGCGCATGGCGCTGGACATGTCGCCGGCCGGCTTCCAGAGCTATTTCAATCCCTTGCTCGACGTGCCGTATTTCCTGCTCACGCAATGGCTGCCGGCGCCGGTGGCCGGCTTTGCCTTCGGCGTGCTGCACGGCCTGGTCTTTGTGCTGGTGGCCGCCATCGTGCGCCAGTTCGTCGCCAGCGGCCGCACCGCGCTGCTGCTGGCCATCGCCGGCATGATGAGCGCGGCCTTCCTGTCCGAGCTGGGCAACTCCATGGGCGACAATGTGACGGCGCTGCTGGTGCTGTGGTCGCTGTACTGGCTGCTGCGCCGCTGGGAACAGCTGCCGTCCTGCACCGGCGCCGGCTTGCGCGCGCTGCTGGGTGCGGGCGCCGTCATGGGCCTGGGTCTCGGCCTGAAGCTGACCAATGCGAGCTTTGCGGTGGGCGCCTGCGTTGCGCTGCTGGCCCTGGCCGCGCCGCTGCGGCAGCGCGTGCTGGCCGCCTTCCTGTATGGCGTGGGCGTGCTGGCTGGCATGGCGGCAACGTCGGGCTACTGGATGCTCCGCATGTGGAGCAGCTACGGCAATCCCTTGTTCCCGCAATTTAACAACATCTTCCACAGCCCGATGGCGGCGGAACTGGGCGTGCTGGACGAGGGGCACTTGCCGCGCGGCCCGCTCGAAGCGCTGCTGTGGCCCTTTGTTTTCACGCGCAATATCGGCCGCATCGCCGAGGTGCCTATCCAGCAAATTATCTGGCCGCTGCTGTACACGGCGGTGGCGGCGTGGACCGTGGTGGCGCTGCTGCGCCGCGTGCAGGGAGCGCAAGGCAAGTTCGCCGCGCTGCCCGTGCTGGCGCCGCGCGCCTTGTTCCTGCTGGTGTTCTTTGCGGTCTCGTATGTGGTGTGGGTGCGCCTGTTCAGCATCTACCGCTATGTGGTGCCGATGGAGCTGCTGGCGCCGCTGCTGTTCTGGCTGCTGTTGCAGACCATGGCGCCGCCGCCGCTGGCGGCCCGCTTGGGCGGCTGGCTGCTGCTGGCCGCCACGCTGGCCGTGCTGCCCTTTACTACCTGGGGACACGCGGGCTGGACTGAACGCGCCTTCGCGGCCGATACGCCGCGCATCGCGCAGCCCGCGCGCGCCGTGGTGTTCCAGGCTTCGTCGGATAGCCCGATGGGCTGGCTGGCGCAGTTTATGCCGCCGGATGCGGCGGTGGTTGGCCTGGGTTCCGGCTTTCCGGAATCGCCGGCTTACCGGGAGCGCATGCGGCAGCTCATCGCCACGCGCGGCGGGCCGCATTACATCATGTTCCCGATCGCCACCGACAAGCGCGCCACCGGCATGGAGCGCAAGGCGCAGCTCGCCGGTTCGCTGGGCTTGACCGGCAGCGAAACGGGCTGCCGCGCGCTGGAATGGCTGACCAGCCATGTGCGGATGAAGGCCCAGGTCGACCGCGCGGCGGCGCCGTCCGGCCAGCTGTGCACGCTGGCCTTGCAGGCGCAGTACCGCAAGGATACGGCGCCGGAAGACAGGGCCATGGAAGCGGAGGCGGCGCGCCGTTTGGGCCTGATCGGGCTGGCGTATGATCCAGCAAGTTGTGTGGCGTACCGGGCGTCGGTGGGCACTGAGCCTTATCCGTACCGGATGTGTACGGTGGCGGCCGCCGACGGCGCTGGCGGGTTACGTGCTGCGCACTAACCCGCCCTACGGTTCTCCAGTGTTGGCGGTGTTGTTGCGTAGGGCGGCTTAGCGCAAAGCGCGTAACCCGCCTTGCCCGGCGTTAATCCAGTCCGCCGAAACGCTGGCGGAAGTCGCCGCCGGCTGCGGCGGCGCTGTCGTCCTCGCGGCGCAGCACGGCCAGCACGTGCTGCTCGGCCGCCGCCGCCACCAGCCGGTACAGCTCGCGCGCCAGCTCATAGGCTGAAGCGCCCGGCCACGGTTCGGGCAGCAGTTCCACCGGCAGCTGCGGATCGTGCAGCTGCACGCGGCGCCAGGCGTGGATCAGCAGCGATCGGATCACGAAGGCCTGTTCCGGCTCAGGCTGGTGGCCGCCGCGCAGCAGGGCCAGCAGCGGCTCGAACTGGGCGATGAACTGCAGGTAGCCGCCGCTCACGCCGCTCAGGTCCCATCCCTCGTCTATCATTTCCCGCAGCGGGCGCCCGTTGCGCGCGCCCGGCATTTCCGCCGCGTGGCAGATGAACAGCTTGTCGCGCATGCCGGTGCGCGCCAGCAGTTCGTCCAAGGTGTCCGGATTGCCGGCCGGATGGCCGAACACGCCGGCCGACACCAGGCCGTACCCTTCCCATACTAGCTCCTTGCGCAGCAGCGTGCGCTCGGCCGCGCCCAGGCTGTTGCCGCTCATGACCAGAGTCCAGTCGCCGTCCCAGTGCACCTGCAGCGGCGCGTAGATGCGGCGCTGCGCGCGCGCAAAGCGGGCCTGCGCCTCGGGCGCGATGGAATAGGACGAGCGCCGCCCGTCGCGCTGCGACACCAGCCAGCCCTCCTGCGCCAGCCGGAACACGGCGGTGCGCAGCAGCCTGTCGTTCACGCCGAAGGGCGCCAGCAGCTCGATCAGGCTGCCCAGCCAAACTGTGCCGCCATGCGGCACGATGGCGTCGCCGAAGATGGTCATTACCAGCGACTTCGAGCGCGGCGGGTCGCTGGCCAGGAAGTGGGCTATCCATTCGTTGCTGTTCAGGGTCTTCATCTTGCGCACGGGTGATGTTCTCTCAAGCCGGGAGTTTACTTTGCTGCGGCTTCGGCGCAGCATTATTTTTTTTGTATCTGCGCATTTTGGCACCGTTTCGCCCCAAAGGGATACGGTTTTTTGATTTGAGTCAAAAAATCAGTATGCAAACGAATTATTGTATCGTATGATGATTTCACACCCTTGACCAAGGAGACAAAACATGTACGCACAGATGGTTGAAACCGGCCTGAAGAAAGTTCAGACGAACGAGGACATGAGCGCCGACGAGCGCGAATTCCAGGCCCGTATCGACGCCGGCGTGAAGATCGAAGCCAAGGACTGGATGCCGGACGCGTACCGCAAGACGCTGATACGCCAGATCTCCCAGCACGCCCATTCCGAAATCGTCGGCCAGCTGCCTGAAGGCAACTGGGTAACCCGCGCCCCCACGCTGAAACGCAAGTCCATCCTGCTGGCCAAGATCCAGGACGAGGCCGGCCACGGCCTGTACCTGTACAGCGCCGCCGAGACCCTGGGCGTGTCGCGCGACGAGCTGCTGGCCGCGCTGCACAGCGGCAAAGCCAAGTATTCCAGCATCTTCAACTACCCCACGCTGAGCTGGGCCGACATGGGCGCCATCGGCTGGCTGGTGGACGGCTCGGCCATCATCAACCAGATCCCGCTGTGCCGCTGCTCCTACGGCCCGTATTCGCGCGCCATGATCCGCGTCTGCAAGGAAGAGTCCTTCCATGCGCGCCAGGGCTACGACATCATGATGTCGCTGGCCAAGGGCACGCCGGAACAGAAAGCCATGGCGCAGGACGCGCTGAACCGCTGGTGGTGGCCGTCGCTGATGATGTTCGGCCCGTCCGACGCCGAGTCGGTCAACAGCGCGCAGTCCGCGCAATGGCGCATCAAGCTGTTCTCGAACGACGAGCTGCGCCAGCGCATGGTCGACCAGACCGTGCCGCAAGCCGAATACCTGGGCCTGACCGTGCCCGATCCCGACCTGAAGTTCAACGCCGAGACCGGCCACTATGAATTCGGCGAAATCGACTGGAGCGAGTTCCAGGCCGTCCTGAAGGGCAACGGCCCGTGCAACCGCGAGCGCCTGCGCACCCGCGTGCAGGCCTGGGAAGAGGGCGAGTGGTTCCGCGACGCGCTGGTGGCCTACGCCGACAAACATCAAGAGGACAAGGCTGCGGCCTGAGGAGACATAAGATGAGCAAAGAATGGCCATTGTGGGAAGTTTTCATCCGTAGCCAGCACGGCCTGGCGCACAAGCACGTGGGCAGCCTGCACGCGTCCGACGCCGGCATGGCGGTCAACAACGCACGCGACGTGTACACCCGCCGCAACGAAGGCGTGAGCATCTGGGTGGTGCGCGCCACCGACATCGTGGCCAGCAGCCCTGGCGACAAGGACGCGCTGTTCGAGCCGTCCAACAGCAAGGTCTACCGCCATCCCACCTTCTTCCCGATGCCGGAAGAAGTGAAGAACCTGTAAGCGCGAGGCGACGATGGACAACAAGATTGCATACCTGCTGCGCCAGGGCGACAACGCGCTGATCCTGAGCCAGCGCCTGTCCGAGCTGTGCGGCAAAGGCCCGGCGCTGGAGGAGGACATGGCGCTGACCAATGTGGCGCTGGACCTGCTGGGCCAGACCCGCATGTGGTACAGCTACGCCGCCGAGCTGGAAGGCGCGGGCCGCGACGAGGACAAGCTGGCCTACCACCGCGACGCGCACGACTTCAAGAACTGCCTGCTGGTGGAGCAAAAGAACGGCAACTACGCCGACACCATGATGCGCCAGTTCTACTTCGATACCTGGCACTACTTCTTCATCGGCGCGCTGACCAAGTGCGGCGACGAGCGTATCCGCGAGATCGCCGAGAAGTCGTTGAAGGAAGTGACCTATCACCTGCGCCGCAGCGGCGACCTGATCGTGCGCATGGGCGACGGCACGCCGGTGAGCCACGCCAAGACGCAGGCGGCGGCCGACCAGCTGTGGATGTACACGGGCGAGTTCTTCAAGTACGACGCGGTGGACGAGGCCATGGTGGCCGCAGGCGTGGCCCCGGCTTCCGAGCCGCTGCGCGCGCAGTGGCTGGCCCACGTGAGCGACATCTTCGGCGAAGCCACCTTGACGATGCCGTCGCCGGACGCGTGGATGCAGAAGGGCGGCAAGCAGGGCGTGCACAGCGAGCACCTGGGCTACCTGCTGGCCGAGATGCAGTTCCTGCAGCGCGCCTATCCCGGTTCGGAGTGGTAAATGAACGCCGCCGCTGCCATCAGCACTGAGCAAGTCTGGGCCTGGCTGGCCGAGGTGGCCGACCCCGAGATCCCCGTGATCTCGGTGGTGGACCTCGGCATAGTGCGCGAGGTGGCCGTGGCGGACGACGGCGCCTGCGTTGTCACCATCACGCCGACTTATTCGGGCTGCCCGGCCATGCAGGTGATCGCGGACGCCGTCACCGGTGCGCTGCGCGAGCGCGGCATCGAGCAGGTGGAGCTGCGCACGCAGCTGTCGCCCGCCTGGACCACGGACTGGATGAGCGAGGAAGGCAAGGCCAAGCTGAAAGGCTACGGCATCGCCCCGCCCGCGCAGCAGGTGATCGACATCAGCGGCTTGCGGCGCAGCGCGTCCGGCGCGCAGGACCTGGCAGCCGGTGTGCGGCGCGGCGCCGTCGCCAAACCCACGGTCGTGTGCCCGAATTGCGGCTCCAGCCATACCGAAAACACCAGCCAGTTCGGCTCCACGCCTTGCAAGGCGCTGTACAAGTGCTTCGATTGCCGCGAGCCTTTCGACTACTTCAAGTGCCACTGAGAGCATAACCATTATGAGCAAATTCTATCCGCTGTCCGTCGCCAAGGTGAGCAACGAAACGCGCGACTGCATCGCCGTCACCTTCGCCGTGCCGCCCGAACTGGAAGAAAGCTTCAAGTACCAGCAAGGCCAGCACCTCACGCTGCGCACCCACATCAATGCCGAGGACGTGCGCCGTTCCTACTCCATCTGCTCCGCCGTGCAGGACGGCGCGCTGCGCGTGGCCATCAAGCGCACCCCTGGCGGCATGTTCTCCAGCTGGGCCAACGACACGCTGAAGGCCGGCGCCGTGATCGAGGTCATGCCGCCCATGGGCCACTTCAACGTGGCGCTGGACGCGGCCAACCGCAAGAACTACATGGCCTTCGCGGCGGGCAGCGGCATCACGCCCATCCTGTCCATCATCAAGACCACGCTGCTGACGGAGCCGAACAGCCGCTTCACCCTGTTCTACGGCAACCGCGCCTCGTCGTCGGTGATCTTCAAGAACGAACTGGCGGACCTGAAGGACATCTACACGGACCGCCTGAACATCGCCTACGTGATGAGCCGCGAGCAGCAGGACATCGAGCTGTTCAACGGCCGCATCACGAAAGAGAAGGCGCAGCAGTTCCTGCAGCACTGGGTGCGCGTGGAGGACTACGACAACGCCTTTATCTGCGGCCCTGAAGACATGATGCACGGCGTCTCGGCCGCGCTGCAGGAAGCGGGCATGCCGAAGGCGAACATCAAGATCGAGCTGTTCGCGGCCAGCATACCGAAGCACCAGCACAAGCCGCGCGCGCAAGCCGACGCGGGTGCGGGCCTGACCGAAGTGACCGTCGTCATGGACGGCAACCACACCATGTTCACCATGGACCGCGACAAGGAGTCCATCCTGGACGCGGGCCTGCGCGCCGGCATCGACATGCGCTACTCCTGCAAGGGCGGCGTGTGCTCCACCTGCCGCTGCAAGGTGCTGGACGGGAAAGTGGACATGGACGTGAACTACGCGCTGGAAGACTACGAGATCGCGCGCGGCTTCGTGCTGAGCTGCCAGAGCTTCCCGGTGACGGACAAAGTGGTGGTCGACTTCGACCAGGCCGAGTGAGCAATGGCGGGTTACGGTGCTGCGCACCTAACCCGCCCTACGTGCACGCGAAATACACGGAATATCGTAGGGCGGGTTAGGCGCAGCCGTAACCCGCCAACAAGAATCAACGGAGGAGACGCCATGAGTTACGAGAATATTTTATTTGAAATCCAAGGCGGCATCGCCAAGCTGACGCTGAACCGTCCGGACAAACTCAATAGCTTCACCCAGGCCATGCACCTGGAGGTGCGCGATGCGCTGGCCAAGGTGCAGGCCGACAAATCGGTGCGCGTATTCCTGCTCACCGGCGCCGGCCGCGGCTTCTGCGCCGGCCAGGACCTGGGCGACCGCGCCGTGGAACCCGGCGCCGAGGGCGTGGACCTGGGCGACTCGGTCGAGAAATTCTACGCCCCGCTGGTACTGGCCCTGCGCAGCCTGCCCATGCCCGTCATCTGCGCCGTGAACGGCGTGGCGGCCGGCGCGGGCGCCAACCTGGCGCTGGCCTGCGACATCGTCATCGCCGGCAAGTCGGCCAGCTTCGTGGAAGCCTTCTGCCGCCTCGGCCTGATCCCGGACACCGGCGGCACCTGGATTTTGCCGCGCCTGATAGGCATGGCGCGCGCCACCGGCCTGGCCATGCTGGGCGAAAAACTCACCGCAGACCGCGCCGAGCAATGGGGCCTGATCTGGA
Organism: Pseudoduganella aquatica; assembly: GCF_009857595.1. Classification (GTDB taxonomy): domain Bacteria; phylum Pseudomonadota; class Gammaproteobacteria; order Burkholderiales; family Burkholderiaceae_D; genus Rugamonas; species Rugamonas aquatica_A. Next base: position 65,288 of record NZ_WWCU01000014.1, on the reverse strand, counting down.
AATCCGTGCCGGACGAACTGCTCATGACCGAAGCCACCGCCATGGCCGAACACTTCGCCACCGCGCCCACCAAGGGCCTGGCCTACACCAAGAAGGCGCTGCAGATCAGCCACTGCAACTCGCTGCCCGAGCAGCTCAAGCTGGAAGGCGAAATGATGCGCGAGCTGGGCTACAGCCACGACTACCGCGAAGGCGTGGCCGCTTTCATCGCCAAGCGCGCGCCTGAATTCAAGGGGGAATAAACATGGCCGCTCTGGATAAAGCCAGCATCGTCGCCGTGATCGGCAGCGGTGCCATGGGCGCGGGCATCGCACAGGTGGCGGCCGCCGCCGGCCACACCGTCAAGCTGTACGACACGCGCGCCGAGGCGGTGCAGAAGGCCATCGCCGACATCGCCAAGGTCTACCAGAAGCTGGTGGACAAAGAACGCATGACGGCGGCGGACGCGCAAGCCGCCACCGCGCGCCTGCAGGCTGCCGACGGCCTGGCCGGCGTTGCCGGGGCCGCGCTGGTGGTGGAAGCCATCGTCGAGAACCTGGACGTGAAGCGCTCCCTGTTCGCGGACCTGGAAGGCATCGTCGGCGACGACTGCATCCTGGCCACCAACACCTCCTCGATTTCCGTCACCGCCATCGCCGCCAAACTGCGCCGCCCGCAGCGCCTGGTGGGCATGCATTTCTTTAACCCGGTGCCGCTGATGGCGCTGGTGGAAGTGATCAGCGGCCTGGCGACCGACGCGGCCGTGGCCGAAACGGTGTACGACACTTCCATCGCCTGGGGCAAGAACCCGGTGCACGCCAAGTCCACGCCTGGCTTTATCGTCAACCGCGTGGCGCGCCCCTACTACGCCGAAGGCCTGCGCCTGCTGAACGAGCAGGCCGCCGACGCCGCCACCATCGACGCGGTGATGCGCGAGGCGGGCGGCTTCCGCATGGGACCATTCGAGCTGATGGACCTGATAGGGCACGACGTGAACTACTCCGTCACCCAGTCCGTCTTCAACGCCTACTACAACGATCCGCGCTTTACGCCGTCGGTCATCCAGCAGGAGCTGGTGAACGCCGGTTTCCTGGGCCGCAAGTCGGGCCGTGGTTTCTTCGCTTACGGCGACGGCGCCTCGGCGCCAGCCGCGCAAAGCGAGGCTGCGCAAGCGAAGCCCGAGTACGTGAGCTACAGCGTGGAACCTGGCGCCAGCGGCGCATCGGCCGTGACGGACGCGGTGCTGGCGCGCTTCCAGGAGCGCGGCGTTGCCGTCACGCTGCGCAAGAGCGGCGAAGCCCACGCACACGCTCAAAGCCAGGAGCATGCTCCGGCCTTCCACTGCAACGGCGCCGCCATCTATCTTACCGATGGCCGCACGGCGACCGAGCGCGCGGCCGACAACAAGCATCCGGACACGGTGGTGTTCGACCTGGCGCAGGACTACGGCAAAGCCACCCGCATCGCCATCGCCGCCGCCGACCAGTGCAGCGCAGCAGCGTACAGCGCCGTGGTGGGCCTGTTCCAGGCCGCCGGCTTTGCCGTGACGAAGCTGGACGACGTGCCCGGCCTGGCCGTGATGCGTACCGTGGCCATGCTGGCCAACGAGGCGGCGGACGCCGTCAACCAGGGCGTGTGCAGCGCACAAGGCGCGGACACCGCCATGCAGAAGGGTGTGAACTATCCGCGCGGCCCGCTGGCATGGGCGGACGCCGTCGGCGTCGAGCGCATCGCCACCGTATTGACCAACCTCGCAGCCGCATATGGCGAAGACCGCTACCGCGTGTCGCCGCTGCTGCGCCGCAAACAGGCATCGGGAGCCAAATTTCATGCATAAAGACGCACCAGTTTTATCCGCTGCCCATGATCCTGCCCAAGCGCAGGCGCTGGCCCAGGCCGCCGGCGACGCGATGTACTCGCGCGACCGCGCCACCCAGGCCATGGGCATGCTGCTGGCCGAGATCCGGCCCGGCTACGCGCGCATGACCATGCCGGTGCGGGACGACATGCTGAACGGGCACCAGACCTGCCACGGCGGCTTTATTTTCGCGTTGGCGGACAGCGCCTTCGCGTTCGCGTGCAACAGCCACAACCAAAACACGGTGGGCGCCGGCTGCACGATAGAGTACCTGGCCCCCGGCCGCCATCACGACCTGCTGACGGCGGAAGCCGTGGAGCAGGCGCTGGCCGGCAAGAGCGGCATTTACGACGTCAAGGTCAGCAATCAGGACGGACGCATCATCGCCCTGTTCCGTGGCAAATCGCACCGCGTCAGCGGTGAAGTGGCGCCGCAACAAGGCTAGATAATCAAGCAAAAATCAGCAGAACTCGAACACGAGGAGACAGCAATGGTTCAACGCAATCCCGCCCCAGCTGACCTGGAGCCTATCGAACGCGCCAGCAAGGACGAGCTGCAGGCGCTGCAACTGGAACGCATGAAGTGGACGCTCAAGCATGCGTATGAAAACGTGCCGCACTACCGCGCCGCTTTCGACGAAAAAGGCGTGCATCCGGACGACCTGAAGACCCTGGCCGACCTGGCCAAGTTCCCCTTCACCGACAAGAAAACCCTGCGCGACAACTATCCCTTCGGCCTGTTCGCCGTGCCGCGCGAGAAAGTGGTGCGCATCCACGCGTCCAGCGGCACCACCGGCAAGGCCACCGTGGTGGGCTACACGCAGAACGACATCGACACCTGGGCCAATGTGGTGGCGCGTTCCATCCGCGCAGCGGGCGGCCGTGCAGGCGACATGGTGCACATCTCCTACGGCTACGGCCTGTTCACCGGCGGCCTGGGGGCGCACTACGGCGCCGAGCGCCTGGGCTGTACCGTCATCCCCATGTCCGGCGGCCAGACCGAGAAGCAGGTGCAGCTGATCCAGGACTTCAAGCCGTCCATCATCATGGTCACGCCGTCGTACATGCTGAACATCATCGAGGAGTTCCAGCGCCAGGGCATGGACGCTGCCGATTCTTCGCTGAAAGTGGGCATCTTCGGCGCCGAGCCGTGGACGGACGCCATGCGCGGCGAGATCGAAGCGCGCGCCGGCATCGACGCGGTGGACATCTATGGCCTGTCCGAAGTGATGGGGCCGGGCGTGGCCAGCGAATGCATCGAGTCGAAAGACGGCCCGGTGATCTGGGAAGACCATTTCTACCCCGAGATCATCGACCCCGAAACCGGCGAAGTGCTGCCCGACGGTTCGGACGGCGAACTGGTATTCACTTCGCTGTCGAAGGAAGCGCTGCCCATTATCCGCTACCGCACGCGCGACCTCACGCGCCTGCTGCCACCCACCTCGCGCTCCATGCGCCGCATCGGCAAGATCACCGGCCGCTCGGACGACATGATGATTATCCGCGGCGTGAACGTGTTCCCCACGCAGATCGAAGAGCTGATCTGCAAGATGCCCAAGCTGGCGCCGCAATACCAGCTGGTGGTGAGCCGCGACGGCCACCTGGACAAGCTGGACGTGATCGGCGAAGTGCGCCCCGAGTGGACCGGCAAGCTCACCTCCAACGAAGTGGAAGCGCTGGCGCGCGAGCTGGAACATGCCATCAAGACCTATGTGGGCGTGAGCACCCGTGTTAGCCTGCTGGCAGCCAACAGCATCGAACGCACGATGACTGGCAAGGCCAAGCGTGTAATCGATAAACGACCCAAGTTAGTTTGAGGAACGATGATGAACGAAGCTTTTATCTGCGACGCCGTACGCACTCCCTTCGGCCGCTACGGCGGCGCCCTGTCCGGCGTGCGCGCCGATGACCTTGCCGCCGCGCCTATCGCCGCGCTGAAGCAGCGCAACCCCGGCGTCGACTGGTCCGAAGTGGACGACGTCTACTACGGCTGCGCCAACGGCGCCGGCGAGGACAACCGCAACGTCGGCCGCATGGCCGTGCTGCTGGCTGGCCTGCCGGTGGAAGTGCCGGCCAACACCATCAACCGCCTGTGCGGCTCCAGCCTGGACGCGGTGGGCATCGCCGCGCGCGCCATCAAGTCCGGCGAGGCGCACCTGGTGATTGCCGGCGGCGTGGAAAGCATGACGCGCGCGCCTTTCGTCATGGGCAAGGCCGACAGCGCCTTCTCGCGCGCCGCGAAAGTGGAAGACACCACCATAGGCTGGCGCTTCGTCAACCCGCTGATGAAGCAGCAGTACGGCATCGACTCCATGCCGGAGACGGCGGAGAACGTGGCCAATGAGTTCAACATCAGCCGCGCCGACCAGGACGCGTTCGCCGTGCGCAGCCAGCAGCGCTGGGCCGCCGCGCATGCGGCCGGCCATTTCAAGAGCGAGATCGTGCCGGTCACCATCGCCCAGAAAAAAGGCGATCCCAAGATCGTGGACACCGACGAGCATCCGCGTCCGGACACCACCATGGAGATGCTGGCCAAGCTGAAGGGCGTGGTCAAGCCGGATGGCAGCGTCACGGCGGGCAACGCATCCGGCGTGAACGATGGCGCCTGCGCCATCCTGCTGGCCTCCGGCGCGGCGGTGGACAAATACGGCCTCAAGCCGCGCGGCAAGGTGCTGGGCATGGCCACCGCAGGCCTGGCGCCGCGCATCATGGGCTTCGGTCCGGCTCCCGCGTCGAAGAAGGTGTTGGCGCAGCTGGGCCTGACCATAGAACAGATGGACGTGATTGAACTGAACGAGGCATTCGCCGCGCAGGGCCTGGCCGTCACGCGCGACCTGGGCCTGGCGGACGACGCGGCCCACGTCAATCCGAACGGCGGCGCCATCGCCATCGGCCACCCGCTGGGCGCATCCGGCGCGCGCCTGGTGACGGCCGCGCTGAACCAGCTGGAGCGCACCGGCGGCCGCTACGCCCTGTGCACCATGTGCATCGGCGTGGGGCAAGGTATTGCACTGGTAATCGAACGCGTATAAAAACTGGGGTCGGTCCCGACGGGACTGACCCCGGCACCTAAAACTACGGAGACAAAAAATGTTCGCGAATATCCTGAAGAAGACCGTTATTGCCGCATCCCTCGTCCTCGCCGCCGGCAGCGCCATGGCGCAGAACATCAAGATCGGTTCCGTGCTGTCCGTATCCGGCCCGGCCGCCTTCCTGGGCGACCCCGAGCTGAAAACGCTGCAGATGTATGTTGAGAAGATCAACGCCGAGGGCGGCGTATTGGGCCGCAAGCTGGAGCTGGTGCATTACGACGACGGCAGCGACGCCGCCAAGGCCAACGGCTTCACCAAGCGCCTGATCGAGTCCGACAAGGTGGATGTGCTGATAGGCGGCACCACCACCGGCGCCACCATGGCCATGGCCCCGCTGGTGGACAAGGCGGGCCTGCCCTTTATTTCGCTGGCGGGCGCGGTGGTCATTATCGACCCGGTGAAAAAGTGGGTCTTCAAGACTCCGCACACCGACCGCATGGCCGCTGAAAAGGTATTCGAGGACATGAAGAAGCGCGGCATCAGCAAAGTGGGCCTGCTGTCCGAGACCAGCGGCTTCGGCGCATCGGGCCGCAAGGAATCGCAGGCTGTCGCGTCCAAGTACGGCATTACCCTGGTGGCCGATGAAACCTACGGCCCGAAAGACACCGACGTCACCGCGCAGCTGACCCGCATCAAGAACACCGCCGGCGTGCAGGCGGTGTTCGTGTTCGGCCTGGGCCAGGGCCCGGCGGTCGTGACCAAGAACTACGGCCAGCTGGGCATGACCGCGCTGCCGATGTACCAGTCGCACGGCGTGGCGTCGGACGAGTACCTGAAGCTGTCCGGCAAGGCTGCCGAAGGCGTGCGCCTGCCTACGCCTGCGCTGCTGATCGGCCAGATGCTGCCGGCCAGCGATCCGCAGAAAGCCATCGTCGTCGGCTACGACAAGGCCTACAAGGACCGCTACAAGATCGACCCGTCCACCTTTGGCGGCTACGCGCTGGACGCGCTGAACCTGTCGGTGGACGCCATCAAGCGCGCCGGCGGCACCGACAAGGAAAAAGTGCGCAACGCGCTGGAGACGACCAAGGGCTTCGTGTCCACCACCGGCGTGTTCAATATGAGCGCGACGGACCACATGGGCCTCGACCTGTCGGCATTCCGCATGGTTGAAGTGAAGAACGGCGACTGGCAGCTGTCCAAGTAAGCGGAGTCCATCATGCTCGCCCAATTCCTGCAATTCCTGTACTCGGGAATGACGGTCGGTTCCGCCTATGCACTGGCGGCGCTCGGCTTTACCATCATCTACAACACCAGCGGCGTGATCAATTTCGCCCAGGGCGAATTCATCATGCTGGGCGGGATGCTGGCGGCGATGATGGCGGGGGCGGGCGTGCCGCTGCCGCTGGCCATTATCGGCGCCGTCATCCTCACCGCCATCGTGGGCCTGGTGATGGAAAAAGCGGTGATCGAACCGGCGCAGAACGCGCAGGTGGTCACGCTCATTATCATCACCATAGGCGCCTCGCTTGTGGTGCGCGGCCTGGTGCAGATCTGGCTGGGCAAGGGCACGCACACACTGCCCGCGTTCTCGGGCGACACGCCGATCCAGTTCCTGGGCGCCAGCCTGCTGCCGCAAAGCCTGTGGGTGCTGGGCGTAACCATCGCCATCGTGGCGGCGCTGGGCTGGTTCTTCGGCCGCACCTTGCTGGGCAAGGCCATGCTGGCTACTTCGCACAACAAGCTGGCCGCGCAGCTGGTGGGCATCAACACGCGCCGCGTGCTGCTGCTGTCCTTCGGCCTGGCCGCGCTGCTGGGCGCCGTCGGCGGCGCGCTGCTCGCGCCCATCACCTACACCTCCTACGATGCGGGCATCATGCTGGGCCTGAAGGGCTTCGTGGCGGCGGTGCTGGGCGGCCTGGGCGGCGGCGTGGGCGCCATCGCGGGCGGACTGATACTGGGCATCGCCGAGGCCATGACGGCGGGCTACATCTCGTCCGCCTACAAGGACGCGGTGCCCTTCGTGCTGATCCTGCTGATCCTGTTCTTTATGCCGCGCGGCCTGTTCGGCGCCAAGGTTTCGGAGCGCGTATGAAGACCTTCGCTTCCCGACACTCCGGCCTGCTGATCCTGGCGCTGGTGCTGGCCGTGCTGCCGCTGGCGCTGCCCAACTCCTACTACTACGACGTGGCGATCCGCATCGCCCTGAACGCGATGGTGGTGATCGGCCTGAACCTGCTGATGGGCTATACCGGCCAGATCAGCCTGGGCCACGCCGGCTTCTTCGGCATGGGCGCCTACGCGTCCGCCGTGCTGACCACGCATTACAACTGGCCGCCGGTGGCCGCCCTGGCTGCGGGCGCCGCCGCCACCGGCCTGCTGGCCTTGGTGCTGGCGCGGCCTGTGCTCAAGCTCAAAGGCCACACGCTGGCGATGGCCACGCTGGGGCTGGGCATCATCATCTCCATCGTCATCAACAACGAAGGCCAGTGGACCGGCGGTCCGGACGGCATCGCGGTGCCGGGCTTCGCCGTCTTCGGCTTTGAAATCACGGGAGAAAAATCCTGGTACGCGGTGGCGGCGGCCTTGCTGCTGCTGGTGACCTGGTTCGCGCTCAACCTGATCGATTCGCCCGTTGGCCGCGCGCTGCAGGCCATCCACGGCTCCGAGGTGGCCTCGCGCGTGGCCGGCATCGACACCACGCGCTTCAAAGTGCGGGTGTTCGTGCTGTCCGCCGTGGTGGCCAGCATTGCGGGCAGCATCAGCGCGCACTACATCGGCTTCATCACGCCGAATATGGCGGGCTTCTTCCACTCCATCGAGCTGGTGACCATGGTGGTGGTGGGCGGCATGGCTTCCGTGTTCGGCTCCATCCTCGGCGCCGCGCTGCTGACCGTGCTGCCGCAGCTGCTGTCCGCCTTCGAGGGCTGGGAAGTGGTGGTGTTCGGCGCCATCCTGATGCTGACCATGATCTTCCTGCCGCGCGGCCTGGTGCCGTCGCTGGCGCGCCGCCGCGGCAAGCCTGCAGCGGGCAGCGGCGCGGCGCCGCTCAAGCTGGTGAAGAAGGCGGGAGGCGGCCATGCTTGAGATCCGCAACCTGAGCAAGAGCTTCGGCGGCGTGCACGCCGTGCAGGACGTGAGCTTCGCCATCAAGGAAGGCTCCATCCATTCGGTGATCGGTCCCAACGGCGCGGGCAAGACCACGCTGTTCAACCTCATCACCGGCGTCTACACGCCCAGCAAGGGCGAGATCCTGCTGCGCGGCGAGAACGTGGCCGGCCTGTCGCCGGACCAGCTGGCCCGGCGCGGCATGAGCCGCACCTTCCAGAACCTGCAGATCTGCCTGAACATGACGGCCATAGCCAACGTGATGGTGGGCGCGCACCTGCGCCTGAACCAGAACCTGTTCGCGTCCATGCTGCGCCTGCCGTCGGTGCGCAAGGCCGACCAGGTGTGCCGCGACGAGGCGGCACAGCTGATGGAATTCGTCGGCGTGGGCCAGTACGTGGACGCCGATTCGAGCCAGATGCCGTATGGCGCCCTGAAGCGCCTCGAGATTGCGCGCGCGCTGGCGGCACGGCCGAAAGTGCTGCTGCTGGACGAACCGGCCGCAGGCCTGAACCACACCGAGACCGGCGAGATCGAAGCGCTGATCCGCAAGGTGGCGCAGTCCGGCGTGACGGTGGTGCTGGTGGAGCACGACATGAAGCTGGTGATGAATTTATCCGACCATATCCTGGTGCTGGACTACGGCAAGAAGCTGGCCGAAGGCACGGCGGCCGAAGTGCGCGCCAATCCGGACGTGGTGGCGGCCTATCTGGGAGCGGCAGCATGAGGGACGCCATGACAAACAATACCGACGTGACGGTGAAGCCGCTGGTGCTCGAAATCAAAGGGCTGACCAGCCACTATGGCCGCATCCAGGCGCTGCACGGCATCGACATCGAAGTGCGCCAGGGGCAGCTGGTGGCGCTGGTGGGGGCCAACGGCGCGGGCAAGACCACGCTGCTGCGCGCCATCTCCGGCGTGCAGCCCATCAGCGGCGGCAGCATCCATTTCAGCGGCCAGGACGTGAGCCGCGCCAGCGCGGACAAGCGCGTGCGCGCCGGCATCTGCCAGGTGCCGGAAGGGCGCCAGGTGTTCGGCCCCATGTCGGTGGAGGACAACCTGCTGCTGGGCGCTTACACGCGGCCCAAGGGCGAGGTGGCGGCGGACATGGAACGCATGTACCAGCTGTTCCCGGTGTTGCGGGAGAAACGGTCACTGCTGGCGGGCACGCTGTCCGGCGGGCAGCAGCAGATGCTGGCCATGGCGCGCGCGCTGATGGGCAGGCCGTCCGTGCTGCTGCTGGATGAGCCCAGCATGGGCCTGGCGCCGCTGCTGATTGCGGAGATCTTCCGCATCGTGGCCAGCCTGCGCGACCAGGGCATCACCATTTTCCTGGTGGAGCAGAACGCGCACGCGGCGCTGTCCATCGCGGACGTGGGCTATGTGATCGAGACGGGAGCCATCATCCTGTCCGGTCCCGGGCCGGAGCTGCTGAAGAACGAACAGGTGCAAAGCGCCTATCTGGGGATGTAATGGCGGGTTACGGCTCCGCCTAACCCGCCCTACGTTGTACCGAACATCTGCGAATACTCGTAGGGCGGGTTAGGCGCCAGCCGTAACCCGCCGAACAAGGAGCAAGCATGGTCAAAGTATATGAAATGAACGGCATCACGCCGGTGGTCCATCCCACCGCCTATGTGCATCCAAGCGCGGTGCTGATCGGCGACGTCATCGTCGGCCCGCGCTGCTACGTGGGGCCGCACGCGTCCATGCGCGGCGACTTCGGGCGCCTGATCCTGGAGGAGGGTTCCAACCTGCAGGACGGCTGCATTATGCACGGTTTCCCCGGCGAGGACACGGTGGTGGAAGTGGACGGCCATATCGGCCACGGCGCCGTGCTGCACGGCTGCCGCATCGGCCGCAACGCGCTGGTGGGCATGAACTCGGTCATCATGGACAACGCCGTCATCGGCGCCGAGAGCATCGTCGCGGCGATGAGCTTCGTGAAGGCCAATATGGTGGTGCCGCCGCGCTCCATGGTGGTGGGCACGCCGGCGCGCATCATCCGCCAGGTGAGCGACAACGAAATCAGCTGGAAGACGTCCGGCACGGCCCAATACCAGGAGCTGAGCGTACGCTCGCTCGCCACCATGCGCGAGACCGTGGCGCTGACCGAGGTGGAGCCGGACCGCCAGCGCATGCAGTGGGAGTCCTCGCTGCCGCTGCATCAGCACAAGAACGCAACCGAATAAATAGACTGGAGAAATCGAATGGCACCAACTCTGCAAAGCCTGATCGCCGGCCGCTGGCACGGCAAGGAAGCGGCCACCCCGCTGCACAGCGCGCTGAACAACAGCCTGATCTACCATACCCACGCCGAAGCCATCGACTTCAGCGAAGCCGTCGCCTATGCCCGCAAGACCGGCGTGCCGGGCCTGATGAAGCTGGACTTCCAGCAGCGCGCGCAGCGCCTGAAGGCGCTGGCCATGTACCTGATGGAGCGCAAGGAAGAGCTGTACAAGATTTCCCACCTCACCGGCGCCACCCGCGCCGACAGCTGGGTGGACGTGGAGGGCGGCATCGGCACCCTGTTCGCCTACGCCAGCATGGGCAGCCGCGAGCTGCCGTCGTCCAATGTGCTGCACGAAGGCCCGGCCATTGCGCTGGGCAAGCGCGGCGGCTTTGCCGGCACCCACATCCTGGTGCCGCGCGGCGGCCTGGCGGTGCACATCAACGCCTTCAACTTCCCGATCTGGGGCCTGCTGGAGAAATTCGCGCCCAGCTTCCTGGCCGCGATGCCCTGCATCGGCAAGCCCGCCACCGCCACCAGCTACCTGACCGAAGCCGTGGTGCGCATGGCGCATGAATCCGGCCTGCTGCCGGAGGGCGCGCTGCAGCTGGTGATCGGCAGCACCGGCGACCTGCTGGACCGCCTGGGCGGCGCCGACGTGGTGACCTTCACCGGCTCGGCCGACACCGCCGCCAAGCTGCGCACCAACCGCAACCTGATCGCCAACTCGGTGCCGTTCACAGCCGAGGCGGACTCGCTGAACTGCGCCATCCTGGCGCCGGACGTGACGCCGGACGATCCCGAGTTCGACCTGTTCGTGAAGGAAGTGGCGCGCGAGATGACCGGCAAGGCCGGCCAGAAGTGCACCGCCATCCGCCGCATCATCGTGCCGAAAGACCGCGTGGACGCGGTGGCCGAACGCCTGCGCGAACGCCTGTCCAAAGTCACCATCGGCGACCCGTCGGTGGAAGGCGTGCGCATGGGCGCGCTGGCCTCGAAAGACCAGCAGCGCGACGTGGGCGAACGCCTGGCGCTGCTCGCGCGGGGCAACGAGATCGTGTTCGGCGAGAAGGACGGCTACAAGCTGGTGGGCGAGGGTGTGGCCGAAGGCGCGTTCTTCTCGCCCACGCTGGTCCTGTGCCGCAACGCCGGCAGCAACGACGCGGTGCACGACGTGGAAGCCTTTGGCCCCGTCAGCACCATGATGACCTACGAGGGCATAGACGAAGCGCTGGAACTGGCCGCGCGCGGCAAGGGCAGCCTGGTGAGCACCCTGGTGACGAAGGATACCAAGACGGCGGCCTACGCGGTGCCGGTGGCGGCTGCCTCGCACGGCCGCGTGCATATCCTGGAGCGCGAATCGGCGGTGGATTCCACCGGCCACGGCTCGCCGCTGCCGCAGCTCAAGCACGGCGGCCCCGGCCGCGCGGGCGGAGGCGAGGAGCTGGGCGGCATCCGCGCGGTGCGCCACTTCCTGCAGCGCGCAGCGGTGCAAGGCTCGCCGACCATGCTGGCCGCCGTGACGGGCGAATACGTGCGCGGCGCGGCCGTGAACGAAAGCGAAGTGCACCCGTTCCGCCGCCACTTCGAGGACCTGAAAATCGGCGACTCGCTGCTGACGCATCGCCGCACCGTGAGCGAGGCGGACATCGTCAACTTCGGCGGCGTGTCGGGCGACTATTTCTACATGCACTTCGACGATATCGCCGCCAAGGACACGCAGTTCGGCAAGCGCATTGCGCACGGCTACTTCGTGCTGTCGGCCGCTGCGGGCCTGTTCGTGTCGCCCGCGCCGGGACCGGTGCTGGCCAACTACGGCCTGGACAACCTGCGCTTCATCACGCCGGTGGCCATCGGCGACACCATCCGCGCGCGCCTGACCTGCAAGCGCAAGGTGGACCGCAACCGCACCGACGACAAGGGCCTGGGCCAGGGCGTGGTGGCGTGGGACGTGCAGGTGACCAACCAGAACGAAGAACTGGTGGCCAGCTACGACATCCTCACGCTGGTGTCCAAGAAAGCCTGAGCAGACTAGCCGAAGGGTGTATAGGCGATGCCGTGCGAAATCGCGGCAATCACCTGCGCCTGGTTTTCCGGGCTCTCCGAAAATCCCGTCAGCACCGTCTCGCGGGTGGCCCAGCCATTGGCCAGCACGCCGGTCCAGTAGGCCTTGCCGCTGTCGTCCGCCGGGCGGTGCAGCACGTTCTGGTACAGCTTGTCGACGAAGGCCGCGTTGCTGGGATTGGCCCCGTACAGCTTGACCGCCTCGGCCGACTGCAGGAAGCCCTGCGCCACGCTCTGCATGCCGGTGCCGCCGTCCAGCACCGCCAGCCAGTAGCCCAGGCCCGCCACATCGGGCTTGCGGTCGAAGGCGGCCTGGTATAGCCGGTAGGTCTGTCCCGCCATGCCGTCCAGGTCGAGCGCCAGCGCGCCGTCCGAGAAGATCAAGCGCTCCACGTTGGCGAGGGTGTCCGTGCCCTGGCCGTCCGGCTTGCGCAGCGTCCAGCGCAGCCCGTCCTGTTCCACCGCATGGCTGGCCACCTTGCCGGCGTAGACGATGCTGTCGGTGCCGGCGCCGCCGTCGATCTCGTCATAGCCGGCGCTGGCGACGATGCGGTCGTTGCCCCCTTCGCCGTTGATGATGTCGCTGGTGGCCAGGCCGCCCAGCGTGTCGTTGCCTTCGCCGCCGGCCTGCAGGCCGCCCAGGCCGCGCACCGTCACGAACACGGTGTAGGTATTGTTGCCGCCCTGCTGGTCGGTGAGGATGTAGTCGAAGCTGTCGGTGCTGCTGAAGTTGGCCTTGGGCGTGTAGGTGAAGCTGCCGTCCGCCTTCACCACGGCGGTGCCGTTGGCCGGCGTTTTCGACAGCGCATAGGACACCGTGGCGCGGGCCTGGTCGCTCGGGTCGGGCAGCTGGCCGCTGCTGCTGGTGTTCTGGTCCAGCGCCAGCGCCAGGTCGGCGCCCAGCGCGCTTTTGCCCAGCGTGATGGTCTGGTCGCCGAAGGCCAGGATTTCGGTGTTGAGCAGCGTGTCGAAGCCGGAGGCGCCGTCGCGCGCGGTGACGAAGACCTTGCCGTAGCCGGTGCTGATCAGGTAGTCGCCGCGCAGGCCGGCGAAGACCGCCGCGTCCTCGCCCCCGGCGCCGTCGATCCAGTCGTTGCCTTTGCCGCCGGTGAGGCGGTTGGCCAGCGCATTGCCGAGCAGGACGTCGTCGTAGCGCGAGCCCACGGCGTTCTCGATCAGCGTATCGACGCCAATCGACAGATTGCCGCTGGCGCCCACGCCGCCGGCCGTCACGCCCACGCTGTTCAGGTGTCCGCCCACCAGGTCGATGGTGGCGCCGGTGCTGGCCGCCGAGGCGTCCAGCGTGTCGATGCCGCCGTCGTCCACCAGGCCGCGCTGGGACTGGAAGTCGGCCGTGCCGAGCAGGTAGACATTGTCGCCGGTGGCGACCTGCTTCGCGCCGTACAGATAGCGCAGCGCGGCGATGTCGTACGCGCCCCAGGAGGCCGGGTACAGGCCGTCCGGCGAGACCGTCTGCGACATCACGGTCAGGCCGGTGACGTCGTTGGCGGCCAGCATCTGGGACGCGTAGTTGTCGCCCGCTTCCACGTTGCGCGGATGGCGCAGGCCCAGCGCATGGCCGATTTCATGCAGCAGCACGGCGTAGCCTTCCTGGCCGGGCTGCATCAGCAGCAGGGTTTCGATGTCGATCCAGACGTCGCCGGCGCTGTCGCCGCCCACGCCCGGCAGCGTCCCCAGGCCCTTGGTGGCCACCTGCTGGCTGGCGCCAAAGCGCAGCTGCCCCACCGCGCTCCCGTCTTCGGCGACTTCCTTGAAGCTCAAGCCGGTGGCGGCTGCGGCCGCGTCCAGGATGGCCTTGACGGCGGCCCGCTCGCTGGCCGAGAAGGTGCGGAAGCCGCTCGCACCCACGCCGCTGGCGGGCGCCTTGGTGACGAAGCTGTAGCTCACTTCCACGGCGGTGCCGAGCGCGCCGGCGGCGTTCCAGCGGTTGGCGTCGGCCGCCACCAAGCCTTTCGTGGCCATGTCCGACGGCTTGATCAGGCTGCTCAGTTCATAGGTGACGTTCCAGTCCCCGCCATAGCCGAAGCGCTCGAAATTGCTGACCACCGCCATGAACTTCGGCTGCGCGGTGTTGGTGATGGTGGCGGTCTTGCCGTCGATGGCGACGTCGAAGATGAAGTCGGCGCGGCTGCCGTTGTCGAACTGGGGCAGCCAGAAGGTGTCGTCGCCGGCGCGGCCGTCTATGGTGTGCAGGCCGCCTCCGCCCAGGTAGAACACGTTCTGGTTGGCGTTGCCGATGCCGATGCCGCCTTCCCAGCCAAAGCTCACGCTGTCGATGCCGATCAGCGTGTCGTGCCCGCCCCAGTTGTCGTCGGCGTAGCCGGCCGTCAGGTCCACGTAGATGGACTGCCAGGTGTCCCAGTAGTTGACGGCGACGCTGCGCCAGCTGTCGCCGGTGGCGATGCGTTCTATCCTGTCGTTGCCGGGGCCGCCCACCACGCCGCCCTGGTAGACCTTGATGGTGTCGTCGCCCTCCAGGCCCCAGTAGGTGTCCCAGGCTTCCTTGTCGGTCTGGGTATAGACGTCCTTGCCGTTGGTGAGTTTGATATCCATTGCGTATCAGCCGTGCAGGAAGTTGAGGGTCTGGGTGCTGAAATTGGCGAGGTTGGGAAAGGCGCTGGTCAGCTGCGCGGCGGGCACGCCCATCCACTTCATCAGCGTGGCGCCCACCTGGTCGGTCGAGGTGGTGGGCACGAAGCGGCCGTCGCCGTTGGCGTCGCCGTCGTCCGGCCCGCCCAAGGTCAGCGTGGGCAGGGTGCCGTAGGCCTGGGCGCCGGCCACCGGGCCGCCCATCACGAACCAGTGGTTGCCCCAGGCGTGGTCGCTGCCGCCGCCGGAGGCCTGGCGCAAGGTGCGGCCGAAGTCGGACATCATGACGGTGGCCACGCTCTGGTCCACGCCGGAGGCCTGGTTGGCCTTGTCGAAGGCGGCCAGCGCGCGCGCCACCACGGCCAGCTGCGCGTCCTGGCTGGTAGCCGCGCTGCCGCGCTGGCCGCTGTGCG
The DNA here is from genome assembly GCF_009857595.1 of Pseudoduganella aquatica. Classification (GTDB taxonomy): domain Bacteria; phylum Pseudomonadota; class Gammaproteobacteria; order Burkholderiales; family Burkholderiaceae_D; genus Rugamonas; species Rugamonas aquatica_A. Next base: position 49,995 of record NZ_WWCU01000014.1, on the reverse strand, counting down.
TATCCAGTCCGCCCCACTGCACCAGGAAGACCTGGCGCTTGTAGCCCCGCTTTTTGAACACCGGCAGCAGCGTGGCGAGCTTGCGCAGCATGCGTCCCAGGTCGTTGTCGTCGAAGTTGGCCGAGGGGGCGGGCGCGTTCAGCGCCGCCTGCGTGAAGATGGTGGACTCGGACACGCTGCGCCCGAAGGTGCGCGCGTACTCGGCCTCGTACTGGTTGGCGAACTGCCACTGCGCCATGCGGTTGAGCGCCTGCGTGCCGGGCAGCTGCGGCTGCGCCAGGTCGGCCGTGCCCCACCAGCGCGAATCCCAGGCGCTCAGGTAGGACACCGGCGAATTGCGGCCCAGCACCAGCGTGCGCTCGGTGTTCATGGTGATGGCGTTGACCGGGTTGCGCAGCGAGGAGGGCAGCAGCTCGAGCGAGCGTCCGGCCCAGCCGCTGCCGTCGGTGTCGCCCAGCCAGCCCTGCTGCCACATCACCTGGTCGCTGTGCGAGAGCAGGAAGGACGGCACCGCCACGCTGTGATCCAGCACCTGGCGCGCGGTGGCCGGCTTGACCAGCGGGCCGGCGTTCAGTATCCAGGCCAGGCGGCCCTGGTTGTACAGCGGCGCCAGCGGCGCCAGCGCGGGATTCATGCCGAAGCTGTGGCCGGCGGTGGAGCCGGACAGCGCGGTCAGGCTGTCCTTGGGCAGCGCCAGCGCGGGCCGGGCGGTGGCATAGTCGCTGTAGGCGCCGTCGGTGGGCACCAGGCTGTTCAAGCCGTCGTTGCCGCCGGTGAGGAACAGGCAGACCACGGCGCGGTAGTCGTCGGCGGCGGCGCTGGCGCTGGCGCCGAGCAGGCTGGCCCCGCCGATCAGGCCGAGGGTGGGGGCGGCTGCGCTCAGGCGCAGGAAGTGGCGGCGGTCCATCAGCGTATCACTCCATAGTAAGGGGTGGCCAGCGCGTACTGCAGCAGCGGCATGGTTTTCTCGAGCGGCGTATTGCCGTTGGGGGTGGCGGTCAGGTCCTGCAGATTCTGGCGCAGCGTCTGCGGCATGGCGCCCCTGAAATAGCGTTCGCTCATCAGGTCGATAAAGGCGCGCGGCGAGCTGCTCAGCGCCTTGATGAAGGGATCGACCTGGCAGCCGGCATTGCTCAGGCGCGAAGCCGTCTGCATGCCGTAGCCGCCGATCCGGCCCGACAGCTCCTCGGCGTTGAGCAGGCGCTGCTCCGGCGCCAGCAGGTTGCTGCCGGGGGCGCGGTCGGTCGGCATGTAGTAGCTGAACACGCTGGACTGCATGAAGGGCGACTGGACGCTGGGCTTGGCGATGCCGGGCAGCGGGTACTCCGGCGTGGCGTCCCAGCGCAGCGGCGCGGTGCAGCCCATGCCGCGCAGCATGCCGGTGTACCACAGCACCGGTTCGCGCATCTTGCCGAAGGAGAGCGAGTCCGCGCCCAGGGTGTCGCCCTTGCGCGCTTCGGTGTCGAGCAGCACCGCCTTGAGCACGGCCTTCATGTCGCCGGCCACGCCCTTGCCATTGTCGCGGAACACGGTGGCCACGCGGCGCAGATAGGCCGGCGAGGGATTGCTGGTGACCAGGTGCTGGATCAGGCGCAGGCTGACGAAGGGGGCGATGTTCTGGTGCCCCATCAGGACGTCGATTGCCGCCTCCATGTCCTGGGTGGTGCTCTGGCCGGCCGGAATGGTGGTGCCGAGCAGCGTCTTGGCTTCGCGGTCGTGCGCGGCCGTCCACGGGTCGGGTATCAGCACGCCGTCGAAGCCGGTGTAGTCGCCCCTGGGCACGTTCTTGGCCATCTGCCAGCCCGTCATGGCGCGCGTCATCGCCTCCACGTCCTGCTGGGTGTAGGTTTCCAGCGGCCGGTTGCTGGCGTCGCGCTGGATGCTGCCGTCGAGGTTGAGCTTGACCACCCCCAGCGAAAACAGCTGCATCAGTTCGCGCGAGTAGTTTTCATTCGGCGCGCACCACGGGCATTCGTCGGACTTGGGCCGGTTCGAGAGGTTGTCCAGGTAGACCCCCATCGGCGGGCTGGTGCTCACGGCGCGCAGCAGGGCGCCGTAGTTACCGAAGGCGTTGTCGTTGAGCAGATTGATCCAGGTCAGGGTGGCGTACTCCTGCACCTTGTTGCTCGATACGACGATCCACTGCGACATGGCCCACACCACGCGCTGGCGCAGCTGGTCCGGCCGCGCGATCATGGCCGTGAGGTTGGCGTTTTCGAAGTAGCGGTTGGCCGCTTCGGCCTGCGCCCGCACCTGGTCGTCGTAGTGGGCAACGGGGCTGGTGTCGTGGTGCGGCACCGGCAGCGCGAACTGCGCGTCTATCCAGGCCTCGAAGCCGAGTTTTTCTATTTCTGCCACCAGCGCCGGCGTGGCGCCGAAACTGACTTGGTCGGCGAAGCGGGCCGCCGCGTAGTGGCTCACCGGGCTGCTGGCCTTGACGGTGACCTGGCCGGTGCTGGCCAGCAGGGTGGGGGCGGCGGCGCTGCCGTCGTCCTGGCTATTGTTACAAGCGGCCAGCAGCAGCGGCAATGCCGCCACGGTGCAGCGCGCGGCGCGGGTCAGGGCTTTCATGCGTATCCTTGGGCAGAAGGCGGCTGGTCGCCGCAGACATCCGCCAAGGATAAGGCATGATTGTCAATAAAACATCCACTAACTGGGGGATGCGTGGTTTTCCCGCCTCAGGCAGAAGGGATCGTCGATGCTGTGCGCCGGCTCGGTGAACCAGCGCGGGCCGGCGTCGGTCATGTAGAAGTGGTCCTCGTGGCGCACGCCGAATTCGCCGGGGATGCAGATCATGGGCTCGTTCGAGAAGCACATGCCCGGCGCCAGCGGGGTGGTGTCGCCGCCCACCAGGTAGGGCCATTCATGGATGTCCAGGCCGATGCCGTGGCCGGTGCGGTGCGGCAGGCCGGGCAGCTTGTAGCCCGGGCCGTAGCCGTCCGCCTCCAGCGAGCGGCGCGCCGCCTGGTCCACCTGTTCGCAGGGCACGCCCAGCTGCGCGGCGGCGAAGGCGGCCGCCTGGGCTTTCTTCTCGCTGTCCCACACGCTGCGCTGGCGCGCGCTCGGCTCGCCGTACACATAGGTGCGCGTGATGTCGGAGATGTAGTTGTGCAGCTTGCAGCCGGTGTCGATCAGCACCGTGTCGCCCTGCTTGAGCGTCTGCACATAGCTCACGCCGTGCGGATAGGCCGTGGCCTCGCCGAACAGCACGATGACGAAATACGAGCCGGGCGCGCCCACCTTGCGGTGCGCGGCGGTGATGAACTGTTCCACTTCGGTGGTGGTGATCCCCTCGCGCAGCATGCTGGCGGTGGCCACGTGCACGGCCAGCGTCATGTCCTTGGCGCGCTGCATCAGCGCGATCTCGGCGGAGGACTTGCGGGTGCGGCAGTGCGCCGTCACCGTGCGCGCGTTTTCCAGCGCGTAGCCCGCGGCCAGCGGGCGTATGCCGTCGTAGATGAAGAAGGCCGCGCTTTCGCAGATGCCCACGCGCGGCGGCTGGCCGGCATCATCCGCAATCCCCATGCGGGCCAGGGTGTCGACGAACAGCTGGTAGGGGCTTTCGTGCTCCTGCCAGCCGTTGACCTTGCCCTCCACCAGCATGAAGTCCAGCAGCGTGCTTTCCTCGAAGGCGGGGGCGATGTATTCCAGCGCGCCCTGCGCCGGCAGGATGGCGCCCACCATGCGCTCGCTGGCGTGCCAGCGCGTGCCGGTGAAGTAGAGCAGGTTGGCGCCCGCGTTGATATAGATGGCGGCGATGCCCTGGTCGCGCATGAAGGCCTGGGCGCGGGCGATGCGCTCCAGGTGCTCCTCCTTGGCGATCGGGACCGCGCCCGCCGTCATGTCCGACAGGCTCGCCAGTGCCTGCTCCGCTGTTTTACCGCCTACGCCTATGGTCATGCCGAGTCCTCCAGAATTGATGGCGGCGATGATATCAGTTCTGGAGGAGGGAGCGCTTACTGGGTGAGTACGCTGACCTTGTCCACCACGAAGGAGGTCTGGGCGGACGAGTCTTCCGTCATGGCGAAGGACAGCGTCACCGTCTGGCCCTTGTACGGCAGCAGGCTGAAGCTGCGGGTCTGGTAGCCGGTGGCCTTGTTCAGGTTGGAGTAGGTGGCCAGCGTGCCGAGCACCGCGCCGCTGCTGTTTTTCACCGTCACCGTCAGCTTGTCGTAGGCGGTGCTGGTGGTCGTTTCAGCGGTGTCGATATGCAGCGCGAAGCTCAGCGTGGCGGCGGTGGCGGCCGACGGGATGGCGACTGCCTGCGTCAGCGTTTCGGTGGCGGTGGTGCCGTTGCCGCCCAGCCAGGCGAAGCGCGTGCCTTCATAGGCGGTCTGGCCGCTGAAGGCGCCGATGGCGCCGGTGCTGCCGGCCCAGCCGGTGGCGCCCGACTCGAAGCCGCCGTTGGTGATGCGCTCGACGCTGGTGCCGCCGCCGCCGCCGGTGGTTTCATCCACGTCGGTGCCGACGTTGATGGCCGCGTAGGCGCGCTTGACGGCGGTGGCTTCCTTGCTGCCCACGCCGTACAGTTCCTCGGCCGAGGCGATCATCTTGGTGCGCGCGTCGGCGTAGTTGGTCGACGAGGTGAACTTGGTGGTCACGGCCTTGAACCAGATGCGGTAGGCCTTGTCGTTGCCCACGCCGGTCATGGCCAGCGGCTGCTTGGTCAGGTAGGAGCTGTAGTAGTCGCTGCCGGAGCTTGCGTTCGAGCCTTGCGACAGGAAGTAGAACATGCGGTTGTTCGGGCCGCTGCTGTAGTGCACGTTCAGGTTCTTCAGCGTGCTGCTCCACGCGTTCGGGCTGCTGCCGTCCTTGCTGGGCTTGTACATCCAGCGCAGCGGCTGGCCGCTCTTCGAGATCTCCTGGCCCATCACCCAGTCGTTGCCGGTGGCCGGTATCACGCTGCCGGTGCCGCCCGCGCGCGCATAGGCCTCGGTCATTTCGCCGGCGATGTCGGCGCCCGATTCATTCAGGCCGCCGGACTCGCCCGAGTAGGTCAGGTTGGAGGTGGCGTCGATCACGCCGTGGCCCATCTCGTGGCCGATCACGTCGATCGATCCCAGGTTGTTGAAGGACGAGCCGCCGTCGCCGATGTACATGCATTTGCAGTTCGGGTCGAAGAAGGCGTTGTCGTAGTTGTTGTCCACGTGGACGGCGATGTAGGTGGCGGTGTTGTTACCGTCCAGCGACTGCCAGCCCAGCGTGTTCTTCATGGTGTCGTAAGTGTTCATCAGGCCCCACAGCGCGTTCACGGCGGCGGTCTGGCCGTTGGCGCTGGTGGTGCTGCCGCCGCTCACGTATTGCAGGCCGTCGCCCCAGGTGTTGGTGCTGTTGGTGTAGATGGTGCCGGGCGTCGGATTGCTTTCCGGCGCGTGGTTGGCGTTGGTGATGGCCATGCCGCCGAAGGTGCCGCCCACGCCGCGCGTGGCGTCCTTCATCTGGTAGGTGCTGCCGGACAGCGTGGTGTTGATCGGCACGGTGCCGTTGTACTGGCTCTTGCCCGAGCCGACCACGGTTTGCAGCGCTTCCCACTGCGCGATGACGGCGCCGGTTTTCGCGTTGACCACGGTGTCGTGGTAGAGCACGCGCTTGCGGCTGTCGGCCATGCGGGTTTTCACCAGGTAGGCCAGCTCGTAGTGGTCCACCACGTCTTCCAGGTCGGTGGCGTTCAGGGCCGCTTCGGCCTTGTTCACGGCCGCAGCCACGCGCACCGATTTCATGACCGGATAGATCAGCAGTTCGGCCTGCGGCGCCCAGCGGTGCACGCCGTTCGGCGCCACGCTGCGCACCACGGCGGCGATGGCGTCGGCCCCGCTCAGTGCAGGGGTAAGGTCGGGCGCGCCGGTGCGCGCGCCGTTGGCGGCCACGCCGCGCGCCGCGTTCAGGCCGGCGCGGCGGTCGGACACGGATTCGCTGACGATGTTGTCGGCCGCGTCGGTGACGACCACGGACTCGGAGCCGAACACGCGCAGGCCGTTGTAGGTGTGCCGGGCGCGGGTGATCTTGGTGCCGGCCACGCCGGGGTGCTGGCCGGCGATGGCGAAGCCGTGCTGCATGCCCAGGCCTGCCGAGCTGGGACGGTTGGCCAGCTTGGCAGCCAGGCCTGCGCTCTCTTGTGGAGAGGTCTGTGCGACGGGGGCGGCCATCATTTGCGGGCCGGCGGCGTGGGCGAGCATCATCGGCAGGGTGGCGATGGATGCGGCAAGCAGGTTCTTACGTAGATTCATCTTCTCTCCAGAGGGCGTAGGTGGTTCTGGCATGGGCCAGCGCTGCGACACTATTCCTGGGCCGGGGGGCAAGTCAAAAAACTTGAGAAATGAGTCGCGCGGGCGGGATTTGTTAAATTTGGGACAAAGTTGCACGCCCGCCGGGCGTTGAATTGGCTTGGCAATTGCTAGTGATGGCGCACGATAGGCGGCTTTTGGCCCGATACTGTGTGGCGCTTACAACGAACTAGATGTAACACTCTATTTTCGTCACCTGCGCGACACATTGGCCGCTTCCGCAGCGCGCGCGGGTTGCAAAGTCTTAATGTTGCGATCTACACTAGGAGCACAAAGCGCAGGGCCAGGCCCGATAAAAACGACGCGCACCGGGAACCACAGGGAGCAGAGAACATGAGCAAACGCACAGCGCCACCACCGCCGACTTAGGCCAACATCCCCAGGGCAAGAGAGGGCATGGACCGGCAAGACCGGACCGCACAAAGCCCCGCAGCCTCATCCAGCACATCCATACGCCGCCTGCCGCAATCCGGCAAGCGCGGCGCCGTCGCGCGCCTTCGCCCAACCCGTGGCCAGGTGCGCAGGGACAGCTTTTTTTTTGTGGTTTGCCATGCTCTCGATATCTACCAAAGTTGAGCGGATCGTCATGGAGTCTCCCTTCCTCACGGAGGGGCTGGGACGCGGCTTGATCAATCTGTCGGAACTCGCGCGGCAGCTGCAGCCGCAGCTGGAAACGGACCTGTGGAAGCCTGTGGGACAGGCGGCCGTGGTGATGGCGCTGCGGCGCGTGGCGGAGCGCCTGCCGCAGCAGGAGGCGGCCGCGCACGGCGAGCTGTCGCTGGCGCGCAAGACGGGCGAGCTGACCACCCGCACCGACCTCACCATGTACACCTTCCGCTATTCGGAGAACACCTATGAATGCCACCGCAGGCTGCTGGCGGAAGTGGCGACTAGGCAGGGCGCGTTCGTGTCGGTCACGCGCGGCATCCATGAGGTGATGGTGGTGTGCAGCCGCTCGCTGACGAGCGCCATAGACGAAGTCTTCGTCACCGAGCGCCAGCTGGCGCGGCTGGAAAGCCTGAACGCGGTGACGCTGCACCTGGATCCGGAGACCTTCAATATGCCGGGGATTTACCATGGCATACTGAAGAAGCTGGCGTGGGACAAGATCAACCTGGTGAACATGATCTGCACCCACACCGAGCTGACCATACTGCTGGAGCAGCGCCAGACCGGCGCCGCCATTGCCGTGCTGTCGCGCCTGGTGGCGCAGTGATGGCGGGTTACGCACTGCGTGCTAACCCGCCCTACGAAGGAATGAGGACGGATGCTCTGCGTAGGGCGGGTTAGGCGAAGCCGTAACCCGCCAATGCTGGCGCTTAGTTGCCCAGCTGTCCGCGCACGCGGGCGATGGCTGCGCGCACCTGGTTCGGCGCGGTGCCGCCCACGTGGTCGCGCGCGGCCACGGAGCCTTCCAGGGTCAGCACCTGGAAGATGTCCTGCTCGATCAGCTTGGAGAACGCTTGCAGCTGCTCCAGCGACATCTCGGACAGGTCGATGCCCAGGTCCACGCAGGCGCGCACCGCGTGCGCCACGGCTTCGTGCGCGTCGCGGAAAGGCAGGCCTTTCTTCACCAGGTAGTCGGCCAGGTCGGTGGCGGTGGCGTAGCCCTGCAGGGCCGCCGCGCGCATCGCTTCCGGCTTGACGGTGATGCCGCCGGCCATGTCGGCGAAGATGCGCAGCGTGTCCATCAGCGTGTCCACGGTGTCGAACAGCGGTTCCTTGTCTTCCTGGTTGTCCTTGTTGTAGGCCAGCGGCTGGCCTTTCATCAGGGTCAACAGGCCCATCAGGTGGCCGTACACGCGACCGGTCTTGCCGCGCGCCAGTTCCGGCACGTCCGGGTTTTTCTTCTGCGGCATGATGGACGAGCCGGTGCAGAAACGGTCGGCGATGTCGATAAAGCCCACGCGCGGGCTCATCCAGATGATCAGCTCTTCCGACATGCGCGACACGTGCGTCATGATCAGCGAGGCCGCCGCCGTGAATTCAATCGCGAAGTCGCGGTCCGACACGGCGTCCAGCGAGTTGTGGCACACGTCGTCGAAGCCCAGCGTTTTCGCCACTTGCAGGCGGTCGATGGGGAAGGTGGTGCCGGCCAGCGCGGCGGCGCCCAGCGGCAGGCGGTTCACGCGCTTGCGGCAGTCGGCCATGCGCTCGGCGTCGCGGCCGAACATTTCAACGTAGGCCAGCATGTGGTGGCCGAAGGTGATCGGCTGCGCCACCTGCATGTGGGTGAAGCCGGGCAGGATGGTGTCGGTGTGCTGTTCGGCCAGGTCGGTCAGGGCGCCGCGCAGCTGGTTCAGCAGGCCGGTCACGTCGTCGATGGCGGAGCGCACGTACAGGCGGATGTCGGTGGCCACCTGGTCGTTGCGGGAACGGCCGGTGTGCAGGCGCTTGCCCGCGTCGCCTACCAGCTCGGTCAGGCGTTTCTCGATGTTCAGGTGGACGTCTTCCAGGTCCAGCAGCCATTCGAACTGGCCGGCTTCGATTTCCTGGCTGATTTGCGCCATGCCGCGCTGGATGTCGGCCAGGTCGGCCGCGCTGATGATCTTCTGGGCAGCCAGCATGCCGGCGTGCGCCAGCGAGCCCTGGATGTCGGCCTTGGCCAGGCGGTTGTCAAAAAATACAGAAGCGGTATAGCGCTTGACGAGGTCGGAAACTGGTTCGGAGAAGCGGGCGGACCAGGCTTCGCCCTTCTTGGAGAATTGATCAGTCATGATTTTTTTGAGAGGGTGGGCGTGCGGATTTGCGACGATTATAAACAAGGTTGGGCCATCCCACCGATTCCGGGCTTCCACGGGCGTGACAGGCGGGCCGAAATCGCCGATCATGGCGGCATGAAGAATGGGGAGAACAGAACATGAAACAGCCAGCCAAAGCCAGCTTGTTGTGCGTTTTAATGGCGGGCGCGCTGTCCTGCGCGGCCGCCTCGGCCGGGGAGGCCACCGCAGCCGCCGCTCCAGCCGCAGCCACTTCCGCCGCAGCAGCGGCCGACGACGGCGCCGCCCAGGCGATCGCCCCCGAACTGAAGACGCTGGACGGCATGCTGTCCGCGCTGTACGGCACCATTTCCGGCGCCGCCGGCGCGCCGCGCGACTGGGAGCGCCTGCGCAGCCTGTTCGCTCCCGAAGGCCGCATGGTGGTGCACGGCGTGAACAAGAGCGGCGAGATCACCACCCGCGTGCTCACGGTCTCCGACTACATCTCGCGCGTGACGCCGGTATTCGCCAAGGAAGGCTTTTACGAAACGGAGCTGGCGCGCACGACCGAGGCCTTCGGCCAGATCGCCCACATATTCAGCACCTACGAATCGCGCCACGCGCCGGACGAGGCCAAGCCTTTCCAGCGCGGCATGAACAGCATCCAGCTGGTCAACGACGGCCAGCGCTGGTGGATACAGTCGTTGGTGTGGCAGGCCGAAACGGACAAGAACCCGCTCCCCGAGCGCTACTTGAAGGGCAAGCATTGATTATCAGCACGGACAAGGCGGCGCTCGACATCGCGCTGATACATGGATTCCTGAGCGAGCGCTCCACCTGGGCCGTGGGCATGCCGCTGGCGCTGCTGGAAAAGGCGATCGCCAATTCGCTGTGCTTCGGCGGCTATGAAGACGGCAAGCAGATCGCCTTTGCCCGCGTGATTACGGACGGCGCCACCTTCGCCAACCTGGTGGATGTGTTCGTGCTGCCGGAGCACCGTGGGCTGGGCCACAGCAAGCGCCTGGTGGCGGCCGTCATGGCGCATCCCGAGCTGCAGGGGCTGCGGCGCTTCAGTCTCGCCACCAGCGATGCGCACGGCCTGTATGCCAAATTCGGCTTCGCGCCCCCGCGGCGTCCGCAGACGCTGATGGAGCGCTACGTTCCGGACGTCTATCTGCAGCGTTGAGCCCCGGGCGGCTCCGGCGGGTTACGCACTGCGTGCTAACCCGCCCTACGGTGTAAGGGTTGCTTCCGAACGGGTAGGGCGGGTTGGGCGCAGCCGTAACCCGCCAATTATTGCCAATGCATCAGGCAGGGCGGAATCAGCAGCAGCAGCGCCATCACCGCGTAGATCAGCTGCAGCGGCACCATCCACTTGGCCCAGGTAATCCAGGGCACGCGGGCCAGGGCCAGCACGCCCACGGTGATGCCGGAGGTCGGGATCATGGGCGTGGTCAGCTCGCCGAACTGGAAGGCCAGCACCGCCGTCTGGCGCGTGACGCCCACCAGGTCCGCCAGCGGCGCCATGATGGGCATGGTCAGCGATGCCTGGCCGGTGCCGGAGTGGATGAAGAAGTTGATCACGGTCTGGATGCCGAACATCTTCTGCGCCGCGAACACGGGGCTGGACGACTGCACCAGCGGCAGCAGCCCATGCAGCATGGTGTCGATGATGTTGGCGTCGCGCGCCAAAATCATGGTGCCGCGCGCCAGCGCGATCACCAGTGCCGTGCCCACCAGGTCTTTCGCGCCCTGGATGAAGGCGCCCACCAGCTCGTCCGAATCAAGCCCGCCTATCAGGCCGATCACGATGCCCATCACCATGAACAGCGCGGCGATCTGCTCGATATACCAGTCGAACTTCACCACGCCCACCACCATGCCCAGCAGCGAGGCGGCGAAAATCGCCAGCACCACCTTGTGCTTGAGCGTCATGCCCTCGAAGCTGCTCAGGTCCAGGTGGCTTTCCTTGCGCTTGGCCTGGTCCAGCACATAGGTCGGGCTCAGCTCCGGATTGCGCTTGATGCGCGCCGCGTACCACATCATGAAGGCGGCGGTGATGGCGGTGGCCACCACCCAGCAGATCAGGCGGTAGCTCATGCCGGAGAACACCGGTATGCCGGCGATGCCCTGCGCGATGCCGACGTTGAAGGGATTCAGGAAGGCCGCGCCAAAGCCCACCTGCGAGCCGAGGAAGGGGATGGATACGCCGGTGATGGTGTCGTAGCCCAGCGCGAGCGCCAGCGGCACGAAGATGAGAATAAACGGGATGGCCTCCTCGTTCATGCCGAAGGTGGCCCCGCCCAGCGAGAACAGCGTGATGAACACCGGGATCAGCGCCGCGCGCACGAAGGAGGAATGCGTGTAGGCCTTGGCGATGGACTTGATCATCGCGTCGATGGCCTCGGTCTTGTGCAGCACCTGGAACGTGCCGCCCACAATCAGGATGAAGCCGATGATCAGGCCCGCTTCCGCGAAACCCTTGATGGGCGCCATCATCAGCGCCGCAAAGCCCTGCGGCTTGCTGTCTATGTAGTGGAAGGTGGCCGGATTGATCAGCTGCTTGCCGTTGACCAGGTGGGTGTCGTACTTGCCGCCGGGGATAAGCCAGGTGGCCAGGGCGATCAGCGCCAGGATGGCGAAGACCAGGACGTAGGTATTGGGGATGCGCAGTTTCATGTGGGCCTTGAAAGGGTTACTGGCTGAGCAGGTCGCCGGAACGGAACGCCTGCGCGCCCGCGATTTTTCCGATGTTCCAGCCGCGCAGCACATGGCGGTGCGCGGTGCGCGCAAACAGCACGCCGTCCACCGTGCAGCACACCGTGGTGACGGCGCCGCTGGCCGCGTCGATCACGTCCGCCACCGCGTCGCCCGCCTTGAGCTTCTCGCCCATCTCGCGCTTGTACACCAGCACCCCCGCATGCGGCGCCAGGATGGGTTCCACGCCTTCCAGCGGCGTGGCCTCGCACAGCGGCGCGGGCAGCTCGCCCACTTCCGCATCGAGCACGCCGGCGTGGGCCAGGAAGCGCGCCAGCGCGTCCGCGTCCTGCTCCGCCAGCTCGTAGCTCACGTCCATTTCGCCGCGCAGCTCCACGGTGGTGGACAGGCAGGCGGGCGGAATCGGGAATGCGTCGCCGAAGTGCGCTTGCAAGTCCCACCACAAACGGCTGCAGGCCTCGTCGAAGGGCTCGCCGCCCGCCGCCAGGGCCAGCAGCACCGCGTGCGCGCCCATCAGGCGTGCCAGCGGCGCAATCGCGTCCGCCAGCGGCGTGCCGGCGTAGATGTGCAGCACGGCCTCGTTGTCGCAATGCAGATCGAGCACGATATCGGCGTCAATCGCCATCTCCAGCAGCAGTTTTTTGTGCGCCTCGCCGTCGGACTTGGGCTGCCAGGCCGCCACCGATGCCAGCGCGTGCTGGCGGATGGTGCGCACATTGGCGTCCGCGTCCGGCCCCAGCAAGCCCGCCAGCGAGGTTTTCAGCTCCTCCGCCACATGCTTGTAGGCGCGGTTGAAATTCACGCCGGTGGTCAGGTCGAAACGGCCGAAGGGCGCGCCGTGGATGGCCTGCGACAGGCCGATGGGATTGGCCGCCGGCACCAGGATGATCTCGCCCCGCACCTTGCCCGCCGCGTCCAGCGCCTCCAGCCGCTTGCGCAGGAATTGCGCCACCAGCATGCCGGGCACTTCGTCCGCGTGCAGCGCGGCCTGGATATAGACCTTCTTGCCCGCGCCGGGCGTGCCATAGCGGTAGCTGGTCAGTTCGAACTGGGCGCTGCTGTGGGGGGCTGAAATGGGGTGCTTGATGGTGTGGTTAGCGGTTCGCATGGCGGTGGCCCGATCGATAAGGTATCGGGGGATTATGCTCATTTGATGTATATTTGCAAGCAAGAGGTACCGGTGCCGGTGCTTCTCCACGCAATTTCTCGCAAAACGGACCGGATATGGGTGTACTCAAGACTTTGATTCATAGCGTAGGCCGCTTTTCCCTGCTCTGGTACGCCATCTTCGGCGCCCCGATGCACGCCCATGCGGCCGAGCCGGCGCAGCCCAAGGGTTCGCTCGTCATCATCGGCGGCGGCCTGCGCGGCGACAATGCCGACATCTGGCAGCGCATCGTGCAGCTGGCCGGCGGCAAGGGCGCTCGCATCGCGGTATTTCCTTCGGCCGCAGGCACGCCGGAGCGTTCCGGCCAGGCCATCATCGGCTATTTGAAACGCTACGGCGCCGACCCCTTCCTGGTGCCCATCGCCGTCAAGCTGGCCAATAGCGACTACCGCAAGGCGGCCGACGACATGACCCTGGCCGACCGCGTGCGGCGCGCCGACGGCGTGTACTTCGCCGGCGGCGACCAGGGCCGCATCACGCAGGCACTGGTGCGCGCGGACGGCACCCGCACGGCGGCGCTGGACGCGATCTGGGACATCTACCGGCGCGGCGGCGTCATCGCCGGCACCAGCGCCGGCGCGGCCATCATGAGCAGCACCATGTTCTACGACGCGCGCCGCGTGCTCGCCACGCTGCAGGAGGGCGTGGCCGACGGCAAGGACATCGCGCCCGGCCTGGGCTTCATCGGCGACGACATCTTCGTCGACCAGCACCTGCTGATACGCGGCCGCTTCGCGCGCATGATCCCGGCCATGCTCAAGAAGGGCTACCAGCTCGGCCTGGGCATCGACGAGAACAGCGCCATGGTGGTCAACGCCAAGCGCGAAGTGGAGATCATCGGCTACCGAGGCGCCATGCTGCTGGACCTGTCGCACGCCACCATGGATTCCGAATCGAGCGCCTTCAACGTCAGCAACATCCTGATCAGCTACCTGGACAGGGGCGACAAGTTCAACATCGCCACCCAGACCTTCACGCCGGCGCCGGACAAGGCCGACGGGCGGCTGGACAACACGCGGCCGGTGCGGCGCGGCGCGGTGTTCAGCAACGACATCCTGGGCAACAGCGCCGTGGTGGACCTGATGGAAAAGCTGATCGACAGCGACCAGCAGGACGCCATCGGCATCGCCAGCGGCGACCCGCGCGGCACGGCGCCGGAGATCGGCTTCGAGTTCCGCTTCTCCAAGACGCCGGAAAGCACGGGCTACCTGTCGTCGGTGGTGGAAGCGTATTCCATCCTCAACCTGCGGCTCGACATCCGGCCCATAGAAGTGCAACGTCCGCTGTACAAATACAAGAACTAAATTTGGCGTGGGCTGCCTTAGAATACCGGCACACAACCCGGTACAAGGACCAGCCATGACCCTCACCACCAAGGCCCGCGCCGCATTGCTCGGCGCGGCGCTCCTGCTCTCATCCGCCGCGTTCGCAGCGCCCCCCGCCACCGTGCGGCTGGACTATCTCCACACGGGCAACGCCCTGAACGAGCAGTACGCCATGGACCGCGTGGTGATCGAGCCGCTGCCGTGGGCCGGCAAGCTCTCGCGCAACCTGGACGACACCGACCGGGGCGTGAACCGCGTGGAAGTGGTGGACGCCAAGACCGGCGACCTGCTGTATTCGCGCGGCTTCTCCACCATCTTCGGCGAATGGCGCAGCACCGAGGAAGCGCAGAAGACCAGCCGGGGCTTCCAGGAATCCGTGCGTTTCCCCAAGCCGGACCGCCCGGTGAAAGTGCGCATCCTCAAGCGCGACGAGCGCAACGCCTTCTCCGTGGTGTGGAGCGTGGAAGTGGACACCGACGCGCAGGACGTGGTGCGCAAGCAGGAGCCCGCGCCCGCCAAGCCGATCCCCATCCGCGTCAGCGGCCCGTCGCCGGACAAGGTGGACCTGCTGATACTGGGCGACGGCTACAACAAGGCCGACATGGCCAAGTTCGAAGCCACCGCGCGCCGCCTGGCGGACTACCTGTTCAGCGTATCGCCGTTCAAGGAGCGCGCCAGGGACTTCAATGTGTGGGGCCTGGCCGTGCCGACCCAGGAGTCCGGCGTATCGCGTCCCTCCACCGGCGTTCACCACGCCTCGCCGCTGGGCACCCGCTACGATATCTTCGGCAGCGAGCGCTATGTGCTGGCGCTGGACAACCGCGCCCTGCGCGACATCGCCCAGCACGCGCCATATGAATTCATCGAAATCCTGGTCAACAACGACACCTACGGCGGCGGCGGCATCTACGGCCAGTTCAGCACTGCGGCGGCCAATAGCGACTGGGCCAACTACCTGTTCGTGCACGAATTCGGCCACCACTTCGCCGGCCTGGCGGACGAGTACTACACCTCGCCGGTGGCCTACCAGTCCACAGGCGAGCGGGTGGAGCCGTGGGAGCCCAACGCCACGGCGCTGCGCGACCCGGCCAAGCTCAAATGGAAGCACCTGGTGAACGCCGCCACGCCGCTGCCCACGCCGTGGCCCAAGGCCGAATACGAAGCGCATTCGCGCGAATACCAGAAGACGCGCGCCGCGCTGCGCAAGGCCATCCGTCCCGAGTCCGAAATGAGCGCGCTGTTCAAGGAAGACCTGGCCTACACCAGCAAGCTGTTCTCGGCCGCGCCGCACAAGCACGAAGTGGGCGCCTTCGAAGGCGCCAACTACGAGGCCACCGGCTACTACCGCCCGGCGCAGCAATGCCTGATGTTCGACCGCAGCGAGAAGTTCTGCGCCGTGTGCAGCGAAGCGGTCAGCGCCACGATAGACCTGTACTCGCGCGACTCGCGCTGAAAGCAGCGCTAAAACGTTTGGTAACGATTGATACAACTACTGAGTGCGCTAGCGTACAGATGGGCAGGGCGTGTGGGCATATTCTGGATCCGTGACAAGAAATATGCACATCCCAGAAAACAACTGAAAGGTCCATACCATGAATAAGCTGATTGCCACCCTGATCGCAGGTCTGTTCGCTAGCGCCGCCATGGCGCAAACCCCAGCCCCGGCCGCCGACGTTGCCAAGGCCCAGGCCAAGGCTGAAAAAACGGTTGCCAAAGCAGAAGCCAAGGAAATGAAAAAAGACGCTGCGGCCGACCAGGATGTAGCCAAAGCCCAGGCCAAGGCTGACGAAAAAGTCGCCAAGGCGCACGCCAAGGCCGAGAAGACCCATATGAAGGGCGAAGAAAAGGTCGCCAAGGCCGACCCTGAAGACAAGGTGAAAGCCGAAGCCAAGGCCGACAAGAAAATGGCCGCCGCCAACGCCAACGTCGACAAGACTACCGCCAAGGCCGACGCCAAGGTAGCGAAAGAAAAAGCCGAAGCGATGGAAGACAAAGCCATCGCCGCCGCCAAGACCAACGAGGTGAAAGCGAAAGCCGCCGCCGACGTCAAGGCAGCTACCGTCAAATAAGCGTCCGTCAATGAATTGAGCCGCATTCGGGGGAGACCCCGAATGCGGCTCAATGCGTTTTGCAGCAGCTTATTTCGGCGCCAGCGAGGATGCCTTGATGCGCTGGATCAGCTCTTTGCCTTTGCGGGCGCGCTTGCCGAAGTGCGGCGCCAGCACGTTGCCGGACATTTCCAGCTCGCGCGGCTTGGCCGCCATGGTGCCGTGCACGATCACGCCTTTCTGGCTGATGGCGGCCGCCGACAGCAGTGTCTCTTTCGGATCGAGCTCCATCAGGATCACGCCGCGTCCGCCGTTGGTCAGCGTTTTCATTTCGGCCATGCCGAACACCAGCAGGCGGCCTTTTTCCGACAGCGCGGCCACGGCGCTGGCGTCTTCCGCCACCACCGACGGCGGCAGCACCAGGTCGCCTTCGTCCAGCGTGATAAAGGACTTGCCGCCCTTCAGGCGGCTGACCATGTCGCCGGCCTTGGCGATAAAGCCGAAGCCCGCGCTGGACGACAGCAGTAGCTGGGTGCTGGCCGGACCGGTGAAGTAGTGCTTGATGCGGGCACCGCTAGACAGGTCGACAAGGGTGGTGATCGGCACGCCGTCGCCGCGCGCGTTCGGCAGCGCGGCCACCGGCACCGAGTACACCTTGCCGTTGTCGCCGAAGCCGAGCAGGGTGTCCACGGTGCGGCATTCAAAGGCGTCGTGCAGCGAGTCGCCCACCTTGAAGGTGAACTGGGTCTTGTCGTGGCCTATGCCGGTGCGGGCGCGTATCCAGCCTTTTTCCGAGATGATGACGGTGACCGGTTCGTCCACCACCTTCTGCTCGGCCACGGCTTTCTGCGCTTCTTCGATCAGTGTGCGGCGCGCGTCGCCGTAGGCTTTGGCGTCGGACTCGATTTCGCGGATGATCAGGCGCTTCATCGACGAAGGGTTTTCCAGCAGGTCCATCAGGGTTTGCTTGTCCTTGCGCAGTTCGGCCAGTTCCTGCTGGATCTTGATCGCTTCCAGGCGCGCCAGCTGGCGCAGGCGGAGCTCAAGGATGTCTTCGGCCTGGCGGTCGGACAGCCTGAAACGCTCGATCAGCGCCGCCTTCGGCTCGTCCGAATTGCGGATGATGTGGATGACTTCATCTATATTCAGCAGGACGGTCTCGCGGCCTTCCATGATATGGATGCGGTCGTCCACCTTCTTCAGCTTGAACTGCGTGCGGCGGGTGACGGTCTCGAAGCGGAAGCCGATCCATTCGCTGATGATGTCGCCGATGCCTTTCTGGCGCGGGCGGCCGTCGCTGCCTATCATCACCAGGTTGATCGAGGCGGACGATTCGAGCGAGGTGTGCGCCAGCAGCATCAGCATGAACTCGGTCTGGTCCTGGTTCTTGGACTTCGGTTCGAACACCAGGCGCACCGGCGCGGCGCGGCCCGATTCGTCGCGGATGGTGTCGAGCGAGCCGAGGATGAGCTGTTTCAGCGCCAGCTGGTCGGCCGACAGCGCCTTCTTGCCCAGCTTGACCTTGGGGTTGGTCAGTTCTTCGATCTCCTCCAGCACCTTCTGCGAGGAGGTGCCCGGCGGCAGTTCGGTGACCACGGCCTGCCACTGGCCGCGCGCCAGTTCTTCTATCTTCCAGCGCGCGCGCACTTTCATGCTGCCGCGCCCGGAGGCGTACATGTCGCGGATCTGCGAAGGCGGGGTGATGATCTGGCCGCCGCCCGGGAAGTCCGGACCCGGCACGAGCGCCATCAGTTCGTCGTGGCTGATCTTGGGGTTGCGTATCATGGCCACGGCGGCCTGCGCCACCTCGGTCAGATTGTGCGACGGGATTTCGGTGGCCAGGCCCACGGCGATGCCGGAGGCGCCGTTCAGCAGCACCATGGGCAGGCGCGCCGGCAGCAGGCTCGGTTCTTCGGACGAGCCGTCGTAGTTGGGCTGGAAGTCCACCGTACCCTGGTCGATTTCGTCGAGCAGCAGGCGCGAGATGGGCGTCAAACGGGCTTCGGTGTAGCGCATCGCGGCGGCGCCGTCGCCGTCGCGCGAGCCGAAGTTGCCCTGGCCGTCGATCAGCGGGTAGCGCAGCGAGAAGTCCTGCGCCATGCGCACCAGCGCGTCGTACACCGACTGGTCGCCGTGCGGGTGCAATTTACCCAGCACGTCGCCCACCACGGTGGCGGACTTGCGCGGCTTGGCGGTGTGGCCCAGGCCCAGTTCATTCATCGAGTACAGGATGCGGCGCTGCACCGGCTTCTGGCCGTCGCACACGTCCGGCAGGGCGCGGCCCTTGACCACGGAGATGGCGTAGTCGAGGTAGGCGCGCTCGGCGAAGGTGGACAGGATCAGCGTTTCGCCGCCGTCGCCGCCATCGCCATCGTCGCCGTCATCACCACCGTCGCCGCCGTCGCCGCCATTGCCGTCACCGTCGCCGTCGCCGCTTGCGGCGATCACGTCCGCGATGGTTTCAATGGTGTCTGCAGCGCCGTCGGCCGCATCGGTCAGGTCGATTTCGGCGGTGGCGGTGGCCGGGGTGGCGGCCGGTTCCACCGGCGCCGGTTCGTCAAAGAGATTTGCTTGATGAGTCATGTCAGATAACGTGTGCTGTATTAAATGTCGGCTTCGACTTCGTTGCCGTGTTCCTCTATCCATGCGCGGCGGGCGGCGGCTTCGCCTTTACCCATCAGCATGTTGAAGCGCGCGGAGGAGGTGCTGTGGCCGGGACGGCCCACTTTCACCGGCAGCAAACGGCGCGTGTCCGGGTTCATGGTGGTTTCCCACAGCTGCTCGGCGTTCATCTCGCCCAGACCCTTGAAGCGGGAGATGGACCAGCTGCCGTCCTTCAGGCCGTCCTTGCGCAGCTTGTCCTCGATGGCCACCAGCTCGCCGTCGTCCAGCGCGTACAGCTTCTGGATAGGCTTCTTGCCGCGCGCCGGCGCGTCCACGCGGTACAGCGGCGGACGGGCGATGCAGATGTGGCCATGCTTGATCAGCGCCGGGAAGTGGCGGAAGAACAGCGTGAGCAGCAGCACCTGGATGTGCGAGCCGTCCACGTCCGCATCGGAGAGGATGCAGATTTTTCCGTAGCGCAGGCCGGACAGGTCGGGCGAGTCGCCGAAGCCGTGCGGATCGACGCCGATGGCCACCGAGATGTCGTGGATCTCGTTGTTGGCGAACAGGCGGTCCTTGTCGGTCTCCCAGGAGTTGAGCACCTTGCCGCGCAGCGGCAGGATGGCCTGGAATTCCTTGTCGCGGCCCATCTTGGCCGAACCGCCCGCCGAGTCGCCCTCGACCAGGAAGATTTCAGTGCGGGTGACGTCGCTCGATTCGCAGTCGGTCAGCTTGCCCGGCAAAACGGCCACGCCGGACGATTTTTTCTTTTCCACTTTCTGCAGCGAGCGCAGGCGCGACTGGGCCTGCTTGATCACCAGCTCGGCCAGCTTCTTGCCGTATTCAACGTGCTGGTTCAGCCACAGCTCCAGCGGCGGCTTGGCGAAGGTGGACACCAGGCGCACCGCGTCGCGCGAGTTCAGGCGTTCCTTGATCTGGCCCTGGAACTGCGGGTCCAGCACCTTGGCCGACAGCACGAAGGAGACGCGCGCGAACACGTCTTCCGGCAGCAGCTTCACGCCTTTCGGCAGCAGCGAGTGCATCTCGGCGAAGTTCTTCACGGCGCCGAACAGGCCGTCGCGCAGGCCCGATTCGTGGGTGCCGCCGTTCGGCGTGGGGATCAGGTTGACGTAGGATTCGCGCACCACGGCGCCGGTTTCGGTCCATGCCACCACCCAGGCCGCGCCTTCGCCCTCGGCAAAGCCTTCCGTGTCCGGGCCGGCGAACTGCGCGCCTTCGAACAGGGGGATCAGGGTTTCGCCGTCGGAGGTTTGCGCCAGCGCTTCGGTCAGGTAGCCGCGCAGGCCTTCGTCGTATTTCCAGGTCTGGCTGTCGCCGGTCTTGGCGTTGTTCAGCGTGACGGTCACGCCCGGCAGCAGCACGGCCTTGGAGCGCAGCAGGCGCTGCAGCTCAACCTGCGAGATCAGCGAGGAGTCGAAGTATTTGGCGTCCGGCCAGGCGGTGACGCGGGTGCCGGACTTTTTGCCGTCCTTGGGGGCGGGCATGGAGTTCAGCGGCTCCACCACTTCGCCGTGCTCGAACACCAGGTGGTGGAAGCCGTTGCCCTTGTCGTCCTTGCGCCAGACCGAGATCTCCAGGCGCTTGGACAGCGCGTTGGTGACCGACACGCCCACGCCGTGCAGGCCGCCGGAGAAGGCGTAGGCGCCGCCCGAACCCTTGTCGAACTTGCCGCCCGCGTGCAGGCGGGTGAAGACGATTTCCACCGTCGGCACGTTTTCTTCCGGGTGCAGGCCGACCGGGATGCCGCGGCCGTCGTCCTCCACCGTTACGCTGCCGTCGGCATTCTGCGTCACGATAATGTTTTTGCAATGACCGCCCAAGGCCTCATCGGAGGCATTGTCGATCACCTCCTGGATGATGTGCAGGGGGTTTTCCGTGCGGGTGTACATGCCCGGACGCTGCTTGACAGGTTCCAGGCCCTTGAGGACGCGGATGGATGATTCGCTGTAGTCGGAAACTGGATTTTTAGTGGCCATACGTGATCAAGCTAGGTTGTGCGGTTCTCTATTGGTGCGGCAGCTTGCTGCAAAGTGCTGTGATTATATACAGTTATTTTGCTCTGCAAGTGCTTTCTGCGCAACGCCCGCAGGCGCGCTTGCCTGCGCATTCTATCCGCAACCGGCGGCAATGGCGGGAAACTGGACGCCGGAAAGGGTGGGGAGTTGTGGTTAAATAGCTCAATACGTGGGAAAAAGCGGTGCAAATCGTCCATGAGCGAGCCATGAGTGCAGACAAATTTCCGTTCGCGGTGCGCCTGATCGGCTTTGCCGAAGCGCAGGAAGAGGCCCTGGCGGCGGCGCTGAAGCGCGCGCCGCACCACGGCCCGGCGTATTTTTTCCTGCCCGGCGACAGCTTGCAGGAGCCTGACCTGCTGATCGCCAACGGCGCCGAGCTGAAGTCCCTGGCGGTGCTGGCGGCGCTCAATCCCGGCGACGTGCGTCCGGCGCTGCTGCTGGGCGCGCCCCAAGCCGGGCCGGAGCAGGGGGCGGGCCTGCTGACGGCCCTGCCTTATCCCTCCTTGCCCATGCCTTGCGACGACGACAGCCTGCACGCCGAACTGGCCCGCCTGGTGGAGCGCCGCGCCGAAGCGCTGGCCAGGCTGGCTGGCGCGGGCCTGCCGCCGCTGGCGGAACGCCGCGCGCGCGAACGGCTGGATTTCGACCTGACCGACCCGTCCGAGTACGCGGCCATGCGCACCACGGGCCAGGACCGGCGCGGCGCGGTGCTGGTGGTGGACCGCAACGCGCGCTTCAGCCAGCACGTCGCCAAGCTGCTCAAGCCCTGGGCCATTCCGGCGCTATGGGCCTCGGATGAGCCGTCCGCACTGGCCGCCTGCGCCGATGCGCCGCAGATGCTGGCGCCGGTGGCGGTGGTCCTCATCAATACCTCGCTGGCGGAAATCGACCCCTACCTCCTGTGCGCCGCGCTGCGCGAGCAGGCCGGAGCGGATGTGCGCGCGCCGGACGTGGTGCTGCTGGTCTCGCGGGACTACGCCTACGACAGCGCCCGCGCCCGCGCAGCAGGCGCCGCCGGCCTGCTGAACAAGCCGGTGTCCGATCCCACGCTGCGCGCCGCCATCAAGCGGCTGATGCGCATCGCCTGATCCTTACGCGGCGTTTACATCTGCCGCGCCACTTTTTAGACTGTTTTTACGGCCCACCCGATAAGCTGTGCAGCTCCTGTTTTCCGCCACCAAAGAAGGACTGCACCATGAAGAAACTGCTGCTCGCCGCCGCTGCCGCGGCCACCTTGTCTGCGACTTGCGCCGCTGCGCAAGCCGAGGACCAGAAGCCGGACAATGAAACCAGCTTCAACGCCGCCGCCACATCCGACTACCGCTATCGCGGCATCTCGCAGACCCGCCTGAAGCCTGCGCTGCAGGGCGGCGTGGATTACGTCAACAACCCGAGCGGCTTCTACGCCGGCGCCTGGGGCTCAACCATCAAGTGGACCAGGGACGCGGGCGGCGATGGCGGCGTGGAGCTGGACCTGTACGCCGGCAAGCGCGGCCAGCTGGGCGCCGACGTGTCTTACGACGCGGGCGTGCTGGCCTATGTCTACCCGTCCAATGATCTGAAACACGTAGCCGGCTTTGCCAACGCCGACACCACCGAAATCTACGGCCAGCTGGGCTACGGCCCGGCCTACGTGAAGTACTCGCACTCTGTGACCAATCTGTTCGGCTTCGTCGACAGCAAGAACAGCGGCTACCTGGACGTGGGCGCCAATATCGATGCAGGCGGCGGCTACACCGTCAACCTGCACGCGGGCCGCCAGAAGGTGAAGAACGCCAGTCAGGCCGACTATAGCGACTGGAAAATCGGCGCCACCAAGGACTTCGGCGTGCTCACCGGCGCGCTGGCCGTCATCGGCACTAACGCGGGCAAGAGCGCCTACGCCTCGCCCGCCAACGGGAAATTCCTGGGCAAGAGCGCGCTGGTGCTGACGGTCAGCAAAGCGTTCTAAGCCGGGCGGCCTCGCTCAGTCGGCCAGCGAGGCGACCAGCGTCAGGCCGACGGCGAGATAGCGTTCGGCGCCGCGGCGTCCGGCGCGGTCGCCGTAGGCTATGTCGATATCGGCCCGGCCCGGAATCAGGCTGTAGCGCGCGCCCAGCTGCATGTAGCTGCCGGTGCGCTGGCGTCCGTAAGCTTCCGCCGTGAAGGCGGCGCGTTCGCCGGCCGCCAGCTCCAGGCCCAGCGCCCAGCTGCGCTGCAGGCGCGGGCTGGCTGGTTCGGGCTGGCCGCGCAGGCGCAGCCAGCCGACATTCGCGTGCAGCATGGCGCGGTCCCCCGCCAGCTCCACGCTGAGCGGCAGGTTCAGCGACAGGTCACGGTTGCTGTTTGCGCCGGTGCGCCACTGGCCGGCCAGCACCAGGCCCAGTCCCCATCCATCTTCCTGCGGCGCGCGCAGCAGCGTTTTCGCCTGCAGCAGCGACAGCGTATCCCGGCCGCCGCCTGCCAGGCTGCGCGCGCGTCCCGCGCCTGCGCCCAGCTCCCAGCCGCCGCCGAAATTGCAGGCCGGGGCCGTCCAGTATTCGTTCTGAGTCTTGTTGTGCTGTGCCCACATCTCCAGCTGGCACTGGCGCGGATCGAGGATGGCGGCGTCGTCGGCCGCCATGGGGCGGCCCGCCTGCGCTGCGGGAGCGCATAGCATCAGAAGCAGGGTGCTGCGCCATGCCGGCACGTTTTTTTTCATGGAAGCTCCCGGAACGGTTTCAGCATAAGTGCGCCCGGCGCGATTGTCTATTCTGGCGGCCAATTTTTACACCGCGTTTACACCCTGCCCCACAGTCTTTACAACACTTTTAGGTCTCCGCCGATAAGCTGGAAGCATCAAAACAAGACCTGCGAGGGTATCAAAATGGATGTGGTGTTTATCGGCGCAATCGTCGTTTTTCTGCTCGTGAGCTGCGGCTTTGCCGCCGGCTGCGGCGCGCTGGGAGAGCGGAAATGAATAGCTTTTATCTACTCGGCGCGTTGGCGTCGGCCGGCCTGCTGGTCTACCTGGTGGTGGCGCTCCTGAAAGCGGAGGACCTGTGATGACCATGCAATCCTTTATTCTGCTGGCGCTGTTCCTGGCCGTGCTGCTGGCGCTGGCCTGGCCGCTCGGTATCGTCCTGGCGCGCGTGGGCGACGGCGGCCGCATTCCCGGCCTGGGCTGGCTGCTGCGCGTGGAGCAGCTGCTGTACCGCGCCGCCGGCGTGCCGCTCAAGGCCGAAGAGCGCGGCCAGGGCTGGAAAAGCTACGCCATCGCGCTGCTGGTCTTCAACGGCGTGGGTGCGCTCTTCACCTATGGCCTACAGCGCGTGCAAGCCTGGCTGCCGCTCAATCCGCAGGGACTGGCCAACGTCAGCCCGGATTCGTCGTTCAACACCGCCGTCAGTTTCGTCGCCAACACCAACTGGCAAGGCTACAGCGGCGAGCAGACCATGAGCTACCTGGTGCAGATGCTGGCGCTGACCTGCCAGAACTTCTTCTCGGCGGCCACCGGCATGGCCGTGGCCTATGCGCTGATACGCGGCTTCAGCTCGCGCTCGGCCAAGTCCATCGGCAATTTCTGGGTGGATGCCACGCGCTCCACGCTGTATGTGCTGCTGCCCTTGTCGCTGCTGTTCTCCGTGTTCCTGATGGGCCAGGGCGTGATCCAGAACTTCTCGGCCTACAAGGACGTGGCGCTGCTGGACCAGGTCAGCTACACCGTGCCGAAAACCGGCGCCGACGGGCAGCCCGTGCTGGATGCGCAGGGCCAGCCGGTGACGGAGGCCATGACTGCCACTACCCAGACCATCGCCATGGGTCCGGTGGCTTCGCAGGAAGCCATCAAGATGCTGGGCACGAACGGCGGCGGCTTCTTCAACGCCAACTCGGCGCACCCGTATGAAAATCCGACCGCGCTGTCCAACTTCGTGCAGATGCTGGCCATCTTTATCATCCCGGCCGGCCTGTGCTTCGCCTTCGGCCGCATGGTGGGCGACCGCCGCCAGGGTTGGGCCGTGCTGGGCGCCATGACGCTGCTGTTCGTGGCCACCACCGCCGTGGTGCTGGTGGCCGAGCAGCAGGCCCACCCCGCGCTGCAGGCGCTGGGCGTGGACCAGGCCATGAGCGCCGTCCAGTCCGGCGGCAATATGGAAGGCAAGGAAACCCGTTTCGGCATCAGCGCCTCGTCGCTGTTCGCCGCCGTCACCACGGCCGCCTCCTGCGGCGCGGTGAACGCCATGCACGACTCCTTCACGCCCATAGGCGGCATGATCCCCATGCTGCTGATCCAGTTCGGCGAAGTGATCTTCGGCGGCGTGGGCTCCGGCCTGTACGGCATGCTGGTGTTCGCCATCATGGCGGTATTCATCGCCGGCCTGATGATAGGCCGCACGCCGGAATACCTGGGCAAGAAAATCCAGGCCTATGAAATGAAGATGACGTCCATCGCCATCCTGGTGACGCCCATCCTGGTGCTGAGCGGCACCGCCATCGCGGTGATGACGGACGTGGGCAAGGCCGGCATCGCCAACCCCGGCGCGCACGGCTTCTCGGAAATCCTGTATGCCTTCAGCTCGGCCGCCAACAACAATGGCAGCGCGTTTGCCGGCCTGTCCGCCAACACGCCGTTCTACAACACCATGCTGGCCGTGGCCATGTGGTTCGGCCGCTTCGCCGTGATCGTGCCCATCCTGGCCATCGCCGGTTCGCTGGCCGGCAAGCAGCGCCTGGAGGCGAACGCCGGCACCATGCCGACCCACGGCGCCATGTTCATCGGCCTGCTGGTAGGCGTGGTGGTGCTGGTGGGCGTGCTGAACTACGTGCCTGCGCTGGCGCTCGGCCCCGTGGTCGAACACCTGCAACTGTTTAACAAATAAGGAGCATCGCATGTCGCAAGCTAATACATCATCCAAGGACATGGCGCTGCACGCAACGACGCCGGCCCGGCGCCTGAAAATGTTCGACTCCGAACTGCTGCTGCCTGCCATTGCCGATTCGTTCAGGAAGCTGAGCCCGCGCACCCAGTTGCGC
This sequence comes from Pseudoduganella aquatica, assembly GCF_009857595.1. Lineage (GTDB taxonomy): Bacteria > Pseudomonadota > Gammaproteobacteria > Burkholderiales > Burkholderiaceae_D > Rugamonas > Rugamonas aquatica_A. Next base: position 24,121 of record NZ_WWCU01000014.1, on the reverse strand, counting down.
AGCCCGGTCATGTTCGTGGTCTACGTCGGCAGCATCATCACCACGCTGCTGTACGTGCAGGCGCTGTTCGGCCAGGGCGAGGCCAGCCCCGGCTTCATCCTGGCCACCACCGTGTGGCTGTGGTTCACCGTGCTGTTCGCGAACTTCGCCGAAGCCATGGCCGAAGGCCGCAGCAAGGCGCAGGCGGCCTCTCTGCGCAGCCTGAAGAAAAGCGTGACGGCCAAGAAGCTGGCTACGCCCAAGCACGGCACCACCTGGCTGCCATGCGATGGCCCCGATCTGCGCAAGGGCAATTACATCCTGGTTGAAGCGGGCGACGTGATCCCCATCGACGGCGAAGTGATCGAGGGCGTGGCCTCGGTGGACGAAAGCGCCATCACCGGCGAATCGGCCCCCGTGATCCGCGAATCGGGCGGCGACTTCTCGGCCGTCACCGGCGGCACCCGCGTGCTGTCGGACTGGCTGGTGGTGAAGGTGAGCGCGAATCCGGGCGAGACCTTCCTGGACCGCATGATCTCCATGGTGGAAGGCGCCAAGCGCCAGAAGACGCCGAACGAGATCGCGCTGACCATCCTGCTGGTGGCGCTGACCATCGTGTTCCTGGTGGTGACCGTGACCCTGCTGCCGTTTTCGCTGTTCTCGGTGGCGGCCGCCGGCAGCGGCGCGCCCATCACCATCACCGTGCTGATCGCGCTGCTGGTCTGCCTGATCCCGACCACCATAGGCGGCCTGCTGTCGGCCATCGGCGTGGCCGGCATGAGCCGCATGATGCAGGCCAATGTGATCGCCACTTCCGGCCGCGCAGTGGAGGCGGCGGGCGACGTGGACGTGCTGCTGCTGGATAAAACCGGCACCATCACGCTGGGCAACCGCCAGGCTTCGGCCTTTATTCCCGCCCCCGGCGTGAGCGAGCAGCAGCTGGCGGACGTGGCGCAACTGGCCTCGCTGGCTGACGAAACGCCGGAAGGGCGCAGCATCGTGGTGCTGGCCAAGCAGAAGTTCAATATCCGCGAGCGCGACATGGCCAGCCTGGACGCGGTGTTTGTGCCCTTCGCCGCCACCACCCGCATGAGCGGCGTGGACCTGCAAGGGCAGGGCGATGTCCGCGCCCTGCGCAAGGGCGCGGCCGATTCGGTGAAGAAGTACGTGGAAGCTATGGGCCAGCCTTATCCGGCGGAAGTGTCGCGCGCCGTGGACGACGTGTCGCGCCGGGGCAGCACGCCGCTGGTGGTGGCGGACGGCGGCCGCGTGATGGGCGTGGTCGAGCTGAAGGACATCGTCAAGGGCGGCATCAAGGAGCGTTTCGCGGAGCTGCGCCGCATGGGCATCAAGACCGTGATGATCACCGGCGACAACAAGCTGACCGCCGCCGCCATCGCCGCCGAGGCGGGTGTGGACGACTTCCTGGCCGAAGCCACGCCGGAGGACAAGCTGAAGCTGATACGCAGCTACCAGTCCGAAGGCCGCCTGGTGGCCATGACCGGCGACGGCACCAACGACGCGCCCGCGCTGGCGCAGGCCGACGTGGCCGTGGCCATGAACTCGGGCACGCAGGCGGCGAAAGAGGCCGGCAATATGGTGGATCTGGATTCGAATCCGACCAAGCTGCTGGAGATCGTCGAAATCGGCAAGCAGATGCTGATGACGCGAGGCTCGTTGACCACGTTCTCGATCTCGAACGACATCGCCAAGTACTTCGCCATTATTCCGGCGGCCTTTGTGGGCACTTACCCGCAGCTGAAGGCGCTCGACATCATGCATCTGGCCAGTCCTTCGTCGGCGATTATGTCGGCGGTGATTTTCAATGCGCTCATCATCATCGCGCTGATCCCGCTGGCGCTGAAGGGCGTGCAATACCGCGCCATCGGCGCCACCGCGCTGCTGCGCCGCAATCTGCTGGTGTACGGCGTGGGCGGCATTTTCCTGCCTTTCGCCGGCATCAAGCTGATCGACATGCTGCTGGCCGCGTTCAACCTTGTTTAAACAGGAGCACACCATGACTTCCCATCTTCGTCCCGCGCTGGTGATTTTCGGCGCGCTTACCCTGATCTGCGGCGTGCTGTATCCGCTGGCCGTTACCGGCATCGGCAGCACGGCCTTCCCGGCACAGGCGGCGGGCAGCATCGTTGAGGTGAACGGCAAGGCCGTCGGCTCGGAGCTGATCGGCCAATCCTTCACTTCGCCCAAGTACTTCTGGGGCCGCCCGTCGGCCACCGCGCCGATGGCCAATAACGCGGCTGGCTCCAGTGGCTCCAACCAGGGGCCGCTGAATCCGGCGCTCACGGACGCGGTGAAGGGGCGCATCGAAGCGCTCCAGGCGGCGGAACCGGGCAATACGGCGCCGGTGCCGGTGGACCTGGTGACGGCCTCGGCCAGTGGACTTGATCCCGAAATCAGCGTGGCGGCTGCCCAGTACCAGGTGCGCCGCATTGCCGCCGCGCGCGGGCTGGACACGGAGTACGTGCGCGCGCTGATAGAGCGCGAGATGCGCGGACGGGTGTTCGGCTTCTTCGGCGAGCCGCGCGTGAACGTGCTGGCGCTGAATCTGGCGCTGGATGGAAAAAGCACGCATACTCGCTGATGGCGGCGCTGGCGGGTTACGCGCTGCGCGCTAACCCGCCCTACATTTACGCCGTAGTCCCGTAGGGCGGGTTAGCGAAGCGTAACCCGCCGAACGCAAGCCGTCAGCACGGCGTTTTTTACTTGTGATAATTATGCTTCCAATCGACAGTCAACGGCCTGATCCCGACGCGCTGCTGGCGCAGGTCCAGGCGCAGGAGCGCAAGGCGGCGCGCGGCAGGCTGCGCATTTATTTCGGCGCGTCGGCCGGTGTCGGCAAGACCTACGCCATGCTGTCCGCCGCGCGCAAGCTGCAGGCGGCGGGGCAGGGCGTGCTGGTGGGCGTGGTGGAAACCCACGGCCGCAACGAGACCGCGTCTCTGCTGGACGGCCTGGATGTGCTGCCGCTGAAGGAGGTTGCCTATCGCGGCAAGGTGCTGAAGGAATTCGACATCGACGCCGCGCTGGCGCGGCGCCCGCCGCTGATACTGATGGACGAGCTGGCGCATTCCAACGCGCCCGGTTCGCGCCACCCCAAGCGCTGGCAGGACGTGGAGGAGCTGCTGGACGCGGGCATCGACGTGCTCACCACCGTCAACGTGCAGCACCTGGACAGCCTGAACGACGTGGTGGGCGGCATCACCGGCATCCGCGTCAACGAAACCGTGCCTGATACGGTGTTCGACGAGGCGGACGAAGTAGTGCTGGTCGATATCCCCGCAGACGAACTGCTGGCGCGGCTGAAGAGCGGCCGCGTGTACCAGGAGCAGCAGGCCGAGCGCGCGTCGAAGAACTTCTTCCGCAAAGGGAACCTGATCGCGCTGCGCGAGCTGGCGCTGCGCCGCACCGCCGACCGCGTGGAGGACGACGTGCGCGCCTACCGCGTCGAAAAATCCATCGACGCCATCTGGAAGACTGGCGCTTCGCTGCTGTGCTGCGTAGGCCCGCGCCCGGGCTGCGAGCACGTGGTGCGCAGCGCCGCGCGCCTGGCCGGGCAGCTGGGCACCGAGTGGCACGCGGTCTACATCGAAACCCCGGCCCTGCAGCGCTTGCCCGAGGCGGAGCGCGAGCGCATCCTGAAGGCGCTCAAGCTGGCGCAGGAGCTGGGCGCCGGCACCGCCGTGCTGACCGGCGCCGACATCGCCGCGACGGCGGTTGAGTATGCCCGCAGCCACAACCTGTCCAAGATCATGCTGGGACGGGGCCATCCCACCTGGCCCTGGCGCGCCGCCCATATCAAACGCATGGCCAGCCTGGCGCCGGACGTGGACCTGATCGAGATCGGCACCGCCAGCCGCGAGAGCGCGCCGGCGGTGGAGGCGGGCGGCCTGGCTGGCTTGTCGCCCTTCGGCCGCACGCTGGTCAACCCATTCAATCCGCCCGGCGAGGCGGCAGCTCCGCGCGCTTCCACCGCGCTGGATGAGCAGCCCGACCCCGCCGCCAAACGGCGCGGCTGGCCTTATGCGGCCGCCGCAGCCGCCAGCATCGCCGCCGCGCTGGCGGCCACGCCGCTGCTGCCATATATCGACCAGGCCAATATCGCCATGCTGTTCCTGCTGGTGGTGGTGCTGGTGGCGGTGCGGCTGGGGCGCGGCCCTTCGGTGCTGGCCACCTGCGTGAGCGTGCTGTGTTTCGACTTCTTCTTCGTGGCGCCGCGCTTCAGTTTTGCGGTGTCGGACTTCCAGTACCTGATCACCTTCGGCGTGATGCTGGCGGTGGGCCTGATCACCGGCCACCTGACGGCCGGCCTGCGCTTCCAGGCGCGCGTGGCCTCGCACCGGGAGGCGCGTGCGCGCGCCCTGTACGAGTTTGCGCGCGAGCTGTCCGGCGCGCTGCAGACCGAGCAGATTTTCGACAGCACCCGCAGCGCCGTGCAAACCGCCTTCCGCGCGAGAGCAGTGCTGCTGTTGCCGGACGCCGACGGCCGCCTGCAGCCGCCTGCGCCGCAAGCGGGCGGCGGGGCGGGCTACTTGTCGGTGCTGGACATCGGCATCGCCCAATGGGCTTACGACCGTGCTGAAAGCGCGGGCCTGGGCACGGACACGCTGCCCGCCAGCCGCATCTTCTACCTGCCGCTGGTGGCGCCGATGCGCACGCGCGGCGTGCTGGCCATCGAGCCGGAGAACCGGCGCTGGATACTGATCCCCGAGCAGCGGCGCCAGCTCGACACCTTCGGCGCTCTGGCCGCCATTGCGCTGGAGCGCGTGCACTACATTGAAGTGGCGCAGGGCGCGCTGGTGAATATGGAGTCCGAGCGTCTGCGCAATTCGCTGTTGGCCGCCTTGTCGCACGACTTGCGCACGCCGCTCACGTCGCTGGTCGGCCTGTCCGAATCGCTGGCCGGATCGAAGCCCGAGCTGTCGCCGCAGCAGCTGGACCTGGCGCAGTCGCTGCACGCCGAGTCGCTGCGCATGAGCACCCTGGTGTCCAATCTGCTGGACATGGCGCGCATCCAGAGTGGGGAGGTGAAGTTCAACCTGGAATGGCAGCCGCTGGAGGAAGTGGTGGGCAGCGCCTTGCGCGCCAGCGCGCCGCAGCTGAAGCAGCACAGCATCAGCACCCAGCTGCCGCATGACCTGCCGCTGCTGCGCTACGACGCCGTGCTGATCGAGCGCGTGCTGTGCAATCTCCTGGAGAACGCCGCCAAGTACACGCCGGCCAGATCGCACATCGTCGTCAGCGCAGCGCTGCACGGCGCATGGATGAATGTGATGGTGTACGATGACGGACCGGGCCTGCCACATGGCCGCGAGGAGGCCGTGTTCGAGAAATTCACGCGCGGCGAGCGCGAATCGGCCAAGCCGGGCGTGGGCCTGGGGCTGGCGATCTGCCGCGCCATCGTGGAAGCGCACGGCGGCACCATACAGGCCGCCGCCTCGCCGCTGGGCGGCGCCGCTTTCGTCATCGCGCTGCCGCTGGGCACTCCGCCGGAACCACCGCAAGAAATACTGGAACAATGAATACTCAAGTACATGAAACGTCGCCCGTCGCCCTGCTGGTGGAGGACGAGCCGCAGATCCGCCGCTTTGTGCGCGCCGCGCTGGAGGAGGAGGGCTGGCAGGTGCACGAGTGCCCCACCATGCAGCGCGGCCTGATCGACGCGGGCACCCGCAAGCCGGACCTGGTGGTGCTCGACCTGGGCCTGCCGGACGGCGATGGCATTTCTTTCCTGGGCGACCTGCGCAAATGGTCCACGGTGCCGGTGATCGTGCTGTCGGCGCGGGTGAACGAGGCCGACAAGATCAAGGCGCTGGACGCGGGCGCGGACGACTATCTGACCAAGCCTTTCGGCGTGGGCGAATTGCTGGCCCGCGTGCGAGCCACCTTGCGCCGCCAGCGCCAGCCGCAAGCCGACACCTCGGGACTGGTGCGCTTCGGTGCGGTGGAGGTGGATTTGCAGAACCGCCGCGTGACGAAGAACGGCGAAGGCGTGCATCTCACGCCGACCGAATACCGTTTGCTGTCCGTCCTGGTCGGCAACGCCGGCCGCGTGATGAGCAACCCGCAGCTGCTGCGCGCGGTGTGGGGGCCGTCGCAGAGCGAAAACGGCCACTACCTGCGCATCTACATGGGCCATTTGCGCCACAAGCTGGAAGACGATCCGGCCCAGCCGAAATACCTGCTGACCGAGACGGCTGTCGGTTATCGCCTGCAACTGCCGGCTTAGAAACAAATTGTAATTCTTCCCATGCGCGCCAAACGTGCGGCCTAAGATTGTTCATCGATTAGGCGAGGAGGGCATGATGAGCTATGTACTGTACGGCACGGACAGGAACGACAATATCGACGGCACGGCCGGCAATGACGACATCTACGGCTATGCCGGTTCGGACTCGCTGTTCGGCGGCCGCGGCGACGATTTCCTGGACGGCGGCACGGGCCTTGACGAGGCCTTCTACAACGGCTACCGCGACGAGTACTCGGTGCTGGCCGACGGCAAGCAGTTCTGGGTGAAGGACCTGGTGGGTTCGGACGGGCTGGACCTGCTGAAGAATATAGAACGCCTCAACTTCAAGGACGGCGCGGTGGCGCTGGATATCGACGGCAACGGCGGCGAGGCGTACCGGCTCTACCAGGCAGCGTTCAACCGCGCGCCGGACGAGAAGGGGCTGGGCTATTGGATTGCGCAGCTGGACCACGGCGCCAGCTTGCGCGCGGTGGCGGCGGGCTTCGCCAGCTCCGGCGAGTTCCTCGCCACGTATGGGGCGAACGCCAGCAATGGCGATGTTGTGATGCGCCTGTACGCCAACGTGCTGCACCGCGCGCCGGACCAGGCGGGGTTTAACTACTGGGTCAATGTGCTTAATACCAAGCAGGATACGGTGGCTGGCGTGCTGGCCGGGTTTAGCGAGAGCCAGGAGAATTACGCGCAGTTGATCGGCAAGATGCAGGATGGGGTTGATTATCAGCCTTGGGTGTAGCTGGCAACTGGCGGGTTACGCAGCGGCGCTGCTAACCCGCCCTACGGTGTTTCCCGGTGCCGCCGGTAGCCGCCTGAGGGCTATTTGCTGAGCATGCGCATGGCGCGTTCGAGGCCTTCTATCGTCAGCGGGAACATGCGGTTGTTCATGAGCTGGCGGATGACGGCGATCGACTGGCGGTATTGCCACAGGCCTTCGGGCTCGGGGTTGAGCCAGATGAATTTGGGGAAGGCGTGCGTGAAGCGGCCCAGCCATTCGGCGCCGGCTTCTTCGTTGTTGTATTCGACCGAGCCGCCCGGCTGCAAAATCTCGTAGGGGCTCATGGTGGCGTCGCCGACGAAGATGACCTTGGTGTCCGGCGTGTATTTGCGCAGCACGTCCCAGGTGGGGAAGCGCTCGGCGTTGCGGCGGCGGTTGTTCTTCCACAGGTAGTCGTAGACGCAGTTGTGGAAGTAGAAGAATTCCATGTTCTTGAATTCGGTCTTGGCCGCCGAGAACAGCTCTTCCGTGCGTTCGATGTGGTCGTCCATGGTGCCGCCCACGTCGAGCAGCATCAGCACCTTGATGTTGTTCTTGCGCTCGGGCTGCATCTTGATGTCGAGGAAGCCGGCGTTGTTGGCCGTGGCGCGTATGGTCTGGTCCAGCGCCAGTTCTTCTTCGTGCCCTTCGCGCGCGAACTTGCGCAGGCGCCGCAGGGCGACCTTGATGTTGCGCGTGCCCAGCTCGCGCTCCGAGTCGTAGTCCTTGTAGGCGCGCGCTTCCCATACTTTGACCGCCGTGCGGTTGCCGCCCTTGCCGCCTATGCGCACGCCTTCGGGATTGGTGCCGCCGTTGCCGAACGGGGAGGTGCCGCCCGTGCCTATCCATTTGCTGCCGCCTTCGTGGCGTTCCTTCTGCTCTTTCAGCAGCTCGTTCAGGCGGTCCATCAGCTTGTCGTAGCCGAATTTTTCCAGCGCCGCTTTCTGTTCTTCGCTCAGCTCGCGCTCCATGCGCTTGATGAGCCAGTCGAGCGGGATGGCGCTGTTGGTGTCGAAGGCGCCGTTGATGCCTTTGAAGTACTGGGCGAAGGCGCGGTCGAACTTGTCGTAGTGCGCTTCGTCTTTCACCAGCGTCAGGCGCGACAGGTAGTAGAAGTCGTCCATCGACGAGTCGATGACGTTCTTCTGCATCGCTTCCAGCAGGGTCAAAAACTCCTTGATGGAGACGGGGATCTTCGCGTCTTTCAGCGTGAAGAAAAAGTCGATCAGCATGCTCAGTCTCTGCTTAGCTTGTAGCGCAGGTGCGCTTTGATTTCCGGCCATTCGCCGCGCACGATGCTGTACACAACGGTGTCGCGCACGGTGCCGTCGCGGCGCAGCGCGTGGTGGCGCAGCACGCCGTCCTTTTTCGCGCCCAGGCGCTCGATGGCGGCCTGCGAGGCGTGGTTGAAGTTGTCGGTGCGGAAGCCGACCACGGCGCAGCCCAGCGTGTCGAAGGCGTGCGTGAGCAGCAGCAGCTTGCAGCTGGTGTTGACGTAGCTGCGCTGGCGGCTGCGCGCGTACCAGGTGTAGCCGATTTCCACGCGGTCCAGCGCGGGCACGATGTCGTGGTAGCTGGTGGTGCCGATCACGGCACCGGTGGCCGTGTCGATGACGGCGAAGGCGTAGCGGCCGGGGCGCATCTCGAGCGCGGCGGCGATGTACGCTTCCACCATGTCCGGCTCGGGCACGGAGGTGATGCGCAGCTTCCACAGTTCGCCGTCGCAGGCGGCGGCGCGCAGGCCGGCGGCGTGCTGCAGGCCGAGCGGCTCCAGGCGCACGCCGTTCAGCTCCAGCGTCATGGGGGCGAAATTGGCCAGCAAGGCGTTCATCAGCGGTTGGTCCTGTTCATGAACACCAGGCGCTCGAACAGGTGCACGTCCTGTTCGTTCTTCAGCAGCGCGCCGTGCAGCGGCGGCACCACGGCCTTGGCGTCCTTGCTGCGCAGCGCTTCCGGCGGGATGTCTTCGGCCAGCAGCAGCTTGAGCCAGTCCAGGAACTCGGAGGTGGACGGCTTTTTCTTCAGGCCGGGCACGTCGCGCACTTCGTAGAAGGTTTGCAGCGCGGTGGCCAGCAGCTCCTGCTTCAAGGTGGGGTAGTGCACCTTGACGATCTGCTCCATCGTGTCCTTGTCCGGGAATTTGATGTAGTGGAAGAAGCAGCGGCGCAGGAAGGCGTCCGGCAGTTCCTTCTCGTTGTTGGAGGTGATGATGACCAGCGGGCGGTGCTTGGCCTGCACCATTTCGCGCGTCTCGTAGACGTAGAACTCCATGCGGTCCAGTTCGCGCAGCAGGTCGTTCGGGAATTCGATATCGGCCTTGTCGATTTCGTCGATCAGCAGCACCACCGGCTCGGGCGCGGTGAAGGCCTGCCACAGCACGCCCTTGACGATGTAGTTGTGGATGTCGCGCACGCGTTCGTCGCCCAGCTGGGAGTCGCGCAGGCGCGAGACGGCGTCGTATTCATACAGGCCTTGCTGGGCCTTGGTGGTGGACTTGATGTGCCACTGCATCAGCGGCATGTTCAGCGCGGCCGCCACTTCTTCGGCCAGCATGGTCTTGCCGGTGCCCGGCTCGCCCTTGATGAGCAGGGGGCGCTGCAGCGTGAGCGCCGCGTTCACTGCCAGTTTCAGATCATTGGTGGCGACGTAGTTGTCGGAGCCCTGGAAGCGCTGGCCTTTATTATTAGCGTGCATGAAAGCTGTCTCGTAGAGGATTTTCGATGCCACGAGTATATGCCAGATCGCTATACCACACTGCGGGCGGATGATGTGGACTCGCAACTTGTTATTGAGTTAGAATCGTTCGCTGTTGGCGTAAAAGTCAACTTTTATGCCCTCGGAGCATCGCAGTATCGTATCAGTATCATCAATATTACTGACGTTAACTTAGCCATCCACCATGAAAAAAATCTACGCAGTTCTCGTGCTTGCAGGCATCGCCAACGTTGCCGCAGCGGCGGACATCGTTGGAGACGCCAAGGCGGCTCCAGCCAAGATCGAAATGTGTATCGGTTGCCACGGCATCCCAGGCTACAAAGCCACTTTCCCCGAGGTGTTCCAGGTGCCCATGATTGGTGGCCAGTCGGCTAAGTACATCGAGAATGCGCTGCAAGGCTACAAAAAAGGCGAGCGCAAGCATCCGTCCATGAAGGGCATCGCCACCAGCCTGTCGGACCAGGATATCGCCGACATCGCTGCCTACTATTCGCAGCAGACCCAGAAAACCGCGCAGAAATGAGGGCCAAGCACATGAAAAAACTGATCATCGCCCTGTTCTGCGCAAGCGCTTCCTTCGCCGCCACCGCCGGCGGCAATATCGACGCCGGCAAGGCGCTGGCCGAGAAGTACAGCTGCGCGGCCTGCCACGGCAAGGACTACAATTCGCCGATCGACCCGTCGTATCCCAAGCTGGCCGGCCAGCACAAGGATTACCTGCAGCACGCGCTGACCGCCTACAAGCGCGGCGACGCCGCCAACGGCCGCAGCAACGCCATCATGACCGGCCAGGTCAAGCCGCTGACCAACCAGGACATCAAGGATCTGGCGGCGTATCTGCACAGCCTGCCCGGTACGCTGGCGGTGCATCGCTGATTCCGCACCGCAGCATAAGAGAAGCCACGCATTGCGTGGTTTTTTTTTGCGCCGCGTGTTGTCGGGTTACGCTGCGCTAACCCGCCCTACGATCGCCATCGGCCGCTATCGGCCGCGAGCGCTGCGTAGGGCGGGTTAGCAAAGCGTAACCCGCCGGCGCCGCAACGTCAGCGCGCTGCGCGCCGCTGCACCGCTTCGATATAGGCCAGCGCGTCCAGAGGCTGGCCGCTGCGCTGCGCGTTCCAGATCATCTCGCCCAGGCATTCCATGATTTCGTGCTGGGCCTCGTGCGCCGAGTCGAGCTTGAGCGTGAGCGCCGTGGCGGCCGCGCGGATGCCGGGCGGTTGGTCGATGGAAATCTGCTCGTCGATGGACAAGTGCATGGACAGGTGCAGGAAGGGGTTGGTCTGGCCGCTGTCGACGGAATAGTCGCGCGCGAGCGCCGCGTCCACGTCGCTGAGCACGTCTTCGTACTCGGGGTGGTGGCGTATCCAGTCGCCGGCCATGATTTCCAGCGGCGTGAGGATTTCGTTGGCGCGCTGTTTCTGGAAGACCGCGCAGAAGAAGCGGCGCACATCGTCGGAGGACGGATTGAACATAAGAGGGAGGACAAGGGCTGCTGGAAGCCGATATTGTACCTTGGCGCGGATTTGTGTACCCTGAGCCAGTTCATTAATGTAATTTAAACCATCTTGTCCGGAGCCAGCATGCTGAACCAAGACGCACTCGATACTCTGTTCCACCAAGCCCGCAGCCACCAGGGCTGGCAGCCGCGCGACATCAGCGACGAGCTGCTGCGCCAGCTGTACGACACGCTGAAATGGGCGCCGACCGCGTTCAACGGTTCGCCGGCGCGCTTCGTGTTCGTCAAGTCCGCCGAGCAGCGCGCCAGGCTGGCCGCCTGCGCCTCGCCCGGCAACGGCCCCAAGATCGAGGTGGCGCCGGTGACCGTCATTGTGGCCATGGACACGGCCTTCTACGAGAAGTTCCCGCTGCTGTCGCCGCATGTGGACGGCCAGGCTTTCTTCACCGGCAAGACGGCCATGATAGACACTTTCGCCATGCGCAACTCCTCGCTGCAGGGCGGCTACCTGATCCTGGCGGCGCGCGCGCTCGGCCTGGACTGCGGCCCCATGTCCGGCTTCGACGAGGGCAAGGTCAACGAGGCCTTCTTCGCCGGTACCACGCTGAAAGCCAATTTCCTGTGCAGCCTGGGCTACGGCGTGCCGGAGAAGCTGCGCCCGCGCGCGCAGCGCCTGCCGTTCGAGGACGCCTGCAAAATCGTCTGAGCATAAAAAAACGGACGCCGAGGCGTCCGTTTTGCTTTTACTCCTGTCCCGGCTGCACGATGCGGGGCGTGTCGTCCGCGCAGTCGCAGGGATCGCCGTCCACCAGGGCCGGGGCGCCGCCCGCTGCGGCGGCGTTGGCGGCATTGGCTGCGTTGGCGGCCACTGCGGCGATTGCGCGGTTGGCAATGTTGCTGCTATTGCCACCGCTGCCGCCACTCGTGCCGTTGCCGCTGCCGTTTCCATTGCGCGGCGCGTGCGGCTGGCGCAGGTAGCGCGACGTATGGTGGCGGTTGCCGCCGTTGCCGTGCGCCGGCCACGTCAGGAAACGCGACAGCTCCTGCAGGGCACGCTGGTACACGTCGCGCTTGAACTCGATCACCACGTCCAGCGGCACCCAGTACTCATGCCAGCGCCAGGCGTCGAACTCGGGGTGGTCGGTCAGGCGCAGGTTCACGTCATTGTCGCGCGCGCACATGCGCAGCAGAAACCAGATCTGCTTCTGGCCACGGTAGTGGCCGCGTATCTCGCGCTTGATAAAGTGGTCCGGCACCTCGTAGCGCAGCCAGTCGCGGGTGCGGCCGACGATCTTGACGTGTTCCGCCCGTAGTCCTATTTCTTCCTCTAGCTCCCTGTACATCGCCTGTTCAGGCGTTTCGCCGTACTTGATCCCGCCTTGCGGGAACTGCCATGAGTGCTCGCGCACCCGCTTGCCCCACCACACCTCGTTATGGGCGTTAAGCAGGATGATGCCGACGTTGGGCCGAAACCCTTCACGGTCGAGCATGTTGCACCTCAAACTTTCTGCTTGCAGTACGTCCTTCTTATATTTTTGCCCACAAACCTGCGCGCCAGCCCGGTTTTCGGGGTACGAAAACCGTCGGCGGGCCATCTAATGAACGCATTTGTATAAAGTATGGACGCATCAGCCAGCTAATCCTTTAAAATTAGGTTGATTATAACTCTCTCTTTTTAAAAAGAATTCACCGTATGCGTGCCTCCCGATTTTTTATTTCAACTCTCAAAGAAGCGCCGTCCGACGCGGAGATCGTCAGCCACCAGTTGATGATGCGCGCCGGCATGATCAAACGCCTGGGCTCGGGTATCTACACCTATATGCCGATGGGCCTGAAGGTGATCCGCAAGGTCGAGGCCATCGTGCGCGAGGAGATGAACAATGCCGCCGCCATTGAGCTGCTGATGCCTCTGGTGCAGCCGGCCGAGCTGTGGCAGGAGACCGGGCGCTGGGACAAGATGGGCGCCGAGCTGATGCGCGTGAAAGACCGCCACGGCCGCGAGTTCGCCATCCAGCCGACGTCCGAGGAAGTGATCACCGATGTTGTTCGTTCGGAAATTAAATCCTACAAGCAGCTTCCGTTGAATTTTTACCACATCCAGACCAAATTCCGCGACGAGCGCCGTCCGCGTTTCGGCCTGATGCGCGGCCGCGAGTTCACCATGAAGGACGCCTACTCCTTCGACCGCGACCTGGCCGGCATGCAGCAGTCGTACAAAGTCATGTTCGACGCCTACACCCGCATCTTTACCCGCTTTGGCCTGAAGTTCCGCGCAGTGGCGGCCGACAACGGCGCCATCGGCGGCACCGGTTCGCATGAGTTCCACGTGATCGCCTCCACCGGCGAGGACGCGCTGGTGTACTGCCCGGATTCGGACTACGCGGCCAATATGGAGGCGGCCGAGGCGCTGGCCACCGGCACCCGTCCTGCACCCGGCGCCGCACTGGTGAAAACCTCCACGCCGAAAGCGGCCAAGTGCGAGGATGTGGCCAAGCTGCTGGGCACCGCGCTGAGCAACACGATCAAGACGCTGGCGCTGACCGTCGAGCAGCAGGGGGAAGATGGAACAGCCGGCAAGAAGCAGTACTTCATGCTGCTGCTGCGCGGCGACCATGAGCTGAACGAAATCAAGGTCGGCAAAGTGCCCGGCCTGGCCAACCACCGCTTCTCGACCGAGGCGGAGATCCTGGAAGTGTACGGCTGCATCCCTGGCTACCTGGGGCCGATCGGCACCAAGGCGCCGGTCACCGTGGTGGCCGACCGCACCGTGGCCAATATGGCCGACTTCATCACCGGCGCCAACGAGGCGGACTTCCACTACACCGGCGCCAACTGGGGCCGCGACGTGGCCGAGCCGGCCATCGTCGCCGACCTGCGCAATGTGGTCGAAGGCGATCCTTCGCCGGACGGCAAGGGCGTGCTGGCGATCGAGCGCGGCATCGAAGTGGGCCACGTGTTCCAGCTGGGCACCGCCTATTCGGAATCCATGAAGGCCACCTTCCTGGACGAAAACGGCAAGGCCGCGCCGCTGCAGATGGGCTGCTACGGCATCGGCGTGACCCGCATCCTGGGCGCGGCGATCGAGCAGAACTTCGACGAGAAAGGCATCATCTGGCCAACCTCGCTGGCGCCGTTCGAGCTGGTGCTGTGCCCGATGGGCTACGACCGCAGCGAGCTGGTCAAGGAAGAGACCGACAAGCTGTACGCCGCCGCGCAGGCGGCCGGCATCGACGTGATCGTGGACGACCGTGGCCTGCGTCCGGGCGCCATGTTCGCCGACTGGGAACTGATCGGCGTGCCGCACCGCGTGGTGATCGGCGAGCGCGGCCTGAAGGAAGGCAACCTGGAATACCAGGGCCGCCGCGATACCGAAGCAACCCCGGTGCCGCTGGCCGAGGTGGTGGACTTCATCAAAGGCAAAGTGCAGCAGTGAACAGCATGATCCATCAGCGCAAAGGCGCGGAACGGCGCCGTTTCTGGGCCAGGCCGCTGCGCTGGTGGCATGTGCTGGCGTTTTCGACCGGCGTGCTGGGCGCGCCGTTCGGTTTTGCCGGCAACCAGCAGGAAGAAGCGCTGGCCGACACCGTGCGGCTGGCGCTGTCGAACGCCATCCTGGACGCCCGTCCGCCCAAGCCCAGTTTCAGCAATCCCGCCGACCGCCAGCGCTACGAAATGTGGCTGGGGCAGATGTCGGCGCGGCTCAAGCGCAAGCTGCCGGACGAGCAGGTGCGCACCGAGTTCCTCGAGACCGCGTGGTACGAGGCGCGCCGCGCCGGGCTGGAGCCGGGCCTGGTGCTGGGGCTGATCCAGGTGGAGTCGGCCTACCGCAAGTACGCGGTGTCCGTGGTGGGCGCGCGCGGCTATATGCAGGTGATGCCGTTCTGGACCAATGTGATCGGCGACAGCGACCGCCGCAAGCTGTTCAATATGCAGACCAATCTGCGCTACGGCTGCGCCATCCTGCGCATGTATATCGACATGGAGCGCGGCAACCTGTTCCTGGCGCTGGGCCGCTACAACGGTTCGCGCGGACGGCCCGACTATCCGAACGCCGTGCTCGCGGCGTGGAACAACTGGAAAACCTCCCCTCCGATCTGATTTTCCGCCGCACCGATTTCAGATAAGATGGCTGCCTTTGCGACACTGGGACAGGCCATGAAAAATCGGATTCGGAACACGGCGGACAAGCTGGCCATTGCCGCCATCGCCGCCGCACTCGGCGCGCTGGCAGGCTGCGCGGGCAGCGGCGCTAAGCAGGGCCCGCAGGTGCAGGCGCCGCTGCCGCCCGCCATGCCGGCTGAATCCGCAGCGCTCAGGCACATCATCTTCCTGGTCGGCGACGGCATGGGCATCAACACGCTGACCGCCGCGCGCAACTACGCCGTGGGCGAGTCCGGCGACCTCGCCATCGACACGCTGCCTGAATCGGCTTACGTCAAGACCTATTCCAACGACATGCAGGTGACCGACACGGCGGCCGCCATGTCGGCTTACATGACGGGCGTGAAGACCAATAACGGGCAACTGGCCGTGAGCGGCTGCGGCGCGGGCGCGGGTGCAGCCCCGCGCGCGCCGGCCACGCTGCTGGAGCTGGCCCGCAAGCGCGGCTGGGCGGCGGGCGTGGTCAACGGGGCCAGCGTGACGGACGCGCTGACGGCGGCAGGCTATGCGCACACCTGCCAAGCCACGCGCAATGAGGACATCGCCGCCGCGCTGGTGCCGGACGGCGCGGGCTACAACGAACAGCTGGCGGGCGGCCTGGACGTGGTGCTGGGCGGCGGCGCGCAGTATTTCCACAAGCGCGCCGACGGCCGCGACCTGCTGGCCGAATTGCGCGGCAAAGGCTACCAGCAAGTGGCCGACGCCGCCGCGCTGCAGGCGCTCGCACCGGCTGCGGGGCAGCGCGTGGCTGGCATCTTCGGCGCCAAGGCGCCGTCGCTGCCGGCCATGACTTCGGCAGCCATCGACGTGCTGGCCGGCAGCGGCAAGGGTTTCTTCCTCGTGGTGGGCAACGGCCAGATCGGCCAGGCGCAGCGCGCATCGACCGCGCGCCGCGCGCTCGACGAAACCGTGGCGCTGGACAAGGCGCTGCAAACGGCCATCGCCAAGATGCAGGCCATCGACCCCGGCCTCAAGCACACGCTGATCGTCATGACCGCCAGCAGCGACAGCACGCTGATACTGAACGGCTACTCCATCCGCACCGGCAAGACCACCGCCACCGAACCCGGCGTGCTGGGCCTGGTGCGCAAATACTCGAACGGCAGCTACTACAAGGACCTGGACGACGTCCCCTACACCATCATCGGCTACGGCAACGGCGTGAACCGCGTGCAGGGCAGCCGCGCCGGCGGCTCGCTGCTGAGCGACGCCATCGTCACCGAGCCGGGCTACCGGCAGGAGGCCACGGTGCGCATGGCGCCGGGCAGCACCACCAACGGCGGCACGGACGTCTACCTCGGCGCCATCGGCGCGCGCGCGGCGGACTTCCGGGGCACGCTGGAGAACACGCAAGTACACACGCTGATCAAGAACGCAGCCGGCTGGTAAAGGATAAAAACAATATGAAACCATATCTCGCGATTCCCTCCCTGCTGCTGGCGGCAAGCGCCGGCGTCCATGCCGGCGAAGCCAAGAACATCATCTTCTTCCTTGGCGACGGCATGGGGCCGACCGCCATCACCGCCGCGCGCATCCACCAGTACAAGGAAGAGGGCCTGCTCAAGTTCGAGCGCCTGGAGCGCGTGGCGCGCATCAAGACCTACTCGCAGGATGCGCAAACCACCGACAGCGCGCCTTCCATGGGCTCCTACATGACGGGCGTGAAGATCCAGAACGAAGTGATCTCCATGTCGTCCGACACCAAGGCCAGCGCGCCGAAGAAGGACGCGCACGGCAACCTCACCATCGACACCTGCGCCGCCGGCAACGGCCGCCCTGCGGCGACGATACTGGAGCTGGCCAAGGCGCACGGCAAGGCGGTGGGCGCGGTCACCACCACCGAGGCGACGCACGCCACGCCTGCCTCCACCTACGCGCACAGCTGCCACCGCAACAGCGGCTACGCCATCGCGGTGCAGGCGGTGCCGGGCGGCGCGGGCTACAACGCGGCGCTGGGCGACGGCCTGGATGTGCTGATGGGCGGCGGCCGCCACCACTTCACGCCTTACAGCGCCGCCAACACCAAGGGCCGCGCCGACGGCCGCGACCTGCTGGCCGAACTGGCCGCGCGCGGCTACGCGGTGGCCACCGACAAGGCGCAGATGGACGAGGCCAGGCCGGGCCGCAAGTTCGTGGGCCTGTACGCCAAGGAAGACCATCTGGCGTATGAGCTGGAGCGCGGCGCGCGCAATCCGAAAGGGGAGGCCGCCACGCAGCCCTCGCTGTCGGAGATGACGTCCAAGGCCATTACGCTGCTGTCGGCCAGGCCGGAGGGTTTCTTCCTGATGGTGGAAGGCGGCAAGATCGACCACGGCCTGCATGACTCGAACGCCAAGCACGCGCTGGTGGACCTGGTGGCGTTCGACGACGCCATCCAGACCGCCATCGACCGCATGCAGCTGCTCGATCCGGGCCTGCGCAACACGCTGATCGTGATCACGGCCGACCATGACCACACGCTGGCCTTCAACGGCACGGCGCGGCGCGGCAATCCCATCCTGGACATCGTGCGCAACGCGGACGGCACGCCGGCGCGCGACGCGGACGGCCGCACCTACACGGCGCTGGCTTTCGGCAACGGGCCGAACCGCCCCAACGAGCGCGCCGACGTGTCCAGCGAGACTGCGCTGGGCGATGATTATCACCAGGAGACGGGGATCCGCATCAAGGGCGAGACGCATGGGGGCGGGGACGTGAAGCTGTACGCCACCGGCGCGGGCGCGCAGGCGTTCAAGGGGACGATGGAGAATACCAGGGTGTTCGAGCTGATGAAGGCCGCGTTCGGATTCTGACGCGGTGGCGGGTTACGGCCGCAACGTGTATCGCGTATCGCGGATCGCCTTCGTAGGGCGGGTTAGCGCAGCGTAACCCGCCAACACGCGGCGCAAAAAAAAAGGCCCCGGCCGCGCGTGCGACGGGGGCTTTAGTGTGCGCTGCGCACGCGCAGGCTCTTATTTCAAGTGATCGGAGATCAGCTTGGTCATTTCGAACATGGATACTTGGGCTTTGCCGCCGAAGACGGCTTTGAGCTTGTCGTCTGCGTTGATCATGCGGCGGTTGGCCGCGTCTTGCAGGTTCAGCTTCTTGATGTAGTCCCACACTTTCTTGGTGACTTCGGTGCGCGGCAGCGGGGAGGCGCCTACCACGGCGGCCAGCGAAGCCGATGGGGTCAGTTCCTTCATGAAGGCGGCGTTGGGCTTGCGTGGTGCTGCGGCTTTCTTCGCGGCGGCTGGTTTGGCGGCGGCGGTTTTGGCCGGCGCTGCTTTCTTGGCCGCAGGCTTTGCTGCTACTGCTGCTTTCTTTGCTGGTGCTGCTGGGGTTTTCTTGGCTGTTGCCATATTCGAGCCTCCTTAACGAACACAGGGAAAAGTTGCGCAATTCAATCGCACGGCTAATATTGGTTGGGATTTGCCGACTATGCAAGTGTTTTTCGAGTTTTTTCTCGGAAACGCCACGTAAAGCCCGCCAATGCTGGGCTTACGCACCGCGGCGGTGAGAAAACCGCGCGCGCGGGCGCAAAAAAAGCCGGCGCGCGGCCGGCTTTTCACTCGGGGAGAGGCGCTTAGCGCAGGCCCGGCATCATGCCTTTCATGGAGCGCATCATCTTCATCATGCCGCCGCCGGACAGCTTTTTCATCATGGTCTGCATCTGCTCGAACTGGTTCAGCATGCGGTTCACTTCCTGCACCTGCACGCCGGCGCCGGCCGCGATGCGGCGCTTGCGGGTGGCTTTGATCAGCTCCGGCTTGGCGCGTTCGCCCGGCGTCATGGAGTCGATAATGCCGACCATGCGGCGCACCTGCTTGTCCGCCTGGTCCATATTGGCGCCGCCGGCGGCCTGCTGGAACTGGGCCGGCAGCTTGTCGACCAGGCTGGCCATGCCGCCCATTTTCTTCATCTGGCCCAGCTGCGCCTTGAAGTCGTTCATGTCGAACTTGCCGCCGGATTTCACTTTCGCGGCCAGGTCGGCCGCCGCCTTGGCGTCCACGCCTTTGCGCGCTTCTTCCACCAGGGCCATGATGTCGCCCATGCCCAGCACGCGGCTGGCCATGCGGGCCGCGTCGAACGGCTCCAGGCCGTCCAGCTTTTCGGAGACGCCGGCGAACTTGATCGGCTTGCCCGTCACGTGGCGCACCGACAGCGCGGCGCCGCCGCGCGAGTCGCCGTCCAGCTTGGTCAGCACGATGCCGGTCAGCGGCAGCGCGTCGTTGAAGGCCTTGGCGGTGTTGATGGCGTCCTGGCCCAGCATGGCGTCGACCACGAACAGGGTTTCGATCGGCTTGACCGCCGCGTGCACGGCGGCGATTTCCTTCATCATCTCTTCGTCGATGCCGAGGCGGCCGGCGGTGTCGATGATCAGCACGTCGTGGTAGTGCTTCTTGGCCCAGTCCAGCGCGGCCAGCGCGATGTCGACCGGCTTGTCCTGCGCGGTGGACGGGAAGAAGTCGGCGCCGACCTGGCCGGTCACCGATTGCAGCTGGGCGATCGCGGCGGGACGGTAGACGTCGGCCGAGACGGTCAGCACTTTCTTCTTCTTTTCTTCCTTCAGGTATTTGGCCAGCTTGCCGACGGTGGTGGTTTTACCCACACCCTGCAGGCCGGCCATCAGGATGATGGCGGGCGGCTGCTGGGCGAACGACAGCTGCGACGCTTCCGGGCCGAGGTCCGCGCCCATCAGGGCGGCCAGCTCGCGCTGCACCACGCCCACCAGGGCCTGGCCCGGCGACAGCGAGGAAATGACTTCCTCGCCCAGGGCTTTTTCCTTGACCTTGGCGATGAAGTCGCGCACGGCCGGCAGGGCGACGTCGGCCTCGAGCAGCGCCATGCGCACTTCGCGCAGCATCTCGGCGGTGTTGGCTTCGGTCAGGCGCGCCTCGCCGCGCATGGTCTTGACGACCTTGGCAAGGCGCTGAGTCAGATTGTCTAGCATGTTGTGCCTACGTGAATGCGACGAAACCGCCATTCTACCTTATGGCGGCGCCGGCGCCGCGGCCGCCGGGGGCCGCGGCGCATGGCGCGGCGGCACTGATTTTTTTATATTCTTGCTTGAAGCACACGAACGCTTGGTATGATGGACGCACACCTTTAAATAGAGGAGACGGCATGAAACTGAAACTGATCGGCAGTGTGTTGGCGGCGGTGGTGTTTTCCGGTTCGGTCCAGGCGCAGGCGCAGGGGCCGGAAATCGTGCGGCTGGGGAACCTGAAGTTTGCGCATTACGGCGCCGTCTCCTATATAAAAGAGATTGCGCCCAAGTGCGGCATCAAGGTCGAGGAGCATATGTTCGCCAAGGGCCTGGACGTGATGCAGGCCATTATCGCCGGCGAGCTGGACGTGGGCACCACGGCGTCCGAGGCGGCCATTTCCGGCCGGGCCGGCGGCGCGCCCATCGTGGTGGTGGCCGGCTTCGCCAAGGGCGGCGCGCGCCTGGTGGGACGGGCCGACCTGAAGCTCAAGACGGTCAAGGACCTGAAGGGCAAGAAGGTGGGCGTGACGCGCGGCGGCATCCAGGAGGTGCTGCTGCTGGCCGAGCTGCAGCAGGCCGGCCTGACCGTGTCCGACCAGCCGGGCAAGGACGTGCAGCTGGTGTTCCTGGCCTACGCCGATCTGAACCAGGCCCTGCTGGGCAAGAATATCGACGCCATGATGCAGTCCGAGCCGCAGTCCTCGCAGGCGCTCAACAAGGGCTTCGGCAACGAGATCATCAAGCCCTACGACACGCCGATCGGCGAACCCATCCGCACCATGGTGATGACGGAGAAGTTCTATAAAGAGAAGCGGCCGCTGGCCGAGAAGTTCATGCGCTGCTTCGTCGAGGCCACCAAGACCTTTATCGACCAGCCGGCCGTGGCGGAGAAATACGTGCGCGAGGTGGTGTTCAAGGGCCAGATCACCAGCGACGACTTCCAGGACGCGATCAGCAATTCGCCGTATTCCTATGACATCACGCCCGAGCATATCCAGACCACCACCGACGTGATGGTGAAAACCGGCGTGGGCAAGATGGCCAAGCCGCCGGTGGCCAGGGACTGGGTCAAGACCGACCTGCTGGACGCGGCCAAGAAAAGCCTGAACGTCAAATAAGGAGGCGCTATGGGGCTCTCTTTCAAGACCGCGTGGCGCGAGGTGGGCGTGGGCCTGGTCGTGCCGGCGGTGGTGATCGCCGTGTGGCAGGCGGTGGCGGTGCTGGGCTGGGTGAACCCGCAGGTGCTGCCCTCGCCGCTGGCGGTGGTGGAGAAGTGGATCGCCTACCTGCTGCCGCTGCAGCCCTACGCGGCGGACCAGGGCAGCTGGCTGGCGTGGGCCTTTTCGGGCGAGCTGATACACGACGCCATGGGCAGCATGTACCGGGTGGTGGTGGGCTTCGTCATCGGCGCCGGGCTGGCCCTGCCGCTGGGGCTGTCGATGGGGGCCAGCGCGCGCGTCTACGCCTGGCTCAATCCCCTGGTGCAGCTGCTGCGGCCGATACCGCCCATCGCCTACATCCCGCTGTCCATCCTGTGGTTCGGGCTGGGCAATCCGCCGGCCGTGTTCCTGATCGCGCTGGGCGCCTTCTTCCCGGTGCTGATGAACACCATCGCCGGCGTGCGCCAGGTCGACAGCATCTATATCCGGGCGGCGCGCAACCTGGGCGCGTCCGGCACCACCATGTTTGTGCGGGTGATGCTGCCGGCCGCCGTGCCGTATATCCTGTCGGGCGTGCGCATCGGCATCGGCACCGCCTTCATCGTGGTGATCGTGTCGGAGATGATCGCGGTCAACAACGGCCTGGGCTTCCGCATCCTGGAGGCGCGCGAGTATTTTTGGTCCGATAAGATTATCGCCGGCATGATCAGCATCGGCCTGCTGGGCCTGGCCATCGACGTCGGCATGAACCGCCTCAACAATTACCTGCTGCGCTGGCACCGGGGACTGGAGCACTGATGGCACATATCGTAATCGAGCAGGTGGGCAAGGTCTTCAAGACCGCCGAGCGCGACGTGGTGGCGCTGCAGGACATCAACCTGGACATTCCGCAGGGCCAGTTCGTCTGCCTGCTGGGGCCGTCCGGCTGCGGCAAGTCGACGCTGCTGAACGCGGTGGCCGGCTTCGCGCCGCCCACCAGCGGCCGCATCGTGGCCGGCGGCCAGCAGGTGGAGGCGCCGGGGCCGGAGCGCGGCATGGTGTTCCAGGAGTACGCGCTGTTCCCGTGGATGACGGTGGCCGACAATATCGCCTTCGGCCTGCAGATCAAGGGCCAGCCCAAGGCCGAGATCGAGGCCACGGTGGCGCGCCTGCTGGCCATGCTGTCGCTGAGCGACTTCCGCAACCGCTTTCCCAAGGATTTGTCGGGCGGCATGCGGCAGCGGGTGGCGATCGCGCGCGTGCTGGCGCTCGATTCGCCCATCATGCTGATGGACGAGCCCTTCGGCGCGCTGGACGCGCTCACGCGGCGCAATCTGCAGGACGAGCTGCTGCGCATCTGGTCCGAGCTGAAGAAGACGATTATTTTCGTCACGCACAGCATCGAGGAGGCCATCTATATGGCGGACCGCATCGTGGTCATGACCTACCGGCCCGGCACCGTCAAGCGCGACCTGCTGGTCGAGCTGCCGCGCGGGCGCGACCCGGCCGCGCCGGAGTTCAACGCGCTCAAGCGCGAGCTGGGCCAGCTGGTGATGGAGGAGCAGCAGCGCCACCACCACGACGAGCTGCGCATGGCGGCGGTGGATTAGTGGCGGCGCTGCGGCGGGTTACGCGGCTCCGCCGCTAACCCGCCCTACGGGGTCGCCATCGGTGGCGCGGATCGTAGGGCGGGTTAGCGCACAGCGCGTAACCCGCCAACCTGCCGGCCCGCCCGCCGGCGCGGCATAGTGTAAACTTATCCCCCATGCAGACTTATTTTTTGATCGCAGCCGCGCTGCTCTATATTGTGTGTGCCGTCCTGCCGCCGCGCCGGGCCGGGCTGATTTCGGCCGTCACGGCGGCGGCCTGGCTGCTGCACGGCGCCAGCCTGTGGCTGGCGGTCGCCGCGCCGGGCTCGCTGCGCATCGGCTTTGCCGCCATGCTGTCGGCCGCGCTGTGGATTTCGGTGGGCGCCTACTGGCTGGAAAACCGCAACTTCGCGCTCGACGGCCTGCGCCGCATCGTCATGCCCAACGCGGCGCTGGCGGCGGCGCTGCAGGCCGTGTTCCCCGGCGCGCTGGTGGCGCTGGACGGCAACGCGCGCATGCTGGGCTGGCATATCGCCATCGCCACGCTGGCCTACGCCACCTTGACCATCGCGGCCTTCCACGCGGTGCTGATGGCGCTGCAGGAGTCGCGCCTGCACACGCGCGGCGAGCGCAGCGGCTTCCTGTCGGCCGCGCTGGACCAGCTGCCGGCCCTGCTGACCATGGAAAAACTGCTGTTCCGCATGATAGGCTTCGGCTTCGTGCTGCTCAGCCTGACCGTGCTGTCGGGCATCGTGTTTTCCGAGGAGCTGTTCGGCAAGGCGCTCAAGTGGGACCACAAGTCGGTGTTCACCTTGCTGTCCTGGCTGCTGTTCGCGGCGCTGCTGGCCGGGCGCCACTTCCGCGGCTGGCGCGGCAAGACGGCGCTCAGTTTCACCCTGGCGGGTTTCGCCACCCTGCTGCTGGCCTATGTCGGCAGCCGTTTCGTACTGGAAGTGGTTTTGCATCGAGGATTGGCATGACACGTATTCTGTTCTGGCTGGCGCTGATATTCCTGGTGGTGGCGGCGATCCGCAGCAAGCTGCGCGCGGCCGCGCGCGCCCAGCAGCCGCAGGCCGACCCGCGCGAGGCCGCGC
>NZ_WWCU01000149.1 GCF_009857595.1 Pseudoduganella aquatica | reverse complement strand
AGTCGATAAGTGTGGGCGTTTGATGATGATGCCGGAGGCGCAAGCCTCTTAGCTCAAATTATTAAACGCTCAACGAAAAAATTAAACGTGACCTTCGAAAGAAGGAATCGTCAGTTATTTTGAAGAGTGATTTCTTGCCAGTGGCAAGAAATCAAGACAAGTCAGCAATGACTTTAAACAGAGATTGAACTGAAGAGTTTGATCCTGGCTCAGATTGAACGCTGGCGGCATGCTTTACACATGCAAGTCGAACGGTAACAGGGAGCTTGCTCCGCTGACGAGTG
>NZ_WWCU01000148.1 GCF_009857595.1 Pseudoduganella aquatica | reverse complement strand
GATCGGTCGACAGCGCGGTGATCTGCGTCGAGCTCAGGGTCGAGATGATGCTGGTGCCAATCGCCGCCAGATCACGCGTTTCAATGGCGCGGATGGCGTCGGTGCCCAGGCCGGCAGCCTGGCTGCTGACCAGCGCGGCCACTTGCGTGGTGCTCAGGGCGACAACCTGGTCGGTGGTCAGCGCGCCAACCTGGCTGCTGCTCAGGGCGCGGATGGCGGCGGTTTTCAGCGCAGCCAGATCAGCCGTTTCCAGCGCGGCCACGTTGGCGGTGCTCAGGGCGGCGGCTT
>NZ_WWCU01000147.1 GCF_009857595.1 Pseudoduganella aquatica | reverse complement strand
TCGACACGGATGGCCGCATTGCGCAGATGAGCAGCAGCGGCGTACACAACGTCACGCTGGGCTATAACAATGCAGACCTGATCAACAGCCTCACTGATGGCGTGTACAGCGCCATGACGTCCGGCTTTGGCTATGACGCTGCGGACCGCGTCAACTCCGTGACCCGCAGCAGCGACGCGCAAAGTTTTAATTGGGATAGCGCGGGGAACCGTACCAGCCAGAGTCGCCAAGGCACGGCCTATACATTTACGCCCGACACGCAAAGCAACAGGCTCGCCTCCTGGAGCG
>NZ_WWCU01000146.1 GCF_009857595.1 Pseudoduganella aquatica | reverse complement strand
CGGTTTGTCACCGGCAGTCTCATTAGAGTGCCCTTTCGTAGCAACTAATGACAAGGGTTGCGCTCGTTGCGGGACTTAACCCAACATCTCACGACACGAGCTGACGACAGCCATGCAGCACCTGTGTGAAGGTTCCCTTTCGGGCACTCCCCAATCTCTCGGGGATTCCTTCCATGTCAAGGGTAGGTAAGGTTTTTCGCGTTGCATCGAATTAATCCACATCATCCACCGCTTGTGCGGGTCCCCGTCAATTCCTTTGAGTTTTAATCTTGCGACCGTACTCCCCAGG
>NZ_WWCU01000145.1 GCF_009857595.1 Pseudoduganella aquatica | reverse complement strand
CGGCCCAAGTCGATACCGACGAAAGCACGAATGGACTGGCTGTCGTAGATCGCGTCTTCGATGCCTTCATCAGACAAACCAAAGCATTGCTGGGCCACGTACATGCGCAGCATGCGGGCCAGTCCGATTGGTGGACGGCCGGCACCTTCGACCCTCGGATAGAACGGTTCGACCGCTTTATGCAACTTGCCCCAAGGGGTCACGCTGTCGATCTCTGCCAGGAAGCGGTCGCGCCGCGTCAGCTTCTTCTTGGCAGCATATTCAAGGTCGGAAAAGCTCTTTTGCATGGTCGATG
>NZ_WWCU01000144.1 GCF_009857595.1 Pseudoduganella aquatica | reverse complement strand
ACGCCAAACGCTCACACTTATCGGCTGTTTTTAAAGAGAACGTTTTCTGGGGCTGTAGCTCAGCTGGTTAGAGCACCGTGTTGATAACGCGGGGGTCGTTGGTTCGAGTCCAACCAGCCCTACCAGTTTTACTGTTTAAACGTAAGCGATCAGACGTTTAGGTTTAAGTAGTATCGTTCTTTAACAATTTGGAAGAAGTAAAGATTTATTGAATATCGCAAGATATTCAGGGTAGTAGATAAATCATCAAACACAGTAGTAAATGCTTGATACCGATAGCCGTCAAGGTTATAGGGACAAG
>NZ_WWCU01000143.1 GCF_009857595.1 Pseudoduganella aquatica | reverse complement strand
ATCCATCGTGCTCAGCGCGGGCGGCAGACCTTCCTGGTTGTAGAGCTGCCCCACGATCACCGGCTTGTCCGGATCGCCGCCAAGGAAGGCCACCAGCACCTCGCTGCCGATGCGCGGCAGGCCCAGGATGCCGCACTGGCTTTGGTGGCCGGGGCCGTTACCGGCCCAGTTGGAAGCGACGCGGACCCAGGCCGAGTCGCATTCGTCATTGTTGGCGCCGGCCAAGCCGCGGTCGCCATGGTCCTGCGCACGCGTGCCGGGGAAGCGGATCTTTACGCGGCCCATTTCGTCGCAATGCACTT
>NZ_WWCU01000142.1 GCF_009857595.1 Pseudoduganella aquatica | reverse complement strand
TGCAAAGCGAACGCGGCGAACTGAAACATCTAAGTAGCTGCAGGAAAATAAATCAACCGAGATTCCCAAAGTAGTGGCGAGCGAAATGGGATGAGCCTGCATGATTTAGCATGACGCATAGTGGAACGCTCTGGAAATGGCGGCCATAGCGGGTGATAGCCCCGTACACGAAATGCGATGTGTGGAACTAAGTATGCGACAAGTAGGGCGGGACACGAGAAATCCTGTCTGAATATGGGGGGACCATCCTCCAAGGCTAAATACTCGTAATCGACCGATAGTGAACCAGTACCGTGAGGGAAAGGC
>NZ_WWCU01000141.1 GCF_009857595.1 Pseudoduganella aquatica | reverse complement strand
GCCAGGGCCGCGCCGCTGATGGTGCCCAGGTCGGCGCGCTGGATGGTGGTGCGCTGCTGGCCTTGCAGCAGCTGGTCGGCCGCTTGCTGCAGGGCGGCCGGAATGGCGGCCTGTGCGGCGGGGGCGGCGCTGGGTGCGGAGGTCGGCGCGGCGGTGGCGGCCAGGTAGGCGGCGCGCTGTTCGCGCGCGGCTTGCTGGGCCGCCAATTGCACCGCTGCCGTCGGGGCGGCTGTGGGCGCGGACGTCGGCACGGCGGAATAGGTGGGGGCCGAAGCCGGCGCGGCGGACGGGGCGGCCGTTGGCGCCGCCGACGGTGCGGCGCTGGCGGTGTA
>NZ_WWCU01000140.1 GCF_009857595.1 Pseudoduganella aquatica | reverse complement strand
CCCCGCGCGCCGCCTGGACGCGCAGCGCCAGGCGCTGCGCCGGCTGGGCGGCCCGCTGCTGCTCAGCTTTGCCAACCAGGGCCTGAGCAGCGGCAGCAATTTCCTGCTCGGGGTCTACCTGGCGCGCACCATGACGCTGGGCCAGTTCGGCGTGTACGGCGCCTGCTACGCGCTGTGCATGCTGTATGTCGGGGTCGGCAACGCGCTGGTGCTGACCCAGATGAACGTGACCCTGCCCGGCTGCGCGCCGGCCGCGCGCGCGCCCTACGCGGCGCGCATGCTGTGCGCGGTGCTGCTGCTGGGCGCGCTGATGCTGCTGCTGGCCGGCGCCG
>NZ_WWCU01000013.1 GCF_009857595.1 Pseudoduganella aquatica | reverse complement strand
CCCCGCGTCCGCCGCGCACGGAGTCCGATGGCGGCGAGCGTGGCGGCCGCGGCCAGCGCGCGCGCCTGACGCCGGAGGAAGTGGCCGCGCGCGAGGCGGAGGCGGCGTTCCGCAATCCCATCCCGCCGATCACCTTCCCCGAAGACCTGCCTGTCTCCGGCCGCCGCGAGGAAATCGCCGAGGCGCTGATGAAGCACCAGGTCATTATCGTGTCCGGCGAAACCGGCTCGGGCAAGACCACCCAGCTGCCGAAGATCTGCCTGGAACTGGGGCGCGGGCGCAAGGGCCTGATCGGCCACACGCAGCCGCGCCGTATCGCCGCCTCGTCCACCGCCAAGCGCATCGCGCAGGAACTGGGCACGCCGCTGGGCGAGAACGTCGGCTTCAAGGTGCGCTTTGCCGACACGCTGATGCGCGGCGCCTGCGTCAAGCTGATGACGGACGGTATCCTGCTGGCCGAAACCCAGACCGACCCGCTGCTCAAGGGCTACGACACCATCATCATCGACGAGGCCCACGAGCGCAGCCTGAACATCGATTTCCTGCTTGGCTACCTGAAGCAGCTGCTGCCGCGCCGCCCGGACCTGAAGATCATCATCACCTCGGCGACCATCGACGCGGACCGATTCTCGCGCCACTTCGGCACACCGGAGAAGCCCGCGCCGGTGATCGAAGTTTCCGGCCGCCTGTACGCGGTGGAAGTGCGCTACCGCCCGGTGGAGCGCGACCAGGTGGCGATGGGCGGCGCCAACGCAGCCAACCCTTCGCCGCAACAGGGCAAGGCCGCCGCCGCGCGCGAAAAGCGCGACCTGATGGACGCCGTGGTCGACGGCGTGGACGAAGTGTGCCGCATCGGCTCCGGCGACGTGCTGGTGTTCCTGCCCGGCGAGCGCGAGATCCGCGACGCTGCGGAAGCGCTGCGCAAGCACCATCCGCCGCACGTGGAGATACTGCCGCTGTTCGCCCGCCTGTCGGTGGAGGAGCAGGAGCGCGTGTTCCGCACCTCTAATGCGCGCCGCATCGTGCTGGCCACCAATGTGGCCGAGACCTCGCTGACCGTGCCCGGCATCCGCTACGTGGTGGATGCCGGCCTGGCGCGCGTGAAGCGCTACAGCTACCGCAACAAGGTGGAGCAGCTGCAGGTTGAGCCGATTGCGCAATCGGCCGCGAACCAGCGCGCCGGCCGCTGCGGCCGCGTGGCCGACGGCGTCTGCGTCCGCCTGTACGACGAGCAGGACTACCTGCAGCGCCCCAAGTTCACCGAACCCGAGATCCTGCGTTCTTCGCTGGCCGCCGTTATCCTGCGCATGAAGTCCCTGCACCTGGCGGACGTGGAAACCTTCCCCTTCATCGAGCCGCCGATGGCGCGCGCGATCGCGGACGGCTACCAGCTGCTGCAGGAGCTGGGCGCGGTCGATGAATACAACCAGCTGACGCCGCTGGGCCGCAAGCTGGCCAAGCTGCCGCTGGACCCGCGTGTGGGCCGCATGATTCTGGCCGCGCACGACAACGCCTCGCTGACCGAAGTGCTGATCGTGGCGTCCGCGCTGTCCGTGCAGGACCCGCGCGACCGTCCGGTGGAGCACCAGCAGGCGGCCGACGAGGCGCACAAGAAGTTCGCCGACGAGAAGTCCGAATTCCTCAGCTACATCAAGATCTGGCGCTGGTTCGAGGGCGCCATCGAGCACAAGAAGACCAACCGCCAGTTGCAGGAAAACTGCCGCAGCAACTTCCTGTCGCAGGTGCGCCTGCGCGAATGGCGCGACGTGCATTCGCAGCTGCTCACCATCGTCAAGGAGCAGGGCTGGCGCATGAACGAGGCGCCCGCCACCTACGAGAACCTGCACCTGGCGCTGCTGACAGGCTTGCTGGGCAATGTGGGCTTCAAGGGCGAGGACGAGCCGGGCGCCGGCTTCCTGGGCGCGCGGGGCATCAAGTTCCATATCTGGCCGGGTTCCAATCTGTTGAAGAAGCCGGGCAAGTGGATCATGGCGGCCGAGCTGGTGGAAACCACCCGCCTGTACGCGCGCTGCGTGGCCAAGATCGAGCCGGAATGGCTGGAGAAGGTGGGCGGCCACCTGCTGAAGAAATCGTGGGGCGAGCCGCGCTGGGAAAAACGCAGCGCGCAAGTGACCGCGTCCGAGCGCGCCACCTTGTACGGCCTGGTGGTGTACAGCCAGCGCCGCATCAACTACGGCGCCTTCAACCCGCAGGAAGCGCGCGAAATCTTTATCCGCGACGCGCTGGTGGGCGGCGACTACGATACGCGCGCGCCGTTCTTCGCCCACAACCACAAGCTGGTGAAGGAGATCGAGAACCTCGAGCACAAGTCGCGCCGCCTGGACGTGCTGGTGGACGATGAACTGATCGCCGCCTTCTACGACAAGCTGATCCCGGCCGACGTGGTGAACGGCGCCGGTTTCGAAAAGTGGCACAAGGAGGCGACTGCCGCCGAACCGAAGCTGCTGTACCTGAACCGCGATGAGCTGATGCGCCACGAGGCGGCCGGCGTAACCACCGACCTGTTCCCGAAAACGATGATGGCGGCAGGCCTGGAAATGGCGCTGACCTATCACTTCGAGCCGGGCAGCGTGCGCGACGGCGTGACGCTGGCGGTGCCGCTGTATGCGCTGAACCAGCTCTCGCGCGAGCGCTGCGAATGGCTGGTGCCGGGCATGCTGAAGGAGAAGGTGCATCTGCTGCTGAAGTCCTTGCCGCAGAAGCTGCGCCGCCATTGCGTGCCGCTGCCGGATTACGCGGCCAAGTTCTGCGAGCGCGTGCACGCAGCGCTGGCTTTCGGGCGCGGCGATCTGATCGACGCCATCATTGCCGACATCCGCAAGGAAATCACGATAGGCGTGCTCACCACGGACTTCAAGCCGGAAACGCTGCCCGCTCACCACTTTATGAATTTCAAGGTGATCGACGAGCATGGCCGCCAGCTGGACATGGGCCGCAACCTGGCTACCTTGCAGGCTGAATACGGCATGCAGGCGCGCCAGAGCTTCCAGAAGATGGCCGAAGCGACCGCACCGTCGGGCACGCAAGTGCGCGCGGGCACGCCTGCATCCGCAGCTCCCGCCGCAGCGCCCAAAGTGGGGCACGGCGGCATCGCGGCCGAACGCGTCACCGCCAAGGGCAATGCGCCGGCCGCTTCCACCGCTCCCGCCGCCCCGGCTGCGCCATCGGCCACCACCGGCATCACCGGCTGGACCTTCGGCGAGCTGCCGGAACTGCTGGAGATCGTGCAGGGCAAGCTGACGCTGATCGGCTTCCCCGCGCTGGTGGACAAGGGCACGCACTGCGACCTGGAAGTGTTCGACGACCCCACCGTGGCGGCGCGCACGCACCGCGTCGGCCTGCGCCGCCTGTTCGCGCTGCAGATGAAGGACCAGATCAAGTTCGTGGAAAAGAGCATCCCCAACCTGCAGCAGATGGGCATGCAGTTCATGTCCATGGGCACGCAGGAGGAGCTGCGCGACCAGATCATCAACAAGGCGCTGGACATCGCCTGCCTGCAGGACCCGCTGCCGACAGACGCGGCCACTTTCGCCAAGCGCAAGGACGAAGGCAAGTCGCGCCTGGTGCTGCTGGTGAACGAGGTGGCGCGCCTGCTGTCGCAGGTGCTGACCGAATTCCATGGCCTGCCCAAGCGGCTGCAAGGCATCAACGCGCAGGTGGCGGCGGACATGCAGGCGCAGTTGCAAGGCCTGGTGCACAAGCGCTTCCTGCTGGAGAGCGACTACGCGCAGCTGGCGCACTTCCCGCGCTATCTGAAGGCGATGAATGTGCGGCTGGAGAAGCTGCGCGCCGATCCCGCGCGCGACGCCAAGCTGATGGCCGAGTGGCAGAGCGCCGCCGCGCCGTATCAGCGCCTGATGCGCGACAAGACCGCAGGCCGCAACACCGACCCCAAGCTGGTGGAGTTCCGGTGGATGCTGGAGGAGCTGCGCGTGTCGCTGTATGCGCAGGAGCTGCGCACGCCGATGCCGGTGTCGGCCAAGCGCTTGCAGAAGGTGTGGGAGTCCATGCAGCGCTAAGGCGCCGGCATGGTGTAGGGTGCGCGGCAGGGGAGCCAACGCAGTCCCACCTGCCGGCCCCCCTGTTTTCCCCGCGCATGGCGGTTACTGCTGCATTCGGTACAAAAGTTTAATCTGCGATCCCGTGCGCTGGCGCACCGATGGGAGCTTGCTGCCCCGGTATATTGCACTGCAACATACTGAACAGGAGTGTCGCATGACCAAGCCCATCTTTGGCGCACGATTGCTGCGCAGCATTACCCGTGCAGGCAAGTCGCAGCAGAAGTTGATGACGCAATTGTTCGGCGTGCCCGCCGTGAAGGCGAAGCCGAAAGCCAAGACGGTGAAGGCGGCCAAGCTCGCCAAGCCGGGGCTCAAACTCGCCGCGAAGCCTGCCGCCAAACCGGCGTCCAAGGCCAAGGCCGCGGGCGCCGCGCGCCGGTCCATCTCCGCGCCGGACGGCATGCCGATCCGCCAGCACGCGCGGCCGGATGTGGCTGTGCTGCCGGGCCGCTGGCTCGCGTCGCACTACGCCGCCATGCCGCAGCCTGGCCAGGCGCCGGGCCACGCCATGAGCTACTGGCTCTACCTCCCCCAGTACGTGCCCGACGCCGCCGCGCGCCACGGCCTGCCGCTGATCGTCATGCTGCACGGATGCCATCAGAGCGCCACCCAGTTCGCGCAAGGCACGCGCATGAACCGCCTGGCCGAGCAGAAGGGCTACGCCGTGCTGTATCCGCAGCAGGCGGCCAGCACACAGGCGCACCGCTGCTGGCGCTGGTATGACAAGAGTACGCAGGAGGGCGGCGGCGATACCGCGCTGATCGCCGCCGTGATAGCCAGGGTTTGCAGCGACTACGCCATCGACCGCAAGCGCATTTACGTCTGCGGCATTTCGGCCGGCGCCGGCATGGCCAACATCCTGGCGCTGAACCATCCGGAACTGGTGGCCGCGGTGGGCCTGCATTCGGGGCCGGCTTACGGCGGCGGGCATAGCACCGTCGGCGCGCTGACCGTGATGCAGCACGGCGCCGGGCTGCAAGCGTCCGCCGCCATTCGGCAGGTGCTGCGGCAGCGGCCCGGCTTCCCCGTCATGCCCACCATCCTGATCCACGGCGAAGGCGACAAGGTGGTGCGGCCCATCAACCAGGCGCAGCTGGTGCAGCAAAGCCTGCTGTTGAACCGGCTGCCTGCGGGGACCGAAGTGACGGTGGTGGAGCGCGCGCGGCGCGGGCTGACGCGTAACGCGCATGAGATACGCGACTACAGCGCAAAGGGAAAAGTGCTGCTGCGCGTGGCGCGCATCGCGGACCTGGAGCACGCATGGAGCGGCGGCGACCCGGCGCTGTCCTTTAACGCCAAGGCCGGCCCGGACGCCAGCAAGATGATGCTGGACTTCTTCGCCAAGCACCGGCGCATTATTGCGTGAACGCGCCGGCGCGGCTTACTCCGGCGCCGGTTCGGGGCTGTCGCCGTGATCGGCGGCCGGGCTGTTCGTGCCGGCGCCTTCGCCCTTGAGCTTCACGCCCCGGCGCGCCAGCCCTTCGCGCAGCAGGAACTCGATTTCCGCGTTCACGCTGCGCAGGTCGCGCGCAGCCAGGCGCTGGATTTCCTCCCACAGCGCGGGGTCTATCCTGAGCGGATAGGCTTTTTTACCTGGGCTTGCCATGCTGTTCCGCCGCTAGTTATACAGCGTGCCCGTGTTGATAATCGGCTGGGTCTCCTTGTCCGAGCACAGCACCACGAGCAGGTTGCTCACCATGGCCGCCTTGCGTTCGGCATCCAGCTCCACGATGTCGCGTTCCGCCAGGCCTTTCAGCGCGGCCTCCACCATGGTCACGGCGCCGTGCACGATCTTGGAGCGGGCGCTGATGATGGCGTCGGCTTGCTGGCGGCGCAGCATCACTTGCGCGATTTCGGCGGCGTAGGCCAGGTGGGTCAGCTTGGCGTCCAGCGTTTCCACGCCGGCCGCGTCGAAGCGCGCTTGCAGTTCCACTTTCAGCGCATTGGCCACCACGTCCATGCCGGCGCGCAGCGTGGTTTCGCCCTCGGCCAGGTCTTCGCCTTCATCGTAGGCGTATTGCGAGGCCAGGTGGCGCAGCGCGGCTTCCGCCTGCACCGACACGTAGCGCTCGAAATCGTCCACTTCAAACACGGCCTGGGCGGTGTCGCGCACGCGCCAGACGATGGCGGCGCTGATCTCCACCGGGTTGCCGCGCTTGTCGTTGACCTTCAGGGTAGGGCAGTTGAAGTTGCGCGCGCGGACCGACAGCTTGCGCTTGCCGTAGAACGGCAGCGCCCAGCGCAGGCCTTCGTTGCGGTCGGTGCCCAGGTACTTGCCGAACAGCGTGATGATGGCGCTCTCGTTCGGCTGCAGCATGTACAGCCCGGCGAAGGAGGCCAGTCCGAGCACGGCAGCGAGGATGCAAATCAGCGGATGGATGCCGCTGCGTATGCCCAGCCCGGCCAAAGCAAGTAGCGCAATGGCGCCTACCGCCGCCGTATAACCGCTGACCGAGGAAAACGCCGTTTCGCGGCGGATATGTGCTGCATTCATGCTGGACTCCCTCTTGGTTGTGACATCAAAGTGATATCACTTTAGGATCACTTCGAGTTGGAGTCAAGAAATTTATCAAAAAAATATTAGGGCAGGAAGCCACAGCCTGCCGTGCTTGCTGCGTTCCATCCAGGGAGACGCATGTTGTCTACAGGAAAAAGGCTGCGGCGGCTACGGCGGTGGGCGGCAGGGCGCCCAGCAGCAGGCCGAGTGCGCCGATGGACTCGTCCTGGAAGCCGCGCCGCAGCAGCGACACGCCGGCCGGGTTGGGCGCGTTGGCGATCACCGTCAGGCCGCCGCCGGCCACCGCGCCGGCCACCAGCATGTATTGCGCTTGCGGCGCCATGCCTTCGATCAGCGAGCCGAGGTAGGTGAGGGCGGCGTTGTCGGTGATGGCGGTCAGGCCCAGCGCGCCGAAGAACAGCGCCACCGGCGCCAGGCTGGAGACGATGGGCTGCAGCCACCATTGCTGCATGCCGCCCAGCACCACCAGCCCGGCCAGGAAGAAGCCCACCAGCAGGCCCTCCTTCAGGATCAGCGGCTGCTGGTAGCGCTGGTAGGCTTGCGTGAAGCCCAGGAACAGCAGGAACAGGCCGAGGAACATCACCGGATGGTGCGCCAGCAGCACCACGGCCGCCAGGAAGGCCAGGTGGATCAGCGACACCAGCAGCGGCACCTGCACGGGGCCGCCCTCGGCCGGCGCGCCTTCCGCAGGCTGTAAATGGCGTTTGAGCATGAAGCAGACGGCGGTGGCGTTGGCCAGCACCGCCAGCGTGGCTTTCCAGCCGAACTGGCTGGCCATGAAGGCGCTGTCCCAGCCCCAGGTGGCGGCCACCATCAGCACCGGCGGCGCGGCGTAGGAGGTGAGCGTGCCGCCTATGGAGACGTTGACGAACAGTACGCCCAGCGCCGCGTACTTCAGCCGCTCGGGCATGCCGGCGCGGAAGACCAGCGGCGCCAGCGTCAGCGCAGCCAAGGTCATGGCGGCCGGTTCGGTGATCAGCGAGCCGGCCAGCGGCACCAGCGCCAGGCCCAGCCAGGCCAGCGCAAGTTCCGTGCGCATGGGCGCCAGCCGCGCCAGCGCCTGCAAGGCGCGCTGCACCGCGTTCAGCACCGGCCATGAGGCGGCCACCACCATCACCACGAACACGAACAGCGGCTCGGTGTACTGGCGCGATTCGGCGTAGGCGATAGCGTTCTGGCCGCCTGCCGCAAGGGCAATGGCCACGATCAGGATGGCGGCCCAGAAGCCGAACACCACTTCCACTTCGCCCAGCAGGTGCAGCAGCCCCGCGTGGCGCGGGTGGCGGTGGGCCAGCTTTTCGAAGGATTTGGCGGCGAAGGTGTGCACCAGCGCCAGTCCGAACAGGATGGCGCCGATGAGCTCGATGGTGGTCATAAATGTCCATAAAGAATGGTGGCAATGGCCATCTTACAGCATGCGCAAGCTTTCTCCTGGGCACATACCGCAAGTAGTCCTTGCTAAAACCGGGAGTAAATAGTACTGTGTATATGTACAGTATTTTGCATTGAGCGCCATGTCCAACTCCACCGCAGCCGCCGTTATCGCCGCGCCCGAAAGCCTGCATCCGTCCCTGTGGCTGGCTTCGCAGCTGGCGCACGCGGCCACGCGCTGCATGGACACCGGCTACGCGGCGCTGTCGGCGCAGCTGCCGGGT
Organism: Pseudoduganella aquatica; assembly: GCF_009857595.1. Classification (GTDB taxonomy): domain Bacteria; phylum Pseudomonadota; class Gammaproteobacteria; order Burkholderiales; family Burkholderiaceae_D; genus Rugamonas; species Rugamonas aquatica_A. The sequence continues at coordinate 144,940 of NZ_WWCU01000013.1, read as the reverse complement.
GGCGGCTGGCCGCAAGGCACGCTTACCGAGCTGATGCTGCAGCAAGCGGGCATAGGCGAAATCCGGCTGCTGCGGCCGGCATTGGCGGCGGCCGCGCAACGGCCGGTGGTGCTGCTGGCGCCGCCGCAAATTCCGCAGGGGCTGGCGCTGGCCGCGCTGGGCCTGCCCCCGGAACAGATGGTATGGATACGCGGCACCGGCAAAAGCGGGGACGCGCTGTGGGCGGCCGAACAGGTGCTGCGCAGCGGCTGCTGCGGCGCGCTGCTGCTGTGGCAGCAGCAAATGCGCAGCGAAAGCTTGCGCCGGCTGCATCTGGCGGCGCAAAGCGGCGATACGCTGTTTTTCCTGATGCGTCCGCTGGCGGCGGCGCAGGACGCCTCGCCCGCGCCGCTGCGGCTGGCGCTGCGCCCGGCTCCGGGCGGCATCAGCATCGACTTTATAAAACGCCGGGGACCGCAGCGCGACGCGCCGCTCTTCCTGCCCTTGCCTCCTTCTTTGTTGCAGCGTCATGCGTTTATGGATAAGCCTCTACCTGCCACGGTTACCGCTCGAAGTCTTCTGCCCCAGCTGGTCGGAGGATAAGGGCAGCGTGGTGCTGGAGCAGGACGGCGTGCTGGCGGTGTCGCCGCATGCCCATGCCGCCGGCGTGCGGGTGGGCATGCGGCGCGGCGGCGCGCTGCTGATGGCGCCGGAGGCGCAGTTGCACGAGCGCGCGCCGCTGCGCGAGCGGGAGGCGGCGCACGCGGTGGCGATGGCGCTGCTGCGCTACACGCCGCAGGTGGCGGAGGCCGAGGAGGCCACGCTGCTGATGGATGTGGGCGCCAGCCTGCGCCTGTTCGGCGGCGTGCGCAAGCTGTGCGCGCTGGTGCGCGCCAGCATGCGGGCGCTGGGTTTCACCGCCGTGCTGGGCGCCGCGCCCACCGCGCGCGGCGCCTGGCTGCTGGCGCGCAGCGGGGGCGGACGTTCTTTAACAATCGAGAGCATGGCGCGGCGGCTGGCGCCGCTGCCCAGCAGCTTGCCGCCGCCGGCGCGGCCCTTCCTGAACTGGTTCGAGGGCATGGGCTGTCTTACGCTGGCGGACCTGCGGCGTTTGCCCCGGCCCGGCTTGCAGCGCCGCTGCGGGCGCGCCTTGCTGGACCTGCTGGACGAGGCGCACGGCGAGGCGCCCGAGCTGCATGTGTGGATAGAGGCGCCGCCCACTTTCAGCGCGAAGCTGGAATTGTTCGACCGCGTCGAACATGCGGACGCGCTGCTGCACGGGGCGCAGCGCCTGCTGCAGCAGATGGTGGGTTGGCTGTGCGCGCGCCAGTTCGCGGTCGAGCGCGTGAGGCTGCTGCTCGAGCATGAGCGGGGCAAGGTGGCGCGCGCGCCGACGGCGATCGACATCGCGCTGGGCGAGCCGGTATGGCGCGATGACCATTTGCTGCGCCTGCTTAAGGAGCGCCTGGCCAAGACCGAGCTGGCGGCGCCGGTCATCGGCCTGTGCCTGGAGGCGGCGCAGGTGCGTCCCATGCTGCCGCCAACCGATACACTGTTCCCGGAGCCGGGCGGCAGCAAGGAGGACCGCGAGCGCCTGTTCGAACTGCTGGTGGCACGGCTGGGGGCGGACAATGTGCTGAAGGCGTCGCCGCAGGCGGACTACCGGCCGGAACTGGCCAACGCCTGGGTGCCGGTGCGCGACAAGCTGCGCGCCGCCGAGGCGGCCGCACGCCTGCCGCCGCAAAGCCTGCCGCGCCCGGCCTGGCTGCTGCCCAAGCCGGTTGCGCTGCTGATGCGCGACCACCGGCCGTTCTATACGTCGCCGCTGCGCATGGTGTCGAACGCGGAGCGCATTGAGGCGGGCTGGTGGAGCGAGGGGCAGACGCGCGACTACTTCATCGCCGAGGGCGCCGACCACGCGCACTACTGGGTGTTCCGCGAACGGCTGGGCGCCAGGGAGGGCGAGGCTGAAGCGCGCTGGTATCTGCATGGCTTGTTCGGCTAGACTGCGGGTATTGCCATCTTCCCGGAATCCATCATGCGTGCGGAACGACACGAATTCACCAGCGCCAGCGGCCACCGCCTGGCGGCGCGCCTGGACGCCCCGGACGGCGCGGTCCAGGCTTATGCACTGTTTGCGCATTGTTTTACCTGCGGCAAGGACGTGATCGCGGCCAGCCGCATCGCGCAGGCGCTTACCGCGCACGGCATCGCCGTGCTGCGTTTCGACTTCACCGGCCTGGGCGCCAGCGAGGGCGAATTCGAGAACACCAATTTCTCGTCCAACGTGGCGGACCTGGTGGCGGCGGCCGATTTCCTGCGCGCGCAATTCGCCGCGCCGCGCCTGCTGATCGGCCACAGCCTGGGCGGCGCGGCGGTGCTGGCGGCGGCCGTCAGCGTGCCCGAAGCCAAGGCGGTGGTGACCATCGCCGCGCCCGGCGAGCCGGCCTACGTGACCAATATGTTCAGCGCCCACCTGGAGCAGATCGCCGCCGAGGGCGAGGCGCAGGTGCAGCTGGCGGGGCGGCCGTTCCGAATCAAGCAGCAGTTCGTGGAGGACGTGGGCGGACACAGCCTGCGCGAGCATATCGCGGGACTGCGCAAGGCTTTGCTGGTGATGCACGCGCCGGGGGACGATACGGTGGCGGTGCGCAATGCGATGGATATTTTCATGGCGGCGCGCCATCCGAAAAGCTTTGTTTCGCTGGACGACGCCGACCATCTGCTGACGCGGCGCGAGGACGCCGCTTATGTGGCCAATCTGATCGCGGCCTGGGCCAGCCGCTATCTATAAGGCATTACTCGTCGGAATTACTCGTCGAACTCGGACGTCAGGTCTTTAAAGCCCTTGCGCACGGCGAAGGGCAGGAATTCGTCCGGCGTGTCGAGTACGATCAGTTTCTTTTCCTGGATCACCGGATCGCCCGGCACCATGTCCGGACCGGTGTAGCCCAGGCTGCGCAGGCGGGCGCTGATCTCGGCGATCAGTTTCTTGTCCTTGTGCAAGCCGTCGGACGCTGGCGCGGCCAGGTCCACATACAGGTCGATGACGCCATAGCCCTCGTCGAAAATGCGGATGGCTTTGATGTCGATAGCGCGGCCGGCGCCGTCGGTGGCCTTGAACGGGCCGCTGAGCTGGATATCGGTGTCTTGGTTCATGCCCGCAGCATACACCAAAATCAGGTCGCGATGCGGTCGCGGCCCAGGTGTTTGGCGCGGTACAGGGCCTGGTCGGCCAGCAGGTAGAGCTGGTCCAGCCCCAGTTCGGCGCCGGCCGCCAGGAAGGCTGCACCCATCGACAGGGTGACCAGCAGGCCGGGCGGATTGTCGCGGTGGGGGATGGCGTGCGCCGCCATTGCGGTGCGGATCTCGGCGGCCAGCGCCAGGCTTTCTTCGGTGCCGCTGCTGGTGTACAGGCAGGCGAATTCGTCGCCGCCGATGCGGAAGCACAGGTCGCCCGCGCGGTGCAGCGCCGCGCGCATGCTGTGCGCCACGGCTTGCAGCACCGCGTCGCCGGCCGGGTGGCCGTAGTGGTCGTTGTACTGCTTGAAGCGGTCCACGTCCAGCAGCAGCAGGGTCAGCAGGCGGCCGTCGCGGCGCGCGCGCTTTTGCTCCTCGTTGAAGCGCATATTGAAGTAGCGCCGGTTCTTCAGCCCGGTCAATTCGTCGGTCACGCTGCTGTCCTCGGCGGCGCGCGCCTGCGTGATGTCGGTGGAGACGGCGCAGGTGGCGTTGACCTGGCCATGCTCGTCATACAGTGGGAATTTCACCGTCATATAGGTGTGCAGTGTCTTGTCGCGGTGGTGCACCGCTTCCTCCTCCAGCACGGCGCGCTGTTCGAGCGCGGCGCGGCGGTCGTTGCGCCACAGCTGCTCGGCGATCTCGGGCGGGAACAGCTCGAAGACGCTGCGGCCGACGAAGTTGGCGGCGTCATAGCCGTCGAGCACGTCGAAATGCCGGTTGGCCATGGTGATGCGGCCCTCCAGGTCCTTGGTGGAAATGAGCAGCGGCGCGTTGTCGAGCAGGGAGTTGAAGACGCGGTTATGGCCGTGCAATACGGCCAGCTCCCGGCGCAGGCGGGCGATTTCTTCCAGCAGGGCAGGGACGTTGGCGGCTTCGTCCATGAAAGCTTTCCAGGCTATCGAGAGACAGCCAGTATAACCGCAGTCCGGGACGGCGCGTGCTGTCCCGGACAATCCGCCGGTGGGCTTATTTCAGCGGCGAGAGGATGGTTTGCAGGCGGTCCGGCGTGCCGGGGATGCGTTCCAGGCGCGGGTACTTCAGGCCGTCGTGGTAGTCGAGCAGGATGGTGCGGTATTTCGCGCCCTTCTTGACCAGCAGTTCGATCGGTTTGTCCGCCTTGCCGCCGGTTTTGGCGGCGGTGACGGCGGCGCGCAGCACGTCGGCCTTGTAGGCGGTGCCGTTGACGGCCAGCACCGTGGTGCCGCCGCCGATGCCGGCCTTGAAGCCCAGGCCTTCCCATTGCAGCGCTTCCACCTTGCCTTCGCTGTTCAGCGAGAAGCCCAGCGAGTACTGGAAGTCGGCCGACTTGCTGCGCTCCTCCACCGCCTTCAGGTAGGGCGTGGGGGTGTCGGTGTAGACCAGCTTCCAGCCGGCGCGCGCGTAGCCGTCCAGCGGCGCGGCGCCGGTGCCGTCCAGGCGGGTGCGCAGGAAGGCGGCCCAGTCGTGCGGCTGGATGGCGTTGAGCGCCTTGACCACGTCCTCGAAGGTGTAGTGGTTGGCCACGTAGGCGCCGTTGTCGATGCCGAAGAAGTTGCGCGCGAAGTTGTCCAGCGACTTGGTGTCGTTCGACATTTCGCGGATCTTGGTGTCCACGTCCAGCCAGATCAGGGCGCCTTCGTTGTAGTAGTCCTCGCTGCGCTGCCAGTTGGTCCAGCCCAGCGGGCGGCGGCCGTTGATGATGGGGTCGTTGGTGGTGTCCTGCACCGGGCGCCAGCTGCGGCCCTGCATGTGGTCGTAGCGGGCCGCGTTGGCGGCCATGATGTCGCGCACGCTTTCCATCTTCTGGATGCCCGAGCGCGCCGACAGCACCTGGCCCCAGTACTGGGTCTGGCCTTCGTACACCCACAGCAGGCTGTTCTGCAGCGGGGTGTTGAAGTTGGGCACGTTCTGGTCGGCCGGGCGGCGGAACTTGCCGTTCCAAGAGTGCGTGAATTCATGCGGCAGCAGGCCGCGCACGGACTCGGCCTTGTTCCATTCGGTGAAGTAGTCGAGCTTCACGCCGTTTTCGCTGGACTGGTGGTGCTCGCGTCCCACGCCGCCGAATTCCTCGCTCAGGGCCAGCAGGAAATCGTAGTGCTGGTAGTGCTGCGAGTTGAACAGCTTGTAGGCCTGCTGCACCATGGCGCGGTGCAGTTCGATCTGCTCCGGCTTGGCCTCCACCGCTTCGGCCGTGTCTGCCACCACGTTCAGGTGCACCGGGATTTTCGCGCCGGGGTCGAGGTCGTAGCGCTTGAAGTAGCGGCCCGCGAACAGCGGCGAGTCGACCATGGTCTCCAGGTCCAGCGCCTTGAACTGCACGGTGTCGCCCTGGCGTTCGGCGGTCTCGAGCGCGCTGCCGTACTGCCAGCCTTCCGGCAGCGTCAGGCTGGGCTGCACGGTGATGCGGCGCGTGCTGTGGCCGGCCGGGTACAGCACCATGGAATGCCACTGGATGCCCAGGATCTCGCTGGTGATGGTGGTGCGGCCCTGGTTGGCTTCGGTGGGCGACAGGTACTGGTATTCCACCTCCACCGCCTTGGCGTCGCGCGGCACTTCCAGGTGGAAGGCGTGCACGTTGACGGTGTCGCGCTTCCAGGCCAGCGGCTTGCCGTTGGCGCTGAACTTCAGGCCGGCCAGCTGGTTGAGCGGACCGCTGGGGCCATGGTTGGCCGGCACCCATTGTGGGTACAGCAGGGTCAGCTTGCCGGGCTTGGCCGGGATGGTTTCGCTGATGCGGAAAATCTGCTGGGCGGTATTGGACGCGTCCACCTTCAGCACGATGGTGCCGGGGTAGGGCTGGTCGACCGGGGCAGGGATGGTATCGGCCTGGGCGGTCAGGGCGGCGCTGAGCAGCAGGGCCAGCAGGGTTTTGCGCATAACAGTCATGGAGCGGAAAGGAGAGGACTAAAGGAGCCGAGTGTAGCACGCAGGAAACACGGCTTTATTTCAAACTGTTTCTCGCAAAGCGTCGAAAAAATTTTTGAAAAAGAGCCCTTGAAAGGGGAGGCCGGCAGCCGTATATCGGATGCACCGGTGGCCCAGAAGGGGACCGGAAGACCATATCGCTTAACTTGAAAAGGATATCATCATGCGTACTTTTGACCTGGCACCACTGTATCGTTCCGCTATCGGCTTTGACCGCCTGGCCCAGCTGCTGAACGACGCCCAGCGCGGCGACGCCCAGCCCAGCTACCCGCCGTACAACATCGAACTGGTCTCCGAAGACCAGTACCGGATTGTGATGGCGCTGGCCGGCTTCAACCGCAGCGAGATCGACATCACCAGCGAGCGCGACAGCCTGCACATCGTGGGCCGCAAGCAGCGCGACGGCGTCGAGCGCACCTATCTGCACCGCGGCATTGCGGCGCGTGATTTCGAGCAGCGCTTCCAGCTGGCCAACCACGTGAAAGTGACCGGCGCCGCCTTCGACAACGGCATGCTCACCATCGAACTGGTGCGCGAAGTGCCGGAAGCGCTGAAGCCGCGCAAAATCGTCATCGACGGCACGGAAAACGTGACCGCGCTGGAGCAGCGCCAAGCCGCTTAAGCTGCCTGCGGTAAAGCTGTAACGAGGTAGTACACACTGGCCGGGCAATCCGGCCAGTTGCACGTCCGGCGTGCAGCTGTAACCGTAAGTAACGGTTTGGAATATTAAGCGGCGCCTAAGTCTCATCCCCCATATTGGCTACATCGGTAAGCCCCGCGATCAACCATTTATCAGGAGTGCAGACATGCAAAACCAACCTGTTTCCGTCACCATGAAACGTGGCGTAGCTGCCCTGGCCGTACTTGGCGCTCTCGGTGCCGGCGGTGCCGTGGTGGTGCAGCAAAATAGCGCCGGCGCCGCTGCCAGCTCGCCCGCCGCGCCCGCGCCCGCCCAGGCCGCCGCGCCGGTGGCCGCGCCCATGATCTCCATGCCCGACTTCAGCGTCATCGCTGAACGCAACGGCCCGGCCGTGGTCAATATCAGCGTCACCGGCAGCACCAAGACCGCCTTCGACGGCGCGCAGGGCCGTGGCCGCGATCCTTTCGGCGACGATCCCTTCTTCGAATTCTTCCGCCGCTTCCAGCAGCAGCCCGGCCAGCAGCGCGGTGAACGTTCGGTGCCCACCCACGGCGTCGGCTCCGGCTTCATCATCAGCCCCGACGGCCTGATCCTGACCAATGCCCACGTGGTGCGCGACGCCAGCGAAGTGACGGTGAAAATGACCGACCGCCGCGAATACCGCGCCAAGGTGCTGGGCTCGGACCCGAAAACCGACGTGGCGGTGCTGAAAATTGAAGGTAAGAACCTGCCGGTGGTGCCGCTGGGCCGCACCAAGGACCTGAAAGTGGGCGAGTGGGTGCTGGCCATCGGCTCGCCATACGGCCTGGAAAGCACGGTCACGGCCGGCGTGGTCAGCGCCAAGGGCCGCTCGCTCGGTCCCGAGGACAGCTATGTGCCCTTCATCCAGACCGACGTGGCGGTCAATCCCGGCAACTCGGGCGGCCCGCTGTTCAACACGCGCGGCGAGGTGATCGGCATTAACTCGCAGATCTACAGCCAGACCGGCGGCTACCAGGGCCTGTCGTTCGCGATTCCGATCGACGTGGCCACCAAAATCAAGGACCAGATCGTATCGACCGGCAAGGTGGCGCACGCCAAGCTGGGTGTGACGGTGCAGGAGGTGGACCAGGCCTTCGCCGATTCCTTCAAGCTCGATACGCCGGAAGGCGCGCTGGTGGCCAATGTGGAGCCGGGCGGCCCCGCCGACAAGGCCGGCCTGAAGTCCGGCGACGTGATCCGCAAGATCAACGGCCAGAAGATTATCGCCTCGGGCGACTTGCCGGCCGTGGTGGGCGTGGCCCTGCCGGGTGAGAAAGTGGTGCTGGAAGTGTGGCGCCAGGGCAAGGCCATCGAGCTGAGCGGCAAGCTGGGCAACGCCGCCGACAAGGTCGCCGACGTGGCCCGCGCCGACGACGGCGCCAGCAGCAAGGTCAAGCTGGGCTTGCAGCTGCGTCCGCTGGACCCGGTCGAGAAGCGCCAGTCCGGCATCAATTCCGGCCTGCTGATCGAGGGCGCGGGCGGCGCGGCGGCCTACGCCGGCGTGCAGCCGGGCGACGTGCTGCTGTCGGTGAACGGGCGCGCGGTCAACACCATCGAGCAGGTGCGCGACGTGATGGCCAAGTCCGAGAAGTCGGTGGCCTTGCTGATCCAGCGCGGGGATGAGAAGATCTTCATTCCGGTGCGGATCGGTTAATAAACAATACAAGGAATAGCCATGCGCCTGCTGCTGGTGGAAGACGATACGATGATAGGCGAGGTGGTGCTGGACCTGCTGCGCGCCGAGCACTACGCGGTGGACTGGGTCAAGGACGGCGACATGGCCGACACGGCCCTGCAGACCCAGACCTACGACCTGGTGCTGCTGGACCTGGGCCTGCCGCGCAAGGACGGCCTGGAAGTGCTGCGCTCCATGCGCGCGCGCAAGGAGATCACGCCGGTGCTGGTGGCCACGGCGCGCGACGCGGTCGAGCAGCGCATCGCCGGCCTGGACGCGGGCGCGGACGACTACGTGCTCAAGCCCTACGACCTGGACGAGCTGCTGGCGCGCATCCGCGCGCTGCTGCGCCGTTCGGCCGGCCGCGCCGATCCGGTGTTCGAGCACAAGGACGTGATGATCAACCCGCAAACGCGGGAGGTGATCGCCAACGGCCAGAACGTCAGCCTGTCCGCGCGCGAGTGGGCGGTGCTGGAGGCGCTGATCGCGCGCCCCGGCATCGTGCTGTCGCGCGCCCAGCTGGAGGAAAAGCTGTACAGCTGGAAGGATGAAGTCAACAGCAACGCGGTGGAAGTGTATATCCACGGCCTGCGCAAGAAGCTGGGCAGCGAGCTGATCCAGAACGTGCGCGGCCTGGGCTACATGGTGCCCAAGGCATGAAGGTCTCCGTCGCGTCGATGTCGCAGTCGGTCAGCAAGTCCGTGTCGCGTTCGGTCTCGCACTCGCTGCGCGCGCGCCTGCTGTGGTTTCTGCTGGCCGCCATCGTGCTGGCCGCCATGGCCCAGGCCCTGATCGCCTACCGCAGCGCGCGCAGCGACGCCGACGAAATCTTCGACTACCACATGCAGCAGATGGCGCTGTCGCTGCGTTCCGGCGCGCCGCTGGCCAACCACGCCAACGACCCGGCGGCCGACCCCGGCAACGACGACATGGTGGTGCAGGTGTGGACCCCGGACGGCGTGCAGGTGTTCCGTTCGCTGTCCCGCGCCGAGCTGCCGCAGCGCGCCGTGCTGGGCTTTTCCAATGTGCGCGTGCGCGGCGCCACCTACCGCATCTTCTCCGTGCAGACCAGCAACCAGACCGTGCAGATCGCGCAGGACATGGCGGTGCGCCAGCGCATGGCCGGCGCCCTGGCGCTGCGCACGGTGGCGCCCATCGCGCTGATGGCGCCGCTGCTGATGCTGGTGGTGTGGTGGGTGGTCAGCGGTTCGCTGGCGCCGGTGGCGCGCGTGCGCAAGCAGGTGGCGGCGCGCCAGGCGGACGATTTGTCGCCCGTGTCCGAGAACGACTTGCCGGACGAGGTGCGGCCGCTGGTGCACGAACTGAACCTGCTGTTCGGCCGCGTGCGCACCGCCTTTGACGCGCAGCAGCATTTCGTGGCCGACGCCGCGCACGAGCTGCGCTCGCCGCTGGCCGCGCTCAAGCTGCAGGTGCTGAGCCTGGACCGCGCCGAGGACGCGTCCGCGCGCGCGGTGGCGGTGGGCCGCCTGACGGCCGGCATCGAGCGCGCCACGCGGCTGGTGGAGCAATTGCTGGTGCTGGCGCGGCAGGAGTCCGGCGGCGCCGAGCAGAAATTCGACCAGGTCAACCTGGCCGACCTGGCCAAGCGCACCCTGGGCGACATGGCGGGCGCCGCACAGGCGCGCGAGATCGACCTGGGCCTGCCGCGCGCCGACGATCTGAGCGTGGCGGGGCAGGGCGACGCGCTGCTGATCCTGCTGCGCAACCTGATCGACAACGCCATCAAGTACACGCCGGCCGGCGGCACGGTGGACGTGGAAGTGCTGCAGGGCGAACGCGGCCCGGTGCTGTGCGTCGAGGACAGCGGCCCCGGCATTTCGCCCGAGGAGCGCGAGCGCGTGTTCAGCCGCTTCTACCGCGTGCCGGGCAGCGCGGCCGGCGGCAGCGGGCTGGGGCTGGCCATTATCAAGGCCATCGCCGAGCGCCACGGCGCCGCGCTGGTGCTGGGGCAGTCCGAGCGCCTGGGCGGCTTGCAGGTCAGAGTCGAGTTTCCTAAAAGTTGAGTTTCCTGTAACCGGAAAGGCCGCGCCCGGCTAGAATGTCGTTTTACCTCGGCAGTGGAGCGGCGCATGAAGAAAATCGGCTTTTCGGGCACCCTGGACCCTATCACCAATGGCCATATGTGGGTGATAGGCGAGGCGCGTTCCATTGCGGACGAGGTGGTGGTGTTCCTGTCCGAGAACTCCACCAAGCAGCCCAAGTTCTCGGCCGAGCAGCGCAAGGCCATCATCGCCGAGAGCTGCGCCGAGCGCGGCTGGGACAATGTGCAGGTGCAGATCGTCAAGAGCGACTACACGGCGCGCGTGGCCAAGAAGCACGGCATCGACTACCTGGTGCGCGGCATCCGCACCACCGCCGACTTCGACTATGAAAACCTGATCCAGCAGACCAATGTGGACGTGATCGGCGGCGCCAAGACCCTGTTCGTGATGCCGCCGCGCGACCTCGGCTCCGTCAGCTCCAGCTTCGTCAAGGCGCTGGAAGGGCCGGTGGGCTGGAACTGGACCATGAAGAACTTCGTGCCCGCGCCGGCCTACAAAGCCTGGATCATCAGCTGGCTGCGCAAGGAATGGGACGCGCTGTGGCAGGGCGCCGCGGCCGATCCTGCGGCCGCCGCCAACGCCGACGCCTGGTTCGAGCGCCTGACCGGCCCCGGCGCCTACGGCGGCCCGGAGCGCCACTACCACAACCTGGACCACCTGGTGCACGGCCTGGCCGAGATCCGCACCTGGAGCGCCAACGTCGGCCCGGCGCGGCGCGACGCCGACATCGTGCGCGCCGCCTTCTGGTTCCACGACGCGGTGTACGACCATGGCGCCGGTAGCGGGCTGTCGAACGAGGAAGCCAGCGCGCGGCAATGGCTGGCCAGCGGCCTGGGGCCGGACATCTCCGCCGACGTGGCCGCGCTGATACGCGCCACCGACCACTTCCAGAGTGCCGGCGTGGCGCACCCGCTGAAGGAAACCATGCTCAGCGTGGATTTGGCGATCCTGGGGCAGGCGGAGGACGTGTACCGCCACTACACGCAAGGCATCCGCGCCGAATACCGCCACATCTCCGACGACCGCTACGCCCTGCAGCGCGGCCAGGTGCTGACCTATCTGCGCCACAAGGCCGAAGCCGGCACCCTGTTCGGCGACCCCTTCTTCGCCGAACAATACAATGCCCAGGCCATCCTCAACATGAGCGACGAAATCGCCGTCCTCTAGACTGGCAGGCGCAAAAAAACGCCCGGCGCATTGCTGCGGCGGGCGTTTTGGCCAGGCCGGAATCAGCTTAGAACTTGACCCACAGGCGGCCGAAGTAGGAGGTGCCGTTCAGGCCGAACTGCACGCTTTCGTACTTGAAGCCGTTGTCGGTTTCGTTCGGATCCTGCACGCTAGGATGGACGTTGAAGATGTTGCTCGCGCCGAAGGTCAGCTTGGTGTTCTTGCTGAAGCTGTAGGTGAAGCCCAGGTCGGCCGAGGTCTTGGGCGCGTAGCGCTGGTTGGCCACGCCGGAGGCGGTGCCGCTCCAGGTGCCCAGGGTCTGCGGGCCGAAGTGGATGATCTTGAAGTCGGTCTCCAGCGCGCCGGTGGTCAGGTCGAAGCCCAGCGTGGCCTTGCGGCGCGGGCCGCCCTGTTCCAGGAACAGGCGCTCGCGCTCGGACAGCAGCACGTCCTCGTAGCCTTTCAGCGCGGCCGGGGCGTGGATGGCGTCCACTTCGGTCTTGCCGAAGTTCATGGCCAGGAAGGTGGTCAGCTTGTTGCCGGCGATGGCGCCGCGGTGCGACGCGGTCAGGTCCAGGCCGCGCGTCTTGGTGTCGACCGAGTTGACGAAGAACTGCGCGCCGCCCACGCCCAGCGTGGCCAGCTTGGCGGCCAGGGTAGGGTAGTTGCTGTCGTCAAACAGGCCGGACAGCACGATGCGGTCCTTGATCTTGATCTGGTACAGGTCGGCCGTGACCGACAGCGCGCCGCTCGGGGTCCAGGTCGCGCCCAGGGTGAAGCTGCGCGACTTTTCTTCCTTCAGCGGCGGCAGGCCGGCCAGCTGGCCCACCGCGCCCACGGCCGGGGTGATCGAGATGTCGGTCGGCTTGCCGCCCACGAAGTCGGTGTAGGTGGACGAGAAGTGCGCCTGCTGCAGCGACGGCGCGCGGAAGCCGGTGCTGGCCGAACCGCGCAGCAGCACCGCGTCGTTCACGCTGTAGGAACCGGCCAGCTTGCCGGTCACGGTGGAGCCGAAGTCGCTGAATTTCTCGTAGCGCAGCGCGCCCTGCAGCTTGGTTTTCTTGTTCAGGTCCGCTTCCAGGTCCAGGTACAGCGCGGTGCTGTGGCGGCTGGCGTTGGTCACGTCGCCCGGCTGGAAGCCGGGGAAGCCCTGGCTGCCGGCATTGCCGCCGCCGGGACCGTCCGCGTCGATATACGAGCCCGGCTCGCCGGCGAAGATCTTGTACTGCTCGCGGCGGTATTCGGCGCCGAAGGCCACGTTCATGCCGTCGCCCACCAGGCCCTCGAAGTAGCGGCTGGCGTCGGCGTTGGTGGTGGTCTGCTGGAAGGAGAAGCCGCCCGCGTTGAAGCTGCTCGGGCTGATGCCCTTGTTGGCCGGCAGGTTGGCGATGGACGCGTTCAGCGTGTTGCTGATGTTGTACTTCAGGCGGTTGTAGCCGTAGGTCTGCGAGAGGTCGGTGTTCCACTCGCCGAGCTTGCTGCGGTAGCCGATGATGCCGTAGCGGTCGTCCAGCTCGCCGTTGATGAAGGGCACGAAGCCGTTCGGGTACATGGCGGCCGAGTTGCGGGTCGGCACGTCGTCGACGCCGTCGCGCGCCCAGGCGCCGCTGGAGGCGTCGCGCTGCTGCAGGCCGGCCGTGAAGTAGAACTTGCCGCCCGCGCCGGCCGGAATTTCACCGTTCACGTAGACGGTCTGGTTCTCGGACTTGGAATCGCCTATGGTGCGCGGGTTGCCCGGCTCGGCGCGGTTGGAGCGGCCGCGGTCCAGGTATTCGCCGGTCACGCCCACCGTGCCGCCGGCCATGGCGAAGCCGCAGTAGGCCGACGCCATGTAGTTCTTGCCGTCGCCGGCCGAGTACTGGCTGTAGCCCACCGACGATTCGCAGCCGATGTTTTTCTTCAGGCCGATGTCCATCACGCCGGCGATGGCGTCCGAGCCGTACTGGGCGGCCGCGCCGTCGCGCAGGATCTGCACGTCCTTGATGGCCATGGTCGGGATGGTGTTCATGTCGGTGCCGGTGCTGCCGCGGTTGCGCGCGCCGAAGATGTTCACCAGCGCGGCGGTGTGGCGGCGCTTGCCGTTGATCAGCACCAGGGTCTGGTCCGAACTCAGGCCGCGCAGCGCGGCCGAGTCCACCAGGTCGGCGCCGTCGGCGCCGGTCTGGCGGGTGGAGTTGAAGGACGGCGAAATATAGGTCAGCGTCTGCGACAGGTCGAACTGGGCGCCTTGCTCGGCCGCCTTGTTCATCGGGATCACGTCGACCGGCACCACGGTGTCGGTGGCGGAGCTGGTGGCGCGGCGCGAGCCCACCACATTGACTGATTGCATGGGGCTGGCGCTGGCGTCGGCGCTCTGGGCTTGGGCGGCCGGGGCCATGGTCGCCAGGGCGGCGCTGCCGTACAGACTGAGCAGAACGGCGCGGCGGAGGGCGGAAATAGTAGGCACGTGTTTCTCCAGATGAAAGATTTCGCTGATTTTATAGCTCAGCACGTTCAACTGAAAGTTACGAACCGTATCTTGCTGCCTCTTTGTTTCAATTTCAGCACACATACACTATTTTTATTGTGCGCCTGAAAAAATGGTGTATGTGACAGGCTTTCCGCTCAGTGGGGCCGCAGGAATGCGGCCGCGCCGCCGATTAATATGTGTTCGCCGTCCGCGCGGCCGCCGTCCAATTCGGTGCGCAGCACGCAGGGCTGGCCCAGCGCGGCGCCCTGGTGCAGGGTGAGGGCGCGGCCCAGGTGCACGGTCAGCGCGCCGGCCGCCACGCCGGTGGCGCTGTCTTCCAGCGCCGGGTCCAGATGGTTGAAGTTGCGGCCTTCAAAGCTGCCGTCGCCGCGGCGCGCGTAGGCGTAGCAACCACTCACTCCGTGCTCCTTGCCCCAGGCGGCGATGCGCGCCAGATCCGGGCGCAGGGCCTGCAAGGCAGCCGCGCTGTCCAGTTCCAGCAGCAGCTTGGGGCTGCCGACCGAGGCGATGGCCGGCGCGGAAGCCAGGCGCAAGCTGGGCTGGCCGAGCAGGGCGGCAGGCAAGTCCGGCGGAATGACCACGTCCGGCGTCGGCTGGCGCTGCAGGCGGACAAACACATCCGTGCCGCGCTCGGACACGTGCAGCAGCTGGCCGCGCAGGGCGGTGCGCACCGCCAGCGGCGCGCCATGTTCGCGCAGCAGCACGCGCGCCGCCGCCAGCGTCGCGTGCAGGCACAGCGGGCTGCGCATGTGCGGATAGTAGTAATCCAGCACGAACAGCGCGTCCTGGGCTGCGGCACCGCCTCCGTCCGCAGGAGCCACGGCATCCACAAACACGCACGCGCTGCGGTTCTGCGCCCGGGCAAAGTCCTGCCGCTGGGCTTCGCTGGACGCGTCCCCCAGCACCACCAGGGCCGCGTTGCCCTCGCCGGGGCGGCTGCCGAAGCATTTCAGTTCATGGACGGTGCGTTGCATATATGTACCTTAAATTGCCGGGCCGGATAGCATAGCGCAGACTGTCCAGCGCCGCACGATGCGCGTACAATACTGTATTTATATACAGTATTCTTGAGCCATGCCGTCCCCCTCGCCGTCGCCAGCCAGCAGCCTGCCAGCCTATGCGGAACTGTTTTGCCTGACGAACTTTTCATTTTTGCAAGGCGCTTCCCATGCCGAGGAGCTGGCTGAGCGCGCCGTGCAGCTGGACTACGCCGCGCTGGCCATCACCGACGAGTGTTCGCTGGCGGGCGTGGTGCGGGCGCACGGGGCGGCCAAGCGCGCCACGCCGGACGGAGCGCCGCCATTCCCCTTGCTGATAGGCAGTCATTTCCACTTGAGCAAGCCGGATGGCTCGCCGGGGCTGTCGCTGCTGGTGCTGGCGAAAAACCGCGCAGGCTATGGCAACCTGTCCGAACTCATCACTTTGGCGCGCATGCGGGAAGGCGTGGTCAAGGGCAGCTACAAGCTCTACCTGGACGACATCGCCGCGCCGCAGCCGGCCCAGGCGCACCTGAAGGGCTTGCCGGACTGCCTGCTGATACTGCTGCCGCGCTATCCATCCGACCAGCCGGAAGACGTGGACGCGCTGCACTTGCAGGCGGCCTGGATGGCGGCGCAGTTCCCCGGCCGCGCCTGGATAGGCCTGAACCTGCTGCAGCACGCCTTCGACGAGGCGCACCGCATGAGCGTGGACGAGGTGGCGTGGCAGCATGGCTTGCCCGTGACGGCGGTGGGCAATGTGCGCATGCACGTGCGCTCGCGCAAGCCGCTGCTGGACACTTTGACGGCGGTGCGTGTGGGCCGCCCGGTGGCCGAGTGTGGTTACGAGCTGGCGCAGAACGCCGAGCAGCACCTGCGTTCGCGGCTGCGGCTGGCCAATCTCTATCCCCGCGCCGCGCTGGACGAAACCGTGCGCATCGCCGCACTGTGCAAGTTCTCGCTGGACGAACTGAAGTACGAATATCCGCACGAGTTGGTGCCGCCAGGCCACACGCCGGCCAGCTATCTGCGTTACGAAACCTATATCGGCGCGCAAACGCGTTATCCGCACGGCATGCCGGAACAGGTGCAACAGCAGGTCGAGGAGGAGCTGGAGCTGATCGCCGAACTGGGCTACGAGTTCTATTTCCTCACCGTGTACGATATCGTGCGCTTCGCCCGTTCGAAGGGCATCCTGTGCCAGGGACGCGGTTCGGCGGCCAATTCGGCCGTATGCTATTGCCTGGGCGTAACCGAGGTCGATCCTGCGCAAAGCAAGCTGCTGGTGGGGCGTTTCATTTCCCGCGAGCGCGCCGAGCCGCCGGACATCGACGTGGACTTCGAACATCAGCGGCGCGAAGAAGTGATCCAGTACATCTATGCGAAGTACGGACGCCACCGCGCCGCGCTGGCCGCCACGGTCATCTGCTACCGGCCCAAAAGCGCGCTGCGCGACGCCGGCAAGGCGCTGGGCGTGGACCTGGCCATCGTGGAGAAGGTGGCCAAGTCGCACCGCTGGTTTGACAGCAAGCAGGACTTGCTGGCCCGGCTCGGGGAAAGCGGGCTGGATCCGGAATCGAAGGTCGCGCACCAGTGGGCCTCGCTGGCCTTCCAGTTCCTCGGCATGCCGCGCCACCTGTCGCAGCACGTGGGTGGCTTTGTCATCGCGCAAGACAAGCTGTCGCGTCTGGTGCCCATCGAGAACGCCAGCATGCAAGACCGCAGCGTGATCCAGTGGGACAAGGACGACCTGGAGGAACTGGGCCTGATGAAGGTGGACGTGCTGGCGCTAGGCATGCTGTCAGCGCTGCGCCGATCACTGGATCTGATCGGAGAGCGGCGTGGCACGCTGTTCCGCCTGCAAGACATCCCGCGCGAAGACCCGCAAACCTACGACATGATGTGCGAGGCCGACACCATAGGCGTATTCCAGATCGAGTCGCGCGCGCAGATGAGCATGCTGCCGCGCCTGCGGCCGAGGGTGTTCTACGATCTCGTGGTGGAGGTGGCGCTGGTGCGGCCGGGCCCGATCCAGGGCGGCATGGTCCATCCCTATCTGCAGCGCCGCATGGACCCCTCACTGATCGAGTACCAGCCGCGCCTGGAAGGGGCGCTGCAGCGCACGCTGGGCGTCCCCATCTTCCAGGAACAGGTGATGCAGATCGCCATGATCGCCGCTGACTTCACCCAGGGGGAGGCGGATCAGCTACGGCGCGCCATGGCAGCCTGGAAGCGTAAGGGCGATATCGAAAAGTACCAGAAGAAAATCGTCGAAGGCATGGTGCGGAATCAATACGACAAAGCGTTTGCCGAAGCCATCTGCGAGCAAATCCAGGGCTTCGGCGAATACGGTTTCCCCGAATCGCACGCCGCCAGTTTCGCGCTGCTGACCTACGCCAGTTCCTGGGTCAAATGCCATGAGCCGGCCGCCTTCCTGTGCGCTTTGCTCAACAGCCAGCCGCTGGGCTTCTACGGTCCCTCGCAGCTGGTGCAGGACGCCAGGCGCCATGGCGTGATCGTGCGGCCGGTGGACGTGGCCATCAGCAGCTGGGACTCGGCGCTGGAGGAAGAGGCCGGCGCGCGCAGCCAGCCTGCCGTGCGGCTGGGCTTTTCCGTGCTGCGCGGCATGCGTCCCGACAGCGCCGGGCGCATCGAACAGGCGCGCGCCGTGCGGGCCTTCGCCAGCGTGGCCGACCTGGCCCGGCGCGCCGACCTCGACCGGCACGACCTGCAAGTGCTGGCCGGCGCCAACGCGCTGGAAGGCCTGTCCGGCAACCGCCGCCAGGCCCTGTGGGAAGCCGCCGGCGCCGTGCCCGACAAGGACTTGCTGCGTCCCACCGAGCCGGACGAGGAAGTCCCGCAGCTGCGCCCGCCCAGCGAAGGCGACGACATCGTCAGCGACTACCGCGCGCAGCGGCTGACCTTGCGCCGCCATCCGCTGGCGCTGCTGCGCGCCACGCTGCTGGACCACCGCTTCATGCCCGCGTCCACGCTGAACAGCTACCGCAACGGCCAGCTCGCGCGCGGCTGCGGCATCGTCACCGTGCGGCAGCGGCCGGGCACGGCCAAGGGCGTGCTGTTCATCACGATAGAGGACGAGACCGGGAACGTGAATGTGATCATCTGGCCGTCGCTGGTGGAGCAGCAGCGCAAGGAAGTGCTGGGCGCCCAGCTGCTGGGGGTGTACGGCGTGTGGCAGCAGGAAGGCATCGTGCGCCACCTGGTGGCCAAGCGCCTGGTGGACATGAGCCACCTGCTCGGCAGCCTGCCCACCGTCAGCCGCGACTTTTGCTAATCGCCTTGCCAGTTTTGGCATAATGGCGGCATGGATAAAATGTTAATGCGGAAGGCGGAGCGAGGGGATGCGGGGGCGATCAGCGCGCTGATTCACGACTTGATGCCGTTTATGACGCTGGCGCCGGACGGCGCGGGCGCGGAGCAATTCATGCTGAGCATGGCGGCCGAGGCGATTGAGCGCTATGTGACGGGCGAGGCGTATCAATACTGGACCGGCTGGCTTGATGATGGCCTGGCTGGCGTGGTCGCGCTGCGCAACGGCACGCATCTGTTCCACCTGTACGTGGCGCGGCGCCATCATGGCCAGGGCCATGCGCGGCAGCTGTGGGATACGGCCCGCGCGGCGGTGCCGGCGGCGCAGGCGATGACGGTCAATGCTTCCGTCTACGCGGTACCCATGTACCAGCACTTCGGTTTCGCCGCCACCGGCCCGCGCGTTGAGCAGCACGGCATTGCCTACGTGCCGATGCGGCTGGAACAAAACGCGCCCGGAGAGGGCGCGTGAAAGCAGGCTTGCCTGGTACGGCGGCGGCTAAGATCTAGCGGGCGCTGGTGCCGTAATAGTTGTGGATCTCGGCAGCCCAGGCCTGGTTGGCCATATTGGGCCAGTGCTCGGTGTCGAAGCCGGGCGCGTTGTCGATGCGGTCCTTGTCGATGTTGAGCGTGAAGCGCTTGTTCACCGTGTCCAGCGTCAGTGCCTCCCAGGGCACGGCGAACAGCCGCTCGCCCAGCGTGAACACGCCGCCGCTGGCCATCACCGCGTAGGCGATTTTGCCCGAGCGCATGTCCAGCATGATTTCCTTGATCTCGCCCAGGTGCTCGTTTTGCAGATTGTGCACGTGGTCGCCGATCAGCGTGTCGGCGCCCATCAGTTCAGGACCTGGGCCCTTGTGGCCCCGGTCTACATACATGCCGTAGGCATCGCGTTCTTCGTAGCTCATGTCGTCCTCCGTTGTGGAAATGTCATTGAAAACCCATTTTGCGGCCTGCCTGTCGGCGGCTCTGTACGCTGTCCAACACAGTATGCAATCTTGCCGTTTTTATCAGCCGAGACTGAGGAATAGAGCGGGCGTTCGGGCTATTTGCAGCCGTACTGATGAAGAATCGCGCAATTTGCGCTATAATTTCAATTTCCCGCACGTGCCGTTCGGCACCGACCCGCAATGACCAAATATGTCTTCGTCACCGGTGGCGTTGTGTCTTCCCTTGGTAAAGGGATAGCCGCCGCCTCCCTCGCCGCGATCCTCGAATCGCGCGGCCTCAAAGTCACCATGCTCAAGCTCGATCCGTACATCAACGTTGATCCGGGCACCATGAGCCCCATGCAGCACGGTGAAGTCTTCGTTACCGACGACGGGGCGGAAACCGACCTCGACCTCGGCCACTACGAGCGTTTCATCTCCACCCGCATGAAAAAGGTGAACAACTTCACCACCGGCCAGATCTACGAATCCGTGATCCGCAAGGAACGCCGCGGCGAGTACCTGGGCAAGACCGTGCAGGTGATTCCGCACATCACCAATGAAATCCAGGACTACATCCGCCGCGGCGCCGAAGGCTACGACGTGGCCCTGTGCGAAATCGGCGGCACCGTGGGCGACATCGAGTCGCTGCCCTTCCTGGAAGCGGCGCGCCAGCTGAGCCTGCGCGCAGGTCGCAAGAACACCGCCTTCGTCCACCTGACCCTGGTGCCGTTCATCGCCTCGGCCGGCGAACTGAAGACCAAGCCTACCCAGCACTCGGTGCAGAAGCTGCGCGAAATCGGCATCTCGCCGAACGCGCTGCTGTGCCGCGCCGACCGCGCCATTCCGGAAGACGAACGCGCCAAGATCTCGCTGTTCTCCAACATCGAAGAGCAGGCCGTGATCTCGGTGTGGGACGTGGACACCATCTACAAAGTGCCGCAGATGCTGCACGACCAGGGCCTGGACGCCATCATCTGCGAAGCGCTGGACCTGAACCCGGCCCCGGCCGACCTGTCCGTGTGGAGCAAGCTGATCTACACGCTGGAGCACCCGAAAGCGGAAGTGTCGATCGGCATGGTCGGCAAATACGTGGAGCTGACCGAGTCGTACAAGTCGCTGACCGAAGCGCTGCGCCACGCCGGCATCCACAACGAGTCCAAGGTCAACATCGAGTACATCGACTCGGAAGAGATCGAGACCACCGGCTGCGCCGAGCTGGCCAAGTACGACGCCATCCTGGTGCCGGGCGGCTTCGGCAAGCGCGGCGTGGAAGGCAAGATCATGGCGGCCCAGTTCGCCCGTGAAAACAAGATCCCTTACCTGGGCATCTGCCTGGGCATGCAGGTGGCGCTGATCGAATACGCGCGCCACAAGGCCGGCCTGACGCACGCCAACTCCACCGAGTTCGAGCCGCAGACCGACCAGCCTGTGGTGGCCCTGATCGACGAATGGCAAGGCCTGGACGGCAAGGTTGAAAAGCGCGACGAGAAGTCGGACCTGGGCGGCACCATGCGCCTGGGCGCGCAAGCCTGCGCCGTCAAGCCGGGCACGCTGGCATCGGAAATCTACGGCAGCGTGGTGACCGAGCGCCACCGCCACCGCTACGAAGCCAACAACCACTACCTGGGCCGCGTGGAAGCCGCCGGCCTGGTGGTTGCCGCGCGCACCCCGACCGAAGACCTGTGCGAAATCATGGAACTGCCGCGCACCGGCGAGAACGCGCACCCATGGTATATGGGCGTGCAGTACCACCCTGAATTCAAATCGACCCCGCGCGACGGCCACCCGCTGTTCACGTCCTATATCAAGGCGGCGCTGGCGCAAAAAGCGTCCAAGGGTCTGCATGCAGTCCAACTGGAAGGAGACGCAGCATGAAACTGTGCGGATTTGACGTAGGCCTCGACCAGCCGTTCTTCCTGATCGCCGGCACCTGCGTGATCGAGTCGCGCCAGATGGCGTTCGACGTGGCCGGCGCGCTGAAGGAAATGACCACCGAGCTGGGCATTCCCTTCATCTACAAGTCGTCCTTCGACAAGGCGAACCGTTCGTCGGGCACGTCCTACCGTGGTCCGGGCATGGAAAAAGGCCTGGAGATCCTGGGCGACGTCAAGCGCGAGCTGGGCGTGCCGGTGCTGACCGACGTGCACACCATCGAGGAAATCGAAGTGGTGTCGTCCGTGGTGGACGTGCTGCAAACCCCGGCCTTCCTGTGCCGCCAGACCGACTTCATCAACGCGTGCGCCGAATCGGGCAAGCCGGTGAACATCAAGAAGGGCCAGTTCCTGGCCCCGGGCGACATGAAGCACGTGATCGCCAAGGCGCGCGCAGCGGCGGCCGCCAAGAATCTGCCTGAAGACAACTTCATGGCCTGCGAACGCGGCGCCTCCTTCGGCTACAACAACCTGGTGTCCGATATGCGCTCGCTGTCCATCATGCGCGAAACCGGCGCCCCGGTGGTGTTCGACGCCACCCACTCGGTGCAGCTGCCGGGCGGCAATGGTTCCTCCTCGGGCGGCATGCGCGAGATGGTGCCGGTGCTGTCGCGCGCGGCCGTGGCCGTGGGCGTGGCCGGCCTGTTCATGGAAACCCACCCGACCCCGGCCACCGCGCTGTCGGACGGCCCGAACGCGGTGCCGCTGGGCCGCATGAAGGAGCTGCTGTCGGTGCTGATCGAGCTGGACCGCGTGACCAAGAAGGCGGGCTTCCTGGAAACCAGTTTTAACTAAGTTATCACTGAGCATACAGAATCATGAGTTACCGGGCGGGTCCGGCGTATAGAACACATACGCCGGACCCGCTTCCACATCCGGCTGCCGTCTGTTACCCTTGCTGCACCTTGCGCGGGGACTAGCCAGACTGGCCCCGCGAGCAACAGTTTTGCTTAAACTTTTGGAGTATGACATGAGTGCTATCGTAGACATTATCGGCCGTGAAGTAATCGATTCGCGCGGCAATCCTACCGTCGAATGCGACGTGCTGCTGGAGTCGGGCGTGATGGGCCGCGCGGCTGTGCCGTCGGGCGCATCCACCGGTTCGCGCGAAGCCATCGAGCTGCGCGACGGCGATCCGAAGCGCTACTTCGGCAAGGGCGTGCTGCAAGCCTGCGAAAACATCAACACCGAAATCTCGGAAGCCATCATGGGCCTGGACGCCAATGAGCAGGCCTTCCTGGACCGCACCCTGATCGACCTGGACGGCACCGAGAACAAGTCGCGCCTGGGCGCCAACGCCATGCTGGCCGTGTCCATGGCCGTGGCCAAGGCCGCCGCCGAAGAAGCCGGCCTGCCGCTGTACCGCTACTTCGGCGGTTCGGGCGCCATGCAGATGCCAGTGCCGATGATGAACGTCATCAACGGCGGCGCACACGCCGACAACAACCTGGACATCCAGGAATTCATGATCATCCCGGTCGGCGCGCCTTCCTTCAAGGAAGCCATCCGCTACGGCGCGGAAGTGTTCCACACGCTGAAAAAGATCCTGCACAAGAAGGGCCTGAACACCGCCGTCGGCGACGAAGGCGGTTTCGCCCCATCGCTGGCCAACCATGAAGAAGCGATCAAGCTCATCATCCAGGCCATCGAAGAAGCCGGCTACGAGCCAGGCACCCAGATCGCGCTGGGCCTGGACTGCGCCGCCTCCGAGTTCTACAAGGACGGCAAGTACCAGCTGGACGGCGAAGGCATGAGCCTGACCGCCGTGGAGTTCACCAACCTGCTGGCCACCTGGTGCGACAAATACCCGATCATCTCGATCGAGGACGCGATGCACGAAGGCGATTGGGAAGGCTGGGCGACCCTGACCGCAGCACTGGGCAAGCGCGTGCAGCTGGTGGGCGACGACCTGTTCGTCACCAACACCAAGATCCTGAAAGAAGGCATCCAGAAGGGTATCGCCAACTCGATCCTGATCAAGATCAATCAGATCGGCACCCTGACCGAAACCTTCGCCGCCATCGAAATGGCCAAGCGCGCCGGCTACACCGCCGTGATCTCGCACCGCTCGGGCGAGACCGAAGACTCGACCATCGCCGACATCGCCGTGGGCACCAACGCGCTGCAGATCAAGACCGGCTCGATGTCCCGTTCGGACCGCATGGCCAAGTACAACCAGCTGCTGCGCATCGAAGAAGACCTGGGCGACATCGCTTCCTACCCTGGCCGTGACGCGTTCTACAACCTGAAGTAATAGCACCACGCCGGCCGGGCGCTTGCCTGGCCGGCTTTTCCCTATGCGTTTGATTACCCTTGCACTGGCAGCGCTGCTGCTGCTGATACAGTACCCGCTCTGGCTGGGGAAAGGCGGCTGGCTGCGTGTCGCCGACCTGGAAAGCCAGGTGGCGGTGGCCCAGAAGAAGAACGACGAGCTGAAAAGCCGCAACGCCAAACTCGATTCCGAAGTGCGCGACCTCAAGGACGGCACCGGCGCCGTCGAAGAACGTGCCCGCTTCGAGCTGAGCATGATCAAGCAGAACGAAATCTACATCCAGATCCTCGGCAAGGGCCAGGCCCAGCCGCAACCTCAAGCCGCAGCCGCTACGCCCAATCCATAAACATTACGCGTACTTGTAAATAAGAATCATTCTTGTTAATATGCGCCGTTGCCAGCGATATCCACAAGGAGAGCCAGCCTTAAACCTCTCCCGATCTGGAATCCTATGGCTGCCAACCACCCGCGACAGCGGCGCCTTGCCGCGCTGCTGCTGACCGCATTCGCCGTGCCCGCCGCACCGGCAATCGCCCAAACCACCCAACTGAACGAAATCCTGGTCACCGCCCAGCGCGAGGACGCGCCGTCCAGGACCGGCACCACCACCGTCATCGGCAGCGCCGAGCTGAACAAACGCAACGCCACCGACATGGCCAATATGGCGCGCTACGAGCCGCTCATCAGCGTGCCGGCGGCCGGCATCGGCTCCGGCAATATCTGGGACGGCGCGGGCAACACCGGCTTCAATATCCGTGGCGTGGAAGGCAACCGCGTGAGCCTGGACCTGGACGGCATCTCGCTGCCCGACGCCGCGCCCAAGCCGGACGGCAACACTCTGAACAGCTTCGGCGTGGGCCGCGACTACTTCGACCCGGAAATCTTCCGCGAAGTGCGCATCGGCTCCGGCACCTCGGCGGCGGGGGCGGGCACGCCCGGCCTGGGCGGCAGCGTGTCCTTCGTCACCAAGTCGCCGGAAGACTACCTGAGCGCCACCCGCAACAGCTACGCCGAATACAAATTCGGCTACACCTCTGGCGACAAGGCCAGGATGCACGCGCTCACCGGCGCCGCAGGCTTTGGCGCATTGCAGGCCCTGGCCGTGCTGGTGCACCGCGACGGCCAGCAACTGGACAGCAAGGGCAGTGCCGTGCTCAACCCGGACGACTGGTCGTCGGACGCCTTGCTCGGCAAATTCAGCTGGGCGCCGGTGGCCGGCCACAAGCTGGGCTTCACCGTGGACGCCTTCAAGTCCGGGCACGACCGCGAGATCAAGAACAAGCAGCTGTCGCTCTATCCGGAAGGTTCCCAGCAGGCCTCCACCACGCGCCGCACGCGCGTCAGCCTCGACCACGGCTACACCGCCGCGGCCGGCTTGCTGTTCGACAGCATCGACACCCGCCTCTACGTGCAGGACGCGAAAGTGGAAGACAACACCCACGCGCCCTACATCACCGGCGGCCGCCCCTACACGCGCGACATTTCCACCGGCCTGTACAACAAGAGCGTCGGCATCGCCAGCGACGCGGGCAAGCAGCTCAACGCGGCCACGCTGCTGAACTACGGCTTCACGCTGGAAGGCCTGGAAACCCGCCGTCCGTGGAAAGAAGACAGGCTGGTGGTGGGCACCACCACCCACCAGCTCACGCAAAAGAACCGCATGGCGGACATGGACACGCTCAAGTTCGCGGCCTATGCGCGCGGCGACATCGCCTTCGCGCTGGCCGGCCACAACGCTACGCTGACGCCCGGTCTGCGCTTCGAGCACCGCAAGCTGAGCCCCAAGAACCTGGAAAACTACCTCATCGCCTTGCCGTCCGCCGCCAAGGAACTCAAGGACGACAGCGACAGCTACCTGGCGCCCAGCCTGGGCCTGTCGGTCGAGCTGACGCCCAGTTTCAACGCCTACGCCAGCTTCAAGCGCGGCGCGCGCATGCCCAGCGGCGCCGACCGCACCAGCACCTACGACTCCTTCAGCTACACCGGGGCAGGCCAGGGTTACGGCGTGCTGGGCAACGCCAAGCTGGAAAAGGAAACCAGCAACGCGGTCGAGCTTGGTGTGAAGGGCGAGCCGCGCAAGGGCGTCCAGTTCAGCGCCTCGGCCTTCCACACCGCCTACCGCAACTTCATCGAATACGTGGCGCAGCCGGCCGACCCGGTCAACTACCCGACCCTGAGCCAGGGCCTGTTCCGTCCCGAGAACGTGGCGCGCGCGGGCATCTGGGGCGTGGAAATGAGCAGCCGCTTCGACCTGGGGCAGTGGTCCGCGCCCTTGCAAGGCGCCAGCGTGGCAGTGGCGGCGGGCGGCTCGCGCGGCACCACCACCAACGACAGGACCGGCAAGAAGGGCGACCTCGCCACCGTGCTGCCCTACAAAGGCAGCGCCACCCTGGCCTGGGACGATCCCGGCCAGCGCGGCGGCGTCTCCCTGACCACCGTGCATGCGCGCGCCAAGCAGGCCAAGCCGGACGTGGTGAGCGGCGCCACCACCGTGCTGTTCGCCGTGCCCGCGTCCACCGTGGTGGACCTGGCCGCCTACTTCAACCTCGGCAAGAACGCCGTGATCAGCGCCGGCGCCTACAACCTGGGCGACAAGAAGTACTGGGACTACGCCTCCGCGCGCACGCTGGCGGCGGGCACCACCGCCACCGCGCTGGCCGACATCGAACGCCAGGTGAAAACCGGACGCAATTACGCCGTTACCTTTAAACTGATGTACTGATACTGGAGACCATATGAAGCATCATCACCGTTATGCCCTGGCGCTTGCGAGCGCCCTCGTGTTCGGCGCCATGCCCGCCATGGCGGCGGACGCCGCCCTGGCCCAGCGCTGGGAAAAGCTGCGCGCCGAACAGCCCAAGCTGCAGATACGCGACGCCGCGCGCGCGCTCAACGTGTCCGAAGCCGAACTGCTGGCCACCAGCATCGGCAAGACCGCCACGCTGCTCAAGAATGACGGCAACGCGCCGCGCGAAATCATGCGCCGCGCGCTGGACCTGGGCAAAGTGCTGGCCCTGACGCGCAATGAAAACGGCGTGCTGGAACGCACCGGCATCGCCACCCGCATCGAGCAGGACGCGGCTGCCGCGCAGACGGCGGCGGGCGCGCCCGGCGATCCCGAGCGCGAAGCACGCATGCGCAACATCGCCGGCGGCTACCTGGGCGGCGAGATCGACCTGCGCTTCAACTTCGCCAACTGGAAGCACGCCTTCGCCGTGGAACAGCCCGGCCGCGACGGCCAGACCTCGCGCAGCCTGCAGTTCTTCGACGAGAACGGCAACGCCGTGCACAAGCTGTACCTGAAGAACGAAGCGGCAGTCGGCATCTTCGACAAGCTGGTGGCCGACTTCCGCGCAGCCGACCAGAACGCCGCGCTGAAGGTGCTGGCGGCGGCGCCGAAGCCGGTGGAGAAGGCCGACAGCGCAGTGGACGTGAAAGAGTTCCAGCTGGCCTGGAAGGAGATGACGGACGTGCACCAGTTCAGCCGCCTGCTGGGCGAGTTCGGCATCTCGCGCGAACAGGCCATGCGTCTGGCGCCCGAGGGTGCGGTGCAGCGTGTGTCGCCGAAAGCGGTGCGCAATCTGCTGGACGAATCGGCCCGGCGGAAGCTGCCCATCATGGCTTTCCTGGGCAATGGTTCGGTGACGCAGATTTTCAGCGGCGTGATTGAAAAGACCGCCGCCAGCGGCGACTGGTACAACGTGCTGGACCCGGACTTCAACCTGCACCTGCGCGAGACGGCCTTCAACAGCGGCTACGTGGTACAGCGCGCGGGCGTGACGTCGGTGGAGTTTTTCGACAAGAACGGCGAGCTGGTGGTGACCTTCTTTGGCGTGCGCGAGCGCGCCAAGCCGCAGCCGCAGACCTGGGTGGATTTGACGAGCAATCTGCCCAAGGCCTGAGCCTGCCGCCGTTGCTCAGCCGTCGACGGCGGCCCTGCCCAGTGCCGGGTCGTCGGTGAAGAACCCGTCCAGCTCCAGCTTCAGATAGCGCTTGATCTCGGCCACCGAACCGGCCGGATTGCGCGCATGCTCGCCTGCGCTGCTGCGGAAGTCTGCGGCCAGGAAGCGGTTCTCCGGACGGAAGGTCCATGTCTCCACGCGCAGGCCCGCTGCGCGGCCATCGGCCGCCAGCGAAGTCGGCTCGGCCAGGAAACCATCCTGCTTCAGCGGTATCAGCATGCGCGTCGGCGGCGCCACCACATCCGCATACGCGGCGATCGCCTTCAACCCGGCGGGCGTGCACATCTGCCCGTAGGTAAGGGCGCCGTTGGCCGCCGCCACGTCCGCCGGACGCTGCGTGGGGGCGCCCACCAGCTGCATCAGGCGGATGTTGGCGCGGCGTCCCAGCTTGTCGCGCACATACTTCAGATTGGCCACTTCGAAAGACTGGATCTCCACCGGATGGCGGCGCGTGTAGTCGTGCGCGGCCAGCGTGGCGAAGAAACGGTCTTCCAGCGGCAGCCCCGCGCTGGCAAAGTAGGCAGAACTTTTCAGCTCGGGCACCAGGCCGATCACGCGGCCGGCAGCGGCCGATTGCGCCGCCACGAAGTCGATGATCTCCTCGAACGTCACCACCTGGAACATGCCGTCGAACTGCGCGCTGCCGGGGCGCGATTCGGGGATGCGCTCGACGGCGCGCAGCGTCTTGATCTCGGCCAGCGTAAAGTCGTCCACGAACCAGCCCTCATGCGTCTGGCCATCGATGGTCTTGCGCGCGCGGCGGCTGGCGAATTCGGGGCGCCTGGCCACGTCGGTGGTCTCGTTCAGGAAGGCGTCGTGGCGCGCCACCAGAATGCCGTCCCTGGTGCAGACCAGGTCCGGCTCCACGTAGTCCGCGCCGTCCGCAATCGCTTTGGCGTAGGACGCCAGCGTGTGCTCCGGCCGCAGCGCGCTCGCGCCGCGATGGGCGAACACCAGCGGCTTCACGCCGCCGCCTGCGCCCGCACCGCCGGCGGCAAAGGCTGCGGGCGCCAGCAGCGCGCTGCCGCCGGCGGCGGCCACACTGCCGATAAAGCCGCGCCGCGACAGCAGGCGGCGCGCAGTGAGGATGGTGTCCATCAGAAGTCCGCCATCACGGTAACGAAAGCCTGGCGCGGGGCGATAGGGAAGGTGTTGTAGGTCTTGTCCGCCGCGCCCACCACCACGTTCAGGCTGCCCATGCGGTCCGCCAGGTTGCTCACGTTGACGCGGTAGCGCGCGTTCTTCACCAGGCCGCCGTTCAGGAATGGCAGCTGGCCGGATACGCCCAGGCCCAGCAGGAAGTAGCTCGGCACCGACAGGTCATTGGTGTAGGTGGCGTAGCGCTTGCCCACGTAGTCTCCGCTGAGCTGGAACTCGGTGTCGGCCACCGTCATGGTGGCGACGAATTTATTCATCCACTGCGGATTGCCCGGCACGGTCTTGCCTGCGGTCGGCACCACGGTGGCGCCGTTGCTGTAGTTGTCCTCGTAGGTGGAGCGGTTGTAGGACAGCGCGTTGTACAGCGAAAAGCCGCGTCCGAAGTGCAGGGTGCCCGACAAGTCGATGCCGTCGATTTTCACGCTGCCCACGTTGGCCAGCACCGGATTGCCGCCGATGATGGCCGAGATCACCGGAGTAGGGCTGATCTGCAGCAGGCGGTTCTTGAAGTCCACATGGTACACATTGACCTGGCCGTCGAAGGCCTTGAGCATGCCCCAGTCCAGCTGGTGGTTGCTGCGCAGGCCGGCCTCGTAGGTGATCGAGGTTTCAGGCTTGGCGGTGGACTTGAACAGGTCGAACGCCTGCTGGCTGGCCAGCGACCATGGCGACGCGCCGCCGCCGCCGTAGGTGACGAACTGGCGCATGTTTTTCTGCACGTTGAAGAAGGCCTGGTCCTGCGCGGTGATGTCCCAGCGGCCGCCGATCTGCGGCAGGAACCATTTCTTGGTTTCGATCTGGCCCACCGGCAGCGCCTTGGAGCCGCCCGCGATGGCGCCCAGCTTGGGCTGCACCGGGAACTGGCCGTCCGCGTCCTGCAGGCTCGATTTGAAGCCGGCCTGCAGCACCAGGTCGTCGCGCATGCGCCATTCGTCCTGCAGGTGCAGCTGGATGACCTTGTTGTCTATGGTGCTGCCGTATTGCGTGATCAGCGGATTCGAGGGGCGGTCGTATGGCGAGCTAGGGTTGTTCACGTCCAGCGCGTACCAGCGGCGGTAGGCCGAGGACTTGTTGTGCTCATACCAAAGGCCGCCCTGCACGGTGTGGTTGCCGAACTCGCTGCGCAGCGTGGACAGGAAGCCGCTGCGGTTGATGTCGTATTCGGTGGTGCGGGTGGCGTAGCCGGAGCCGCCGAAGACTTGTTTCAGGTTCTGGTTCGGGTAGTACACCGCGAACAGCGTAGGCAGACCCGCCACGCCGATGGGACCGGCCACCACGCCCACGCCGTCGTCGTCGTGGTGGTAGACCTGGTTGCTCCAGGTGGTGGACTCGCCCAGGCGCCAGTCGAACTTGGCGTAGCCCAGGTAGTCCTTGCGTTGCGCGTCGCTGTAGTAGTTGCGGTAGTTGTTGCCATCCGCCGCAGGCGTGCCGCCCGTGGGCGACAGGTAGCTCAGCGCGTAGGCGAAGTCGGGGTAGGTGAAGGGACGGGTGTAGGGCGCGCTGGTTTCGCCCGCCACGTGCACGGTGCTGTCCTCGTTCGGCTCGATCTTGTCCGAGTACGCGAAGTACAGGGTCAGCTTGCCGGCTTCGCTCTGGTTGACGAACTTGGCGTTGACCTGGTCGCCGCCTTGCTTGCCGTTGAAGTCCCACGCGCGCTGCTTCTGGTGCGCGGCCGAGATGGTGGCGCTGTTGCCGCCGCCGAAGGTGCCGGTGTCGAAGCGCGCATAGGTGCGCGAGGTGCGGTAGCTGCCCAGGGTCTGCTGCACGCTGGCGCCGCGCGCGGCCAGCGGGTCGCTGGAGAAGGTCTCGATGGTGCCGCCCAGGTTGCTGGTGGAGGCGGTGGCCAGGTCGCCCGCGCCGGACGACAGGATCACGCTGCGCACGTTCTCGCTGATGACGGCGCGCTGCGGCGACAGGCCGTTGTAGTTGCCGTACTGCTGGTCGCCCAGCGGCACGCCGTCCATGGTGTAGCCCAGCTGCTGGCCGCTGAAACCGTGCACGAACAGCGACAGGTTCTGTTCGTTGTTGCCCCACGGGTCGGCGGTCTGGAAGCTCACGCCGGGCAGCGCCTGCAAGGCCTTCAGCGGGTTAATGCCGGGCAGGATTTTCTGCATGTCGTTCTTCGTCATCGCCACCGACGAGCGGGTTTTTCGCGAAGCCACTTCCACCGTGGCGACAGGGCCGGCCACGGCTGCGGCCATTTCGCTGCCGCTGTCGGGCGCCGCCGGCGCCTCCGGTTCGGCTGCCATGGCAGGGAAGGAGAATGCCATGCAGATGGCGGAAGCGAGGAGAGTCTTGTTCATCATGAGCCTGTCGTTGGAAACATTGGGAGAAATGCAAACGACGCGCAGCGTAACCAGCCGGTATGACGGCGGCATGACGGGAGGATGACGATTTGATGAATCAGGCGGGAGGGCGCGGCCAAGCGCCCCGTAGGGCGGGTTAGCCGGCGCAAGCCGGCGTAACCCGCCAATGCGCAGCTTAGTGCTTGGCTTCGCTGGCGTGCATCAGCACTTCGGCGGGGGCGCTGGTGACGAACAGCTGGGCGCAGTCGACCTTGTCGTACTCGTAGTGCTGGCCGCAGAAATCGCAGTTGATGGCGACGGTGCCTTGCTCATCGAGCACGCCTTCCACTTCCTCCTGGCCCAGCATCTTCAGCATATTGCCCACTTTTTCGCGGGTGCAGCTGCAGTGGAAGGACGGATGCACCGGGTCGAAGACGCGGATGGTCTCTTCCCAGAACAGGCGCTGCAGCAGCACGTCGATGGTGGTGCCGAGGATCTCTTCCTGCTTCAGCGTCGAGCCCAGGATGACGGCGCGGTTCCAGGTCTCCAGCGCTTCTTCCTGCGACAGCTGCGCCGCTTCGGCCTTGCCGCCGTGGTGGGGCAGCTTCTGCAGCAGCATGCCGCGCGACACCTGGTCGTCGGCCGCCAGCCACAGCTTGGTATCCAGCTGTTCCGAGCGCTGCATATAGTTTTCGATGACGGTGGCCACGTCGTCGCCGTCCAGCGGCACGATGCCCTGGTAAGGCTGCTGGCCCGGCATCTTGTCGGCCGGGTCGAGCGTGATGATGAAGCGGCCCTTGCCGTGCGCGTTCAGCAGCCGCATCACGCCGGCGTCGTCAGGCACTTCCAGGTCCGGGTTCAGCTTGGCCGTGGCGCGCACGCGCAGGTCGGCGTCGCATTCCACCACCAGCAGGCGCACCGGGCCGTCGCCATGGATCTGCATGATGATGGAGCCGTTGAACTTCAGGTTGGCCGACAGCAGCGCCGCAGCGGCCACCATCTCGCCCAGCACGCGCTTGACCGGCGCCGGGTAGGTGTGGCGCGCCTGCACCTCGCGCCAGGTGGCGGAAATGTCGATCAGTTCGCCGCGCACGGAAGCGTTGTCGAAGATGAATTTCTGCAGCGTGTCCTGGCCAGCGGCCAGATCGGGGGGAGTGCTCATTATTTATCCTATTTTCTTGAGTTGCGTCTTGTACTGCAGGCCGCGTTTCACATAACCGTCGGCGGCGCCCAGCAGCTTGGCCGCGTCTTCTGCCGTCAGCGTGCGCACGGCCTTGGCCGGGGCGCCGATGATGAGCTGGTTGTCGGGGAATTCCTTGCCCTCGGTCACCAGCGCGCCGGCGCCCACCAGGCAGCCCTTGCCGATCTTGGCGCCGTTCAGTATCACCGCGCCTATGCCCACCAGCGAGCCGTCGCCCACGGTGCAGCCGTGCAGCATGGCCTGGTGGCCCACGGTGACGTTCTTGCCCAGGGTGAGCGGAAAGCCCATGTCGGTGTGCATCACGGTGTTTTCCTGCACATTGCTGTTCTCGCCGATGGTGATGCGCTCGTTGTCGCCGCGTATGGTGGTGCCGTACCATACCGAGGCGTTGGCGTGCAGCGTGACTTTGCCGATCAGGGTTGCCGTATCGGCAACGAAGGCGGATGCATCGATCTCGGGCGCGTGTTCGCCCAGCTGGTAGATGGTCATGGAAGGCCCAAAGTATATGTTTGTGGAAACGGTGGAATGGCGCTATTTTACGCCTGCCGGGGCCCGGCTCGCTGCCGGCTTTGCGAACGATCGTGCTATTATCAGGGCTTGCGCCCGTCCAAGGCACCCATATTGCGCTCGCCGCGCTACTTTCAAGGCTGCACTCACCATGAAATCTTCCCGATCCGAATTCATCAATGTACGCGGCAACCGCACCCATATCCGCCACTGGGGCAGGGAAGGGGCGCCCAAGATCTTCATGGTGCACGGCTGGATGGACGTTTCCGCCTCGTTCCAGTTCGTGGTGGACGCGCTGCAGGGCGACTGGCACGTGATCGCCCCCGACTGGCGCGGCTTCGGCCTGACCGAGCGCCCGCGCGTGGACACCTACTGGTTCGTGGACTACCTGGGAGACCTGGACGCCATCCTGCGCCACTACCAGCCGGACAGCCCGGTCAACCTGCTGGGCCACAGCATGGGCGGCAATGTGGTGGGCCTGTACGCGGGCGCGCGGCCCGAGCGCATCCGCCGTTTAATCAATCTGGAGGGCTTCGGCATGAAGACCACCACGCCGGACCAGGCGCCGGGCCGCTACGCCAAGTGGATGGACGAGCTGCTGGAGCCGCAGGAAATGCGCGGCTACGCCGACCTGGCGGAAGTGGCCAAGCGGCTGCAGAAGACCAATCCGCGCCTGTCCGACGCGCGCGCCACCTTCCTGGCCGGCCATTGGGCGGGGCAGAACGACAAGGGCGAGTGGGAAATCCTGGGCGACCCGGCGCACAAGCGCATCAACCCGCTGCTGTACCACGTGGAGGAGGTGATGGCCTGCTGGCGCGCGATCACGGCGCCGGTGCTGTGGGTGGAGGCCGAGCACACCAATATGTGGCTGTGGATGGGGCCGAAGGAAGAAGCGCGCGTGGAAATCGACCGCCGCCTGGGCCACCTGGCCAACGTCACCGCGAAGATGATGGACAACGCCGGCCACATGCTGCACCACGACCAGCCGGAACAGCTCGCAGCCATGCTGGAGGAGTTCCTGGCCTGATTGGCGGGTTACGCGTTCCACTCTGCGCCGACGTAGGGCGGGTTAGGCGGAGCCGTAACCCGCCAACGCAGCGTACAATGAGGTTTCCATTATCGTAAACAATACTGTCCGTATGAATGTAGATTTGCATTGCCATTCCAATGTTTCCGACGGCGTGCTGCCGCCGGCCAAGGTCGCCATGGTGGCGCGCCAGGCCGGGGTGGACGTGTGGGCGCTGACCGATCACGATGAGGTGGGCGGCATTCCGGCCGCCCGCGCCGCCGCCGCCGAGCAGGGCATGCGCTTTGTGACGGGCGTGGAAATCTCCATCACCTGGGCCAACGAGACGGTACACATCGTCGGCCTGCAGATCGACGAGAACAACGCCGCCCTGGTGCAGGGCCTGGAAGCGACCCGCTCGGGCCGCGACACCCGCGGCCGCGAAATCGCCGCCCAGCTGGCCAAGGCCGGCATTCCGGACGCCTACGAGGGCGCGCTGAAATACGTATCCAACCCGAACCTGATGTCGCGCACCCACTTCGCGCGCTACATCGTCGAGATCGGCGCCTGCCGCAATACCTCGGAAGTGTTCAAGAAATACCTGTGCGAAGGCAAGCCCGGCTACGTGGAACACCGCTGGGCCACCCTGGAGCAGTCGGTGCAGTGGATACGCGGCGCGGGCGGCATTGCCGTCATCGCCCATCCGGGCCGCTACAAGTTCAGCGACACCGCGCAGGGCGCGCTGTTCGACCAGTTCAAGCAGCTGGGCGGCGCCGCCATCGAGGTGGTGACCGGCAGCCACACGCCGGACCAGTACCCGGAATACGCGCGCCTGGCCAATGGCTACGGCTTCCTGGCCTCGCGCGGCACCGATTTCCATGCGCCCGGCGAAGCGCGGGTGGACTTCAAGCTGCTGCCGCCGCTGCCGGGCAGTGTGACCCCGGTCTGGCACGACTGGTTCTGATTCGAGTTGTAAGCGGACTTGTAATTCCGGCTATCCGGCCATATCTTATGCTCGGATAACTCTGCGGAGCAAAGCAATATGAAACGTATCGTCCTTTTTATCGCCACCAATCTGGCCGTGATGCTGGTGTTGTCGCTGGTGCTGTCGCTGCTGGGCATAGGCCGTCCCACAGCCGGCGGCCAGCTGCAGATGGGCAGCCTGCTGGCGTTTTCGCTGGTGGTGGGCTTCACCGGCTCCATTATTTCGCTGCTGATCAGCAAGCCCATGGCCAAGTGGAGCACCGGCGCGCGCGTGATCGACGCGCCGGCCAACTCCACCGAGCAGTGGCTGGTGGCCACCGTGCGCCAGCTGGCCGAGCGCGCCGGCATCGCCATGCCGGAAGTGGCCGTGTACGACGGCGAACCGAACGCCTTCGCCACCGGCGCCTTCAAGAACTCGGCCCTGGTGGCCGTGTCCACCGGCCTGCTGCAGTCGATGAACCGCGACGAGGTGGAAGCCGTGCTGGGCCATGAAGTGGCCCACATCGCCAACGGCGACATGGTCACGCTGACGCTGATCCAGGGCGTGGTGAATACCTTCGTGGTGTTCCTGGCGCGCGTAGTCGGCTTCTTTGTCGACAATATGCTGCGCGGCAAGGACGACCAGCGCAGCAGCGGCAACGGCATCGGCTATATGGTTACCGTGTTCGTGTGCGAAATCGTGTTCGGCCTGCTGGCCTCCATCATCGTGGCCTGGTTCTCGCGCCAGCGCGAATTCCGCGCCGACGCCGGCTCGGCCAGGCTGCTGGGCAGCAGCGTGCCGATGCAGCACGCGCTGGCCCGCCTGGGCGGCCTGGAGCCGGGTGCGCTGCCGCAGAACATGGCGGCCTCGGGCATTACCGGCGGCGGCGGCTGGTCGGCGCTGTTTTCCACCCACCCGCCGATGGAACAGCGCATCGCGGCCCTGCAGCAGCTGCCGCGCTGAGCCTAGCCCATGAGCCAATATTTCCAGATCCATCCGGTCAACCCGCAGCTGCGCCTGATCAAGCAGGCCGCGCAGATCATCCACGGCGGCGGCATTGTCGCGCTGCCGACGGATTCCTGCTACGCGCTGGTGTGCCATCTGGACGATAAAAGCGCGGTCGAGCGCCTGCGCCGTATCCGCGGCATCGACGAGAAGCACCACCTGACGCTGCTGTGCCGCGACCTGAGCGAGATCGGCGTCTACGCCCGCGTGGACAACAAGCAGTTCCGCCTGCTCAAGGGGGCCACGCCGGGGCCGTTCACCTTTATCCTGGAGGCGACCCGCTGCGTGCCGCGCCGCCTCAGCCATCCTTCGCGCAAGACCATAGGCCTGCGCGTGCCGGAGAACTGCATCGTCGAGATGCTGCTGGCCGAGCTGCAGCAGCCGCTGCTGGGCACCACGCTGATACTGCCGGGCGACGACCAGCCGCTGACCGACCCGGACACCGTGCGCGAGCGCCTGGAAAAGCAGGTCGACCTGATTATCGACGGCGGCGCGTGCAGCTTCGAGCCGACCACGGTGATCGACCTGAGCGGCCCGGAACCGGAGCTGGTGCGCCAGGGCCGGGGTGATCCCGCTGTGCTGGGCCTGTAGGCGCGCCATCCCCCAACCCCCTCACTCGCCAGGCCGGCCAACCCGCTCTGGTAGAATTTACCCATGACCGATTTCAACCAAGTAATACAGACCATTGCCGTCTACGCGATTCCTGTTCTGTTCGCCATCTCTCTGCATGAAGCCGCCCACGGCTACGTGGCGCGCTATTTCGGCGACACCACGGCAGAGCAACAGGGCCGGCTGAGCCTGAATCCCATCCACCATATCGACTGGTTCGGCACCGTGCTGCTGCCCATTATGCTGGCGCTGAGCCCGCTGCACATGGCGTTTGGCTACGCCAAGCCGGTGCCGGTGGACTACAGCCGCCTGCGCAATCCGAAAAAGCAGATGGGTTTCGTTGCCGCCGCCGGCCCGGCCGCCAACTTCGTCATGGGCCTGGGCTGGACCATCGCGCTGCTGCTGATGTACCGCCTGGATGTGAGCGAGCCCTTCCTGATTGAAATGGGCAAGGCCGGCATGCTGACGAATGCCGTCATGTGCGTGTTTAACCTGATCCCGGTGCCGCCTCTGGACGGCGGCCGCATCCTGACCGCACTGCTGCCCGACGCGCTGGCCTACAAATTCGCCCAAATCGAACGCTACGGCCCTTATGTGTTCATCGGCCTGCTGGTGCTGATGTACACCGGCATCCTCAGCCCCGTGCTGGCCGTCATGGTGCAAGCCTGCCACTCGCTGTTCATCACGCTGGTGCAGCCGCTGGCCTTTTTGCTGAATTAATACCATGTATCCCGACCGCGTCGTCTCCGGCATGCGCCCCACTGGGGCCATGCATCTGGGCCACTACCACGGCGCCCTGGCCAACTGGATCAAGATGCAGGCCCAGCAGCCTTGCCTGTTCTTCGTGGCCGACTGGCACGCGCTCACCACCCATTACGACGACCCGGACCTGATCGAGCGCAGCGCCTGGGACATGCTGGTGGACTGGCTGGCGGCCGGGGTGAATCCCTCGCAGGCCACGCTGTTTATCCAGTCGCGCGTGCCCGAGCACGCGGAGCTGCATCTGCTGCTGTCCATGGCCACGCCGCTGGGCTGGCTGGAACGGGTG
Source organism: Pseudoduganella aquatica (assembly GCF_009857595.1). GTDB lineage: Bacteria > Pseudomonadota > Gammaproteobacteria > Burkholderiales > Burkholderiaceae_D > Rugamonas > Rugamonas aquatica_A. The sequence goes on along the minus strand of NZ_WWCU01000013.1, from coordinate 107,591 downwards.
CCCACGTATAAGGACCAGATCGAGAATCTGGCCACGAAAGACCTGGCAACGTACGGCTTCCTCGGCTATCCGCTGCTGCAGGCGGCCGACGTGCTGATCTATCGCGCGTCCGAGGTGCCGGTGGGCGAGGACCAGTTGCCGCACATTGAAATGATGCGCGAAATTGCGCGCCGTTTTAATCATTTGTACGGCAAAGAAAAGGGTTTCGAGCAGAAGGCGCAGGACGCGGTGAAGAAGCTGGGCAGCAAGCGCGCCAAGCTGTACAACGAGCTGCGCACGCAATTCCAGCAGGACGGCGACGGCGAGGCGCTGGAACAGGCCAAGGCCATGCTGGACGACGCCCACAGCCTGTCGATGATAGACCGCGAGCGCCTGTTCGGCTACCTGGAGGGCAGCCGCAAGCTGATCCTGGTCGAGCCGCAAGCCAGGCTGACCGCGTCGTCCCGCCTGCCGGGACTGGACGGGCGCAAGATGTCCAAGAGCTACGGCAATACCATCGCGCTGCGCGAGGACAAGGACGCCGTCACCAAGAAGGTGCGCACCATGCCGACCGATCCGGCCCGCGTGCGCCGCAGCGACGCGGGCGATCCGGCGCGCTGCCCGGTGTGGCAGTTCCACCAGGTCTATTCGGACAACGCCACCCAGGAATGGGTGGTGAAGGGCTGCCGCTCGGCCGGCATCGGCTGCATCGAGTGCAAGCAGCCGGTGATCGACGCCATCATCAAGGAACAGGAGCCTATGCACGAGCGCGCCCAGCCCTATCTGGACGACCCCACGCTGGTGCGCGCCATCGTGGCGGACGGCAACGACGTGGCCCGCAAGCTGGCTCAGGAAACGATGCGCGATGTGCGCGAAGCAATGGGACTGTCATATACATGAACGACGAAATTTCACCCTGGATCAAACGATTCGCCCCGCTGGTGCCGGGCGGCGAAGTGCTGGACCTGGCCTGCGGCACCGGCCGCCACGCGCGCCATATGGTGGCCCTGGGCCACTCGGTGGTGGCGGTGGACCAGAACGCCGATGCGCTGGCCGCCGTCACCGGCGACGGCATTGTCACCTCCCAGATCGACCTGGAAGCGGACGGCGCGGTCTGGCCATTCGGTCCGGGCCGTTTTGCCGGCATCGTGGTCACAAATTACTTGCATCGGCCGCTCATTGCGGACATGCTGGCCAGCCTGGCGCCGAACGGCGTGCTGCTGTACGAGACGTTTTCGGAGGGGAATGCGCAGTTCGGCAAGCCGTCCAACCCGGATTTCCTGCTGGCGCCGGGCGAATTGCTGGCCTGGGCTGCCAAGCACGCATTGCGCGTGATCGCCTTTGAAGACGGCCTGGTGGAGACGCCAAAACCGGCGCTGGTGCAGCGCATCTGCGCGGTGAAAGCGGAATTCCCGCGTGTTGCGGCACTCTTGCCGCCGTTTTAATCGTATTTTTAATATGCGATACTGCGCCGGGAAGCACCACAGACCCGGCCTATCGTCTACAATCGTTGTTTTAATATCTTACTGTTTTGGTTAACTATGATTAAGGGCAGCATAGTAGCAATTGTCACCCCGATGCACGCAGACGGCAGTCTGGACTATCCGGGTTTGAACAAGCTGATCGATTGGCACATTGCCGAAGGTACGGATGGCATAGTCATCGTGGGCACCACTGGCGAATCGGCCACCGTCAACGTTGATGAGCACTGCGCCCTGGTCAAGGCCACCGTGGAGCACGCCAAGGGCCGTATTCCCATCATCGCCGGCGCCGGCGGCAATTCGACCGCCGAGGCGATCGAACTGACCCGCTACGCCAAGGAAGCGGGCGCGGACGCCGTGCTGCAAGTTGTGCCGTACTACAACCGTCCTACCCAGGAAGGCATGTATCAGCACTTCAAGGCCATCGCCGAAGCAGTGGACATTCCTGTGATCCTGTACAACGTACCGGGCCGCACCGTGGCGGACATGTCGAACGAGACCATCGTGCGCCTGGCCGCCATCAAGAACATCATCGGCGTGAAAGACGCGACCGGCAATATCGGCCGCGGCCTGGACTTGCTGCGCCTGGCGCCGAAGGACTTCGCCGTTTTCTCCGGCGACGACCCCACCGCCGTGGCCCTGATGCTGGCCGGCGGCAAAGGCAATATCTCCGTGACCGCCAACGTGGCGCCGCGCGCCATGCATGAGATGTGCAAGGCCGCCATGGCCGGCGACATCGCCAAAGCCATCGAGATCAACAACAAGGTCTTCCCGCTGCACCAGAAATTGTTCGTCGAGCCCAATCCGGTGCCTGTGAAATGGGCGCTGGCCGAGATGGGCATGATGCCCGCCGGCATACGCCTGCCGCTGGTGCCGCTGGCAGCCGAGTACCATGAGACCGTGCGCGGCGCGCTGCGCGAAGCCGGCCTGATCAACTAAGCCCCGCTCCCGGCGGGACTTTCCTTTCCAGTAAAACATGACTATTCGCAAGACAGCATCCCTTACGGCCATCGCCGCCGTGGCCGTCAGCCTGACCGGCTGCGGCATGATCAGTTCGGTTATCGGCAACGACAAGGTTGATTACAAGTCCGCCAAGAAAGCCAGCACGCTGGACGTGCCGCCTGATTTGACGCAGTTGCAGACCGATAACCGCTATTCTCTGCCGGATAGCAACCGCGGCGTGGCCACGGCGTCCGGCTACCAGGCCCAGCGCGCCGCCGGCGGCACGGGCGTGGCCGCGCCGGTGGGCAGCAGCAACCAGGTGGCCTCGACCGGCACCGACAGCGTTAAAGTCATGCGCGCGGGCAATCAGCGCTGGCTGGTGGTCAAGCAGACGCCTGAGCAGCTGTGGCCGCAGCTGAAGAATTTCTGGGAAGAGTCGGGTTTCACGCTGTCCTTGAACGAGCCCAAGGCTGGCATCCTGGAAACGGAATGGAATGAAAACCGCGCCAAGATCCCGCAGGACTTCGTGCGCAACACCATCGGCAAGGTCTTCGATTCGCTGTATTCGAGCGGCGAGCGTGATAAATACCGCACCCGCCTGGAGCGCCTGCCGGACGGCAGCACCGAGATCTACATCAGCCATCGCGGCGCCGAAGAAGTCATTACCGGCGCCCAGAAGGAAACCACGATGTGGACCGCGCGTCCGAACGACCCCAACCTGGAAGCCCTGTTCGTTGCCAAGCTGATGACCAAGCTGGGCGGCGGCAAGGACGAAGCCGAGTCGCGCACCGCCGTGGACAACGCCATTGTCCAGCCGCAGCACGCCACGCTGAAAGGCGCCGGCGAAACCCGCATGGTGGAAGTGGACGAGGGCTTTGACCGCGCCTGGCGCCGCGTGGGCCTGGCGCTGGACCGCGCCGGCTTCACCGTGGAAGACCGCGACCGCGTGAACGGCATCTACTTCGTCCGCTATGTGGACCAGGATGCCGGCGCAAGCAAGGGCTTCTTCTCCAGGCTGTTCAGCTGGGGCTCGTCCGAGAAGGACAAGGAAGCGCAGCGCTACCGCGTGACCGTCAAAGCCGGCGCAGGCGCCACCAGCGACGTGGCCGTGCTGACCAACGACGGCAAGCCGGAAACCACCGCCACCGGCGAGAAGATCCTGGCGCTGCTGCACGAACAGCTGAAGTAAGCTGGCAGCCATGAAAAAAAACCGGCTTCGGCCGGTTTTTTTGCGTCCACGCATATCGCGGTGGAGGGCGCCGGCAAAAATGCAGGCGAAAAAAAACCGGCCGAGGCCGGTTTTTCTTTTCCAACTGACTGATTACTTCGCTGGAGCAGCAGCAGCGGAAGCAGCCGAAGCAGCAGCCGAAGCGGCAGCAGCAGCAGCGGAGGCAGCCGAAGCGGCAGCAGCAGCAGCGTCAGCGGCAGGAGCAACAGCGGCTGGAGCAGCAGCGTCAGCGGCTGGAGCAGCTGGAGCAGCAGCAGGAGCTGCTACTTCTGGGGTTGCTACTGGAGCAGCAGGAGCTTCTTCTTTTTTCGAGCAAGCAGCCAGAGCAACGGCCAGCAGGGAGGCGATCAGCAGGGATTTTTTCATGGGTTTTCCTTAATTAATTCAAAAAATAAACAACAATGTTGCGATGAATAATTACCGGTAATTATCGCTCATTAGGGCGTCTTCGTAGGCCTTTCGTACCAAATGGTGCCTGCCAGACAACGGAAACTTCCTAACCGAATATTATAGCGATTTTTGGTGCGTCGCAATAGCATAGAAGGCCGAAATCGCAACTATTTTGCGATAACGCAATAAATTGCTTCCTCAGCCATTTGCCTGCATCGCCAGCCATTACCGGCATACCTGTCGAACAGCAGCATTCTACATTGAACGAGGCTAGAGTCCAGTAGTGTCCGCATTCAAACCGGGCAAGGACTCGGCCCACATCTCCGCGTAACGTTCGCCGCAGACCTGGGTGTCAGTTGCTGAATCATACACGGCTTCGCCGCGGAAGTGGTCTGAATGATAACGGCGCACCACATGTAGCTGGTCGGCAATGCAGAAAGAGTCGGTCAGCAGGCGCAGCGCCGGGCTGGAGCGGCGGCATTCAATGGCATGGCTGTAGTCGCGCAGCAGGCGCTGGAAGCGGGGCGCGTTGCGCTCCAGTTCCGCGTTGCTGTGCGCCAGCAGCGTGAGTTTGCCGTGTTTGGACAGGAAATGGCGCAGCAAGGCGTCCATTTCGCTGCTGCCGAGCTGCCAGGAGGCAAAGTCCGGGTCGAACAGCTGCAGGCTCAGGTGGGCGCGGGAAATGCAGACCCGCAATTGCTCCTGGAAGCCCGCGCGGGTATCGAAGGGCTGGATCTGCTTTTCCATGCGCGCTCTCCTGTTTAAGCCAGCTCGAGCCAGCCGTCCGTGTACCACGCGTACAGCGCGTCCGTCACGTCGTCCGACGCGTCGGCCAGGGCTGCGGCGTCCAGCGCGCGGTTGTTGGCCAGGGCCACCAATGCGGCCTTGTCGGCGCGGCCGGCGGCGAAAGACTCGCCGTTGATGAAGACGTGGCTGCCACGGTACAGCATTTGCGACTTGGCCGACAGCACCACGCCGCCTTTCTTGGCGGCGGCCTGCAGGAAGCGCTCGAAGGTGAGCGGCTTGGCCGGGCCGGTGAAGAACACATTGTGCTTGGGTTCGGACAGATATTCGCCCAGGAAGATGGTGATGTCGTCCTCGGTGAAGCGCACTTTGTTCAGCTCCTCGATCACCGTATCGAGCATATGGCGCGGGATTTCGGCCGGCTTGCCGGTCGCTTCCAGGTCCGGATCGGCGTAGCGGCCGGGCAGGTCGATGGAATCCGCCATCCATTGCAGGAAGTTCTCGCCCAGTTCCTGGAAGGCCGGCGAACGGAAGCCGATGGAGTAGGTCTGGCAGTCGCCGATGGCGGTGCCGTCGTGCGCGTAGTGCGGCGGCAGGTAGAGCATGTCGCCCGGCTCCAGCACGAATTCTTCCTCCGACTGGAAGTTGGACAGGATTTTCAGCGGCATGCCTTCGACCAGGCTCAGGTCCTTCTGCGCGCTGATGCGCCAGCGGCGCTGGCCCTGCGCTTGCAGCAGGAACACGTCGTAGGAATCGAAGTGCGGGCCTACGCCGCCGCCGTCGGTGGCAAAGCTCACCATCAGGTCGTCCAGGCGGGCGTCGGGGATGAAGCGGAACTGGCGCAGCAGCGCGTCGGCGCGGGCGTCGAACAGGTTCACGCCTTGCACCAGCATGGTCCATTCCTTTTCGTCGCGCGCGGGAATCGCTTCGATCGGGCCGTGCTGCATGTCCCATTCGCCGTCACGCTTGGTGATCAGGCGGGATTCGACGAAATTCTTGGTGGCCAGTTCGGCCAGCGCGTCCACCGTCAGCAGCGGCTTGAAGCCGGGCACCGCTTGGCGGATCAGCAATGGTTTTTTGTGCCAGTAGTCGCGCAGGAATTGCGCGGGCGTGATGTCGCCCAGGAGAGGTAATTTTTTCATACGCCATTATAACAAGGGCGCAGATGGGGGAATTCGCGACGCGGTATAATTCGGGCAGCTTAAATATGAAAGGAAAGCCATAATGAAGATCGCCAAGAATACCGTCGTGACCGTGAACTACAAACTGTCCGACGCACAGAACAACCTGATCGAAGACGGTCGCCAGCCTATGGTCTACCTGCACGGCGGTTACGAGAACACGCTGCCGAAAATCGAAGAAGAGCTGGACGGCAAGGAAACCGGCTACGCCACCACCCTCCAGATCGAACCGGAAGACGCGTTCGGCGACTACGACGCCAGCCTGGTGAAAGTGGAGCCGCGCAACCGCCTGCCGGAGCCGCTGGAAGTGGGCATGCAGTTCGAAGGCATGCCGGATGGCGAAGATGGCGACGAAGAAGCGCTGATCTTCACCGTGACCGAAATCGCCGACGACAAAGTGGTCCTGGACGGCAACCATCCGCTGGCCGGCATGGCACTGCGCTTTGAACTGGAAGTGGTGGATGTCCGCGCCGCTACCGACGAAGAAATCGCTCACGAGCACGTGCACGGCGCCCATGGCCACCACCACGGCGACGAAGATGACGGCGACGAAGGCGACGAGTTCCGTTCGCACCCGATTCACTAAGCAGTACAAGGGCGGCCCACCGCCCGTATAAACGCGTAGGGCGGGTTAGGCGGAACGCCGTAACCCGCCGGTGTTACGGTGCCGCTTCCTCGCCCAGCGAGAACAGGTTGGCGCTGCCAGGCTGTACCCGCACCGTTTCCCATTCCACGCCCAGTCCCAGATGTCCCAGGTTGCCGCGCCACGTCATGGCCGGTGGCGTCTTCGCATCGCCCTGGTTATCGACCAGCAGCACCTTGCCTTTGAATTTTTCCGCCAGCGCGCGCAGCTGCTTGCGCACTTGCGTGTAGCCGTCCTGCTTTTCCGAGAAGCCGCCCAGCAGCGAGAAGCTTTCCTCCACGTGCGCGCCGGGATCGCCGTCCGAGAACAGCACGATGCCTTCCACGCCGCGCCGCTGGGCCAGCGCGAACAGGCGGTGCAGCCAGGCGCGGTTGGCCACCAGCCGGTCTTCGAATTCGCTGTTGCGGCCCGCTTCCTGCAGGAAGTGGTTGTTCTGCGCGGGCAGGTTCAGTGTGGCGAACAGCACCGGTCCATGTTCCCAGTAGGCGTTTTCAGCGTAGCTGCGGAACTTGGCCGTGGCCGACAGGCGCGTCAGCACCAGCGGCTGCAGGCCCAGCGATTCATTGCTCGGATAGAAAACTTCGCGGATGCGGTTCAGGCGTTCGATGGCGTTCGAGCGTCCGGCCGAATTGCGGCACGCGGTCCAGTCGGTGCCGGCCGGCGAGACGATGATGGGGCGCGGCGATTCGTCCAGCACCTCCTTGCGCTGCGCATACAGCTTGTCGCTGCAAGGCTCGCCGGCTGCCTTGATGCCGGTGGCGACGATGAAGACCGGCTTGTCCTGGCTGGCTTCCGTGATGGCGCGCTTGAGCAGCGCTTCGTCCGCGCCCGCCTTGAATGCATGGCCGATGGCGCTGAACACAAAGGCGCGCGGGGCCTTTGCCGTTGCTCCGGCTGCCGCGCTTTTGCCCGCAGCGGCGCTGCCCGTCCTGGCCGCCGCGCCGAAGGCGGGCGACGCGGCCAGGCAGGCCGTCAGCAGCAGGGCGGCGCGGCGCGTCATGCCAGCGCGGGCTCCGCCAGGCGCTTGAGCTGGTACAGGCGCTCCAGCGCTTCGCGCGGGGTCAGCGCGTCCGGGTCCAGGCCGTTCAGCGCGTCGAGCAGCTCGCGCATGGCGGGCGATTCGCTTGGCTGCGCGGCCTGCGCTGCATGTGCCGCCATTGCGTGCGGCTGCGGCGCTTCCTCGTCGTTGGCGTCCGTTGTCGGCGCGGCGAACAGGTCCAGCTGCGGCGTGGCGTCCAGCGCCTGCGCTTCCAGGCGCGCCAGGTGCTTGCGCGCGGCCTTGATCACAGGCTGCGGAACGCCGGCCAGCTGCGCCACCTGCAAGCCGTAGCTCTGCGAGGCCGGGCCGCTCTGCACCGCGTGCAGGAACACGATGGTGTCCTTGTGCTCCACGGCCGACAGGTGCACGTTGGCTGCGGTGGGATGGCTCTCCGGCAGCTGCGTCAGTTCGAAGTAGTGGGTGGCGAACAGCGTGAAGCTGCGGCTGGTGTCGATCAGGTGGCGCGCGATGGCCCAGGCCAGCGCCAGGCCGTCGAAGGTGGACGTGCCGCGGCCGATTTCATCCATCAGCACCAGCGAGTTGTCGGTGGCGCCGTTCAGGATGGCCGCAGCTTCCGTCATCTCCACCATGAAGGTCGAGCGGCCGCCGGCCAGGTCGTCGGTGGCGCCGATGCGGGTGAACACGCGGTCGATGGGGCCGATCACGGCGCTGGTGGCCGGCACGTAGCTGCCCACATAGGCCAGCAGCGTGATCAGCGCCACCTGGCGCATGAAGGTCGATTTACCGCCCATGTTGGGGCCGGTGATCAGCAGCAGGCGGCGGTCGTTGACGAAGCGGCAGTCGTTGGCGATGAAGCGCTCGATCTGGCCTTCCACGACCGGGTGGCGGCCTTCCACGATATTGATGCACGGCTCGGCCACCAGTTCCGGCGCGCACCAGTTGTGGCGCAGCGCATGGGTGGTGAGCGCGGTCAGCGTGTCGGCCTGGGCCAGCGCCTGCGCGATGGTCTGCAGGGAGCCGATGAAGGGCGCCAGGTCGGCCAGCAGCTGGTCGTACAGGATCTTTTCGCGCGCCAGCGCGCGGTCCTGCGCCGACAGCGCCTTGTCCTCGAAGGCTTTCAGTTCCGGCGTGATGTAGCGCTCGCAGTTCTTCAGCGTCTGGCGGCGGCGGTAGTCGTCCGGCACCTTGTTGGCCTGGCCGTTGGTCACTTCGATGTAGAAACCGTGCACCTTGTTGTATTCCACCCGCAGGTTGGCGATGCCGGTGCGCGCGCGTTCGCGCGTTTCCAGGTCCACCAGGTACTGGCCCGCGTTTTCGGACAGGCCGCGCAGCTCGTCCAGGTCCGCGTCGAAGCCGCGCGCGATCACGCCGCCGTCGCGCACCATGGTGGCCGGTTCTTCCATCACGGCGCGGGTCAGCAAGTCCAGGCAATTGTCCGGCGTGGCCAGCGCGTGGTGGATGGAGGCCAGCAGAGTGCCGGTGTCCTGGCCGATGCTGCGTTCCATCGCGTGGCGCAGCATGGGCAGCTGCTTCAGGCCGTCGCGCAGGCTGGCCAGGTCGCGCGGGCGCGCCGACAGCAGCGCGATGCGCGTGGTGATGCGTTCAATGTCCGGCACCTGCGCCAGCGTTTGCGACAGCACGCCGGTGGTGTCGCTTTGCGCCAGCGCCGCGATGGCCTGGTGGCGCGAGCGCGCCACGCCCTGGTCGCGCTTGGCGTGGTGCAGCCAGTAGCGCAGCAGGCGCGAGCCCATGGCGGTGCGGCAGTGGTCCAGCAGCGAGAACAGGGTGGGCGATTCCTGGCCGCGTATGGTTTCGGTCAGCTCCAGGTTGCGGCGCGTGGCCGCATCCAGGCCGATGAATTCGGATTCGGTCTCGGTCGACAGGCTGCGCACGTGCTGCAGGCCGCGTCCCTGCGTCGACTGGGCATAGCGCAGCAGCGCGCCGGCCGCGCCGAAGGCCGCGCCCAGGTTGTCCGCGCCGAAGCCGGTCAGCGTGGCCACGCTCAGCTGGTCCAGCAGCGCCTTGTGGCCGCTCACCACGTCGAAGTGCCACTCGGGCACGCGGTTCACGTGGCAGCTGAAGGCTTCCTCGAACAGCTCGGCGTCGTCGCCGCGCAGGATCTCGGCCGGCGAGATGCGCTCCAGTTCCTGCTGCATGCGGATCGCCACAGTGCGGCTGTCGCCCGAGAACTCCATCAGCTTCAGCGCGCCGCTGGCCAGCGACAGCCACGCCAGGCCGGCCGTTGCCACCTTGCGCTGGCTGATCATGCACAGCGCCAGCAGCGGACGCTCGGCCTTCTCCGGCAGCAGGTCCGAATCGGTCAGCGTGCCGGGCGTCACCACGCGCATCACCTTGCGCTCGACCGGGCCCTTGCTGGTGGCCGGATCGCCGATCTGCTCGCAGATCGCGCACGACTCGCCTATCTTGACCAGCTTGGCCAGGTAGCCTTCCAGCGAATGGAAGGGCACGCCCGCCATCTTGATCGGCACGCCGTTGGACGAGCCGCGCGCCGTCAGCGTAATGCCCAGCACGCGCGAGGCCTTCTCGGCATCTTCGTGGAACAGCTCGTAAAAGTCGCCCATGCGGTAGAACACCAGCATGGACGGGTATTCCGCCTTGATGCGCAGGTATTGCTGCATCATGGGCGTGACTTTTTCAGCAGGGCTGTTCTTGACGGCGGCGGCGTTGATTTCGCTAGGGATGGTGGTCATTGTTTCGTGGTTCGATGTGGCTGCGCGTAACGGCGCGATAAGGCCGACATTTTACCGCTTTCACAACAATGCGCTGAGTTTCCTTAGTCTTCAGGGCAGAAAATCGTCATCGAGCAGCTGTTCCAGTGTGTAAGGCAAGTGCTGGGGAAATGCCTTCGCCGGTAGAACGGTTTCGCGGGCCGCCAGCCGCAGGGCATGCTGGTAGCAACTTTCCAGCTTACTGGAAAGCACATTCCGCAAGCTGGGGCTATCCTCCAGTATCGATTTGACTTGCCTGCGCTGCTCGTCTACTGTGTTTTCCCAGCTGTGGGTCTTGTGGTCTGGCTGGAATTGGCATTTGAGCAGGTGGGCGATCAGTACTTCCACCCGATGGTTCAGTTCGCGGCGTTCTCGATTGGCCATAGATGTGAGCTCGTCGATGAGGTTTTCGCTGTCCAGCAGCTCCAGGCGGCCTGAGCGTAAAAAATCGGCTTGCGCTTTTAGCCAGATGACGAAGTCTTTTTCGTATACTGGCGAAGGGTTGGGTTCATCCTTGAAGTCCAGCATGGTGCACCTCCTTTACACTTCACGGCAGCAAAGTCCCGCTGAAAGTCCAGCCTACGCCTTTACGCGTGGACGCGGCGTGCGTTTGCTCAAAGGTTGCGGTGGTGCCGGCTTTTCAGCGGGCCGCGTCGTATTTCCTGAGCAGGACGTGCAGGCGCTTGCTGCCGTTGTCGCCCAGCCAGGTCCACATATTCTCCACCGCAGGCTTGTTCGCGTTGTAGTAGGTCCGGTTGACCATGAGCCAGAGGGCGCGGGTGCGGAAGGGGCGGTCCAGGCGGACCAGCTGGCCGCCGAATTCCCGGGCCAGCAGGTCGTCCATGTCGCCGGGCGTGTTCAGCGACACGGCGACCGCGTCTATCCGGCTCAGGCGCAGCTTGTCGAAATTGCGGCGGGCGTTGGCCGCGCCGTCGTCGATTTCCATGCCGGCTTCGCGCAGCTCGGCCGCGAACGATACGCCGTGCGTGACGCCCACGCGGCGGCCGCGCAGGTAGGCGGCCGTATCCCGGCTGGCGGCGGCGCGGTCGGCGGTGCGCACGTAGATCATGGTGAACTGCGGCAGGCCGCGGCTGGGGTCGGGCTTGCCCCGGCTGTCCAGGGGCAGGGCGATCTGCTGCAGGTCGGCCGGCGGGGTGGTCATGACGACGGCGTCGATCCGGCCGCCGCTCACGGCGCCCAGCAGGCGCGCGGTCGGCAGCCGCAGGGGCTCGATGGTGCAGCCGCTTTTGGCCGCCATCTCCTGCAGCAGCTCCACCATGGCGCCCGGCGCCTTGGGCACCGTCTCCGAGCCGAGGTAGTAGGGCGGCGCATGCTGCGTGGTATAGCCGAGCCGGATGCTGCAGGCATCGGCGCCTGCGGCCAGCATGAGCAGCAGCGGCAGGGCGGTGGTACGCAGCAGTTCCGGGATTGATGGGGGCATCCCGCATGATAACTGTACCTGTCCGGTTCGCAAGCGACTGTACCTCTGCCGCCACAGCCGCCGCGCTTACCATGGAGGCATGTATTGAGATCCAGGAGCTGGTGCCATGATAGTCCGTCCCCCCGTCAACTGGCTGCGCCTGCTGTTCGTGTGGCGCGGCTCGGTGCTGCCGGCCATCCTGCCGCAGCTGCTGCTGATGCTGTTCGTCAGCACGGTGGCGCTGGAGACGGGCGGCCGCATCGCCGGCGCCAAGCTGCCGCTCGACACGGCAGCCTTCCCGCTGCTGGGCGTGAGCCTGGCCATCTTCCTGGCTTTCCGCAACAACGCCAGCTACCAGCGCTTTACCGAGGCGCGGCTGTGCTGGGGCCAGCTGCTGATCGCCGCGCGCGCGCTGACCTCGCAGGCCATCAGCTGCTTTGCGGCGCAGCCGGCGGCGCTCAACCAGGCGCTGTTCCAGCGCCGGCTGATCGCGGTGGTGTACGCGCTCAAGCACCAGCTGCGCGGCACCGATCCCATGCCGGAACTGGCCGGCCTGCTCGATGCGCCCGAGCTGGCGCTGCTGCGCGGGCGCAGCTTCCTGCCGGTGGCGCTGCTGGACGCGGTGCGCCAGATGCTGGTGCAGGCCGCGCTGCGACCGCCGGCCCGTGGCGAGGTGCTGATGGTGCTGGACCGGCAGGTCAATGCGCTGGGTGCGGCGGTCGGCGCCTGCGAGCGCATCAGCTCCACGCCCATCCCTTACGGCTATGGCGTGCTGCTGCACCGCACGGTCTACCTGTACTGCTTCCTGCTGCCGTTCGGCCTGGTCGATGCGATCGGCGTGGCCACGCCGCTGATCACCGTATTCGTGGCCTACACTTTTTTTGCGCTGGAGGCGATTGCCGAGCAGGTGGCCGAGCCTTTCGGCACGGCGCCCAACTGCCTGGCGCTGAATGCGCTCACGCGCCAGATCGAGCGCTCCGTGTGCGAGCAGTACGGCGTGCCCATGCCGGCGGCGCTGCAACCGGATGCGGGCTTCCGCATCGATTGATATCAGGAGACGCACCATGTTGACAGAAACTTCCCCAGGCGCCGCAACAGCGACGGCGGCGGAAAGCGGCTGCGAGGCGCGGCCGGTGCTGCGCCGGCGGGCCGGCAGCAGCGGCCCCGGCACCGACAGCGTGGCGCAGGAGGCGCCGGTGGCGCTGGTGATCAACGGTATTTCCTACGCCGTGATGATGGCCACGCCCGCAAGCCTGGAGGAATTCGCCGCCGGCTTTGTGCTGACCGAGGGCGTGGTCGGCGCGCGTTCGGACATTTACGAGATCGAGGTGCAGCGGCATGGCGCGGGCTACGAAGTGGCGCTGGAGGTGGCGCAGCAGTGCTTTATGCAGATGAAGGAGAAGCGCCGCGCCATGGCGGGACGCAGCGGCTGCGGCGTGTGCGGCATCGAGAGCCTGGCCATGCTGGACCTGGCGCCCGAGCAGGTGGCGGCGCCCTGGCTTGGCCGCGATGTTGCGCCAGCAGTGGCGGCGGCCGCGCGTGAACTGGGCCGGCACCAGGCGCTGATGCGGGCCACGGGCGGCGTACATGCCGCTGCCTGGTGCGCGCCGGACGGCGGCATCGTGCACGTGTGCGAGGACGTGGGCCGGCACAACGCGCTGGACAAGCTGATCGGCCGGCTGGCCCTGCAGGGAGCGGACATGCGCGAGGGCTTTGTATTCATGTCCAGCCGCGCCAGCTACGAGCTGGCGCGCAAGGCGACGCGCATGGGCATTCCCATGCTGGCCACCATTTCCGCGCCCAGCTCGCTGGCCATCGACATCGCCGGGCAGGCCGGGCTCAAGCTGGTCAGCTTCTGCCGCCAGGACGGCTGCGTGGAGTACACGCTGCTGGACACCGTCTAGGGCAGCAAGTCCTCGTCCAGCATCTGCTCGGCGCTGTAAGGCGATTGCTGAGGAAAGTGATCGAGCGGCAGGCCGGTTTCCGTGGCCGCCATGCGCCGGGCGTACTGGTAGCAATAGTTCATTTTCTCCGTCACGACATGGCGCAGGCTGGGGCTGTGCGCGATGAGCCGTTAGATTTTGTGCCGCTGCTCCAGCAAGGTGGACTGCCAGCTGCGCGTCATGTGATCCGGCTGGAACTGGCACTTGAGCAGGTGGGCCAGCAGCACTTCCATCCGGCTCTGCACTTTGTCGCGGTGACGATTTGCCATGGCTGTGAGCTCATCGATCAGATTGTCCCTATCCAGAAGTTCAAGCCGGCCGTCCTGCAAGAACTCCGCCTGCGCATCAAGCCACACCACGAAGTCGTCCTCGTAGGCTGGCGCCGCCTGTGTTTCGTCATTGAAATCGAGCATGGTGCACCTCCTTTGCTGCAGGATTTCAGTCTACGCCTTGCCGCGCCGCGACGAGGTGCGCTTGCGCAAACAGATTTCGTTAAAATAATTTGCACGCTAATGAATTGTGCGCTATAGTTCGATCCATGGCAGCACCGGACACGGGCAAGCAGCCATAACAAACATAGCGCACTAACTATTAACGCACAATATAACTTGGAGCTTCATCATGAAAACCTCGATCAAACCTGTCCTGCTGGCTTCCGCTGTCCTGTCCGCCGCCATCCTGTCCACTTTCGCCGCTGCGCCGGCCCGCGCTGAAACCGCCGCAGGCGACACCACGGTGGTGCTGGTGCACGGCGCCTTCGCCGACGGTTCCAGCTGGGACAAGGTGATCCCGCTGCTGCAAGCCAAGGGCGTGAAGGTGGTGTCGGTGCAGAATCCGCTGTCTTCGCTGGCGGACGACGTGGAAGCCGCGCAGCGCGTGATCGACGCGCAGACCGGCAAAGTGGTGCTGGTGGGCCATTCGTGGGGCGGCGCCGTGATCACCCAGGCCGGCACCAGCGACAAGATCAAGGCGCTGGTGTATGTAGCAGCGTTTGCGCCGTCGGAAGGCGAGTCGCTGGGTTCGGTGGGCAAGAATTATCCGCTGCCGGCCGGCGTGCCGACGCTGCAGGAAGGCCCGGCCGGCTACCTGAGCCTGCCCGCCGCGTCCTTCGCTGCCAACTTCGCGCAGGACCTGCCCGCCGCCACCACCAAGGTGCTGGCCGCCACCCAGGGCCTGTTCCCGGCCAAAAACTTCGCCGAGCCGGTCACGGTTGCCGCCTGGAAGAACAAGGTCAACTACTACATCGTGGCCGGCAAGGACCGCATGATCGATCCGGGCCTGCAGCGCGACTTCGCCAAGAAGATCAACGCCGTCACCACCACCGTGCAGACCAGCCACGTGCCGATGGTGTCGCAGCCGAAACAGGTTGCCGACGTGATCCTGGCCGCCGTCCAGCGCTAAGCCGGCTTGGTTGACTTAGTTGTATTTGGCCGCGATGCGCTGCCACGCCGGATCATCCTTGAGCTTGCGGATGACCGGCGCCAGCTGGCGGTACACCGCCGCTTTCGCGTGCGGCACCAGGAAGCGGCGCTCGGTTTGCCGGGCCGGCAGTTCGGTCAGCAGGAAGGTGGTGCCGGCCGCGTGCGTCCGCATGTAGTAGCGCACCACCGACTCGGCCGCCGCCACGCAGTCCACGCGCCCCATGCGCAGCTTTTCCAGGTTGGCTTCCTCGCCGATGCCGTCGCTGCGCACCAGGCCCACGCGCTGTATCCAGTCATCCAGGTCCGGGTAGACGTAGCCCAGCACCAAACCCACCGAGCGGCCCGCCATGGAGGCGGACACCAGCGGCTTCAGGCCCGAGTCGGCCCGCGTCACCACCACAAAACGGTCCAGGGCGAAGGGCGTGGTCCACAGGTATTTTTGCTGGGCCGTGTCGTCGAACCAGTGCGGCATCATGCCGATCACAATGCCGTCCAGACGGTTTTCCTCCACCATCAGCTGCAGCCGCTTGCGCGGCAGATAATTCAGTTTGAAATTCAGTCCGGGCAGCTTTTGCCGGTTCAGATAGTCCACCATATCGTGGTAGACGCCGCTGTCCTCACCTACTACCAGCGGCGCAAAATTGGCGCTGGTGTAGACCGTGATAGTTTCGGCACGGCAATATCCGGACATGATGCTGGCGCCTAGCCATGTCAGGATGAGGAATAGCTTTCTCATAGGATCAAAATATAGCACGCACGCAATTCTACGGAGCGGCTCTGTGCGAAAGGCGGCTGTATAATTTTATGCATGGAAAAACTGAGAGACTATGCGCAGATTGTTGCCGAGGCACGGCGCGGCCAGCTGGTGTTCCCCACCAGCGTGAATGCGGCTTTGCAATTGCAGCAGGCGCTGGCCGATCCTGATTGCCATGTGGAGGACGCGATCCGCAAAGTGCTGGCCGAGCCGGTGCTGGCGGCGCGCGCAGTGGCGCTGGCCAATTCGGCGGTATTCAGCCGCCTGGGTGGGCCGGTGGTGACCAGCGCGCGCGGCGCGGTGCTGCGGGTGGGCTACCGCAATCTGTATTCGCTGGCGGCAGCCATGGTGGTGCGCCAGTTCGGCGCGCGCATCCGCCAGCCGCAGCTGCGCTACCAGGCCGAGCGGCTGTGGCAGCACAGCGCCCACGTGGCCGCGCTGTCCCATGTGCTGGCGCGCAAGCTGACGCGGGTGGACCCCGACACGGCGCTGTTCGCCGGCATCATGCACGAAGTAGGCGGTTTCTATCTACTGTCGCGCGCCGACGACATGCCGGGGCTGCTGGACGACCCGGACGCGCGCATGGGCGCGCTGCACGAGATCGTCACGCGCGAGCTGCTCGGCAAGCTCATGGTGCCGGAGCCGGTGGCGGTGGCGATCGCCTCGCTGCGCGGCGGCGCCGTGTCGATTCCGCCGGGCGGCCTGCGCGACACGCTGCTGCTGGCCAAGCGGCTGGCCCCCTTGCGCTCGCCGCTGGCGCTGGCCGACGACGCCGTGCTGGCGCGCGGCGCGGCGCTGGACGCCTACCTGGCCGGCAACGCCTTGATCGACGACATCCTGCTGGAATCGGCCGAGGAAGCGCGCTCGATGAGCGCGGCGCTGCTGGTCTAAGCCCAGGCCTCGCCGTGGAGGATCTGGTCCAGCGAGTAGGGGCAGGCGGGGGGGAACGCCGAGGCAGGCAGGCCGGTCTGCTTCGCCGCTTCGTAGACGGCGGCCTGGTATGCACCGTCCATGCTGGTTCGCAATTCATGCTGCAGGCTGGGGCTGTCTTCCAGGAGGAAGGCAATCTGGCGCCGCTGCTCCCGGATGCTGCTGCTCCAGCTGCGCGTTCGGCGTGCCGGCTGGAAATCGATTTTCAGCATGTGCATGACGATCTTTTCCAGCCGGCTGCGCAGGCTGCGGCGTTCGTGTCTGGTCATGGCGTTCAGCTCGTCGAGAAGGTTGTCCTTGTCGAGAAGTTCGTAGCGGCCTGCGCGCAGGAGCTCCACCTGGGCATCCAGCCACAGGACGAAATCATCGTCGTAGGCTGATGCGGTGGGCTGGTCTGGTTGGAAATTGAGCATGACGGCACCTCCACAAATCACGTTAGCAGCGTGGGCGTGGAAGTCCAGAGGAAGCAGGCGGGCGCATGCGCAGTATCAATCCGCATGCGTCCGGGAGAGCGCGGGCTTAGGCGGGCAGGGTGGCTTCGAGCAAGCGCACCAGGGACTGGATGCCTTCGGAATCGACTTCGTCGAAACGGTTCGGCAGCGGGCTGTCGAGGTCGAACACGCCGTGGATGGCGCCGCCGGCGAACACCGGCACCACCAGCTCGGAGCGCGAGTTGACGTCGCAGGCGATGTGGCCGGGGAAGGCGTGCACGTCCGGAACCAGGATGGGCTCGCCTTTTTCCACGGTGCTGCCGCAGACGCCGCGTCCTTTTTTGATGCGGATGCAGGCCGGCTTGCCCTGGAACGGTCCCAGCACCAGTTCGTCGCCCTTGAGGAAGTAGAAGCCGGCCCAGTTCAGGCCCGGCATGGTGTTGAACACCAGCGAACTGAAGTTGGCGGTATTGGCGATCACGTCGGTCTCGCCGGCCAGCAGGCCTTGCAGCTGGGAGCGCAGATCGGCGTACATGGCCTGTTTGGCTTCCGGGGTGTCGGTGCCGTAGGCGGCGTCGCTAAGGGTAAAAGTCATGATGGCAGGTAAAAAAATGGCTGAGGGCAGTATCTTACGCCGGTCTGGCCGGATTTGCCGGATTGTGATTCCCCGTGATCGCGCGCACGCGGCGCCGATATTGCGGTACAGTTTGACATAGCCACCGTGGCCACCGTCGCCACCATAGCCAACACAGGAACAGGAGCAGCAGTCCGAATGAATTCTCTCAGCCACCAGCTCCAGCCGCTGCCGCCGCAGTGCTATGCGCCGCAGGGCGGCGGCGACACGGGGCGCCTGGTGCGCGAGTTCGACTGGGCCGCCACCGCCCTGGGACCGATGGCGCAGTGGTCGCCGGCGCTGCGCACCACGGTCGACATCCTGCTCAACACCCCGGTCGCCATGGTGCTGATGTGGGGGCCGGCGCACGTGATGATCTACAACGACGCCTATGCCGGCATCGCCGGCGCGCGCCATCCGCGCATCCTGGGCGCCACGGTGGAAGGCGGCTGGCCCGAACTGTGGGACTGGAACCGCGAGATGCTGGAAACCGGCTTCCGTGGCGAGCTGCGCCGCGTGCGCGAAGCGCCGATGACGGTGCTGCGCAACGGCATGCCCGAGCAGGTCTGGTTCGACCTGGACTACACGCCGGTGCGCGACGGCGGGGCCGAGGTGGGCGGCGTGCTGTGCACCGTCAGCGCCGCCGCCTGGGGCCGGCCGCGCGAGCAGATGGAGCAGGCCCTGCGCGCCAGCCAGGACCGTCTGGCCGCCATCTTCGGCCAGGCCTCGGTGGGCCTGTCAGAGCTGGACCTGAGCGGGCGCTTCCGCCGCGTCAACGGCGCGCTGTGCCAGATGCTGGGGCGCGGCGAGGAGGAACTGCTGGGCCTGCACATGGACGACATCATCCACCCGCTGGACATGGACGAGAACCGCGCGCGGGTGGCGCGCCTGCTGGCAGACGGCGTGCCGTTCACGCTGGAAAAGCGCTACCTGAAGCCGGACGGCGACTGGGTCTGGATTTCCAGCAGCATGAGCCGGCTGGTGGACGAGGACGGCGAGCCGCAGGCGCTGATCGCGGTCAAGACCGACATCACCGAGCGGCGCCGCATCGAAGTGGCGCTGCGCGACCTGAACGACACCCTGGAGCAGCGCGTGGGCCGCGAGATCGCCGAGCGCGACAAGGCCGAGGACGCGCTGCGCCAGTCGCAGAAGATGGAAGCGGTGGGCCAGCTGACCGGCGGCGTGGCGCACGACTTCAACAATGTGCTGCAAATCATCTACGGCAATCTGCACCTGCTGCAGCAGGACGCGCCGGCCGACGGCGCCGCGCGCCAGCGCCTGGCCATGGCGATTGCGGCGGTCGAGCGCGGCGCCAAGCTGTCCTCGCAGCTGCTAGCGTTCGCGCGGCGCCAGCCGCTGCAGCCGGTGGTGGCCAACCTGGGCCGCCTGGTCGGCAATATGGGCGAGCTGCTGCGCCGCACGCTGGGCGAGCCGGTGGAGGTGGCCACCATCGTCGGCAGCGATTTGTGGAACACGCTGGTGGACCCGGGGCAGATTGAAAACGTGGTGCTGAACCTGGCCATCAACGCGCGCGACGCCATGCGCGGCGGCGGCAAGCTCACCATCGAGATCAGCAACGCCGTGCTGGACGAGTACTACGTGCACAACCTGCTCGACGTGCCGTCCGGCCAGTACGTGATGCTGTCCGTGAGCGACACCGGCTGCGGCATGCCGCCCGACGTGCTGCAGCGCGCCTTCGAGCCTTTCTTCACCACCAAGCCGGAAGGCGAGGGCACCGGCCTGGGCCTGTCGATGGCGTATGGCTTCGTCAAGCAGAGCCGGGGCCATATCAAGATCGCCAGCGAGCCGGGCGAGGGCACCAGCGTCAAGATCTACCTGCCGCGCTCCTGCGCGGAGGAGAGCCAGGAGCTGCCCGGCCTGGGCGGGCCGGCCAGCGGCGGCAGCGAGACCGTGCTGGTGGTGGAGGACGACCCCGGCGTGCGCGCGGTGGTGCTGGACATGCTGGGCGGCCTGGGCTACCGCGTGCTGCAGGCCGAAAACGGCGAGCAGGCGCTGGCGGTGATCGAGCGCGAGCCGGTCGACCTGCTGTTTACCGACGTGGTGATGCCGGGCGCCCTGCGCAGCCCGGACCTGGCGCGCGCCGCGCGCGCCATCCAGCCGGAACTGGCGGTGCTGTTCACGTCCGGCTATCCGCGCAGCGCCATCGTGCACGGCGGCCGGGTGGACGCCGGCCTGGAACTGCTGAGCAAACCCTACCGGCGCGACGACCTGGCGCGCAAGCTGCGCCACGTGTTCAACAACCGCAGCCAGGAAAAGCTGGCGCGCGGCCGCAAGCTGGAGCCGGGCGGCGGACCGGCGGCAGCCGCAAGCGGCACCATACCGGCATTCGTTCCCGGCAGCGGCGGCGCGCTGCGCATCCTGGTGGTGGAGGACAATCTCGATTCGCAGCAAATGGTGTGCGAGCTGATCGGCATGCTGGGCCACCATGTCAGCGGCGTGTGCGACGGCGAGCAGGCCTGGGCGCTGCTGGAGGCCGAGCGCTTCGACATCCTGTTTACCGACATCAGCCTGCCCGGCATGTCCGGCATCGACCTGGCGCGGCGCATGCTCGCGGCGGGCCAGCCCACCCGCATCATCTTTTCCACCGGCTACGGCAAGGAAGCGCTGTCCCAGCTGGAATTCCCGGCCGGCGTGCTGCGCAAGCCCTACGACCTGGCCGAACTCCAGGCCGCGCTGAACAATACCTAGCGGCCCTCCTACGGCTGCTGTAGGCGGCGTCCTATGGCGTCCTCCCCATCCGCCGCTTACATTAGCTCTAACTACAGTAGCGATGAAGCGAGGCGGACACCATGGCAAGCAGCGACAAGAGCGCGGCGGCACAGCGGCGCGTAGCGAAGGAGGCGACGGCGCGCACGCGCCTGATCGGCGGCTTGCTGCGCCGTGTATTCGGCGTGGAAAGCCTGCGTCCGGGCCAGCGCCAGGTGATCGACAGCGTGCTGGCGGGGCGCAACACGCTGGCCATCATGCCCACCGGCAGCGGCAAATCGCTGTGCTACCAGATTCCCGCCTCCATACTGCCGGGCGCCACGGTGGTGGTGTCGCCGCTGATTTCGCTGATGCAGGACCAGCTGGAAAAGCTGGAGGAGATCGGCATCCGCGCCGCGCAGCTCAACAGCAGCCTGCCGCGCGCGGAGGAGCTCGAAGCGCTTGAGAGCATCCGCGCGCGCAGCAGCGGCATTATCTTCTGCACGCCGGAGCGGCTGGCCATGCCGGAGTTCCTGGCGCTGCTGCAGGCCAGCCAGGTGGACCTGCTGGTGATCGACGAGGCGCACTGCATTTCCCAGTGGGGCCATGACTTCCGCCCCGCCTACCTGGGCATAGGCGCGGCGGTGGCGGCGCTGGGCCGCCCGCCGGTGCTGGCGCTGACCGCCACCGCCACCGGCGACGTGGTGGCGGACATCGGGCAGCAGCTGGGCGTGGCGGACCTGAACGTGATCAACACCGGCATCTACCGCCCCAATCTGCACTACCAGGTGGTGCAGAGCACCAACCCGGACGAGAAGCGCGCCCAGGCGCTGGAGCGGGTCCGCAGCGAAACCGGCGTGGGCATTGTGTACGCGGCCACGGTCAAGGCAGCCGAGGAGATGTACGCGCTGCTGGAGGCGGCGGGCGAAAGCGTGGCGCTGTACCACGGCAAGCTGCCCGCGCAGCAGCGCAGGGACAGCCAGGAGCTGTTCATGAACGGCGCGCGCCGCGTGATGGTGGCCACCAACGCTTTCGGCATGGGCATAGACAAGGCCGACGTGCGCTTCGTGCTGCATCTGCAGGTGCCGGCCAATCTGGAAGCCTACTACCAGGAGTCCGGCCGCGCGGGACGCGACGGGCAGATCGCCAACTGCACGCTGCTTTACCTGCAGGCCGACAAGCGCCTGCAGCAGTTTTTCCTGGTCAAGCACTACCCGGAGGCCAACGAACTGCGGACGGTGTACGACGCCGCCTGCAAGCTGGCGGCCGGCGGCCCCTTCGCCTTCGACGCGCTCAAGGCCGAACTGGGCGAGGCCGCGCCGGCCATGCTGCAGGTCTGCCTCAAGCTGCTCAAGGACGGCAAGCTGCTGAAACAGAACCGCCGCCTGGCGTGGCAGCCCGCGGCGGGCGAGCCCTCCGCCGCGCAGTTCGAGCGCCTGGCCGGAGTCTACGCCGACAAGCAAGAGCGCGACCGCGAGGCGCTGGAGCAAATGGTGGGCTATGCGCAAAGCGGCTACTGCCGCTGGAAGCTGCTGCTCGACTATTTCGGCGACGAGACGCCCGGCTTCGAGCGCTGCTGCCAGTGCGATAATTGCCTGGCGCCGCCGCAGGCGGCCTTTGATCCCGGCGAGACCTTCGCCATGCCGGCGCCGCCGGCGGCCGGCCCGCAGATCGAAGTGGGCAGCCAGGTCAAGGTGGCCAAGTTCGACATCGGCACCGTGCTGTCGGTGGCGGGAGACCAGGTCACGATAGCGTTTCCGGAGAATACAACCAAGACCTTCATGGCCGGTTTTGTCGAGCCGGTCTAGCCTGGGAGGAGACCCATGTCCGACATGGTGGTAGTGCGCAAGGAGGGCCTGTACTGCGTGCCCGGCGATTTCTACATCGACCCGTGGCGGCCGGTGGCCAGGGCCGTCATCACGCACGCGCATTCCGACCACGCACGCCAGGGCCACGGCCACTACCTGGCCGCCGCGCCCGGCGTGAACATTCTCAAGTCGCGCCTGGGCGAGATCAATGTGCAGGGCCTGGACTACGGCACGGAAGTGGAGCACAACGGCGTGCGCATCTCGCTGCATCCGGCCGGCCATGTGCTTGGCTCGGCGCAGGTGCGCATGGCGCACCGCGGCGAGGTGTGGGTGGCTTCCGGCGACTACAAGGTGGAGGCGGACGCCACCTGCGCGCCGTTCGAGCCGGTGCGCTGCGACACCTTCATCACCGAGTCCACCTTCGGCCTGCCCATCTACCGCTGGCAGCCGCAGGAGCAGGTCTACGCCGACATCAACGCCTGGTGGGCGCGCAACGCGGAGCAGGGCCGCGCCAGCGTGCTGCTGGGCTATTCCTTCGGCAAGGCGCAGCGCATGCTGAGCGGGCTCGATCCGTCCATCGGCCCCATCGTCTGCCACGGCGCGGTGGAGCCGCTGAACCGCGTGTACCGCGCGGCCGGCGTGGCGCTGCCGGAGACGCGCATGGTGACGGAAGTGGACAAGGCGGAGCTGCGCCGCGCCATTGTGCTGGCGCCGCCGTCGGCGGCGGGCTCGCCGTGGATCAAGCGCTTCGGCGACTACAGCGACGCCTTCGCCAGCGGCTGGATGCTGCTGCGCGGCGCGCGCCGCCGGCGCGGCGTGGACCGGGGCTTTGTGCTGTCGGACCACGCGGACTGGCCGGGACTGATGTCCGCCATCAAGGCCACCGGCGCGCAGCGCGTCATCGTCACGCATGGCTCCATACCGGTGATGGTGCGCTGGCTGTGCCAGAACGGCCTGGACGCCAGCGGCTTCGACACCGAATACGGCGACGACGAAGCGGAGGAGGGCGAGGTGCCGCATGCGTGAATTCGCCCGTCTCTACGCCGAACTGGACGAGACCACGTCCACCAGCCGCAAGCTCGATGCGCTGCAGGCTTTTTTCGCCAGCGCGGCGCCGGAGAACGCGGCGTGGGCGGTGTATTTCCTGGCGGGCGGCAAGCCGCGCCAGGCGGTGCCGGTCAAGCTGCTGCGCCAGTACGCCACCGAGTTCGCCGGCCTGGACGAGTGGCTGTTCGACGAGTGCTACCACGCGGTGGGCGACCTGGCCGAGACCATCGCGCACATTCTGCCCGCGCCCAGCCGGCGCAGCGACGCGGGCCTGGCGGAATGGGTGGAGCAGCGCATTGCGCCGCTGCGCGGGGCGGCGCCGGAAACCATACGCGAGGCCTTGTTCCGCTATTGGGACGAACTGGAAACGCGCGAACGCTTCCTGCTGTCCAAGCTGATAGGCGGCGGCTTCCGCGTCGGCGTGTCGCGCCTGCTGGTCACGCGCGCGCTGAGCGCCATCGCGGCGGTGGACGGCAAAGTGATCGCGCAGCGGCTGATGGGCTGGACCGACGGCCGCGTCAGCCCCACGGCGCAGGGCTTTCTGCAGCTGGTCAGCGCGCAGTCGGCGGACGAGCATGCGCAGCGCGGCGGCCAGCCCTATCCCTTCTTCCTGGCGCACCAGCTGCAGGCCGCGCCCGAGTCGCTGGGGGCGCTGGAAGACTGGCAGGCCGAGTGGAAGTACGACGGCATGCGCGCGCAGCTGGTGTGCCGGGAAGGGAAGAACTGGCTGTGGTCGCGCGGCGAGGAACTGATCACGGACCGCTTTCCCGAGCTGGCCGCGCTGGCCCTGCCGGAAGGCACGGTGATCGACGGCGAAATCCTGGTCTGGCGCGGCGCCGACGCGCCAGCTCCCTTCGCCGACCTGCAAAAGCGCATCGCGCGCAAGACCCTGTCGGCCCGCATGCTGGGCGAGCTGCCGGCCGTGCTGGTGGCTTACGATCTGCTGGAGCAGGACGGCGCCGACCTGCGCGCGCTGCCGCAGCGCGAGCGGCGCGCCATGCTGGAAGGGCTGGTGGCCGCGCTGGCGCTGCCGGCCTTGCGCCTGTCGCCGCTGGTGCAGGCGCAGAGCTGGGAACAGCTGGCCGGCATCCGCGCCGAGTCGCGCGCGCGCGGCGTGGAGGGATTGATGCTGAAGGCGGCGTCCGCGCAGTACGGCGTGGGCCGCACCAAGGATGTGGGCACGTGGTGGAAGTGGAAGATCGATCCCTATTCGGTGGACGCGGTGCTGATCTATGCGCAGGCCGGCCATGGGCGCCGCGCGTCGCTGTACACGGACTACACCTTCGCAGTGTGGGACGGCGAGGAAGATGGACGCCAGCTGGTGCCGTTCGCGAAAGCGTATTCGGGGCTGACGGACGCGGAGATCGCGCAGGTCGACAACGCCATCCGCCGCACCACGATAGAAAAATTCGGGCCGGTGCGCAGCGTGAAGCCCAGCATGGTGTTCGAGATCGGCTTCGAAGGCATTGCGCTGTCGCCGCGCCACAAGTCGGGCATTGCCGTGCGCTTCCCGCGCATCCTGCGCCGCCGCGACGACAAGACCGTGGAGGACGCCGATACGCTGGAAACGCTCAAGGGCCTGCTGGCCGGCGCCGCATGAGCGGCCCGGGCGCGGCGCAGGTGGACGCGTGGTTCGCCGCCCGGGGCTGGGCTGTGTTTCCCTTTCAGCGCGAGGTCTGGCGCGCCGCACTGGCCGGCGCATCGGGCCTGCTGCATGCAACGACAGGCTCGGGCAAGACTTACGCGGTCTGGTTCGCGGCCTTGCTGCGCGCGGGCGCACAGGCGCCGCGCCGCAAGGCCGGCCTGCGCGTGCTGTGGATCACGCCCATGCGCGCCCTGGCCGCCGACACGCTGCGCACGCTGGAATCCTCCGCCGCCGAGCTGGCCCCCGGCTGGACCGTCGCCGCCCGCACCGGCGATACCGCGTCCGCCGAGCGCGCCCGCCAGGCCAGGCGCCTGCCGGACGCCCTGGTCACCACGCCCGAATCCCTGACCCTGATGCTCAGCAAGCCGGACGCCGAGCAGCACTTCGCCCTGCTGGACATGGTGGTGATCGACGAATGGCACGAACTGATGGGCAACAAGCGCGGCGTGCAAACCCAGCTTGCGCTGGCGCGGCTGCGCAAGTTGAATCCGGACCTGCCGGTGTGGGGCCTGTCGGCCACGCTGGGCCAGCTGGAGCGGGCCAGGGACGTGCTGCTCGGCGAGGGGCAGGGCGTGCTGGTGGAAGGCCATGTGCGCAAGGAGCTGCTGATCGACACCCTGATTCCGGACCACCCGTCGCGCTTTCCCTGGGCCGGCCACCTCGGCATGCAGATGCTGCAGCCGGTGATCGCCGAGATCGAGCGGCACGCCACCACGCTGGTGTTCACCAACACGCGTTCTCAGTCCGAGCTGTGGTACCAGAACCTGCTGGACGCCCGCCCCGACTGGGCCGGTTTGCTCGCGCTGCACCACGGCTCGCTGGACAGGGAGGTGCGCGCGTGGGTGGAGCAGGGCCTGAAAAGCGGCGCGCTGAAAGCCGTGGTGTGCACCTCCAGCCTGGATCTCGGCGTGGACTTCCTGCCGGTCGAACGCGTGCTGCAGATCGGCAGCGCCAAGGGCGTGGCGCGGCTGCTGCAGCGCGCCGGGCGTTCCGGCCATGCGCCCGGCCGCGCCTCGCGCGTCACCCTGGTGCCTACGCACAGCCTGGAGCTGCTGGAGGCGGCCGGCGCGCGCCAGGCCGTGGCGTTGCGGCGCATCGAATCGCGCGCCGCGCCGGACAAGCCGCTGGACGTTCTGGTGCAGCACCTCGTCACCATCGCGGCCGGCGGCGGCTTCCGTTCGGACGAGCTGCTGGCGGAGGTGCGCGGCGCATGGTCCTACCGCAGCCTGACGGAGCAGGAGTGGCAATGGGCGCTGGACTTCGTTGCGCGCGGCGGTCAAAGCCTGACCGTCTATCCCGAATACCGCCGCGTGCTGCCGGACGGGGACGGCGTGTACCGCGTGCCGGACGCCGCCATCGCGCGCCGCCACCGCATGGGCATAGGCACCATCGTTTCCGAGGCCAGCATCCAGGTCAAGTTCATGAACGGCGGGCGCATCGGCACCGTGGAGGAATCCTTTATTTCGCGGCTGCGCAAGGGCGACCATTTCCTGTTCGGCGGGCGCATACTGGAATTCGTGCGGGTCCACGAGATGACGGCCTACGTGCGGCGCGCCACCGGCGGCAAGGGCGCCGTGCCGCGCTGGCAGGGCGGCAAGATGCCGCTGTCGTCCGAGCTGGCGCATGCGGTGCTGGAACAGCTGCGGGAGGCCGCGCAAGGCCGCTATGCGGGGCCGGAGATGGCCGCCGTGCGTCCGCTGCTGGAGGTGCAGCAGCGTTGGTCCGCCTTGCCGGCGCCGGACGCCACGCTGGCCGAGTGCATGCAAAGCCGCGAGGGGCGGCACTTGTTCCTGTATCCCTTTGCGGGCCGCGCGGTGCACCTGGGACTGGCCTCGCTGCTGGCCTGGCGCGTGGCGCGCACGCAGCCGGCCACTTTCTCGATTGCGGTCAACGATTACGGCCTTGAGCTGCTGGCGGCGGACGGGGAGGGGGCGCCCGACTGGCGCGCGCTGCTCGATGCAGGCCAGGACGGTTGCACGCCGCTGTTCAGCACCAGTGATCTGCTGGAGGACGTGCTGGCCAGCCTGAACGCCACCGAGCTGTCGCAGCGCCGCTTCCGGGAAATTGCGCGCATCGCGGGGCTGGTGTTCCAGGGCTATCCGGGCCAGCCGAAAAGCGCGCGCCAATTGCAGGCTTCGTCCTCGCTGTTTTTCGAGGTCTTCCGCAAGCACGACGCGGCCAATCTGCTGCTGACGCAGGCGCAGCGCGAAGTGCTGGAGCAGGAGCTCGAACTGGAGCGCCTGCGCGCGGCCTTGCTGGAGCTGCAGCGGCGCAGCCTGTCCCTGCACGAGGTGAAGCGCGCCACGCCGTTCGGCTTTGGGCTGATGGTGGAGCGCTTCCGCGAAAAACTCAGCACGGAGAAGCTGTCGGACCGCGTGGCGCGCATGCTGCGCGAGCTGGAAAAGGCGGCCGGGCCATGAGCGCGCCCATCACGCCCATCGCAGACGGCGCCTGCGCCATCGAGCTGGCCGGCGAGACGGTTTTGCTGCTGCCGGAGAAGGCCTTGTTCTGGCCGCGCCTGCGGTTGCTGGCGGTGGCCGATATTCATTTCGGCAAGGCGGCGGCTTTCCGCGCGCTGGGCGTGCCTGTGCCGGGCGGCACCACGGCGGACAACCTGGAGAGGCTGGACCGGCTGCTGGCAGCGCACGGCGTGGCGCAGCTGGTTTTCCTCGGCGACTTCCTGCACGCCAAGGCGGCGCGCGCGCCGGCCACGCTGGCGGAGCTGGCGCGCTGGCGCGGGCGGCATCCGGCGCTGCGCCTGACGCTGGTGCGCGGCAACCACGACCTGCACGCGGGCGATCCGCCGGAGGCCCTGGGCATAGCGGTGGCCGACGAACCGTTTGCGCTGGCGCCGTTTTCGTTTTGCCACCATCCGGAACTGGATGCGCCGGGCTATGTGCTGGCCGGCCATGTGCATCCGGTGTTCCATCTCGCGGCGGGGCGCGATGCGCTGCGCCTGCCTTGCTTCGTGGCTGGCGGGCGGCGCGCCATCCTGCCCTCGTTCGGCGCCTTCACCGGAGGCCATGCGCTGCGGCTTGCCGGCGACGACAAGCTGTACCTGGTGGCTGGCGACAAGGTGCTGCCGCACGCAATGTTGAACGCTGGAAGGTAAGCAAAACTCGGTCACGAAATGCGGGACTGTTCCTACGCCTTGTCTTGCAAGTGTCCTATGGGCGCTGCGAAATCGATGCACTACCATGAGTTTCTCTATCCACGACAGGAGACTCACCATGGCTAGCAATCAAGGCAAAGGGCAGGACAACAAAGGCAGCAGCGCAAGCAGCAGTGCAAGCAGCGGCAGCAAGCAGGGCGGTACGCAGTCCAGCAGCAAGCAGAGCGGCGACACCAGCAGCCGTGGCTTCGCGTCCATGGATCCGCAGCGCCAGCGTGAAATCGCCGCCGAAGGCGGGCGCGCAGCCCACGAAAAAGGCACGGCGCACGAGTTCACTTCCGAAGAAGCGCGCCGCGCCGGCAGCATGAGCCACAAGAACGACCAGAACAGCCAGAGCAGCTCGGCCAGCTCCGGCTCGCGCAGTGGCGGCCAGGGCGGCAATGAAGGCAGCAGCCGGGGCGGCAACCAGGGCGGTAGCCAAGGCAGCAACCAAGGCAGCAGCCAGGGCGGCAGCAAGGGCGGTCGTTAAGTCTGCACGGCA
Organism: Pseudoduganella aquatica; assembly: GCF_009857595.1. Classification (GTDB taxonomy): domain Bacteria; phylum Pseudomonadota; class Gammaproteobacteria; order Burkholderiales; family Burkholderiaceae_D; genus Rugamonas; species Rugamonas aquatica_A. The sequence continues at coordinate 78,903 of NZ_WWCU01000013.1, read as the reverse complement.
ATAACACCAACCATCCTTACAGAGTGCCCGGCGCCAAGTCATTGGCGCCGGGCATTTTTGTATGTGTGCTGCAAAGAAAAATATCGTAATGTAACAATTGCCCTAGCCGATTGACTTCGCAAATGATAATCATTATCATTCTCAACTCGATGACCTACCCTATCAAGAAAGTATTCTCGTGAGCGCTTCCCCGAATGCCGGCCGAGCCTTGTGGCTGAAGACGCTGCACCAGTGGCACTGGATCAGCTCCGCGCTGTGCCTGCTGGGCATGTTTTTGTTCAGTATCACCGGCATCACGCTGAATCACGCAGCGCAGATCGAAGCCAAGCCCAGCGTGGTGCGCAAGCAGGCCGAGGCGCCTGCCGCGCTGGCCGCCGAACTGAAGAAGTTCGCCGCCGCGCACGACGGCGACAAGGCGCCGCTGCCGGAGAGCGCCGAGCGCTGGCTGCGCGACACCTGGTCGCTGAAGGCGGGCGGGCGCAGCGCCGAATGGTCGCTGGACGAGGTCTACCTGCCGCTGCCCAAGGCCGGCGGCGACGCCTGGGTGCGCATCGGCCTGGAGGACGGCGCCGCCGAATTCGAGCATACCGACCGTGGCTGGGTGTCCTGGCTGAACGACGTGCACAAGGGGCGCAACACCGGCGCCGCCTGGAACTGGTTTATCGACATCTTTGCCGCCGCCTGCCTGGTGTTCTGCATCACCGGCCTGCTGATACTGAAATTCCACGCCGCCAACCGGCCGTTCACCTGGCCCATGGTCGGGCTGGGCATCCTGATTCCCTTTGTCATTGCATTGCTGTTCATCCATTAAAAAGGCAACTCATGAAATTACGCTACTCCATCGCTGCCGCCATCCCCCTGCTCAGCGCCCAGGCCATGGCGGCCGACCTGGCCCTCAAGCTGGAAATCCCGCAACTGAACGTGGCGGAGTACCACCGCCCATATATCGCGGCCTGGCTGGAGAATGCGGACCAGAAAGTGGTGGCCAACCTGGCGGTGCTGTACGACACCAAGAAGAAGGACAACGCCGGCACCAAGTGGCTCAAGGATATGCGCCAGTGGTGGCGCAAGAGCGGCCGCGACCTGGCCATGCCGATGGACGGCGTAAGCGGCGCCACCAAGTCGCCGGGCGAGCACACGCTGAGCTTCCCGCTGTCCAGGGACGGCCTGGACAAGCTGCCGGCCGGCCAGTACAACCTGCTGGTGGAAGTGGCGCGCGAAGCGGGCGGACGGGAAGTGGTGAAGGTGCCGCTGACCTGGCCGCTGAAAGCCGCCCAGGTGGCCAGCGCCAAAGGCAAGGAAGAAGTCGGCGCCGTCGCCGTTCAACTCAAATAAAGGCAGCCCAAGATGAAAACCACAAAATTGCTGCTGGCCGCCGCGCTGGCCGGCCTGGCCCTGAACGCCTATGCCCACAAGCCCTGGCTGCTGCCTTCGTCCTCGCTGGTCGACGCCAAGGACGCCTGGGTGACGGTGGACGCCGCCATCTCCGAAGGCCTGTTCGATATCGACCACCAGCCGCTGAAGCTGGACGCCGTCGTGGTGACCGGCCCGGACGGCGCCAAGGTGGACCTGCAGAACGCCAGCACCGGCCGCCTGCGCAGCACCTTCGACGTCAAGATGAGCAAGCCGGGCACCTACAAGATCGCGCTGGTGCAGCAGAGCGTGATGGGCAGCTACAAGCTGAACGGCGAGATGAAGCGCTTCCGTGGCAGCGAGGAAAGCCTGGCCAAGGACGTGCCGGCCGACGCGCAGGAAGTCAAGCTGACGCGCACCGCCAGCCGCCTGGAAACCTTTGTGTCCGCCACTGAGACGGACACGGCGGTCTTCAAGCCGACCGGCGTGGGCCTGGAACTGGTGCCGGTGACGCATCCGAACGATCTGCGCGCGGGCGAGAAGGCCACCTGGCGCTTCCTGCTGGACGGCAAGCCGGCCGCCAACCAGGCCTTCAGCCTGATACCGGGCGGCGTGAAATACCGCGGCACCCTGGGTGAGGTGCGCCACACCACCGACGCCAAGGGCGAGATCACCTTCACGCTGCCGGCGGCGAATATGTACCTGGTCAGCGCCAGCTGGCCGGCCGCCGCCGCGCCCGTGCCTGGCCAGCCGCCGCAAATGCCGCCGCGCCGCGCCACCTACGGCGCCACCGTGGAAGTGCTGCCGCAATAAGGCAGGATTGCCCTCATCCGCGCGCGCCGGCCGAGCTTGCCGGCGCGCCGCTATCGCAGGCGGGCCGCAGACCCGCCGTTTTCCTATGCGCCTGACACTGATACCGCACCAGATTTCCGAGCTTGCCCCGCCCGACGGCGCCGCCATCCATAGTTTTGGCGGCCTGAGCATGGGCACCAGCTGGTCGGTGCTGGTGGCGGACAAGGGCGTGCCGCAGGCGCTCCAGCAGCAGCTCCAGCAGCAGCTCGACCGCGTGGTGGCCGAAATGAGCCACTGGGAAGCCGGTTCCGACCTGGGCCGCTTCAACCGCGCCGCGCCGGGCAGCTGGCAGGCGCTGCCGCCAGCCTTTTTCGACGTGCTGTCCTTTGCCATGCAGGTGGCGCGCGAGTCCGGCGGCGCCTACGACCCTTGTGCCGGCGCCATCGTCAACGCCTGGGGCTTCGGCCCCGCCGGCCGGCACGACCAGCCGGGTTTCGTGGCGCCGGACGCCGCACGCATCGCCGCGCTGCGCGCCGAACGCGCTGCGCAAGTGCTGCGTCTGGAGCCGGGGCCGGTGCCGCATGGCGGCGGGCGGGCGCTGCAGCCGGGCGGACTACAGCTGGACCTGTCGGCCGTAGCCAAGGGCTACAGCGTGGACCGGCTGGCCCACAGCCTGCTGGCGCAAGGCTGGCGCCACTTCCTGGTGGAGGTGGGCGGCGAGCTGCGCGGCGCGGGCATGAAGCCGGACGGCCAGCCGTGGTGGGTGGCGCTGGAACAGCCGCCTGCCGCGCAGCCGCCCGCATCAACGGCCGAGCCGCAGCCCGAGCCGTTGCCCCAGATCGCGCTGGCGCTGCATGGCTTGTCGGTGGCTACCTCGGGCGACTACCGGCGCTATTTCCTGCAGGACGGCACGCGCTTTGCGCACACCATCGATCCGCGCAGCGCCGCCCCCATCGCCAACCAGCTGGCCGCCGTCACGGTGGTGCATCCGCACTGCATGGCGGCGGACGCCTGGTCCACCGCGCTCACCGTGCTGGGCCTGGAACAAGGCATGGCCCTGGCGGACCGGTTGGGCCTGGCGGCGCGCTTTGTGGTGCGCCAGGATGGCGGCGCAGTTGGCTATACCGAACACCTCAGCGGCCCCATGCGCGGCATGCTGGACGAAGAACAAGACTGACAGCAATGATACTGACCAACGATCCCTTGCGCCTGGCCCTGACGGCGGGCTGTTTCATGGTCTACGGCCTGGTGTGCATGGCGCCCTGGCTGCGCCTGCGCCGCAAGCGCCGGGCCGGCGCGGCCGGACAGGCCGCCGCAGCGCTGGCGCCGGGCTGGATCGTGGCCTACGCCAGCCAGACCGGCTGCGCCGAGGAACTGGCCGGGCAGACGCTGGAAACGCTGCGCCTGGCCGGCATTCCGGCGCGGCTGTGCGAGTTGTCCGCACTGAAACAGCGCGACCTGGCCGAGGCCGAGCGCATCCTGTTCCTGGTCAGCACCTACGGCGAGGGCGATGCGCCCGATGCGGCGGCGGCCTTCGCCAGCCGCATCATGACGCTGAGCCTGCCGCTGCCGCGCCTGCATTACGCGGTGCTGGCGCTGGGTGACATGTCCTACATCAATTATTGCGGCTTTGGCCGCGCGCTTGACCAGTGGCTGCGGGAGCAGGGCGCCAGCAGCCTGTTCGAGCGCATCGAGGTCAACTGCAACGCCGAACCGGCGATCGCGGCGTGGCGCCTGCAATTGAGCCACCTGGCCGGCACCAGCGACGCGCCGGACTGGAGCGCGCCGGCCTTCGGCGGCTGGCGCCTGGCCGAGCGCCGCCAGCTCAACGAGGGCAGCGCCGGGGCGCCCATTTTCCATCTCGAGCTTGAGCCGCTGGACGGCGCGCTGCCCGAGTGGCAGGCGGGCGACCTGGTGCAGGTGGCGCCGCCGTCCGACCCGTCCCGGGCGCGCGAGTATTCGATCGCCTCGGTGCCGGCCGACGGCCGGGTGCATTTGCTGGTGCGCCTGCATGTGCATGGGGACGGCAGCCATGGCCACGCCTCGGGCTGGCTGTGCAGGCAGGCCGAGCCGGGCGAGACGGTGCAGCTGCGGCTGCGCGCCCACCGCCGTTTCCGGCTGGAAGACAACGCCGGCAGGCCGCTGATTCTGATCGGCAACGGTAGCGGCATCGCCGGCTTGCGCGGGCATTTGCGCGCCCGCGCCGGCGCCGGCCAGGTGCGCAACTGGCTGCTGTTCGGCGAGCGCCAGCAGGCCCACGACTACCATTACCGAGACGAAATCGCCGCCTGGCGGCAGTCCGGGCAGCTGCCTGGACTGGACCTGGCCTGGTCGCGCGACGGCGCGGCGCAGCGCTATGTGCAGGATTTGCTGCCGGCCCGCGCCGCGCAATTGCGGGACTGGGTGGCGGACGGCGCGGCGATTTATGTGTGCGGCAGCCTGGACGGCATGGCGGCGGGCGTGGACCAGGCGCTGGCTACGCTGCTGGGCCGGACGGCGCTGGATGAGCTGGCTGCGCAAGGCCGCTACCGGCGTGACGTGTATTGATACAGTTACAGGCTATGTTGCGGAAATCATACAAATTAGCGTGATTTCCGTCGAATTGGCGAAACTTAATTTGTTTCTGGGGTGCTGAACCAGAATTATCTCCAATTATCACGCATTTTGTAACTTTTTGACAATCAGGATGGCGATTTGCTCATAGTAAATGTGTCAGTTGCGTGACATCATCGAGCCTTCCAAGGGCAAGGATGTTAACTTTTTGTGAAGAAAAGATACAAGCACATCACGTGCTTGCCTTGCATTTGATCCACGATGACAGGAGTTGTGCATGGTTTTGAAAGAGAAGATTGGCGCGCGTTCGGTGCGCTTGGCATTTGCAGTCCTGGCCGGTACGGCCGCGCTGACTGGCAACTCCGTTGCTCAGGAACAAATCCAAAAGGTTGAGATTACCGGTTCGGCCATTCGCCGCATCGCCGTTGAAGGCGCACTGCCAGTGCAGCGCCTGTCGCAAGAGCAGATCGCCAAGTCCGGCGCCACCAACGTTGCCGAGCTGATCCAGGCCCTGCCGGCAATGCAAGGTTTCACCATCGATGCCATCGCGGCCGGCACCAACTCGGGCGGCCGCGTGTCGGCATCGATCCATGATATCGGCGAGGACTACACCCTGGTGCTGCTGAACGGCCGCCGCATCGCGCCGCAGGGTTCGGGCAGCACCATCAACCTGAACGCCATCCCACTGGGCGCGGTTGAGCGCGTCGAGATCCTGACCGACGGCGCTTCGGCCCTGTACGGCTCGGACGCCATCGCCGGCGTGATCAACTTCATCCTGAAGAAAAACCTGCAAGGCGGCTCGATTGAAGCTTCCTACAGCCAGCCGGGCGACAGCAGCCCAGGCTCGCAGTCCAACATCAACGCCACCTATGGCTTCGGCGACCTGAACAAGGACCGCTTCAACGTGATGGCGTCGTTCCGCCATGACGAGCGCAAACAGATCAAAGCAATCGACCGCGACTTCGCATCGACCGCTTATGTTCCGTTCAGCAACAAGGGCACCAACTACATCTACGACCGCACCAGCCCGGCAGCCATCCCTGCCAACGTGTCGGCCACCTTCAACAAAGTGGGTAGCGACCCGATCGGCTTCAATCCTTACTTGAAGAAAAACGGCAGCTGCGCACCGATGAACCAGGTTGCCCTGAGCAACACCGCCCTGGTGCAGAACTGCGGCTTCGACTTCGTGCAGACCATCGAGATCGTGCCTGAGAGCAAGCGCGACAGCTTCTTCGGTAAAGCCAGTTTCAAGGCCACTGAAGACATCACCGTGTTCGCCGAGGCAGCCTACTCGCGCCTGGACCTGACCGCGCGCATCGCACCGAACACCGCGTCGGTATCGATCGCCAAGGGCTCGCCGCTGTACAACACCTATGTCAAGCCATATCTGACGGCAGCGCAGGACGCCGATATCAAGGCCGTCACCGCCAGCTATCGCACCTACGACTGGGGCACCCGCGACAGCCAGACCATCACCGATTCCAAAAACTTCGTGCTGGGCGCGGAAGCTGAACTGAGCACCTGGAACCTGAGCGGTGGCCTGACCTGGTCGCAAAACGCGATCGACGAGCGCTATGTGGGCGGCTACGTGAAGAACACGGAATTCCGCGACATGCTGGCCAAGAACCAGTTCGACCCCTTCCTCAGTATCGGCGCGCAATCCGACGCCACCAAGCAGCTGATCGCCAACTCGGTGTACAAGGGTTCGATCCGCGACGCTTCGACCACCCTGAAAGGCATCGACGGCCGCGCTTCGCGTGAACTGTTCGCGCTGCCGGGCGGTCCTGCAGCCATCGCGCTGGGCGGCGACTACCGCAATTACCACTACGTGCAGACCCCGCACGCCACCGGCTCGGACATTTTCGGCTTCAGCGCTTCGCCGGCCTACGATCTGGAACGTGCCAACTATGGCGTGTTCACCGAGCTGAGCGCACCGGTGCACAAGACTGTTGAACTGAGCCTGGCTGCCCGTTACGACACCTTCGACGCGGTCAAGAACGCCATCGCCAACCGCGACATGGGCAGCAAAGAGTCCTCCAGCACCTACAAGCTGTCGGCACGCTGGCAGCCTAGCCAGTCCTTCCTGGCCCGCGGTTCCTACGGCACCGGCTTCAAGGCGCCTTCCATGCTGGACATCGGCCAGCCGCTGGTGGCCGCAGGCTTCACCGCATCGTCGTGGGATTGCCCTGCCAACCTGAAGGCTGAAAAAGCGGACTACTGCCAGGTTGGCAAGCGCCAGTACAACGTCCTGTCGGGTGGCAACGAGAGCCTGAAGCCGGAAAAATCCAAGCAGTTCACGATTGGCTTCCGCTACGAACCGACCTCGACCTTCTCGGTGCAGGCCGACCTGTGGGATGTGAAGCTGAAAGATGCGGTGTCGAGCGTGAGCGAAGCGCTGATCTTCGGCGATCCGGTCAAGTACCGCGACCTGTTCACCACCTTCGTGGATCCAGGCAACAACCAGACCTACTGGGCCAAGAAAACCCTGTCGATCAACATCGGCCAGACCCACAACCAAGGTGTTGACTGGGAAACCACCTACCGTCACCGCTTTGCATTCGGTAACCTGACCAGCACGCTGAATGGCACCTACCTGATCAAGTCGGACTACACCACGCCGGGTACGGATAACGTGTGGGTGAACAGCATGAACTTCTTCGGCGTCAACGATAAGGTGTCTTTCCGCCATGTCGTCCGTCTGACCACCACGCTGGATACCGGTGCGTTCTCGAACCAGCTGACCGCCAACTACCGCAACGGCTACACCGATGCGGAAGCGGAAAGCCGCAACCTGAGCACCAACAAGCTGGAGAAGTTCCGCATGGAAGTGCCATCGCACCTGACCTTCGACTGGCAGGGTAAATGGTCGGTCAACAAGCAGATCGCCCTGCGCGCTGGTGTGAAAAACATCGCCGACCGCAACCCGCCGTTCTCGCTGCGCGCTTCGTCCGGCCACCAGGTTGGTTTCGACCCACGCTATGCTGACCCTATGGGCCGCACCTTCTACATGACCGGTACCTATACCTTCTAATGTAGATTGAAAACAAAAAACCCGCCGGTCCCGAAAGGAACCGGCGGGTTTTTTTTATGCGCGGAAGAATCAGGCCAGGTCGGCTTCTTCCAGGCCGCGCGCCAGGCTGGAGATGCTGGGGTTGTCGATGAATACGCAGCGCTTGCCGGTGCGCTTGCAGAAGTCCTTCACGCGCCAGTAGGCGCTGTGGCTGATGCAGCCGGTCTGGCAGATCACCAGGTCGGCGGCGGCCAGGCTGGCTTCGAGGCGGTTGGCGTTGTCCTCCAGGCCGCCGTCATGGTGGGCGAACTGGGCGCCCACGCGCTCGATCAGCGCGCGGTAGGTCGCCACGTTGCCGGTGCGCCCGCCCACGCACAGGATGCTGCGGTCGGCCAGCCGCTCCGGCATGCGGATCACGTGTTCGGTGAGCGGCTGCGCGGCGCCGCGCTCGGCCTGGGGAAGGGCGTGGACGGCGGCGCCGGCCGGGACCTGCGCGGCGGCCAGCGCCGCCTGCGCTTGCGCCAGCTCCTGCTTCAGGTCCGCCAGCTGGTTGCGCAGCGCGCGCTCGCGCTCGTCCACCTGGCTCAGGCGCTGGGACAGGCGGTCGCGCGTGTCCAGGCCGGGAATCGAGGCGCGCAGCTGCTCCAGTTCATGGCGCAGCGAGTCGGCCAGGCTGTCGCGGCCCACCAGCTGGGCGCGCAGCTGCATCAGCTGGCTGGCGTGCTGGTCCAGTTCGGCGTTGCGCTCCAGCTGCATGGCGGCGCTGCGCTGCTGCAGGCGCGCCAGCTCGCGCGTCATGCGCGAGTTTTCCTCCAGCACCGCATGGAAGCGCGTAATGTCGGCGCGCGCGCAGGCGCCGGCCTGGTGCTGCACCATATGCAGGTCGCGGCACATCTGTTCCTCCAGCTCCGGCGTGCAGCGCGCATGCGTGAGGCCGGCCCAGAAGGCGCCGGCCACGTCGCCGTTGGCCACGGCGGCGCGCCACAGCGCGGCGACGGCGGCGCTGTCCTTGGCGCTCTTGAAGCGCAGCAGCACGCCGGCGTAGCGCCGCTCCAGTTCCTTCTGCAAGGCTTCGGACAGGCGGTTGCGGGCGCCGCATTCGGTCACCACGCCCACGTGGACTTCGTAGTCGTCCGCCACCACGGCGCCGCCGGTGATTTTGCCCACCAGCTTGCGCAGCGCCGCCAGCGGCATGCCGACGCCGACCAGCGGGCAATGGCAGGCGTGGCCCAGTTCCCACAGGCGCCGGCGGCGCGAGGTCTGCGCGCCGCCGGCGCCGGTCTTGGCTTGATGTTTATCGCACATGCCGCCGCCTCACGCCGCCTGCTCGCCGCTGCGCGAGCGGGCCATCAGCCGTTCCAGGAAGGTGTGCTTTTCCTGCACCGGCATGGCGCGCTCGACCACGCCGGCCCATTGCTCGGACAGCTGCTGGCAGGTGGCGCTGAGCACCGGCGCCAGTTCCGGCAGGCTGGCCAGGGCTTTCAAATGGCGCTCGATGACCGAGGCCAGCTTCAGGCAGGCGCCGCTTTCGCCGGCGCTGGCCGTGTAATGCGACATCAGGTGCAGCACGGCGGACAGCATGAGTTCCGGGCGCTGGCCGTGCTGGTTATTAGTCAGGAAGATAGGATCGGTACGGTCGATGATAGCCATCAGGCACTCCTCGCAAGGTCGGGAAGGCTGGCTACCGCAATGCGGATGGCTGGCTGGGGTGGAAAGCTTAGGAAGTTCGGGCGCTCAGGCGGTCAGGATCAGCTTGCCGAGCTGGGTGATGCGCAGGCGGTAGACTTTGTTGCCGTGTTCAATTTCCACTTCCCGCTGGTCCTGCATCAGTCCGGCGCTGGTCAGGCGGCGGACTGCGGACGCGGCTGGAGCGGCGCTGCGCGCTGCGGCGGGGAGGGCGGCGCCGGGCGCCAGGGTGGATTTCTCTGCATGCATAGGTGACACTCCATTAAATGAGAACGATTCGCATTTGCATTATTGTTCAAGCCTGCTTTATTTGCAAGAACAATTTGCGGGGAGCGCGGCCATAAAAAAAGGCCCGCGGTGCGCGGGCCAAACTGGGGTGAACCCTGAAGAAAATCAGACGGCGGCGGCGTACAGCGGCTGGGCGCCGGGAGCCGCTGCCGATGCGGCGGCGGCCGCCTTGGCGCGGGCGGCGGGCTGGCGTCCGCGCGCGCGCGAAGGCGGCAGGCGGCGCAGGTTTTTCAGCGCTTCCGGATCCTTGATGCCGATGGTGCGCTGGTCCACGCTGATCAGGCCCACTTCATTGAAGGCGGACAGCGTGCGGCTGACCGTTTCCAGCGTCAGCCCCAGGTAGCTGCCGATTTCGTGGCGCGTCATGCGCAGGTTGAACAGCTTGCTGGAATAGCCCATTTGCGCAAAGCGGTCCGACAGCGCCACCAGGAAGCGTGCCACGCGGGCCTCCGCGCTGAGCGCGCCCAGCATGCCTATCATGGCTTGCTCGCGCACCAGTTCGCGGCTCATCACGCCGTACATCATGTTTTCCAGCTCGATATGCACGCGGCCCAGCGCGGCCAGCTTGCGGAAGGGCAGCAGGATCAGGTCGCAGTCGGACAGCGCCACCGCTTCCGACGAGTAGTGGCGGGTGTGGATGCCGTCCACGCCCATCATGTCGCCCTTCATCGGGAAGCTGAGCACCTGCTCGTTGCCGAATTCGTCGATCAGCACGGTTTTCAGGAAGCCGGAGTTGACGATGTACAGCATGTCGAAGGGCTGGCCTATGGTGTGGATGCGCTGGCCGGTCTTGAACTGCACGTGCTGGAACAGCAGCTCCTCCGAGTGGGCGATGTTGACGGGAGGGATATGCAGCAGTTCGCAGACTTCCGTCAGGTTCGACCACAGCCGGCCCTGGCGCTGGCGCCCGGCCTCCAGGCCGGACAGTGGCGCCGCCGGCGCGCCGGGGCGGAATTCGTTGATGTGCGTAGACTGCATGCTTTTCTCCTTGTAGCAGTTATGACCTTCTGGCAACTTCCATCGTGTGATTTCAGTATGCCAACATGGTCTTGCCATAGATATCAGCCGAGGCTGATTGTGGGCGTAGGAGTAAGCGCCCGTTTGTAGGAGTAGTCCTATGTCTTGAAGGGGGAGAGCAGGCGGTGCGCCACGGCGTACTGCACCATTTCAGAGAGCGAGTTCATGCCCATCTTCTGCATGATGCGGGTCTTGTGGGTGCTGACCGTCTTTACACTAAGATGCAAGCCATTGGCGATTTCAGTGATGGATTTGCCGGCCACCAGTAGCGAAAACACCTCGAACTCGCGGTCCGACAGCTGTTTGTGCAGCAGGCTCTCATTGGGCAGCATGATGTTGAGCGCCAGCTGCTCGGCCACTTCGGTGCTGATATAGGGCCGGCCGGCGGCCACGCGCCGGATGGCGCCCAGCAGCTGGGTGCCGGCGCTTTCCTTGGTCAGATAGCCCTGCGCGCCGGCGCGGATGGCGCGCACCGCGTATTGCTCCTCCTCGTGCATGGTGAGTATCAGGATGGCCAGCTTGGGCGCCTCGCTGCGGATCTGGCGTATCAGCTCGATGCCGCTGCGCCCCGGCATGGACAGGTCCAGCAGCAGCAAGTCGAAGCCGCCCTGGCGGATGTGGTTCAGTACTTCAAAACCGTCGATGGCTTCGCCGACGATATCGATGTCGGGCGCGCCGTCGAGGATGCGCTTGAGGCCCTCGCGCATAATGGTGTGGTCGTCGGCAATGACTATTTTGATCATGGATTGCTAAGTAGTGTGACAGGGGAGGGGCGGCGGGCAACGCTCAGTCCGGCAGGGGTTCTTTCAGCAGGCGGTGCACCAGCACCGGCAGCCTGGAGTGGGACAGCACCTTGTTGGTGACGCTGCCCAGCAGCAGCTGGCCCCAGCCGCTGCGGCCGTGCGAGCCCATGAAGATCAGGTCGCAGCCCTGCTGCGCCGCCACATCGACGATCTTCAGCGCCGTGCTTTCGGCGAACGCGGTCAGGCCCTGGCATTCCAGGCCCTTCTTGCGGCAGGAGTCCAGGATGGGCTGCACATGCTCGGCGCCGGCGCGCTGCATGGCGGCGCGGTATTCCTCCTCGCTGGGATAGCTGGGCGGAATGATTTCAACGTAGATGGGGTATTGGTATTCCGGCGCCACGAACAGGGCCAGCACTTCGGCCCCCATTTGCTGGGCGAACGATACGCCGGCGCAGGCGGTCATCTTGGAGACGGCCGAGCCATCGGTGGTGATCAGGATTTTGCGGTACATATGCAGCTCCTTGTCTATGAAAATCCGCTACGCTATCGGGGGCCATACTTTATTGTAGCCGCGATTTCGTCCATTATTAGGATGGAAAGACTTGATATTTATCAAGAAACACCGGAAACGCCGTGTCCAATACCAGCCATGTCCTGGACGATTTTTTTGCCGCATCGCGGTATTTGTTCCTCTGAGGCACCCCGAGGTGCCCCTGGCGATGTTAGTATCTCCAAATACAACAGAAAACTCCGTTTACGCCATGCCACAGGGTGGGGCAAGCGCCTTTCCAGCGCCGGTGATTGAACAACCGGCCAGCGCCCTGCTACACTCGCGTAAGCGGTATGAATATTGCCGGGCGTCATCACGCGAAGCGCCGGGGCGAGCAGCATAGCATTTTGACAAATTAGGAGAAGCAGGGATATGACCAACGCCGCTGATGATTTCGACGCACTATTTGATGAAGTGTCCGCGCAACGCGCTACAGAACCGGCACCCGCACCTGCACCCGCTGCGCCTGCCCCATCCGCCGAGGATGATCTGGAAAGCCTGTTCGACGAAGTCTCCGCCTCCCGTCCGGCCGCTGCCGCTCCCGCAGCTCCGGCAGCAGCCCCGGCCGCTCCGGCCGCCGACGCTGCCGCCGGCGAGCACCATGGCGACGGCAATCCGATGTTTGAACGCCTGGGCGGCATCGTGCGCCTGCTGCACGATTCGCTGCGCGAACTGGGCTACGACAAGGCGCTGACGGAAGCGTCGGCCCAGATCGGCGACGCCCAGGACCGCCTGGAATACGTGGCCACGCTGACCGAACAGGCAGCCAACAAGGTGCTCAACACCCTGGACGACGGCATGCCGGCCCAGGACGTGCTGTCCAAGCAGTCCAAGGCCATGGAAGACCGCTGGGCCGCCCTGTTCGCGGGCAAGCTCAGCCTGGACGAATTCAAGACCCTGGCCGGCGACTCGCGCGCCTTCGCGCAGGCGGTGTCGGCCGCGACCGAGGCGGAAAAAGCCCGCCTGCTGGAAATCATGATGGCCCAGGACTTCCAGGACATCACCGGCCAGCTGATCAAGAAAGTGGTCGGCATCACCAAGACGGTGGAATCGGAACTGGCGCAGCTGTTGAAAGACAACGCGCCGACCGAGGTGCGCGAGAAGATTGCGCAGAAAGAGGTGTCGCTGATGTCCGGCCCATCCGCACCGACGGTGGCGCTGAACCAGGACAGTGTCGATGACCTGCTTGCCGATCTGGGATTCTAATGGACGATATGCTCAAGGAGTTCGTCGTCGAGGCGATGGACCTGGCTGTAAATGTTGAAGAAAACCTGTTGCGCCTCGAACGCGACCCGGAAAACAAGGAAACGCTGAACGCGGTGTTCCGCGCCTTCCACACCATCAAGGGCGGCGCCGGCTTCATGAGCCTGGGCGCCCTGGTGTCGGCCTGCCACCTGACGGAAAACCTGTTCGACGCGCTGCGCACCGGCGCCGCGCCGGTCACGCCGATCGCCATCGAGGCGGCGCTGATGGCGTCCGGCTTCGTGGCCGACCAGTTGACCGAACTGAACAACGGCGGCGCGCCGGAAGACCTGCCGGCCATGCCGGGCGAGCTGGAAGCCATCCTGAAGGACGCCATCGAAGGCAAGGGCAACGCACCGGCCAAGGCCGCGCCCGCCCCAGCGCCCGCCGCTGCCGCCCCGGTTGCCGCCGTAGCGGCCGCGCCGGTTGCCGTTGCCGCCGCCGCGCCTGCTGCGGCCTCGGCTGACGGCCTGGACTGGGAAGGCATGTATATCTCCGTGGTGCCGGAAGGCACGTACACGCGCAGCGCCGCCGCGCCGGCCGCTGTTGCGCCGGCCGTGTCCGAAGGCGTGGCTGCCGCCATCGCCGCCGCCGACGTCGCGCCCGCCGCCCCGGCTGCGGCCCGCGCCCGTCCGGAGCGCGACGACGCCAAGGTGCACGCCGCGCCGGCCAAGGAAGAAAGCATCCGTATCGACGCCGTCAAGCTCGACGCGCTGCTGGAAGTGGCTGGCGAATCGGTGCAGGCCGCCAACCAGGCCGCCGTGCTGCTGGAGCGTCTGCAGCAATTCAAATTCGAAGGCCAGGCCGCCAGCCTGATGTCGGCGCTGACCGAGACGCTGGAACGCGCCTCGCGCTACTCGACCGAGCTGCAGCGCGCCACGCTGGCCACCCGCATGCAGCCGGTGGGCCGCTTGTTCCAGAAATTCCCGCGCCTGGTGCGCGAGCTGGCCAAAGACCTGGGCAAGGAAGTCGAGCTGACCATCGAAGGCGCGGAGACCGAAGTCGACCGCGTGGTGGTGGACAGCCTGTACGATCCGCTGGTGCACATGCTGCGCAACGCGCTGGACCACGGCGTGGAATCGCCGGACGTGCGCGTGGCCGCCGGCAAGCCGTCCAAGGCCTATATCTCGCTCAAGGCATGGCAGGAAGCCAACAGCGTCATGATCGTTCTGCAGGACGACGGCAAGGGCATGGACCCGATCGCGCTGCGCAAGAAAGCGGCGGAAAAGGGCTTGATCTCGCCATCTGCTAACATGACGGACGACGAATCGTACCAGCTGGTGTTCCTGCCGGGCTTTTCGACCAAGGAAGTCGCTTCCAGCGTGTCCGGCCGCGGCGTGGGCATGGACGTGGTGAAGACAGCCGTGGAGAAGAACCGCGGCGCCATCCACATCGAATCGGCGCTGGGCAAGGGCACCAAGTTCGCCATCCGCCTGCCGATCGAGCTGTCCATCGTGCCGACCATGCTGGTCTCGACCTCGGGCGCGCTGCTGGCGCTGCCGATGGCCGTGGTGCAGCGCGTGGTCGAACTGCCGGAAGAGTTCATGGAAGTGGGCGGCGCGCCGGTGCTGAAGGACCAGGGCCGTCCGCTGCCGGTACGCACGCTGGCCGGCGCGCTGGGCTACGCGCCCGCGTCGGAACGCGTGGGCATCGTGGTCAACGCGCCGCAGCCCTACATCCTGGCCGTGGAAGCGGTCGATGGCACGGCCGACCTGGTGATCAAACCGATGACTGCGATTTCCGTCGAAGGCATTACCGGCACCGCGCGTTCCGCCGAGGGCGCGCTAGTGCTAGTGGTGGGCCTATCGTTCCTGATGGACGGATGCAGGGGTAGTGTGCGCATGGCGGCTTAAAACCCGCCGGCAGCAAGAAAACACAAAAGCCTGCGAGATCCGCAGGCTTTTTTTTCAAAGGGCGTCATACAAGGTGGATCGGAACCTGAAGCCGCATCGGCTCACGAGGCGGACAGACGGGCTTGGTTTTGCATTGCACAAATATGGCATAATCAAAGTGAAATTCTCACACGGGCAGTAGCAGCAATCATGAAGACGCTTTACGACAAACTCTGGGAATCCCATGTGGTGCGCACCGAAGAAGACGGTACGTCCATCCTGTATATCGACCGCCACCTGGTGCACGAAGTCACCAGCCCGCAGGCATTCGACGGCCTGCGCGCCGCCAACCGCCAGCCGTGGCGCATTTCCGCCAACCTGGCGGTGGCCGACCACAACGTGCCGACCACCGACCGTTCGCACGGCATCGCCGACCCCACCTCGCGCCTGCAGGTGGAAACGCTGGACGCCAACACGAAATCGGTCGGCATGACCTATTTCAACATGAACGACAAGCGCCAGGGCATCGTGCACGTGATCGGGCCGGAGCAGGGCGCCACCCTGCCGGGCATGACGGTGGTCTGCGGCGACTCGCACACCTCCACCCACGGCGCTTTCGGCGCGCTGGCGCACGGCATCGGCACCTCGGAAGTGGAGCATGTGCTGGCCACCCAGACCCTGCTGCAGAAGAAATCCAAGGCCATGCTGGTGCAGGTCGACGGCGCGCTGCCGGCCGGCGTGACCTCCAAGGACATCGTGCTGGCCATTATCGGCAAGATCGGCACCGCCGGCGGCAACGGCTACGCGATTGAGTTCGGCGGCTCCACCATCCGCGCCCTGTCCATGGAAGGCCGCATGACGGTCTGCAATATGGCGATCGAAGCGGGCGCGCGCGCCGGTATGGTCGCCGTGGACGACACCACCATCAACTACGTCAAGGGCCGCCCGTTCTCGCCCGTCGGCCCGCACTGGGACCGCGCGGTGGAATACTGGCGCACCCTGCATTCGGACGCCGGCGCGAAATTCGACCTGGTGGTCACGCTGGACGCCGCGCAGATCAAGCCGCAAGTGACCTGGGGCACCTCGCCCGAGCAAGTCGTTTCCATCGACGGCCGCGTGCCGGACCCGGACCTGGAAAAAGACGCCGTCAAGCGCGACGCCATGGAAAAAGCCCTGGTGTACATGAACCTCAAGCCCAACACGGCCATCGAGGACATCCGCATCGACAAGGTCTTCATCGGCTCCTGCACCAATTCCCGCATCGAGGACTTGCGCGCCGCCGCCGCCGTGGTGCGCGGCAAGCAGCGCGCCTCCAACGTCAAGCTGGCGCTGGTGGTGCCGGGTTCCGGCCTGGTGAAAGAGCAAGCCGAGCGCGAAGGCCTGGACACCATCTTCCGCGACGCCGGCTTCGAATGGCGCGAGCCTGGCTGCTCCATGTGCCTGGCCATGAACGCCGACCGCCTGGAACCGGGCGAGCGCTGCGCGTCGACCTCCAACCGCAATTTCGAAGGCCGCCAGGGCCAGGGCGGACGCACCCACCTGGTGTCGCCCGCGATGGCTGCGGCAGCCGGTATCGCCGGCCATTTTGTCGATGTGCGCAAAGTCCACTGAGCCACTGATTTAACCTTTTTTTAAAATACGAGAGTCCCACCATGAAAACGCTGACCACCCTGATCCTTGCCACCCTCGTCCTGACCGGCTGCAACACCATTTCCGGCATCGGCAGGGACGTACAAAAGGCCGGCCAGGTCGTGACGAGCGCCGGCGGGAAATAACAGCAATGCACCCGGCCCCGGGCCGGACTGCACATCGCAGAAAACATCATGGAAAAATTTACGATCTACGAAGGACTGGTGGCCCCGCTTGACCGCGCCAATGTCGACACCGACGCCATCATCCCGAAGCAATTCCTGAAGTCCATCCACCGCACCGGCTTCGGCCCCAACCTGTTCGACGAGTGGCGCTACCTGGACCACGGCGAACCCGGCATGGACAACAGCAAGCGTCCGCTGAACCCGGACTTCGTGCTCAACCAGCCGCGCTACCAGGGCGCCTCCATCCTGCTGGCGCGCAAGAACTTCGGCTGCGGCTCTTCGCGCGAGCACGCGCCGTGGGCGCTGGACCAGTACGGCTTCCGCGCCATCATCGCGCCCAGCTTCGCCGACATCTTTTTCAACAATAGCTACAAAAGCGGCTTGCTGCCCATCGTATTGAGCGAGCAACAGATCGATCATCTGTTCAATGAAGTCAAGGCCTTCCCCGGTTATCGCCTGGTGGTGGATCTTGAACAGCAGCGTATCTCCACCAGCAACGGCAGCGTCTCCTACCCCTTCGAGATCGACGCCTTCCGCAAATACTGCCTGATGAACGGACTCGACGATATCGGCCTGACGCTGCGCCACGCAGACAGCATCCGCGCCTTCGAAGAGCGTCATCTGGCGACCCAGCCCTGGCTGGCCAACGTCATTTAAGAACCCACCATGAAAATTGCAATCCTCCCGGGCGACGGCATCGGCCCGGAAATCGTGGCGCAGGCAGTCAAGGTACTGAATGTGCTGGACGAGAAATTCGAACTGGAAACCGCGCCCGTGGGCGGCGCCGGCTACGCCGCGCACGGCCACCCGCTGCCGGAAGGCACGCTGGCGCTGGCCAAGGCGGCCGACGCGGTGCTGTTCGGCGCCGTCGGCGACTACCAGTACGACGGCCTGGAACGCGCACTGCGCCCGGAGCAGGCCATCCTCGGCCTGCGCAAGACCCTGGGCCTGTTCGCCAACCTGCGCCCGGCCATCCTGTACCCTGAACTGGCCGGCGCTTCGACGCTGAAGCCGGAAGTGGTGTCCGGCCTGGACATCCTCATCATCCGCGAACTGACCGGCGACATCTACTTCGGCCAGCCGCGCGGCGTGCGCGAGTGCCCGGACGGCCCCTTCAAGGGCCAGCGCGAAGGCTTTGACACCATGCGCTACGCCGAAGGCGAAATCCGCCGCATCGCCCACGTGGCCTTCCAGGCAGCGCAGAAGCGCGACAAGCGCCTGACCAGCGTGGACAAGGCCAATGTGCTGGAGACCTTCCAGTTCTGGAAAGACGTCGTCATCGACGTCCACAAGGAATACCCGGACGTGACGCTGGAACATATGTACGTCGACAACGCCGCCATGCAGCTGGTGCGCGCGCCGAAGAAGTTCGACGTCATCGTCACCGGCAATATGTTCGGCGACATCCTGTCGGACGCGGCCGCCATGCTGACCGGTTCGATCGGCATGCTGCCGTCGGCCTCGCTGGACGCCAACAACAAGGGCCTGTATGAGCCGTCGCATGGTTCCGCGCCGGACATCGCAGGCAAGGGCATCGCCAATCCGCTGGCGACCATCCTGTCCGCAGCCATGATGCTGCGCTTCTCGCTGAACCGCCCCGAGCAGGCGGACCGCATCGAGAACGCCGTCAAGAAGGTGTTGTCGCAAGGCTTGCGCACCGTGGACATCTATGAAGCCGGCACCACGAAGGTCGGCACGGAACAAATGGGCGATGCCGTCGTGGCAGCGCTGGCACAATAAGCAAAGGGCTGGGGTCAGACCCCTAGGGGTCTGACCCCGGGGTCTGCTGCTGGTTTAAACAATCAAGGGATAGCAAAATGAAACTCGTAGGTCTGGTAGGTTGGCGCGGCATGGTCGGTTCGGTCCTGATGCAGCGCATGCAGGAAGAGGGCGACTTCGCCCACATCGAGCCGGTGTTCTTCACCACCTCGAACACCGGCGGCAAAGCGCCGGCCATGGCGAAGAATGAAACCGTGCTGAAGGACGCCACCAATATCGACGAACTGAAGCGCTGCGAGATCATCATCTCCTGCCAGGGCGGCGACTACACCTCGGAAGTGTTCCCGAAACTGCGCGCCGCAGGCTGGAACGGCTACTGGATCGACGCGGCCTCCACGCTGCGCATGGAAAAAGACGCCGTCATCGTGCTGGACCCGGTCAACCTGAACGTCATCAAGGACGCCATGGCCAAGGGCGTGAAGAACTTCGTCGGCGGCAACTGCACCGTGTCCTGCATGCTGATGGGCCTGGGCGGCCTGTTCAAGCACGACCTGGTGGAATGGATGACCTCCATGACCTACCAGGCGGCCTCGGGCGGCGGCGCGCAGCACATGCGCGAACTGCTGACCCAGTTCGGCACCATCAACGCCGCCGTGCGTCCGCTGCTGGACAATCCGGCCTCGGCCATCCTGGAAATCGACCGCCAGGTGCTG
Source organism: Pseudoduganella aquatica (assembly GCF_009857595.1). Taxonomy (GTDB): domain Bacteria; phylum Pseudomonadota; class Gammaproteobacteria; order Burkholderiales; family Burkholderiaceae_D; genus Rugamonas; species Rugamonas aquatica_A. The sequence continues at coordinate 59,591 of NZ_WWCU01000013.1, read as the reverse complement.
GCCACCCAGCACGGCTACTCGCCGGACGAGATCAAGCAGTTCGGCGCCCCGCTGGCCGGCAACCTGATCCCGTGGATCGACAAGGACCTGGGCAACGGCCAGTCGAAAGAAGAGTGGAAGGGCGGCGCCGAGACCAACAAGATCCTGGGCCGCGGCCTGGACTTCGGCACGGCGGCGATTCCGGTGGACGGCCTGTGCGTGCGCATCGGCGCCATGCGCTGCCACTCGCAGGCGCTGACCATCAAGCTGAAGAAGGACGTGCCGCTGGACGAAGTGAACGACATCATCGCCAGCGACAACCAGTGGGTGAAGTTCGTGCCGAACACGCGCGAAGCGTCGGTGCGCGACCTGTCGCCGGCCGCCGTCACCGGCAGCCTGACCATCCCGGTGGGCCGCGTGCGCAAGATGAGCATGGGCGGCGAATACCTGTCCGCGTTCACCGTGGGCGACCAGCTGCTGTGGGGCGCGGCCGAACCGCTGCGCCGCATGCTGCGCATCGTGCTCGACAAATAAGAGCAAAGGCAAAATCAGGGGTCAGACCGAATGGGTCTGACCCCAGCCTTCAAAAGGCCGATTTCATAGGGAAATCGGCCTTTTTTTTAAGCATCAAACTTTGAATTCAGCACAGAGGTGACAGAAGGCGCGGCAAAGCTTGCATGCTCCTTTGCATGGTGATATGTTGGTATATCTCGGAAAGCAACTTTTCCGCTCAATCACACACGCCATCGACACTATGCATGTAAATCGCCCCCCCAAGACCGTTACGTTCGCGTTGAAAACACTCGCCAGTGCTGTCGCCTGTGCGGTGCTGCTGTCCCCGGCAGCCAACGCAGCCGGCTTGGGCAAGCTCACTGTGCTGTCGTCGCTGGGCCAGCCGCTGCGCGCGGAAATCGAGCTGACCGCCGTCAGCGCCGACGAAGCGTCCGGCCTGTCGGCCAAGCTGGCCCCGGCGGATGCCTTCCGCCTGGCCAATATCGATTTCAATCCGGCCCTGCTGTCGCTGCGTTTCGACGTGGACCAGCGCAATGGCCGCCAGTTCATCCGCGTCAGCTCCACGCAGCCGGTGAACGAGCCCTTCGTGGACATGCTGCTGGAGCTGAGCTGGACCGGCGGCCGCCTGGTGCGCGAATACACTTTCCTGCTCGATCCGGCCGAACTGCGCAGCACCCAGTCGGCGCAGGTCGCCGCGCCGGTGGACGTGCCGTCGCGCACCGCCGTCCCCGCTGCAGCCCCGGCCGCATCCACGCCGTCGCCGGCCGCCCTGGCTGCGGCAGCGCGTGCGCAGGCCCAGGCCCAGCCGCAGGCGTCCGCCGCGCCCCGCGCCGCTCCTGCACCGGCCCCGCGCGCAGCCGCCGGCGACGACGCCAAGGAATACCATGTCAAGCCGGGCGACACGCTGGGCCGCATCGCCTCGCGCCTGAAACCGGCCGACGTATCGCTGGACATGATGCTGGTGGCGCTGTACCGCGCCAACCCGGAAGCCTTCGTGGGCAACAATATGAACCGCCTGAAATCGGGTCAGATCCTGGCGGTGCCCGATTCGGACGCCATCAAGGGCGGCGCCGCCGAGGGTGAAGCGCACGGCGTGGTGATTGCCCATGCGGCCGACTTCAACGCCTACCGCAGCAAGCTGGCCGGACAGGTGTCGTCCAGCACGCCGGCCAAGGCGCCGGAAAGCAGCCAGAGCGCGGCCGGCAAGATCACCGCCAAGGTCGAGGAACGCCCGACCGCCGTCACGGAATCGAAAGACCAGCTCAAGCTGTCCAAAGCGGCCGGCACGGCGGCGGCGGGCAAGACTGCGGTGGCCGGAGAGGAAGACAAGATTGCCCGCGAAAAGCAGGTGGGCGAGGCCAATGCCCGCGTGAAGGAACTGGAAAAGAACGTCGCCGACCTGGAAAAGCTGATGGCGGTGAAGAACAAGACCATGGCCGAGAAGCAGCAGGCGGCCAGCGCGCCGGCTGCATCGGCTGCGGCCTCCGCAGCGGCTTCGGTCGCCTCGGCTCCGGCGCCCGCCCCCAAGCCGAAAGCCAAACCGCCGGTGGTGGCGCCCGTCGCCCAGCCCGGCGTGATGGACATCATCATGGACAACATCCAGGCCATCGGCATTGCGCTGGCGGCCTTGCTGGGCGGCGCCGGTTTCCTGCTGGCGCGCCGCCGCAAGCAGGAGCAGACCGCCTCTATCCTGCCCAAACCGGAAATCAGCGTGCTGGGCGATCCCGGCGCGCAAGCCCAGCCGCTGATCGCCGAGACCGGCGGCCAGAGCGTGGACACCAGCAACAGCGTCTTCAACTCCAATTTCGCCCCATCGGCCAGCCAGCTCGATACCAATGAGGTCGATCCGGTTGCAGAAGCGGACGTCTACATCGCCTACGGCCGCGACGCGCAAGCCGAAGAGATCCTGAAGGAAGCGCTGCGCACCCATCCGGAACGCCACGCGGTGCGCCTGAAGCTGATGGAAATCTTCGCCAACCGCAAGGACGTGCGCTCCTTCGAGATGCAGGCCAGCGAACTGTACGCGCTGACCAAGGGCGAGGGCGAGGACTGGGCGCAGGCAGCGCTGCTGGGCCAGGCGATTGATCCGCAAAATCCGCTGTACGCGAATGCCGGCTCGGCAGCTGGATTCGGCGCCGCTGCAGCCGCCGGCGCAGGCGCTGCGGCAGGGTATGCCGCAGCCGATAATGCCGCCATGGATGACTTCGCCAGCATGTTTGCCGAACCGCCCGCCGCCGAAGCCACGCAAGCGCCGTCGGCCGCCGATTTCAGCGGCCTGGATCTCGATCTGAGCCTGGACGCCGCGCCGGCCGCCTCCCCGGCTCCAGCCGACTTCGCCGCTGCGCCCCAAGCCGACAGCAATCTGATGGACTTCGACCTGGACCGCGACGCCACCGCGCTGCCGTCCTTCGACGAGCCGGCCGCCACCACGCCGCCGGCGCCCACCCCGGCCTCGGTGGCTGCGGCAGCCGACGCCGACCACTTCCTGGACTTCGACCTGGGCGGCCTGAGCTTCGAGCCGGTGGCCGCAGCCCCCGCGCCGGCGATTGAAATGCCGGCGCCTGCGGACGACGAGCCCGTCATCGTGGCCGAGGCCAGCGCACCGGCGGCCGATGCCGCCGTCGAGCCGTTCGACTTCGCCTTCGACCTGGATCCGCCGGCCAAGGCCGAACCCGCTCCTGCGCAGGAAGCCGCCCCGGCCTCCCTGTCGGCCAATGATTTCAGCATGGACTTCGGCCTGGACCTGCCAGCCTCGGCAGCCGAGCCCACCGCCGCGCCCGCCGCGCAGCCCGATCCGCTGGCCGAGCTGGACATGATGGACTTCAAGCTGCCGGACGAGCCGGCAGCGCCGGCACCGGCGCCGGCCAGCGCCGAACTGTCGATGGACGACTTCGACATCCCCGGCATGGCCGAGGCTGCCCCGGTCCCGGCCGCAGCCCCGGCCGCGCCCGAGTTCGACCTGTCCGGCATCGACCTGGACCTGCTGGGCAGCGCCGCCGCCAAGACGCCTGCGCTGGGCGACGAAGAAATGTCGGCCCTGCACATGGAAATGGACACCAAGCTGGACCTGGCGATCGCCTACCAGGAAATCGGCGACAAGGAGGGCGCGCGCGAGCTGCTCGACGAGGTGATCCGCGGCGGCAGCGACGACCAGGTGTCCCGCGCCAGCTCCATGCGCGCCTTGCTCGGCTAAGGCCGCCGGGCCAGCCGCCCCTGGCCTCGGCGGGTATAATGCGCCGAGGCACACTACAGACAGAGCAGCAATTGAAACGCATCGCATTAGGAGTCCAGTACGACGGCACAGCCTGGCAAGGCTACCAGACCCAACCCTGCGGCAACACCGTGCAGGACCAGCTGGAGAAGGCGATGCAGCGTTTCGCCACCGTGCCGCTGGCCACCACCTGCGCCGGCCGCACCGACGCCGGCGTGCACGCGCTGGGCCAGGTGGTCCATTTCGACACCGAACTGAACCGCGAAATGCACGCCTGGGTGCGTGGTATCAACGCCTTCCTGCCGGAGTCCATCGGCGTGCGCTGGGCCAAGGAGCTGCACGAGGTGGTGCCCTACGACCCCGCAGCGGCAGAAGGCAATCCGCCGCTGCACACCGCTCAGGACTTCCACGCCCGCTTCAGCGCCCGTTCCCGCACTTACCATTACCTCTTGCACAACCACCAGGTGCGCTCGCCGCTGCTGGCCGGCCGCGCCGGCTTCACGCACCGCCCGCTGGACGTGGAACGCATGCGCGCCGCCGTGCCCGCGCTGATCGGCGAGCACGACTTCACCACCTTCCGCGCCGCGCACTGCCAGGCCAAGACCCCGGTCAAGCAGATGCACGAGATCCGCATCGAACGCCATGGCGACCTGATCGTGTTTACCTTGCGCGCCAGCGCCTTCCTGCACCACATGGTGCGCAACCTGGTGGGCTCGCTGGTCTACATCGGCGCCGGGCGCGAGGAGCCGGAATGGCTGGGCCGGCTGCTGGCCATGAAGGACCGTTCCAAGGCCGCGCCCACCTTCATGCCGGACGGCCTCTACCTGGCCGACATCGAATACGACGACAAGTGGGGCCTGCCGCAAGAGAGCGCGCGCCCGCTGCCATGGTTTTAAAAGGATAAGCGCATGCACCGCACCCGCATCAAGATCTGCGGCCTGACCCGCGAAGAAGACCTGGCCGCCGTGGTGGCCGCCGGCGCGGACGCCGCCGGTTTCGTGTTCTACGACAAAAGCCCGCGCTACGTCACGCCGCAGCGCGCCGCCGAGCTGATGGCGGGCCTGCCGCCCTTCGTCACCGCCACCGGCCTGTTCGTCAACGCCACGCCGGAGCAGGTGGCCGAGACCGTGCGCATCGCCCCGGTGGGCCTGCTGCAATTCCACGGCGACGAGACCGCCGAACAGTGCGCGGCCGCCGCCGAACTGGCAAACCGCCCCTATTTGCGGGTATTTCGCGTCAAACCCGACACGTCGCCGGACGATTTGCTAGAATACGAAACACAATGCCGTGCATCCAGCAGGCTGTTTTCGGGCCTCTTGCTCGATACCTGGGTGGATGCCTACGGCGGCGCAGGAAAGGTTTTCGATTGGTCACTCGTTCCAAAAGATCTCGCGCATCGGGCCGTTTTGAGTGGTGGCTTGAGCGTACTCAACGCGACTGGCGCGGTGGCTCAGCTACGCCCCTACGCGGTTGACATCAGCAGTGGTGTCGAAGCGTCCAAGGGCATAAAAGACGCCCACAAGATCGCCGCCTTCGTGCGCGCGGTCCGTGCGGCCGATGCCACCATTGAGAGAGATCCGCACCATGAAAGACCAAGTAGCTAACGCGCTGTTCCACGCCTCCGACTACCATCTGCCGGACGCCAAGGGCCATTTCGGCCCCTACGGCGGCGCCTTCGCCGCCGAAACCCTGACCTTTGCGCTGGCCGAGCTGAACGCCGCCTACGAGCACTACAGCAAAGACCCCATCTTCCTGGACGAGTTCCGCTACGAGCTGAAGCACTTCGTCGGCCGTCCGTCGCCCATCTACCACGCCAAGCGCTGGTCCGGGCAGGCCGGCGGCGCGCAGATCTACTTCAAGCGCGAAGACCTGAACCACACCGGCGCGCACAAGATCAACAACGTGATCGGCCAGGCTTTGCTGGCGCGCCGCATGGGCAAGAAGCGCATCATCGCCGAGACCGGCGCCGGCCAGCACGGCGTGGCCACGGCCACCATCTGCGCCCGTTTCGGGCTGGAGTGCGTGGTCTACATGGGCAGCGAGGACGTCAAGCGCCAGGCGCAGAATGTGTACCGCATGAAGCTGCTGGGCGCCACCGTGGTGCCGGTGGAGTCAGGCTCCAAGACCCTGAAGGACGCGCTCAACGAAGCCATGCGCGACTGGGTCACCAATATTGAAAACACCTTCTACATCATCGGCACCGTAGCCGGCCCGCACCCGTATCCGATGCTGGTGCGCGATTTCCAGTCGGTGATCGGCGAGGAGTGCCTGGTGCAGATGCCGGAAATGACCGGCCGCCAGCCGGACTACGTGGTGGCCTGCATAGGCGGCGGCTCCAACGCCATGGGCATTTTCTATCCGTATATCGACCAGAAGCAGGTGCAGCTGGTGGGCGTGGAGGCGGCGGGCGAGGGCCTGGACAGCGGCAAGCACGCGGCCTCGCTGACCAAGGGCTATCCGGGGGTATTGCACGGCAACCGCACTTATCTGCTGCAGGATGACAACGGCCAGATCATCGAAACGCACTCGGTCTCGGCCGGCCTGGACTATCCGGGCGTGGGGCCGGAACATGCCTACCTGAAGGACAGCGGACGCGCGCAGTACGTGTCCATCACGGACGAGGAAGCGCTGCAGGCCTTCCACGATTGCTGCCACATCGAGGGCATCATTCCCGCGCTGGAATCGTCGCACGCGCTGGCCTACGCGGCCAAGCTGGCGGCCACGCTGCCGAAGGACAAGATCGTGCTGGCCAACCTGTCGGGCCGTGGTGACAAGGACATGCATACAGTAGCGGAGCGCATGGGCTTGAAATTCGGGTAATCCCGGTTTCGTCCCATCCACGCCCACTACTGATAAGGAAATGAATATGTCCCGTATTGCACCAACTTTCGCCGCCCTGAAAGAACAGAAAAAAACCGCCCTGGTCACCTTTATCACCGCAGGCGACCCCGGCCCCGATGAAACCGTTCCGCTGATGCACGCCATGGTGGCGGGCGGCGCCGACATCCTGGAACTCGGCGTGCCGTTTTCCGACCCCATGGCCGAAGGCCCTGTCATCCAGCGCGCCTGCGAGCGCGCGCTGGTGTTCGGCGTCGGCATCCGCGACTGCTTCGAGTATGTGCGCGAGTTCCGCAAGACCAACCAGACCACGCCGGTGGTGCTGATGGGCTACGCCAATCCCATCGAGCGCATCGGCCAGCAAGCCTTTATCGCCAACTCGCTGGAGGCGGGCGCGGACGGCGCCATCGTGGTGGACTACCCGCCCGAGGAGTGCGAGGAATTCGCCGCGCAGATGCGCGCGGCGGGCCTCGACCTGATCTTCCTGCTGGCGCCCACCTCGACCGAGGAGCGCATTGCCCAGGTGGCCAAGGTGGGCGGCGGCTTCAGCTACTACGTGTCGCTGAAAGGCGTGACCGGCGCCGGCAATATCGACACCGTGGAAGTGGCCGAACGCCTGAAGGCTATCCGCAAGCACGTGCAGCTGCCGATCGGCGTGGGCTTCGGCATCCGCGACGGCGCCACCGCCCGGGCCGTGGCCGAAGTGGCGGACGCGGTGGTGATCGGCAGCCGCATTATCCAGGAGATCGAGAACGCGCCAAAAGGCGCTGCGCCGGCCGCCGTGCAGGCCTTTGTTTCGGGCATCCGCAGCGCGCTGGACGCCTGAAAATCTCACGATCGTGCGGAAAGTTGTCCTGGTGTAAAGTTCGACAGTGGCGGCTAAAACAGCTACACTGCCGCCACTGAATTGTGCATTAGGAGAAATTTATGAGCTGGTTGGAAAAATTGCTGCCACCGCGCATCCAGCGTTCCGAAGCTGCCGCACGCAAGACCATGCCTGAAGGCCTGTGGGTCAAATGCCCATCGTGCGAGGCAGTGCTGTACCGTACCGATCTGGAATCGAACCTGCACGTTTGCCCCAAGTGCGACCACCACATGCGCATCCGCGCGCGCGAGCGCCTGGACGGCCTGCTGGACGCCGGCGGCCGTTATGAAATCGGCCAGGAAGCCCTGCCGGTCGACACGCTGAAGTTCAAAGACAGCAAGAAATACCCGGACCGCCTGAAGCAGGCCATGGAAGCCACCGGCGAGACCGATGCGCTGATCGTCATGGGCGGTGCCATCATGAGCCTGCCGGTTGTGGTGGCGTGTTTCGAGTTCGAATTCATGGGCGGCTCCATGGGCTCCGTGGTGGGCGAGCGCTTTGCGCGCGGCGCCCAGGTGGCGCTGGAGCAGAAAGTGCCGTTCATTTGCATCACCGCCACCGGCGGCGCGCGCATGCAGGAAGGCCTGCTGTCGCTGATGCAGATGGCCAAGACCACTTCCATGCTGACCAAGCTGTCCGAGAAGAAGCTGCCGTTCATCTCGGTGCTGACCGATCCGACCATGGGCGGCGTGTCCGCCTCCTTCGCCTTCATGGGCGACGTGGTGATCGCTGAACCGAAGGCGCTGATCGGCTTCGCCGGCCCGCGCGTGATCGAGAACACGGTGCGCGAAAAGCTGCCGGAAGGCTTCCAGCGCGCCGAGTTCCTGGTGCAAAAAGGCGCCGTCGACATGATCGTCGACCGCCGCAAGATGCGCGAAGAAATCGCCCGCCTGCTGGCGCTGTTGCAAAGCCAGGCCGTCGAAGTGCTGGCCTAAGAAACACCCGGGGCAGGGTCCAGCGGACCCGGCCCCACCTCCCGCCTGGAATACCTCCCCGATGTCTACTCTCCCGACTACTTTGCCCGCCTGGCTGGCGCTGATCGAATCGCGCCACGCTGTCACTGAAATCAATATGGGCCTGGACCGCGTGCGCGCGGTCAAGGAGCGCATGGCGCTGGCCTTCAGCTGTCCGGTCATCATGGTGGCCGGCACCAACGGCAAGGGCTCGACCTGCGCCATGCTGGAGTCCATCCTGCTGCGCGCGGGCTACAAGGTGGGCTTGTACATCAAGCCGCACTTCCTGGATTTCAACGAGCGTGCCCGGGTCAACGGCGATCTGGCCAGCGACGAGGCCCTGGTGGCCAGCTTCAATGTGGTGGAGGCCGCGCGCGGCGACACCATGCTGACGTATTTCGAGTTCACCACGCTGGCCATCATGCATCTGATGGCCAACTCGGGGCTGGACGTGGCGATACTGGAAGTGGGCCTGGGCGGCCGCCTTGACGCGGTGAACGTGATCGATGCGGACGTGTCCATCGTCACCAGCGTGGATATCGACCATACCGACTACCTGGGCGATAACCGCGAGCAGATCGGCTATGAGAAGGCCGGCATTTTCCGCTCCGGCAAGCCAGCGATCTGCAGCGACCCGGTGCCGCCGAAGTCGCTGATCGATTACGCCGAGGGCATAGGCGCGGACCTGTGGCTGATGGGCCGCGACTTCAATTACTCGGGCGACAAGCAGCAGTGGAACTACGGCGGCCGCAGCCAGCGCCGCAACTCGCTGGCTTACCCCAGCCTGCGCGGCGCCAACCAGCTGCTAAACGCGTCGGCCGTCCTGGCCGCGCTGGAGGCGCTCAAGCTCGAGCTGCCGGTGGGCGCGCAGGAAGTGCGCACCGGCCTGGTGACGGTGGAGCTGCCGGGCCGCTTCCAGGTGCTGCCGGGCCGCCCGACCGTCATCCTGGACGTGGCGCACAATCCGCACGCCGCTTCCGCGCTGAACCAGAACCTGGGCAATATGGGCTACCACCCGTACACCTTCGCCGTGTTCGGTTCGATGCACGACAAGGATATCGACGGCGTGATCAAGGCCATGTCCGAGCATGTGGACCACTGGTGCCTGGCCACGCTGCCGTCGCCGCGTTCGGCTTCGGGCTCGGAACTGGCCGCCAAGGTGCAGCTGATCCAGGAAGACCGGCCCGAGCGCACCGTGAATATATTCGACGATCCGGCACAAGCTTTTGCAAATGCGATGAGCCGTGCCAGCGAGAATGATAGAATTGTGGTCTTCGGATCGTTCCTGACCGTTGCCGGCGTCATGGCAGCGCGAAAATCCGCACTTCACTGACATCACCGACTGAAAACCACGCATGGGCTTGTTCTCGAAACTCAGCAAAAACAAGCAGGAAGCCGCTAGCCAGGATAGCGGCTATTACACCAGCGCAGCCGACAGCTCCGCGCTGGAACTGGCCAAATCCAAGCGTGCCAGCGCAGCCGACCGCGACGGCGGCGCACGCCGCACCCGCGCGCGCGACGCCGCTCCGGATCCGGTCTTGCCTGAAAAGAAACGCGCGCGCCGCCGCCTGGTAGGCGCGATCGCGCTGGCGCTGGCCGTCGCGGTGGGCCTGCCCATGCTGCTGGACTCCGAGCCCAAGCCGCTGGCGTCCGATATCGCCATCCAGATTCCATCCAAGGACAAGCCGGCCGACGCCGCGCCAGCCGCCGCCGTTCCCGCGTCGCGCGTGGACGCGGCCGATGCGCTCGACAAGAGCGAGGAAATTGTCAAGGATGCACCGGCCGCCCACGCGCCCGCCGCCAAGCCGGCTGCCGTGGCGACGCCCGCCGCGCCGATTGCTGCGCCGGTGCTTGCTCCCGCCATCGCCCCCGTCCTGGCCGCTGCGCCGCAAGCCGCCGAAGCGAAACCGCATGCCGACGCGGCCAAGCCGGCCAAGGACAGCGTCAAGGAAAGCCTGAAGGAAAGCAGCCGCGCCGCCGAGGCCAAGCTGGAGGCCGACGCGAAGGCCAAGGCGGAAGCCAAAGCCAAGGCCAAGGCCGAGGAAATCCGGCACGCCAAGGCGGAGGCCGACGCCAAGGCGGAAGCGGACGCCAGGGCGGAAGCCAAGGCCAAGCTGGACGCCAAGCGCGCCGCCGAGGCCAAGCTGGCCGAGAGCAAGCACGCCAAGCCGGAGACCGAAGCCAAGCCGAAGTCCGAGGACGCCGCGCGCGCCATGGCCATCCTGGAAGACAAGCCCTCGGACACCAAGTACCTGGTGCAGGTGGCCGCCGTGGCCACGCAGGAAAAAGTGGACGAGTTGCAGAGCAAGCTCAAGGAAGCGGGCATCAAATCCTTTACGCAGAAGGTGACCACGGCCAGCGGCGCCCTGACCCGCATCCGCGTGGGGCCGTTCCCGAACAAGGAAGAAGCCGAAAAAGTGCGCGCCAAGCTGAGCAAGATCGGCCTGAGCAGCAGCCTGGCCACTTCCTGACCGACATGACCGCAGGGCTGCGCTGACGTGACGCTATTCGATTACCTGGTGATATTCGTGCTGATCGCCTCCGTTGTCATCAGCACCATGCGCGGCCTGGTCAAGGAAATGATGTCATTGGCCAGCTGGATCGTGGCTTTCGTGGTGGCCAACGCCTACGGCGCGCAGCTGGCGCAGATGCTGCCGGCGATGGTGCCGGGCGAGGTGGTGCGCCTGATCCTGGCCTTTATCGTACTGTTCATCGGCGTGCGCATCTTGATGGGACTGCTGGGCATGGCGGTCGATGCGCTGATCAAGGCGGGCGGCCTGAGCCTGGCGGACCGGGGCCTGGGCGGCCTGTTCGGCCTGGGGCGGGGCCTTGTAATCGTGCTGGCCGCAGTCATATTGTGCGGGATGACCACGATACCGCAGCAGGATTTCTGGAAGAACGCGCTATTGAGTCCGCTCGCGGAGACCGGTGCGCGCACCGTGAAACCATTCCTGCCCGCTGCCTTTGCGCAGCATGTGCAATTTTAGAATTCTTTAAATCCGTAGTACCAGTCCAGGAGCACTACCATGTGTGGCATCGTCGGCGTCGTATCCCATCAACCCGTCAATCAAATGCTGTATGACGCCTTGCTGCTGCTGCAGCATCGCGGCCAGGACGCAGCGGGCATCGCGACCAATCACAGCAGCATGTTTTCCATGCACAAGGCCAACGGCCTGGTGCGCGACGTCTTCCGCACGCGCAATATGCGTTCGCTGCAAGGCACCACCGGCATCGGCCACTGCCGCTATCCTACCGCCGGCTCGTCCAGCGAAGAGGAAGCGCAGCCGTTCTACGTCAACGCGCCGTTCGGCATCACGCTGGCGCACAACGGCAACCTCACCAACTGGGAACAGTTGAAAGAGGAAATGTTCAAGAACGACCGCCGCCACATCAACACGGACTCCGACTCGGAAGTGCTGCTGAACGTGCTGGCGCATGAAATCCAGACCGCCACCACCGGCCTGAACCTGGACCCGGACGCAATTTTCAAGGCCGTCACCGTGCTGCACCGCCGCGTCAAGGGCGGCTACGCCGCCGTGGCGCAAATCGCCGGCGTGGGCCTGCTGGCCTTCCGCGACCCGAACGGCATCCGTCCGCTGTGCCTGGGCATCAACGAAACGCCGGAAGGCACCGAGTACCTGATCGCCTCCGAATCGGTGGCGCTGGAAGGCATGGGCTTCCGCTTCGTGCGCGACGTGGAACCGGGCGAAGCCATCTTCATCGACGCCGACAAGAAGCTGCACGCGCGCCAGTGCGCCGACAACCCGCAGCTCAATCCCTGCGTGTTCGAATTCGTCTACCTGGCCCGTCCGGATTCCGTCATCGACGGCGCCTCGGTGTACGCCACCCGTTTGAAAATGGGCGAGTACCTGGCCGACAAGATCAAGCGCGAAATCCCGGACGGCGAAATCGACGTGGTCATGCCGATTCCCGACTCCTCGCGTCCGGCCGCCATCCAGCTGGCGCTGCGCCTGGGCGTGGAATACCGCGAAGGCTTTATCAAGAACCGCTACATCGGCCGCACCTTCATCATGCCGGGCCAGGCCGCGCGCAAGAAGTCCGTGCGCCAGAAGCTGAACGCGATTCCGCACGAATTCAAGGGCAAGAACGTGCTGCTGGTGGACGACTCCATCGTGCGCGGCACCACCTCGCGCGAGATCGTGCAGATGGCGCGCGACTCCGGCGCCAAGAAGGTGATCTTCGCTTCCGCCGCGCCGCCGGTGATCTACCCTAACGTGTACGGCATCGACATGCCGACGCGCGACGAGCTGATCGCCTATGGCCGCACGACGGAAGAAGTGTGCAAGGAAATCACGGCCGACTACCTGGTGTACCAGGACATCGACGCGCTGAAGCAGTCCATCACCGACGTCAATCCCAAGCTGACCAAGTTCGAGGCGTCGTGCTTCGACGGCATCTACGTGACCGGCGACGTGTCGCCCGACTACCTGGACAAGCTGGAATACAACCGCCACAATCCGAAAAAACCGGCGGCCGCGGAGGATGCGGGCCGGACGCAGCTGAATTTGAACGCGGCCACCACCGAAGGGTGATGTCCCAGCCCGGCCGTCAAGCGCGCCGGGCTTTTTTTTTGACTTGAGATCATGACAGAAAAGAAAAATTACGGTTTCACCACCACCATCCTGCACAACGACCGCCAGAAGGGCATCGAGCACGGTTCGCTGCACAAGCCGGTGCACACCTCGGTGGCCTTCGGCTACGGCGACGCGCGCCAGCTGGCCTCGGTATTCCAGGGCAAGGAGCCGGGCTTCCGCTACGGCCGCCAGGGCAATCCCACCGTGTCCGCGCTGGAAGACAAAGTGAACAAGATGGAGCAGGGCGTGGCCACCTTGTGCTTCGCCACCGGCATGGGCGCCATCGGCGCCGTGTTCCAGGCGCTGCTGCGCGCAGGCGACCATGTGGTCTCGTCGTCCTTCCTGTTCGGTAACACCAACTCGCTGTGGCAGACGGTGGCGGGCCAGGGCGTGGCGGTTGATTTCGTGGATGCGACCGACGTGGACTATGTGGCTGCGGCCATTCAGCCGAACACCCGCATCGTCTTCGTCGAGACCATCGCCAATCCGCGCACGCAGGTGGCGGACCTGAAGCGCATCGGCGAGCTGTGCAAGGAGCGCGGCATCCTCTACATCGTGGACAACACCATGACCACGCCCTACCTGTTCCAGCCGAAGACGGTGGGCGCGGGCCTGGTGATCAATGCGCTGACCAAGTCGATCGGCGGCCACGGCAACGCGCTGGGCGGCAGCCTGACCGACACCGGCGCCTACGACTGGACGCAGTTCCCGAATATTTTCGAGAACTACAAGAAGGCGGCGCCGGCGCAGTGGGGCATCACGCAGATCCGCGCCAAGGGCTTGCGCGACTTCGGCGCCTCGCTGGGACCGGAAGCGGCGCACCACATCGCCGTGGGCGCGGAGACGCTGGCGCTGCGCATGGAGCGCACCTGCGCCAACGCCAAGGCGCTGGCCGAGTTGCTGGAAGCGGACGAGCGCGTGGCGGCGGTGTACTACCCGGGTCTTCAGTCGCACCCGCAGTACGCCATTGCCTCGGCACTGTTCCGCGCGCACGGTTCGCTGCTGAGCTTTGAGCTGAAGGACGGCATCGACTGCTTCGATTTCCTGAACCGACTGAGGCTGGCGATTCCGGCCTCCAACCTGGGCGATACGCGCACGCTGATCATTCCGGTGGCGCACACCATTTTCTACGAGATGGGTGCGGAACGCCGCGCGTCGATGGGCATCGCGGAGTCGCTGATACGCGTGTCCGTCGGCATCGAGGATACGGCCGATTTGCTGGAAGATTTCAGCTGCGCGCTGGAGGCCTGCTAAGGCGGCGGGTTACGGTGCTGCGCACCTAGCCCGCCCTACGTTGCGGGGCTGGACTGGTAGGACGGGTTAGGCGGAACGCCGTAACCCGCCATGCTTACCAGGGCTGCGCGCCTTCCATCTGATAAGGATGGCGCCAGCCGGGCAGGGCCGCGATGCGGTCCAGCCAGGCCTGTACGCGCGGCGGGTAGTTCACATTGGCCTGTTCGGGCCAGTACAAATAACCGCAGATGGAAAAGTCCGCCATGCTGACGCTGTCATCGAGCAGGAAGGCGCGGCCGTCGGCCAGTTCATTGTCCAGGCGCTCGATGTCCGCGTTGAAACGGTTGCGGAACCAGGGCAGCACGGTGCCTGCGTAAGCATCGGGATCGAACTTCTGGCCGTAGCGCAGGTGCGCCATGGAGAAACCGATGCGGTTCGCTTCCCAGAACAGCCACTCGCGCACGCGCTCCAGGCGCTGCTGCGTTTCACCGCCGTAGGCTTTCAGATGTTCCGCCAGGTGCAGCAGGATGGCGTTGGACTGCACATAGGCGCGGTCCCCATGCACCAGCAGCGGCACCTCGCCATATTTGGCCAGGCTGCGGAAAGGCTCGGGGCGCGCGGCGCGCTCCAGGCGCAGATCGATTTCCTCGTACTCATGCGGCACGCCGGCCACTTCCATGGCCAGCTTGACCTTGTAGCTGTGGCCGGACTCGCAATTGCCGTAAAGCTTGAAGCTCGCCATGCTGCCGTCCGCCGGTTAATGCCAGCTGCGGAGCAGGCCGACCGCCAGGCCTTCCAGTGCGAACTCCTCCGCTTCCGGATCAACGGTGATCACTTTGAAATCCGGGTTTTCAGGGAACAGTTCGACGGTCGAACCGGTCTTCTTGTAGCGCTTGACCGTGACTTCGTTGCCGATGCGGGCCACCACGATCTGGCCGTTCTTGGCGCTGTCCACCTTTTTGACGGCCAGCAGGTCGCCGTCCATGATGCCGATGTCGCGCATCGACTCGCCGCGCACTTTCAGCAGGTAGTCGGGCTTGGCTGAGAACAGGGAAGGGTCTACGCTGTAGCTGGTTTCCAGGTTTTCCTGGGCCAGGATGGGCGAGCCGGCGGCCACGCGGCCGATCAGCGGCAGCGACATCATATTGGATGCGGCGGCAGCGGCGGCGTGCGCCAGTTTGGTGGCGGCCGATTCGGCGTGCGCGCCCAGCAGGCGAATGCCGCGCGAGGTGCCGGCGGCGATCTCGATGGCGCCCTTGCGCGCCAGGGCCTGCAGGTGTTCCTCGGCGGCGTTGGCCGATTTGAAGCCCAGCTCGTTGGCGATTTCGGCGCGGGTGGGAGGGAAGCCGGTATTGTCGATGGCATCCTTGATCAGATTGAGAATTTGTTCCTGGCGTGCGGTGAGCTTGATCATGGTGCGTTAGCTCTGAGAGCTGTGGATATAGACAGACTGTATTTTTGTACAGTGCGCGAGCTAATGCAAGGGATTTTGTTGATATGTGCGAAATATTTTCATGCAATCGGCCCGATGACCTCCTCCAGCGAGCCTGCCTGCAGTATTTTGTCTTCCCAAGTATTCAATTCTTCCGGTTTGGCGTGGGAGATGCGCAGTTCGGCACTGGCGGAAAGTGGCCCGAAACGCAGCTGCAGCAGCTTGCGCACCACGGCGCGCCGGCCTTCCTCGCGGCCTTCCTCCCGACCCTCCTGCAAACCCACCTCCCGACCCTCCTGCAAACCCACCTCCCGACCCTCCTGCAAACCCACCTCCCGGCCTTCCTGCAAACCCACTTCTCTGCCTTCCTCCAAGCCTTCTTTGCGGGCCCGGTCTTTGGCCATGCGTATCATAAGGTTCTCGAACGGCATTTCCTTGCTCCTGTTGAGTTCGTCAATCCGTACGGCCAGCTGGTCTTGCAAGTCGCCGGGGATCTTCATCATCCAGTCTAGTACATTGAAAAGATCGAGTATGCGTTGCGGGTCCCAATGCCGCGCATACATTAATGAGGTCAGCATTGCCTTGGATTCGAAGCGTTTCCTGGGCTCGTGGCGGGTGCGCAGCGTCATCAGGTGGGCGGCGGTCAGCAGGGCGAAAGCGTTGTTGCTGGCCAGTAGCCGGTCCAGATGCGGCCAGAAGTCCAGCAATTTGACTGTGGGGAAATATATGGCGGCTTCGCAGCCGAACAGTTCGCATTGGAAGCAGTCCGGCCGCCAAGAGGGGGACGGGTCGGCCAGTACCACCAGCGTCGCGATCGGGCAGCGGAAACGGTCGTAGAGGCGGTAGTAGTAGGTAAAGATGCGTTCGGCGAAGTCTTTTTCCCTGGCGCGCTGGATCTCCAGGTGCAGGTAGAGCAGCCTGGCATCGCCGTCCTTGCCGGTGACGCGCACCAGTTTGTCTATCCTGCGCTTGCCGAGCCTGGCGTCGCGCACCACCTGGGCCAGCTCCTGGTCAAGGAAGCTGTAATCCCGGCGCCAGTCGATGGCGTCATGGACGCGCGGGAAGAAGAACGCCATGAATTCGCGGAAATACGCCATCACGGCGTTTTTCCAGGGCGTGTCGTAGTCGTCGGTGGCTGGGCTCATGGGGTCAGCATGCCTGTCGCCGGGGCTGCCGGCCTTGCGCAAGCGCAAGCTGGGCGGCTGCTTGATTTTTCAGCGGAAAGGCGCTATAGTCGCGGGCTTACCTCTTCCCACACCCGTCTTGACGCCGGGGTGGGCTATATTCACAGTCCTTAAGGGAGTTTTCATGCGTCACTATGAAATCGTATTTATCGTCCATCCGGACCAAAGCGAGCAAGTGCCCGCGATGATCGAACGTTACAAAGCCAGCGTGACCTCGCGCGGCGGTAATGTACATCGCGTGGAAGATTGGGGCCGCCGTCAAATGGCTTACTCGATCCAGAAACTGGCTAAAGCACACTACATCTGCATGAACATCGAGTGCGACAACGAGACCCTGGTCGAGCTGGAAACCGCATTCAAATTCAATGATGCTGTTCTGCGTCACCTGACCGTGAAAATGAAGAAAGCGGAAACCGCTCCTTCGCCGATGATGAAATCGGTACAACGTGAAGACGCGGCCAAGAGCCATCGCGCCGAAGCCCAAGCAGCTGCAGCGGCCTAAGGGTCAAGTTTTTCATTGACCAGGAACTGAACTGAACCAGCTACAGGTAAACGCCCTCATCACCGAACGGGACACCATCAGGTACACCCCCGCCGGCATGCCGATCGTGACTGCAGTCTTGCAGCACAGCTCGCAGCAGATGGAGGCAGGCATCGCCCGCTTGACCGAATTCGAGATCCCCGCCCTGGCGGCAGGCGATCTGGCAAAACGGTTCAACGACGCGCCCCTGGGCGGCATTTATCAGTTCACAGGATTCCTGGCCAAGAAAAACCGCAATAGCAGAAGCCTGGTGTTTCACATCATTGATTTTAGTTTATTAGATACAGGAGCCTAAAATGGCATTCGGTAAAAAGTTCGACAAAAACAAGCTCAAGCTGAAAGAAAAGCGCAAGCAACAGAATCCTCTGTTCAAACGTAAGAAGTTCTGCCGCTTCACCGCCGCAAACGTAGAGCAAGTGGACTACAAAGACGTAGACACGCTGAAAGATTTCGTCCAGGAAAACGGCAAGATCATGCCAGCACGCCTGACCGGCACCAAGGCGCACTACCAGCGCCAAGTTGACACCGCAATCAAGCGCGCTCGTTATCTGGCCCTGCTGCCGTACACCGATCTGCACCACGCTTAATTAGCGCCGTCAGATTAGAAACTGGAGAGAACTATGCAAATCATTCTGTTGGAAAAAGTTGTTAACGTCGGCAACCTGGGCGACGTGGTTAAGGTCAAGGACGGCTACGCACGTAACTTCCTGATCCCGCAAAAGCTGGCCCGCCGCGCCACCACCGCCGCTGTTGCTGAATTCGAAGCAAAGCGCGCTGAACTGGAAAAAGCTGCCGCCATCAAGCTGGCCGCTGCCCAAGCCCAAGGCGAGAAACTGAACGGCATGACCGTGACCGTTTCGCAAAAAGCTGGTGTTGACGGCCGTCTGTTCGGTTCCGTGACCAACTTCGACATCGCTGAAGCCCTGACCAAAGCTGGTTTCGCTGTTGAAAAGGCTGCCGTGCGCATGCCTAACGGCCCGCTGAAAGTCACCGGCGAACACGCCGTGTCGGTATCGCTGCACACCGACGTCGTGGTTGACGTGACCGTTGCTGTGGTTGGCGAAGCTGCCTAAGTTTTTGTTGTAGAGAAATCTACGGCGAGACTGTTGTACATGTAAAAAAGCCGGGCTTGCCCGGCTTTTTTATTTTTTGCCCTTGCACCGAAGCAGGTATAATTCGCGCCATGAACACCCCCTCCGATCCACAGGTAGATTCGCTACGCATTCCGCCGCATTCCATCGAAGCAGAACAGTCCGTCATCGGCGGCCTGCTGCGCGACAATGCCGCGTTCGACCGTATCGCGGATTTCATGAATCCCGACGATTTCTACCGCTATGATCACCGCATCATCTTCGAACAGATCGTCCGCCTGATCAACGGCTCCAAGCCGGCCGACGTGCTGACCGTGTTCGAAGCGCTGTCCATGCTGGGCAAGGCGGACGAGGTGGGCGGCATGGCCTATCTGAACGCGATGGCGCAGAACACGCCCTCGGCCGCCAATATCCGGCGCTACGCCGAGATCGTGCGCGACCGCGGCATCCTGCGCCAGCTCATCACCGTGGCCGACGAGATTTCCGGCCAGGCCTTCAGCCCGCAGGGCAAAGAGGTCAAGCAGATGCTGGACGAGGCCGAGTCCAAGATTTTCGCCATCGCCGAGCAGGGCGCCCGCGGCGCCCAGGGCTGGCTGCCGGTGCAGCCGCTGCTGACCCAGGTGGTCGAGCGCATCGACGAGCTGTACAGCCGCGACAATTCCAGCGAAATCACCGGCGTGCCGACCGGCTTCATCGACCTGGACCGCATGACCTCCGGCCTGCAGCCGGGCGACCTGGTCATCGTGGCCGGCCGTCCGTCCATGGGCAAGACCGCGTTCTCGGTCAACATCGGCGAGAACGTGGCGGTCGACGCCGGCCTGCCGGTGGCCATCTTCTCCATGGAGATGGGCGGCACCCAGCTGGCCATGCGTATGCTGGGTTCGGTGGGCATGCTGGACCAGCACCGCCTGCGGACCGGTAAGCTGAATGATGAAGACTGGCCGCGCCTGACCAACGCCATCCAGAAAATGAACGACGCCCAGGTGTTCATCGACGAAACGCCGGCGCTGAATCCGATCGAGATGCGCGCCCGCGCGCGCCGCCTGTCGCGCCAGTGCGGCAAGCTGGGCCTGATCATCGTCGACTACCTGCAGCTGATGCAGGGCAGCAAGCCGGGCGACAACCGCGCCTCCGAGATTTCCGAGATCTCGCGCTCGCTCAAGGGCCTGGCGAAAGAGCTGCACTGTCCCGTCATCGCGCTGTCGCAGCTGAACCGTTCGCTGGAACAGCGGCCCAACAAGCGTCCCGTGATGTCCGACTTGCGCGAATCGGGCGCTATCGAGCAGGATGCCGACGTCATCATCTTCCTGTACCGGGACGAGGTGTACAACCCCGACTCACCCGAAAAAGGCACGGCCGAGATCATTATCGGCAAACAGCGTAACGGCCCGATCGGCGCAATACGTTTGACCTGGATGGGCATGTACACCAAGTTCGGCAACTACAGCGGCTCGCTGACGACCTACCAGGGCGACTAAGTTTTCGAATTTCGCACTACCCCCGCAGTACCCGCAATTTTCTGAGGCCGCCGCGTGGCGGCTGCCTGCAGTAACGATGATTCATGATTGGAGAATAATATGTTTGGACGCTTGATGCCCACCGAGGGCAAGTTTTTTGACCTGTTCAACCAGCACGCCGAGCTGTGCGTCAAAGGCGCCAAAGAAATGCTGGCCCTGATGACCAACTTCGACGACCTGGAAAACCGCGTGCACGCCATCGAAGGCATCGAGAAACAGGCCGACAAGATCACCTACGCCACGGTCGACCTGCTGCACAAGACCTTCATCACCCCGATCGACCGCGACGACATCCACAAGCTGATCACCAAGATGGACGACATCCTGGACCTGATGGAAGACGCCGGCCAGACCGTGTCGCTGTACGACCTGCACTCGGTCACGCCGGAAGCCAAGCGCCTGGCCGAACTGGTGCTGGCCTGCACCGAGAAGGTCAAGGACGCCGTGGCCCTGCTGCACAATATGGACAATTCGCGCCAGATCGTCGCCATCTGCGAAGAGATCGACCGCCTGGAATCGGACGCCGACCACGTGATGCGCGCCGCCATGTCCAAGCTGTTCCGCGACGAACCGGACGTGCGCAACCTGATCAAGATGAAGGCCATCTACGAAATCCTGGAAACGGTGACCGACCGTTGCGAAGACGTGGCCAACATCATCGAAGGCATCATCGTCGAAAACGCGTAATTGCCACCCTTCGCCACTACGAAAAAAGAATAATCCATGAATAGCGTACAAATGAGCATCTATGTGCTGGGAGTGCTGGTCTTCCTGGCGCTGGTGTTTGACTTCATGAACGGCTTCCACGACGCCGCCAACGCGATCGCCACCGTGGTCTCGACCGGCGTGCTCAAGCCGCAGACCGCCGTCGCCATGGCCGCCTGCTTCAACTTCGTCGCCATCTTCGTGTTCCACCAGCTGACCGTGGCCGCCACGGTGGGCAAGGGCACCATCGACCCCGGCGTGGTGGACCAGTACGTCATCTTCGGCGCGCTGATGGGCGCCATCGTCTGGAACCTGGTCACCTGGTACTACGGCATTCCGTCCTCGTCCTCGCACGCGCTGATCGGCGGCCTGGTGGGCGCGGCGGTGGCCAAGTCGGGCACCGGCGCGCTGATTTCCGCCGGCCTGATCAAGACCGTGGTGTTCATTGTGCTGTCGCCGCTGCTGGGCTTCCTGTTCGGTTCGCTGATGATGCTGCTGGTGTCCTGGATCTTCGTGCGCACCACGCCGCGCAAGGTCGACACCTGGTTCCGCCGCCTGCAGCTGGCCTCGGCCGCCGCCTACTCGCTGGGCCACGGCGGCAACGACGCGCAAAAAACCATCGGCATCATCTGGATGCTGCTGATCGCGGCCGGCTACTCCGCCGCCGGCGACACCTCGCCGCCGCTGTGGGTGATCGTCTCCTGCTACACGGCGATCAGTTTCGGCACGCTGTTCGGCGGCTGGCGCATCGTCAAGACCATGGGCCAGAAGATCACCAAGCTCAAACCGGTGGGCGGCTTCTGCGCCGAAACCGGCGGCGCCATCACCCTGTTCACCGCCACCGCCCTGGGCGTGCCGGTGTCCACCACCCACACCATCACCGGCGCCATCGTCGGCGTGGGCTCGGCCCAGAAGATGTCGGCCGTGCGCTGGGGCGTGGCGGGCAACATCGTGTGGGCCTGGATCTTCACCATCCCGGCCTCGGCCTTCGTGGCGGCGATCGCCTGGTGGGTCGGCAAGCACATCATGTAATTCATGCAATAAAAATGCAGTGCAAAGGGAGCTTCGGCTCCCTTTGTTACAATATGGGCATGTCTTCCATCCTCGCTTTCCTGCGCCGCCTGCGGCCCGACAATTTCACGCTGGCCCTGCTGTTCACCGTGGCCGTCGCCAGTCTCCTTCCCTGCACCGGCCGCGTGGCCGAAGCGTTCAGCGCCGTCACGGCGTTCGCCATCGGCGCGCTGTTTTTCCTGCATGGCGCCAAGCTGCCGCGCGAAGCCATCGTGGCCGGACTCACGCACTGGCGCCTGCACTTGCTGGTGCTGTGCTGCACCTTCGTGCTGTTCCCGCTGCTGGGCCTGCTGCTCAAGCCCCTGGCGCTGACGGTGCTGACGCCGGAGCTCTACCTCGGCGTGCTGTTCCTGTGCATGTTGCCATCCACCGTCCAATCGTCCATCGCCTTTACCGCCGTCGCGCGCGGCAATGTGGCTGCCGCCGTATGCAGCGCTTCCGCCTCCAATTTCCTGGGCATCTTCGCCACGCCGCTGCTGGTCAGCGCGCTGGTGGTGCACGGCCCTTCGGCCAAGCCGCCGCTGGACGCGGTCATGTCCATCGTGCTGCAGCTGCTGCTGCCTTTCGTGGCGGGGCAGCTGATGCGGCGCTGGATAGGCGCATGGGTGGACCGTCACAAACCGCTGCTGCGCTTTGTTGACCAGGGCTCCATCCTGCTGGTGGTGTACACCGCCTTCAGCCAGGCGGTGAGCGAAGGGCTGTGGCACAAGGTGGGCGTGCCGTCGCTGCTGGCGCTCGCGCTGCTGTGCTGCCTGCTGCTGGCCGTGGTGCTGATGCTGACCGGCTGGATCAGCCGCAGGCTTGGTTTCAGCAAGGAGGACGAGGTCACCGTGGTCTTCTGCGGCTCCAAGAAGAGTCTGGCCAGCGGCGTGCCCATGGCCAAGGTGCTGTTCGCCACGTCCTCGCTGGGCATGGTCATCCTGCCGCTGATGCTGTTCCACCAGATCCAGCTGATGGTGTGCGCGGTGCTGGCGCAGCGCTTTGCCGCCAGAGCTGAGGGAGCCCGTCAGGCCGGAGCGCAGGCGGGGCCGCAGGGCAGGGCGCAGGGCGGGTTGCAGTGATGCGCGCAGCCTGGCGCGTGGAAGCGGCCGATCCCGGTTCGCCCGACGCGGCGCAGCTGATGGCCGAGCTGTCGGCCGTGCTGGCGGCGCTCACCGGCGACAGCGGCCAGTCCTCCTTCGATCCCGATGATGTGCGCGGCCCGCTGGCCCGCTTCGCCGTGGCGCGCGGCAGGGACGGCGCGGCCGCCGGCTGCGGCGCCTTGCGGCCGCTGGAAGAGGGTGTTGCGGAGATCAAGCGCATGTACGCGCGGCCGGGGCATGCCGGCTGCGGCAGCGCTGTGCTGGCCTTCCTTGAAAGCGAGGCGGCTGCGCTGGGCTACGGCGCGCTGCGCCTGTCCGCGCGGCGCGTGAATGCCCGCGCCGTGGCGTTCTATGCGGCGCGCGGATACGCGCTGATTCCCAATTTTGGCCGCTACGCAGCCAAACCGGAATCGCTGTGTTTTGAAAAGCGCCTGGAGCCGGTTTAGACATCGAGGCTTAAAGTTCGACTTCCAGCCCTTCGTAGGCCAGCACCACCTCCAGGCCTTCCGGCAGCGGGGCGCGGCGCGCCATCACTTCGGCGAACACCGCTTCCAGCTCGTCGTCGCTCCGGGTCGGTTCGTGGTGGGTGCAGTACAGCCGTTTGGCGCCGGCCTTGATGGCCATGTCGAAGGCCGAATCGAAGGTGCCGTGTCCCCAGCCCTGCTTGGCCGGGTATTCTTCGCGGGTATAGGAACAGTCGACGATGAGCGCCGTCACGCCGCGCACTTTGTCCTCCTGCGCGCGGGCGCGTTCCTGGATATGCTGCTGGTAGGCCGCGTACTCGGGGTGGTCTTCCGGGTAGATGTTGTAATGCGGTTCGTGGTCGCCGGTGAAGAACACCGATTTGCCGTTGCAGTCGATGCGGTAGCCCAAGTCGATCACCGGATGGTTCATGACCACGTTCGACACCACCGCGTCGCCCACTTCAATCGCCTCGTCCACCGCCAGCGTGCGGTATTCGATGGTGGCGTCCATCTGCGTTTCGCTGACCGGGAAATAGCTGTTCTGCAGCTGCACGCCCATCACATGCTCAATGCCGTTGCCGGTGTCCGGATCGGTGGTGCCGTGCAGGCGCACGCGGCTGCCCTTGATGAACAGCGGGGTGAAGAAGGGCAGGCCGTGGATATGGTCCCAGTGGCTATGGGTGATGAAGATATTCGCCTGCACCGGGGTTTTCTTCTGGGCGATCAGCGACTGCGCCAGCGCAAACAGGCCGGTGCCGCCGTCGATAATGATCAAGGTGTCGTCGTCGCTGCGCACCTCGATGCAGGTGGTGTTGCCGCCATAGCGCGCAGTGCGCGGACCGGGGGAGGGAATCGAGCCGCGCACCCCCCAAAATTTGAATTTCATGCTCTCTGCCTTTTAACTCCGCCCACTGGCGTTCCACACTGCCGCCCTTCTGTTGACTATTCAATATGAACCATGATTGAACAGGCAAGTGACGATCCCCTCCGATGATAGCCTTTTTTTTATCGATTCTGGGCCAAAAGTTGCGAAATTGAGCGATGTGCGCGGCGCACGCCTGTTCGGCGGGGATTTCGGCGCATTTCCAATGTACAGCCGCTTGCACTGAGGCTACACTTCTAATCAATATCGTCTATGCACCAAAGATTGTAAAAACACCATGCAAGAGCTGAACCACATACAAATCGCGCAGCGGCTGGACCAGCTGACGGAACTGAGCGTGGCGCTCGGCGCCAGCCATGACACGGACCAGCTGCTCGAACGCATATTGATGGTGGCCAAGGGCATGACCCATGCGGACGGCGGCACGCTGTACCGCCCCAGCGCCGACGGCGCCAGCTTGTGCTTCCACATTTCCGTCAACGACACCCTGGGCATACGCCAGGGCGGCGCCAGCGGCGACAAGATCGACATTCCGGCCGTGCCCCTGTACGACGAGCAGGGCGACAAAAACCTGTCCTCGGTGGCGGCCTACTCGGCCAACTTCCGGCTCTCGGTGAATATCGAGGACGTGTACCAGGCCGACGTGTTCAACTTCTCCGGCATGCGTTCCTTCGACCAGCAGCGCGGCTACCATTCGCAGTCCTTCCTGACGGTGCCGATGACCGACCACGAAGGCGAGCTGGTGGGCGTGCTGCAGCTGGTCAACGCGAAAGATCCGGGCACCGGCGCCATCTGCGCCTTCTCGCCCACCGACCAGCGCTTTATCGAGGCGCTGGCCGCGCAGGCCGCCGTGGCGCTGACCAACCAGCGCCTGATCCAGCAGCTGGAAGACCTGCTGGAAGCGCTGGTCAACCTGATCAACATCGGCATCGACGAAAAATCGCCCTACACCGGCCGCCACTGCCAGTTCGTGCCCGAACTGACCATGATGCTGGCCGAGGCGGTGCACAACGCCGACAGCGGTCCGCTGGCCGACTTCCGCATGACCGACGGCGACCGCAAGGAACTGTGGCTGGCCGGCCTGCTGCACGACTGCGGCAAGATCACCACGCCGGTCCACGTGGTGGACAAGGGCACCAAGCTGGAAACCATTTTCGACCGCATCCACATGGTCAGCGCCCGCTTCGAAGTGCTGATGCGCGACGCCGAAATCCGCGCGCTGAAGGCCAAGCTGGCCGGCGGCGACCACGCCGCCATCGACGCGGCCCTGGCCGAGGAGCTGGCGCAGCTGGAGCGGGACCGCCAGTTCCTGCGCGTGGCCAATGTGGGCGGCGAGGGCATGAAGCCGGAAGACCAGGAGCGCGTGCGCCAGATCGCCGGCTACCGCTGGACCGGCCCGCGCGTGCAGAAGAAGGAGCCGGGCGCCGAGGAGCGGCCGTTCGTGCGCGAGGAGCAGGACTTCCTCACCGCCGAGGAGACCGAGAACCTGAACATCCGCTTCGGCACGCTGACCGAGCCGGAACGCAAGGAAATCAACAACCACATTTCGGTCACGATACGCATGCTGGAGTCGCTGCCGTGGCCCAAGCACCTGCAGAACGTGCCGGAATACGCCGGCGGCCACCACGAGCGCATGGACGGCAAGGGCTATCCGCGCGGGCTGACCAAGGACCAGATGTCGGTGCAGGCGCGCATCATGGCCATCGCCGATATTTTCGAGGCGCTGACCGCGCGCGACCGGCCGTATAAAAAAGGCAAGCCGCTGTCCGAGTCGCTGCGCATCCTGGGCAATTTCAGCCTGAACGGCCACATCGATCCGGACCTGTTCGACATCTTCATCCGCCAGAAGGTCTACCTGAACTTCGCGCACAAGAACGTGGACGAGCGCCAGCTGGACCATGTGGACGAGTCCAAGATCCCCGGCTACACCCCGTAGCCGATGGCCAGGCTATTGCAAAAATACGGCGCGCGCTGGCTGCTAGGGCTGCTGCTGTGCGCCGCCGCCATCCTGCACACGGCCAACGTGCTGCACGCGGACACGCTGGACCGCATGGATACCTTCGTCTCCGGCCTGCGCATGCGGCTGGAAACGCCGGTGCTCGACCCGCGCGTGGTGATTGTCGACATCGACGAGAAGAGCCTGGCCGAAGTGGGGCGCTTCCCGTGGAGCCGCAACGTGATGGCCAGGCTGGTCGAACAGCTCACCGTGAAATACGAAGTGGCGGCGGTCGGCTTCGACGTCTCCTTCCCCGAGCCGGACACCAGTTCCGGCTATGACGTGCTGAAACAGCTGGCCCAGGGCGAGCTGCAGCAAGTGCCCGGCCTGCAGGGCCAGCTGGCGCGCCTGCAGCCGCAGCTCGACTACGACGGCCTGCTGGCGCAGGCGCTGCAAGGCCAGCCGGTGGTGCTGGGCTACAACCTGTCCGGCAGCCAGGCCAAGGGCATGCTGCCGAAACCGGCGTTCACCGAGGAAGCGCTGAACGGCCGCACCGTGGACGCCTACAAGGTGGCCGGCTACGAGGCCAATATCGCGCGCCTGCAGTCGGCCGCGCTCAGCGCCGGCATCTTCACCGCCATGCCGGACCGCGACGGCGTGGTGCGTTCCACGCCGCTGCTGCAAAAGATCGGCCAGGGCTACTACCCAACGCTCTCGCTGGCCACCGCCGCCGTGGCGCTGCGGGCGCGCGCCATCAACCCCCTGTTCGAGGGCACGGTGGACACCTTGTCCGAGTCCCAACGCGCCAACGGCGGCCTGGAAGCCATCGGCCTGTTCCACGCGGAAGGCAATATCCGCATCCCGGTCGGCGAGGGGCTGACCACCACGGTGCAGTACCGCGGCCCCGGCGGCCCGCAGGGCGGCGGCTACCGCTACGTGTCGGCGGCCGACGTGCTGCGCGGCGCCGTGCCGGCCGAACAGCTGGCCGGCGCCATCGTGCTGGTGGGTACCACCGCGCCCGGCCTGAACGACTTGCGGGCCACCCCGGTCAACGCCCAGTATCCCGGGGTGGAAATCCACGCCAATATGATCAGCTCCATCCTGGACGGCAGCTTCAAGTTCCGGCCCGACTACGCTTCGCAGTTCGAGGCGGTGCAGCTGCTGGTGCTGGGCCTGCTCCTGGCGCTGCTGCTGCCGGTGCTGGCGCCGGCCTGGTCCATCCTGCTGGCGCTGCTGGCGGGCGGCGCGGCGGCGGCCTTCAATTTCTACCTGTACAGCGCGCACGACCTCGTGTTCAACGTCTCGTCCATGCTGGTGCTGGCGCTGGCGCTGTTCATCCTGAACGTGGCATGGGGCTATTTCTTCGAGGTGCGGCGCGGCCGCGCGCTGGTGTCGCGCTTTGGCGAATACGTGGCGCCCGAACTGGTGGCCGAGATGGCCGAAAATCCGGAAAAGTACAATATGGACGGCGAAAGCCGCGAGCTGACCGTGATGTTCGTCGACGTGCGCGGCTTCACCACCATCTCTGAAGGCCTGACGCCGAAAGTCCTGCGCGAGTACATCAATCTCTACCTGACGGCGATGTCGACCGACATCCGCGACAGCCACCGCGGCACGCTGGACAAATACATAGGCGACGCGGTGATGGCCTTCTGGGGCGCGCCGGTGGCCTTCCCGGACCACGCCAGCCGGGGCGTGGCCACCGCACTGCTGATGCAGGCCAGCGCGCAGCGGCTGAACCAGGACTTCCTGCAGCGCGGCTGGCCGGAGCTGAAAATCGGCATCGGCCTGAACACCGGCCAGATGCACGTGGGCGACATGGGCTCGGAGATCCGCCGCGCCTATACCGTCATGGGCGACGCGGTCAACCTGGGGGCGCGGCTGGAAGGCATCACCAAGGTGTATGGCGTGGGCATCGCCGTGGGCGAGGTCACGCGCGCCGAAGCGCCGGAATTCGCCTACCGCGAGCTGGACCTGGTGCGCGTGAAGGGCAAGAACGAGCCGGTGGCCATTTTCGAGCCGCTGGCGCTGGACAGCGCGCTGGCGCAGCCGGCCCGGGACGAACTGGCGCGCTGGCACGCGGCGCTGGCCCTGGTGCGCAGCCAGCAGTGGGACGCGGCCCAGGCGGCGCTGGAGGCGCTGCAGGCCGGGGCGCCGCACGGCCTGTACCAACTGTATCTGGAGCGTGTGGCGCACCACCGGGCGCACCCGCCGGGCGCCGGCTGGGACGGCGTAACGACTTTCGATACCAAGTAAAAACGACAAAAAGTATCTGTGCGGAAATGCATCAAAGCCGCGAAAAATGCGGACGCCAGCCGTATTTCGGACTAAACTGAGAGAAACATCCATTTCTTTCAAGTCAAGTCCTGGCGGAGGCCATCATGCGATGCCGCGTCGTGCAACTGCTGGCTGGAGCGGCCTTCGCCGCCGCTCCCGGCGCGGTTGTTTGCGGCGGCCAGGAAGCGGAAAAGCCCGCCCTGTCCGGAACCGTGACCCTGGATAACAGCGGGGCGGCTGGGAAGAATGGCGCGGACGGCCGCTTGCGCGGCGGCGTGCGCATCGACTACAGCCTGCCGGCGTCCACGCCGGGTGCCACGCTGGACTTGTACGGCGGCTACAACCAGGCCGAATTTGTTTCGCAAGACCGTGCCTGGCAAGACCGGACCTGGCAGGAGGGCGGCAAGGGCGCCATGCTGGGGGCGCGCTACAGCCAGCTGCTGTCCAAGAGCGACAGCCATGAGGGGCGCTTGAACCTGGGCGCCGGCATCAAGGCCTTCCGCGCCGACGGCGGACAGCAGGACGGCGAAGCGGGCGGCGGCGTGACGGTCCATCCGCTGAGCCTGAATTACAGCGGCAACTGGCTGTTCGACAAGGGCGAGCTGAACGGCTCGGTGACTGTGCTGCACAACCTGGCCGGCGGCGCGCGCGGCGGGCAGGACGATTTCAGCCGGGCGCGGCCCGGCGCGGACGCCCGCTACAGCATCGTGCGGCTGGCGGCCAGCCTGACCCGGCAGCTGCCGCGCGATTTCCAGATGCGCGCCGCCGTGAACGGGCAGTACACGCGCGACGCGCTGGTGGCGGGGGAGCAGATCGGCATCGGCGGCGGCGCCCGGGTGCGTGGTTTTAGCGCCCGCGACCTGGCAAATGACAGCGGACTGACCGCCAATGTCGAGCTATACTCGCCGCAGTTGTGCGGCGATTCGCGCTGGCAATGCCGCGCACTGGTGTTTTATGACAAGGGGCTGATCAAGCGCAACCTCGAACAGGGAGGCGAGCTGCGCACGAAATCGATCGGCAGCGTGGGCGTGGGCCTGCGCGTCAATATCTCCCGCGATGTGGATGTACAGCTGGACTACGGCCATGTGCTGCGCTCCAGCCAGATGCCGTCACAAGATAAAAATCGCCTGCACGTCAGGGTAGACCTGAGCTGGTGACACGCTAAAAATATGCACAATGAGGTAAGTACGATGATGACAGGTCCGGTTCCCCAAGGCATGCGGCGCAAGCTGCTCGCGGTGTTGGTTGCAGCTTGCTACGGCTCCGCTTACGGCAACCCCAGCACACCGCAGGTCGTCGCCGGCCAGGCCACCTTCCTCCAGCAAGGCAATTTGTACTCGATTACGAATACGCCGAACACCATCATCAACTGGCAGAACTTCTCGATCAATCCCAACGAGATCACACGCTTTATCCAGCAGAGCGGCGACAGCAAGGTGCTGAACCGCATCGTCGGCCAGGATCCCAGCAAAATCCTCGGCTCGCTGCAGTCGAACGGCAAGGTCTATCTGATCAACCCGAACGGCATATTGTTCGGCAAGGACGCGCGGGTCGACGTCAACGGCCTGGTGGCCTCCAGTCTGGCCATCAGCAATAGCGACTTCCTGGCCGGCAAAAACCACTTCGGCGGCGCCGGCGCCGGCAAGGTCATCAATCAGGGCAGCATCACCACCCCGTCCGGCGGCCAGGTCTACCTGATCGGCTCCGGCGTGGAGAACAGCGGCGTGATCACCTCGCCGCAGGGCGAAGTGGTGCTGGCGGCGGGCAATAGCGTGCAGCTGGTGGACTCGGCCAACCCGGACGTGCACGTGGTGGTGTCGGCCCCGGCCGACCAGGCGCTGAACCTGGGCCAGGTGCTGGCGGCGGGCGGCAAGGTGGGCATCTACGGCGCGCTGGTGAACCAGCGCGGCCGCATCAACGCGGACAGCGCGACGGTGGGCGAGAACGGCAAGATCGTGCTCAAGGCCGGCGGCGCCAACAGCACCACCATGCTGGAGGCGGGCAGCCAGACCAGCGCCACCAACAGCGCCGGCAAGGGCGGCGAGATCCAGCTGCTGGGCGAGCGCGTGGGACTGAGCGGCAACGCGGCGGTGGACGCCAGCGGCGCGGCCGGCGGCGGCAGCGTGCTGATCGGCGGCGACTACCAGGGACAGAACGCGGCGGTGCCGCATGCCCGGCAGACTTATATCGGCGCGGACGCCAGCGTGCGCGCCGACGCCACCGTGCGCGGCGACGGCGGCAAGATCATCGCCTGGAGCGACGGCGCCACCCGCGTGTTCGGCCAGCTGTCCGCGCGCGGCGGCGCGCAGGGCGGCGACGGCGGCCTGGTGGAAACCTCGGGCCACTACCTCGACATGCAGGGCAAGGTCGATACCCGCGCCCAGGCGCCGGGCGGCAAGAGCGGCACGCTGCTGCTCGATCCGACCGACATCTACATCGCCGACAACGCGCTGGCGGCCTTCTACGGCGGCGGCATGCCGCTCACCGCGCCGCCGCTGCTGCAGGACCTCACCGGCAAGATTTTTGAAATCGCCAGCGTGGCGCACGAGTCGCTGCTGACCACCAGCGCGCTGCAAGCGCTGCTGGACACCACGGATGTGACCGTGCGCACCACCAATAGCAGCGGAACCGGCGACGGTTCCATCCACGTCATCAATGCGGTGGGCTGGACCAGTGCCAGCAGCCTGACGCTGCAGGCCGACAAGGACATCTTCCTGAAAGCCGGCATCTCCGCGCCCAATGCGGCGTTGAACCTGAATGCCGGCGCCGGGCGCATCGTGCAGACCACCAGCCCGGTCGACGGCCTGACGGCGAAGAGCCTGAGCGCCCTCGCGGCCGGCGACATTACGCTGGACAATACGGGCAACGGCGTGTCCGGCGCCACGACGCTGAACTCCACCTCGCGCACCGGCAATATCACGCTGAGCGGCCAGAGCTTCAAGCTGGGCAACAGCAGCGCCGGCGGCAATCTGACGGTCAGCGCGGCGAATGGCGACCTGGCCGTGACCGGCACCGTCACGGCGGGCGGCGCCGTGGCCCTTTCCACGCTGGCCGGCGCCGGCCACCGCATCACCAACAGCGGCGGCGTCACCTCCGGCGCCAGCATCGAGCTGAACAGCGACAAGATGACGCTGGCCGGCGGCACGCTGACGGCGCCGTCGGTGCTGCTGAAGTCGGGCAATGCCATCAATATCGGCGCCACCACCGACACGGCCGGCACGCTGGAGCTGAGCACGGCCGACCTGGCCTCGGTGACGGCCAACGAGCTGCAAGTGACGGTCACGGGCGGCGAAAAAGATATTCTGGTCAGCGCGTCGCTGGCATTTGGCAAGCAGCTCGCGCTGACGGCCACGCACGACATCACGCTGGGCGCGGCGGTCGCCACTGGCGGACTGACGCTGAGCGCATCGCGTGATATCGCTGCCACCGGCAGCGTCGCGGTCGACGGCACCTTCAACCTGGTGCAGGGCAGCTGGAGCCAAAATGCCAACACGCTGCCGGCCTTCAGCGCCAAGGACTTCCGCCTGAGCGGCGGCACCTTCCTGCGCGGCTACGGTACCGGCGACTCGGGCTATATGCTGTCCGATGTATACGGCCTGCAGGGCGTGGCCACGCTGGGATCCAGCCTGGCCTTTACGCTGGGTGGCAATATCGACGCCACCGGCACCTCGCTGTGGAACGGCGGCGCCGGCTTCAAGCCCATAGGCAATAGCGACTATGCCTATAGCGGCATTTTCGACGGCTATGGCAAGACCATCACCGGTTTGGTCATCAACCGCCCCGAAATTAACAACGTGGGCCTGTTCAGCCACCTGGGCAGCGGCAGCACCGTCCGCGATCTGGTATTGCAGGGCGCCTCGGTAACGGGGGCCGCCAATGTCGGCGCGCTGGCGGGCAATTCCGGCGGCACCGTCCGCAACGTGGTGTTGCAGGGCGGCTCGGTCACGGGCACGGAGAATGTCGGCGCGCTGGCGGGCTATAATTCCGGCATTGCCATCGAAAAAGTGGCCAGTTCCGCCAGCGTGAGCGGCATCCGCAATGCGGGCGGCCTGGTTGGCAACACTACTGGCAACATCACCGAATCCAGCGCCACCGGTGCCGTGACCGGCCGCCATGCGGCCATGGACGCCAATAGCATCGGCGGACTGGTGGGTCTCAACAGCGGCGCCATTACAAAATCCTTCGCCACCGGCGCCGTGGACACCATAGGCCAGGGCTACGCCGGCGGCCTGGTGGGCACCAATAGCGGCACTGTAACCAGCTCCTACGCCAGCGGCGCGGTGGCCACCATCGGTGAAATCGTCGGGGGCCTGGTGGGCGACAACTACGGCACCATAGCGCGCTCCTACGCCACCGGCAATGTGGCCGCCGGGCGCAATGTGGGCGGCCTGGTGGGACGCAACGGCTATGACGGCCAATCCGCCGCCAGCCTCAGCAATGTCTACGCCAGCGGCAACGTCAGCCACCGGGGCAGCAGCACCGACTTTGTGCATAACAACGCCGGCGGCCTGCTGGGCGAATTCGCCGCCGGCGCCATCACCAATGCCTATGCCACCGGCCAGGTGGACGGCAGCGGGTTCGGCACCGGCGTCAATGGCCTGGTCGGCTTTACCAACGGCTCCCAGGTGGTGCACGGCTATTACGACACCACCAAGGCTGGCCGCAGCACGGACGCCGCCGGCGGCATCGGGCTGACCACGGCGCAGACCAAGCTGCAGAGCAGCTTCGACGGCTTCTTCACCGGAGATGTCTGGCGCATCTATGACGGCTATACCACGCCGCTGCTGAAAAATTTCCTGACGCCTGTCACCGTAACTGTCACCGGCAGCAATGCCAGCGCGGTGTACGGCAACGCGCTGCCGACCTACACCGGCACGCCCACCTACGACGGCCTGCTCAACGGCGACTCGCTGAGCGGCACCCTGGGCTGGGGAGCGGCGAAGAACGTCGGCACCTACAGCACCGGCGGCCTGTATTCGACCGCCTACGACATCACCTACGCGGCCGGCGCGCCGACGCTGGCAATCACGCGGCGCGAGCTGACGGCGACCATAGGCGGCAGCAAGGTCTACGATGGCACCACCACCTTCAGCAATGCCAGCGCCACGCTATCTGGCGTGGCATATGACGATGTCGTATCGGCCAGTGTATCGGCCAGCTACGCCGACAAGAACGCCGGCACCGGCAAGGCCCTCAGCGGCGTCGAGCTGCACCTGAACGAGTCGGCCGCGAGCAACAACTATACGCTCAAGACTACCTACAACAGCGACGCCGAAATCACGCGCGCGGCGCTGAGCGTCGGCGGCATCAGTGGTGTGAACCGTGTCTATAACGGCACCACGGCCGCCACGGTCAACGCCGCCGGCGACTGGTCTGTCCACGGGCTGTCGGGCGATACCGTCACGGCGGCGCTGGCCGGCGGCTACACCTTCAGCGACAAGAATGTGGGCGTGGAAAAATCCATCCGCGTGCCGCTCACGCTGAGCGGTACCGATGCGGGCAACTACCTGCCGTACACCACCACCTACGCCAACATTAGCGCCGCGCCGCTCAGCATCAGCGGATTGACCGGCGTGAACCGGGTCTACGACGGCACCAATAACGCCACCGTGGGCAACGCCACCTTCAGCGGCGTGTTCGGCAGCGATGTGGTAACGCTGGGCACGGTGCATGCCTATTTCACCGGCGGCAAGAACGTGGGCAGCAACAAGGCGATTGCCTTCGAAGGCCTGGCGTCGCTGGGCGGCGCCGACGGCGCCAACTATCAGGTGACCGGCGCCATGCCGGGCAATGTCAGCGCGAGCATTACGCCGGCCACGCTGACCGTGAACGGCATCACGGCGCAAAACCGGGCCTACAACGGCGGCACCGGCGTCACCCTGAACGTGGGCGAGGGCGGAAACCTGGGCGGCGTGATCCTGGGCGACAATGTATTGCTGAACTCGTCCAGCATGAGCGGCAGCTTTGCGGACCGCAACGTCGGCAACGGCAAAACGGTGACGGTGTCGGGCCTGTCGCTGGACCCCAGCGCTGACTCCGGCAACTACGTGCTGGCGGCGCCCACACTGACGGCCAACATCACGCAGCTGGGCAAGGCCATCTGGACCGGCAGCGCGGGCAACAATCTGTGGAGCGACGCCAGCAACTGGGCCGGCGGCGCGGTGCCGACGGCCAGCAATGTGATTGCCGCCGAACTGAGCGCCTATGGCGGCGCCGTGATCTACGACGGCGGCGCGACCACGCTGAACAGCCTGACTTCCGTGCACGGGCAGGGCTTGACCATGAGGGACGGCGCGCTGACGCTGGGCGTGACGAGTGGCGATACGTCCAGCTTGTCCGGCGGCGCCCTCAGCCTGACCAGCGGTAGCCTGAACCTGGTCGGCAGCCTGACCAGCGGCAGCTACGCGCAAACCGGCGGCACGCTCAACGGCGGCAGCAGCGGCCGGCTGACGACCAATACCTTCAACCAGAGCGGTGGCACGATCAGCGGCCTGACGGGGCTCACCGTGAATTCGCAGTACGCGCAGAGCGGCGGCAGCATCGCCATTCCCGGCACCGTGACGATCCATCACTACACCGGCAACCTGGTGGTGGGATCGATTTCGGCGCTCGAGTCGATCGCGCTGTACACGGGCGAGGGCGGGGGCGGCATCAGCCAGAACGGCGCGCTGAACACCGGTACCCTGACGGTATCGTCGCAGGGCGGCGTGACGCTCAACAACAGCGGCAACCATGTGCTGCACTTCAGCGGTAGCAATAGCGGCGGCAGCGGCATCAGTCTGTACAACACCTTGAGCGGCGAAGAGCAGCTCGCGGTGGGACCGCTGAGCACCACTGCCGGCAGTCTGCTGATCGACAACGTGGGCGGCATTTACACCGCCGGCACGCTGTCAGCGGGCGGCGGCGCGATCTTCCTGACGGCCCATAGCCCGATCACCATCAGCGACACGCTGGTGGCCGACAGCATCAGCCTGTCGGCCAGCACCGGGATTTCCCTGACGCAGGACGCCAATCTCCAGGCCAACCATAATATCTCCATGGTGGCCGGCACCGGCATCGCCCTGGCCGGCATGCTGAACAGCAGTCATGGCAGCATCAACCTGCAGGCGCAGACGGGCAGTATCACGGCGGATCCCGATATGCACATCACCGGCGCCGGCGCGGTCCGGTTGACCGCACCGCATGGTTCGATCTCGGCGCCGAGCGGCATCTTCCAGGGCGGTAGCCAGCCTGTCCTGACCGACAGCGCGGCTGCGGCTGCGGCCGCTGCCAAAGCGGCAGCGGAAGCGGCAGCCCAGGCCGCAGCGGAGGCGGCAGCCAAGGCGGCAGCGGAGGCGGCGGCCAAGGCGGCGGCGGAGAAAGCGGCGGCGGAAGCCGCAGCCAAGGCCGCAGCAGAGAAGGCGGCGGCGGAGGCGGCGGCCAAGGCAGCGGCAGAGGAAGCGGCAGCCAAGGCGGCGGCGGAAGCGGCGGCCAAAGCGGCAGCCGAGGAAGCGGCAGCCAAGGCGGCGGCGGAGAAGGCGGCAGCGGAAGCGGCGGCCAAGGCTGCGGCGGAGAAGGCGGCAGCGGAAGCGGCGGCCAAGGCGGCGGCGGAGAAAGCGGCGGCGGAAGCGGCGGCCAAGGCTGCGGCGGAGAAAGCGGCGGCGGAAGCGGCGGCCAAGGCGGCAGCGGAGAAGGCGGCAGCGGAAGCGGCAGCCAAGGCGGCAGCGGAGAAGGCGGCAGCGGAAGCGGCAGCCAAGGCGGCGGCGGAAGCCGCAGCGAAGGCAGCGGCAGAGGCGGCGGCCAAGGCGGCAGCGGAAGAAGCGGCAGCCAAGGCCGCAGCGGAAGAAGCGGCAGCCAAGGCAGCAGCGGAAGCGGCGGCGAAAGCGGCAGCCGATGCGGCAGCCAAGGCGGCGGCGGACGCGGCAGCGAAAGCGGCAGCCGACGCGGCAGCCAAGGCTGCAGCGGACGCGGCAGCGAAAGCGGCAGCCGACGCGGCGGCCAAGGCAGCAGCGGACGCGGCAGCGAAAGCGGCAGCCGATGCGGCAGCCAAGGCGGCGGCGGAGGCGGCAGCGAAGGCAGCCGCCGACGCGGCCGCAGCCAAGCAGGCCGCCGACGCGGCCGCAGCGGCAGCGCAGAACGATTCGACCGCGCCGGTGGGCCAGGCGCTCAATTCCACCGTCAACATCATCAACACCGCCGCCGGCACGCCGGGCAAGCAGGCCGGTTCTACCCCCGACGGCGCCGGCGCGGGCAGCGCTGGCTCCAGCAGCGCCGCCAGTAGCCAGCCTGCGGACACCAAGAAGGATGATGGCAAGAAGGAGGACAGCAAGGACAGCGGCGCCACCGGCCTCAGCGCGGTGAAAACCGAGCCGACCAAGAAGATGTACTGCAATTAAGACCATGGCCGTCCGCATGCCGCTTTCTTGCCGCCCCGCCAGCCGTCTCGCCCGCCGCCGCGTCCTTGCGGCCGGCTTGCTGCTGTCCGCCCTTGCGGCCCTGCCTGGCGCGGCGCTGGCCGCACCGGTGGCGGCCACGGTGGTGCAGCTGAGCGGCGCCATGCTGGCGCGGAAGCCGGACGGCAGCGTCAAGCCGCTGGCGCTGCGCTCCGAAGTGGAAAGCGGCGACACCCTGCTGACCCAGGCCGGCGCCTACGCGCAGCTGCGCTTTATCGACAACAGCGAAGTCATCATGAAGCCGTCCACCACCTTGCAGGTGGAGCAGTTCGCTTTTGCGCGCGGCAAGCAGGCCGACGACCAGGCCAGCTTCCAGCTGCTGAAGGGCGGCATGCGCTCGGTCAGCGGCCTGCTGGGCCAGCGCAGCAAGGAAAAATTCCTGATCCGCACGCCCAGCGCCAACATCGGCATCCGCGGCACCACCTTCATCCTGGAGTTCGTGGAGGCGGGCGCCGCGCCTGAGCAGGCCGCGCCGCCGTCGGGCAGCATGATTCCGCCCGCGCCGCCGCCGGCCGGCGGCTTGCCGCCCGGCTTGCACGTCTATGTCAGCGACGGGGGCATCTCCGTGACCAACCAGGCCGGTGTGGGGCAGTACGATCCCGGCCAGTTCGGCTACATCAAGGACCTGACCACCAAGCCGGTGAAAATGACCGCCAACCCCGGTATCCAGTTCAGTCCGCCCGCGTCGTTCTCGCCGCCGCCGCCCGCCGATGCTTACTGAGAATCCGATTGAAATACCTACGCAGCATCAGAAAAAACCAAGAGCCAATATGACATTGAAACTAGCGCGCTTTTTTGCAGGCAGTGTGCTTGCCGCCGCCGTGACCTCAGCCTGGGCAGCCGAGCCCGATGCCGTGATTCGTTTTGAAATCAGCCGTTTCGAGGTGACGGGCAACACTCTGCTGCCCGCCGCCGAGGTGGCCGGCCTGGTGGCCAACTACACCGGCAAGCAGCGCGACTTTGGCGACGTGCAGCGGGCGCTGGAAGCGCTGGAGGCGGCCTACCAGGCGCGCGGCTACAACGTGGTGACGGTGGAGCTGCCGGAGCAGGAACTGGACCGCGGCGTGGTGCGCCTGAACGTGGTGGAGACCAGGATAGGCCGCGTCAAGGTGAAGGGCAACCAGCATTTCGACGAAGCCAATATCCGCCGCAGCCTGCCTGCGCTGCAAGAGGGCAAGACGCCGAATCTGACCGAGGTGTCCGGCAATCTGCGCCTGGCCAATGAAAATCCGGCCAAGAAAGTGAACCTGAAGCTGCAGAGCAGCGATACCGACGGCGAAGTCGATGCGTCGCTGGAAACCACGGACGAGAACCCCTGGAAGGCCATGCTCAACGCCGACAACACCGGCACCGGGCAGACCGGCAAGACCCACCTGGGCTTCGTGCTGCAGCATGCCAATCTGTGGGGCCGCGACCATGTGGCCAGCCTGCAGTACACCACCACGGCCGAGAAGCCCGGCGCGGTGAAAGTGTACGGCGTGGGCTACCACATTCCCCTGTACAGCCTGAACGACTCGCTGGACTTCTTCGGCAGCTACTCCAACGTCGACTCCGGCACCGTGTCGGCCGGCATTCTCGACCTGGCGGTCAGCGGCAAGGGCGCCGTGTTCGGCACCCGCTACACGCACGGCCTGGCCAAGCGCGGCAACTACGAGTCGCGCCTGGTCTACGGGGTGGATTACAAGGCCTTCAAGAACAGCGTGCTGGCGCTGGGGACCAACTTCGGCAACGACGTCACGGTCCATCCGCTGAGTGTGAACTATGTCGGCAACTGGAGCAGCGGCGGCACCGAGCTGGGCGGCTCGGTCACGCTGGTGCACAACGTGGCCGGCGGCTCGCGCGGCAGCCAGGAAGACTTCACCCTCAGCCGCGCCGGCGCCAAGGCGGCTTACAACCTGCTGCGCCTGTCGGGCAGCTACAGCCGCAGCCTGCCGCAGGACTGGCAGCTGCGCGCCATCGTCAACGGCCAGCTGACGGCGGACGCGCTGATCCCGGGCGAGCAGTTCGGCGCCGGCGGCGCCGGTTCCGTGCGCGGCTTCAGCGAACGCGAGGTATCGAACGACAGCGGCCTGAGCGCCAATCTGGAGCTGTACACGCCGGATCTGTGCAAGAACGAGCGCTGGCAGTGCCGCGCGCTGGCCTTCTACGACGCCGCCTACGCCAAGCGCAACCACGGGCTGCCCGGCGAGCCCGGCAGCAGCAGCATAGGCAGCACGGGCCTGGGCCTGCGCGTGGCCATGGGCGCCTACGTCAACCTGCAACTGGACTACGGCCAT
Organism: Pseudoduganella aquatica; assembly: GCF_009857595.1. Lineage (GTDB taxonomy): Bacteria > Pseudomonadota > Gammaproteobacteria > Burkholderiales > Burkholderiaceae_D > Rugamonas > Rugamonas aquatica_A. Next base: position 20,513 of record NZ_WWCU01000013.1, on the reverse strand, counting down.
GTGCTGCAGGCCGGGGACACCGGGCACAGCGGCGGCAACCGCCTGCACGTCCGGCTGGGCTTGTCTTACTGAGCGTGATGCACTTGCGCGCCTTACACGAAGAATCGGGAATACAAAATGAGTCTGCCTAAAAAACTGTCTGCAACAAAAGCCATGCTGGCGCTGCTGCTGTGGTGCAGCTGCACCCTGGCCCTGGCGGCGCAAGTGGCCGGCACCGTGGTGCAGCTGAGCGGCCCGCTGCTGGCGCGCAAGGCCAGCGGCGCGGTCAAGATCCTGTCGCTCAAGTCCGAGGTGGAGAGCGGCGACACGCTGGTCACCGAGAAGAACACCTACGCCATGGTGCGCTTCATCGACAACAGCGAGATGACGCTCAAGCCGGCCACCACCATGAAGATCGACAGCTACGCTTTCGACAACGCCAAGCCGGACGGCGACGCCGCCAATTTCAGCCTGGTGAAGGGCGGCCTGCGTTCCGTAACCGGCCTGCTGGGCAAGCGCAACAAGGAAAAGTTCGAGCTGAAAACGCCGAGCGCCACGATCGGCATCCGCGGCACCACCTTCCTGGCCGAATACGTTCCGCCCGACGAAGAGCGCGCCCTGGCTTCGCTGCAGGCCTGGCTCAATGCCAGCACCGCCGCGCTGGGCGACAGCGTGATGCCGGTCGCGCCGCTGCAGCTGGCGCAAGGGCCGCTGGTGCTGCCCACACCCGGCACCCAGCGGGCGCCGGGCCTGTATGTGCAGGTGCTCGATGGCCTGATCCACGTCACCAACCCGGCCGGCACGGCTAACTTCTCCGCCGGCCAGTTCGGCTATACGCCGAACTTCAGGCAGCCGCCAGTCATTTTGCCTGTGAATCCCGGCATCCCGTTCACGCCGCCGCCTGCTTTCAATTCGTCGACGCCGACCAGCAGCACCGGCCCGCAGGGCAAATCGAACACGATAGACTGCGAGGTTCGTTAAGCGATGAATATCGGCCAGGCTGCGCAGGCATCGGGTGTGAGCGCCAAGATGATACGCTACTATGAAAGCATAGGCCTGGTCAGCGAGAGCCGGCGCAGCGAGGCCGGCTACCGCATCTACGGCGAGAAGGACTTGCACGCGCTGCGCTTCATCAAGCGCGCGCGCAAACTGGGCTTCGCGCTGGAACAGATACGCGGCCTGCTGTCGCTATGGCAGGACAGCGCGCGCGCCAGCGCGGACGTGAAGAAAATCGCGCTGTCCCACGTGGACGAACTGAACCAGCGCATCCGCGAGCTGACGGAAATGCGCGACACGCTGGCCACGCTGGCATCCTGCTGCCACGGCGACCAGCGCCCCGACTGCCCCATCCTGCAAACGCTCAGCGAATAAACATCCACGCGGTCAGCGCCGCGCCGACCGCCACCACGAAGCCGCGCATCAGCCGTTCCGGCATGCGGTGGATCAGCCACGAGCCGCACAAGCCGCCCGCAATGCCGCCCGCGCACAGCGCCAGCGCCGCAGGCCAGCTGATCATGCCCGAAAACGCGAAGATGGCCGCCGCCGACGCGTTCATCGCCATCGCCAGCATGTTCTTGGTGGCCGTGGCCATGCGGATCTGCTGGCCGGCGATGGTCAGCGCGGCCAGCATCAGGAAGCCGATGCCGCCGCCGAAATAGCCGCCGTACACCGCGATGCAGCTTTGCACCGCCACCAGCGCGCCGGTGGGCATGCCGGCCACCGCGTGCAGCGGCTGGCTGCGGAAGCTGCCCCAGGCGAACACCGAGGTGGCGAACAGCACCAGCCACGGCACCAGTTTGGAGAAGAACAGCGGCGGCGTGACCATCAGCAGGATGGCGCCAATGACGCCGCCGCCCACGCTGATGGCGAACAGCTGCTGGAACGACAGCCCGCCCACGCCGCCCACCAGCTTGCGGCCGGCGATGGCGGACGTGGTCTGGCTGGGGAACATGGCGATGGTGGACGTCATATTCGCCGCCACGGGGTTCAGGCCGGCCAGCAGCAGGGTGGGGAAGGTGATGAAGGAGCCGCCGCCCGCGAGGGCGTTCTGCACCCCCGCAAACAGGCCGGCGGCGGCGATCAGCAGGACGGTGTGGAGTTCGAGTGGGGGGACGGGGGACATGCGGGGATTATAACGGCGTTGCTGCAACGCTGTCCCGCAGGCTGATGCGGCACCTGCCGATTCAGGCTTTGCCTTTATACTATCCGCGAGACCTCAAACCGCCAACGAGATGGAGCAGGCGATGGTGTATGAACTGTACTACTGGCCCACTATCCAGGGGCGCGGCGAATTCGTGCGGCTGGCGCTGGAGGAGGCGGGCGCCGCCTACAGGGACGTGGCGCGCGGCAAGGGCGGCATGAAGCCCACGGAGGCCGCCATCGATCCGCACGAGGAAGTGCGCGCCGCGTTTGCGCCGCCGGTGCTGCGCGCGGGCGAGCTGCTGATTGGGCAGACCGCCAACATCCTGCTCTATCTGGGCCGCAAGCACGGCCTGGCGCCGCGCGCCGAAGCGGGCTGGCTGTGGGCGCACCAGCTGCAGCTCACCATCGCCGACATCGTCAACGAAGCGCATGACACGCACCATCCGGTGTCCACCAATCTGTACTACGAAGAGCAGAAGACGGAAGCGAAGAAGCGTGCCGCCGATTTCACCGCCGAGCGCATTCCCAAGTTCCTCGGCTACTTCGAGCACATCCTGCAAAACAACGGCGGCCGTCACATGGTGGGCAAGCGTCTGAGCTACGTGGACTTGTCGATCTTCCAGCTGATCGAGGGCCTGCGCTACGCCTTCCCGAAAGCGATGGCGAAGCTGGAGCCCGGCTGGCCCGGTTTGATGGTGCTGCACGGCATGGTCGCGGTGCGGCCCAACATTGCCGCCTACCTGGCATCGAAGCGGCGCATCCCCTTTAACGAAGACGGCATCTTCCGCCGCTACCCCGAGCTGGAATGAGGTGGGCCGTGCAGCTTACCGGGCCGCGCTGACCGGGAAGCCCGCGCCGGCGATGGCCGCCTTCACCGCTTCCAGCGCCGCGCTGGACTCCACTTTCACCTGCCCGGCGGCCAGGTCCACCGCCACGCTGGCCTGCGCATCGAGCGCCTTCACGGCCTTGGTCACGCTGGCCACGCAATGCCCGCAGCTCATCTCTTCCACTTTCAGCTGATACATATCGACCTCCTTGTTGTGATGTGCTTACTGTAACCCTTACCACGATGGGAAGGTCAAGCTTGGCGCTGCTTCCTCTATGGCTCGCGTTTTTGTAGGCCTATTCCTACCCGCTGCGGACGGCGGCGCGGGAGGCCGCTAACTGCCGGGCTTGCCAGCCCGTGCAGCCTCAAAATTTACGTAAGACATTGTTTTTTAAAGGAAATTTTTACGTATTTCCTTGTTAATGTTTCGTTTTGATCATGCTAGGATGCCTGGGCAGTCTTGTGCGCACACGACAGCTTTCCTGCCTTTCATCCTTTTTTACGGGGGTATTATGATCAAAATGAAATCCATCGCAGTCGCGCTGGCCCTGGTCGGCGCCACTGCCGGCGCCAGCCTGGCGCACGCCGCCGACATCAGCCAGACCACCGCCGCCGCACTGACCGGCAACACGGCCCACTTCGGCCGCGACCTGACCGCCTACAGCGTGGGCGACCTGTTCACGGACCGCTTCACCTTCACCAGCGGCAACCTGAGCAACTTCGTCGGCGGCGTGATCTCGGTGTCGCCCGGCGCCGGTCCGCTCAAGAATATCGATATCACCGGCCTGAGCCTGTACAACGCGGCCGGCCTGGTGCTGGGCGGCAGCAACCACGGCAACGGCGCGGCCGATGTCTGGACCATCAATTCCATGGGTCCGCTGAGCGCCGGCAGCTACTACCTGCAAGTGAGCGGCACCGTGCTGTCGGCCAACGACGCCAGCTATGCCGGCCACCTGACCCTGGCGCCGGTGCCGGAGCCAGCCACCTACGGCATGATGCTGGGCGGCCTGGGCGTGCTGGGTTTCCTGGCCCGCCGCCGCAAGCAGCAGGCGGACTCTCAAGCCTGATGCCGCCAACGTGGCGTGGCGCCTGACGGCGCTATAATAAAAAACGGAGGCTGCGGCTTCCGTTTTTACGCCAGGAGATCCTATTTTCCGCTTACTCCGCTTATTCGCCGCGCTCGCGGCATTGTGCTGCTGCGCAGCCGCGCCGATGGCCAGTGCCGCCATCCTGCCGGCCCAGCTTGCCGTGGTGATCAATGACGACGACCCCAACAGCGTAGAGCTGGGCGAATACTACCGCCAGCAGCGCGGCATTCCAGCCGGGAACATGGTGCACGTGCGCATACCCGGCAAGCCGCGCAAGCTCGGCGCCGCGCAGTTCCGCCAGCTCAAGGAAGACATCGACGCCAGGCTGGGGCCGGAGATCCAGGCCGTGCTGATGGTGTGGACCGCGCCTTATGCGGTCGAATGCAACGGCATCACCGCCGCCTACACGCTGGGCCTGGACAGCGCACTGTGCGCCAAAACCTGCCAGCCGGGCAAACCCAGTGCCTATTTCAACGCCGCCGGGCCCGCCATGGCGCGGCCGTTCAGCGCGCTTGGCCTGCGCCTGGCCATGCTGCTGCCGGCCGATTCGGTGGAGCAGGGCAAGGCGCTGATAGGGCGTGGCGTGGCCAGCGGTTTCCGCGTGCCGGCCGCCGGCGCCTACTACCTGGAGACCAGCGAAGCGCAGCGCAACAGCCGCGTGCCGTACTATCCGCGCGCCGGTGTGCTGGCGCAGCGCAAGCTCACCATCCACCGGCAGAAGGCGGACGCGCTCGAAGGCGCGCGCGACATCATGCTGTACCAGACCGGCATGGCGAAGGTGGACAAGCTGGACACGCTGGCTTTCCTGCCCGGCGCCCTGGCCGACCATCTGACTTCCTTTGGCGGCGACCTGTACGGCGCCACGCAGATGAGCAGCCTGCGCTGGCTGGAGGCGGGCGCCACCGCCAGCTACGGCACCGTCAGCGAACCCTGCAACTACTGGCAGAAATTCCCCCATCCCACGGTGCTGCTGCGCCACTACCTGAACGGCGATACCGCCCTGGAAGCCTACTGGAAAAGCGTGTCCTGGCCGGCGCAGGGCGTGTTTATCGGCGAGCCGCTCGCCGCGCCTTATCGCCAACTGAGCGTTGCAACCGAGCGCCGCAACTGAGACATTTGTCGGATCGTTACAACTTTAGTCCGTTCGGACTAATGACGAGTCATCAATTTGTCATGTGATTATATTAATATGCGGATAGCAACTATAGAAATCATTTTGTTAACGCTTCCCACACCAGGACCGCATATGAAACCATCCGCCCCCGCCGCGCCAGGCCGCCTCACCGTGCTGGCCGCCTTGCTGGCCAGCCTGTCCGCTCCCGCTTTGGCCGATTCGGCCGTCGTCATCAGCCAGGTGTATGGCGCGGGCGGCAATGGCACCGGCTCCGGCGCCGCGCTGCTGAAACACGACTTCATCGAACTCTATAACCGCAGCAGCACGGCCGTGTCGCTCAACGGCTGGAGCGTGCAGTACGCGTCGGCCACCGGCAATAGCTGGGCCGTCACGCCGCTGACCAACGTCATGCTGCAGCCAGGCCAGTACTACATGGTCCAGGAAGCTGCGGGCGCGGGCGGCACCGCCACCACCGTGACGGCCGACAAGGTCGGCACGCTGGCGATGGCGGCGGGCGCCGGCAAGGTTGCGCTGAGCAACACCACCACCGCCTTCACCGTCGTCAATCCCAGCGGCGCGGCACTGGTCGACCTGGTTGGCTACGGCAGCACCGCCAATTTCTCCGAGGGCAACGCCCCGACCGGCACGCTGGGCAACCTGACCGCCGCGCTGCGCAAGGGCAACGGCTGCACCGACACCGACAACAACGGCGCCGACTTCGAAGTGCTGGCCCCGAATCCGCGCAACACCTCCGTGATCCTGGCTTGCGGCGCCACGGTGGTCAAGCCCATCGTCGCCACCTGCCCATCCACGTTGTCCGTCGCGCAAGGCTATAGCGGCAGCGTGCCGCTCAGCGCGACCGACGAGGACAGCATCGTTACCGGCGCCAGGATCTCGGCCGGCGCGCTGGCCGGCATCGGCCTGGACGGCTTCACCGCCGCCGGCGCGGTGGGCGGCACCGCCAACGTCAGCCTGAGCGCGGCGTCCAATCTGGGTGTGGGCAGCTACCCGGTCACCATCGAGTTCTCCAACGACGGCAACCAGTTCGCCACTTGCCCGGTGACCGTGAAGGTGACCGGCCTGGCCACCCCGACCAAGACCATTCCGCAAATCCAGGGCGCCAGCACCGGCGACACCCCTAGCCCCTACGCCAACACCGTCCAGACCGCCGAAGGCGTGGTGACGCTGAAGGTGTCCAACGGCTTCTTCATGCAGGATCCGGTCGGCGACAACGACGTCACCAGCTCGGACGGCATCTTCGTCTTCACCTCCACGGCGCCGACCGTGCAAGTGGGCCAGATCGCCCGCGTGACCGGCCTGGTGTACGAATACGTGCCGACCGGCGCCAAGCGCTCCTACACCGAGTTCAAGGACGTGAGCGCCGTGGTGCCGATGGGCGACGGCCCGGCCATCACCCCGGTCAACGTGGAACTGGGCGACAACCTGGCCCAGGTGGAAGGCATGCTGGTGCGCTTCAACCGTCCGCTGACGGTCAACCAGGCCGAGTTCCTCGGCGACCGCGGCGAGCTGACGCTGGCCAACGGCCGCCTGGAAGTGCCGACCAACCGCTACCCTGCGCGTTCGCCGGAAGCGCTTGCGCTGGCGGCGTCCAACGCGGCCGGCATGATCGTGCTGGACGACGGCCTGTTCGTCACGCCGCCCACCATCCCCTACATCGGCCAGGATGGCACCGTGCGCGTGGGCGACACCGTCACCGACCTGGTGGGCGTGATCGACTTCGGCGCCGCCGGCGGCAGCATCACCACCTTCAAGCTGCAGCCCGTGTCGCCGCCGGTGTTCTCGCGCACCAATCCGCGCGAAGATGCACCCGTGCTGGCCCCGGGTAACGTGAAAGTGGCCAGCGCCAACGTGCTGAACTTCTTCACCACCTTCACCAATGGCCGCAACGTGGAAGGCCAGACCACCCCGGGCTGCAAGGTCGGCAGCACCACCACCTTGAGCAACTGCCGCGGCGCCGACAACCTGGCGGAGTTCGAGCGCCAGCGCGACAAGATCGTGGCCGAACTGAAAGCCATCGACGCCGACGTCTACGGCCTGATGGAAATCCAGAACAATGGCGACTACGCGGTGACCTACCTCACCAACGCGCTGAATGCGGCCGTCGGCTCGCCGGTGTACGCCGTGGTGCCTGCGCCTGCCGCCACCGGCACCGACGCCATCCGCGTCGCCATGATCTACAAGCCATCCAGGCTGACGCTGGTGGGCGGCGCGCTGTCGGACGACGACAGCGTCAACAACCGTCCGCCAATGGCGCAGACCTTCCAGGCCAACAACGGCGAGAAGTTCTCGCTGGTGGTGAACCACCTGAAGTCGAAAGGCAGCTGCCCGTCCGGCACCGGCCTGGACGCCGACAAGGGCGACAGCCAGAGCTGCTGGAACAACACCCGCAAGCTGCAGGCAGCGCGCCTGGTGAACAGCTTCGTGCCGCAAGTGGTGGCCGCCGCCGGCGATCCGGACGTGCTGCTGATCGGCGACATGAACTCCTACGGCATGGAAGACCCGGTCTTCGTGATGACCAACGCGGGCTTCGTCAACCAGCTGGAGCGCTTTGTGCGTCCGCAAGGCATGCCGTACTCCTACGTGTTCGGCAGCAATAGCGGCTACCTGGACCACGCCCTGGCCAGCGCCTCGCTGAGCCCGCAAGTGGCCGGCGCCGCCGAATGGCACCTGAACGCCGACGAGCCGACCGTGATCGACTACAACACCGACGGCAAGCCGCAGGACCTGTACAACGCGCTGGCCTACCGCGCCTCGGACCATGATCCGGTGGTGGTGAGCCTGAACCTGCAGCCGAAGTTCGTCGACCTGGGCGCGAGCGTGAAGATGACGCAGATCTCCGCCATCTACAACCGCATGACGCAGAAATACGTCGGCAGCGTCAATGTGACCAACACCAGCGCCGCGCCGCTGAGCGGTCCCTTCATCGTCAAGCTGAACGCGCTGACCGCCGGCGTGACGCTGGACAATGCGAGCGGCACGCAAGATGGTGCGCCGTATGTCAACGTCGCCGGCGCGACACTGGCGCCGGGCGCCACCATGAACGTCCAGTTGATCTTCACCAATCCATCTCGCGGCGTGTTTGGCTACAGCCCGAAATTCTATAGCGGCACTTTCTAAGGAACCATCATGTACTTCAATTCTATGAGCACCTTCCTGCGCCGCGCGGCGCTGGCGCTGGCCCTGTGCGCGGGCTGCGGCGCGGCCTCGGCCGGCACCATCCACGTCACGATCAACACCAGCAATTTTGGTGAAGCCACCGGCTTTATCGACATGCAGTTCCTGGGCCAGGGCGGCGCGGTCGAGGCCACAGCCCTGGTGTCGAACATGGTGGGCTTCGATAGCAGCGCCTACAAGGAAGTGATGAACGTTACGCAGCAGGCTGGCGGCTATCTGTTCAGCAATTTGCTGAGCAACGATCTGTTTCACGCGGTCGACTTCACTATCGGCCAGGTCAGCTTCGACATCACTTTTGGCGGCGCCATCGATCCTTTGACCACGGTCGCCTCCGTCTTTGCCGTGTCGGCGTACTCTCTGGACAACCGGGCGCTTGGCAATTATGACCCGGATACCGGCGTGCTCGCATCGTTCGTCTGGACGCCAGCCACCGTTCCCGGAGGAAGCGGCAGTATCGGCCAGGACAACAATGATCCCGGCGCGGTGGGTGTGGTGCCGGAACCGTCGGACTGGCTGCTGAGCGGCACCGGCCTGGCGCTGATGGCGCTGGTGCTGCGCCGCCGCGCCACGGCCGGCCTGCCCAAGCAGGGCATGGCACTGGCGGCTTGATAGTCTGTTGTTTCCGCGCACCGGCCGGTGCGCGCGCAAGCGCCTGAACCATGCGCGCCGCCCCCTCAAGGGCGGCGCGTTTTTCATAGGGAGAGCGAAAATTTAGTCGAAAATCCTATGAATCGCGCAATTAAATTGTATTAGTAAGCACTATCCGGGCTGATGCATAGTGGTTCCATGCCATCCCCCATCCTCATCATCGACTGCGATCCGCAGGTCCAGCAGCTGCTGGCGCTGAACCTGCGCCAGGCCGGCCACCAGCCGCTGTGCGCGCTGGACGCCGAAAGCGCGCTGTTGATGATGGAAACCGCCGCGCCCGCGCTGCTGCTGCTGGAATGGGATTTGCCCGGGCAATCCGGCCTGTCCCTGCTGCGCCGCCTGCGCGCGCAGCCGCGCACCGAGGATCTGCCCGTCATTATGCTGACCGCGCGCGCTGCCGAGGCCGACAAGATCATGGCCCTGGAGAGCGGCGCCGACGACTACATCACCAAGCCCTTCAGCCCGCGCGAAACGCTGGCCCGCATGCACGCCGTGCTGCGCCGCCAGGCGCACGCCGCGCTGCACGCCGGCGCACCAGACGGCGCCATGGCAGGCAAGGACGCGCTGCAGCTGGCCACGCTGCGGCTGGACGCCGCCGCCCAGCGCGTCGTCGCAGGCGGGCGCCAGCTCAGCCTCGGGCGGGTGGAGTTCCGCCTGCTGCATTTCCTGATGCGGCATCCGGAACGGGTGTACAGCCGCGCGCAATTGCTGGACCTGGTGTGGGGCGCGGACGCCTGCCTGGACGAACGCACCGTGGACACCCATGTCGGCCGCCTGCGCAGCGCCTTGCAGCCCAGCGGCTACCACGACCATATCGAAACCGTGCGCGGCAGCGGCTACCGTTTCACGGCCCGCGTCGCCGCCGTTGCCTGAGGCTCGCGCGCGCCATGGAGCACACGGTCATCCTGAGCAAGCTGGAGCAGGAGTACCTGCTGGGCGCCATCGAAGCGTCGCTGTCGGTGCGCGAGCTGCGCAGCTATTTCCTATGGACGCAAGGCCAGCTGCAAGCGCTGCTGCCGCACCGCGTGATGGTCTGCATGCAGTTCGGTCCGGCGGGTGGTGCGCACGGTGGCTTGCTGCGCACGGAATGCCTGCACGGCACCGTGCTCGACCAGGCTGTGCTCGCGCAGCTGTGCGATCCCGCGCAAGGGCTGGCGCCGCGCCTTGCGCGCCACGCCGGCGCGCGTGCTGACGGGCAGGCCGCACCGGCCTTGCCGGCCGCTGTCGCCGCCGGTGCCGCCGGTGTCGCCGGTGCCGGCCCGTGGGCCGCGTTTGGCCCCGACCTGCTGCGTCTGGGCCTGGACAATGTCTTGCTGCACGGCAGCGGCGAGCTGCCTGGCGGCGGCACCTGTTTTGCGCTGTTCGGCATGCCCCAGCGCCCCGGTCCGCGCCAGGCGTATTTTCTCGAACTGCTGTTGCCCCATCTGCATTTCGCCTTGCTGCGCCTGGACGCCGCGCCCGCCGCCGCATTGCCCGAGCGCCCCGTCAGCCGGCGCGAAATGGAAATCCTGCACTGGGTCAGGGAAGGCAAGAGCAATACCGAAGTGGGGCAGATCCTCGGCATCAGCGGTCTTACCGTGAAAAACCATTTGCAGCGCATCTACAAAACGCTGGGCGTCAGCAACCGCACGCAGGCGGTGGCGCGCGGCATTGCGCTGCGGCTGCTGGACGGCGGCGCAGTGCGCGCTTGACGCGGCGGCCGCACAAGCACATGATGGATGATTCCTTCCTCGCCGGCGCCCACCGCCCATGTCCATGCGCCTGACCACGCTGCTTGTCCTTGCCGCCGCCGGCGCTTTGCTGGGCTGCGCCGCGCTGGCTGGCAGCAGCCAGGGCAGTGGCGCCGCCGCAGCCCAGCCGCCTGGCGGCACGGCGGCCCTGCCTGAGCTCCTGCAGCGCCTGCGCGCCATGGAGGCCGCCTCCACCTGTACCGCTTCCGCCGACTGCCATGCCTTGCCGGTTGGCGCGCGCCTGTGCGGCGGCCCGTCCGCCTGGCTGGCCATGTCTTCCGCGCAGATGGCCGCCGCCGCTCCGCTCGCGCAGCGCTACACCGCGCTGCGCAAGAGCGCCAACGAGGCTGCCGAGAAAGAGGGCATGGCCGCCACTTGTCAAGTTGTTCCGCAGCCTGCCGTGGGCTGTGTCGCCGGCTATTGCCGCACCCTTCCTGGCGGGCCGTCCGGCCGCGCCGACTGACCTTCCGATTGTCACGCCTCCCGCGTGAATTTGATTCACACGAGAAACATTTTTTGTCGAAAAATCTTACAGTTTAAGCTCCTTGCAACCATGCAAATGAATCAACTTCCTGATTCTTTTGAAAATATTTCATGGGCACGGTTAATGCTTTAAGAAACGGACTCAACTAGGGGAGTGGTTGAGGCCGGCAAGTTATCTATCCACAAGACAAGATAGCTTTCTAAAAACTAAGAAACCATTTATATCCAGGGGATTTCGTGGCTAAATTTACGACAAGCGGGACGAGCAAACTAATCAAAAAAGCGGCATGCGTTGCGGCGCTGGCAGCCAGCAGTTTTGCTCAAGCGGGAGTACTTAATTTTGAGAGCGGCTTTACCAATTCGCCCATCCTGTACGCGGGGCAAAACCAGTCAACCGGGGACTATTGGATCGAGACCTACGCCTACGGCGCCACCCTGGGCAGCGACTTGGCCGGCGTGATTGTCGATGGTTCCACCAACGAGCTGTGCGTTTCCGGCGGCTGCCCGACCAATAACAAAAGCAACTACTACACCGGCCTGAATGACGGCTATCTGTACTTTGGCCTGAACAGCGGCAGTAATTTCCACCTGAGCTCCCTGCAGGCCAGCTATGTCGGCGCAGACGGCACCAGCTTTCCCGCCACCGCCGGCGCGCTGCTGATCCAGGGCTTCAACGCCGCAGGCGTTGCCGTAGGCAACTCCCAGACCATCTTCCTGCCTGGCCCGACCGGCGGCGCTTTCAATTTCGCCAACTACAGCCTGTCGCCGCTGGCGGGCTATGAAGTCAACTTCGTGCGCATCTATGGCTACGGTTGCGACGCCACCGGCAGCTGCAGCCGCACCAATGGCATCGGCAACTTTGCACTCGACAACATCGTTACCGTCCCGGAACCCACCAGCATGGCCCTGTTCGGCCTGGGCCTGTTCGGCCTCGGCGCACTGCGCCGCCGCCGTTCGGCTTGAGCCTGTGCTGTTCCATTTTTAATCCATTCCGGGAAAAACCATGAACCTGAACCTGCGTCCAATTTCGCTGGCAGTGCTGGCACTGCTGTCCAGCCTGACCATTAACGCCGGCGCGCAAGAAGAGCGCCGCACCTACATCGTGCAGCTGGCGGACCAGCCCGCCGCCACCTACAACGGCGGCGTCAACGGCCTGGCTGCGACCCAGCCGGCCCCTGGCGAAGTGTTCGACTTCCGCGCGCCCAGCGTGCAGGAATACATCCGCTACCTGGGCGACCGCAAGACCGAAGTGCTGGCCAGCGTCGGCAACCCTGCCGTCATCGCCAACTATGACGTGGTGCTGAACGGCTTTGCCGTGCAGCTGACCGACGCCGAAGTGCTGGCGCTGAAAAACAATCCGGCCGTGGCCGACGTGCAGGCCGACGCCGTGCGCCGTGTCGACACCATCTCCACCGCGCGCTTCCTGGGCCTGAGCACGACCGGCGGCCTGTGGTCGAAATTCACCGGCGGCCAGCTGGTGAAGGGCGAGAACATGGTGATCGGCGTGGTCGACAGCGGCATCTGGCCGGAAAACCCGGCCTTCGCCGACCGCGTCGACGCCAACGGCAACCCGACCTTCGACGGCTCGGGCACGCTGGCCTACCTGAGCCCGCCCGCCAGCTTCAAAGGCGGCTGCCAGAGCGGCGAGGGCTTCGATGCCGGCCTGCATTGCAACAACAAGCTGATCGGCGCCAAGTACTTCAACGCCGGCTTCCTGGTGTCGTCCAACGGCCCGAAAAAGAACTGGAGCGAATTCTATTCGCCGCGTGACTCCAACATCGGCAGCAACGGCGTGTCCACCGGCCACGGCGGCCACGGCAGCCACACCGCGTCCACCGCGGCCGGCAACGACGGCGCCTTCGCCACCGTGAACGGCGTGCCGATGGGGCCGAGCACCGGCATGGCGCCGCGCGCCCGCATCGCCGCCTACAAAGTGTGCTGGACCTATGACGATCCGGCCGCCGAAGACGGCACGAACGCCAGCAACACCTGCTACAACACCGACTCGGTGCTGGCCATCGACGAGGCGGTCAAGGACGGCGTGAATGTCATCAACTACTCGATCAGCGGTTCCCAGACCTCGGTCAACGACCCCGTCGAGCAGGCCTTCTACCGCGCCTCGCTGGCCGGCGTGTTCGTGGCCGCCTCGGCCGGCAACAGCGGTCCGGCGCAAGCGGTGGCCCACGTCAGCCCGTGGCTGACCACGGTGGCCGCGTCCACCCACGACCGCAGCACGCAGGCGGAAGTGACCCTGGGCAGCGGCGCCAAGTACAGCGGCGCCTCGCTGAACGTGAACCCGCTCGGTTCGGCCCCGCTGATCCGCGCCGAAGACGCCGGCCTGGGCGGCGGCGCCGCCAGCCTGTGCTTCAGCGACGGCGCCGCTGCCGCCGCCTTGAGCCAGGTGAAGCTGGACCCGGCCAAGGTCGCCGGCAAGGTCGTCATCTGCACGCGCGGCGAGAATGCCCGTGTCGACAAGAGCCTGGCCGTGCTGCAGGCCGGCGGTGTGGGCATGGTCATGGCCGACAACGGCGGCGGCCTGGTCTCGGAAGCGCACTCGGTGCCGACGGTGCACGTGACGGCTGCCAATGGCGCCGACATCAAGGCCTACGCCCTGGCGCAAGGCGCCAGCGCCAGCGCCGCCATCAGCGCCTTCGCCATCAAGTCGGCGCCGGCGCCCATCATGGCCGGCTTCTCCTCGCGCGGCCCGAACGCCGGCGACAGCAATATGCTGAAACCGGACCTGACCGCGCCAGGCGTGGACGTGATCGCCAGCGTGACCGCCGCGCTGACCCCGGCCGAACACGCCGCCGTGGCCGCCGGTACGCTGGTGCCGCCAGCGGCCTACGCGTCCTACCAGGGCACGTCGATGTCCAGCCCGCACGTGGCCGGCCTGGGCCTGCTGATGCGCCAGCTGCATCCTGACTGGACCCCGGCCGCTATCAAGTCGGCGCTGATGACCACCGCCTACACCACCCTGAACGACGGCCTGGCCGGCGCGCAGAACGGCCTGCTGCCGTGGTCGCAAGGCGCCGGCCACGTCGACCCGAACAAGGCTGCCGATCCGGGCCTGGTGTACGACCTGAAAAAGCCTGACTACGTGGCTTACCAGTGCAAGGTGAACAAGGCCGCTGTGCAGCCGCAAAGCGATTGCACCCTGTACGGCACGCTGGACGAGACCTACAACCTGAACCTGCCTTCGATCACCATCGGCGGCGTGCAGAACAGCGTCACCGTGCGCCGTTCGGTGACCAATGTGGGCGGCGCCAGCGCCACCTACAACGCCACCGCCTCGGTGCCGGGCTTCAGCACGGTGGTCACGCCGGCCAGCCTGACGCTGGCGCCGGGCGAAACCGCCGCCTTCACCGTCAAGCTGACCACCACCAGCGCCGCCAACGGCGTGTGGAACTTCGGCACCCTGAGCTGGACCGACGGCACCCATGTGGTGCGCAGCCCGATCCAGGCCCGCACCGGCAAGTCCATCGCCGGCACCACGCAGCTGACCGGCGACAAGACTTCGGGTACCCGCATCTTCCCGATGAAAGCCACCTTCAATGGCCGCATGACCGCCCTCAAGGGCGGCCTGAAAGCGCCGACGCTGGGCGAAGCGGTCACGCTGGCCCCGGCGCCGATGAGCTCGGCGAACCTGAAGCTGGCTTGCGCGGCCGGCAACGACCTGCCGAACGTGAAGGTGTATAACGTGGCCATTCCTGCCGGCACGGTTGCAGCGCGCTTCGCACTGCGCGATGCGGATGTCGGCACCGCCGGCGACGACAACGACATGGGCCTGCTGACGCCGTCCGGCGCCTGGGTGTACTCGGGCAACGACGGCAGCAATGAGTCGGTGCAAGTGGCCGGTCCCGACGCAGGCAACTACAAGGTGTGCGTCGTGGCGTACGGCGGCGCTGCGGCGATGTCGCACAAGCTGCAGTCGACCGTGGTGACCACCTCCGACGTGGGCGGCAAGTTTACCGTGGTTCTGCCTGGCAAAGTGGTGGCCAACGTGGCGGCCAGCATTGTCGCCACCTGGTCCGGCCTGGCCAACGATACCTCCTACCTGGGCGGTATCCAGTTCCAGGATCTGAACGGCAACGTGCAGACCACCACCATCGTCAACGTCAATACCGGCACGGCCACCATCCCTGTGGCGGAAACGGAACGCACGCGCTCGAAACTGATCGACTAATTGTCACTCGGCAAGAGCGGTAAATCGCAGCCGCGCGGGCCTGTCCGCGCGGCTGTTTTTATTGCGGAAAACGTTGTCGAATGCTTAAACCCCGTGGTAGGCTAGGCGGATTCAGCCTATAGCAGTAAATAAGGAGTCGTTCGGATGCACGCAGCACAGCTACAAGGTAATAAAGCGCCGCGCCGCGCCGCCGGTTTCACCCTGCTGGAACTGCTGGTGGTGATCGTCATCATCGGCCTGCTGGCGGCCTATGTTGGCCCCAAATACTTCTCCCAGCTGGGCAAGTCGGAAGTCACCATCGCCAAGGCCCAGATCGAGGCCTTCGAAAAGTCGCTGGACACCTACCGCCTCGACGTGGGCCGCTATCCCAGCGCCGAGGAGGGCCTGGCCGCGCTGCTGGCCGCGCCCGCGTCGGCCGGCGCCAAGTGGAACGGTCCCTACCTGAAAAAAGGCGTGCCGCCCGACCCGTGGGGCAAGCCTTACCAGTACCGCGCGCCCGGCACCAAGGGCGAGTACGAGATCATTTCGCTGGGTAAGGATGGCCAGCCTGGCGGCACCGGCGAAGACGCCGATATTTCGTCCCAGTAAGCCCGACCTCGACAGCAATCCCAGCAACCCTCGGCAGCGGCTCATTCCATGCAGTTCGAAGTACGTACCTTGTCGCCGGAAATGGTGATCGGCCGCCAAGTGGTGGATGGCCGCGATGAAGCGGACGCGCGCCGCCAGGTGGAGGCGCGCGGCCTGTTCGTCAGCGCCATCGCGCCGGTGCGCGGCGGCCTCGGCCTGCCGGTGGGCAAGGGCCGGGGCAAGTCCCTGTCGCTGGTGCTGTTCAGCCAGGAATTGCTGGCGCTGCTCACGGCCGGCCTGGGCGTGGTGGAGGCGCTGGAGGCGCTGCTGGAAAAGGAAGCCAGCCCCGCCACGCGCGGCGTGCTGGAACGCCTGCTGGGCGGCCTGCGCGAAGGGCAGCGCTTTTCGGCCGTGCTGGCCGAGCAGCCGGAACTGTTCCCTCCGCTGTACGTGGGCATCGTCAAGGCCGCCGAAGGCACCAGCGACCTGCCGCGCGCGCTGTCGCGCTTCATCGACTACCAGCAGCGCATCGACACCGTGCGCGCCAAGATCGTCAGCGCCGCCATCTATCCGTCCATCCTGCTGCTGGTGGGCGGCGGCGTCAGCCTGTTTTTGATTTCCTATGTGGTGCCGCGCTTCGCCGAGGTCTACCAGGGCGCCGGCCGCAACCTGCCGTGGATGTCGCAGATGATGCTGGGCTGGGGCCAGTTCGCTTCCGCCCACACCACCACCTTGCTGGGCGGCGTGGCGCTGGCGCTGGCCAGCCTGGTGTTCGGCCTGCGCCGCCTGATGGCCAACGGCGGCCTGCTGCGGCTGATGTCGCGCTTGCCGGGCATCGGCGAGCGGGTGCGCATCTACGAACTGTCGCGGCTCTACCTCACGCTGGGCATGCTGAGCGAAGGCGGCATCACCATCCTGCACGCCATCGACACGGTGCAGGGCATGGTGTCGCCCATGGTCAGGCAGGGCTTGCAGGCGGCGCGCGCGCATGTGGAGTCCGGCCTGCCGCTGTCGTCCGCGTTTGAAGCCAACGGCCTGACCACGCCGATCTCGCTGCGCATGCTGCGCGTGGGCGAACGCACCGGCGACATGGGCCCCATGCTGACCCAGTCGGCGGCTTTCTACGACGGCGAAATCAGCCGCTGGATAGACCGCTTCACCCGCACCTTCGAGCCGCTGCTGATGGCTTGCATCGGCCTGGTGGTGGGCGCCATCGTGGTGCTGCTCTACATGCCGATTTTCGACCTCGCTGGAGATATGTCGTGATGCCTGACTTTGCCGCCATCGACCATGCCATGCTGGTGCGCGCCCGCGCGCGCGCCGCGCTGAGCAAGCGCAGCCTGGTCGAGGAGCTGGAGGCGCTGACCGGCATCGAGCCGCGCCTGGCGGTGCGGGCGCTGGCCCAGCCCTTCGGCCTGGCCGTGCTGGAAACGGTGGACATGCTGGGCTACACGCCGGCCTTCGACCTGCTGCCGCTGTCGCAGGCCATGGCGCGCCGCTGCGTGCTGCTGCGCGCGCAGGACGGCATGCTGGTGGGCGTCATCGCCGACCCCTTCGACCTGGACCTGCAAACCTGGCTGGGCACGCAGGCGCGGGCCACGCCGCATGCGCCGCTGCACACCCGGCTGGCGCTGCAAGCGGACATCCAGGCCTATCTGTCCAAGCAGGAGGAATCGGCGCGCGCGGTGGACAGCCTGCTGCCCGGCGCCAGCGACGGCCGCCGCGACGGCAAGACCGCCGCCGTGCTGTCCTTCGCCTCCGTGTCCGAGGCGGCCAGCCCCGCCGTGCGCCTGGTGAACTCCACACTGTACGACGCGCTCAAGGCCGGCGCGTCCGACATCCACCTGGAGAGCACCGCCGGCGGCCTGGCCGTGAAATACCGCGTGGACGGCGTGCTCGACCACGCCACGGCGGTGAACGGCATCGAGGTGGCCGAGCAGATCATCTCGCGCCTGAAGGTGCTGGCCGAACTGGACATCTCCGAGCGCCGCATTCCGCAGGACGGCAGCTTCCGCGTGGAGTCGGGCGGGCGCGAGATCGACCTGCGCGTTTCCATCATGCCCAGCATCCACGGCGAGGACGCGGTGATACGTATCCTCGACAAGCGCGCCATGATAGAAGCCTACGGCTCGCTCACGCTGGAAGCGCTGGGCTTCGACGCGCCCTCGCTGGCCACGCTGCGCGTGCTGGCGCAGGAAGCCTACGGCATGCTGCTGGTGACCGGTCCCACGGGCTCGGGCAAAACCACCACGCTGTACGCCGCGCTCACCGAGATCCACAACGGCCGCGAAAAAATCATCACCATCGAAGACCCGGTGGAGTACCAGCTGCCCGGCATCCTGCAGATTCCGGTCAACGAGAAGAAGGGGCTGACCTTCGCCAAGGGCCTGCGCTCCATCCTGCGCCACGATCCGGACAAAATCATGGTGGGCGAAATCCGCGACCGCGAGACGGCGGAAATCGCCGTGCAGTCCGCGCTGACCGGCCACCTGGTGCTCACCACCGTGCACGCCAACAATGTGTTCGACGTGTTCGGCCGCTTCACCCACATGGGCATCGATCCTTACGCCTTCGTGTCCGCGCTGAACGGCATCTGGGCGCAGCGCCTGGTGCGCATCAACTGCCCGCACTGCGCGGCCGAATACACGCCCACGGAGCAGGAGCTGGCCAGCGTCAATCTGACCCGCGCCGACGTGTTCGACTACCGCTTCATGGAAGGCAAGGGCTGCGGCGACTGCCGGGGCACCGGCTACAAGGGACGCCGCTCGATCGCGGAAATCCTCACGCTGAACGACGAAATACGGGAACTGATCGTGGACAAGAAACCGATCCGCCAGATCAAGGCCGCCGCCTACGCAAACGGCACGCGCAGCCTGCGCCTGGCCGCGCTGGAACTGGTCAAGCGCGGCGGCACCACGCTGTCCGAAATCAAGCGGGTGACGCTGCATGCCTAAGTTCCTCGACAGATTGCCGGGACAGGCGCTGCGCATCGGCGTGTCGGGCTTCGCCGTGAGCTTGCTGAAGGTGAGCCGCTGGTTCGGTCCCAAGGCAGAGCTGCTGGCCGAACAGCCGTTCTCGCCCGAAGGCGTGGGCGCGCTGCACGCCCACCACGCGATCGGCGTTGCGCTGCGCGAGCTGCTGGCAGGGCAGGACGTGCAGGGCTGGCCCGCCAGCTTTGTGCTGGCCGATGAACTGGCGCGCGTATGGCAGGTCACGCCGCCCGCGCAGGCGGCGCGCCTGGCCGACCTGGAGGCGGCCGCCGCGCTGCGTTTCCACGGCCTGTACGGTGAACCTGCCGCCAACTGGAAGATCGTGGCGGACTGGGACGCGCGCCAGCCTTTCTTTGCCGCCGCCATGCCGCAGCCTTTGCTGGCCACGCTGGAGCAGGCCGCCGCCGAACACGGACTGGCCGTGGTGGAAGTGCAGCCGCATTTCGTCACCGCGTGGAACCGCTGGCAGGGCGCCGTGAAGACGGGCGCCTGGTTCGGCCAGGTGCACGACAATCTGCTGACGCTGGCCGTCCTGGACGGCAAGCGCCTGAACGCCATCCGCGCGCTGCCGGTGCCGCGCGGCGCCGACCAGTACTGGCTGGCGCAAACGCTGAAACGCGAAGCGCTGCTGGCCGGACTGGAAGCGCCGCAGCTGCTGCAGCTGTGCGGCCAGGTGCCGCCGCTGCTGGCCAAGCCGGCCGCCAACGCGGACCAGATCCCGTGCACCGTGCTGGGCGCGGCCTTGCCCGGCGAAGAAAAGTGGTCGCTGGCCAGCGTGCTGGCGGCGGGAGGGCTGGCGGCATGAGGAAAATGCGCATCGACTTCGCGCCGGCCGGCTGGCGCCGCGCGCTGTACCGCGCCCATCCCGCCGCGCTGGCCGGGTGCGCGCTGGGGCTGGCGCTGTGCGTGGGCGCAGCCGCGTACGGCTACCAGATGGCGCAGCAGCAGCGCGCCCGCGCCGAGCAGCTGGGCGAGCTGGAACGGCAGCAGCGGCGCCAGGCGCAGCAGCTGCAACAACAGCAGCAGAAACAGCAGCGCCAGGGGCAGCAGGGAGGCGCCGCGCTGGCCGCCAAGGTGCAGATACCGGAAGCCCAGGCCAAGGCCATCAACGCGGCCGTGCTGCAGCTGAACCTGCCGTGGCGCGACATGCAGGAAGCCGTGGGCGAAGCCACGCCGGCCACGATTGCCTTGCTGGCGCTGGAGCCCGACCCGAACAAGCAAGTGCTGAAGATCAGCGCCGAAGCCAAGAATCCGGACGATATGATCGCCTACATAGAACAGCTCAAGCAGCAGGAGTTCTTCGTGAGCGCTGCGCTGGTGCGGCACGAGATCAACGACCTCGATCCGAACCGGCCGGTCCGCTTCCAGGTGGAAGCCCAGTGGGGAGCGCGATGAAGCCGGGCGCCGCCAAGATGCAGCCCGGGCAGCCGGGAACGGCGCAAGCCACGCTCAGCGTCTTGCTGCTGCGGGCGCGCCTGGCCGCTGCGCGCGCGGGAGCGCCGCCGGGCGCGCGCGCACGCGGGAGCGCGGCGGCAGCGGGCTGGGACTGTCGATTTGCAAAGCGCTGG
>NZ_WWCU01000139.1 GCF_009857595.1 Pseudoduganella aquatica | reverse complement strand
CGATCTTGCTGCGCCGCGTCCCAGCCGTGAACGCGGCGGTCGCCCGCCGTTCCCGACCGAATTGATGGTGCGGGTGCTGCTGATCCAGCAGTTGTTCAACCTCTCCGATGAACAGATGGAGTTCCAGTTGCTGGACCGGTTGAGCTTCCAGCGCTTTGCCGGACTGCGTGCCAGCAGCCAGATCCCGGACCGGACCACGATCTGGACCTTCAAGGAACGCCTGATCCAGGCGGGCGCCAGCGAAAGCATCTTCGACGCGGTCAACCGGCAACTGGCCAAGCACGGCTACATTGCGCGCGGCGGCCAGATGATCGACGCCAGCTTCGTGCAGGTGCCAAAGCAATCGCTGAGCAAGGAAG
>NZ_WWCU01000138.1 GCF_009857595.1 Pseudoduganella aquatica | reverse complement strand
GCCGCGACGTCTACGCCGACAAGGGATACCTCAACGGCAAGCGCGAGGCGCGGTTGACGGGCGAAGGCTGGCGCATGCATATCCAGCGCAAAGGCAGCAAGGAGAAGCCGTTGTCGGAGGCGCAGGAGCGGCGCAACCGCCGCATTGCCAAGCCGCGCGCCCGCGTCGAGCATGTGTTTGCCGGCCTGGCCCAACTGGGCGGCAAGATGTTGCGTTCGATAGGCTTGGCGCGCGCCACGCTGCACCTGAACTGGAAGGTTGCGGCCTACAATTTGCGCCGCCTTTCCTACCTGAAGCAGGCCAACGTCGAGGCGTTCTAACGCCCGTAGTCCGCCTGGAGTGCCGAAATCAGGCGGTTGCGCTGG
>NZ_WWCU01000137.1 GCF_009857595.1 Pseudoduganella aquatica | reverse complement strand
TAGCCTGACGATAACCTACTTTCACACTGGTTGCAGCACTATCATCGGCGCAAAATCGTTTCACGGTCCTGTTCGGGATGGGAAGGGGTGGGACCGATTTGCTATGGTCATCAGGCTTTGACTTGTAAGCTTTGCAGCGCTTTGGCGCCGCAACAGCTTTAAAACTTGGAAGAATTCAGATTTATTATGTAGCGATTGCGTATCAACATACGCACAACATGCGCACTTCTCGCCTATAACCAATCAATGTTATAGGGACAAGCCTTACGGGCAATTAGTACTGGTTAGCTTAATGCATTACTGCACTTCCACACCCAGCCTATCAACGTCCTGGTCTCGAACGACCCTTCAAGGAGCTTAAAGCTCCG
>NZ_WWCU01000136.1 GCF_009857595.1 Pseudoduganella aquatica | reverse complement strand
CGGAGCTTTAAGCTCCTTGAAGGGTCGTTCGAGACCAGGACGTTGATAGGCTGGGTGTGGAAGTGCAGTAATGCATTAAGCTAACCAGTACTAATTGCCCGTAAGGCTTGTCCCTATAACATTGATTTGTTATAGCGAGAAGTGCTCAGTTGTGAATTGTTGATTGACAATCCCTACCTAATAAATTAAAATACTTCTTCTGAATTTTAGAGCAGCAGTTGCCCCGTTGGGAACTGTAGCTTGTACAAGTCAAAGCCTGATGACCATAGCAAATCGGTCCCACCCCTTCCCATCCCGAACAGGACCGTGAAACGATTTTGCGCCGATGATAGTGCTGCAACCAGTGTGAAAGTAGGTTATCGTCAGGCT
>NZ_WWCU01000135.1 GCF_009857595.1 Pseudoduganella aquatica | reverse complement strand
CAAGGACGCAACCTGGTCGGTCGACAGCGCGGTGATCTGCGTCGAGCTCAGGGTCGAGATGATGCTGGTGCCGATGGCGGCCAGGTCACGCGTTTCGATAGCGCGGATGGCGTCGGTGCCCAGGCCGGCAGCCTGGCTGCTCACCAGGGCAGCCACTTGCGTGGTGCTCAGGGCAACAACCTGGTCGGTGGTCAGCGCGCCAACCTGGCTGCTGCTCAGCGCGCGGATGGCGGCGGTTTTCAGTGCGGCCAGATCGGCCGTTTCCAGCGCGGCCACGTTGGCGGTGCTCAGCGCGGCGGCTTGCGCGCTGCTCAGGGCGGCGGCGGCGTCGGTGGTCAGCGCGACGACCTGGTGGGTTTTCAGACCTTGCGCAACGGCGGCCG
>NZ_WWCU01000134.1 GCF_009857595.1 Pseudoduganella aquatica | reverse complement strand
GGCCGCCAGCGCGGCCGGCGCCAGGCCGCACAGCAGCGCCAGGCCGTGGCCCAGCTGCGCCACGCTGGCGTCGAAAGCGGCGACCTGGGCCGCCGCCTGCGCGCTGGCGCTCACCGCCTGCTGCTCTTCTAGCGAGGTCAGCAAACCGGCCTGCACGCGCCAGCCGGTGAGCCGGCGCGTGCTGTCCTGGCTGTCCAGATTGGCCTGTGCAATGGCGCGGCGCGCCTGGGCGCCGCGCAATTCGATATAGTTGCGCACCACCTCGGCCGCCACGGCCAGGCGCGCGGCGTCCATCGACGCCACGCTGGCCTCGAACTGGGCCTGGCCCGCCGCCAGCGCGTGGCGCGCGCCGCCGGACACGTCGGGCTGCCAGCCGGCGGTCACGCCGGCATCGGC
>NZ_WWCU01000133.1 GCF_009857595.1 Pseudoduganella aquatica | reverse complement strand
TGCAGCCGCGCCAGCGCGCTGCGCGCCTCGGCCCAGGTGGCCTCGCCCTGCGCCACGCCCGCCCTGGCCGCCGCCAGCGCGGCGCGCGAGCGCACGATCTGGTCCTGCAGCTTGGCCGTGTCCAGCTCGACGAGCACCTGGCCGCGCCGCACCCTGTCGTTGATGTCGACCAGCACCCGCGCCACCGTGCCGGAGAGCTCGCTGCCGATGTTGACCGCCCGGGTCGGCTGCAGGGTGCCGTTGGCCGTCACGCTCATGGTGACGCTGCCGCGCCGCACCGGCACCGTGACGTACAGCGGCGCCGCGCCGGCCCGGGAATACACTTGCCAGGCGTACCAGCCGGCGCCCGCCAGCGCCGCCGCCAGCGCCGCCGTTCCCCATCGCGCCGGGCGGCGCCACCAGGGACGGCGCTCCGCTTCGGCATCCGGC
>NZ_WWCU01000132.1 GCF_009857595.1 Pseudoduganella aquatica | reverse complement strand
TGCTGGCCGCCGCGCCTGCGCCGCCGGCCCCGGAACCGCCGCCGGCCGCACCCGCTCCTGCCGCGCCCGACGTCGATGCGCCCGAAGTGGCACCATTCGTGCCCGCGCTAACCGCACCGCTGGTCGCCGTGCCGGCGGTGGCGGTGGCGCTCTGGCCGCCCCCCACCGCGCCGCCACTGCCGTCCGGCGTGCCGCTGGCCGCCGTCGCAGTGCTGGTGGCGCCGCCGGCCTTCGCATTGCCGCCGTTGGCATACTGCTTGGCTGCCGCGTCGCCGCCATACACTTTGCCCGAATCGCCGCCTGCGCCGCCCTTGCCCCCTGCCCCGGTGTAGCCGCCATCACCGCCATAGGCCGTGCCGGTCCGGCCACCGTTGCCGCCGTCCGCGCCTCGGGCCGAGCCGGTGTCGCCGCCCGCGCCGCCGCGCGCATTGCCGGT
>NZ_WWCU01000131.1 GCF_009857595.1 Pseudoduganella aquatica | reverse complement strand
TGGTCCTGCGCACGCGTGCCGGGGAAGCGGATCTTTACGCGGCCCATTTCGTCGCAATGCACTTCCTCGCCTTCCGGGCCGACCACGATGGCGCTTTGCATCTGCGGCTGCGGGAGGTCGGTGCGCGGGTCATAGGCGGGCACGATGGGGACGCCGCGCCGCACGGCGGTGAACTGGATGTGCATGCGCGAGCTGCCTTCGGCCACGTGCCCGGCCAGCTCCTGGCGCAGCTGCGCGTCGTGCGCGCCGTCCGCGTCCTTGCGCATCCAGCGGTTGCGGGCGAACAGGCGTTCCACGCGTGCGGCCAGCGCCTTGGGCAGGTTGTTCTGCGCGGTCACCTGCAGCGCCGTGACGGTGAAGTCGCGCTCCTCTGCGGCGTGGCTGCTGATCTCCGGGTGGCCTTCGAGCGTGAAGTATTCGCCCACGCACAGGTCGCG
>NZ_WWCU01000130.1 GCF_009857595.1 Pseudoduganella aquatica | reverse complement strand
TGCGGTGGTCAAGTAATTTCGGACACTACGATAGGTTCATGCACTGCCATTTTCCGTTCATAGACGGCGGGCGGCAGATTGCCCAGTGCTGAATTGATGCGCTTGCAGTTATAGAAGCCGACGATGTAGTCGGTGATGTCGGTCTTTGCCTCGGCGTGATTGGCGTATTGGCGCTGCCAGACGCGCTCCATTTTCAGGTTCAGGAAGAAGCGTTCTGCTACGGCGTTATCCCAGCAGTTTCCTTTCCGGCTCATGCTGCAAACAAAACCATGCGTCGCCAGCAGGTCTTGGTAGAGCTCGCTGGCGTATTGGCTGCCCCGGTCCGAATGGACGATCAGGCCGGGTCCTGGGCGCCGCTGCTGGATGGCCATGTTCAGGGCCTCGCAGACGAGCTTGGCAGGCATGCTTGGCGCCATGGACCAGCCGACCACCTTGCGTGCGTACAAATCTATCACGACGGCCAAGTA
>NZ_WWCU01000012.1 GCF_009857595.1 Pseudoduganella aquatica | reverse complement strand
TCCCGGCCGGCGGCGGCGGCTGACAGGCCGGCCGGCGCCGCCGCGCCGCTGCGCGTGCTGCTGGCCGAGGACACCGAGATGAACCGCCAGTTGGCGCGCATCCTGCTCGCCCGCCTGGGCTGCGAGGTGGACGACGCGGC
Organism: Pseudoduganella aquatica; assembly: GCF_009857595.1. Taxonomy (GTDB): domain Bacteria; phylum Pseudomonadota; class Gammaproteobacteria; order Burkholderiales; family Burkholderiaceae_D; genus Rugamonas; species Rugamonas aquatica_A. Next base: position 158,974 of record NZ_WWCU01000012.1, on the reverse strand, counting down.
CAACGGCGAGCAGGCCCTGGCCGCCATGGCGCGCGGCGGCTACGACCTGGTGCTGATGGACTGCATGATGCCGCTGATGGACGGCTACGAGGCCACGCGCCGCTGGCGCGCGCACGAGGCGGCCGCCGGCCTGCCGCGCCTGCCGGTGGTGGCGCTCACCGCCAGCGCCGTCGAGGGCGACCGCCAGCGCTGCCTGGAAGCCGGCATGGACGATTACCTGGCCAAGCCGTTCAAGCTGGAGGAGTTCAGCGCCGCAGTGCGGCGCGCGGCCGGCATGGCGCCGGCCGGCGCGCCGCCCTAGCCGGCCCGCACCGGCGAGCTGCGCGGCACCACGATGCGCACCGCCGTGCCCTGGCCCGGCTGCGACGCCACCGTGACGCGCCCGCCCAGCATGCCGGTGACGATGTTGTACACGATGTTCATGCCCAGGCCCGTGCCGCCGCGCCCCATCTTGGTGGTGAAGAAGGGGTCGAACACGTGGCGCCGCACTTCTTCGGCCATGCCGGCGCCGTTGTCGCTGAAGACGATCTCCACCATGCCGCCGTCCAGTTCGCGTGCGCTGATGCTGATGGTGCCGTCGCTGCGGTCTTCGAAGGCGTGCGCCAGCGCGTTGTTGATCAGGTTGTTGAAGACCTGGTACCAGCTGCCCGGGTAGGAGTCCAGCGCCAGGCCCTGCGGCACGTGGAAGGCGGTGCCGCAGTTGGCGCGGCGCAGGCGCGGCACATAGGTGGCCGCCGTGTCCAGCACCACCGCCAGCAGGTTGAACACGCGGCGCTGGTCGTTGGTCTGGTCCACCGCGATCTGCTTGAAGGAGGCGATCAGGTTGGCCGCCTTGTTGAGCGAGCCGGAGATCAGGCCGGAGGCCAGCTTCACTTCCTCGTTGTAGGCGCTCAGCGTGGAGCGGCGCAGCGTGCCGCCGCTGAGCATGGCTTCGAATTCCACCACCCGGTCGCCCAGCGCGGTCGAGGCCAGCAGGCTGTTGCCGATCGGGGTGTTCAGCTCGTGCGCGATGCCGGCCACCAGCGAACCGAGCGAGGCCATTTTTTCCGCCGCGATCAGGTCGTGCTGGGTGCGCTGCAGGGTCTGCAGCGCGTGCGACAGGTCGCCGTTGGCGCGCTCCAGCTCGGCCGAGCGCTCGCTCACGCGGCGCTCCAGCGAGGCGTTCAGTTCTTCCAGTTCCTGTTTGGCGTTGAGTTCGGCCGTCATGTCCAGCAGCGCCCAGATAATGGCGTCCACGCCGTCCAGGGTCAGCGAGGACGACCAGATCGCCAGCCGGCCGGTGCCGCCGCCGCGCAACGCCATATTCGCCACTTCGCCGTGCACCGCGCCGTGGCGCATATACAGCTGCCAAATGCGCTCGCGTTCTTCCGGCGCGCCCCAGAAGGTGAAGCTGTCCGAGCGCTGGCCGATCAGCTGTTTCTCGGTGTAACCGAAGGTGCTGGTCAGGGCCTGGTTGGCGCCGATGATGCGGCCGTTGCGGTCGGTCACGCTGAGCGGTAGCGGCGCCATGTCGAACAGGGTCTTGAAGCGCGCTTCCGATTCGGACAGGCGCTGTTGCGACGCTTCCAGCTGCAGCACGCGTTCGCGCAGCGCCACGCTCATCGAGTTGAGCGAGCGCGCGTAGACTTCGATCTCGTCGCCGTCGCCGTCCGGCAGGTTGCGGCCGAAGGCGGTTTTCATCAGCTGCCCGGCCTGGCCGGTGAGGGCGCGCAGGCGCCGCCCTATGCCTTGCGTGAAGGCGTAGAACAGCAGCACGCCCAGCCCCAGGCCCACCAGCGAGATCAGGCCCGATTGCAGGAAGACTTCCTCGCGCGCCTTGTCCAGCTCGCTGGTCGAGAGGCCGAAATTGAGCGAGCCGATCTGGTTGTCCTTGAGCAGCATGGGCGCGCGCGCGTGCAGCGTGCTGCCGACCTGCCAGGTGCGCACCCCGTTCATGGCCGGCGCGGTGCCGTTGCGCAGCGCGGCCGGCAGCGCGGGCGGATGCTCGCCGGCGGTGGCCAGCGGCACGTCGTTCTGGTCCAGCACGATGATGTAGCGCACGAAGCTGTCCTGGGGATCGGACAGCATCTCGGTCCAGTAGTCGTTCAGTTCGCTAAGGCGGCCGCGGATGGCGTAGGGGCTGAGGGTGAGATTGAGTGTGACCGCGTATTCGTGCGCCACGCGCTCGGCGTTCTTGCCGACCGCGCTGTCCATCACGCGCTGGCTGTTGCCGATCAACAGCGCCACCACCATGGCCTGCACGATGGCGCTCAACAACAGAAACTTCGCCCGCAGCGATAGACTCACACCCACTCCTTGCTGTCCTGGACGCCCCGCGTCCCCAGACAGCAATATACCGCATGCAACAATGTTAAGGGAGTGTCAAGATCACCTTCACCGTGTCGTCGACGGCGGATTTGTCGATGTAGCCGATGGCCTTGGGATCGTCGGCCACCGCCTTTTTCACGTCGGCGTTGGATTTGTATTCCTTGGGCGGCGTGGCCTTGCCGGTAAACACCAGCTTGGACCACAGCGCCTTCACCTGGGCCGCGTCCTTGTCGGCCACTTTCTGGTAGAAGTCGTTGCGGATATGCGAGCCTTCGGCCTGGTCCACCGGCGTGAACATGGTCGATTTGCCGAGGAAGAACTGGGATGCCTGCTCGGAGAACATGCGCGTGGCCGGGTTGGCCTTGTTGACGATCACGACCGTTTCGGCGGACGCGGGCAGGGCGGCGGCGGCGAGGACGGCCAGGATCAGGGCTGGGAGCGTTTTTTTCATGAAGTCACCTTAGAATACGAAATCCAGACCGGCTGCGACCACGGTCACGCTGTCTTTTTGGCCGGCGGCCGGCGTGAAGATCAGCTGGCCCGACTTGACCTTGGGCTTGACGCGGTCCACCTGCACCTTGAGCGCGAGCGACTTGGCGAAGTCCCAGCGCACGCCGACCAGGTTGGTCGACTGCTCGGGCGAGATCAGCAGGTTGTTGACGGCGGCGTTCAGCGCAGGAATCTTGGCCAGCGCGGCCGGCACGGTGATGGAGCTGCCCGAGCCCTTGCTGGCGGCGTGCGCGAAGTAGGGCAGCACTTTGCCGAAGCGGTAGGCGCCCATGGCGTACCAGGAATTGGTTTCCGGGATGTACACCGGGTCGTGCGCGCGGCGCATCGCGTATTCGGTCTGGACCACGATATTGTTCCAGTCCAGCGCCAGGCCCAGCGAGGTGAAGCTCATCTTCTTGCCCTCGACGATGCCCAGATCCTGGCCCAGCTGGCCGAAGCCCACTTGCTTCAGCGTGGCGGCCAGGCTGTTGATCGGCAGCAGGTTGTCGCTGTTCAGTTCGGCGCGCAGATGGCCCAGGCGCACGGTCACGGGGCCGTGCTCGACGGCCAGGCTCACGCCCTGGGCCGGCGCGCGGTACTTGGCCACGGAGCCGCCGGCGGTCGGCACGAACAGCTTGCCGCGGCTGGAGCCGGCGAAGGCCTGCGCGGTGAAGTTGGTGTCGCCGAAGGCGTGCTGGTAGTTCAGGTCCACGCCGTCCACGTTTTCGATCGGATCCTGGCCGTAGACTTCAATCGGCGGCCGCATCATGGTGTTGGCGTAGCCCACGTTCTGGTAGTCGGAAATCAGGAAGGCCGGCATGACCATGCGGCCCACGCGCACATTGATCTCGTCGTTGACCTTCATTTTCAGGAAGGCCCAGGTCAGGTCGCTGGTGAAGCTGGGGCTGGTGTTCTTGCGCGTCAGCACCTGCGCGGTGCCGGACAGCCAGTCGTTGATCTTGTAGCTCGCTTGCAGGCCGAGGTTGCTGTCCAGGCCGATGCGCGGGCTGTCGCCCACGCCGGTGGCCTGGTTGTAGCGCGCGAACTGGGCGGTGTCGGTGTCGCTCTTGGCCACTGCCAGGGTGCCGAAACCGCTGATGCTCAGGTTGCCGTCGTCCAGCGAGCCGGCCTGGGCCTGCATGGCGCTGCAGGCAGCGAGGACGGATGCTACTAGAAGTTGCTTTTTCATCGGTAAGGGTTCCAATCACTTTATTTTTCAAAAGAGCGGCCAGCCCGGAGCGCCGCATGCGTTGCCTACCTTAGATGAATTTTCTTCAAGGCATGATTATGAAAACGTTGTACTGAACAAAGCCTCTAGATTTTTGTCGCTTTTTAGTACGGTTTTATGAATTTTTCGGCAAGTTTTCTGTGTTTTTGGCCGAACTTTCAAGGTTTGGAAAAAAACAGTAGGAGGTGGGGTTTTAACCGAAAGTAGTAATCCGCGTGCGCTGGCAACAGGCATTACAATAACGGCTTCCCTTACACTAGCCCGAGAACCCACATGGCCGTCAATTCCCCCATTCCTGTCGCTGCAGATCTGAAGCCGGTTGCCGGCATCGAGATCGGTTTTGCCGAAGCCGGCATCAAAAAGCCGAACCGCAAGGACTTGCTGGTGCTGCGCCTGGCGCCGGGCGCCACCGTGTCCGGCGTGTTCACGCTGAACCGCTTCTGCGCCGCGCCGGTGCAGATCTCGAAGGCCAACCTGGCGGCCGTGAACGCCGGCGGCGCGCCCATCCGCGCACTGATGGTCAACACCGGCAACGCCAACGCCGGCACCGGCGAAGAAGGCCTGGCGCGCGCGCAGCAGAGCTGCTCGGCGCTGGCTGAGCTGCTGGGCTGCGAAGCGGGCCAGATCCTGCCGTTCTCGACCGGCGTGATCCTCGAGCCGCTGCCGGTGGACCGCATCGTGGCCGGCCTGCCGAACGCCGTCGCCAACCTGACCGCCGACAACTGGTTCAATGCCGCCGAAGCCATCATGACCACCGACACCCAGCCGAAAGCCGGCTCGCGCACGGTGGACATCGCCGGCCACAAGGTCACGCTCACCGGCATCTCCAAGGGCGCCGGCATGATCAAGCCGAACATGGCCACCATGCTGGGCTTCCTGGCCTTCGACGCCAAAGTGGCGCAGCCGGTGCTGGACGTGCTGGTCAAGCAGGCCGCCGACCAGTCCTTCAACTGCATCACCATCGACGGCGACACCTCGACCAACGACTCCTTCATGCTGGTCGCCACCGGCGCCGGCACGCTGGAAGTGAACTCGGTCGATTCGCCGGAATACAAGGCCCTGGCCGCCGCCGTCACCGAGCTGTCCGTGTTCCTGGCGCAAGCCATCATCCGCGACGGCGAAGGCGCCACCAAGTTCATGACGATCACGGTGGAAGACGGCAAGAACGTGGAAGAATGCCGCAAGATCGCGTACTCCATCGCCCACTCGCCGCTGGTGAAAACCGCCTTCTTCGCGTCCGACCCCAACCTGGGCCGCATCCTGGCCGCCATCGGCTACGCCGGCGTGGACGATCTGGACGTGAGCAAGCTCAACCTCTACCTGGACGACGTGTGGGTGGCCAAGAACGGCGGCCGCAACCCGGACTACAAGGAAGAAGACGGCCAGCGCGTGATGAAGCAGAGCGAAATCGCGGTGCGCGTGAAGCTGGCGCGCGGCGGCGCGGCCGCCACCGTCTACACCTGCGACCTGTCGCACGACTACGTCAGCATCAACGCCGACTACCGTTCCTGATATGGCGACGCCCCTCGAACAATTCCTGGTGCGCGCCGAGGCCCTGCTGCAAAGGGTGGAAGCCATCCTGCCGCAAGCCCCGCGCGAGCCGGACTGGAAGCTGGGCTACGCCTACCGCTGGCGGCGCCGCAACGGCGGCGTCAGCCATTTGCAGGCGGTGGCGCACGTGTCCAGCATCGCGCTGGACGATCTGCACAACATCGCCCCGCAAAAAGCCGCCATCGAGCAGAATACGCGCCAGTTCGTGTCCGGCCGCCCGGCCAACAACGTGCTGCTGACGGGCGCGCGCGGCACCGGCAAATCGTCGCTGATCAAGGCCTGTTTGAACCAGTTCGCGAAAGATGGCCTGCGTTTGATCGAAGTCGACAAGGCCGACCTGGCCGAGCTGCCGGACATCGTGGACCTGGTGGCGGGCCGGCCCGAGCGCTTCATCATCTTCTGCGACGACTTGTCGTTCGAGGAGGGCGAGAGCGGCTACAAGGCGCTGAAAGTGGCGCTGGACGGCTCCATCGCGGCCCAGTCCAACAACGTGCTGATCTACGCCACTTCCAACCGTCGCCACCTGATGCCTGAGCGCATGGCCGACAACATGAGCTACAAGCACGACGAGGACGGCGACCTGCATCCCGGCGAGACGGTGGAAGAGAAGATCTCCCTGTCCGAGCGCTTCGGCCTGTGGCTGTCGTTCTACGCCTTCAAGCAGGACGACTACCTCGACATCTGCGCGCACTGGCTGGGCAGCTTCGGCTGCACGCCGGAGCAAGTGGAAGCGGCACGCGGCGACGCCCTGCGCTGGGCGCTGCAGCGCGGTTCGCGTTCCGGCCGCGTGGCCTGGCAGTTCGCCAAGGACTACGCCGGCAAACTACCCGAAGAAAGCAAGTGAATGACTGACAAGAAAGTGGACGTCGCAGTCGGCATCCTGATCAAGCCGAACGGCGACGTGCTGCTGGGCCAGCGCCCGGCGGGCAAGCCCTATGACGGCTACTGGGAATTCCCCGGTGGCAAAGTCGATCCGGGCGAGACGGTGCTCGAGGCGCTGAAACGGGAGTTTGTGGAAGAGCTGGGGCTGACGGTGAACAGCGCGCAGGAATGGTGCGGCGTGGAATACGTGTACCCGCACGCCCACGTGCGGCTGCACTTCTACATCAGCCGCGACTGGCACGGCGAACCGCAGAGCCTGGAAGGGCAGGCCTTCGCGTGGCAAGGCACGGTCGGCCTGGAGCCGTTGCTGCCCGCCACGATACCGCTTCTCGAATGGCTGGACCAGATCCGCCACGACCCAACAGCCTTGCCGTAGCAAAAAAAGGGGTCAGGGTTAGTTTCCCGGTACCGGAAAACTAACCCTGACCGCTTATTCTTCGTCGAGGGGATCGCGGGGCGGAGCGGCGGGAATGGCGTATTTTTCCTCGGCCCAGGCGCCCAGGTCGATTTGTTTGCACCGTTCGGAACAGAAGGGGCGGTATTTGTTTTTTTCAGTCCACTCCACTTTGGCGGAGCAGCTTGGGCAATCAACTACGGTCATGGCGGTTCTTTAAAAATTACAGAGCGTGAGCTCGAATGGTACATCTTCTTCCAGCGGCTTGGGTTTCAGATCGCCGCCTTGGGTGGTGAATCTGACCCACAGCATATATTTATTGGCCGATATTTCCGGTATCGCGCCCATGCTTTCATCCAGGGTCAGCCGCAGCATCTGGTAGACCTTGCCTTGCAGCATTTGCTGGTAGCTGCCGGCGTTGGCGATCATTTTAACCGGGCCGCCGGAGTCGCGCAGCAGGCGCAGCACCAGGGCCAGGGCGTCGAACAGCGGCGCCAGCGGGGCGAACCAGCCGGCGATGTCGTTGAAGCGCTGCTCGGAACTGCGTTTTTGCCAGGCGTAGTAGGACGGCAGGTCGAATTCGCAGGCGCCGCCGGGGATGATGGTGCGGCCGCGTATGCTCATCAGCCATTCGTTGTCGCGCACGTTCTGGCCGGTTTTTCCTTGCGCGGCGACCAGGGCGCTGCTCACGCTGTCCACTTCGGACAGGATGGCGTCCAGCGTTTCAGCCTGTACATTCGGGTTGGAACGGTAGCTCAGCAATGTCTGGCGCTGGCGCTCCAGTTCCTGCAGCAGATCCGACTTGAGGTCCGCCCGGCCTGCCACTTCGAGCATGTCGAAGATCGTGGCCAGCGCGACGTGGTGCTGCATGGGGTGTTCTTGATGCACAAAGAACTTGAATTTCTCGTACAGGTCTTCCAGCCGCAACAACGTGCGTATGCGCTCGTTGAAAGGGTATTCGTAGACAATCAAAATGACTTCCCTCTATAGATGGGCCTGCAAAGAATTCCGTGATTCTGAACCAAGCGAAGCAAAATTACAAACGTTGCGATGGTATTGTTATCGTTCCTGCCGAAAATGCCAGGTATAAATGGTGTAATCGCGCAATTTGCGGGTCCAGTGCGGTTAAATCCCCCTCATTATTAATGATATCGTCCGCTGCCGCCAATCGTGCGGAGCGCGGCGCCTGCGCCGCCATAATGGCTTGCACCTGGCTGGCCGTCATCTGATTGCGCGCCATCACGCGCGCCACCTGCGTCGCCTCCGGGCAGTCCACCACCAGCACGCGCTGCACCCGGCTGCGCCAGCTGCCGGACTCGACCAGCAGCGGCACGTCGTAGATCACATAGGGGCCGGTGGCGGCCGCGCCCGCCGCTTCGGCGGCGCTGCGTATCATGGGGTGCAGGATGGCTTCCAGCCTGGCCTTGGCGGTGGCGTCGCTGAACACCAGCGCGCGCATGCGGGCGCGGTCCATGGCGCCGCTGGCGTCGGCGAATTCGGGGCCGAATTCGGCCACCAGGGCCGGCATGGCCGGGCCGCCGGCCACCGTCATGCTGTGCGCGATGCGGTCGGTGTCGACAATGGTGGCGCCCAGCGCGGCGAAGCGCGTGGCCACCGCGCTCTTGCCGCTGCCGATGCCGCCGGTCAGGCCGACGCTGAATTTTACCGTCTTGTCCACGTGCGCTTAATGGCCCAGCACGCTGGAGGTGAAGGCCGCCAGCGGGCCGCCGTACATCAGCGTGATCAGGCCGGCCACCGCCAGGTAGGGACCGAAGGGAATGGGGTTGTTGCGGCCGCGCTTGGCGAACACCATCAGGCTGATGCCCACCACCGCGCCCACCACGGACGACAGCAGGATAATGGTCGGCAGCGTCGCCCAGCCCAGCCAGGCACCCAGCGCGCCCAGCAGTTTGAAGTCGCCGTAGCCCATGCCTTCCTTGCCGGTGGCCAGCTTGAACAGCCAGTAGATGGACCACAGCGCCAGGTAGCCGGCCGCCGCTCCTATCACGGCGTCCTGCAGCGGCACGAAGGTGCCGTTGATGTTGATCAGCAGGCCGGCCCACAGCAGCGGCAGGGTCAAGTCGTCCGGCAGCAGCTGGGTGTCGGCGTCGATAAAGGTCATGGCGATCAGCATGTAGGCGAACAGCAGCGTGGCCAGGCCCATCCAGCCGCTGCCGAACTGCCACACCAGGGCCGCCGACAGCAGGCCTGTCAGCGCTTCGATAATGGGGTAGCGCGGCGAGATCGGCGCCTTGCAGTTGCTGCATTTCCCGCCCAGCACCAGGTAGCTGGCGACGGGGATGTTTTCCAGCGCGGTGATCTGGTGCTTGCAGTGCGGGCAGGCCGAGCGCGGCACCACCAGGTTGTAGCGTTCGGTGTGCGGCAGTTCCTTGCCCATTTCGGACGCCACGTAGTTGTCCGACTCGCGTTGCATCATGATGGGCACGCGGTGGATAACGACGTTCAGGAAGCTGCCGATCAGCAGGCCGAAGATGCCGGCCGCGATGGCGGCGATCAGGGTGGCGGGCGGGGCAAACAGCAAGATATCCTGCATCGCTAGGGTTCCGTTGGTTTTTATGTGGGGACAGTATAAGGCAGGGCGGGCCTCAAAACAGTTGCAGCAGCGCCATTTTTTCATAGAGGGTGGCGCGCGAAATGCCGAGCAGGCGCGCGGCCTCGGTTTTCTTGCCGCCGGCCGCCGCCAGGGCCGCTTCGATGGCGCCGCGTTCGGCCGCCGCCACCGCCTGCGCCAGCGGCTGCACCACGGCGGACGCGCCTGTCCTGGCCGCCGCCAGCCGGGGCAGGATGGTGTCGAAGTCGTCCGCCACCAGGCGCCGGTTGTCGCTGTGCAGCACGGCTTTTTCCAGCACGTTGCGCAGCTCGCGCACATTGCCGGGCCAGTCGTAGCCGCCCAGGCGCTGCAGGGCGCCCGGCGTCAGCTCGCGCCGCGCCATGCCGGTGCGCTCGGCGATCTGCTCCAGCGCGCCTTCGCACAGCGCTTCCAGGTCGGCGATGCGCTCGCGCAGCGGCGGCAGCGTGATGGACAGCACGTTGAGGCGGTAGTACAGGTCGCGCCGCAGCCGCCCTTGCGCCAGCGCCTGCACCAGGTCGATGCTGGTGGCGGCGATGATGCGCACGTCCACCTTGATCACCTTGTTCGAGCCCAGCGGCTCCACCTCCTGCTCCTGCAGCACGCGCAGCAGCTTGGCCTGGATCTGCAGCGGCATGTCGCCCACCTCGTCCAGGAACAGGGTGCCGCCGTGCGCCAGCTTGAACTTGCCATCGCGGCCGCGCTTGTCGGCGCCGGTGTAGGCGCCCGGCGCGGCGCCGAAGAATTCGGACTCGAGCAGCGCTTCGGGAATGGCGGCGGCGTTCACGGCGATAAAGGGCTGGCTGGCGCGCGCCGAGCTGGCGTGGATGGCTTGCGCCAGCAGTTCCTTGCCGGTGCCGGTTTCGCCCAGCAGCAGCACGGTGCTGCCCAGTTGCGCCGCGCGCCGCGCCTGGCGCTTCACGTCCAGGCTGGCAGGGCTGTTGCCCACATAGCTGGCCAGGGTGTAGCGCGGGCGGCGGTCCTGCACCAGCAGGCGCCGGGTTTCCGCCAGCTCGTCCTGCAATTGCGAGAACTTGCCCAGCAGCGGCTTCAAGTGGTGCAGCTTGTCGTACAGGCAGATGCCGACCGCGCCTATCACTTTGCCGTCCGGCCCGGTCAGCGGCAGGCGCGACACCACAAAGGTTTCGCTGCCGAAGGCCATCAGGTCGAGCAGGATGGGCTCGCCGCTCTTGACCACCTGGCGCATCAGGCTGTTTGGGATGATCTCCTCCACGTCGCGGCCCAGCAGGGATTGCGGGTCGCTATAGCCCAGCATTTGCAGGTATTTGTCGTTGCACCAGACGATGCGGGCTTCGGTGTCGACCGCGATGGTGCCTTCGCACAGTGCGTCCAGCCGCTCCAGCAGTTTGGGAATGGCCAGGTGGCGCAGTCCGCCTGCGCCCGGATTTTCGGTAAACCAGTGCATCAAGTCCATTGCGGCGGCCAGGCAAAAAGGCTGATTCTGGCCCCGGTCGCGTGAACTGTCCAGTGTTCCATACACAATGTCTGGATTTCCGGACGTTTTTCTGCGTAGTTTTGCGTAGTTTGTCCGCCTATCCAGACAATATGCATTTCAGCCTCACCCCGGCATCACCAGCGCTTATATCTAACTGCTTGAATTTACAGGGTTTTGTGCTCCAGGCATGGATAGTGCTTTAGACAACGTTCTACGTTATGCCTTGGAGTGTGTATGAGTTTTCTGATTGTGCTGCTGGCGCTGGTCTTCCTGATGGTGGTCGCCTACCGCGGCTTCAGCGTCATCCTGTTTGCCCCGGTGGCGGCCATGCTGGCCGTGCTGCTGACCGATCCCGGCCTGGTGCCGCCCATGTTCACCAGCGTCTTCATGGACAAGATGGTGGGCTTCGTCAAACTGTATTTCCCGGTCTTCCTGCTGGGCGCGGTGTTCGGCAAGGTGATCGAACTGTCCGGCTTTTCCAAGTCCATCGTGGCGCTGATCATCCGGCTGGTGGGGCGCGAGCGCGCCATGCTGGCCATCGTGCTGGTGTGCGCGGTGCTGACCTACGGCGGCGTGTCGCTGTTCGTGGTGGTGTTCGCCGTCTATCCCTTCGCGGCCGAGATGTTCAGGCAAAGTAACATCCCCAAGCGCCTGATCCCCGGCACCATCGCGCTGGGCGCCTTCACCTTCACCATGGACGCGCTGCCCGGCACGCCGCAGATCCAGAACATCATCCCGACCTCCTTTTTCCAGACCGACACCTGGGCCGCGCCCTGGCTGGGCGTGATCGGTTCCGTGTTCATCCTGACTGTGGGCCTGGCCTACCTGGAATGGCGCCGCCGCCAGGCGCTGGCCAAGGGCGAGGGCTACGGCACGGGCCACAGCAACGAGCCGGAGGAGTTCACGCAGCAGACCCTGCCGCATCCGGTGCTGGCGCTGCTGCCGCTGGTGCTGGTGGGCGTGCTGAACAAGGTCTTCACCGTGATGATTCCGCTCTACTACGGCAAGAGCCACAGCCTGCAGCTGGCTGGCGCGGCCAAGCCCGTCGTGACCGAAGTGTCGAAAGTGGCGGCCATCTGGGCCGTGGAAGCGGCGCTGCTGGTGGGTATCGCCAGCGTACTGCTGCTGGCTTTCGGCACCGTGCGCCGCCGCTTCGCCGAGGGCAGCAAGCTGGCCATCTCGGGCGCGCTGCTGGCGTCCATGAACACCGCCTCCGAGTACGGCTTTGGCGCCGTCATCGCCGGCCTGCCGGGCTTCCTGGTGGTGGCGGACGCGCTGCGCGCCGTGCCCAATCCCCTGGTCAACGAAGCGATCGCAGTCACCTCGCTGGCCGGCATCACGGGCTCGGCGTCGGGCGGCATGAGCATTGCGCTGGCCGCCATGTCGGACACCTTCATCCAGGCCGCCACCGCCGCGCATATTCCGATGGAAGTGCTGCACCGGGTGGCCGCCATGGCCAGCGGCGGCATGGACACGCTGCCGCACAACGGCGCGGTGATTACCCTGCTGGCCGTCAGCGGGCTGACGCACAAGGTGTCCTACGGCGACATCTTCGCCGTCACCTGCATCAAGACCATGGCCGTGTTCGTGGTCATCGGCACCTACTACGCGTTCGGCATTTACTAAGGAGCTTGCCATGTTGAAGAACAAATCCGCCATCGTCACCGGCTCCACCAGCGGCATCGGCCTGGGCATTGCCCGCGCGCTGGCCTCGCAGGGCGCCAACGTCATGCTGAACGGCTTCGGCGACGCGGCAGAGATTGAAACCATCGCCGCCGAACTGCGCGCGCTGGGCGTGCAGGTGCGGCACAGCGCGGCCGACATGGCCCAGCCGGAGCAGATCGCGGCCATGGTGGCCGAAGCCACGGCGGCCTTTGGCGCGGTCGACATCCTGGTCAACAACGCCGGCATCCAGCACACGGCGCCGGTGCACGAGTTTCCGCTGGAGCAGTGGGACCGCATCATGGCCATCAACCTGTCGTCCAACTTCCACGCCATCCGCGCGGCGCTGCCGCAGATGCAGCAGCGCGGCTGGGGACGCATCATCAACGTGGCCTCGGTGCACGGGCTGGTGGCGTCGGTGAACAAGTCGGCCTATGTGGCGGCCAAGCATGGCGTGGTGGGGCTGACCAAGGCGGTGGCGCTGGAGAATGCGCGCACTGGGGTGACTTGCAACGCCATCTGCCCGGGCTGGGTGCTGACGCCGCTGGTGCAGAAGCAGATCGACGACCTGGCCGCGCGCGCCGCCCTGAGCGCGGACGAAGCGCGCGCCAAGCTGCTGGGCGAAAAGCAGCCCTCGCAGGAATTCGCCACGCCCGAGCAGATCGGCGCGCTGGCCGTGTTCCTGTGCAGCGCGGCGGCCGACCAGATCCGCGGCGCGGCCCTCAATATGGACGGCGGCTGGGCCGCGCAGTAGGGCTGCGCCCCTTACACCACCGACCCAAGCTTGAAGATGGGCAGGTACATGGCAATCACCAGGCCGCCGATCAGCACGCCCAGGATGACCATGATGAGCGGCTCCATCAGGCTCGACAGCGAGGCCACGGCCTCGTCCACTTCGTCCTCGAAGAAGTCGGCCACCTTGCCCAGCATGGCGTCCAGCGAGCCGGATTCCTCGCCGATGGAGACCATCTGCGTCACCATATTCGGGAACACGTCGGCGTTCTGCATGGCCACCGTCAGGCTGGTGCCGGTGCTCACTTCCTTCTGGATGCGGCGCGTCGCTTCAAGGTAGACGATGTTGCCCGACGCGCCGCCCACCGAGTCGAGCGACTCCACCAGCGGCACGCCGGCGGCGAACATGGTGGCCAGCGTGCGCGTCCAGCGCGCGATGGTGGCCTTGCGTATCACCTCGCCGAAGATGGGCAGCTTGAGCAGGGTCACGTCCATAAAGCGCTGCACCTGCGGCGAGCGCTTCCAGGCCTGGAAGAAGAAATACAGCGAGCCGAACAGGCCACCGAAGATCAGATACCAGTAGGACACGAAGAATTCGGAGATGGCCATCACCGCCAGCGTGGGCGCGGGCAGGTCGGCGCCGAAGCTGGCGAACACCTGCTTGAACGCCGGCACCACCCAGATCATGATGACGGCCGTGACGATGAAGGCCACGCCCAGGATGGACACCGGGTAGGTCAGGGCGGACTTGATCTTGCCCTTCATGGCCAGCGTCTTTTCCTTGTAGATCGCCAGCCGCGTCAGCAGGTCTTCCAGGATGCCGGCCTGTTCGCCGGCGCCCACCAGGTTGCAGAACAGCGGGTCGAAATACAGCGGGAACTTGCGGAAGGCCTGGTTCAGGCTGGTGCCGGTCTCGATGTCGGCGCGCAGGTCCATCACCAGCTTGGCCACCGACGGGTTGGCGTGGCCTTTGCCGACGATGTCGAAGGACTGCAGCAGCGGCACGCCGGCCTTCATCATGGTGGCCAGCTGCCGCGTGAACAGGGAAATGTCTTTCTCGGTGACCTTCTTGCCGCTGCGGTAGACCTTCTTCTTGACCTTGGTCACCATGATGCCCTGGCGCCGCAAGGTCACGTTGACCACGGCCTCGCCGCCGGCACGCAGCTCGCCGCGCACGGTCTTGCCGGTTTTGTCCTTGCCTTCCCAGGCGAAGACCGATTCCTTGACCGGGCTGCCCGGGGTGCTGGTTGTGGCCATGATTTACTTCCTATTCATTGGTGCAGCCGAGGACTTCCTCGAGGCTGGTCAGCCCGTTTTTCACTTTAACCAGGCCGGACTGGCGCAAGGACTTCACGCCTTCGCTTTCCGACTGGGCCGCAATCTGCATCGAGTTGCCGTGCGCCAGGATGATGCTCTCGATGGCCGGGGTGATCGGCATGATCTGGTAGATGCCGACCCGGCCCTTGTAGCCGCCGCCGTTGCAGCGCTCGCAGCCCACCGGGCCGTAGGGCTTCCAGCTGCCGTCCAGCTCCTCCGGCTTGTAGCCCGCTTTCAGCAGCAGCTCGTTCGAGATCTCCACCGGCTGCTTGCAGGTGCACAGGCGGCGCGCCAGGCGCTGCGCCGTGATCAGCACCACCGAGGAGGCGATGTTGAACGGCGCCACGCCCATATTCATCAGCCGCGTCAGCGTGGACGGCGCGTCGTTGGTGTGCAGCGTGGAGAACACCATGTGGCCGGTCTGCGCCGCCTTGATGGCGATGTCGGCCGTTTCAAGGTCGCGGATCTCGCCCACCATGATGATGTCCGGATCCTGCCGCAGGAAGGATTTCAGCGCCACCGGGAAGGTCAGCCCGGCGCGGTCGTTCACGTTCACCTGGTTCACGCCCGGCAGGTTGATCTCGGCCGGATCCTCGGCGGTGGAGATGTTGATGCCGGGCTTGTTCAGGATGTTCAGGCAGGTGTACAGCGACACCGTCTTGCCCGAGCCGGTCGGCCCGGTCACCAGCACCATGCCGTAGGGGCGCTGGATGGCGTCCAGCAGGATTTCCTTCTGGTCCGGGTCGTAGCCCAGCGAGTCGATGCCCATCTGGGCCTGGGTCGCGTCCAGGATACGCATCACGGTTTTTTCGCCGAACAGCGTGGGCAGCGTGGACACGCGCAAATCGATGGTCTTGGTGGGCGAGACGATCAGCCGCATGCGGCCGTCCTGCGGCACGCGCTTTTCCGAGATGTCCAGCTTGGCCAGCACCTTGATGCGTGACACCAGCTTGTCCTTGATCGACACCGGCGGCTGCGCATGCTCCAGCAGCACGCCGTCCACGCGGAAGCGGATGCGGTAGAACTTCTCGAAGGGTTCGAAATGCAAGTCCGAGGCGCCCATGCCCACCGCGTCCATCAGCATCTTGTTGAGGAAGCGCACGATGGGCGCGTCTTCCACCTCGTTGGCGGCCTGCTCGGCGGCGGCCGACGGCGCTTCGTTTTCCTCGGCGAACTGGATGTCCTGCTCGTCGCCGGCCAGCTCGGTCAGGCTTTGTTCGGCGCTGCGGTTCAGGCTGGCCAGCATGGCCAGCAGGGCGTCGTGCGCCACGATCACCGGTTCCACCGAGGACTCGGTCTGGAACTTGATCTGGTCCAGCGCCTGGATATTGGTCGGGTCCGAAATGGCCACCGACATCTTGTTGCCGCGCTTGGCCAGCGCCACCACGCGCTGCGTCTGCATCAGCTTGGCGTCGATGATCTTGGGCGGCAGCGCGTCGATGCTGAAGGCGGCCAGGTCCATCAGCGGATAGGCGAACGTTTCCGAACAGAAGTAAGCCAGATCGCGGGCCTGGATGGTGTTGCTGGCCAGCAGCGTGTCGATAAACGGCAGCTTGTCGGCCTGCGCCTTCTTTTGCAGCGCATCCGCCTGCGCGGGCGTGAGCCGGCCGGCTTGCATCAAGGCCCGCGCCAGTCCCGCCATGGGGGCGCTGGACGCCGTATTGGGTTGAACTGCTGCCATAGAAGCGCGCTGTCAGGAAAGACTACATAAGGAGGCTGGCTCTGGGGCCATCCACCGGATGATGCCCGTGGGCATCACTTTTGTAAAGCGGCATGCGTACCGTGCGCGGCTAGCGGCCCACCTTCCTAGCCCGCCCGTATCAATTTCACGACTTTGATGGCCTGGTTCTGCACTTGCACCACTTCCACCACGCAGCCGCCGAGCCGCACGCTGATGGCCGCCTCCGGAATTTCCTGCAAATATTCGAGCAGCACGCCATTCAATGTTTTCGGCCCATCCAGCGGGAAGTTTAATCCCAGACGCTTATTGATGTCACGCAAGGCCGTGGTGCCGTCGAGCAGGCAGTCGCCGGACGCGGTCCAGCTGAAGCTGTCGGCGCGCGCGGCGCCCGGAGTTGATGTCGTAAATTCACCGATCATTTCCTCGATGATATCGTCCAGCGTCACCAGGCCCTGCACTTCGCCGTACTCGTCGACGATGATGCCCAGGCGCTCCTTGTTCTCCTGGAAGTACTGCAGCTGGGCGAACACGCCGGTGTCCTGCGGAATGAAGTAGGGCTCCGACAGCAGAGCGCGGAAGTGCTCGGCGCTCAGCTCCTCGTCCTGCGTCAGCAGCGCCATCGCCTTGCGCACATGCAGGATGCCGATGATCTGGTTGATCTCGCCTTCGTAGACCGGCAGCTTGTTGTGGTAGCAGGTGGTCAGCTGCTGCTTGATCTCCTCCACCGGCGCGGCCAGGTTCAGCGCCTCGATCTGGGCGCGCGGCGTCATCACGTCCTCCACCGAAATGGCTTCCAGGTCGAACAGGTTGAGCAGGATGCTTTTGTGTTTTTGCGGAATGAAGTTGCCGCCTTCGAGCACCAGCGAGCGCAGCTCCTCGGGCGACAAGCGGGTGTCGCGCAGCGGCGTGCCCATCTTGACGCGGAACAGCTTGAGCACCACGCCCACGAACAGGTTGGTGAACCAGATCACCGGCTTGGCCGCCGCCATCATGGGCCTCAGGATGGTGGCCGTGGGCAGGGCGATCTGCTCGGGGTAGGTCGCGCCTATCATCTTGGGCGAGATTTCGGCGAACACCACCAGCAAGAAGGTCATGCAGGCGGTGGAAGCGACGATCAGCCATTCGTCGTAGCCGAAGGTGTGGATGACGATGGCCGTGACCAGGGCGATGGCGGTGGCGTTGATCAGCGTATTGGCGATCAGCACCAGCGACAGCAGCTTGTCAGTGCGGTCCAGCAGCCACAGGGTGGCCACGGCGCGCCGGCTGCCGCGCTTGGCCTGGTGGCGCAAACGGTAGCGGTTGGCCGCCATCAGGGCGGTTTCGGCCATGGCGAAGAACGCCGAGCATAGTATCAGGAAAGCAAGCGCAAGAAATTGCGCCCATATGGGAACGGTATCCAAGGGTCACCGTGAAGAAACAGGCATGATGGGGTGTAACTGGTCAGGCGTGACCGGCCCAGAGCGGGAAGCAGCACAATGCTGCTTCAGAATTGTGGATTTTAAGTCAAGCCCAGCCGGGGTGCAAGCTGCAAGGTTACAATTGCCTATCACACCACTAAGGAGTTTCGGCATGAATCGACCTCGCGTTCGCGCCCTGGCGTCGTCTGCCCTGGCGCTCGCCTCGGCGCTCTGCTGCGCACCGTCCGCCCAGGCCGCCACCCTGACGGTAGGCCCCGGCATGGCGTATGCGCGGCCCTGCCTGGCCTTTGCGGCCGCCCGCAGCGGCGACACGGTGGAGATTGAAGCCGGCGCGTATCCGGGCGAGCTGTGCCGCATTGCGCCCAACTTCCTCACCATCCGAGGCATGCGCGGCCGGGTCCGCATCGACGCGCAGGGGCGCGGGGCGGAAGGCAAGGGTGCCTGGATTATCGCCGGCAACGATGTGACGGTGGAGAACGTGGAGATCTTCAACACCAGGGTGGCCGACAAGAACGGCGCCGCGCTACGCATCGAAGGCAGCAACTTCACGCTGAAGAACAGCTTCCTGCACGACAACGAAAACGGCGTGCTGACCGGGGCCTCGCCCACCAGCCGCATCGTGATTGAAAACAGCGAGTTCGGCCACAACGGCGACGGCAGCGGCCAGACCCACAACGTCTATGTGGGCGACGTGGCCAGCCTGACCTTCCGCTTCAACTTCTCGCACGACGCCAACATCGGCCACAACCTGAAGTCGCGCGCGCGCATCAACACCATTATCTACAACCGCTTTTCCAGCCTGGCGCCGGGAGAAAAAGGCAGCACCGCCGCCGGCCGGCCCAGCTTCGAGATCGACCTGCCCAACGCGGGCGCGGCCTATGTGATGGGCAACATCATCGAGCAGCCGGCCGACAACGACAACAACACCCTGCTCGCCTACGGCAATGAGGCCAGCGGCGCGAACGACATGCTGTACGTGATGAACAACACCTTCCTCAACGACGACAAGCGCAACGGCGTGTTTGTGCGGGTGCACGAACGCGTGAAGGCGCGCGCGCACATCCAGAACAATATCTTCGCAGGCAAGGGCATCATCACCAACCAAGCCGGCGCGGTGGACAAGCACAACTATGCGGCAATGGAGGTGGACTTCGTCGACCGCGCCAACTACGTGCTGGTGCCGACCGAGAACGCGAAAATCATCAACGCGGGCGCGGAGCCGCCCATGCTGCCGTCCGGCGTGGCGCTGCGGCCCATCATGCAGTACAAGCACCCGGCCAGCGGCATGCAGCGCCCGGCGGTGGGGGCGCTGGACATCGGCGCTTACCAGGCGGTGATCGTGGAGAAGAGCAAGAAGAGCTGGTACGAAGGGCTGCTGAAGTAAGCTGCGGGGCGCGGTGTCAGCTCAGCATGCGCAGGAAGGCGCTGATCACCGGCGCATTGGTCAGGTCGATCAGGAAGCCTCCGGTGGGTGGCACGATGGTGGTGGCGCGCGGCGCGGGGCCGCGCTGGCGCGTAATGGCGTCCATGGCGGCCACTGCGGTGGCGGTGGAGCCGATGCCGTAGCCCGCCAGGCCTGCCGTGGCCACGCCCGCCTCGTGATTGCGGCCCAGCAGCGGCCACACCACGGCGGCGCAGAACAGCAGCGTAAGCGCGATATTGACGGCCAGGATGGCGAGCATGGGGCCGGCCACCGTGGCCAGGTCGGCCAGGTTCAGCGAGGCCAGCGTGACGGCCAGGAACAGCGGCAGCAGCACCGCCGCGATGCGCGCGATGCTCTCGCCGCGCAGCCAGCCGCCGCCCAGCGCGTCATGGATGGCGCGCACCGCAAAGCCCACCAGCAGCGCGCCCATATAGGCGGGCAGGGCGGCGCCGGCGCGGTCCAGGCCGAAGCTCACCCAGGCGCCGGCTTTCACGCAGGCCGCCACCAGCAGCAGGTGCAGCACCGCTCCGCGCCCCAGCGCCGCCAGCGCGCGCACGTCCGCTACAAAATTCGCTACCGCAGGCGCCGCAGCGGGCCGGCCAGCCGCGCCGGTAGCGCCAGCCGCCGCAGTGCCGGCCGTGCCGTCCTGGGCGATCGCTGCCGTTTCCCGCGCTGGAATCGGCGAGACCTTGCGCAGCAGCCACGCTCCCAGTGGCCCGGACAGCAGCGCCCCGGCAACCAGCCCGAAGGTGGCGGCGGAAGCGCCGATGGCGGCGGCCGACGCCAGCCCGGCCTGCTCGAAGCGCGACGCGAATCCCAGCGCCGTGCCGTGCCCGCCTACCAGCGTGAGCGAGCCGCAAGCCACGCCCAGCAGGGCAGGCGCGCCCAGGGCAACGGCCACCGCCGCGCCGGCCGCATTCTGCACCGCCGCCAGCACCGTGGTCGCCAGCAGCAGCACGACCAGCATGCGTCCGCCGCCCAGCAGCATGCGCAGCGGCGCGCCCAGTCCCACGCAAGTGAAGAAGGCGATCAGCAGCGGCAAATTGAGATTCTTGGCCGGACGCGCCAGCCATTCGATATCGGGTGTCACCAGCCAGGTCCACCATCCGGCGCTGACCTTGGTGCCGAAACTGACCGTGGCCAGACCGGATAAATTGATGCACAGGCAGGCCGCGCTGAACAGCAGCCCGCCTGCGACGGGGACAGGAATATTAATGCGCGCCAGCAGCGGTATCCGCTTCAGTAGCCATTCCCCCAGCAACAGGATGGGGATGGCGAGCAGCAGCAAAAACCAGGGGGAGTATGCTGGCGTCATAGGCGCTTACTTCTTCGCGCTCAGGCATTCCTTCATGAAGGCTTTGCGTTCATCGCCTTTCTTGCCGGTGGCGTCGGCGTTGCAGGTTTTCATTTTGTCTTGCTGGGTGACGGGGGCGGCAGGCTTGGCGCTCAAGCACTCCTTCATGAAAGCCTTGCGTTCGTCGCCCTTTTTGCCAGCCGCGTCGGCATTGCAGGTCCCCATTTTGGACTGCTGCGAATTCTTCGGCGCCGAAGCTGCCGCCGATGCGGACGCAGACGCCGATGCCGGGGCGGACGCGGGCGCGGCAAAGGCGGACGCGGCGAAACCGAAAGCAGCGATAACAGCAATAATTTTCTTCATGTCGTATTCCTGTAAAGTTGAGTGGCGGAACTGCTAAGGCTAACTATACGACAGTATTTCCCATTCCATGGTATCTAAGTGTTTCGTATGCAACACATCTGAAAGGAGCGCGCTATGCAAACTTTGGGCAAATGGATGATGGCCGCCGCCGCTGGCGGCGTACTGGCGCTGGCCGCCGGCTGCAGCACCAGTGGAGGCGGCGCTGCAGCGTCGGGCGCCTCGCTGACAGGCACCTCGTGGCAGCTCGCCGAGCTGGGCGGCCAGCCGGGCGGCAAGCAGTCGCTGAACTTCGACGCAGCGAAAGGCATGGTAACGGGCAGCGGCGGCTGCAACAACTTCACCGGCGCCTACCAGTGGAGCGGCAAGTCCCTGAAGATGGGGCCGCTTGCCTCCACCCGCCGCGCCTGCCTGGACGACGCCAGCGGCAAGCAGGAGAACGCCTACCTGCAAGCACTGGACGCCACCCGCACCTGGCAAGTGGAAGGCAAAACACTCATCCTGAGCGGCGACAGCGGCCAGCTGGCCCGGTTCACCGCGCAATAACAAGGATCAGGTTCGCCTCCGCGTTGCCAGCGTATATGCCTGGCCCTTGTCGCGTTTGGCAACGCTCAATACGAGCACGGTAATCGTCTGGTCTATGACTTCGTAGACCAGGCGGTATCCGAGGTCACGCAGTTTGATTGTGTACACGTTGTGCATATCCGGCCCATGCAGCCTGGCCGAGGGCACATGAGGCTCGGTCTTCATTGAATTCGAGGCTATAAGTCATCGAGGGAGACTTTCACAGTCTTGCCCCCTCTTCGCTGGCGGACTAATTCGGCAAGGTCGAGATCTTCCAGTTTTTCCAGGATGGCCTCGAACGCTTCCGCAGGAACCAGATAGGCGGCTGGGCGATTGTGGTTCAGTATCGCAACGGGCATTCCGCCAGCCTCCTCAATGACGGCGCCAGGATTGCGGCGCAGCTCCGTAATGCTGACCGTTGTGGAAGCGAAGATGGAATTTGTAAGCGCCATATTTATACCTGAGATGACATTATTTGGTGCATTATTTGACGTATTATTTCGTTCAATAATATGCTCGACCCAGCCCGGCCGCAAGCTGCATACGCAAGGGTGGGGACGATTCCGCTAACTTTCTGGGGGGGCAGGATGGGCAAACAGGCTGGTGTGGTTAAGGGCGCCTTGATGGCGTTGCTCGCGCTCGCGGCGGGGAATGCTCTAGCGGCCGAAGCGGGCAAGCCGGACCAGGCGCTGCTGGCCAAGGCTGAGCAATCCAGGCCGGAGGCGTTGAAGCTGCTGGAGCGGCTGGTCAATATCGACTCGGGCACCTTCAATGGGGCCGGGCTGGACCGTGTTGGCGCCATCGCGCAGGAGGAGCTGGTGCGGCTGGGCTTCAAGGTGGAAACCTTCCCGGCCGCGCCTGCGCAGAGCCGCAACATCCAGGCCACGCTGGCCGGCACCGGCAAAGGCCGCATCCTGCTGGTGGCGCATATGGACACCGTGTTCCCGGACGGCGCAGCCGCCGCGCGTCCGTTCCGCATCGACGGCGCGCGCGCCTACGGCCCCGGCATCATGGATGACAAGGGCGGTATCGTGGTGGCGCTGGCGGCGCTGAAAGTGCTGAAGCAGTCCGGCTACGCGGGCTACGGCAAGATCACCGTGCTGCTCAACACCAACGAGGAAACCGGCTCGCACGGCACGCGCACGCTGATGGAGAAGCTGGCCAGGGAGCATGACGTGGCGCTGAACCTGGAGCCCGGCCGCCCAGCCGACGGCCTGGTGGTGGTGCGCAAAGGCAGCGGCGAGATCGAGCTGGAAGTGAGCGGCAAGGCGGCGCACGCGGGCGTTGCGCCCGACTCGGGCCGCAACGCGGCCATGGAAGCGGCGCACCAGATGCTGCAGCTATCCAAGCTGGCGGACGCCAGCAAGCAGACCACGGTCAATTTCACCGTCATCAAATCCGGCGAGCGCAGCAACGTTATTCCGGACCACGCGGCGGTGCAGGCGGACGTGCGGGTGGCCGTGCCGGAAGAATTCGACCGCGTCGAGCAGGACCTGGCGCGCATCTCGGCCAACCATTTGATACCGGATACCAAGGTGAGCGCCAAGTTGCGCCGGGGCTTCCCGCCCATGCCGAAAAGTCCGGTCACGGACGCCGTCGCTGCCAAGGCGCAGGCGGTCTACGCGGAACTGGGGCGCAAGCTGACGCTGGAAAGCTCCGGCGGCGCGGCCGATTCCAGCCTGACCTATGCCGCCGGCGTAGCGACCATAGACGGCCTGGGCATCGTCGGCGGCGCCATCCATACGCCGGAGGAATACGCGGAGGTGGACAGCATCGGACCGCGCGTTTATTTGCTGGCGCGGCTGATACAGGAGTATGGCAGGTAGCGGTGGCGCTTGGCGGGTTACGGCGCGGCGCGCCTAACCCGCCCTACGGTTCCTAGGCTTATGACGATCGCGTAGGGCGGGTTAGGCGCAGGGCGCCGTAACCCGCCGCACCGGCTTATGCTTCGGCCACCAGCGCGATGGCGGCGCGGGTGGCGCCGGCGATGATGTCTTCGCGGTACTTGGCGTCTTCCTGGCTATGCGCTGTGTAGATGGCGATGACGATGGGCGCTTTACCGGGCGGCCAGATCACGGCGATGTCGTTGCGCGCGCCGTAGGCGCCGCCGCCGGTCTTGTCGCCCACGGTCCAGCCGGCCGGCGTGCCGGCGCGTATCATCTTGCCGCCGGTGGTGTTGCCTACCAGCCATTCCTTGAGCTGCTGGCGCTGCGGCGCGGGCAGGGCGTCGCCCACCACCAGCGCTTGCAGGCTGCGCATCATCGCTTGCGGCGTGGTGGTGTCGCGCGGGTCGCCGGGGATGGCGGTGTTGAGCTCGGTTTCCCAGCGGTCGAGGCGGAATTCGGTGTCGCCTACGCTGCGCGCGAAGGCCGTCACCGCTTCCGGGCCGCCCAGCACTTTCATCAGCAGATTGGCGGCAGGGTTGTCGCTGTATTGCACCGTGGCGGCGCACAGCTCCTCCACCGTCATGCCCTTGGCGATGCGCTCGCCGGTGATGGGCGCGTGCGGCACCAGGTCTTTTTCGGTGTAGTGGATACGCCGCTGCAGCAGCGACGGATCGCTGGCGCTGCGCTGCAAGATGGCGGCGGCCAGCACGGCCTTGAAGGTGCTGCACAGCGGGAAGCGTTCGCCGGCGCGGTGGCCGGCCTGCTTGCCGTTGGACAGGTTGATGGCGGCCACGCCCAGGCGGCCGCCCAGGTCTTTTTCCAGCGCCGCGAAGGCGGGCACGGTGGCATCGGCGGCGAAGGCGTCCAGGCTGACGAAGGGGGCGAGGGCGGCAGCGCCCAGGAAGTCCCGGCGCTGCATCAGCTGCCCCGGTAGGTGGAGTAGGACCAAGGCGACACCACCAGCGGCACGTGGTAGTTCTGCGCCGGGTCGGCAATGCCGAAGGCCAGCGTGACGAGGTCGATAAAGCGCGGCGACGGCAGTTCCACGCCCTGGGCAGCGAAGTAGTCGCCGGCGTTGAACACCAGCTCGTACTGGCCGGCCTTCATGGTGTCGCCTTCCAGCAGCGGGCCGGCGCAGCGGCCGTCGGCGTTGGTGATGTCCATCTTCAGCAAGACCTTGCCTTCAGGCTTGACCTCGAACAGCGCCACTTTCACTCCCGCGCCCGGCTTGCCGGCCGATGTGTCGAGCACGTGCGTACTGAGTTTTCCCATAATGCATCCTATATTCGTTGAGTGAATCACGATATCGTATAAATCTTATACTGATGTCGGCAATGCCATATATTATTGGCGGATGAGCACTTACGACAACTACCCCCGCGATATGACCGGCTACGGCCGCACGCCACCCCATGCGCAATGGCCGGGCGGCGCCCGCGTGGCGCTGCAGTTCGTCCTCAATTACGAAGAAGGGGGCGAGAACAACGTCCTGCACGGCGACCCCGCTTCCGAAACTTTCCTGTCCGAGATCATAGGCGCTGCGGCGTTTCCGATGCGCCACCTTAGCATGGAGAGCATCTACGAGTATGGCTCGCGCGCCGGCTTGTGGCGGCTGCTGCGCATGTTCGAGGACCGCAAGCTGCCGCTGACCATTTTCGGCGTCTCCATGGCGCTCAAGCGCAACCCGGAGGCGGTGGCCGCCTTCCTGGAACTGAAGCACGAAATCGCCTGCCACGGCCTGCGCTGGATTTCCTACCAGAACGTGGACGAGGCCACCGAGCGCGCCCACATGAAGGAGGCGGTCGAGATCATCAAGGAGCTGACCGGCAGCGCGCCGCAGGGCTGGTACACGGGCCGCGATTCGCCGAACACCCACAAGCTGGTGCTGGAACACGGCGGCTTCCGCTACGACGCCGACCATTACGGCGACGACTTGCCGTTCTGGCTGCCGGTGGCGCACAAGGACGCGGCGGGCCTGGACGTGGTGAGCCAGCAACTGATCGTGCCTTACACGCTGGACACCAACGACATGCGCTTCGCCGCCATGCAGGGTTTCAACTCCGGCACCCAGTTCTTCGACTACCTGAAGGACGCCTTCGACACCCTGTACGCCGAGGGCGATCCGAACGGCCTGAACCAGCCGAAGATGCTGTCCATCGGCCTGCATTGCCGCCTGGTGGGCCGCCCCGGCCGCGCCGCCGCGCTGGCGCGCTTCCTCGACTATGTGCAGAGCCACGACAAAGTGTGGATTACGCGCCGCATCGACATCGCCGAGCACTGGCACGCGACCCATCCGTTTTAAAGGCCGGGGTCAGACCCGTCGGGTCTGACCCCAGTAGTTGAATTGGAAGATATCCGACATCATCGGAATAATATAAGTAACGAGGCCCGTGAACTGCTAATCTTGTAATCTGGGATAACGCCGAGGCTACAATGTCAGAACCGATTCGTTTTTACTACCGGGGCGCCGTGCACGAAGTGAGCACGGCCTCGCCGACGCAGACCGTGCTGCAGCATTTGCGCGAGGATTTGCATTGCACCGGCACCAAGGAAGGCTGCGCCGAGGGCGACTGCGGCGCCTGCACGGTGGTGGTCGGCTCGCTGGTGGACGGCCAGGTTGAACTGAAGGCGGTCAACTCCTGCATCCAGTTCACGCCCACGCTGGACGGCAAAGCCCTGTTCACGGTGGAAGACCTGCAGCAGCCGGACGGCGCGCTGCACCCGGTGCAACAGGCACTGGTGGAATGCCACGGCTCCCAATGCGGTTTCTGCACGCCCGGATTCGCCATGTCGCTGTGGGGCATGTACCTCAAGAACGACGCTCAACCCTGCGCCCGCAAGGAAGTGGACGACGCCCTGTCCGGCAATCTGTGCCGCTGCACTGGCTACCGTCCGATTATCGATGCGGCCCAGCGCATGACCGAACTGCCCAAGGTGGAATTCGACCGCGCTGCCGTGGCGCAGCAGCTGGAAGCGCTCAAGCGCGACAAGCTGGCCACTTACAGCGTGGGCGAGCGCCACTTCCATGCCCCACGCACGCTGGATGAACTGAGCGCGCTGCGCGCCAGCCGCCCTTCTGCGCTGATACTGGCCGGCTCCACCGACGTGGGCCTGTGGGTGACCAAGCAGATGCGCGAGCTGAACGACATCATTTATCTCGGCCACGTGGACGCGCTGAAAACCGTGACCGTCGACGGCGGCATGCTGGAAATCGGCGCCGGCGTATCGCTGAACGACGCATACGCGGCACTGTGCCAGCACTATCCCGATCAACTTGGCGAAATGTGGCAGCGCTTTGCCTCGCTGCCCATCCGTAACGCGGGCACGCTGGGCGGCAATGTCGCCAACGGTTCCCCCATCGGCGACTCCATGCCGTGGATGATAGCGCTGGGCAGCGAAGTGGTGCTGCGCGGACCTGCGGGCACGCGCACGCTGCCGCTGGAAGCGCTCTATCTCGGCTACCAGAAGAAAGACCTGCGCGCCGACGAATTCGTGCAAGCCGTGCGTGTGCCGCTGCCGCGCGCGGACGTGCAGTTCCGCACCTACAAGCTGGCCAAGCGCTTCGACCAGGATATCTCCGCCGTCTGCGCCGCTTTTGCCTTTACGCTGGACGGCGGCGTGGTGCGCGAAGCCCGCATCGCCTTCGGCGGCATGGCCGCCACGCCCAAGCGCGCCGCGCTGGCCGAAGCCGCCTTGAACGGCAAGCCCTGGAGCGAAGCGAATCTCGCCCTGGCCATGGACGCGCTGGCGCAGGACTACCAGCCGCTGAGCGATATGCGCGCTTCGAGCGAATACCGCATGAAAACCGCGCAGAACCTGCTGCGCCGCTTCTGGTTTGAAACCCGGCTGGACGCGCCGCTCGCGGCCAACGCTGTCAACGCTTTTTCTTTGCGCGCCTGAAAGGACCATCATGAACCATCCCGGCGCAAGCGATATCAAAGCCATGGCGTGGACCGCCGTCGGCCTGGGCAAGCCGCATGAATCGGCAGCGCTGCACGTGCTCGGCCAGGCCACCTACACGGACGACATTCCCGAGCTGCGCGGCACGCTGCACGCGGCGCTAGGCCTGTCGTCCAAGCCGCACGCCAACATCACCGCCATGGACCTGGACGCGGTGCGTGCCGCGCCCGGCGTGGTCGCCGTGTACACGGCGCAGGACATCCCCGGCACCAATGACTGCGGCCCCATCATCCATGACGATCCCATCCTGTCGGCAGGCAAGGTGGAATACGTGGGCCAGCCCATCTTCATCGTGGTGGCGGACACGCACGACAACGCCCGCCGCGCCGCGCGCCGCGCCAGCGTCACGTATGAAGAGCTGCCTGCCATCCTGACGCCGCAAGCCGCCAAGGCAGCGCAGTCCTATGTGCTGCCGCCCATGCGCTTGCAGCGCGGCGATTATCAGGCCGCGTTCGAGCAGGCGCCGCGCACGGTGAAAGGCACGCTGTACGTCGGCGGCCAGGAGCAGTTCTACCTGGAAGGCCAGATCGCCTACGCCATTCCGCAAGAGCAGAACGGCATGCAGGTGCTGTGTTCCACGCAGCATCCGAGCGAGATGCAGCACGTGGTGGCGCATGCGCTGGGCGTGCATTCGCATAACGTGCAGGTGGAGTGCCGCCGCATGGGCGGGGGCTTCGGCGGCAAGGAGTCGCAGTCCGCGCTGTGGTGCGCGGCGGCGGCCATCGCTGCGAAGAAGTCCGGCCGCCCGGTCAAGCTGCGCGCCGACCGCGACGACGACATGCTCGTCACCGGCAAGCGCCACTGCTTCTACTACGAGTACGAAGTGGGTTACGGCGACGACGGCAAGATCATCGCCGCCAAGGTGGACATGGTGTCGCGGGCAGGCTACTCGGCCGACCTGTCCGGCCCCGTCGCCACGCGCGCGGTCTGCCACTTCGACAATACCTACTACCTGAGCGACGTGGACATCCGCGCCGCCTGCGGCAAGACCAATACGCAGTCCAACACGGCTTTCCGTGGCTTTGGCGGCCCGCAGGGCGCCATCGCCATCGAGTACATCATCGACGAGATCGCGCGCGACCTGGGACAGGATGCCTACGATATCCGTCGCCTGAATTTCTACGGCAAGGACGAGCGCAACGTCACGCCTTACGGCCAGGTCATCGTGGACAACGTGATCGCCGAGCTGACGGCGGAGCTGGAGCAGAGCAGCGAATACCGCGCGCGCCGCGAGGCCGTGGCGGCGTACAACGCCACCAGCCCGCTGCTGAAGAAAGGGCTGGCGCTCACGCCGCTCAAATTCGGCATCGCCTTCAACGTCACGCATCTGAACCAGGCGGGCGCGCTGGTGCACGTCTACGTGGACGGTTCGGTGCTGGTCAACCACGGCGGCACGGAGATGGGGCAGGGCATCAACACCAAGGTGCTGCAAGTGGTGGCGCATGAACTGGGCCTGGACATGGAGCACGTGCGCATCACCGCCACGGACACCAGCAAGGTCGCCAACACTTCCGCAACCGCGGCTTCCACCGGCGCGGACCTGAACGGCAAGGCGGCGCAGGACGCCGCGCGCCAGATCCGCGAGCGGCTGGCTGCCTACGCGGTCAAGCTGTATGGCGGCGATACGGCCGAGGTGCTGTTCTTCGATAACAAGATCCACGTCAACGGCCACACCGTGCCCTTCCCGGAGCTGGTGCAGAAGGCCTACCTGGCGCGCGTGCAGCTGTGGTCGGACGGCTTCTACGCCACGCCGCACCTGCACTGGGATCCGAAGACCATGAACGGCCACCCGTTCTCCTACTACGCTTACGGCGCCGCCGTATCCGAAGTGGTGGTGGACACGCTGACCGGCGAATGGAAGCTGCTGCGCGCCGACGCGCTGTACGACGCGGGCCAGTCGCTGAATCCGGCCATCGACATCGGCCAGGTGGAGGGTGCTTTCATCCAGGGCATGGGCTGGCTCACCACCGAGCAGCTGTGGTGGAACGAGGGCGGCAAGCTGATGACGCATGCGCCGTCCACCTACAAGATTCCCGGCGTTTCCGACTGCCCGGAGGACTTCCGCGTGCGCCTGTTCGAGAACCGCAACGTGGAGGACAGCATCCACCGCTCCAAGGCCGTGGGCGAGCCGCCGCTGCTGCTGCCGTTCTCGGTGTTCTTCGCCATTCGCGACGCCATCTCGTCGGTGGGCGGCCACAAGGTCAATCCGCCGCTGAATGCGCCAGCCACCTCCGAAGAAATCCTCAAGGCCATTGCCGCTGTTGAAGCGGCAGTGAAATGATATGAGCGACTGGCTGACAGATCCCTCGGCGCCCTCCGTGCTGATCACCGTGGCGCGCGTGGAAGGCTCCGGCCCGCGCGAAGCCGGCACCAAGATGCTGGTGACGGCGGAGCGCGAGTTCGACACCATAGGTGGCGGCCACCTGGAAATGCGCGCCATCGACATCGCCCGCGAGATGCTGGCAGGGCAGGCGGTGCGCTATGAACGCTTTGCGCTCGGCCCCAGCCTGGGGCAGTGCTGCGGCGGCGTGGTCTACCTGCTGTTCGAGCGCGTGGACACGCGCCTGGGCGCCGTGCTCGCCACCCTGCGCGAGCGCCGCCGCGAAGACTGCTGGCGCCTGACCGCCGTCGACGGCCCCGCCGCCGTCGCGCTGTTCGACATGCACGGCCAGCCCATGTCCGGCTCGGGTCCCGAGTTCGCGCGCGACCGTGGCGCGCATTTGATGCAGGACGCCTCCGGCCGCCGCTGGATGGTCGATCCCATCCTGGCGCCGCGCGCGCATCTGACCCTGTTCGGCGCAGGCCACGTCGGCGCCGCCATCGTGCGCGCGCTGGCCGCGCTGCCGTGCACCGTCACCTGGGTGGACGAACGCGAGGACATGTTCCCCGCCGATATCCCCGCCAACGTCACGGTGGAAGCGAGCGAGCTGCCCGAAGCCTGCGTGGCCGAGGCGCCGCCCAACAGCAGCTACCTGGTGCTGACCCATAACCACGCGCTCGACCAGCGCCTGACCGAAACCATCCTGCAGCGCCAGGACGCGTACTGGTTCGGCCTGATCGGCTCCAAGACCAAACGCATGCAGTTCGAGCACAGGCTGCAGGCCAAGGGCATAGACCAGGCCCGCATCGATGCCATGGTGTGCCCGATCGGCATCGCAGGCATCACCAACAAGGCGCCCGCCGTCATCGCCGCCTCCGTGTGTGCTCAGCTGCTGGGCGTGTGGGAGCAGCAGGACGCCGAACGCATGCCGAAACCACTCAGCCAGACCGCGACCCTGCTGCGCGCAGCCGGTTCCACGCAATACAAAGTTTAGAAAGCTCCTTATGCAAACGACCCAGGTGCAAGCCTACCGAGCAGGCTTGCTGCATTTTCACGCCGATCCGGCCTTCACGCCCGACGCCCATCACTGGCACGAGGACGGCCTGCTGGTCGTCGCGGACGGCAAGGTGCTGGCTGCCGGCGACTACGCCGCGCTGCACCCCACGCTGCCGCCCGGCACGCAGGTACACGACTATCGCGGCAAGGTGATCACGCCCGGCTTTATCGACACCCACGTGCACTACCCGCAGACCGATATGATCGCCTCGCCGGCGCCCGGCCTGCTGCCCTGGCTGAACACCTACACCTTTCCCACCGAGCGCCAGTTCGAGGATCCGGCGCACGCCGCCGCCACGGCGGAGTTTTTCCTGGACGAGCTGCTGCGCGTGGGCACCACCACGGCCATGGTGTATTGCACCGTGCACCCGCAATCGGTGGACGCTTTCTTCGAGGCGAGCGAGAAGCGCAATCTGCGCATGGTGGCCGGCAAGGTGCTGATGGACCGCCATTGCCCCACCTTCCTGCAGGACTGCGCGGAAACCGGCGGCCGCGAAAGCGAAGACCTGATCAAGCGCTGGCAGAACCGGGGCCGCGCGCAGTACGCGATCACGCCGCGTTTCGCGCCCACCTCCACCGAGGCGCAGCTGGGCGTGGCCGGCGAGCTGGCGCGCGCCTATCCGGACACCTACATCCAGACCCACGTGTCCGAAAACGAGGATGAGGTGAAATGGGTGCGCGAACTATTCCCGCAGGCGCGCAGCTATCTGGACGTGTACGACAGTTACGGCATGCTGCGTCCGCGCGCCATGTACGGCCACTGCATCTGGCTGGACGAGGGCGACCGCCGCCGCATGGCCGAGACCCAGGCCGCCGCCGCCGTCTGCCCGACCTCCAACCTGTTCCTGGGCAGCGGCCTGTTCGACTTCGAGCGCGCCGACCAGGCGGGCATGCTGCTGTCGCTGGCCACGGACGTGGGGGCGGGCACTTCCTTCTCCATGTTGCAAACCATGAACGAAGCCTATAAAGTAGCGCGCTTGAAAGGCAGTTATCTGCCGGCGCTGCGCATGTTCTACCTGGCCACGCTGGGCGCTGCGCGCAGCATGCAGCTGGAAGGCACGATAGGCAGTTTCGCGGCAGGCGCGGAGGCCGATTTCGTGGTGCTGGACCCGAAAGCGACGCCGCTGCTGGCGCGCCGCACGGGCCACACCGAAAGCCTGGAAGAGCTGCTGTTCGCGCTGGCCCTGCTGGGCGACGACCGCACCGTGGCCGCCACCTATTCCGCCGGCCGGGAGGTTCACCGCCGCGCATAACCAACCAAGGGCTCTCGATGAAGCATACTTTCCCGAAACTGATGATGGCGCTGGCCGTGGCGGCCGCTTGCAATGCGCATGCGCAGAAGGCGGCGCCCGGCGCCAACGAGCAGGCTACCAGCCGCCACTTCGCGTCCCTGGTTTCGGGCGCCCAGCCGAAATCGGCCGAGCTGACTTTATTTTTCACAATGATGCCCAAGGGCGGCGACTTGCATCACCACTATTCCGGCGCCATCTACGCCGAGCAGTTCCTGCAGTGGGTGGACAAGCAAGGCTATTGCGTCCACAAGAACAGCTATCAGATCGAAACCGACGCCGGCAAGCTGGCGCTGGAGCGCGCCGCTTCGCCGGCCACGCGCACCTGCATCACGGGCGAAGCCGTCATGCTGGACAACACCATGCTGGCCGAACTGCTGCAGCGCTGGGGCACCAAGGACTTCTACAACCACAGCGGCCAGCAAACCCCGCCCGACCGCACCTTCTTCGACACCTTCGGCTACTTCAACGCCGTCGCCTCGACCAACACCGCAGACGGCCTGCGCACGCTCAAGCAGCGCGCCATCAATGAAAACCTGAGTTATATCGAGACCGTGTTCGAGCTGGCGCCGTTCACCGCCAATGCCGATTTCGACAAGGCCGTGCTGGTCCAGGGCCTGGACGCGGCCGCCCTGAACGCGCGCCTGGAAGCGCTGCTGCCGGTGCTGGACAAGGACGCCGGCTGGAACGGCTGGCTGGACGCCTACAAGAAAAACGTCGACACCTCCACCGCCGGCATAGACGACGCGCAGTTCACCATGCGCTACCAGCCTTTCGTGCTGCGCTTCCTGTCGCCGTCGCAGGTGTTCTCGTCCATGGTGTCGGCCTTCAAGCTGGCGCGGGAGAACCCGAAAGTGGTGGGCGTGAATATCGTGGGCCAGGAGAGCACCTACGTCTCCATGCGCGACTACAAGCTGCACATGCAGATGTTCAAATTCCTGAAAGCCAAATACCCGGACGTGAAGCTGTCGCTGCACGCGGGCGAGCTGGCGCTGGGCATGGTGCCGCCGGAAGGGCTGCAGTCGCACATCGCGGACGCCATCAACGTGGCCGGCGCCAGCCGCATCGGCCACGGCATGGACATCGCCCACGAGTCCAACGCGCTGGCCACCATGCAGGCCATGCGCGAGCGCGGCATTGCGGTGGAAGTGAATTTGACCAGCAATGACTTCATCCTGGGCATCAAGGGCGACGCCCATCCTGTCACACTGTACCGCAAGTATGGCGTGCCCTTTGTCATCTCCACCGACGACGCGGGTGTATCGCGTAATAATCTGGCCAACGAGTACGTGCTGTTCGCCAGCCGCTACAAGACCAATTACGCCGAAGTCAAAAAGCTGTCATATGACAGCATCCGCTACAGCTTCCTGTCCGCTCCGGACAAGCAGCGCCTGCTCAAGGCATTGGACGGCAAGTTCGCCAAATTCGAGGCGGATGTTGCGTCTTCGCTGCACAAGGCGGGAAATTAACGGTTGTAAAACACTTGTAATCAAGCGGTAACGCGCGGTGCGCCTAGCGCGCCGAGTGGCATTTTTGCAATGTTTTTTCTGAAACGTTGTGGTCATCACGCCACACATGGGACGCTTTTCTGCGTCCTTTTGTCATTTAGTCCATGAATTATTTTCAGCCAACTTTATAATTCCGCCTAATCCCTTACTCCGAGTTCAGCCGTCCGACTTAAATCGTCTGATTTATAGGTTTTGGATCTGAATCCACGAAGAAAAACGAATTTGTCATGCATTTTTGCTTCATGCATAGTGAGATCAGCATTGCAAAAGTGCCATGTTGCAATTGTTTTTTGTCATACCTGCAGTGGGCGATGTCACGCTCCTGAAACATTGCCAAAGTAGACTCATTCGTTACGCTACAGAAGAATTTTTCCCGGCGTTTTGCCAGCGCGGCGCCGGTCCCGGTTTGCAGCACAGTAAAGAGGAAATGCCCGGCCGGCCTACAGGACGGCCGTCAGCACTTCAATAATATTAGTCTTTTTTGGGGTTATACAATGATCAAGCACAAACGGCTACGATTGACGCAGATCGCGCTCAGTCTGTCTATCGCGCTCGCGGCGGCACCGTCGTTCGCTCAGAACACCACGTCGGCCATTTCCGGCCGCATTTCGTCCAACGACGGCAAGCCAGCCGCTGGCGCAGCCGTGACCATCGTGCACACGGAATCGGGTTCGGTCAGCAGCGTGGTGACCGACGCGGACGGCCGTTATGTAGCCCGTGGCCTGCGCGCCGGCGGTCCTTACACGATCACCATCACCAAGAACGGCGTCAGCGAAAAACGTGAAAACGTGTTCGTGGAAGTGGCTGAAACGGCCGCCGTGGACGCCGTGCTGGGCGCGTCGATCCAGACCGTGGCCATTACCGGCCGCCGTTCGGAAACCTTCAACCGCACCAATATGGGCGCCGGCACCAGCATCAGCGCGACCGAACTGGCAACCCAGGCTTCGATCTCGCGCAGCCTGCAGGACTACGCCCGCGTCGACCCGCGCCTGTCGCAGACCGACAAGGAACGCGGCGAAATCTCCGTGGCCGGCCAGAACTCGCGCTACAACTCGATGACCATTGACGGCGTGGCCGTGAATGACACCTTCGGCCTGGAAGCCAGCGGCACCGCCACCGGCAAGCAGCCGATCTCGGTCGAGGCGATCCAGTCGGTGCAGGTCAACGTGGCCAATTACGATGTGACCCAAAAGGGCTACACCGGCGCCAACATCAACGCGGTGACCAAGTCCGGTACCAACACGGTCAAGGGCAGCGTTTACTACGTGTTCCGCAACAACAAGATGGCCGGCGACCGCTACAACAGCGCCACCGATTCCTACTTCGACGCGCCGCCGTCGAAAGACACTACCAAGGGCATCACCCTGGGCGGCCCGCTGATCCAGGACAAACTGTTCCTGTTCGCGAACTACGAAAAATCCGAAAGCAGCCGCAACTCGCCGGCCTTCGGCGTGGTCGGCAGCGGCCTGACCACCGTGGCCATCTCCAAGTCGGTGCTCGACAGCGCCGCCGCCATCGCCAAAGACAAATACGGCATGGACATCGGTACCTCGGAAGTTCCGACCGGCACCAAGTTCAAGTCCGAAGACAAGCTGCTGAAGCTGGACTGGAACATCACCGATGACCAGCGCGCCATGCTGCGCTACACCAAAACCGAACAGTCCGAGCCTATCTTCCCAGGCTTCTCGGCGACCGGTGTATCGCTGAGCTCCTACTGGTACGCGCAAGAGAAGTCGCTGACCACCCTGGTCGGCCGCTGGACCGCCGAATGGACCCCGACCTTCTCGACCGAAGTGAACGCGTCGACCCGCAAGTACGACTCCGTGCCGAAGAACAACGCCTACCTGCCGGCCATCGGCCTGCAGTTCTCGGGCGCGCTGCCTGACGGTTCGCCGGCTGGCCTGTCGACCGGCAACCGCTTCGCCAACTTCGGCACCGAGCAGAGCCGTCAGAAAAACGTGCTGAACACCAAGACCCAGGACTTCTACGCAGGCGCCAACTGGCAGCTGGGCGAGCACGACCTGAAGTTCGGCACCGACTACAGCAAGAACGAGATCTACAACGCCTTCCTGCAGAACGTCAACGGCAACTACACCTTCGCCTGTATCAACAGCAGCGCGACGTTCACGTACTCCTTCGGCGCCATCAACTGCTCCACCGCCACCTCGGCCGCGCATGCCGCCGCCGTGCTGGAGAACTTCAGCAAGGGCCGTCCTTCGTCGTACACGCTGCAGGCAGCCATCCCGGGCAAAACCCTGGATGACGCGATCGCCCGCTTCGAGCTGAAAAACATCGGCCTGTTCCTGCAGGACACCTGGACCGTCAACCGCCAGCTGACCGTCACGGCCGGCCTGCGCGTGGACGGCTCGCGCATCGGCGACGTGCCGGTCGCCAACCCGACCGCAGCACTGGCCACCGGCCCGCTGGTCAGCGGCCGCCAGACCGGCGGTTTCGGCATCGACAACACCCGCACCATCGACGGCCAGAACCTGTACCAGCCGCGCGTCGGCTTCAACTACAAGTTCGACTCCGAGCGTCCAACGCAGCTGCGCGGCGGCGCCGGCCTGTTCCAGGGCGCGGCCCTGTCGGTCTGGCTGGGCAACCCGTTCCAGAACACCGGCATGGTGATCCGCAACATCACCTGCACGTTCGCGGCCGGCACCTGCCCGACCACCGGTGGCTTCTTCAACGCCGATCCGACCAAGCAGCCGACCAACGTGGTCAGCACCATTCCGGCGATGAAGGTCGACACCATCAGCTCCGACATGGCGCAGCCATCGGTGTGGAAGGGCAACCTGGCGTTCGAACATGAGCTGCCATTCATGGGCCTGGTCTTCGGCGCGGAATACCTGCGCACCAAGACCAAGGACGGCATCTACTACAAAGAGCTGAACCTGGGCGCACCGACCAAGACCGGTAGCGACGGCCGTCCGCTGTTCTGGACCAACTCCGGCTACCTGCCAACCTGCTACACCGCCACCGGCGGCGCAGTGGGCGGTGCAGCTTGCCCGGACACCCGCAACAAGGCGCAGAGCAACGCGTCCTTCGGCCAGGTACTGCAAGCCACCCGTACCTCGGGCGGCGCCGGCAACCTGCTGACCCTGTCGGTTAAAGCACCTATGCGTGCCGGCCTGGGCTGGGGCGTAGCGTACACCTACACCGACGCCACCGAAGTGTCGCCGCTGACCTCCTCGACCTCCAGCTCGAACTGGGGCGGCCGTGCATCGTTCGATCCGAACGAGAACGTCGCTTCCAACTCGAACTACCTGGTCAAGGACCGCATCTCGGCCAACGTGAGCTGGCAGAAAGCGTTCTTCGGCAGCTACAAGACCGGCTTCGGTCTGTTCTACGAAGGCCGCACCGGCAAACCGTTCAGCTGGACCATCAACAACGACTTGAACGGCGACGGCCTGGCTGGCAACGACCTGATGTACATCCCGAAAGCACCAGGTTCGGGTGAAGTGGCCTTCTTCGGCGCCACCCCGGCTGCCCGCGCTGCCACGGAAGAGGCGTTCTGGAAAGTGGTTGACGCCAACGGCGCCCTGGCGAAATACAAGGGCGGCGTGGTTGGCCGCAACACCGACTTCTCGCCATGGACCAACAGCATCGACATGAAAGTCACGCAAGAAGTGCCAGGTTTCTGGCCACGCCACAAAGGCATCTTCTCGCTGGACTTCCTGAACGTTGGCAACATGATCAACAAGAAGTGGGGCCGTATCAATGAAGTGGCCTTCCAGTCCGCCGGCGGCCAGGTGCGCAGCTTTGTTGACTACGTAGGTATCGACGCCCAAGGCCGTTACATCTACAACGTCCGCACCACCGAAGAGCTGGTAACCCGCCAGGAAAAAGGCGAGTCCCAGTGGGCGATCCAGGCTACCGTCAAGTACGAGTTCTAATCTCGCTGCTGACTTAGTCTGAAGTAGTCTGAACAAGAACGGCTGGTGGCGACACCAGCCGTTTTTTTATTCCGTTCTGTTCTGTAACGTAACGTTTCGCCAGCCGCTGCGCCTGCCTGCGGGCCGCTGCGGGCGGTACAATATCCGATTACCGGCCTAGTCCCTGCAATGAACCATCCATTTAAATCCTCCGCCCCGGCGCTAGTCCTGGCCCTGGCGGCCCTGCTGGCCGGCTGCGCCAGCCAGCGTCCCGCCACCGTGGTGGACATCAACATCGCCACGCTGAACGACTTCCACGGCAATATCCTGCCGAGCAAATTCAGCTACACCAATTCCTGGGGCTTCGAGCGCAGCGAGCTGGCCGGCGGCATCGACACCATCGCCGCCGCGCTGCAGGCCTGGCGCGCGGAAGACCGCGAGCTGCTGCTGGTGGGGGCGGGCGACCTGATCGGCGCCAGCCCCGCCATCTCTTCGATGTGGGCCGACGAAACCACGCTGGGCGCGCTCAACCTGCTGGGCCTGCAGGCGACCTCGGTGGGCAACCACGAATTCGACGCCGGCCGCGCCGAGCTGCTGCGCCAGCAGAAGGGCGGCTGCGTCTCGCCGCGCCCGGACAAGGCCTGCAAGTTCGAGCCGGTCTACCCCGGCGCCAAATTCCAGTACCTGGCCGCCAACGTGGTGGACATGGTCACCAACAAACCCTTTCTGCCGGCCTACAGCGTGCAGGAAGCGCACGGCGTGAAGGTGGGCTTTATCGGCGCCGTGCTGAAGGACACCGCCCAGGTGGTGCTGGCCTCCGGTATCGCCGGCCTGCAGTTCGGCGACGAGGCGCAAGCCATCAACCGCGCGCTGCCCGAGCTGCGCGCCCAGGGCGTGAACGTGTTCGTGGCCCTGATCCACCAGGGCGGCCGCACCACCGACGCGCTGGACCAGCCGGACTGCCCGAACCTGAAGGGCGAGATCGTGGACCTGGTCAAGCGCCTCGACCCCGCCATCAAGGTGGTCATCAGCGGCCACTCGCACAAAGGCTATCTGTGCCGCGTGGACGGCCGCCTGGTGACGCAGGCCGAGACGGCGGGCCACGTGATGTCGCGCATCCGCCTGAGCGTGGACACGGCCAGCAACACCGTGCTGGAAACCAGCGCCCGCAACGTGGTGATGAAGCAGGACCAGTATCCGGCCGACCCGGCCATGGCGGCCTATATGGCCAGCGTGCGCCAGCGCAGCGACGAGGTGCTGGGCAAGCCGGTGGCGCGCCTGGCCGTGGCCAAGGTGGCGCGCGCCACCGGCGACGACAGCAGCGAGTCGGCCATCGGCGACCTGGTGGCGGACTCCATGCTGGCCGCCGGCAAGCCTTTCGGCGCGCAGATCGCCTTCATGAACCGCGGCGGCTTGCGCCAGGACCTGCTCACCAGCCAGGGCAACAACGCCACGCTGGCGCACCTGCACGCCGTCCTGCCCTTCGGTAACACGCTGGACGTGATGAACCTGACCGGCGCGCAGATCCGCGCGCTGCTGGAAGAGCAGTGGCTGCAAGGGCGCAGCGTCTCGCGCGGCCTGCTGCAGGTGTCGGACGGCTTCACCTACCAGTGGGACGCCAGCCAGCCGGAAGGCCAGCGCCTGGTGCCGGGCAGCGTGCTGCTGCACGGCGTGCGCATCGAGGATGGCGCCAGCTACCGCGTGGTGACCAACCACTTCCTTGCCGAAGGCGGCGACTACTTCCCGACCTTCGCGCGCGGCGCCAGCCGCGCACCGACACCGATCCGCGACATCGACGCCCTGGCCGCCTACCTGGCCCAGCGCGACCGCGACGGCAAGCCAGCCGGTTCCGAGCAGCAGGCGGGCCGCATCCAGCGTATCAAGTAAACCAGGAGCCACACCATGCGCAAACTCTTACTCACCGCAATGCTGGCGGCCGGCGTCGGCAGCGCCCACGCCGACTTCAGCATCCCCGGCTACGAACTGGTGCTGACCACGCCGGTGGAAACCGCGCTCGCCAATCCGGACCTGCGCGACGCCGCCGCCGTGTGGAGCGAGCTGTTCGACAACGCCAGGCACGACATCGCCATTGGCCAGTTCTATGCCGTGGTGCGGGAAGGCAGCGCCTTCGAGAAAGTGTTCGAGCGCCTGGAGGCGGCGGGCAAGCGCGGCGTGAAGATCCGCTTCCTGCTCGACAAAAAAGGCGTGGGCCTGTCCGAAGCGCCCACCATCGAACGCTTGAAAGCCATCCCCAACCTGGAGCTGCGCATACTCGATTTCAACCAGCTCACCGGCAACGGCATCATCCACGCCAAGTACCTGGTGGTGGATCACGCCGCTGCCTACGTGGGCAGCCAGAACTTCGACTGGCGCTCCTTCACCCACATCCACGAAACCGGCCTGCGCATCACCGACGGCAAAGTGGTCAAGCAGATCCAGGCTATTTTCGACCAGGACTGGAACGCCCAGGCGCGCCTGGCGCGCGGCCTGCGCGCCACCGAAATCGGCACCGCCTCGGCCAGCGCCAACTACGCGCCGGACGCCTTCCTGATGGCCAGCCCCTACGCCTACAACCCGCCCGGCGTGGCCGATTCCGAGCGCGGCCTGCCGGCCCTGCTGGAAGAAGCGCAAAGCGAGGTGCGGGTGCAGCTGCTGGACTACGCGCCGCTCAGCTACGGGCCGAAAGGCACGCGTCCCTACTATCCGGTGGTGGACAACGCGCTGCGCGCGGCCGCGCAGCGCGGCGTGAAGATCAAGCTGATGGTCTCCAACTGGAACACCGAAGCGCCCGCCATCGCCTACCTGAAAAGCCTGGCCCTGCTGCCCAATGTGGAGATCCGCGTGGTGACCTTGCCCAAGGCCTCGGACGGCTTCATTCCCTTCGCGCGCGTCATCCACAGCAAGACCATGAGCATAGACGGCAAGCTGGCCTGGGTGGGTACCAGCAACTGGGCGGGCGGCTACTTCGACCTGTCGCGCAACCTGGAAGTGGTGCTGCGCAGCGAGAAGATGGCGCAGCGCGTCGCCGCGCTGCACCAGCAGCTGTGGGACTCGCCTTACGCCGCGCCGCTGGACGTGAACAAGAACTATCCGAAACCAAGTAAAGGAAAAGAAGAATGATGAAGAAGCTCGCATGCGCGCTGGCGCTGGGCGCCGCCTTTGTGTCGACCAACGCGCTGGCCTGGGGCAATGACGGCCACCGCATCGTCGGTTCCATCGCCGACCAGCTGATCAAGGGCAGCTACGCCGAGAAGCAGGTGCGCGCGCTGCTGCTGCCGGGCGAGAGCCTGGAGAAGGTCGCCAGCTGGATGGACTGCGTGAAGGGCACCTACTGCGGCCCGCAAACCACGGAGATGACCGACTACACGGCCGCCAATCCCAAGCACAGCGAATACCACTACACCGACGTGCCCTTCCAACTGGACGAGTACCACGACCACGGCGTGGGCACCGAGGAACACGACATCGTGCAGTCGCTGCGCCAGGCGATCTGGGTATTGCAGGGCAAGGACGGCGCGGCCGTCAACCCGCACAAGTTCACCAAGCGCCAGGCCTTGCTGCTGCTGACCCACCTTGCGGGCGATGTGCACCAGCCGCTGCACGTGGGCTCGGCCTTCATCAGCAAGGAAGGCGTGTTCGTGGTGCCGCTCAAGCAGGAGCAGATCGACGGCGTGAACATCTTCAATCCGCAGGGCGGCAACAATATGCTGCTGGACGACGACAAGATCAACGCCAGCGGCACCGCGCTGATACCCGCAGCGCCGCCGAAAGAAGGCGAGGCCGCGAAACCGGCCGGCGAGGCCAAGCCCGGTCCGAAGACCAAGCCTTTCCACTCCTACTGGGACACCACCGTGGTGGACTACGCCATGCGCCGCGTGAGCGCGCGCACGCCGGAGCAGTTTGCGCAGATCGCCATCGCCGGCAAGCCCGCCGTGGCGGCCAACACGGGCGACCCTGCCAGCTGGCCTTACCAGTGGGCCAACGACGCGCTGGTGGTCGCCAAGGCCGCCCACGCCGACGTGACCGTCGGCCCGGCCGGCAAGCAGACCAGCCGCAACGGCACCGTCTACACCGTATGGCAGCTGAACGTGCCGGACAACTACCCGGTGCCGTCGTCGGCCATCGCCAAGGAGCAGCTGGTGAAAGGCGGCTACCACCTGGCGTCGCTGCTGCAGGCCATCTGGCCCGAGCCGGCAGCCAAATAAGCCTGGCGCCTACTTCCCCTCCAGCGGCCGGTACCAGAGTTCCGGCCGGTTCAGCGGGGCGGTGGGCGAGATGCCGGGATTGCGTATGGTCAGCAGGCGGCGCTTGTCCAGTTTGCAGCGCTCGATCACGGGGCCTTTGTGCTGGCGGAACAGCGCGTTCAGCGTGCCGTCCTGCACCATGGTCTCCAGCCCGGCCTTGATGCGCCTGGCCAGCCGTTCGCCTTCGGCGTCGCGCCGCAGGAAGATGTAGCGCGGCAGCGGATAGTGCAGCATCAGCGTGGGCTCCAGCGCCAGTTGCGGAAAGCGCTGCTGGTACTGGCGCAGTTCCAGGGGGGCTTCGTCCACGCCGCGCGAATAGAAATCGAAGCGGCCCGCCATCAGCATGGGGATCAGGCTCTCGAACGAGCCTTCCACCACCGGGATGCCGGCCGCGCGCAGGATGGATACATCGGCCCAGTCCTTGCCCAGGCCCGCGTTCAGGGCGCGCAAGTCCTGCACGCTGCGCACGGCAGCGAAACGGGGCAGGTCGGCGGCGCGCACAAAGAACACGCGAAAGCCGAGCAGGCCTTTATCGATAGGGATGCGGATGGGCAGCAGGTCCTGCTCCATCTCCGGCGTGGAGGCGCGCGCCAGCACATTGATGCGGCCTTGCGGCAGGGCCAGCTCCTGCTTGACCCGCTGCGGCGACATGGCCTCGTCCAGCTGCCGCAGCTCGAACGGCCCGAAGGCGTGCGCGGACTTTTCCAGCGCGGTGCGCAGCACCAGCCAGTCGTAGTCGTAGCGCTCGTTCACCGTGTCCACGTGGCGCGGATACGTCACCACCTGCACCGCCTTGCCCGCATGGGCGTCGGCGAGCATGGGCAGCAGGCAGCTGCTCAGCGTACCTTGGAGAAAACGTCTGCGGGGAGGGGAGGAACTGGCCATGCACCAGTGTGCCAGCGCGGCTGGCTGCCAGCAAGCACTGCACGCGCGCGCGTTGCTAACGCGGCAGTTCTTCCTCTCTCACTTAGGCTACTTCGTCGGCCGGCCCAGGAACAGATTCTGGATGTCTGCATAGCTCATGGCCTTCTGCGCCAGCGGGCCGCTGTTGCCGCTGTCGAGGAAGCTTTGCGCCATTTCGCGCGCCGCGCCCCACAGCGCCTGCGCAATGCCGGAACCGGCACTGAAACGCCGCACGCCCAGCGCCGCCAGTTCGTCCGCCGCCGGCACGCCCGGCCAGTCCATCACGTTCAGCGGCAGGCCCGCGCCGGCGGCCACCTGGCGGATCTCGTCCGGCAGGCAGATGCCGGGCACGAACAGGCCGTCCGCGCCGGCCGAACGGTAGGTTTGCGCGCGCGCCAGCACTTCCTGCACGCGCTTGCCTTCCGGCGCCAGGCCGCGCAGGTAGACGTCGGTGCGCACGTTGACGAAGATGTCCACGCCGTCTGTGACGGCCGCTTTTTTGATGGCCTCCACCTTGCGCGCCAGCAGGTCGGGCGCATCGCCGCCGTCTTCGATATTGATGCCCGCCACGCCGCTGTCCGTCAGCAGCATGATGTAGGCGGCGACGGCGGCCGGGTTGTCCGAATAGCCGTTTTCCATGTCCACGGTAAGCGGCACGCGCAGCCCGCGCACGATGTTCTGGGTGGCGGCGATGGCAGCGCTAGCTGGCATATTGTGCCCGTCGGCATAGCCCAGCGACCAGGCCAGGCCGGCGCTGGTGGTGGCCACGGCGGACGCGCCCAGGCTTTCGATCAGTCGGGCGCTGCCCGCGTCCCAGGCGTTGGCCAGGCGCAGCAGCTGCGGCCCCTGGTGCAGTTGGCGGAAGGCGGTCGCGGCGTGGCTCATGTCTGGCTCCATGTGGATGGTGGGAGAATGGCCTATTTTACATTGTTAATGATTTAAGTTGCTAATGTGATAGCGATTCCCATGTTGCGGTAAGACGCCAGCAGCGCTTCGTCCACGCCGACGATGGAATGCTTGAACAGGCGGCCGCC
The DNA here is from genome assembly GCF_009857595.1 of Pseudoduganella aquatica. GTDB lineage: Bacteria > Pseudomonadota > Gammaproteobacteria > Burkholderiales > Burkholderiaceae_D > Rugamonas > Rugamonas aquatica_A. The sequence continues at coordinate 115,551 of NZ_WWCU01000012.1, read as the reverse complement.
CAGCATGATCACTTCCACCGTGGGATGTTCGGCCAGCTCCACGGCGATACTGGGGCTGTGCGTTACCACCACGGCGCGCAGGTCGTGCGGCAGGTGGCGCGCCACCTGGACCGCCGTGGTGCCACCGTCGATAAACACCACCTGGCCGGGCCGCACCATGGCGGCGGCGGCGCGGCCGATGGCGGGCTTGCAGTCGGCGGAAATCTGCTGGCGCTGGGCGAAGTTGCCCATGGCCGGCGAGGCGGGCAGGGCGCCGCCGTGCACGCGCTCGAGCAGGCCTTCCTTGGCCAGTTCGCGCAGGTCGCGGCGTATGGTGTCCTCGGACAGGCCCAGCTTTTCACTCAGCGTTTTGGCCACGATCTGGCCGTCCTCGCGCAGGATTTTGAGCAGCAGCTCTTTGCGTTGGCGTGTCAGCATTGCACGAATGCCTCACGTACTACATCGAAACGGCACCCGCCTAAGTGTGCGCTTGTTATATTTCAGTGATTATTTATACCTCTCTGTCTCGCAATACTACATCGCGCACATTAGAAAATCACACATTGTTACAATTATAAAAATTTTTTCAGAATGGAAGCAATATTTTTGTCAATTTATGCAAGAATACTATTCCCTAAAATTCTCTTGGGGGAAATTTATTGATTGGTCGTGCGGGCTGGGGCTTCGCTCTGTCAAACTGCATAAGCTGTGTGTAGACTAAAACCTAGGTGGCAGGACTCATTACCTGTGTCTTGTTGAGATATTAGTATGATTGGAAAGTTCGGCTATTCTTACATCGGCACAAGCTCTAACGCAAGATGTATACATTGAACTTTGCGCCTGGCAAATTTTAAATAAATCAACTGCAATCGAGAAACAAAATGAAAAAAACAGTACTTATACTTTTCCTACTTATTTCAGGACAACATGGTGCCCAAGCACAAATGAAAAGCACTACGCGGGCTGAATGTACCCGTCGATGCATGGCATCAGACTCTGCTCCTTTAGCCATTTCTCGTCATGAAGATAAAATGAAGAGCATCAATAGTAAGAAAAGATTGGAAAAAGATCCCGGAAAAATAAAGGAGATAGAGCAGGAGGAAAGTAACGAACTTGATAGATTCGAAATTGAACACGAAAATATTTGCAAGCAGATATGCGGGAACAATCCGGAAAAGTAATTTTTTACTGTCCATTGAACATGCAGTAAGAATCGCGTGGATTGGCTGACGAAGGTCGTTGGTATCAAGGCGTGAGAGGAATTGCTATATTTTGATTCCGCTATGGTTATAATTCGATAAATTCTAACGCATGCAGAATGCGACAAATGGAGCCGGCGGTCTAGGGGACGGGCTTAGCAATGAACGAAATGGCTGCACAAATAGGCTTTGAAGAACTCCGGCTTTCTGCGAGCGAAACATTGGCTGCGGTGATCGCTGGCTCTTTGCCTATTGATGCGGCGATGGCGCAGCGCTTGAGTGAACTCTTTTTTGTCTCTGTGGAGTTATTTGTGCCCCCTAAGCCCGGCTGAGCCTGAAGTACGCCGTCAATTTCTGCTCCCTCAAGCCAGGGTGGGCTCCTGGTACAAGCCCATGATGTTGCCGGCCGGGTCGGCGGGCGGCTGTCCGGTGACCCAGGCGCCGCTCACTTCGCCCACGCCGTCATTGAAAGTGAGTTCGCCGTTGTCGCGCCGCCGTATCTCCCAGCCGAACACGCGCTCGTAGAAGGCCGCGGAAACGGCCGGGTCGATTGCCGGCAGCAGGATGTAGCAGATCTTGCCGTTGCCAAGTTTGGGACTCATGGGCGCTCCCCGGTTGCTGACATTGAAGATACGCCAGTGTAAGCGCTATTGCGTGGGCGTGAAGACCACGGATTCGGCCGAGCGCCTGAACGGCCCGTGGAAGACGGCTTCGATGTTGTTGCCATCCGGGTCGAAGGCGAAGGCGGCGTAGTAGCCGGGATGGTAGTCGCGCTCGCCCGGCGGGCCGTTGTCGCGCCCGCCGGCGGCCAGCACGGCCCGGTGGAAGGCCTGCACGGTTTCGCGGTCTTTGGCGATAAAGGCCAGGTGGACATGGGAGACGGGACCGTCGGCCTTGTCGACATACAAATCGTCGAGATAGAAGTTGCCTTCGCCTTCAACCATTTCGTCCGCCAGACCGAGCGCGCCGAACGCCGCCCGGTAGAAACGCTTGCTCGCGTCCACATCGGCCACGCGCAGGTGCACGTGGTCAAACAGTCTGCCTCGTTGGAATTCCATGGCTCGCTCCTTGAGTGGGATCGGGCCAGTATAGAAGCGCTCACGCGGCGGGCGCGCCAGCTTGAATCTGGTTAATTACCGAAGCCGTAGCGCAGCACCATGCCCACGGCCACGCAGCCGGCGGCGGCGAACAGCAGCTTGTTGCGCAGGCTGTCCGAACCTATCGCCGCCTCGCGCTGCTGCTGCGCCATTTCGCTTTTCTTCTTGCCGATGATGAGCGGGCTGAGGAACCACAGTATGCCCAGCAGCAGCCAGCCTATGCCGGTGACCGTCATTCCGGTGGAGTTGTGCTGTACGCCGTCGAGCAGGCGCGTGGCGGCCATGACGCCGCCGAAGGCGAGCCAGCAGATGCGGGCCAGCAGATGGGTTTTGATTTTTTCCATGGGCGGCATTATACGGGGAGCGCCGTCAATCGCCACCCCCGCCGCAGCCGCCGCCACCGCAGCCGCTGTCGCCGCCGCTATCTCCGCCACCGCCGCCATCGCTTCCGCCGCTGCCGCAGGAACCGGAATCGCTGCTGCAGCCGCTGCCGCCGTCGCTGAGCGAGTGCCCGCTGCCGAGGTCTGCGCCGCAATAGACGCCGCCGCTGTCGTCGCTGCGGCGCACGCCGTGGCAGTCCGGCACGTAAAGGAAGCCTTCGTTGATGTTGAACTTGCCGTCCAGCGCGAATAGCAGCGGCAAACGGGTCGGCGCGTTCGGATTGATGTTCTCCTCCTTGCACACATAGCGCCAGCAGCGGCGGATGCCGTCGTTGCCGCGCTGGCCCTTGCTCAGCACGATGGCGGGCGTGTGGTGCAGGAAGCGGCCGAAGGCCTGCTGGCAGAACTGCTGGTAATTCTTGGTGTAGAGGATCAGCTCATGCCACAGGTCATCGGCCACCTGCGACGGCATCGACACATACATCCTGCCGCTTTTCAGGTGCGCCAGGAAGAACTGCCGCAAGCCGTGCGCGACCAGCTGGCAATCCTTGATGGTGAGCTGCGGATGCTTCTTCATCAGCTTTTCAAACAGGCCTTTCGGCAGCACATAGCTGCGGATAAAGGCCTCGCGCCGCAGCACCCGCTGGCGCCGCCAGAGGTAGGCGGACAGCACGGCGAAGGCCAGTGAGGAGAGGTAGACGCCGAAGGTCATGGGCACGTGTGGTCAGGGATCGTGCCCCATTGTTGCGCAGGATTGCCGAATTGGCAATGGGACAGCGCGTAGGGCGGGTTAGGAGCGCTGCTCCGTAACCCGCCATTGCGTGCGCGCTAGCGCGATTTGACGAACGGTACGCCGATGGCTTTGGGCGCCACGGATTTGGCCATCAGGCCGGCCAGCACGATCACGGTGACGACATACGGCACCATCTGGATCAGCGAGCCGGGAATGCGGCCCACCACCGGCAGGTCCACGCCTTCGATCTGGATCTGCACCGCGCCGAAGAAGCCGAACATCAGGCAGCCGAAGAAGGTGTACAGCGGACGCCAGTTGCCGAACACCATGGCGGTCAGCGCCAGGTAGCCGGCGCCGGCCGACATATCGCGCAGGAAGAAGCCGCTCTGCACGATGGCCAGGTAGGCGCCCGAGAACGAGCACAGCACGCCGGCGATCAGCATGGCCTTGTAGCGCGTCCATTCCACCGACACGCCGGCCGCATCGGCCGCGTGCGGATTCTCGCCGCAGGCGCGCAGGCGCAGGCCGAAGCGGGTGTGGTACAGCACCCAGTGCACCAGCGGCACCAGCGCGAAGGCCAGATAGACCAGCACCGAATGGCCGCCTATCAGCTTGGTGTACAGCCAGCCCACGAAGGGCACGTCCACGATGGCGGCGCTGCCCGGCAGCACCACGTCGAACAGGCGCGCCTGGCCCAGGTCCGGCGTACGGCCGCCCTGCTGGAAGAAGAACTGGGCCACCACGAAGGTCAGCCCGCTCATGGCGATGTTGATGGCGATGCCGGCCACCAGCTGGTTGCCCTTTTGCGTGATGCTGACATAGCCTTGCAGGGTGGCCAGCGCCACCGACACGGCCACGCCGGCGGCCACGCCGTACCACGGGTTCTGGGTGGCGAAGGCCACCGCCGCCGACACGAAGGCCGAGGCCAGGATCTTGCCTTCCAGGCCGATGTCGATCACGCCGGAGCGCTCCGCGAACAGGCCGGCCATGGCGGCGAAAATCAGCACCGGCGCGTTGCGCACGGTCGATACCAGGATGCTGCCGATATGCAGGTCTTCAAAAGTCATGTCATTACCCCTTGGCCTTGATCAGCTTCATGATGGCTGGTGCGTAGAAGTTCTCCATGGCGCCGCAGAACAGGATGATCAGGCCCTGGATGAAGATAAAGGTTTCGGTCGGAATGTTCGGTTTTTCCAGCGACAGGTCGAAGCCGCCCTGGATCAGTGCGCCGAACAGCACGGCCGACAGGAAGATGCCGACCGGGTGCTGGCGGCCCATCAGCGCAATCGCGATGCCGACGAAGCCGGCGCCGCCGACGAAGTTGAGCGACAGGTAGTGGGTCGAGCCCATGATGGAGTTGACCGAACCCAGGCCGGCCAGTGCGCCCGAAATCAGCATGACGACGATGATCATCTTGCTGATGCGGATGCCGGCGTAGTGCGCGGCGTGCTTGTTCAAGCCGGTGGCGCGCAGCTTGTAGCCCCAGGCCGAACGCGTGACCACCAGGCCGTAGATGGCCAGCGCCACGATGGCCAGCAGGAAGCTTACGTTGAGCGGCGTGTCGCCCAGCACCGGGAACCAGGTGTTCAGGCGCGGCATTTCGGCGGCGGCCGAGAACACGCGGCTGGCGGTGTTCTGCTCGCCCGCCGGTATCATGTATTTCACGATGAAGAAGTTCATCAGCGACGCGGCGATGAAGTTGAACATAATCGTGGTCACCACGATGTGGCTGCCGCGCTTGGCTTGCAGGTAGCCGGGCAGGAAGCCCCACAGCGCGCCGAAGAGGGCCGCGCCGACTATGCCGCAGGGGATCAGCAGCCACCACGGCAGCGATGCGTCCAGGGCCAGCATGGCGATGGTCAGCCCCAGGCCGCCGATATACATCTGGCCTTCGGAGCCGATGTTGAACAGGCCGGCCTGCATGGCGATCGACACCGACAGGCCGGTGAAGATAAAGGTGGAGGCGTAGAACAGCGTGTAGCTCAGGCCTTCGGGGTTGACGATGGCGCTGTTGATCAGGATGCGCAGGGAGTCCAGCGGATCTTCACCGAGCAGGTGGATCACCAGGGCCGCCACCAGCAGCGCCGACAGCAGGTTCAGTAAGGGCAGGACAAAGGCTGTCGCCCAGCGTGGCATATCGTTAGTGTTCATGATTTATGCATCCCGCCCATCAGCAAGCCGATGCGGGTGGTGTCGAATTCGTCGATTTTCAGTTCGCCGGTGATGCTGCCGCCGCACATGACCAGGATGCGGTCCGCCAGCGCGCGCACTTCTTCCAGCTCCACGGAGACCAGCAGGATGGCCACGCCCGCGTCGCGCAGGGCGAGCAGCTGGGTGTGGATGGACTCGATGGTGCCGATGTCCACGCCGCGCGTGGGCTGGCCCACCAGCATCAGCTTCGGGCTCGCCAGCACTTCGCGCGCGATCACCACTTTCTGCTGGTTGCCGCCGGAGAGCAGGCCGATGCGCAGGTCCGGATTGGCAGGACGCACGTCGAAGGCCTTCAGCAGGCCGGCGCAGCGCTCGGCCACGCCCTTGAAGTCGATCAGGCCCCAGCCGTTTTTCACGCGGTCCTGGTAGCCGAAGAAGGTGTTGTGCATGACCGAGAAGTTCTTGATCACGCCGTCGCGCAGGCGGTCTTCCGGCACATGGCCTATGCCCAGGTGGCGGAACTCCAGCGGCAGGCCGTCGGCGTCCGAGCGGCCCGCGTAGGGCAGGGCCTTGCCCTGGAAGTCCACCTGGCCCGAGGTGGGCAAACGCATGCCGGACAGGATTTCCATCAGCTCGCTCTGGCCGTTGCCGGACACGCCGGCGATGGCGACGATCTCGCCCGCGCGCAGCGTGAAATTGAGCTTGTCCAGCAGGACCACGCCCTGGTCGTCGGTCAGTTGCAGGTCGCGCACTTCCAGCACCGGCGCGCCGGGATTGTAGGCGCCGCGCGGCAGGTTGTTCTCAATCGGGCGGCCCACCATCATATTGGCCAGCGCCTCTTTCGAGGTCTGCGCGGTTTCCACCGCGCCCACCACGCGGCCGCCGCGCATCACGGTCACGGTGTCGGTGATGTCGAGGATTTCCTGCAGCTTGTGCGTGATCAGGATGATGGTCTTGCCCTGTTCCTTGAACAGGCGCAGGATGTCGAACAGCGACTCGGTCTCCTGCGCGGTCAGCACGGCGGTCGGCTCGTCCAGGATCAGGATGTTGGCGCTGCGGTAGATCTGCTTGAGGATCTCCACGCGCTGCTGGGCGCCCACGGACAGGTCGTGGATGGTGGCCAGCGGATCGACGTCCAGGCGGTAGCGCGTGCAGATCTCGCGCAGCTGCGCCTCCACCGCGGCGCGCTTGTTGGCCAGCTTGAAGCCGCCTTCCGCGCCCAGCATCACGTTGTCGAGCACGGTCATGTTCTCGACCAGCATGAAGTGCTGGTGCACCATGCCGATGCCGAGATGGATGGCCTCGTGGCTGCTGTGGATGTTGCGGGCCTGGCCGTCGAGCAGGATCTCCCCGCCGTCGGCGCGGTAATATCCGTACAGGATGCTCATCAGGGTCGATTTGCCGGCGCCGTTCTCGCCCACCAGGCCATGAATGGCGCCCTTGGCGATGCTGAAGCTGACGTCCGTGTTCGCCTTGACCGCTCCGAACTGCTTGGAGATGCCGCGAAATTCTACTGCTGGGTGCATAGGATCACTGGATGATGGTTGCTATGACTGAAAAACGCGCCGGACGGGAAAACCCGCCGGCGCGTTCTCTTTTTGAATCACGTGATTAGACCGGGCAGCTGTTGCCAGTACGGTAGTCGATCACTTTTACTTTGCCGTCGATAATGTCTTTGCGCACGCCCAGGACTTTCTTTTCGATTTCCGGGGTGATCAGCTTGCGGTTGTGCTCATCGAGAGCCCAGTCCACGCCGCCTTCTTTCAGGCCCTTGGCCAGCACGCCGGCTTTCCAGGTGCCGTTCTTCATCTGCATGAAGGAATCATACACGGCATTGTCGATGCGCTTGACCATGGAGGTCAGCACGCTGCCTGGGTACAGGCTGTTCTGGTTGGAATCGACGCCGATCGACAGCTTGCCTTTTTCCTTGGCCGTCTGCAGCGTGCCCATGCCCGAGCCGCCGGCCACTGCGAACACCACGTCCACGCCGCGTTCGAACTGCGAGCGCGCCAGTTCGCCGCCCTTGGCCGGATCGTTCCATGCGGCCGAGGTGGTGCCCACCATGTTCTGGAATACTTCCGCTTTCTTGTCGGTGGCTTTCGCGCCTTGAGCGTAGCCGCAGGCGAAGGTGCGGATCAGCGGAATGTCGATGCCGCCGATGAAGCCCAGCTTCTTGCTCTTGGAGGCCATCACGCCGGCCACGCCCACCAGGTAGGAACCTTCTTCTTCCTTGAAGGTGATCGAGTTCACGTTGGCGCCTTGCGCCACGCCGTCGATCAGCACGAAGCGGACTTTCGGAAATTCCTTGGCGACCTTCTGCACCGCTTGCGTTTGCGCGAAGCCGATGGAGGCGATCAGGTCCATATTCTTGCGGGCCAGGCCGCGCAGAACCTGCTCGGCTTGCGTGTCGCTGCTGGCTTGCGCTTCGAGGAAGCTGATGTTGGTGTCTTTCTTGAAGCGCGCGGCGCCTTCGGAAGCGGACTGGTTGAACGACTTGTCGAACTTGCCGCCCGCGTCGTAGACGATGGCCAGTTTCGGGTCAGCGGCGCAGGCGCCAGCTGCCACGCACATGGCGGCGATCGTCAGACTGAGTTGTTTGATTTTCATGAGTAGGCTCCTGGAAGTTCGATATTGTATATTTTTTGCGGCCAGAACATGTAACTTGGGCTGTTTTTTAGAGGCAATGCCCCGATTAATTGTTTTTCCTGCATCGCATCAAAAACGTGAAACTTGGTCATATTGTGTCGCGGCCTTGTCGTGCCGGTGCAACATTGTACAAAGCCCAAAATTTATTTTACGTTGTTGCTTTTTCATGCTGTTGCCGATTGATCTAGCCAAATCGGTACGCCGCTTCCATCTCGCCGCCACCGCCTTGCCACCCTCTGCGGCACTCTCGCCGCAATGCGCTATATAAGTGGTCCGCATGACGGTTGAATAGCCACTTACTATGCATGAGCCGGTATATGTATGGCAAATACGTTTTTTATTGTTTATTTATATGGGAATCATATAAATTGAATCTATTGTGTCGTAATTTCCAGTTAAAAGGTTTCATGCTAGGATTCGCCCTTGTAATGATTTTATTGGTTTTTTGTAAAGCAATCCCTGCTAGGAGCTGGTTCATGATGACAAAAAGTAAGTACGCGTCCCGCACGCTGATCGCCCTGGCGATCGCCGGCGCCTTCCCGCTGCAAGGCGCGATGGCCCAGGAAGCCGCCCAAGCCGACGCCAAGGCGCAAGCCGGCCAGCTGGAAACGGTGATCGTGACGGCAGCGCGCCGCTCGGAAAACATCAAGGATGTGCCTATGGCCATCTCCACCATGAAAGGCGAAAAGCTGGACGTGCTGACCGCCGGCGGCGACGACATCCGCTTCATGTCCGGCCGTACCCCGTCGCTGAACGTGGAATCGGACTTCGGCCGTTCCTTCCCGCGCTTCTACATCCGCGGCCTGGGCAACACCGACTTCGACCTGAACGCCTCCCAGCCTGTGGGCCTGGTGTACGACGGCGTAGTGCAGGAGTCGCCGATGCTGAAAGGCTTCCCGGTCTTCGACGTGGAACAGATTGAAGTGCTGCGCGGCCCGCAAGGCACGCTGTTCGGCCGCAACTCGCCGGCCGGCGTGATCAAGTTCGACTCGGTCAAGCCGACCAACAAGCAGGAAGGCTATGTGTCGGCCGGCTTCGGCAAGGACGGCGTGTTCAATGCCGAAGGCGCCTTCAACCTGCCGGTCAACGAGATGATCAGCGCCCGCGTATCTCTGCAATCGCAGTCGCGCGACGACCGCGTGCACAACCCGCGCATCACCGGCACCCAGGACTTCGAAGGCTACAAGGACAACGCGGCCCGCGTGCAGGTGGCGTTCAAGCCCAACAAGGACTTCAGCGCCTTGTTCAATGTGCACCACCGCGACATGGACGGCAGCGCCACCCTGTTCCGCGCCGGCATCATCAAGAAGGGCACCAATGAGATCGTGGACGGCTTCGACTACGGCCGCTACCCGACCGACGGCTTCAACACCCAGAAGCTGAAAGTCACCGGCTCCAGCCTGACCCTGCGCTACGACCTGCCGACGATGACGCTGCACTCCATCACCGGCTACGAGAAGGCCAAGTTCTACAGCCGCGCCGACGTGGACGGCGGCTACGGTTCCGGCGCCACCTCCGGCCCGGCTCCTGCCTTCATCCCGTTCACCTCCGAAACCGCCGACGGCCTGCCGGACCACAAGCAGATCTCGCAAGAGTTCCGCGTCGAGTCCAACACCAAGGACCGCCTGCAGTGGATCGGCGGCGTGTACTACTTCAAGGAAGACATCGTTGTCGACAGCTTCAACTTCGACACCCTGGGCGGCGGCGTAGTCAACGGCTATGCGCAGCAGACCCAGAACTCGCGCTCGTGGGCGGCCTTCGGCTCCGTCAACTACGCGCTGAGCGACGTTTGGAAAGTGCGCGCCGGCGTGCGCTACACCGACGACAAGAAGGACTTCGTGGCAGCCCGCACGCTGACTCCCTTCGGCGGCAAGAACGTCGGCCCGCTGTTCGCGCATCCGAAAGACACCAACATCAGCTGGGACCTGAGCACCAACTACGAGATCGACAAGAACACCAACGTGTACGGCCGCATTGCGACCGGCTACCGCGCTCCGTCGATCCAGGGCCGCGTGCTGTTCGGCGACACCATCTCGGTGGGCGATTCGGAGAAGAACCTGTCGGTGGAAGCCGGTATCAAGCAGGACTTCCTGAACAAGCGTGCGCGCCTGTCGGCTTCGGTGTTCAAGTACCGCGTGAAAGACCTGCAACTGACCGCAGGTTCGGGCGCCGTCAACCAGAACCGCCTGGTCAATGCGGACAAGGCTGAAGGCCAGGGCTTCGAGCTGGACATGCAAGCCATTATCTCGGAAGAATGGCGCGCCACCATCGGCGGCAGCTACAACGACACCGAGATCAAGGACGCAGGCCTGTTCGTGGCGCCATGCGGCAACGGCTGCACCGTCACCAACCCGACCAAGACCATCGGCGGCTCCACGGTTGCGCTGATCAACGGCAACCCGCTGCCGCGCGCGCCCAAGTGGGTGGGCAACTTCACGCTGCGCTACAGCACCCCTGTGGCCAACGGCGAGTTCTACGCCTACACCGACTGGGCTTACCGCGACAAATACAATATGTTCCTGTACGAAGCGAAGGAATACAAAGCCAAATCCATGCTGGAAGGCGGCCTGCGCGCCGGCTACAAATGGGCTGACGGCAAGTACGAAGTCGCCGCTTACGGCCGCAACATCACCGGCCGCGAGCAAGTCATCGCCGCGATCGACTTCAACAACCTGACCGGTATCGTCAACGAACCGCGCACCTACGGCGTGCAGTTCAAAGCGAACTTCTAATAAGTTCTTCGTTGGCGAAGCCCGCGCATCGTAAGATGTGCGGGCTTTTTTACTTTCAGGAGCGGCGGGATGCAGACAGCGGTAAGTTTATGGCCCTTGCTGGGCGTGGCGGTGATCGTGGTGGGCTTTTTGCTGCGCGCGCATCCGGTGCTGGTGGTGGCGGCGGCGTGCTTCACAACGGGCTTCGCCGCCATGATGCCGGTGGAGGCCTTGCTGGCGTCGCTGGGCAGGGCCTTCGTCAAGACGCGCAACCTGCCGCTGATCTATCTGCTGCCGCTGGCCGCGATCGGCCTGCTGGAGCGCTACGGCTTGCGCGAGCACGCGCAGGCCGCCATCGCCCGCGTGAAGGCGGCGACGGCGGGGCGCATACTGATTGTCTACCTGACGGTGCGCGAACTGTCCGCCGCAGGCGGGCTGACCAGCCTGGGTGGGCATCCGAACATGGTGCGGCCGCTGGTGGCGCCGATGGCGGAAGCGGCGGCCGAGCTGCGCCACCCGGGCCTGAGCGAACGCCTGCGCCAGCGCGTGCGCGCCATGGCCGCCGCCACGGACAACGTGGGCCTGTTCTTCGGCGAGGACATCTTCGTGGCCTTCGGCGCCATCGTGCTGATGCAGACCATCCTGCGAGGGGAGGGCATCGAGGTTGACCCGCTGCACGTGGCCATGTGGGGCATACCCACCGCCGTGACGGCCTACATCATCCACGCCTGGCGCTTGCGCCGCCTGGACCGCGAGATCGAGCGCGAGCTGCTCGCCGCCGCAGGCAAGGCCGCAGCAGGTGCAGCCGCTCCGCTGCCGACCGGAGGCCAGCCATGATCTTCAAGCTGGAATACTTTTACCTGCTGCTGGGCGCCGTGCTGGCGCTGATCGCGCTGCTCACGCTGGCCGACCGCAGCAACCCGCGCCGCCACACGACGGCGCTGTTCTGGGCGCTGTACGCCGCAATTTATCTGGCTGGCGAAGCGCTGCCGGAAGCGACGGCGGGCGCCATCATGATCACCATGGCGCTGCTGGCCGGCTTTGGCGGCGTGCGCATGGGCGCGCCGAATAATCTGCCCGAGTCCGAGCGCCGCAGCAGCGCCCAGCGCTTGGGCAACAAGCTGTTCGTGCCCGCGCTCATCATCCCCGGCGTCACCATGGCCTGCGCCACCTTGCTCAAGGACGTCAAGCTGGGCGGCCTTTTCCTGTTCGAGCAGAAGCACCTCACCCTGGCCGCGCTGGGCTGCGCCTCGGTGATCGCGGTGGCGGTTGCCTGCGTTATGCTGCGCGCCACACCGCTGCAGGCCGCGCGCGAGCAGCGGCGCCTGGTCGACGCCATGGGCTGGGCCATCGTTCTGCCGCACATGCTGGCCGTGCTTGGGCTGCTGTTCACGGAGGCGGGCGTGGGCAAGGCCGTGGCCCACGTCAGCACCTCCTACATCAATATGGACTACAAGCTGGTGGCGGTGGCCGTGTACTGCGGCGGCATGGCGCTGTTCACCATTGTCATGGGCAACGGCTTCGCCGCTTTCCCTGTGATGGCGGGCGGCGTCGGCATACCCGTGCTGGTGAACGTGTACGGCGCCAATCCGGCGGTCATGGCCGCCATCGGCATGTTCAGCGGCTACTGCGGCACGCTGATGACGCCCATGGCCGCCAACTTCAACATTGTGCCCGCCGCGCTGCTGGACCTGCACGACAAGCACGCCGTCATCAAGGCCCAGATCCCCACTGCGCTGCCGCTGTTGGGGGCGAATATACTGCTGCTGTATTTCCTGATGAACTATTGACGATGAAAACGATATTGCTGACCGGCTTCGAGCCGTTTAACCAAGAGACCATCAACCCCGCCTGGGAAACGGTGCGCGCGCTGGACGGCTGGAGCGAGGACGGCTTCCGCGTGGTGGCGCGCCAGTTGCCCTGCGTGTTCGGCGAGGCCAACGAGGCGATGGCGCAGGCGGTGGCGGAGCTTCATCCTGCGGTGGTGATCGCGGTGGGGCAGGCGGGCGGGCGCTGCGACTTGTCTGTGGAACGCGTGGCCATCAATGTGGACGACGCGCCGATCAGGGACAACCGTCAGCAGCAGCTGGTGGACGAGGCCATTGTGCCGGGCGGCCCGGCGGCGTATTTTTCCACGCTGCCGATCAAGGCCATCGTGGGCGCGCTGCGGGAAGCGGGGCTGCCTGCTTCGGTGTCGCAGACGGCGGGCACTTTTGTGTGCAACCACGTGTTTTATGGGCTGATGCATGCCGCAGCGAAGGGGCGGAGGGCGATGCGGGCGGGGTTCATCCACATTCCATATTTGCCCCAGCAGGCGGCGGCGCACCCGGGTGCGGCCAGCATGGCGCTGGCGGATATGATTGAAGGCCTGCGCATCGCGGTGCGCACCACGCTCGCCACCGTGGCCGATGTGCGCGTGCAGGGCGGGGCGATGCAGTAGCCGCGTCACCGCTGGCGGGTTACGGCGTTCCGCCTAACCCGCCCTACGTGTTCGCGTGGTTCGGGTGGTTCGCGTGGTTCAGGTAGTTCGCATGGGGCGCATGGGTCGCGTAGGGCGGGTTAGCGGAGCGTAACCCGCCGGCAGTCACGTGGCGGGCTTGAGGATGTTGAGGAAAGCCCGCACCACCGGCGCGTCGTCCAGCGTGGTGTAGGTGATGTACAGATTGGCCGACGGCGGGTTGGTGCGGATCGGCACGAACACCACGCCCGGCCAGCCGATGCGGCTGGTGGTCTCTGGCAGCAGTGCCACGCCCAGCCCCGCGCCCACCATGGCCAGCAGGGTCTGCGGCTCGGACGCTTCCTGGAAGATGGTGGGCTGGAAGCCTGCCTTCACGCAGCACTGGATCAGGTAGCGCGGGAAGGCCGACTTGTCGAGCGCCAGCGTCAGCATAGGCTCGTTGGCGATGTCGGTCAGCTCGATCGCGTCCTGCTTGGCCAGCGGGTGGTGCTCGTTCAGCGCCACGCACACGTTCTCGCGGAAGCACAGCTCCTGGCGCAGGTTGTCGTTGCGCAGGTCGTCCTCGTTCAGTTTCGGCTCGCGCCAGAAGCCCACGTCGATCTGCTTGGCGCGCAGCGCGTCGTACTGCACCGTCGGTCCGAATTCATGGATGGTCCACGTCACGCGCGGGAACTTGCTCTGGAATTCCTCCAGCAGCGAGGGGATAGGCCCCCACATCGCCGAACCCACGATGCCCACGCGCAGCCGGCCCACTTCGCCACGGTCGATCTGGCGGATGGTGTCTATGGTCATGCGCATCTTGGCCAGCAGCTCGGACGCTTCGGACATCAGCGCCTTGCCCGCCACCGTCAGCTCGAAGGTGCGCGTGGTGCGCGCGAACAGGCGCACGCCCAGTTCACTTTCCAGCTTCATGATCTGCTGGCTCAGCGGCGGTTGCGATATGTGCAGCCGTTCCGCAGCGCGGCTGAAACTCTTTTCTTCTGCAACGGCGAGAAAGTACTTTAGTTGTTTCAGATCGATGGACATGGCAGGCCTTCGTTATACGACGGGGTGCTCCAGCAGTGCGCGCGCCAGTTCGGCGCCGACGCGGGCGTTGTTCTTTACCAGGGCGATATTGGTGGCCAGGCTGCGGCCCTCGGTCAGCTGCTTGATGCGCGCCAGCAGGAAGGGTGTGACCTTCTTGCCGGTGACGCCGCCCGCCGCCGCTTCGCCCAGCGCCTGCGCGGTGATGGCGTCGATCTCCGCCTTCGGCATGGCCTGGTCTTGCGGCACCGGCGCGCTCACCACCACGCCGCCCTTCAGGCCCAGCTTCCACTTGGTGTTGATGAAGGAGGCCTGCTCGGCCGGCGTATCGAGCTGGAAGTCGGCGTTGAAGCCGCTTTCGCGCGTGAAGAAGGCCGGGAATCCGGGCTGGCCTACGCTCACCACCGGCACGCCGTGCGTCTCCAGGTATTCCAGCGTGAGGCCGATGTCGAGGATGGACTTCACGCCCGCGCACACCACGGCCACCGAAGTCCGCGCCAGCTCCTGCAGGTCGGCCGAGATGTCGAAGCTGGTCTCGGCGCCACGGTGCACGCCGCCGATGCCGCCGGTGACGAAGACATGGATGCCCGCCAGCTCGGCGCAGATCATGGTGGCGGCCACGGTGGTGGCGCCCAGCTTGCCGGTCGAGAGCACGTAGGGCAGGTCGCGGCGGCTCACCTTCATGGCGTCCGGCGAGTTGCCCAGCAATTCCAGCTGCTCGGGCGAGAGGCCGATGCAGATCTTGCCGCCGATGATGGCGATGGTGGCCGGCACGGCGCCCGCGTCGCGGATGATCTGTTCAACTTCCTGCGCGGTCTGCACGTTCTGCGGGTAAGGCATGCCGTGCGAGATGATGGTCGATTCCAGCGCCACGACGGGTTTGCCCGCTGCGCGCGCGTTGGCCACTTCGGCCGAGTAGGAGAGGAATTGGTGCATGGTGGTTTCCTAAAAGTGGAATTCGTTGATCTCGTCGAGAATGTCGGCGGCCAGCAGGGGGGAGACGGTGTCCGGGCTTTCCAGCGTCATGGCGGCCACTTTCAGGCCACGGCGGCAGGCCAGCGTGAGGTCGCCGTTGCCCTGGTAGATGGACCAGCACACGCCGGCGGCAAAGGCGTCGCCTGCGCCGGTCACGTCCACCACGTCCACTTGCGGGGCGGGCAGCCAGCTCAGGCCTTCCGCGCCGGTGTGCGAATTTGTATGAAACACGCCTTCGCCGCCGCAGGTGATGATGAGGTCCTGCGCGCCTTGCGCCTGCACGTCGCGGCAGGCTTGCGCAAGCGCGGCTTCGTCTGGCAGGGCGCGGCCCACGCGGGTTTCCAGTTCGCCGCGGTTGAGCACCAGCAGGCGCAGACCGTGCAGGTCTTGCGGCAGGCGCGCCATCTTGGGCTGGGACACGGCCACGATAATAAGCGGCAGGGCGTCGCGCTGCGCGTCCTGCAGCAGGGCGGCCACGCTGTCCAGCGGCAGGTTCAGGTCGGCCACCACCATCGCGGCGCCGCCGCGCTGCGGCGTGCGGCTGGCCAGGAAGTCCGGCGTCATCTGGTCGTACAGCGCCATGTCGGCCAGGGCCAGCACCATTTCGCCGCGCTCGTCCAGCACGGCGGTGTAGGTGCCGCTGTAGGTATTGTTCAGGCGCAGCGTGCCGCGCGTGTCGATGCCGGCCGTCTCGGCCTGTTGCAGCAGCGAGTGGCCGGCCGTATCGTCGCCCACGGCGGTGAGCAGGGCGGACGGCAGGCCGAGGCGGGCCAGGTTCTCGGCGATGTTGCGGGCCACGCCGCCATGCACTTCCTCGGCGTAGGCCGGATTGGAGGTGCCCATTTGCAGCGTTTCCAGCGTGCGCAACTTGCGGTCCAGGTTGGCAGCGCCTATACAGAGTACAGGGCGTTTATCCGGCAGCACGTAGGCGCGGCCGAGCAGGCGGCGTTCGCGTATCAGGCTGGCGATGTGGCCGGCCACGGCCGAGCGCGACAGGCGCAGCTCGACGGCCAGGTCTTGCTGGGAGACGAAGGGGTTGGCGCGGATCAGCTCGTAGAGCTGCTCTTTTTTGGATGTGTCCGTCACGGGCGGTGGCCTTGTAAACATTTGTCTTTCATCGTAAACATATGTCCGTGCAGTGTCAAATGCTGAAAAAAGAGGCGCAGCCCCTAATTTATACGACTTTCATATAAATGACCAAGAAAAATGGTATTTGCCATACATATAGGGCTCAGGCATAGTGTCGCCTGTATAGCCGTAAGTCACATTCCCCGCGCAGCAGCCCAAAACTCACAGATAAAACACTTAAAACGAGGATAACCATGTCTAACAATTCTCCATTCCAGGCCGCCGCCATCGTCCGTTCGCGCATGCCAGCGAACTTCCAGCCACGCCTGGCCATGATCCTGGGTTCCGGCCTGGGCGTACTGGCGGAGCAAATGACGGACGCGGTGACTATCGGTTTCGACGAACTGCCGGGCTTCCCCATCTCCACCGTGCACGGCCACGCCGGCGCCATGGTGCTGGGCACCCTGAACGGCGTGCAGATGGTGTGCCTGAAAGGCCGCGGCCATTTCTACGAAGGCTACGGCCTGGGCGTGATGACCTCCGCCGTGCGCACCCTGAAACTGCTGGGCGTGGACTTCCTGTTCGTGACCAACGCGGCCGGTTCGCTGCGTCCTGAAGTGGACGCCGGCTCGCTGGTGGCGCTGACCGACCACATCAACTTCCTGCCGGGCACCCCGATGATAGGCCCGAACGACGAACGCTTCGGCCCGCGCTTCTTCAGCATGGCCAACGCCTACGACGCCGACCTGCGCAATCTGCTGAAGAGCACCGCAGCCGAGCAGGCCATCACGCTGCATGACGGCGTCTACATCGCCTACGCCGGTCCGAACTTCGAAACCCCGGCCGAAATCCGCGCCTTCAAAACGCTGGGCGCGGACGTGGTGGGCATGTCGGTGGTGCCGGAAGTGGTGCCTGCGCGCCACTGTGGCCTGAAGGTGGTCGGCGTGTCCGTCATTACCAACCTGGCCGAAGGCCTGTCGCCGTTCCCGCTGTCGCACGAGCAGACCCTGAAGTACGCCGCCATCGGCGCCGAAAGCCTGATCAAGCTGATCCTGGCCTTCGTGGAAAACGTGGCAAAAACGCCTAAGGCGTAATAAGAAAAGGGGCGGCTGGACCGCCCCTGTGCTTTATTCGGCATAAACTGACCTTTTGAGCGAGCCTATCATGTCACGCGCATTCATCCTCCTACTGGACTCCTTCGGCCTGGGCGCAACGCCCGACGCCGGCAAATACGGCGACAGCGCCACCAACACCTTCGGCCATATCGCCGCATGGGCTGCCAGGGAAGGCAAGCCGATGTCGCTGCCGAACATGGAAAAACTGGGCCTGGCCGCTGCCGCCCACGAAGCCAGCGGCCAGTGGGCCGAAGGCTTCCCGCTGCGCGACGGCTTCACCGCAGCCTATGGCGCGGCGCGCGAACAATCGACCGGCAAGGACACGCAGAGCGGCCACTGGGAAATCGCCGGCGTGCCGGTGCTGTTCGACTGGGGCTACTTCCCCAAGACCGTGCCGTCCTTCCCGAAAGAGCTGACCGACAAGCTGCAGGAACTGACCGGCGTGCCGGGTTTCCTGGGCAACTGCCACGCTTCCGGCACCACCATCATCAATGAGTTGGGCGACGAGAGCGTTGCAAGCGGCAAGCCTATCCTCTACACCTCCGCCGACTCCGTGCTGCAGATCGCCTGCCACGAAGAGCACTTCGGCCTGGAGCGCCTGTACGATATGTGCGAGAAGGCCTATGAGCTGGTCAAGCCCTACAACATCGGCCGCATCATCGCGCGTCCATTCGTGGGCGCCAACGGCAACTACAAGCGCACCTCCAACCGCCACGACTACGCCATTCCGCCGCACGCGCCCACGCTGCTGGACCATGTGAAGAACGAAGGCGGCGAAGTGATCGCCCTGGGCAAGATCAGCGACATCTACGCCGCGCAAGGCGTGAGCCGCGTGGTGAAGGGCCCGGACAATATGGCCCTGTTCGACGCGTTGCTGAAAGTGCAGGACGAGGCGGGCGACAAGTCGCTCACCTTCGTCAACTTCGTCGACTTCGACCAGTCCTTCGGCCACCGCCGCGACGTGGCAGGCTATTCGAACGCGCTGCATGAAATGGACGCCCGCCTGCCCGAGTTCTTCGCCAAGATGAAGGACGGCGACCTGTGCGTGATTACCGCCGACCACGGCTGCGATCCCACCTCGCCCGGCTCGGACCACACCCGCGAACATATCCCGATGATCTTCTTCGGTCCAGGCGTGCAAGGGCGCCCGCTCGGCATCTCGGAAACCTTCTCCGACATCGGCCAGACGCTGGCCCACCACCTGGGCGTGAAACCACTTTCCAACGGAACCAACCTCCTATGACCATCCCGCACGACTTCAAGCGCACCGAGGCAATGGCCCTCGACCTGAGCTGGCTGAACCATATCCACGTGAACAAGGCGGCGGCCGACCGCCGCGCCGCCTCGCTGGCGAACCGCCGCTCGGTGAAGAAAGAGTACCAGGCCGCCTGGCTGGTCAAGGCCATCGGCCTGATCGACCTGACCACGCTGTCGGGCGACGACACCCCGGGCCGCGTCGAGCGCCTGTGCATGAAGGCCATGCGTCCGCTGCGTTCGGACCTGGTGGAAGCGCTGGGCCTGCAAGACCTGAACGTGACCACCGGCGCCGTGTGCGTGTACCACGAGATGATCAAGCCGGCAGTGCAGGTGCTGCAAGGCCGTTTGCCTATCGCCGCCGTATCGACCGGCTTCCCTGCGGGCCTGACCAGCATGGAAACCAAGGTGCGCGAGATTGAATTGAGCGTGGCCGCTGGCGCCACCGAGATCGACATCGTCATCACCCGCCAGCACGTCCTGACCGGCAACTGGCAAGCGCTGTACGACGAAATGCTGGCTTACCGCAAAGCCTGCGGCGAAGCGCACGTGAAAGCCATCCTGGCCACCGGCGACCTGGTGACGCTGGAAAACGTGGCCAAGGCTTCGTGGGTCTGCATGATGGCAGGCGCGGACTTCATCAAGACCTCCACCGGCAAGGAAGGCGTGAACGCCACCATCCCGGTGTCGCTGGTGATGGTGCGCGCGATCCGCGAGTTCTACGAGCAGACCGGTTTCAAGATCGGCTACAAGCCTGCGGGCGGCGTGGGCACCGCGAAGGGCGCCCTGCAGTACATGACCGTGATGAAGGAAGAACTGGGCAATGACTGGCTGGAGCCGCACCTGTTCCGCATCGGCGCATCGAGCCTGCTGACCGACATCGAGCGCCAGCTCGAGCACTACGTCACCGGCAACTACTCCGCTGCCCACCGTCACGCGCAACCGTAAAGAACATCGAGAAGACACCGCTATGCCAACTATCAACGAGATCCTCAATACCATGGAATACGGCCCGGCACCAGAAAGCCAGAAAGAAGCGCAAGCGTGGCTGGACCAGAAAGGCCGCCAGTTCGGCCTGTTCATCGACAACGCCTGGAGCGACGCCGGTGAAACCTTCGCATCGAACAATCCGGCCGACGGCAAAGAGCTGGCCAAGCTGACGCAGGCGACCGGCGACGACGTCGACCGCGCCGTGGCAGCCGCGCGCCGCGCGCAGCCGGGCTGGCAAGGCCTGGGCGGCCATGGCCGCGCCAAGATCCTGTACTCGATCGCGCGCCTGATGCAGAAGCATTCGCGCCTGTTCGCCGTGCTGGAAACGCTGGACAACGGCAAGACCATCCGCGAAACCCGCGACGCCGACCTGCCGCTGGTGGCGCGCCACTTCTACTACCACGCAGGCTGGGCACAGCTGCAGGACGAAGAATTCGCCAACCACCGCCCGGTGGGCGTGGTAGGCCAGATCGTCCCATGGAATTTCCCTCTCCTTATGCTGGCGTGGAAAATCGCTCCTGCGCTGGCCGCCGGTAACACGGTCGTGTTCAAACCAGCCGAATTCACTTCGCTGACCGCCATGCTGTTCGCGGACATCTGCGTGCAGGCAGGCGTGCCTGCCGGCGTGGTCAACATCGTCACCGGCGACGGCCGCGTGGGCGAAGCCATCGTCAACCATGCAGGCATCGACAAGCTGGCCTTCACCGGCTCCACCGAAGTGGGCCGCCTGATCCGCCAGGCCACCGCAGGCAGCGGCAAGAAGCTGTCGCTGGAACTGGGCGGCAAGTCGCCCTTCATCGTCTTCGAAGATGCAGACCTGGACGCCGCAGTCGAAGGCCTGGTCGATTCCATCTGGTTCAACCAGGGCCAGGTCTGCTGCGCCGGTTCGCGCCTGCTGGTGCAGGAATCCGTGGAAGAGCGCTTCCTGAACAAGCTGCGCGCGCGCATGGACAACCTGCGCCTCGGTTCGCCGCTGGACAAGTCGATGGACATCGGCGCCCTGGTCGATCCGGTGCAGCAGCAGCGCATCGCCGGCCTGGTGGAATCGGCCCGCAGCGAAGGCTGCACCGTGTACCAGCCTGCCGGCTGCCAGATCCCGGCCGACGGCTCCTGGTTCCCGCCTACGCTGATCACCGGCGCATCGACCTCCGCCGCCGTGGCGCAAGCCGAAATCTTCGGCCCCGTGCTGGTGGCGATGAGCTTCCGCACCCCGCCTGAAGCGGTACAGCTGGCCAACAACACCGTGTACGGCCTGGCCTCCTGCGTATGGACCGAGAACATCTCGCTGGCGCTGGACGTGGCGCCGCAGATCAAGGCCGGCGTGGTATGGATCAACACCGCCAACCAGTTCGACGCCGCTTGCGGCTTCGGCGGCTACCGCGAATCCGGCTACGGCCGTGAAGGCGGCCGCGAAGGCATGTACGAATACCTGGTGCCCGTGTCGGAAGACGCGCGTCCTGCCGCACCTGTGCTTGCAGCGCCTGCGAAAGCCAAGGCAGCTCCTGCCGCCGCCGACGCATTCGCCATCGACCGCACCGCCAAGCTGTACATCGGCGGCAAGCAGGCCCGCCCTGACGGCGCCTACAGCCGCGCCATCCACGGCGCGGACGGCAAGTTCATCGGCGAAGTGGGCGAAGGCAACCGCAAGGACATCCGCAACGCCGTGGAAGCCGCGCACAAGGCCACCGGCTGGACCAAGGCCACCGCGCACAACCGCGCGCAAGTGCTGTTCTACATCGCAGAAAACCTGGCCGCGCGCGGCGAGGAATTCGCTGCCCGCATCGGCGCGATGACCGGCGCGAAGAATCCGGAGAAGGAAGTGCAAGCGGCCATCGAGCGCCTGTTCTACTGGGCGGCGTGGGCCGACAAGTACGACGGCCTGGCGCACCAGCCGCCTATGCACGGCATTACCGTGGCGCTGAACGAAGCCATCGGCGTGATCGGCATCGTGGCGCCGAACGAGTCGCCGCTGCTGGGCTTCATCTCGCTGGTGGCCCCTGCGATTGCAGTGGGCAACCGCGTGGTGGTCGTGCCTTCGGAAGCGCATCCGCTGTCGGCAACGGATCTGTACCAGGTGTTCGATACGTCCGACCTGCCGGGCGGCGTGGTCAACATCGTCACCGGTTCGGCGGACGAACTGGCGCGCACGCTGGCTTCGCACTCGGACATCGACGCCGTATGGCGCCATGACGGTTCGGCCGAAGGCTGCGCCGAAGTGGAGCGCCTGTCGGCAGCGTCGCTCAAGCGCACCTGGACCGGCGGCGCCAAAGGCCGCGACTGGTACAGCACCGCGCAGGTGGGCGGCCGCGCAGTCCTGGCGCATGCCTCGCAAGTGAAAAACATCTGGATTCCATACGGCGTCTAATGTTGGCGGGTTACGCCTTCGGCTAACCCGCCCTACGCAAGACGCACCCGCGCCGCGCAAGCACGTAGGGCGGGTTAGCGCAGCGTAACCCGCCAAAGGGGCCGCAGACCAGACCCTGGCCTGCGGCCCCAAATACCTTACAAAGAAGAGAAAAAAGCCATGTTCCTCACTCAAGAGATCATCCGCAAAAAGCGCGACAAGGGCGCCCTGACTGCCGAAGAAATCCAGTTCTTCGTGCGCGGCATTACCGACGGCAGTGTCAGCGAAGGGCAGATCGCCGCGCTGGCCATGGCCGTCTTCTTCAATGACATGAACATGGACGAACGCGTGGCCTTCACCCTGGCCATGCGCGATTCCGGCCAGGTGCTGGAATGGAAATCCCTGAACCTGCCCGGCCCGGTGATGGACAAGCACTCCACCGGCGGCGTGGGCGACGTGGTCTCGCTGATGCTCGGCCCCATGATCGCAGCCTGCGGCGGCTTCGTGCCCATGATCTCCGGCCGTGGCCTAGGCCACACCGGCGGCACGCTGGACAAGTTCGACTCCATCCCCGGCTACTCCACCGTGCCGGACAACGACAAGTTCCGCCAGGTGGTGCGCGAAGTGGGCGTGGCCATCATTGGCCAGACCGCCTCGCTGGCGCCGTCCGACAAGCGCTTCTATTCCATCCGCGACGTGACCGCGACGGTGGAATCGGTGGCCATGATCACCGGCTCCATCCTGTCGAAGAAGCTGTCGGCCGGCCTGGACGTGCTGGCCATGGACGTGAAAGTGGGCTCCGGCGCCTTCATGCCTAGCTACGAAAAATCGGTGGACCTGGCCGAGAGCATTGTCACCGTCGGCAACGGCGCCGGCACGCTGACCTCCGCGCTGCTGACCGATATGAACGAATCGCTGTCGCCATGGGCCGGCAATGCGCTGGAAGTGCGCGGCGCGATTGACTACCTGACCGGCAAGTCCCGTCCGGCGCGCCTGCATGAAGTGACCATGTCGCTGTGCGCGGAGATGCTGGTGCTGGGCAAACTGGCCGCCACCGAAACCGAAGCGCGCGCCAAGCTGCAGCACGCGCTGGACTCCGGCGAAGCCGCCGAGCGCTTTGCTCGCATGGTGACCGCGCTGGGCGGCCCGTCCGACCTGATGACGAATATGGACAAGCACCTGGAGCATGCGCCTGTTGTGGTGGACGTGCCTGCGCTGTCGTCCGGCTTTGCGTCCAAGACCGTGTGCCGCGAAATCGGCCTGGCCGTGGTGTCGCTGGGCGGCGGCCGCCGCGTGCCGACCGACAAGATCGACTTCGCCGTCGGCCTTACCGACCTGGTCGAACTGGGCCAGCCGGTGCAAGCCGGCCAGCCGCTGGCCAGGGTGCATGCCCGCACCGAAGCGGCAGCGCAAGCCGCCGTGGCGCAGATCCAGGCAGCCTACACCATCGCCGACACCGCGCCCGCCGCCAACCCGGTCATCTACCGTACCATCCGTCCATAACACCATCGAAGGGCCGGGGTCAGACCCGATGGGTCTGACCCCAGGTTCTCAAGGATTCCTCAATGAACAACGAACAACTGATCGCCGAAGCCGCGCAGGCCCGCCTGAAAGCCTACACGCCTTACTCGAACTTCAAGGTCGGCGCTGCGCTGCTGACCAATGACGGCAAGGTTTTCCACGGCTGTAACGTGGAGAACGCGTCCTACGGCCTGTGCAACTGCGCCGAGCGCACCGCCTTCTTCAGCGCCATCGCGCACGGCTACAAGCCGGGCGATTTCGACAAGCTGGCCGTGATCGGCGAGACCGACGGTCCTATCGCGCCGTGCGGCGCCTGCCGCCAGGTGACGCTGGAACTGGGCGGCAACGAGCTGCCGGTGGTGCTGGCCAACCTGAAGGGCGACGTCTTCGAGACCACCGCGGCGGCCCAGCTGCCGAACGCCTTCGGCGGCGCGGACCTGAAGAAGAAGTAAGCATCTTGAAGAAGGTAATCGACGTTCAGGCTGCGGTCGCCGTTGCGGCGGCCGAGGCCATCGTGGCGAAGACGCAGGGGACTTTCGGCGTCGGTGGCGCCATGCTGGATCAAACCGGCAAGGTGCTCAAGTCGCTGCACAACAACGTCATCCGCCAGGGCATGGTGTACGACCCCACCGCGCACGGCGAGCGCCAGCTGATCGACTGGTATCACGCCGAGCGCGCCAAGGGCACGCCGCTGCCCGAGCCGAAGGACATCACCATCGTCACCTCGCTCGACCCTTGCTGCATGTGCACCGGCGCCATCCTGGCCGGCGGCTTCAACGTGCTGGTGGCGGCCACCGACGCCAACGCGGGCATCAATTACGACAGCAGCGCTTCCTTCGACGCGCTGCCGGAAGGCTTGCGCGCGCAGGCCCGGTCCACCTTCGGCTACCCGGCGGTGCTGGGCGACTCGCAGTACGCGCGCGCCGCGCACGGCATGGCGCCGAAGTCCTTCTTTATCGGGAAGACCATCAGCGAGCCGACGCAGGCCTTGTGCTCGCTGGTGTTCGAGGCCACGGCGAAGGGAGCGATGGCGCTGTTCAATGCCGACCCGCCGCGCGAGGAACTGAAAGACCCGGCCACGCTGTCGCCCAAGCACGCCATCCTGTGCGCGCTGAAGAAGGTGTATCCGGAGGCGCTCTCGGTGCGCTGCGCGCCGCAGCGGCCGGACGCAAGCCTGGCGCCGGCCCTGAAAAAGGCCATGGCGCGCGACAAGGTGATGGGCGGGAAGGGCGACGCCGTGGCGCTGCTGGACTCCTTTGGCAATCTGTTGCTGTGCATGCCGGGACGGCGCAACAAGTCGGGCATACGCACGGCGTTCATGGAGTGCACGCGCGCTTATGCGCAACTGCGCTACAAGCTGATGGACGGCGCCAGCGCGGCGCAGCGCGAGGAAGTACGCCAGTACCTGGGCCATCCGAAGGACGGCACGTTTGTGTTTGCCAACGGGCCGGACGACGGCGCCCTGAGCTTCATGGAACTGGGCGCGTATGGCTCGACCATGGAGGGCGAACTGCCGGAGTCGAATCCGGCGCAGTTCCAATATGTGCATCCCTCGCTGCCGCAGCAGGCGCTGGAACGGATCTGCCAGTCCATGCCGCCCCTGTACCGGCATTTGATACGCATACGCCCGGTGCAGGTAGCCGACAGCGGACTGATTGCTTCGTTAGCCGCGTAGGGCGGGTTAGGCGAAGCCGTAACCCGCCAATCACGCCACCGGCGCCAGCATATTCGCATCGCGCGCCAGCTGCCACGCGCCTTCGCTATTCCTGCGGAAGATGGACAAGGTATGCCCCGCGCGGCGCATGGCCTTGCCGCCTTCGGCCAGCGGCAGCACGCGCACTTCCAGCGTGGTGCGGCACCAGGCCATGTCGCCGCAAACCTCCACCTCGTCCACCGTGCTGTCCGATTCGATGCGGTGCGTGGCCAGCAGCGCGCGCAGGCCGGCGCCGAAGCCGTCGCGCCCATGCATGGGCGGCTGGCCTGCCACCAGGAAGACCGCGTCCGGCGTCATCAGCTTGAGCACCTTCTCCACATCGCCCGCGCGGGTCGCCTCCATCCATGCGGCGATCACGCGCCGGATTGCCAGTTCGTCGCTCATGCACTGGCCCACGGGTCGTAAGTGCCCACGCTCCACAACTGGCCTTCCGGGTCGCGGCAGGTGAAGCCGCGCCCGCCGTAGGCCTCGTCCTTGAGCGGCATGATGATGGGCGCGCCCGCGTCGACCGCGCGCTGGTGCACCAGGTCGGCGTCGTTGACCACCAGGTAGCAGCACTGGGTGACCTTCATGCCGGTGTCGGCCGGCTGCGCCATGAGCTCGCCGAACTCGGTGTTGAAGATGGAGCTGAGCATCACCATGCCGTTGCCGTAGCTAAGCTGCGCATGCGCGATGGTGCCGTCTTCGTTCGGAACAACCAGTGCCCGCTCGAAACCTAAAGTGCGGCACAGCCATTCTATGGCGGCGGGCGCGTCGCGGTAGCGCAGACACGGCGTGATGGTGGCGCGGGTGTTCTTCGGTATGCTGGACATGTGCTCCCCCTGAGTGGTGTGAGGCTAGTCCGAATAATATAGACCAGCACCCGGAGCGGAGCAAGTTGTTGCAGTGCGGCGTGTACGCGTTTGCTACATCTGCTGGAACAAATGCGTGTTGCCCCGGCTGACCTCGAGTTCCTCGTCCGAATTGCGCACGCGTACCATCTGGCGGCCGCGCAGGTCGCGCTTGACTTCGGCGATGGCGTCCACGCGCACCAGCGTGGAGCGGTGGATGCGCCAGAATTCTTTCGGGTCCAGCTCGTCTTCCAGCTCTTTCAGCGTCTTGCGGATCAGCACTTCGCCTTCCAGCGTCTGCACCCGCGTGTATTTTTCATCGGCGCGGAAGAACAGCACTTCGCGCGTGCTGATCATGCGCAGGCTGGTGCCCACCTGGGCCTGTATCCATTTCAGGAATTCCTGCGGCTTGCGCTGCGCCGTGTGCGCCAGCAACTGCGTCAACTGGCGCTCGATATTGTCGGGCGATCTGCCAAGCCGCGCCTGCAGCCGTTCGCAAGTGGTCTTCAGGCGCTCGCCGCCGGCCGGCTTGAGCAGGTAGTCCAGCGCGCCTTGCTCGAAGGCCTCGATGGCGTACTGGTCGTAGGCGGTGACGAAGACGATGTGGCAGCGGTTGAACAGCATGCGCGCCGCTTCGATGCCGGACAAGCCGGGCATGCGGATGTCGAGGAAGACGATGTCCGGCTGGTGCAGCCCGGTCAGCGCGATGGCTTCCACGCCGTTGGCGGCCTCGGCCACGATCTGCAGCTGCGGCCAGGCTTCGTGCAGGCGGGCGCGCAGCAGCTGGCGCATCGGCTCTTCGTCGTCGGCGATGATGGCGGTCGGGGTCTTCATTACAGTTTGCTTCCGGCAAAAATGTCTGGCGCGAAGGGCATGCGGATGATGGCGCGGGCGCCGCCGTCCAGCGGTGCTTCAATGATGAGCTGGGCGCGGCTGCCGTACAGCAGGCGCAGGCGCTCGCGGATATTGGTCAGGCCCAGGCCGTCGCCGGCGTGCACGTCGAAGCCCACGCCGTCGTCCTGCACTTCGATCTGCAGCACATTGCCGGCGGCGGTGCTGCTGGCGCTGGCGCGGATGTCGATGCGGCCGCCTTCCACCTTGGGTTCCAGGCCGTGCTTGATGGCGTTCTCGATCAGCGTCTGCAGCATCATGGGCGGGAAGGACGCGCTCAGCAGGTCGGGCGCCACGTCGATGGACACGGCCAGCCGTTCCCGCATGCGGGCCTGCATGATGGCCAGGTAGGCCCGCGACAGCTCGATCTGGCGGCCCAGCGTGCCGTTGCCCTTGGCGCGCATCTGCGGCAGGGTGGCGCGCAGGTAATCGATCAGGTGGGCGTGGATCTTGGCCGCTTGCGGCGGATCGGTTTCGATCAGCTGGCCGATCAGGGCCAGCGTGTTGAACAGGAAGTGCGGCTCGACCTGGGCTTGCAGCGCGGCCATTTGCGCTTCCACCAGACGGCGCTCCAGCGTTTCCGTGCCGGCCTGCTGCTCGGCCACGCGGGCCTCGCCTTCGGCGCGGCGCTTGCCGCCCGCCAGCACTTTCAGGCCGACCGAAAAGACGATGAGCATCGCGACCGATTCGCCGAGCCGGAACGGTGCGCTCAGCATCAGCGCCACCAGGGCGATGACGGCCAGTTTTCGCCATTCAACCTGGGCCAGCCAGTCGAAGAAGTTCCACCACAGGGTGCGGGCGGTGTCTCCCACTTCGCCGATGAAAGCGAACAGGCTGCGGGTGCCTTTTTTGGTGCGGCTGAATGCCATTTCAGTAGTCCTTGCTCAGGTTGCTTTGCTTGTTGCGCTTTGCCTATTGCTCTTTGTTCTCGTGCACGTGCTTGCTGGCATTGTGGCCGGCGATCAGCGCGATGGCGATCTTCAGCAGCAGGAAGATGGCGAACAGCGTCAGCGCCAGCGGCAGAATGGTCAGCAGCAGCGCCATCATTATGCAGCTTGCCAGCAGGGCAGGCCAGGACATGCGCGACAGGGCGCGGGTGAAAGCGCGGCCGATCTGCTGGGCTGCCAGGCCTACTTCGCGGAACACGCCGCCGATGGTGCGGTTGATGGTTTTCATAGTGACCTCCGTGGTTGGTATGGTCACAATGTATCAAGCGGCTCCGGGCGGCGCAGCCGCTTTCCGACGAATCGGCATTTCTGCGGGATAAGCTGCGC
The DNA here is from genome assembly GCF_009857595.1 of Pseudoduganella aquatica. Lineage (GTDB taxonomy): Bacteria > Pseudomonadota > Gammaproteobacteria > Burkholderiales > Burkholderiaceae_D > Rugamonas > Rugamonas aquatica_A. Next base: position 87,198 of record NZ_WWCU01000012.1, on the reverse strand, counting down.
GCAGGGGGCGGCGAATTGCGCCGGACTGGGCCGGCTAAGTTCCGCGCTGCGCTTCCCAGTCCGCGCGCAGCAGGCCGAAGAAGTCGGTGTCGCAGATTTCGCCGTCCACGATCCAGCGCTGGCGCAAATGGCCTTCGTGCACGAAATGCAGGCGCTTGAGCAGCGCGGCCGAGGCGGTGTTGCGCGGGTCCACGTCGGCTTCGATGCGGTGCAGGTCGAAGGCCTGGAAGCCGTGGCTGATGGTGGCCGCGATGGCTTCCTGCATATAACCCTTGCCCCAGTGCGCACGCGACAGGATGTAGCCCATCTCGCAGCGCCGGTTCTGGCGGTTGAACTGGTGCAAACGGCACACGCCTATCAGCTCGCCCGTCGCCGGGAGGGTCAGGCCCATGGTGAAGATGGAGCCGTCCGCGTAGCCGGCCAGCGTCATGGCCACGTGGGCTTGTGCCTGGGCCTGCTCCTGCCACGGCGGGCTGCTCCAGTAGCGCATGGTCTCTGGGTCCGAATAGATGCCGAACAGGGCGGCCGCGTCCGCCTCCTCGATGTGGCGCAGCACCAGGCGCTCGGTTTTCAGTGTGATCTTGGGCAAGCTTGCCATATTTCTACCGGTTAATTTAAGTTCCCAAAAGGCACTATCGTGCTAAAATTACACATAGTGTTACTTTAATGCAAATCAATCAAAGTTGCAAAAGAGGTCAAATTGATGCCTTTCCGCTCCCTTCTTACCACGCTCGTCCTGGCCGCTACCGGCCTGCTGCCGGCGGCTGCGCACGCCACGGCCCTGTCGGCCATGGAGATCCTGAAGCAGTTTAATACCGTGGTGCTGGGCAGCGCCACGTCCAGCTCGCATACCGACGGCCGCACCTATGTGGGCGGCGCCTTGTCCGGCGGCGACTACGTGCAGCACGTCAACGACACCCCGGCTTCCAGCTACGCCGGCCTGACCGTGGCCGGCTCGGCCAGCAACGTCAAGGTGAACGGCCTGGGCGCCGTGATCGGCGGCGGCCTGAGCAACTCCACCGTCAACCAGGGCAGCAGCGTCATCAAGGGCGGCGCCAGCAACAGCAACCTGAACGGCAAGGCTTATGTGGAAGGGGCAAGCAGCGGCAACAACTTCAACGGCGGCAAGCTTTCCACGCCGGACGAGCTCATGCTCGCCAACCTTGCCGCATCGACTTCCACCAACTTCGGCAGCGTGCTGGGCGGCCTGTCGTCCAGCCTGAAAACCCTGGGCAGCACCGGCAGCAGCGTGACCTTCGACGGCAACCTGGCCATCTTCAACGCGGTGGTCAACGCGAACGGCCTGGCCGTGTTCGACCTGACCGCCATCGATACCGTACTGTTCACCAAGGGCGAGTTCCGTTTCAACCTGAACGGCGCCAAAACCGTCATCCTGAACACCGACGTCCAGAGCGCCAGCCTGGGCGCCAATTTCCTGGGCGGCTCGGCGCAGCAGTACGGCAGCCAGCTGCTGTGGAACTTCTACAACGCCACCGATCTCACCGTCAACAGCCAGTGGGGCGGCTCGCTGCTGGCCACCGGCGCTTATCTGACCAATAACCAGAATATCGAAGGCGGCGTCTACGTCAACGGCCTGGACCAGCGCGCCGAAATCCACCTGCAGAGCTTTACCGGCACGCTGCCAGGCAGCAATAATGGTCTGGCGGGCCGTCCTTCGGCCGCCGCGCCGGAGCCGGCCAGCATGGCGCTGCTCGCCGCCGGCCTGGGCGTGATGGGCCTGCTCGGCCGCCGCCGCAGCGCGGTCAGCCGGGCGCGCTGATCGTCGCCAGCACCATGCGCACGATGGTGGCCTCGCCGTCGTCGTAATCCTTGCGGGTGAGCTGCTTCTTGTCCAGCACCAGCGCCATCTGCGCCGAGAAATCGGCGTAGGACTGCGTCATCGCCCAGATCATGAAGATCAAATGGGTGGCGTTCAGCGGCGCGATGCGTCCCGCCGCGATCCACTTCTCAAACACGTCGATATCCTTGCGCAGCAGCGGCACCACGCGGCTTTTGATCTGCTCGCCGTACAGCTGCGCGCCGCTGATGATTTCCATCGCATACACCTTGGACGCCCACGGCTGCTCGCGCGAAAAGCGCAGCTTGGCCTGGATGTAGGCGCGCAGCACTTCGCCAGGTTCGTGCTCCTCGTCGGCCAGGCTTTCCATGCGCTGCAGCCAGTCGTCCAGCACGTCGTCCAGCACGCGCTGGTAGAGCGCCTGCTTGGTGGGGTAGTAGTACATGAGGTTTTGCTTGGACATGTCGGCCGCTTCGGCGATGGCGGCGATGGACGTGCCCTCGTAGCCGCATTCGGCGAACATGCGCACCGCCACGGCGGCGATGTCCGCTTCCAGCTTGTCGCGGTTGATCACGCGCCGCTTCACCTTGGGCGCGGCAGCAAGGCCTGGAACCATATTCAGTTTCACTTCTGGCATGGCGTACTTTCTAGCGAGGTTGGACGGATTGCAGGAACTGGCGCAGCTGCGCGCTGTCGCTGTAGGCTGCGTTGAAGCGGAACCAGATGCTGGCGCAGGGGCGCAGCATGAAAAATTCGCCCGGCGACAGCAGGATGCCGGACTTGAGCGCCAGGTCGGCGATGGTCTTGCCATTCAGTTCGGGCGTGGGCGCCTGCTCCCAGCCGGCGCTGACGAACATGCCGCCGCGCGCCTGGGCCAGCGGCCGCAGTCCGGCCGCCGCCAGGTTCTCGGTGCTGCGCGCGCGGCTTTCCTCCAGCTGGCTGACCAGCTTTTCCACCATGCGCTTGTAGGGCCGCGCGGTCACCGCGTGGAACACGGCGCGCTCGTTGATCTCGGAGGTGGTCAGCCCGGCCAGCATCTTCACACGCAGCAGTTCGGGCAGCAGCGAGCCCGAGGCCGAGATGGAACCCACCCGCAGCACCGGCGACAGCGTCTTGGAGAAGCTGCCCACGCGTATCACGCGCCGCAGGCCGTCCATGGCCGCCAGCGAAGCCTCGCCGCGCGGCGTGAGCTCGCGGTAGATGTCGTCCTCCACCAGCCAGAAGTCGAACTGCTCGGCCAATGCCAGCAGGCGGTGCGCCTGCGCGTGCGTGAGCGAAGTGCCGAGCGGGTTTTGCAGCACGGTGTTGACGAACATGAGCTTGGGGCTGTGGAGCCTGGCCTGCTCGGCCAGCACGGCCATGTCCAGGCCATTCGCGCCGCGCGGTATGCCGACCGGGATGCAGCCGTGGTGGCGTATCAGCGACAGCAGGTTGCTGTAGCCCGGATCTTCCACCAGCACCGTGTCGCCCGGCTTGGTGAGCGTGCGCAGCACCAGGTCGAAAGCGTGGGTGGCGCCGTGCGTGAGCAGGATCTGCTCCGGCTCCACCGGATACAGCTCGTCGCTCAGCACCGCCGCCATGTGCTGGCGCAGCGTGGGAAAGCCGAGCGGATGGCCGTAGCCGCGCAGGCGGTTGGCGGGAATGCGCATGGCCTGGCGCACCGCGTCGAGGATGGTGTCCTCGCCGTACAGCTCGGGCGGCAGCCAGCCCGCGCCCACCGGCAGCGCTTCGGACACGCCGGAATACAGCTCGGGCGTGAGCGCGTCGATGTGGACCGGGGCGGGGTGGAGGGGCTGCGGCAGCAAGGTGGCGGGCACGTCCTGGCGGGCCACGAAATAGCCCGAACCGCGGCGCGAAGACAGCAGGCCCAGCGTGACCAGGCGGTCGTAGGACTCGACAACTGTAAAGGTGGACACGCCATTACACTTTGCGAATTGTCTAACCGACGGCATTTTTGTGCCGATGCGCAACTCCCGGCGGGCTACCATGGCCGTAATGGCGGAAACGATCTGGTCCACCAGGCTGCCTTTGCGCGTCCGCTCTATGGCCAGCACGGGCCAGCCGCCGCCTTCGCCGGGGGCGCAGCCTGCTTCCTGCGCTGCCGTTAGCTCATCCATTCTTGGTTTCCAAATAAAGTTATATCAAAACTGTATTGTTTTTGTAACCTGTACGGTTGGCTGGTTTTGCTGATTGTGTATCTGTGCCATAGTGAAGCCGCTGACTATTATTGCACCATGATTTTGCCAACTGGTAAAGATTTTTACGGTTTGTAAAAAATTAAGGAGAAATGCATGAACGAGTCCCGCCCAGCATCCATGTCGTCCTTCTGGATGCCGTTTACGAACAACCGCGATTTCAAAGCCAACCCGCGCCTGCTGGTGTCGGCGGAAGGCGTGTACTACAAGGACGTGGACGGCAACGCCATCCTGGACGGCACGGCGGGCCTCTGGTGCGTACCCTGCGGCCACGCGCAGCCGAAGATTGTGGCGGCGGTGCGCGAAATGATAGGCCAGCTCGATTTCGCGCCCACCTTCCAGATGGGCCACCCGGCCGCCTTTGACCTGGCCGAAAAGCTGATGGAGTACAGCAACCACAAGTTCGGCCATGTGTTCTACACCAACTCCGGTTCGGAAGCGGTGGACACGGCGCTCAAGATCGCGCTGGCCTACCACAAGGCGCGCGGCGAGGCGAGCCGCACCCGCCTGATCGGCCGCGAGCGCGGCTACCACGGTGTGGGCTTCGGCGGCATCTCGGTGGGCGGCATCGCCGGCAACCGCAAGCCTTACGGCGTAATGCTGCCCGGCGTGGACCACCTGCCGCACACGCACAACCTGGAGAAGAACGCCTACACGCGCGGCGAGCCTGAGCACGGCGCCAACCTGGCCGACGAACTGGAACGCATCGTCGCGCTGCACGACGCGTCCACCATCGCGGCGGTGATCGTGGAGCCGGTGGCCGGGTCCACCGGCGTGCTGATCCCGCCCAAGGGCTATCTGAAGCGCTTGCGCGAGCTGTGCACCAAGCACGGCATCCTGCTCATCTTCGACGAAGTGATCACCGGATTCGGCCGCCTCGCCACGCCGTTCGCCGCCGACTACTTCGGCGTGGAGCCGGACATGATGACCACCGCCAAAGGCCTGACCAACGGCGTGATCCCGATGGGCGCGGTGTTCTCCAAGAAATTCATCCACGACGCCTTCATGGAAGCGCCGGCCGGCATAGAGCTGTTCCACGGCTACACCTACTCGGGCCACCCGGTGGCCTGCGCCGCTTCGCTGGCGACGCTGGAAGTGTTCAAGGAGCAGAACATCCTGGAGCACGCCAAGGGCCTGCAGGAATACTGGGCCGACGCGGTGCATTCGCTGAAAGGCCTGCCGCACGTGATCGACATCCGCAGCATCGGCCTGATCGCCGGCATCGAGCTGGCGCCCATCGAAGGCAAGCCCGGCGCGCGCGCCTTCAATGCGTTCAAGAAGGCATTCGCGGACGGCATTTTGATACGCACCACCGGCGACATCATCGCGCTGTCGCCACCACTGGTGTTCGAGAAAAAGCATATTGACGAGTTGTTCGGAAAGTTGGCGAAGGTGTTGAAGAATCTCGACTAAAGGCAGGGGTCAGACCCCATCGGGTCTGACCCCAGAATCTAAAAGGAGACAGCCATGCTGGTAGGCGTACCGAAAGAGATCAAAAATCAGGAATCGCGCGTTGGCCTTACCCCGGCCAGCGTGAAAGAGCTGGTCCTGCGCGGACACCAGGTTCTGGTGCAAAAAAACGCAGGCGCGGCCATCGGTCTGACCGACTCGATGTACGAAGGCTCGGGCGCTTCCATTATCGATACGGCGGCAGAAATCTTCGCCCGCGCGGAGATGATCGTCAAAGTGAAGGAGCCGCAGCCGCAGGAGTGCGCCATGCTGCGCGAAGGCCAGATCCTGTACACCTATCTGCACCTGGCGCCGGACCCTGAGCAGACCCGCGCGCTGGTGAAATCCGGCGCGGTCTGCCTGGCGTATGAAACCATCACCGGCGCGAACGGCGGCTTGCCGCTGCTGGCGCCGATGAGCGAAGTGGCGGGCCGCATGTCCATCCAGGCCGGCGCCGCGCACCTGGAGAAATCCAAGGGCGGCATGGGCCTGCTGCTGGGCGGCGTGCCGGGCGTGGCGCCGGGCCACGTGGCCATTATCGGCGCCGGCGTGGTGGGCACCAATGCGCTGCAGATCGCAGTGGGCATGGGTGCGCGCGTAACGGTCCTCGACAAAAGCGTGGACCGCCTGCGCCAGCTGGACCTGGTGTTCGGCAACCGCGTCTCCACCATGTATTCCAACGCGCACACCATCGAAGAAGCGGTGCTGGACGCGGACCTGGTGATAGGCGGCGTGCTGGTGCCCGGCGCGGCCGCGCCCAAGCTGGTGACCAGGGACATGATCTCGCGCATGAAGAAGGGCGCGGTGGTGGTGGACGTGGCCATCGACCAGGGCGGCTGCTTCGAAACATCGCACGCCACCACGCACGAGCAGCCCACCTTTATCGTGGACGGCGTGGTGCATTACTGCGTGGCGAACATGCCGGGCGCGGTGGCGCGCACGTCTACCTTCGCGCTGAACAACGCCACCATCGCGCACGCCGTGGCGCTGGCCGACAAGGGCTGGAAACGCGCGCTGCAGGCGAACCCGCATTTGAAGAACGGATTGAACGTATGCCAGGGCCATGTCACCTATGAAGCGGTGGCGCATGGCCTGGGCTACCCCTATATTTCGGCCGACTCCCTGTTGGCCTGACCGGAGCAAGCAGCATGAGCGATTTAGACACCATTACCCATTACATCAACGGCGGCAAGGTTGATACGCACAGCGGCCGTTACGGCGACGTGTACAACCCCGCGCTGGGCGAGCCGGTTGCGCGCGTGGCGCTGGGCACGGCGGAGGAAGTGGATGCGGCCGTGCAGGCCGCCGCTGCAGCCTTCCCGTCCTGGTCCGCCACGCCGCCGCTGACGCGCGCGCGCGTGCTGTTCAAGTATTTGCAGCTGTGCCAGCAGCACACCGACGAATTCGCCGCCATGCTCACCCGCGAGCATGGCAAGACCTTCAGCGACGCGCAAGGCGAAGTGGCGCGCGGCATCGAGATGGTGGAGTTCGCGGTGGGCATACCGCAAATGCTGAAAGGCGAATTCACCGACCAGATCTCGCGCGGCATCGACGCATGGTCCATGCGCCAGCCGCTGGGCGTGGTGGCCGGCATCACGCCGTTCAACTTCCCGGTGATGGTGCCGATGTGGATGTTCCCGGTCGCCATCGCCTGCGGCAACACCTTTGTGCTCAAGCCTTCCGAGCGCGATCCGTCGCCCTCGCTGCTGCATGCCAGGCTGCTGAAGGAAGCGGGCCTGCCGGACGGCGTGTTCAACGTGATCCAGGGCGACAAGGTGACGGTCGACGCGCTGCTGGACCATCCCGTGGTGCAGGCGGTGAGCTTCGTCGGATCCACGCCTATCGCCGAATACATCTACGCGCGCGGCAGCGCAAACGGCAAGCGCGTGCAGGCCTTGGGCGGCGCCAAGAACCACATGGTGGTGATGCCGGACGCGGACATGGACATGGCCGTGGATGCGCTGATGGGCGCGGCCTACGGCTCGGCCGGCGAGCGCTGCATGGCGATCTCGGTGGTGGTGGCCGTCGGCGACGCGGGCGACAAGCTGATAGGTGCACTGAAACAGCGCACCGCCGCACTGAAAGTACGCGACGGCATGGAGGCAGGCGCCGAAATGGGGCCTGTGGTCACCAGCGCAGCCAAGCAGCGCATCGAGCGCCTGATCGGCGAAGGCGTGGAGCAGGGCGCCACGCTGGTGGTCGACGGACGCGATTTCAAAGTGCCGGGACGCGAGAAAGGCTTCTTTGTCGGCGGCACCTTGTTCGACCATGTGACGCCGGATATGACCATCTACAAGGAAGAGATCTTCGGCCCCGTGCTGTGCGTGATGCGCTGTCCGGACGTGGTGCACGCGGTGGAACTCATCAACAGCAACGAGTACGGCAACGGCGTGGCCATCTTCACGCGCGACGGCGGCGTGGCGCGCGAATTCGTGCGCCAGATCCAGGTGGGCATGGTGGGCGTGAACGTGCCGCTGCCGGTGCCGATGGCCTTCAACAGTTTCGGCGGATGGAAGCGCAGCCTGTTCGGCGACCATCATGCCTACGGTCCGGAAGGCGTGCGTTTCTACACGCGCCACAAGGCCGTGATGCAGCGCTGGCCGAACACCGCCAGCGCTGGCGCGGAATTTGCATTTCCGCAGATGAAGTGACTTTGACTGCCGAGGCCAGCCTCACGGGGCTGACTTCAGAATTTTCCTTGGGATTAAAAACATGATCGCCACACTCACACACCTACCGCAGCCCAAAGCCACGAACGCCGAGTTGGGCGAACACTTCACCGACCTGGCGCCGCCGCTGAACGCGCGCCAGGCCGCGATAGAGAGCGCGCGCTGCCTGTACTGCTACGACGCGCCGTGCACCCGCATCTGCCCATCCGAGATCGACGTGGCCAGCTTCATCCGCAACATCCACGACCACAACGTGAACGGCGCGGCGGTCGGCATCCTCAAGCAGAACATCCTGGGCGGCAGCTGCTCGCGCGTCTGTCCCACCGAAATCCTGTGCGAGGACGCCTGCGTACGCAACGACGACGCCGAAGGCCAGCCGGTGAAAATCGGCCTGCTGCAGCGCTACGCGCTCGACAACATGACGCTGAAGGACCATCCCTTCCAGCGCGCGCCGTCCACCGGCAAGACCATCGCCGTGGTGGGCGCAGGCCCCGCAGGCCTGTCCTGCGCGCACCGCCTGGCAATGCTGGGCAACGACGTGGTGATCTACGAGGCGCAGGAGAAATCCGGCGGCCTGAATGAATACGGCATCGCCAAGTACAAGCTGACCAACGACTACGCTCAGAAGGAAGTGGAGTTCCTGCTCGGCATAGGCGGAATCGAAGTGCGCCACGGCCAGACGCTGGGCGGCAACGTGCAGCTTAAAGACCTGCACGCGCAATATGACGCGGTGTTCCTGGGCCTGGGCCTGGGCGCCAGCCGCGCGCTGGGTTTGACCGGAGAGGAAGCGCCCGGCCTGCTGGCCGCCGTGGACTATATCTCCGAGCTGCGCCAGGCGGATGACCTGAGCAAGCTGCGTGTGCCGCGCCGCGCCATCGTCATCGGCGCGGGCAACACCGCCGTCGATATGGCGGTGCAGATCCAGCGCCTGGGCGCGGAGGAAGTGACGCTGGTGTACCGCCGCGGCTTCGACGACATGAGCGCCACCCACCACGAGCAGGAGATCGCCAAGGCCAACCAGGTGCGCATGCGTACCTGGGCCGCGCCGCAGCGGGTACTGCTGGACGGAGACGGCCGTGTGTGCGGCATGCGTTTCGAGAACACGGTGCTGGACAACGGCAAATTGAAAGGCACGGGCATCACCTTCGAGCTGCCGGCCGACGCGGTGTTCAAGGCCATCGGCCAGAGCCTGGACGGCGCCAGCCTGTCGGACCCGATGGCGTCCACCATTGCGCGCGACGGCGACAAGATCCACGTGGACGAGTTCTACCGCACCGTGGTGCCCGGCGTGTATGCCGGCGGCGACTGCGTGGCGCCGGGGCAGGACCTGACGGTGCAGGCGGTGCAGCACGGGAAGCTGGCCGCGCAAGCGATACATCAAGACATACTTCTGAAAGTGGAGGCTGCATAATGGCCGATCTGAGCGTAAGTTTCTGCGGCATCAAATCGCCCAACCCGTTCTGGCTGGCTTCCGCGCCGCCGACCGACAAGGCTTACAACGTGGTGCGCGCATTCGAGGCAGGGTGGGGCGGCGTGGTGTGGAAAACGCTGGGCGAAGACCCGGCCGCCGTCAATGTATCGTCGCGCTATTCGGCGCACTACGGCAAGAACCGCGAAGTCCTGGGCTTCAACAATATCGAGCTGATTACCGACCGCTCGCTTGAGATCAACCTGCGCGAAATCACGGAGGTGAAGAAAGCCTGGCCGGACCGTGCCATCGTGGTGTCGCTGATGCTGCCTTGCGAGGAGAAGCTGTGGGCCGACATCCTGCCGCTGGTGGAAGCCACCGGCGCGGACGGCATCGAGCTGAACTTCGGCTGCCCGCACGGCATGCCGGAACGCGGCATGGGCGCGGCCGTGGGCCAGGTGCCCGAGTACGTTGAAATGGTGACGCGCTGGTGCAAGACGCACACCAAGCTGCCGGTGATCGTGAAACTCACGCCCAACATCACCGACGTGCGGGCGCCTGCACGCGCCGCCCACAACGGCGGGGCGGATGCGGTATCGCTGATCAACACCATCAACTCCATCACCCACCTGGACCTGGACCGCATGGTGGCCTTCCCCGCCGTCGGCAACGCCAGCACGCACGGCGGCTACTGCGGTTCGGCGGTCAAGCCGATCGCGCTGAACATGGTGGCCGAGATCGCGCGCGATCCGCAGACCAAGGGCTTGCCGATTTCCGGCATAGGCGGCATCGGCAACTGGCAGGACGCGGCCGAGTTCATCGCGCTGGGCGCGGGCTGCGTGCAGGTGTGCACGGCGGCCATGCTGCACGGCTTCCGCATCGTGGAGGAGATGAAGGACGGCCTGTCGCGCTGGATGGACGAGAAGGGCTACAAGAACATCGGCGAGTTCATGGGCAAGGCGGTGCCGAACACCACGGACTGGAAATACCTGGACATGAACTACCAGGTGATTGCGCAGATCAACCAGGACGACTGCATCAAATGCGGCCGCTGCTACGTGGCCTGCGAGGACACCTCGCACCAGTCCATTGCGCAGCTGATCGATGCGGCGGGCGTGCGAACCTACGAGGTGATCAAGGAGGAATGCGTGGGCTGCAACCTGTGCGAAATCACCTGTCCCGTGCAGGGCTGCATCACCATGGTGCCGCAGGATACCGGCAAGCCCTACATGAATTGGACGCAGGACCCGCGCAACCCGCGCCGCGAGGTCAAAGCCGCGTAAGATATGGCGGGTTACGGCGTGCCGCCTAACCCCGCCCTACGAATCACCAGGCGACGTAGGGCGGGTTAGAGCGAAGCTCGTAACCCGCCAATAAGCCGCAACTTCCCGGGAGAGATGCAGTGAGCAATGACTTGTCCGGCAGCACCCAACTCTGGAACGAAGACCTGGCGCCCACCAGCGCCGCGCAGCGCACCTGGCGCTGGTACCACTTTGCCGCCCTGTGGGTCGGCATGGTGATGTGCATCCCGGCCTACACCTTGTCGGCCAGCCTGATCGAAGGCGGCATGTCCGCCTACCAGGCCGTCTTCACGGTGTTCCTCGCCAATGCCATCGTCCTGCTGCCCATGCTGGCCATCGGCCACGCCGGCACCAAGTACGGCATCCCGTACGCCGTGCTGGCGCGCGCCTCCTTCGGCACTTCCGGCGCGCGGCTGCCGGCGCTGATGCGCGCCATCGTCGCCTGCGGCTGGTACGGCATCCAGACCTGGTTCGGCGGCCAGATGATCTACACGCTGATCGGCGTGCTGCTGGGCGGCGAGATCGGCGGCGCCAAGATCGCCGGCCTGGGCATCAACGGCATGCAGCTGCTGTGCTTCCTGGCCTTCTGGGCCATCCAGTTCTGGTACATCGTTCACGGCATGGACGCCATCCGCAAACTGGAGACCTACACCGCGCCGCTGAAAATCCTGATCTGCTTCGTTCTGCTCGGCTGGGTCTACCAGAAGGCGGGCGGCTTCGGCCCGCTGCTGGACCAGCCTTCGCAATTCGTGGAAGGCGGCAAGAAGGCCGGCCAGTTCTGGTCCACCTTCTGGCCCTCGCTGACGGCCATGGTAGGCTTCTGGGCCACGCTGGCGCTGAACATCCCGGACTTCACCCGCTTCGCCAAGACCCAGCGCGACCAGCTGGTCGGCCAGACCGTGGGCCTGCCTGTGCCTATGGGCCTGCTGGCCGCGCTCGCGGTGATCGTCACGTCGGCAACGGTGGTTCTGTACGGCAAAGCGATCTGGGACCCGGTGGACCTGGCCAGCCGCATGACCGGCGTGGCCGTGCTGGTGGCGCTGGTGATACTGCTGATCGACACCGTCAGCGTGAACCTGGCCGCCAACCTGGTGGGGCCTGCGTATGACTTTTCCGCGCTGGCGCCCAAGCGCATCAGCTACCGCGCGGGCGGCTATCTCACCGCCTCCATTGCCATCGTCATGATGCCGTGGAAGCTGCTGGAGTCCACCCAGGGCTATATCTTCACCTGGCTGATCGGCTACTCGGCGCTGCTCGGTCCCATCGCGGGCATCCTCATCATCGATTACTACTTCATCCGCAAGACGGAACTCAACGTGGAGCAGCTCTACCGCGAAGACGGCCAGTATTCCTATGGCAGCGGCTGGAACCTTGCGGCCATCGCCGCCTTCATCGTGGGCGTGGCGCCGAATATTCCCGGCTTCCTGAACGCCGCCTTCCCGGCGTCCTTCCCCGGCGTGGCCGATGTGTTCAAAACGATTTATACCTATGCCTGGTTTGTCGGCATTGCCATCTCGGCGCTGGTCTACGGCGTCATGATGAAGGGCCGCGCGCCCGCAGCGCTGCGGCCGGCCGCACAACCGTAGTCACACAACCCCGTTTTGGAGAAGCGCAATATGAGCATCATTATTCGCGGCGGCACCGTGGTCAATGCCGACCGGGCATTCAAGGCCGATGTGCTGTGCTTCGGCGACAAGATCGTCGCCGTTGGCGAAAACCTGGATGCGCCCGCATCCGCCACGGTGATCGACGCCAGCGGCCAGTATGTGATGCCGGGAGGGATAGATCCTCACACGCACATGAATTTGCCCTTCATGGGCACCGTGACGGCTGACGATTTCTTCACCGGCACGGCGGCGGGCCTGGCCGGCGGCACCACCACCATTATCGATTTCGTGATTCCCAGTCCGCAGCAGTCGCTGATGGAGGCTTACCACCAGTGGCGCGGCTGGGCGCAGAAGGCGGCCGGCGACTACACCTTCCACGTCGCCATCACCTGGTGGGACGAGAGCGTGCATCGCGACATGGGCACGCTGGTGCGCGACCACGGCGTGAACAGCTTCAAGCACTTCATGGCCTATAAGAACGCCATCATGGCGGACGACGAGACGCTGGTGAAAAGCTTCCGCCGCTGCCTGGAACTGGGCGCCATTCCCACCGTGCACGCGGAGAACGGGGAACTGGTCTATCAGCTGCAGCAGGACCTGATACGCCAGGGGCTGACGGGGCCAAGCTCGCATCCGCTTTCGCGTCCGCCGGCAGTGGAAGCCGAAGCGGCCAACCGCGCCATTGCGATTGCTGATGTGCTTCACACGCCGGTCTACATTGTGCACGTGTCTTGCCAGGAATCGCTGGAGGCGATCACGCGGGCGCGCGCCAACGGGCAGCGCGTGTACGGCGAAGCGCTGGCCGGGCATTTGATTATTGACGACAGCGTGTACCAGAGCGAGGACTTCGAGTTCGCCGCTGCGCACGTGATGAGCCCACCGTTCCGCAGCAAGCAGCACCAGGCCGCGCTGTGGCATGGCCTGCAAGGCGGGAATCTGCACACCACGGCCACGGACCACTGCACGTTCTGCGCCGAACAGAAGGCGGCCGGGAAGAACGACTTCAGCAAGATTCCGAACGGCTGCGGCGGCGTGGAAGACCGCATGGCGGTGATCTGGGATGCGGGCGTGAACACTGGACGGCTCACTCCGTCCGAGTTCGTCAAGGTGACGTCGGCCAATGCGGCGCAGATCTTCAATATCTACCCGCGCAAGGGACTGATCGCGGTGGGTTCGGATGCGGATATCGTGGTGTGGGACCCGCAGGGCACGCGCACGATTTCAGCCAAGACCCAGCACAACAAGGGCGGATTCAATGTATTCGAAGGGCGCACGGTGAAAGGCATTCCGTCGACCACGCTGGCGGCCGGCAAGATCGTCTGGCACCAGGGCGAGCTGCGCGCGGTTGAAGGCGCGGGCCGCCATATCGACCGTCCGGCATTCAAACCAGTCACCGCCACGTAGGGCGGGTTAGCGGGCACCGCGTAACCCGCCGGAGCCGCATGCGGCGTGAGCCGTCAAACCGATCACAAGCATCTAAGGAGTCTGATATGAACGAATTGCGTGTAAACGGCGACCGCCTGTGGGCCTCGCTGATGGAACTGGCCAAGATCGGCGCGACGGAAAAGGGCGGCGTCAAGCGCCTGACCCTGACGGACCTGGACAAGCAGGGCCGCGACCTGGTGGTTGGCTGGGCGAAGGAAGCCGGCATGAGCATCACCATCGACCAGATCGGCAATGTGTTCATGCGCCGCGACGGCCGCAACAACGCGCTGCCGCCCATCATGACGGGCAGCCATATCGACACCCAGCCCACCGGCGGCAAATTCGACGGCAATTACGGCGTGCTGGCCGGCATAGAGGTGGTGCGCACATTGAACGACCACGGCGTGCAGACCGAGGCGCCCATCGAGGTGGCGTTCTGGACCAACGAGGAGGGCTCGCGTTTCGTGCCGGTGATGATGGGCTCCGGCGTGTTCTGCGGCGCCTTCACGCTGGAGCACGCGTACGCCGCCAGGGACGTGGACGGCAAGACGGTGGGCGAGGAACTGGAGCGCATAGGCTATAAGGGCGACCAGGTGCCGGGCCAGCATCCCATCGGCGCTTATTTCGAGACCCACATCGAGCAAGGCCCGGTGCTGGAGGACGAGGGCAAGGTGATCGGCGTGGTGCCCGCGGTGATGGGGCTGTCCTGGTACGACTGCACCGTCACCGGCATGGAAGCGCACGCCGGGCCGACGCCCATGCATCTGCGGAAGGATGCGATGCAGGTGTCCACCCGCATCATCCAGGAAGTCGTTTCGATAGCAAACCGCTACCCTCCTTATGGCCGGGGCACGGTGGGCATGATGCAGGTTTTCCCAAATAGCCGCAACGTCATCCCGGGCGAGGTAAAATTCAGTATAGATTTGCGCAATGTGAATGATGAGCTGCTCAACACCATGCACGAGGAAATGTTGGCCTTTATCGAAAAAACCCGCCAGGAGACTAGGCTCGGCATCAAGATCGAGCGCGTTTCCTATTATCCGCCGTGTCCCTTCCATCCGGACTGCGTGGAGGCGGTGCGCAGCGCGACGGCCAGCCTGGGATACTCCACCATGGACGTGGTCTCCGGTGCGGGACATGACGCGATCTATGCCGCGCGCGTGGCGCCGGCCGGCATGATCTTCGTTCCGTGCAAGGACGGGATCAGCCACAACGAAATCGAGGATGCGAAACCCGAGCACCTCGAAGCCGGCTGCAACGTGCTGCTGCACGCCATGCTGGAGAGGGCAAGAGCCATGCAATGAGCGACCCGCGCCCGCCGTGTTCCGATGCGGATGCCCAGCGGCTGGGCGCGCTCCTCGCATGCACTCTCGATAATATCTCCGACGCCTTCCTGATGCTGGACCGGGACTGGCGCCTCACCTTCATCAACCGCGAAGCCGAACGCCTGCTGCACTGCACGCGTGAGGAAGTCATCGGCATGAACATCTGGGAGAAATTCCCGGAAGCGGTGGGCGGGCCGTATTACCAGGCCTACCACCGCGCCATCGCCACGCGCACTTCCGTGCTGTTCGAGGAATATTACGCACCGCTGGATTTGTGGACCGAGGTGCGGGCCTATCCTTCGGAGGAGGGCCTGGCGATCTACTTCCTCGACATCAGCACGCGCAAGGCGCAGGAGGCCGAGTTCCACCAGCTGGCTTTCTACGACCGCCTGACCGGCCTGCCCAACCGCCAGCTGCTGATGGACCGCATAGGCCGCGCGCTGGAGCGCTTCCGCCGCACCCTGCATTGCGGAGCGGTGCTGTTCATCGATCTCGACAACTTCAAATCCGTCAACGACGCGCGCGGACATGACAAGGGCGATATGCTGCTGCAGCAGGTGGGCCAGCGCCTGCTGCAATCGGTGCGTTCCAGCGACACGGTGGCGCGCTTCGGCGGCGACGAGTTTGTGGTGCTGCTGGAGGAGATGGGCGAGGGCGGCGAGGCGGCGGCGCTGCATGCGCGCGAAGTGGCTGACAAGGTCCTGCACGCCTTCGACCTGCCCTTCGATATCGCCGGCGTTCTGCACTACAGCACGCCCAGCGTGGGCGTGACCATTCTGGACAGCACCAGCGGCAGCATCGAGGAAGTGCTGAAGCGGGCCGACCTGGCCATGTACCAGTCCAAGGCGGCGGGGCGCAACACCAGCACCTGGTTCGAGGCCGGCATGGAGCAGCGCGTGGCGGCGCGCGCGGCGCTGGAGGCGGACTTGCGGCAGGCGCTGGGCGAGGGCCAGTTCGAGCTGCACTACCAGCCGCAGTGCGACCTGCGCCGCCAGATGACGGGCGCCGAGGCGCTGCTGCGCTGGCGCCATCCGCAGCGCGGCATGGTGCCGCCGGGCGAGTTCATTGCGCTCACCGAGGAAACCGGCATCATCATCCCGCTCGGCAGCTGGGTGCTGCGCACCGCCTGCGCGCAGTTGGCGCGCTGGGCGGACGATGCGCGCACTGCGCAGCTGCGCATGGCGGTCAACGTGAGCGCGCAGCAGTTCCACCGGCCGGACTTCGTGGAGCAGGTGCTGGCTGCGTTGGCCGAGACCGGCGCCCGCGCCGACCGGCTCAAGCTGGAGCTGACCGAGAGCCTGCTGCTGAAGGATGTGGAAGCGACGATAGCGCGCATGGAGCTGCTGCGGACCGAGGGCGTGGGCTTTTCGCTGGACGATTTCGGCACCGGCTATTCCTCGCTGTCGTATCTGCACCGGCTGCCGCTGGAGCAGCTCAAGATAGACCGCTCCTTTGTGTGGGACGCGGACAGCGGCCGCCATGGCAAGGCCATCGTGCATACCATCGCGGGGCTGGGCAAGGCGCTGCGCATCGAAGTGATGGCCGAAGGCGTGGAGACGGAAGCGCAGCTGGAGCTGATACGCGAGGGCGGCTGCCATCTGTTCCAGGGTTATCTGTACAGCAGGCCGCTGCCGCCGGACGCGCTGCAGGCTTTCATCGAGCAGGCGTCGCTGGCCGCTTTTCCCGTATGATGCAAGCTGGCCCACGTGTATAGATATCCGTGCAAAGAAATGATCTGATCAGCTGCCATGATTGCGGTGTGCTCTACCGCCGCCGCCCGCTGGCGCCGCGCGAGAAGGCGCGCTGCGTGCGCTGCGGCTCGGTGCTGTACCGCGGCGCACCGCCCAGGCTCAACCGGGTTGCCGCCATCACGCTGGGCGCCATCATTGTTTTCCTGATAGCGCAATTTTTCCCCATTGTTGAACTGGACGTGAACGGCTACACCGTCAGCGCCACGCTGCTGGGCGCCATCCGCGTGCTGTGGCAGGAGCAGATGCAGGCCGTGGCGGTGAGCGTGCTGCTGTTCACCTTTGTGTTCCCCGCCATTGAACTGGGCGCGCTGCTGTACGTCACGCTGGCGCTGCGCGCCGGCTACCAGCCGCCCGGCTTCCACCGCCTGCTGCGGGCGGTGCGCAAGGCGCGCCAGTGGGGTATGACGGAGGTGCTGATGATAGGCATCCTGATCACGCTCATCAAGATGACCAGCCTGGCGAAGGTGGTGGCCCAGCCCGGCCTGTTCGCCTTCGGCGCGCTGACGCTGCTGCTGACGGTGGTGGTGTCCTTCGACCCGCGCGCGCTGTGGCTGATGGGCGATGGCCTGGCGGCGCGGGACAAGCCGCAGCAGGACCGGCCCATGCGCTACAAGGCGCTGGAAGGCGCGCGTCCGCCGCTGGCCTGCCATGCCTGCGGCCTGGTGGCGGCAGACAGCGGCAAAGGCCACGGACAGCGGCAACACTGCGCGCGCTGCGGCAGCACCTTGCACCGCCGCCTGCCGGACAGCATCAGCCGCACCTGGGCGCTGCTGCTGGGCGCGGCCATCCTCTACATTCCCGCCAACCTGCTGCCGGTGATGTACACGCACTCCCTGTTCGGCAAGGAGGACGACACCATCATCAGCGGCGTGGTCTACTTCTGGAACAGCGGTTCGCCGGCGCTGGCGGCCATCATCTTCATTGCCAGCATCGTGGTGCCGGTGGCCAAGCTGGCTGCGCTGGCGCTGCTGGCCACCACCTCGCAGCGCGGCTCGCGCTGGCGGCCGCGCCAGCGCACGGTGCTGTACCGCCTGGTGGAGTTCGTGGGCCGCTGGTCCATGCTCGATATCTTCGTCATCACGCTGACGGTGGGGCTGGTGCGTTTCAGTTCGCTGGCCGTGATTACCGCCGGTCCGGGCGCGCTGGCCTTCTGCGCCGTGGTGGTGCTGACCATGCTGGCGTCCATGCAGTTCGATCCGCGTTTGATATGGGACGCGGTGGATCACAAGAAATCTGGAGAAAAGAATGCCTGAACACGAAGGCGAACATCCCGTCCTGCCCGAACCGCAAGTGGAGAAGGCCAGCCGCTGGCTGCCTTCGCTGGTGTGGCTGGTGCCGCTGCTGGCCGCGCTGATCGGCCTGGGGCTGGTGGCGAAGTCGGTGCTGGACCAGGGGCCGACGGTGGAAGTGAGTTTCCGCAGCGGCGACGGCCTGGAGGCCGGCAAGACCAAGGTGAAATACAAGGACGTGGACATCGGCATCGTGCGCACCATTGCGCTGCACCCGGACCTGTCCAGGGTGCTGGTGACCATAGACATGAGCAAGGACGCCAAGCGCTTCACGGCGGCCGACACGCGTTTCTGGGTGGTGCGGCCGCGCGTGGGCGCCAGCGGGGTTTCTGGCCTGGGCACGCTGCTGTCCGGCGCCTACATCGGCGTGGACGCGGGCAAGGGCGCGCTGGGCGCTGAAAAATTCACCGGCCTGGAACGCGCGCCGCCGGTCACGGTGGACCAGAAGGGCAGCCAGTTTACGCTGCATGCGGACACCCTGGGTTCGATCGATATCGGCTCGCCGGTGTTCTACCGCCGCATCCAGGTGGGGCAGGTGATCGACTTTGCGCTGGAGCCCAAGGGCACGGGCGTGTCGATGCGGGTATTCGTGAACGCGCCGTATGACCAGCACGTGGGCCGGAACACGCGCTGGTGGCACGCGAGCGGCGTGGACCTGCGCCTGGACTCGTCGGGCTTCAAGCTCAATACGCAGTCGCTGGCGGCCCTGCTGGTGGGCGGTATAGCCTTCGAATCGCTGAGCGGCCAGAAACCCGCTGCGGTGGCGCCCAGCGGCTCCGAGTTCCTGCTGGCGGACGACCAGGCCAGCGCCATGCGCGAGCCGGATGGGCAGCCGATACCGAGCGTGTTCTATTTCGACCAGTCGCTGCGCGGCCTGTCGCCCGGCGCCACGGTGGACTTCCGGGGCATCGTGCTGGGCGAGGTGCGCTCGGTGGGCGTGGAATACGATCCGAAGAAGAAGAGCTTCCGCATGCCGGTGACGGTGGACCTGTATCCGGCGCGGCTGGGCAAGCGCTTCCAGCAGGCGCTGGCGGCGGACCCGGAGGGCAAGGCCGGTTCCGAGGTGCTGGAGCGCATGGTGAGTCGCGGCTTGCGCGCGCAGCTGCGCACCGGGAACCTGCTCACCGGACAGCTGTATATCGCGCTCGACTTCTTCCCCAATTCGGCGCAGGTCAAGCTGGACGTGGACCAGTATCCGATGGAGCTGCCCACGATACCGAACAGCCTGGAGGAATTGCAGACGCAGATTTCCAGCATCGCGCGCAAACTGGACCAGGTGCCGTTCGCCGACATCGGCAACAACCTGAACGCCACGCTGAAGAACGCCAACGCGCTGTTCAAGCAGCTCGACACGCAGGTAGTGCCGGAGATGAAGAACACGCTGGGCGCGGCGAAGCAGACCTTCGGCACGGCGGAGCAATTGCTGCAAAAGGATTCGCCGGTGCAGTCCGACCTGCGCGAAGCGCTGCAGCAGCTGACGCAGACGCTGCAATCGCTGAACGCGCTGTCCGACTATCTGGAACGCCATCCCGAATCGCTGATACGGGGCAAGCAAGGAGACAAGAAATGACGCAGTATTTCCGTGACGCCGCAACCGCAAGCGCCGCCGCATTTGCTGCCGCACTTTCTGCATTTGCCGCTACCGCGCTGCTGAGCGGCTGCGCCAGCTCGCTGCCGGTGGAGCGCTTCTACAGCCTGACTGCGGGCGCCCCGCCTTCCACCGCATCCCCTGCCGATGCCGGCGGCGCTCAGGCGAAGACGCCGCTGTACATCGAGCTGCAGGCGGTGTCCGTGCCGCAGCAGGTCAGCCGCAATCAGCTCGTGGTGACGAGCGGCGCGGGCAGGGTGGAACTGCTGGAGCAGGAGCGCTGGGCGGCGCCGCTGGCCTCGGAGATCGGGCAGGCGCTGTCGCTCGGCGTAACGGCCGAATTGGGCGCCATCGACGTGTTCCGCACGCCGACGCCGGAGCAGGCCACGGTCTACCGCATCAGCACCAATGTGCAGCGCTTCGAATCCGCGCCCGGCCAGTACGCGCTGGTGGACGCGGTTTGGAGCGTGCGCAGGATCGGCGGCAGCGGCAGCAGCAAAGTACTGACCTGCCGCACCTTCGCCAGCGAACCCGTGGCGGCGGGCTACGACGCGCTGGTGGCAGGCCACCGCCGCGCCATCGCCCGCATCGCGGCCGGCATCTCGCAAGCCGTCCGCGCACAAGCCGGCGGCGCCGCGCCTGCCTGCCCGTCCGCGCCGCAAGGCGCTGCCGGCGGCTGAACCGTACCGGCGCGCGGCTTACTCCGCCAGATCCGGCTCCGTGATAAAGCGCGCCTCGGCGGCCCATATCACGCAGGCGCGCGCCAGCAGCTTGGCCTCGCCGTCGGCCAGCACGCCGTCGGCGTCGGCGATATTCCACATGGCGCGCAGCAGTTCGCGGCGCAGCTCCGAATCCGTGATGTCCGCCAGGAGCAGGTCCGTGGTGCCGGGATCGAGCTCCACGTAGTCGTTCTTCACATTGCAGGCCAGCAGGTCGTAGCACAGCTCCTGCACCAGGTCGTGAAAGCTGTCCATATCGATATCGATGTGCTCCAGCAGGCGTGAACGTTCCAGTGCGCGCAGTTCGGACGGCGCCATATGGCCGTCCACCACCATGGCCAGGGCCAGGATGCGGCCAGCCGCGCTGGCGCTGTTGGGTTGGTAATGTCGCATTGTGCTGCTCCTTGTGTGTGTAGGTTAGTTGTTGCTCTTGCGGGTGGCATAAAGGCTTGCCAGCACGCTGCCCGCGATCAGCGTCGCCACCACGGCCAGCGAGATATGCACCGGCATGTGGAACCACGGCATGATCAGCATCTTCGCGCCGATAAAGATCAGCACCAGCGCCAGGCCGTACTTCAGCAGATGGAAGCGCCCCGCGATATCGGCCAGCAGGAAGTACAACGCCCGCAAGCCCAGGATCGCAAACATGTTCGACGTGAACACGATGAACGGGTCCGACGTGATGGCGAAAATGGCCGGTATCGAATCCACCGCGAACACCAGGTCGGTCGCCTCGATCAGGATCAGCACCAGGAACAGCGGCGTCACATAACGCAGGCCGTCCTTGAAGACGAAGAACTTCTCGCCATGGTCGCCCTCCGACACGCGCAGGTGGCGGCGCGCAAGGCGCAGCACGGGATTCTTCTGCAGGTCCGGTTCGTGGTCGGCCGCCACCATCATGCGGATGCCGGTGATGGCCAGGAAGGCGCCGAACACGTACAGCATCCAGCTGAATTCACTCACCACCCAGGCGCCCGCCATGATCATCACGGCGCGCATCACGATGGCGCCCAGCACGCCGTAGATCAGCACGCGGCGCTGGTATTCGGGCTTCACGTGGAAGGACGAGAAGATCAGCAGGAAGATGAAGATGTTGTCGACCGAGAGCGCCTTTTCGATCAGGTAGCCCGACAGGAATTCCAGCGCCTTGCGCTCGGCGATTTCCGGTCCCACGGCGCCCTGCAGATACCACCACAGGCCGGCGTTGAACAGCAGTGCGAGCGAAAACCAGATCAGCGACCACGTGCCCGCCTCGCGCACAGTGACCTTGTGCGCCTTGTCGCCGCCGAAGACATACAGATCGAGCGCCAGCATCGCCAGCACGAAGACGACGAAGCCAGCCCACATGGGCGCCGTCGCAAACTGCTCCAGGCCGTTCATATCCACCTCCTTGTAGAAAGACCATGGTAAGCATGGAACTGACATCGAACAATTCGAATATACTTGGCCGATACATCGAAAAAATGGATGATAGACCGCCATGACCACGCTCAACTTCAAGCATCTGCGCTATTTCTGGATGGTGGCGCGCACCGGCAGCATCGCCAAGGCGGCGGAGCAGCTGCACCTGACGCCGCAGTCCATTTCCGGCCAGCTGAGCGAGTTCGCAGACACGCTGGGCGTGGAGCTGTTCCGCCGCGTTGGGCGGCGGCTGGAGCTGACGGACACCGGGCAGCGCATGCTGCACCACGCGGAGGAGATTTTCCGTTCAGGCGACGAGCTGCTGGAAGTGGTGCGCGACCAGGCCGGCGCGGCCAACGCCACCTTCCGTGTCGGCGTTTCCGATTCGGTGTCCAAGGCCATCGCCTGCGAGCTGGTGGCGCCCGCGCTGTCCCTGCCGTCGCCGACGCGGCTGATCTGCCGCGAAGGGCGCATGGAAGCCTTACTGGCTGACCTGGCGGTGCACAAGCTGGACCTCATCATCGCCGACCGCGCCATGCCCAGCCACCTGCATGTGCGCGGCTACAGCCACCTGCTGGGCGAAAGCCAGCTGCAGGTGCTGGCCGCTCCGGCGCTGGCCGCCAGCTTGCGCGGCGCTTTCCCGGATTGCCTGAACCACGCGCCGCTGCTGCTGCCGGGCGAGGACTTCGCAGTGCGCCCCAAGCTGATGCAATGGCTGCAGGAGCATGTCGCCCATCCGCACGTGGTGGGCGAGTTCGATGACAGCGCCATGATCAAGGCCTTCGGCCAGTCCGGCGCAGGCCTGTTCTTCGTGCCGGCCGCCATTGCGGGGCGCGTGTGCCAGCAGTACGGCGTGGCTGTGGTGGGCAGCATTCCCACGCTGCGCGAGCGCGTCTACGCCATTACCACCGAGCGCCGCATCAGCCACCCGATTACGCAAGCGATCAGCCAGGCGGCTCAGCGCACCTTGTCGGTTTGAGCGCCGGCGGCGGGGCGTAGCGCATCCACCAGTTCCCGGGCGTAGCCGGGCAGGTCGGCGTAGTGGCGAACGCAGATCAGCAGCTTGCGCACGGCCCACGGATCGGTGATGTGGACGTGGCGGATGTCCATTGCGCCGCTTGAGCGCAGCACGGCTGATTCGGGCAGCACCGCCAGCCCGGCGCCGCTGGCGGCCATGCGGCAGACCGCGTCCAGGCTGCGCAGGCGCACGCGGTAGGTCAGGCGCTTGCCCAGCCGCGCGGCGTGGCCGGCGATGTATTTGTGCAGCGCGCTGTCGCCCGCCAGGCCGATGAAGTCGTAGCCCAGCGCGTCCGTGAAGGCCATGCTGCGCTTGCGTTTCAGCTGCGCGGCCAGCGGGTGGCTGGGCGACATCGCCAGCACCAGCCTGTCGTCGCGGAAGGGATGGGTTTCCAGGCCGGTGCTGTCCACTGAGTCCGCGATCACGCCGATGTCGGCCAGGCCGTCCTTGATGGCTTGCACGATGTCGTAGCTGAGGCGTTCCTCGAGGTCGATATTCACTTGCGGATGCGCCGCCATGAAGCCCGCCAGCGCGTCCGGCAGGAACTCGGCCAGCGCGGAGGTGTTGCACATCACCCGCACATGCCCTTTCAGGCCGGATGCGTACTCGCCGAGGTCGGCGCGCATCTTCTCCATTTGCTGCGTGATCATGCGCGCGTGGTGCAGCAGCGTGCGGCCCGCTTCCGTGGTTTCCACGCCGCGCCTGCCGCGCTCCAGCAGCGGCACGCCCAGCGCTTCCTCCATGCCGCGTATGCGCGCGCTGGCCGACGCCAGCGCCAGGTGCGACTGTTCGGCGCCGGAGGTGATGCTGCCGCTTTCGGCTACGTGCAGGAACAGGCGCAGATCGGTGAGGTCGAATCGCATGGTGGTTTCCGGGTTAGCCTTCGGATCAGCCGTAGGCAGGCTGAGTATATTCCACATTTTCGCCGCCGTGGCGCCGTGCCAGACTGGGGGCCATGGAAAATATCATCTACATCACCGTGGTGTTCCTGCTTGCGGGAATGGTCAAAGGCGTAACCGGCATGGGGCTCCCGACCGTGGCGGTGGCCATGCTTAGCCTGGTCATGTCGCCAGTGGAGGCTGCGGCGCTGCTGATCGTGCCTTCGCTTTTGACGAATGTGTGGCAGCTGCTGTCCGGCTCGCCGGTGTATCCGCTGTGGCAGCGCTTGTGGCCCATGATGGCGGGTATCTGCATCGGCACCGGCGCGGGCACGCTGGTGGGCGGGGCGCTGGCCGTCGATGCGAAGATGGCCAGCGGTGCGCTGGGCGTGGCGCTGGTGGCGTATGCGGCCATGGGGCTGCTGTCGCTGCGCTGGCGTTTGCGCGGCAGCGAAGGCGTGATGTCGCCGGCTATCGGGGCGCTGACCGGCGCCATCACGGCGGCCACCGGCGTGTTCGTGATACCGGCCGTGCCGTATTTGCAGGCGCTGGAACTGGAGAAGGATGAGCTGGTGCAGGCGATGGGTTTGGCGTTCACCGTGTCCACCGTGGCGCTGGCGGTGTCGCTGGCGGCGCGCGGCGCGTGGCAGCCGGCGGCGGCGGGGATGTCGTTTGTGGCGCAGCTGCCGGCGGTGGCCGGCATGCTGCTGGGGCAGCGCCTGCGCAGCCGCATGGCGCCCGAGCTGTTCCGGCGCTGCTTCCTGTTCGCGCTGCTTTTGCTAGGCATGCACCTGGCGCTGGACGCGGCCTGGCACTAAGTGTCGGCGGCGCTTGGCGGGTTACGGTGCTTTGCACCTAACCCGCCCTACGGGATCGAGGCACGCAATGACTTCGTAGGGCGGGTTAGGCGCAGCCGTAACCCGCCATGCGTCAAGGCAGAGTATTCAGCACCTCGGCTATCTGCTCGCGCAGCCAGCGGTTGGCGGGGTCGCTGTCGACGTTGGCGTGCCAGTACAGCTGGTTGTCGATATGCGCCAGTTCCAGCGGCAGCGCCAGCAGCTGGTGGCCGAACTGCTGGTTCAGCACCTGCCCGTAGCGCTCCGGCATGGTCAGCAGCAAATCGGTCTGGCTTACCACTGTGCAGGCGGTGTAGTAGTGCTGGCAGCGCATGCGGATGCGGCGCTGCAGGCCGCGCCGGCTCAGTTCCACGTCCTCCAGGCTGGGCCCGCTGCGCCGCGAGCTGACCTGGATGTGCTCCTGCCGCAAATACATCTCCAGGTCCAGCGCATGCTGCACCTGTGGATGCCCTGCGCGCACCAGCACCACGGTCTGGTCGGACGGCAGCCGCATCTGGCGGATATCCTTGGACAGCGGCAGCAGCAAATCGATGGCCGCGTCGATGCTGCCCGCCGCCAGCTCGCCTTCCAGGTCGCCGCGCGCCACGCGCAGCGCGTTCACGCCCACCGACGGCGCGGCCTGCGCGATGCGCGCCATCAGCGGCGGCAATATGGTCGGCTCGACCACGTCGCGCATGGCGAGCGTGAAGGTGCGTTCACTGGTGGCAGGGTCGAAGCGTTCGGCGCCGTTCAGCGTGACTTCAAAGCCGCGCAGCGCCTGCCGCACCGGCTCGATGATGCTGCGCGCCAGCGGCGTCGGCACCATCACATGGCCCTGGCGTTCAAACAGCGCGTCGTTGAGCAGGGTGCGCAGGCGCGCCAGCGCGTGGCTGATGGCGGGCTGCGTCAGATTCATCTTCAGGCTGGCGCGCGTCAGGCTGCCCTCCGTGTAGATGGCGTCGAACACGACGAACAGATTCAGGTCGACTTTGGCTATATGCATGAGTTTTATTGGGAAGCATTAAAACTATTCATTTGATGAATTCTACACCGCAGGCTAAGCTGTGTTTCATTCTTTTTGTTACACGGAGCACGCGGGATGGGACAAATTTATCTGGTTCGCCACGGCCAAGCCTCGTTCGGATCGGCCAATTACGACCAGCTGTCGCCGCTGGGTTTTGAGCAGTCGCGCCTGCTGGGGCAATGGTTCGCCAACAGCCGCCAGATTTTCCAGCGCGTGGTCTGTGGCGGCATGGTGCGCCACCGGCAGACGGCTGATACCTGCTTGTCCGAACTGCCGAAGCCGCTGCTGGCCGACACGGAATGGCTGACCGATCCGGGCTTTGCGGAATTCAACCATGTGGAAGTACTGGTCAGGCACTGCCCGGAATTTTCCTCGCCGGAGGAATTCCGCGCTTACGCTGCGCTCCAGCCGGACCCCAAGCACGCCTTCGAGCATATCTTTGTCGCGGCGATGCAGCGCTGGATGGGCGGCGCGCATGACGGCGACTACACGGAGAGCTGGAAAGCCTTCCAGGCGCGCTGCGTGGGCGCGCTGGAGCGCCTGACGGAGCAGGGCGCGGAATCGGAAACGACGGTGGTGTTCACCTCCGGCGGCGCTATTTCGGCGCTCTGCCAGCACCTGCTGGACCTGCCCGACCACAAGACACTGGAGCTGAACTGGTCCATCGCCAATTGCTCGGTGACCAGGCTGCAGCACCGCCCGGGCAAGACCAGCTTGAGCTATTTGAACAACTTTGCCCATCTGGAATGGCTGGGCGAGGCAAATAGCGTTACTTACCGCTAATTTTCTTGGCTTGAGACGGCAAGATTGCCGTCTTTTTTTCGCCATAACATATCAGACGTCTGACAGGCTGTCGCGAAAAAAATGCCCGATGCAAGAGTATCGGGCCGGGCCGTTCAGCGGTCTTTGCTTGCTTCGTATTGCTCGTGCGCGCGCCGCAGGCGCTCGCGGCTGTTGCTGAGGTGGGTGCGCATGGCGGCGCGCGCCGATTCGGGATCCTGGCGCGCGATGGCGCTGTAGATGTCCTCGTGCTCGCGCCGCACCCGCTCAAGGTAGATCTCCGGTGCGTCGCGCGGAATGTGGGCCGAGGTCTGGCGCGCCTGCGGCAGCAGTTCCAGGTTGATGTGGCTCAGCACATCGTGCAGGTAGGGGTTGTTGGCCGCCTGCGCAATCGACAGGTGGTATTGCGTGTCCGCTGTTGCTGTTTCGCCGCCGCTGTTGCAGCGAGCCAGGAAGGCGTCCAGCGCCGCGCGGATGCGCGCCAACTGGGGCTCGCTGCGGCGGTTGGCCGCCAGTCCTGCGGCTTCGGTCTCCAGGCTGATGCGCAACTCCAGTATGGACAGCACGTCCTCTTTCGTCATCCCGGACTTGGCGCCCAGCCCCATGTGCTGCGGCGCGCGGCCCAGCACAAAGGTGCCCACGCCCTGGCGCGTCTCCACCATGCCGGCCGCCTGCATATGCGAAATTGCCTCCCGCACCACCGAGCGGCTGACGCCCAGCGCGCGGATGATCTCGGCCTCCGACGGTACTTTCTCGCCCGGCGCAATGCGGCCGTCCTTGATCAGGTCTGCAACATAGCTGACGACGCCGTGCGCCAGCGAGCGCGATTTTGGGAGGGGGGTGATGGGGCGGCTTGATTCCATGGATGGGCTGGGTCTCAAAACACAAGTTGCGTTTTCTAAAAGTGATGATTATACTTGCTTCCAAGTTGTCAGACGACCGATAACTTGGGGCCGGCACTACCAGCGTTACGGCGAGACAAAAAGGACAGCGCGGCAACGCATGATCCTCCGCCGACGTGAAGAAGAAAATTCTTACACCATGGAGGAGACAACCATGCAACACCGCACCCGCACATCCCCGCACCGCCTGGCCCGCACATCCATTGCCCTTGCCGTCCTGACCCTGGCCGGGCAGGCCGCCGCGCAGCAGACCGAAGCGGCCGCCGCCGCCGCGCCCATGCAGAAGGTGGAAGTCACCGGTTCCACCATCAAGCGCGTGGCCAGCGAAATGGCTTTGCCGGTCACCACCGTCAAGGCCGACGAATTCGCCAACGCCGCCCTGACCACGGTGGCCGACGTGGTGACGTCCATGCCGGTCGCTTCCACCAACGTGCCTTCCGCCGCCGGCGCCGGCACCAACATGAATATGCGCGGCATCGGCATCAACCGCACGCTGGTGCTGCTCAACGGCCGCCGCATGGTCAACGAACCGCTCAGCAACGGCTTCGTCAACGTCGACATGATACCGATGAGCGCTCTGAACCGCGTGGAAGTGCTGCGCGACGGCGCCTCCTCCACCTACGGCACCGACGCCATCGGCGGCGTGGTCAACTTCATCACCAAGCGCACCTACAATGGCCTGAACGTCACCGCGCAGGGCGTCGTGCCGGAGGCCTCCGGCGGCGGCCGCGAACACCGCCTGAGCGTGTTGGGCGGCATCGGCAATCTGGAAACGGACGGCTGGAATATCTACGCCACGGTGGACACGCACAAGCGCACCGCGCTGGACGCCAACGACCGCCCGGAGCTGACCAGCCCCGAACGGCTGGCCGAGCTGGGCATCGCGCCGCGCGCCACCACCGGCAGCTACGCGCAGCCGGCCAATATTTTCTCGCCCAGCACCGGCATCACCGGCAATCCCTATTTCTCGGCCGGCTGCACGCCGCCGTACTCCACGCCGGCGCTGCGCAACACCTGCATCCAGAACGCCAACTACTATGTGCTGGCGCTGCCGGCCAACTCGCAAACCACCTTCTTCACCAAGGGCAGCCTGAAGCTGTCCGAAGACCACCTGGTGACGGCCGAGCTGCTGTACGCGAAAGAACACATCACCACGCAGCGCGCGCCCAGCACCACGGTGGGCTTCAACGGCGCGGTGGCGCAGATCACGCCGAGCAGCCCATACTACCCGGGCGGCTCGGCCGGCGTGCCCGCCATTCCGGGCCTGAACGGCTCCACGCTGAACGTGTCCTGGAGCGTGGCCGAACTGGGGCCTGCCATCGCGCGCGACCAGCAGCAGGCCACGCGCCTGGTGGTGGCGGACGAAGGCCGCATCGGCCAGTGGGACTACCGCCTGGGCTTCATCTACGGCGCCGGCGAGCGCGATTCCTGGTTCCGCCAGGGCTATGTGAACGGCCTGAAACTGCAGGCCGGCGTGCGCAACGGCATCTTGAATCCCTTCGGCACGCAGAGCGCGGCCGGTCTGGCCTACCTGAAGGACATCTCGGCCGACGGCGGCCAGATCCGCCACACCACCAATCTCTACACCGGCGTTGACCTGACCGTGACGCGCGAGCTGATGCAGCTGGGCGGCGGCGCGCTAACCCTGGCCACCGGCGCCGAGTTCCACCACGACGGCAACAAGGACCGCGCGCTGGACGGCGTGATCGACGTGCCCTACCAGAACCGCCTGCCCAGCTACGCCGCCGGCCAGCGCAACATCAGCGCGCTGTTCGTGGAGACCGACCTGCCTGTGACCAAGGAGCTGGACTTCAACGTGGCCGCGCGCGCCGACCGCTATTCGGACTTTGGCAACACCGTCAATCCGAAAGCCAGCTTCCGCTACCAGCCTTTGAAGAACCTGATGCTACGCGGCTCGGCCAGCACCGGCTTCCGCGCGCCTACCCTGTTCGACCGCTACGGCTACCGCCTGCCCGGCGCCACCGCGCTCACCACCAGCCGCTGGGACGATCCGCTGCTGTGCCCCGGCACGCCGGGCCTGGCGGGCACCGGCAAGGCGGTGGCCGGCGCCAATCCGCTCATCGTCTGCAACGCGCTGCTGCCGGTGCAGCAGGGCAGCAATCCGGATGTGCTGCCGGAGAAGTCGCGCAGCCTGACGCTGGGCGTGGTGCTGGAACCGATGCGCAATATGATGCTGTCGCTGGACTACTACAATATCCACTTCCGCAACAGCATCGGCCAGCTGCCGCAGAACGCCATCTTCACCAACCCGGCCAAGTACACCGACCTGTTCGTGCGCAACGCGGACCGTTCGCTGGCCTACGTGAAGAACACCGTGATGAACCTGGGCGACCTGCGCACCAGCGGCGTGGACGTGGGCTTCAGCTACGGCTTCCCGCGCCAGCCCGTGGGCGACTTCAAGATCGGCCTGGACGGCACCTATGTGCACCAGTTCGAGAACCAGAACGAGAAGGACGGCGTGTGGATTTCCAACCTGGGCCGCTTCGGTTCGGTCGGTTCGGGCAACGTCAGCGCCAGCCCCACCTACACCTTCCGCTGGAAGCACACGCTGCGCATGTCGTGGGCCAAGGGCGACTGGTTCTCGCAGCTGACGCAGAACTTCAACACCGGCTACCACGACCTGAACAACGTGGCGCCCGAGTACTTCCGCGACATCAAGCCCTACTCGGTGTGGAACCTGACCGCTTCCTACAAAGGCTTCAAGCACATCACCGTGACCGGAGGCGTGAGCAATCTGTTCGACACCGCGCCGCCCGTCACCAATTCGAATTCGACTGCCTACGCCAACAACATCGCCAGCCCGATTGGCCGCGCGTTCAACGCCAGGATCAGTTACGAGTTTTAAGGCCGGCCCCGGCCCTTTTGGCGGGCGCGCCGCCGCAACGCAAACGCGGTGCGCCCACCCTTTTTTGAACCCAATGCGAGACAGCACATGAAAATCGAACGAGTACAAGGAACCGTGTTCCACTATCTGACCAGCCGCAGCGTCGATAGCGCGGGACATTCCCATCCCGGCCCGGAGAAGCGCGCCAACATGGCTATGATCACCATCACCGCCGACGACGGCAGCAAGGGCTACGCCTTCGGCCCGCCGGAAGTGGTGCGTCCGCACATCCTGGAGGCGTTCGCCCGCAAGGTGCTGATCGGGCAGGATCCATTCGACCGCGAGCGCCTGTGGCAGGACCTGGTGCACTGGCAGCGCGGCAGCGCCGGCCAGCTCACCGACCGCGCGCTGGCCGTGATCGAGCAGGCGCTGTGGGACCTGGCGGGCCGCGCGCTGAACACGCCGGTGTACAAGCTGCTGGGCGCCTACCGCGACAAGGTGCCGGCCTACGGCAGCACCATGTGCGGCGACGAGCTGAAAGGCGGCCTGTCCACGCCGGACGAATACGCGGCCTTCGCGGTCAAGCTGGTGGAGCGCGGCTACAAGGCCATCAAGCTGCATACCTGGATGCCGCCGGTCTCCTTCGCGCCCAGCGTGGCGATGGACATCAAGGCCTGCGCCGCAGTGCGCGAGGCGGTCGGTCCGGACGTGGCGCTGATGCTGGACGGGTATCATTGGTACAGCCGCGGCGACGCGCTCACCATAGGCCGCGCGCTGGAACGGCTCAACTTCGCTTGGTTCGAGGAGATGATGAACGAGCAAAGCATCGCGTCCTATGCCTGGCTGGCCAACCAGCTCGACATCCCCATCGTGGGGCCGGAGTCGATCTCGGGCAAGCACCACAGCCGCGCCGACTGGGTGCAGGCCGGCGCCTGCGACATCCTGCGCGCCGGCGTGCCGGGCGTGGGCGGCATCACGCCGACCATGAAGGTGGCGGCGCTGGCGGACGCTTTCGGCATGAACTGCGAAGTGCACGGCAACGGCGCGGCCAACCTGGCCGTCACCGCCGCCATCAAGAACTGCGAGTGGTACGAGCGCGGCCTGCTGCATCCCTTCCTGGACTACGACGTGCCGCCGGCCTATCTGCGCAGCCTGCCGGACGCGATGGACGCCGACGGCTTTGTGCACCTGTCGCAGCAGCCGGGCCTGGGCGAAGACATCGACTTCGACTACATCGCGGCGAGCACCGTGGAATCCTACTAAGGCCCGGCCATGAAACGTGCAATCAAACGTGCGTGCGCGCTGGCCGTGGCCGTGGCGCTGGCGCTGCCGGGCGCACCTGCGCTGGCCGCTACCCCGCGCGACCAGCTGGTGATCGGCATGAACATGAACAACCTGCTGTCGCTGGACCCTGCCGGCGCCACTGGCAACGACGTGCTGGGCGTGGTGGCCAACCTGTACGACTACCTGGTGGAGCTGGACCCGCATGACCTGAGCAAGGTGCATCCCGCGCTGGCCGAGCGCTGGGAGATCGCACCCGACGGCATGAGCCTGACCCTGACGCTGCGCGGCGACGCGCGCTTCCAGAGCGGTCGCGCGCTCACCGCCGCCGACGCGGCCTGGTCGTTGCAGCGCGTGCTCAAGCTGAACCTGGCCATGGCCTCGCCGTGGAAAAGCTACGGCTTCAGCGCCGGCAACGCCGAGCGCCTGATCCAGGCGGTGGACGCGCGCACCCTGCGCATCACGCTGCCCGAGCCGACCGACCCGAAGATGGTGCTGTACACGCTGGGCACCTCGGTCAGCGCCGCCATCCTGGACCGCGACACGGTGCTGTCGCACGAAAAGAACGGCGACCTGGGCGCGGCCTGGCTGCTGACGCACGCCGCCGGTTCCGGCCCCTACGCGCTGACCGAGTGGCGCGCCAAGGACGCCATGCTGCTGGACCGCTACGACGCCTACTGGCGCGGCCCGGCCAAGCTGCGCCGCGTGGTGATGCGGCACGTGCCGGAGTCGCTGTCGCTGCGCTTCATGATCTCGCGCGGCGACGTGGACCTGGCGGCCGGCATGGCCGGTCCCGACATCGAAGCGCTGCGGCACGACGCCAGCGCGGTGGTGCAGCCGGTGCTGCGCGGCACCTCCTACTACGTGGCGGTGAGCATGAAGGACGCCAAGTTCGCCGACAAGCGCGTGCGCCTGGCGCTGCGCAAGCTGATCGACTACGACGGCATCAACAAGGCCATCATGCCGCACTACGGCGTGGCGCATCAGCGCCCGGTGATGATAGGCCTGGCGGCCACGCTGCCCGATCCGGGCTACAAGCTGGACGTGCCGGCGGCGAAAAAGCTGCTGGCCGAGGCGGGCTACCCGAACGGCTTCCGCACCACCATCAAGGTGCTGTCCGATCCGCCCATGATCAATATCGCCACCGCGCTGCAAGGCACGCTGGCGCAGGCCGGCATCGAAGCCAGCATCCAGTCCGGCACCGGCAACCAGGTGTATGGCGCCATGCGCGACCGCAAATTCGAAATCGTGGTGGGGCGGGGCGGCGGCGGCGTGGAGCCGCATCCGCACGCCAACCTGCGCGCGCTGGTCTACAACCCGGACAACCGCGACGCCGCCAAGCTGACCAACTTCCAGGGCTGGCGCACTTCCTTCCACAGCCAGGAAATCAACCGGCTGATCGAGCAGGCGGTGCGCGAGCGCGACCCCGACACGCAGAACGCCATGTACCGAGAAGTGCAGCAGCTGTACGACAGCGAAGTGGGCGCCATCCAGCCCATCTCGCAGATGCTGGAGACCGTGGTGCTGAGCAAGCGGGTGCACGGCTACGTGGGACACCCGTCCGCCACCACCCACCTGCGGGACGTCTACAAAGATTAGACGCCCGCCAAAATAACAAGGGAGACAAGACATGAAAGCTTTCTGGGCGCGCGCCGGCACCATGCGAACGCGTTTGCTGAGCACCCTGGCCACGCTGTGCGGCTTGCTGGTGCTGACCTTCTTCATCGGCCGCGTGATGCCGATCGATCCGGTGCTCTCCATCGTCGGGCCGGACGCGGACGCGTCCACCTACCAGCAGGCTGCGGCGCGCCTGGGCCTGGACCAGCCGCTGTGGATGCAGTTCGGCCGCTACCTGGGCGAACTGGCGCACGGTAACCTCGGCACCTCGCTGCTGACCGGGAACGCCGTCAGCGCCGACATTGCGCGGGTGTTCCCGGCCACGGTGGAACTGGCCACGCTGGCCATCGTGCTCGGCGTGCTGGCCGGCGTGCCGCTGGGCGTGTGGGCCGCCAGCCGGCGCGGCCGCCTGGTGGACCATGTGGTGCGCGTCATCAGCCTGGCGGGCCACTCCACGCCGGT
The DNA here is from genome assembly GCF_009857595.1 of Pseudoduganella aquatica. Taxonomy (GTDB): domain Bacteria; phylum Pseudomonadota; class Gammaproteobacteria; order Burkholderiales; family Burkholderiaceae_D; genus Rugamonas; species Rugamonas aquatica_A. Next base: position 53,630 of record NZ_WWCU01000012.1, on the reverse strand, counting down.
GTTCTGGTTCGCCATGATGGGACTGCTGGTGTTCTACGCCTGGCTGGGCTGGGCCGGCGGCTCCGGGCGCATCGCGCTGATGTACGACGGCGCCATCCCCTCCGTCACCGGCCTGCTGCTGATCGACACGCTGCTGGCCGGGAACTGGGACGCCTTCGCCAACAGCGTCAAGCACATCCTGCTGCCGGCCTGCATCCTGGGCCTGCATTCGATGGCCTATATCAGCCGCATGACGCGCAGCTTCATGCTGGCGCAGCTGTCGCAGGAATACATCCTCACGGCGCGCGTGAAGGGGCTGTCCGAGGCGGCTGTGATCTGGCGCCACGCCTTCCGCAACATCCTGGTGCAGCTGCTTACCATCGTCGCGCTGGCCTACGGCGGCCTGCTGGAGGGCGCGGTGCTGATCGAGACCGTGTTCGCCTGGCCGGGCTTCGGCCAGTACCTGACCAACAGCCTGCTGCTGGGCGATATGAATTCGGTGATGGGATGCGTGCTGCTGGTCGGCGTCATCTTCGTCACGCTTAATCTCGTCTCGGACGCCTTGTACCAAGTTTTCGACCCACGGATGCACTGATGCTGACACCTACCATGACTGCCGCGCCGAAGCCGGACGCCGCCCCCGCCACGCCGCCATCGCCGCGCGCGGCCGGCCCCGCCACCGCCGGCTCCGCGCTGCGCGAATCGCTGCGGCGCGCACTGCGCCACCTGCTGCTCAATCCCATGACGCTCGCGGGCCTGATCGTGATCCTGCTGCTGATCGCGGTAGCCTGCTTCGCGCCCTGGATCGCCACCCACGACCCGCTGCGCCAGGACTTGGCCGCCACCTTGCAGGCGCCCGGCGCCGCGCACTGGTTCGGCACCGACGAATACGGCCGCGACACCTTCAGCCGCCTGGTCTACGGCGCCCGCACCACCTTGTACATCGTGGGCCTGGTCACCATCGTGGTCGGCCCGGTGGGGCTGGCGGTGGGTGCCACTTCCGGCTACTTCGGCGGCTGGGTGGATACGCTGTTCATGCGCATCACCGACATCTTCATTTCCTTCCCCAGCCTGGTGCTGGCGCTGGCCTTCGTGGCCGCGCTCGGGCCGGGCCTGGAGCACGCGGTGATCGCCATCGCGCTCACCGCCTGGCCGCCCATCGCCCGCCTGGCGCGCGCCGAAACGCGCACCCTGCGCAAGGCCGACTTCGTGGCGGCCGTGCAGCTGCAGGGCGCTTCGCCGCTGCGCATCCTGGTGCGGCACATTGCGCCGCTGTGCCTGTCCTCGGTGCTGGTGCGGCTGACCATGAATATGGCCGGCATCATCCTCACAGCTGCGGGCCTGGGCTTCCTCGGCCTGGGCGCGCAGCCGCCGTCGGCCGAGTGGGGCGCCATGATCTCGGCCGGACGCCGCTACATGATGGAGTGCTGGTGGCTGGTGGCCATGCCCGGCGCCGCCATCATGGTGGTGAGCCTGGCCTTCAACCTGCTGGGCGACGGCCTGCGCGACGTGTTCGATCCACGCAGCTGACAAGGACCAATGATGACAAACACAGAGACCAAGCTGGAAGTGGAAGACCTGAGCGTGCGCTTCGCCACGCGCGACGGACTGGTGGACGCGGTGCGCGGCGTGTCGTTCAAGCTGGGGCGCGAGAAGCTGGCCATCGTCGGCGAATCCGGCTCCGGCAAATCGACCGTGGGCCGCACGCTGCTGAAGCTGCACCCGGCCAGCGCCCGCATCGACGCGCGCGTGCTGCGCTTCGGCGATACCGACCTGCTGCAGGCCGGCGAAAAGCAGATGCGCGCCATACGCGGCCAGCGCATGTCCATGATCATGCAGGACCCCAAGTATTCGCTGAACCCGGTGATGAAGGTGGGCGACCAGATCGCAGAAGCCCTGGTGGCGCACGAGAGCGGCCGGCGCCTGCCGCGCGCCGAGGTGCGCGAGCGGGTCATCGCCATGCTGGAGCAGGTGCGCATCCGCGAACCTCAGCGCGTGTACGAGCGCTATCCGCACGAGATCTCCGGCGGCATGGGCCAGCGCATCATGATTGCGATGATGCTGATCCCGAATCCGGAAGTTGTGATCGCCGACGAGCCCACATCGGCGCTGGACGTGTCTGTGCGCGCGCAAGTGCTGTCCGTGCTGGACGACCTGGTGGGCCAGCGCGACCTGGGCCTGGTCTTCATCAGCCACGACCTGAACCTGGTGCGCCACTTTTGCGACCGCGTGCTGGTGATGTATGCGGGCCGCGTGGTGGAGTCCATCGCGGCGGCGGACCTGGACCACGCCCAGCATCCTTACACCCGCGGCCTGCTGGCCGCGCTGCCCAGCATAGACGTGCGGCGCCCGGCGTTGCCGGTGCTGCAGCGCGATCCCGCCTGGCTCACCAATTAGGAGTTCGATTCATGATCACGGTAAATGAACTGGCGCTGTCCTTCGGCAGCGGCGGCCAGCGCAACAAGGTATTGAACGAAGTGGGCTTCTCGGTGAAGGAGGGCGAGGTATTCGGGCTGGTGGGTGAATCGGGCTCCGGCAAGAGCACGGTGCTGCGCTGCCTGGCCGGGCTGTACTCGCACTGGGAAGGGGAGATGGCTATCGCCGGCCAGCCGCTGGGCCGCAAGATAGACCGCGAACGCTGCCGGCTGATGCAGATGGTGTTCCAGGATCCTTACGGCTCGCTGCATCCGCGCCACACTGTGGACACGGCGCTGTCCGAGCCGCTGAAGATCCACAAGATGGACAACATCGGCGAGCGGGTGCGGCAGATGCTGCTGAAGGTGGGCCTGAATGAGTCCTTCCGCTACCGCTACCCGCACCAGATGTCGGGCGGCCAGCGGCAGCGCGTGGCGATCGCGCGCGCGCTGATACTGGAGCCGCGCATCCTGCTGCTGGACGAGCCCACGTCCGCGCTGGACGTGTCGGTGCAGGCCGAGATCCTGAACCTGCTGGCCGAGCTGCGCGCGCGCGACGGCCTGACCTACATCCTGGTGACGCACGACCTGGGCGTGGTGGTGCACCTGTGCGACCGCGTGGCGGTGATGCAGCAAGGCCGCATCGTCGACACGCTTGACAGCGCCTCGCTCAGCAACGGCGGCGCCACCCACCCCTACACGCGCAGCCTGGTCGATGCAACGCGGAGCTACAGCCGGGAGATGGCGGCCGTGTGAGGTCTGGGCAGGGCCAGTCTCAACGTGCCTTGGGCTCAAAGCTGCGCAGGAAGTCCAGCAGCGCCTGGGCGGCGATTTCGGCGTCGTCGGCGGTCATGGTTTCCAGCGGGTTGTGGCTGATGCCGCCGTTGCCGCAGCGCGTGAACAGCATGGCCACGTCGGTGATGGCGGCCATGGCCATGGCGTCGTGACCGGCACCGGACAGCAGGTCGAAACGCGGCAGGCCGGTGCGCTCGACCGCTGCGCCCAGCTGGTCCATCAGCCATGGCGCGCAGGGGGCTGCGCTGGCTTCCACCACTTTCTCCAGCTTGAATTCAACCTGGCGCCGCTCGCAGATCGCCGCGATGCCGTCGAGGACGTCCTGCACCGCCGCCTTGCGCACCGCGTCGTCCGCCGCGCGGATGTCGAGCGACAGCTTGCACGCGCCCGGGATCACGTTGACCGAACCATTCGGCACCTGCAGCTGCCCAACGGTGCCCACCAGGGCCTCGGCCGTGCCGCAGCGCTGCTCGACCAGCAGCACGATTTCGGCCGCAGCGGCAGCAGCGTCCTTGCGCATGGTCATGGGCGTGGTGCCGGCATGGCTGGCCAGGCCGTGCAGTTCCACCAGGTAGCGCGAACTGCCCGCGATGGCGGTGACCACGCCCAGCGGCAGGCCGCGCTGCAGCAGCACCGGCCCTTGTTCGATATGCACTTCCACGAAGGCCAGCAGTTTTGCCGGGTCGCGCGCGATGGCGGGAATGGCCTGCACGTTGTGGCCCGCAGCCTCCAGCGCCGTGCGCATGCTCACGCCGTCCGCGTCCAGCTGCTCCAGCAGGCCCATGTCGAAGCGGCCGGTGATGGCGTTACTGCCCAGGAAAGTGGAGCGGAAACGCACGCCTTCTTCTTCGGCAAAGCCGACAATCTCAAAGTCGAACGGCAGCTTTTCACCCTTCGCGTGCAGGCTCTTGACGATGGCGAGCGGCAGCAGGATGCCGAGGCGGCCGTCGTACTTGCCGCCGTTGCGCACGGTGTCGTAATGCGATCCCGTCATCAGCGTCTTGGCGCCGGCTGCGCCGCTCAGGTAGCGGCCCACCACGTTGCCCACGTTGTCGATCTCCACTTCCATGCCCGCTTCGCGCATCCACGCCGCCAGCTGGGCGGCGGATTTGCGGTGCGCGTCCGTCATGTAGGCGCAGGTCAGGCCGTGCTCGTCGTCGCTCCACTGCGCCAGGTCTTCCGACCATTGCATGATGGCGGGGCCGAAGTCCATCTTCACGCCCAGCAGGTCGTTGATGCGCATTTCGGCGATGCGGTGGATCTGGCGCAGGCACTCCTGCTGTTCGTCCGCCACCTGGTTGCGCGAGCGGCGCGTGAAGGTGGCGATGATCTGCTGGCGCGTCAGGCCGTTGCCGGTGGGGCCTTTCACGGCCAGGATGAAGGGGAAGCCGAACTTGGCGTTGTAGTCCGCATTCAGCTTGTGCAGCGTGGCGAATTCCTCGGCGCTGCACAGGTTCAGGCCGGAACGCGCCTGTTCATTGGTCGATTCTGCCGTCAGCTCGCCGGCGATGGCGGCCTTGCCTGCCAATTCCGGGTGGGCGCGGATCAAGCCCAGTTGTTCGTCGTTGCTTGCCCTGGCCACTTCCGCCTGCAAGGCCTGCTTGAGCGCCGCCACGCTGGCGTAGGGACGGCCCGCCGCTGCGCGCTGGGGTATCCAGGGCGAGTGCTCGTAGATGCCGTGCAGGCGCTCGGCGAAAGTGGAAACGTCGCAGCTATTGAGTTCGGAGAGTGTAGTCATCGTGATATCCATCCTTGGAGCTTCGATCATATAACTGCCGGGACAGGCGGGCTATATGCCGGAGCCTATGACCCTTATCACTTCAGCAGCCCTTTCGCCGCCTCGCTGACCTGGTCGCGCAGCCATTTGTGCTCGGGCGCGCCGTGCACGCGCTCGTGCCACAGCTGGTAGAAGCGCATCGGCGGGAACTTGATCGGCACCGTGTAGGTTTTCAGCGGCAGCGTCTTTTCATGGAAGCGGATGAACTGGCGGCCGGTGGTCAGCACCAGGTCGGTCTGCGTCAGCATGTAGGGAATGAGGCCGAAGTAGGCCGATTCCACCACCACGTTGCGGCGCATGTTCTGGCGCTCGAGGAAGGAGTCGATCACGCCGTGGTAGCCGGGCAGCAGCTGCGACGGCGCCACGTGCGGCAGCGACAGGTAGTCCTCGGCCGTCATGGCGTCGCTGGCGGTGCGCTTGGCGTAGGGCGCGGCCGCGTGCATGGCGCAGATGATGGGGTCTTCGAACAGCTTGGACATGTGCAGGTGCTCGGGCGGCTCGTCCCAGTTGGCGATCACCAGGTCCAGGTCGCCGTCCGACAGCAGGCGCACATAGTCCACGCCCGGCCCCAGGCCGTGGATGACGATGCGGCTGAGCGGCGAGCCGCGCCGCAGCAGCGACACCACATTGGGCAGGAACTGCGTGTCCAGATAGTCCGGCGCGGCGATGTGGAAGGTGCGCGCTTCCTCCTGCGGCACGAAGGGCGTCTTCTTGATGAACAGGTTTTCCGTTTCATCGAGGATGCGCTTGGCGGGCTTGAGCAGGCTCTCGCCGTGCTGGGTGGGCACCATGCCGCGCGCGCCGCGCACCAGCAGCGGGTCGCCGGTCAGTTCGCGCAGCTTGCGCAGGGAGGCGGAGATCGATGGCTGCGGCTGATTCAGCTTGAGCGCAACGCGCGACACATTCTTCTCCACCAGCAGCAGGTAGAGGATGCGGATCAGGTGCAGATCGAGATTTTTGGGCAGGCTGGACATAGGCTGGCTTTATATCAGATCGGATATGAGAAATATACGATATATTTCATGATGCAGGGACGAAAACCGTTTATCTTCTGTAAATTGCCGCTACTTTATTCTTGAGGAATCCATGGAAGTTTTTGCCTATCTGATCCCTTACGGCCTCGAGTGGCTGAACCTGATCGTGCGCTGGCTGCACATCATTACCGGTATCGCCTGGATAGGCGCCTCGTTTTATTTCGTCTGGCTGGACAACTCCATCCGTCCGCCGGCGCCCGGCTCCGAGCTGGCGAAGAAGGGCGTGTCGGGCGAGTTGTGGGCCGTGCACGGCGGCGGATTCTACAACCCGCAGAAGTACCTGGTGGCGCCGGCCGAGCTGCCCAAGGAGCTGCACTGGTTCAAATGGGAAGCTTACACCACCTGGCTGTCGGGCTTCGCGCTGCTGACCATCGCCTACTATTTCAACGCCCAGGCCATGATGGTGGACAAATCCGTGGCGGACCTGAGCAGCCTGCAGGCCGTGGGCCTGGGCATCGCTTCGCTGGTGGTGGGCTGGACCGTGTACGACCTGCTGTGCCGCTCCCCGCTGGGCAAGCATGACTTCTGGTTCGGCGTGGTGGTGTTTGCGCTGCTGGTGGCGGCGGCCTGGGTGCTGACGCATTTCCTCAGCGGCCGCGCGGCCTACATCCACGTGGGCGCGATGATAGGCACCATCATGGTGGCCAATGTGCTGATGCTGATTATCCCCGGCCAGCGCAAGATGGTGGCGGCCATCGCGGCGGGCGGCCTGCCGGACCCGGTGCATGGCCAGCGCGCCAAGCAGCGCAGCGTGCATAACAACTACTTCACCTTGCCGGTGCTGTTCATCATGATCAGCAACCACTACGCCATGACCTACCGCCACGACCACGCCTGGCTGGTGCTGGCGGCCATCATGGCGGCGGGCGTGTTTATCCGCCACTTCTTCAACCTGCGCCACAAGGGCCGCGTCGAGTGGCGCTATCCGGCCATCGGCGTGGCGATCCTGATCGCCGTGGCGGTGGCGATTGCACCGCCGCCGCCGGCGGCCCGCGCGGCTTCGGCCGCCGCCGCGCCGCTTGCGGTTTCGCAGTTCGGCAAAGTGCAGGCCATCCTGGCGCAGCGCTGCGTATCCTGCCACGCGGTGGCGCCCACGCAGCCCGGCTTTGCCGCCGCGCCGGCCGGCATCATGCTGGAGAACGAGGCGGAAGTGCGCCAGAATGCCGAGAAGATCTACAAGCAGGCGGTGCAGCTGAAAGCCATGCCGCTGGCTAACCTGACCAATATGACCGACGACGAACGCGCCCAAGTGGCTGCCTGGTTCGAGTCCGGCGCGAAGTAAGCCCCACGTCCAAGAGGAAGAACATGAGCAAGCAAGAACAACTGATCCAGTGGATCGACGCCCACTTCGACGAAGAAGTCGCCTTCCTGCAGCAGGTGCTGCGCGTGCCCACCGACACACCGCCCGGCAACAACGCGCCGCACGCGGACATGGTCGCCGAAGCGGTGCAGGCCTACGGCTGGCAGGCCGAGAAGCACGCCGTGCCCGCGCAGCAGGTGCATGACTACGGCATGGAGAGCATCACCAACCTGATCGTGCGCCGTCCCTATGCGGACGGCGGCCCCACCGTGGCGCTGAACGCGCACGGCGACGTGGTGCCGCCCGGCGAAGGCTGGACCTATCCGCCCTACGGCGGCGTGGTCGACAACGGCTACATCTATGGCCGCGCCGCCGCCGTCTCCAAGTGCGACTTCGCCACCTACATCTTCGCCGCGCGCGCGCTGGAAGCGCTGGGCGTGCCGCTCAAGGGACAGCTGGAACTGCACTTCACCTACGACGAGGAATTCGGCGGCCTGCTGGGACCGGGCTGGCTGTTGGAGCAAAAGCTCACCAAGCCTGATTTTGTCATCGCGGCGGGCTTCAGCTACAGCATCGTCACCGCCCACAACGCCTGCTTGCAGTTCGAGATCACCGTGCACGGCAAGTCCGGCCACGGCGCCATGCCGGAGACCGGCCACGACGCGCTGCAAGCGGCCACCAAGATCCTGAATGCGCTCTACACCCAGGTGGCGGAGTTGAAGAAGGTGAAGTCCAAAGTGCCCGGCATCGACAGCCCGACCATGCTGGTGGGCCGCATCGACGGCGGCACCAACACCAACGTGGTGCCCGGCAAAGTGGTGATGAAGATGGACCGCCGCATGATTCCGGAAGAAGATCCGGTGGCGGTGGAAGCGCAGGTGCGCGCGCTGATCGAGGACGCGGTGCGCGGCGAGCCCGGCATCCGCATCGAGATCAAGCGCCTGCTGCTGTCGCACGCGCTGCGCCCGCAGCCGGGTACAGAGCAGATCGTGGCCAACATCCAGAAGAACGCCAGGGCCATCCTGGGTGAAGACATTCCCGCCGTCGGCACGCCGCTGTACGCCGACGCGCGCCTGTACGGCGAGCAGGGCATCCCGGCGGTGCTGTACGGCGCCGGCCCGCGCACCGTGCCCGAATCCAACGCCAAGAAAGCCGACGAGCGCCTGGCGCTGGACGATCTGCGCAAAGCGACTAAAATCGTCGCACTGACGCTGGCCGACTTCCTGGCCTAAGTTGCTGTCGTTGTTATTGTTGCCACAAAGTAACACATCCGTTATAATTACTTTTTTGCAACAGTGAAACGGTGAAGACAGGCATGGCAGACGACTACAGCAGCGACGCATCTACCACCGGCCGCCTGGCCCTGTATGGCAGCGTTGCCGGGCGGATTGATACGGCCGGCGACCGCGATTGGTTCCAGATGGACCTGGACAGCAGCGTGGGCTACAACTTTGCGCTGGTGCCGGGTCCCGGCAGTCCGGCAGGGCAGCGCCTGGACCTGACAGTGTTCCCGAGCACGGGCTACACCGGGATGGCGATCTATAGCACTGAGCTTGATTTCTACAAGAGCGCGCCGCTGGGCGAGCCGGTGGCACCGTACCAGACCGGGCGCTACTACGTGCAAGTGAAAGGCAGCCAGGTGGGCGACTACACGCTCAGCGTAACACCTGTGGCGGATGACATCGCCAACAGCAGGGCTTCGGCGCTTGCATTCAATGCGGCGGGACAGGCCAGCGGAAGGCTGGACTATCTGTATGACCGGGACTACTTCAAGTTCGCTGCGCAGCAGGGCGTGACCTACAAGATCAAGTTGAATGTTACGGCGGAGCAGCAGCTCCTGGCGGCCGGCGCGCGGCCCGCGCTGGCCGTGGTCGACAAGGATGGCCAAACAAGCGGCAACTGGAACCCGGACAACGGCACCCTGACATTTCTCGGCTCCAGCAGCGATGGCTACAACTACATTCGTATCGAGACCGGCAGTTTCGCCACTTTGCCGCAAGGCGAGAAACTGAACTACAGCCTGTCGATGACCATGACCGATACCATTGCACCCCGGGTCAGCAATGGCGCAGGCGCAGTTGATGGCCCTCTCATATTGACTTTCGATGAGCCGGTCCGGGCTGGCACCGGCGTGATCAGCCTGCTCGACAGTTCGGGCACCGTGCTTGAGACGTTCGACATGCAGCAAGCCGGCCGGGTCACTGTGTCGGGTTCGGCCGTGACGATGCAGCCCAGCCACGTGCTCTTCCCTGCGAGTTACACCTTAAAGATGAGCGCCGGCAGCGTCGTTGACCTGGCCGGCAATGCCGCCAGCACCGCTACCATTTCAGGCATGGACGTCAGCACGCTGGCCAGCAAAGGCGCAGTGCAAGGCGGCAGGCTTGCGAATACCACGTACAGCGGCACCCAGGGCGAGCGCGATACCATCGTGTATAAAGGGAGCGTTGGCGACTACAGCATTTACAGTGCCTTCGGCCCGGGGAAGTTCCTGATATCCAAAGCCGGCGTCGGCGCCGATACACTGTCCAATATCGACCGGATTTTCTTCACCGGCAGCAGCGATGTGGTCGCGCTCAGCATGGACGGCGACGTCGGCCGCGCTTTCCGCCTGTACCGGGCAGCGTTGGACCGTGCGCCGGACAAGGCGGGCCTGGGCTACTGGATCTCGGTGCTGGAACACGGCACCAAGCTGGGCGACGTGGCGCAGGGCTTTATCGGCAGTGCGGAGTTCCAGCAGCATTACGGCGCCAACCCCGGCAATGCGGCGTTCGTCGACGGCCTGTACCGCAACGTGCTGCACCGCGAAGGCGACGCCGGCGGTGTCAGTTATTGGAACACCGTCCTGGAACACGGTGCATCGCGGGCGGACGTGCTGACGTCCTTCAGCGAAAGCGCCGAAAATATGAGTGCCGCCGTTGCGCTGGTGGGCAACGGCTTTGTCTACACAAGCTATGGAGCATAGGGGGATGGCCATGTTTGAAAAGAAGATGATGGCTGGCTGGGGCGATATGGATTTCAACAGCCATATGCGCAACACGGCCTTTCTGGACAAGGCGGGCGACGTGCGCATGCTGTTCCTGTCGGAGAACGGCTTCAGCATGGGCGAATTCAAGCGCCAGAACATCGGCCCGGTGGTGATGAAGGACGATATCGCCTACTTCAAGGAAGTGATGCTGCTGGAGCCGATCACAGTGACGCTGGGCCTGGCGGGCATGTCCCAGGACGGCAGCCGCTGGCTGCTGCGCAGCGACATCTATCGCGGCGACGGCAAGCTGGCCGCGCGCATCACCAGCGCCGGCGGCTGGCTGGACCTGGTGGCGCGCAAGCTGATCGTGCCGCCGCCGGCCCTGCTGGCGACCTGGCAGATCCTGGAAAAAACCGAAGATTTCGCGGATCTGCCCAGCAGCGTGGCGCGCTGAGAGCTTAGCGAAACACCGGACGGAAGAACGAGCGCTCGTAGCTGAGGAAGCACTTGGTCTGCTTGTAGTAGTCGACTGCCGCGATACATTCCTCGTCGCTGGCGGCCGCGATGCGGTACTGTTCGTAGGCGGCCAGTGACGCGAACGAGAACGAGGCCAGCGCGACGTCGCTGGCGCCTTCGCTGGGCATCAGGTAGCCGTGGTGGATGCCGCCCAGTTTCTCGACCAGCGGTATCCACAAGCGGGCGTAGTGTTCAAATTCCAGCAGCTTGTCCGCATCGATGATGTAGCGCAGGTGGCAGGTGATCATTGGGTGTCCTTGAAAATCCGGGAACCAGCAATGTATATCAATTCGCCGCGCCGCGCATCGCAGCGCCTTACGCCGTGGCCCGCGCGGAATGTGCCTGGGTTTTGTCTTTCGTCAATATGCTCAGGCAGGGCGCGACCGTAGACTGGGGGCATGCCCAATATCGCTCCGCCCGCGCGTTTCGATTTGCCCTGGAAGAGGGCGCTGACGCATGCCTTCCGGGCTTTCATGGCCTTCTTCTTCGCCGAACTCTGCATTCAGATCGACTGGTCAAAACGGCCGCGCTTGCGCGACAAGGAACTTGCGAGTATCGGTTTTGGCGACGCTCCGGACGGCATGGTGGCCGACAAGCTGGTGGAGGTATGCCTGCGTGACGGCAGCGTGCAATGGGTGCTGATCCACGTTGAGGTTCAAGCGCAGCGCGATGCATCGCTGGCGCGGCGCGTACTCGACTATAACTACCGCATCTTCAAGGAATATGCGCGGCCGGTGGCCAGCCTGGTGTTGCTGGCGGACGATGATCCGGGCTGGCAACCGCACGCCTTCCATAATCAGATACTGGGTACTGTAATGGGCATATCTTTTGCCACCGCCAAGCTGCTGGATTATGCCGACAGGACCGATGCATTGCTGGCCTCCCACAACCCTTTTGCCTGGATTACGCTGGCGCACTTGCGCACGCAGCAAGCCCGTCACGATGCGGACCAGCTCTACGTTGCAAAGTGGCAGTTGACCAAGCTACTGTACCGGCATGGCTGGAGCAAACGGCGCATAATTGTGTTGTTCAATGTGATCAACTGGATGATGGCCTTGCCCGCGACGCATCAGGACCGTTACTGGCAGGCTGTTCTCCAGATGGAAAAGGAGCGCAAAATGGAATGGATCACGCCGTTGGAGCAGTCATTCATGGACAAAGGCTGGCAGAAAGGCCTCGAGAAAGGCCTGGAGAAAGGCATTCTGCAAGGCCGCAAGGAAGGTGCAGCCGCGTTGTTGGAGCGACTGCTTACACAGCGGTTCGGGCCGCTGCCGCAAACTGCGCGGAAGAAGCTGGCCAAGGCCAGCGCTGAGCAGTTGACGGCCTGGAGCGATGCGCTGATGGAGGCGCAGTCGCTCAAGCAAGTGTTTGAATAAATTAAAAGGCCGGGAGCATCGTCCCGGCCTTGGTTCTTATTTCTTCAGCGTGCGTTCAAACAGCTGGTAGATGCGGCGGTACTGGTCGTACCAGCTTTCCGGCTGCAGGTAGGCGTGGCGCTCGAGCGGGTAGCTGGCCAATTCCCAGTTGTCCTTCTTCAGCTCGATGAAACGCTGCGCCATGCGCACCGAATCCTGGTAGAACACATTGTCGTCCACCATGCCGTGCGCGATCAGCAGATTGCCTTGCAGCTTCTCGGCGTATTCGATCGGCGACGATTTCTTGTACGCTTCGGGGTCCAGCTCCGGCGTGTTCAGGATGTTGGCGGTGTACTCGTGGTTGTAGGTGGTCCAGTCGGTGACCGGGCGCAGCGCCGCGCCGGACTTGAATTTGCCCGGCTCGCGCAGCAGCGCCATAAAGGTCATGAAGCCGCCGTAGCTGCCGCCGTAGACGCCGACATTGGCGGGGTCGCCCTGGTGCTGCGCCACCATCCAGTTCAGGCCGTCCACATAGTCGTCCAGTTCCGGATGGCCCATCTGGCGGTAGATCGCCGTGCGCCAGTCGCGGCCGTAGCCTTTCGAGGCGCGGTAGTCCATGTCCAGCACGATGTAGCCTTTTTCAACCAGCAGGTTGTGGAACATCTGCTCGCGGAAGTAGACCGGGAAGCGCTTGGTGGTGTTTTGCAGATAGCCCGCGCCGTGCACGAACATCACGATGGGGTACTTCTTGCCCGCTTCCAGCGTGGCCGGGCGGTACAGCTTGGACCAGATCGGACCCGCGCCGTGCGTGGACGGCACCGCCACCAGCTGCGGCTGCACCCAGTTGCGCGCCTTGTAGTCCGGCGTGCGGGTGTCGGTCAGCTTGACGGCGGCGCCGGCGCCGCTGGCCGCAACGGCCACGGTGGCGATCTGCGCCGGCACATAGGCCGACGAGTAGTGCACCAGCAGCTTGCGCTCGTCCGGCGACACGGCGTACTGCTCCACGCCGCCTTCCAGCGCGGTCACTTCGCGCACCGACGCGTCCTTGGCGTTGACGGCGCACACTTCGTATTCGCCCGGCGTCTTGCGGTTGCACAGCACGAAGGCGGTGCTGGCGTTGGCGGACCAGGTCACGCGCGTCGCTTCCCAGTTGCCTTGCGTGAGTGCGCGCTGCTTGCCATCCGCGCCCAGGGTGTACAGGTGGGAGTAGCCGCTTTCCTCGGACAGGAACCACAGCGTGGCGTTGTCCGGCAGCCAGCCGAATTCGTTGTAGCTGCCGTTCACCCAGGCCGTGTCGCTGACGCGGTGCAGCGGCTTCAGCGCGGCGGCAGGCAGGTCGATGGCGGCGATCCAGCGGTCTTTATTGTCGACCGCGCGCAGCATCACGGCCACCTTGGCGCCGTTGTCGGTCCAGGAGATGCCGCCGTCGCTTTCGTCGTCCAGGCGCACCGGGCGGTTGCCCTTCAGCGCTGGCAGCTTCTGCGCTCCGCGCATGGCCGCCAGCGGGTCGGTGGCGATGCCGGGCAGGGCGTCGAGTTTGATGTCCTGCACGGCGCGGGTTTGCAGGTCCACCAGTTTCAGGGTCTGCGTTTTGGGCGTGTCGCGGCCCACGCGGGTGCGCTCGTCGTCCGCTTCCTCGTAGCCGGACTCGGTCACGTAGCGCGGCATTTTGCCGATGCGGCCCTTGTCGCCCTTGAGCGAGGTGGCGAGCACCAGGTAGCGGCCGTCCGGCGACAGCGAGCTGGCGTCGATCACCACTTTGTCGCCCAGGTAGATCGGCTGCGGGCCGCGCGTGGCGTCGGCCGCGCGCTCGGCGTCGCCGCGTTCGCGCAGCGCGTCCTTGTCGTCCTTCTGGCGCTTCAGCGTGGCGATCAGGCGCAGCTGCATGTCGCGCATGGACGCTTCCAGCGGCGTGCCGTCGGGCGCGGCGGCCGGATCCTTCGCGGTGCGCGGCAGCGCCACCGGCGACAGCAGGCGCTCGGCGCGGTTCCAGCTGAACCAGTCGTGGCCGACGCGGAACTGCACGCTGCGGCCGTCGGCCGAGTAGCGCGCTGCCTGCGGCGCCGGCGTGGCGCCCTTGCTGATCTGCGTCAGCGCGCCGGATTTCAGGTCGCGCTCGAACAGGTCGCCGTTGCGCAGCAGCAGGGCGCGGCTATGGTCGCGGCTGTAGTGCACGCTGGCGCTGTCGAGCTTGGCGAGTTCGCTGTCGGCCACCTTGCGCGGCGCCAGGCCGGCGCGGGCGGCAGCCTCGAAGGTGTCGCGCAGCGGCGAGCCGGCGCGCTTCTGTTTGTAGTAGACCTGCTTGCCGTCCCAGCTCCACCAGGCGGTTTCCACCGGCGTGCCCAGCCAGTCCGGATGGGACATGGCCTGGTCCAGCGTGATAGGGGTAGGAGTCTGGGTCTGGGCTGCGGCAGGGATCGCCAGCGCAGCGCACAGGGCCGCGCCCAGCGCGGAGAGAGCAAAAGTTCGCATCGTTTCTTATGGGAAAGGGCAAGGTTGAGCGGGCATTCTAGCGTATGTGCCGGGCCTGATTTGTATAAGCATGTATCAGTAGCGGCCACAGGCGGCTAGCGCCATGCTAGCCGGGCGATCCCTTAGCTAAAGGGCAATCCTTGAATTGTTACATCGTGGCAGCGATTGTGTAAGCTGGACCGGTTAGCTTCGTTTCCACGGAGATACACCATGACCAAACAGACGGCGCGGCGCGCAGCGGCGGCTCTGGCTTTGCTGGCGGGACTGGGGGCGGCTGCCTGGTGGTGGCACAGCGCTGGCGCCGCCGGTCCGCTGGAGCCGCTGATACTGGCCACCAACACCAGTTATGTGGCCATGTGTCCCGTGCTGGCGGCGCAGCAGCAGGGCTATTTCGCGCGCCAGGGCATCGCCGCGCAGATCCAGCCGCACACCAGCGGCAAGGCGGCGCTGCAGGCAGCCTTGCAGGGCCGCGCCCACCTGGCCACGGTGGCCGACATTCCCATTATGTTCGCGGTGCTGGAGCAGGTGCCGGTGACGGTGGTGGCGACCTATTTCCGCGCCGAGCGCGACCACGGCATCGTCGGCCGCAAGGACCACGGCGTGACCCTGCCTGCCAGCCTGAAGGGCAAGCGCGTCGGCGTCACGCCGGGCACCTCCAGCCATTTCGTGCTGAACGCCTTCCTCAACCGCCAGCACCTGGCGGCGGCCGATGTGGCCATGGTCCACCTCAAGCCGGAGGAGTTCGCCGGTGCGCTGCTGCGCGGGGATGTCGATGCGGTGTCCGGCTGGGAGCCCTATCTGGATGCGCTGCTCAAGCAGCTGGGCCGCAACGGCGTCATGTTCGACACCGACGACCTGTACGAGATCCCCTACAACATCGTCGGCGCGCACGGCTATGTGCGCGATCACCAGGACACCATCAGGAAGCTGCTGCGCGCCCTTATCGACGGCAACCGCTACTGTGCCGAGCAGCCGCAGGCGGCGCAGGCCATGACCGGCGCGGTGCTGCAAAGCGGCAGCGACAAATGGCGCGAGCTGTGGCCCACCTACCGCTTCGCCGTCGGCCTGGACCAGGCGCTGCTGGTGGGGCTGGAGGACCAGAGCCGCTGGGCGATGGCGAACCGGCTGGCGCCCGCCGGCAAGGTGCCCAACTTCCTCGGCGCGCTGGACTACCAGCCGCTGAAGGCGGTGGCGCCTGCGGCCGTGACGGTCATCCACTGAAGGGGATACTGTGAGGGAGACACCGTGAAACTGGCGACGCGTTTTCAGCTGATGGGCTGGTTCTCGGCGGCCATCGTGGCCTTGATCGTCGCCGTGCTGCTGGGCGCCTCGCAGCGCGTGCAGCAGGAACTCGACAAGAACGAAACCGCCGACGAGATGCTCAACGCGGTGACGGCGCTGCGCTACCTCACGCTGGAATTCGTGCTACGCCACGAGGAGCGTTCGGAGGCGCAGTGGCAGCTGCGCAGCGGCTCGCTGGCCAGGCTGATGGCGCAGGCCGGCGCCTTCGACACCCGCGAAGAGGCCGCGCTGCTGGCCGGCCTGGAGCACACCCATTCCAGCCTGGAGCGCCTGTTCGGCACCCTGGCCGCGCAGCCCGACAAGCCGCCGCTGGGCACACCGCAGCGCGCGGTGGCGGACGAATTCGAGTCGCGCCTGGCCGGGCAGATCGGCAACAAGATGCAGACCATGATCTCGGACGTGCTGCGCCTGTCCGAGCTGAGCCGGCAGGAGCTGCTGGACGCGCAGCGCCGCGCCAGCGTGACGGTGGCGGTGTTCGGCGCGCTGGCGCTGCTGGCGGTGGCCGGCACCACCTGGCTGGGCTACCGCAGCGTGGCGCGCCCGCTGGACCGGCTGCGCGAGGGCACGGCGCGGGTGGGCGCCGGCGCGCTGGACTTCCGGCTGGACGTGAGCACGCGCGACGAGATCGGCGATCTGGCGCGCGCCTTCGACGGCATGACCGAACGGCTGCAGCAAACCACCGTGTCGCGCGACGAACTGGCCGGCCTGAACGGCGCCCTGCAGGCCGAAATGGGCGTGCGCCAGCAGGCCGAGGCGCGCACCACGGCGCAGCTGCAGCGCCTCAACTTGCTGCACCAGATCACCCGCTCCATCGGCGAGCGGCAGGACTTGCGCAGCATTTTCCAGGTGGTGGTGCGTTCGCTGGAGGACCAGCTGCCGATCGATTTCGGCTGCATCTGCCTGGTGGACCACGGCAGCGGGCGGCTGCTGGTGAGCTGCGTCGGCCTGCAAGGGGCGGCGCTGGCCATGGCCATGCCGGTGGCGGAGCGCGGCTATATCGACATCGATGAAAACGGCCTGTCGCGCTGCGTGCGCGGCGCGCTGGTGTACGAGAGCGACATCGCCGCCGTTGACTTTCCATTCCCGCAGCGCCTGGCCGGCGGCGGCCTGCGCGCGCTGGTGCTGGCGCCGCTGCTGGTGGAAAGCCACGTGTTCGGCGTGCTGGTGGCGGCGCGCCGTGCGCCGCACAGCTTTTCCAGCGGCGAATGCGAATTCCTGCGCCAGCTCAGCGAGCACGTGGCCCTGGCCTCCAAGCAGAGCGAGTTGTACGCCGCGCTGCAAGCGGCTTATGACGAAATGCGCCAGACGCAGCAAGCCTCGCTGCAGCAGGAGCGCCTGCGCGCGCTGGGCCAGATGGCCAGCGGCATCGCGCACGACATCAACAACGCCATTTCGCCGGTGGTGCTGTACACCGAGTCGCTGCTGGAAACCGAGGCCGGGCTGAGCGAGCGCGCGCGTTCCAGCCTGCAGGTGATCAAGCGCGCCATCGACGACGTGGCGGCCACGGTGGCGCGCATGCGCGAGTTCTACCGCCTGCGCGAGCCGCAGGCCAGCCTGGCGCCGCTGGACGCCGGCGCGCTGCTGCAGCAGGTGGCGGATCTGACGCGCGCGCGCTGGAACGATATGCCGCAGCAGCGCGGCATCACCATCCGGTTGGCGCTGGAGGCCGCGCCGGGACTGCCATCCATCATGGGCGTGGAGGGCGAGATCCGCGAGGCGCTGACCAACCTGGTGTTCAACGCGGTGGACGCCATGCCGGATGGCGGGCAGCTGACCCTGCGCACGCGGGTGGACGGCGCGCGCCGCGTCTGCATCGAAGTGGGCGACGGCGGCGTAGGCATGGACGAGGACACGCGGCGGCGCTGCCTGGAACCCTTCTTCACCACCAAGGGCGAGCGCGGCACCGGCCTGGGGCTGGCCATGGTGTACGGCATGGTGGAGCGGCATGGTGCGCAGATCGACATTGTCACCGCGCCGGGGCAGGGCACGCTGATGCGGCTGGCCTTCCCCTTGCCTGCCGCGGCGGCCACGGCTGCGCCGCCACGGCAGGCCGCGGCGCTGCGGCACAGCGTGCGCATCCTGGCGGTGGACGACGACCCGCTGGTGCTCAAGTCGCTGCGCGACATCCTCGAGCGCGACGGCCATGCGGTGACGGCGGCCGACGGCGGCCAGAACGGCATCGATTCCTTCCGCGCGGCGCAAGCGCGCGGCGAGCCATATGCGCTGGTGATCACGGACCTGGGCATGCCTTACGTGGACGGACGCAAGGTGGCGGAGGCGATCAAGGACATGTCGCCCGCCACGCCGGTGATACTGCTGACCGGCTGGGGCCAGCGCATTGTGGCCGAGGGAGATTTGCCGGTGCACGTGGACCGCGTGCTGGGCAAGCCGCCCAAGCTGAGCGAGCTGCGCGAAGCGCTGGCGGCCTGCTGCGGCGAGGAGGCCTGAGATGGAGCAACTGCTGGTGGAGGAGGCCATCCGTATCCTGATCGCGGACGACGAGCTGGCGCAAATGCGCGCCCTGTGCGACACGCTGAGCCAGTACGGCTATGAAACCGTGGGCTGCAGCTCGGGCGAAGCGGCGCTGCGGCTGATGCAGGCGGCGGAGAGCGGCGGCCAGCGCTTCCAGCTGCTGCTGGCGGACCTGATGATGCCCGGCCTGGACGGCATTGCGGTGGTGCAGGCGGCGCGCGCCATCGACGCCGACCTGGCCTGCGTCATCATGACCGGCGAGGGCAGCATAGGCTCGGCGGTGCAAGCCATGCAGGTGGGCGCGCTGGATTATGTGCTCAAGCCCTTCCGCGTGTCGGCCATTTTGCCGGTGCTGGCGCGCGCGCTGGAAACGCGCAAGCTGCGCATCATGAACGCCAGCCTGGAGCTGCGCCTGCGTGAGCACGCGGTGCAACTGGTGCGCATCAACGAGGAGCTGCAGGCGGCGCGCCTGCAGGCGGATCGCGCCAACGAGGCCAAGTCGGCTTTTCTGTCGAATATGAGCCACGAGCTGCGCACGCCGCTCAACGCCATCCTGGGCTTCTCGCAAATCCTCTCGTCCGAGCAGTTGCCCTCGACAGCAGCGCAGAAGAAGCAGTTTGCCGGGAATATCCTGCAAGCCTCGCGCCACCTGCTGCGGCTTATCAACGATATCCTGGACCTGGCAAAAGTGGAGTCGGGCGCGCTCACGCTGGAGCCCGAACAGGTGCCGCTGGCGCACGTGCTGCAGGAGTGCCGCACCCTGGTGGACCCGCTGGCGCGCCTGCGCGGCGTGGAGATGCGCATGGCGGTGCCGGAGCAGGCCAGCGTCACCGCCGACCGCGTGCGCCTCAAGCAGGTGCTGATCAATCTGCTCTCCAACGCCATCAAATACAACCGCGACCACGGCAGCGTCACCGTGCACTGCACCGAGATAGACACAGAGCGGCTGCGCGTCTCGGTGCAGGACACCGGCGCCGGGCTTAGCGAAGCGCAGCTGGCGGCCATGTTCCAGCCTTTCAACCGGCTGGGGCAGGAAGGCGGCACGCAGGAAGGCACGGGGCTGGGGCTGGTGATGACGCGCCACCTGGTTGAAAAGATGGGCGGAGAACTGGGCGTGGTCAGCACGCCCGGCCTGGGCAGCACCTTCTGGCTGGCGCTGCCCGGCTGCCTGGACTAGAAATACTCGGGATGGTTTTTGGCCAGCGTGGCTTCGTACTGGTCCACGGCGCGGAAGTTAGGGAAGGCTGGCGCCAGCTGGCGGCCTATGTCCCAGCAACGCCAGCCGTGCGCCATGTCGAAGCTGCGCAGCAGCGTGTCGCCCAGGTCCTTGTACACGCTGGCCATGTAGGGATTGGCTTGCAGCGCTTCGATGAACAGCGCGGTGGCCGTCTTCAGGTCGCCCAGTGCCACATGGTGGTTGGCCTCGAACACCTTGAGCAGGTAGGGACGGCTGGTCTTCGCGCGCAGTTCGCGCAGCGTGGCGATGGCGGCCGGCAAGTCGGCCTTGTTGCGGGCCTGGATGGCGGCCGCCAGGCGGGCCTGGTCGGGATCGTTGCGGATGATGGCGATCTGCTCCGGCGTGGCGGGGCCGGGATATTTTCCGCTCACGAAGGTCTGCTCGCTGGTGATCAGCATCGCCTCCACGCCGCGCTTGTCGGTGAAGGCCTGCTGGCGTTCGGCGGCCAGCTTGTTCAGCCTGGCCTGCATGCCGAAGGCGCCTGCGGTGGCCTGGTCGAGCAACTGGTCCAGCGCGGGCTGGACGGCGGCGCGCTTGCTGTAGGCGTTCAGGTCATAGCCAGCGGCCAGCGCGGGGGCGGCTGCCACGGCGCTGATGGCCAGCTTTTGTTCGGCGCCGCCGGTGTAGCTCCTGTAATGGAAATCCAGCGTGGCCGGTATGCTGGCGCGCTGCTGCAGTTCGCGCAGCACCAGCGGGTGGCCGCCGAACTGGTAGCGCGCGGCGCCGCCGGCTTCGTTGCGCTCCAGCGCAGGTTGCGTTTCAGGCGCCGCAGGCGCAGATGCGGAAGCGGGAGCCTCGGTTAGCGTGATCGACAGCGTGTGCTGCTCGTCCACCGGCGTCACCGGCGTCATGTTCTCCTTCACGGAAGCGAGCGCCTTGGAAATGACGGCGCGGTTGCGCAGCTCCATTTCGCGGAAGCCCACCGTGTCGTACAGCGAATAGTCGGTATAGGTCTTGGCGGCGCGGTCGATCTCGATGCGGCGGCGCTTGGCGAAGTCGTAGATCTGGATTTGTTGCGCGGTCTGCACGCTCAGGTAACTGTCGCCCAGCACCACCTGCATGTCGCTGCTGCTGGGCGGCGGTACGTTCTGGCTGTTGGGGCTGGGCGTGGTGATGGTGTCCGCATGCACCTGGAAGGTGGCGGCGGCGTTGGCGGCGCCGTGCAGCAGCAGGAGCGGGGCGAGGCAGAGCGCGTAGCGTGTCATGGTCGGCAATCCAGGACTAATATTGCCAACATTGTAATGCACGGCGGCGCAAGGCGGCCGGCAAAGGTGGGCTGGGTTTATATACAGTATAATCCTGGCATCGCATACAAACACCGCACCCGTGGCTCCGACTTTCCAGCAAGGCTTCCAGCAAGGCTTCATCCTGACCCGCCATTGGCGCGACACCCGCGACGGCACCGAGATCGAATTCTGGCTGGCCACGGACGAGGGACCGCGCAAGGTGAGGCTGGAGGCCCAGACATCCGTCGCCTTCGCCGAGGCGGGCCAGCGCGCGGCCATCGAGGCGCAGCTCGGCCTGTCCGGCCAGCAGCGCGCCGAGGTGCGCGAACTGCCGCTGAAGACCTTCAGCCAGCAGCCGGTGGTGGGCATCTACACCAGCCACTACAAGCAGCTGACGGCGCTGGAGCGCACCCTGCGCGAGCACGGCATCAAGCTCTACGAAGCCGACATCCGCCCGCCCGAACGTTACCTGATGGAGCGCTTCATTACCGCCACCGTGCAGATCGCGGGCGGCGAGCAGCGCGGGCACACCATCACCGGCTGCAAGCTCAAGCCCGCGCCGGAGTACCGGCCCGCGCTCAGAATGGTGTCGCTCGACATAGAAACCAGCGCCTACGAAGACCTGTATTCCATCGCGCTGGAAGGCTGCGGCCAGCGCCAGGTCTACATGCTGGGCGCCGCACCCGAGACATCGCCGCAGCTTGATTTCGCACTGGAGTATTGCGCCACGCCGCGCCAGCTGATAGAAAAGCTGAACGCCTGGTTTCAGCAGCACGACCCGGACGTGATCGTGGGCTGGAGCCTGGTGCAGTTCGACCTGCGCGTGCTGCAAAAGAACGCCGACAAGCACAAGGTGCCGCTGCTGCTGGGCCGCGAGGGCAGGCAGATCGACTGGCGCAAGCACCACGCCAAGCAGGAGTACGTGTTCGCGTCCCTGGCCGGGCGCATCGCGCTGGACGGCATCGAAGCGCTGCGCGCAGCCTCGTGGACTTTCCCGTCCTTCAGCCTGGAGAACGTGGCGCAAACCATGCTGGGCGAGGGCAAGGACATCGGCGACGCCTACGACAAGATGGCCGAGATCGAGCGCCGCTTCCGCGAAGACAAGCCCGCGCTGGCGCTGTACAACCTGAAGGACTGCGAGCTGGTGACGCGCATCTTCGACAAGGCGCGGCTGATGGCCTTCATCCTTGAGCGTTCGCACGTGACCGGGCTGCAGGCCGACCACTTCGGCGGCTCCATCGCCGCCTTCGGCCACCACTACCTCCCGCGCATGCACCGCGAAGGCTACGTGGCGCCCAGTGTCGGCGACATCGAAGTGGGACCGTCGCCCGGCGGTTTCGTGATGGACTCCAAGCCCGGCCTGTACGACTCGGTGGTGGTGCTGGACTACAAAAGCCTGTACCCCTCCATCATCCGCACCTTCATGGTCGATCCGGTGGGGCTGATCGAAGGCGCGGCGGCCGATGCGCAGCAAGGCATACCCGGTTTCCGCGGCGCCGTGTTCTCGCGCGAGAAACACTGCCTGCCCGCCATCGTCAACGCCCTGTCGGCCGGGCGCGACGAGGCCAAGCGGCAGAAGAACGAAGCGCTGTCGCAGGCGCTCAAGCTGCTGATGAACTCCTTCTGCGGCGTGCTGGGCTCGCCCGACTGCCGCTTCTTCAATCCCAAGCTGGTGTCCTCGGTCACGCTGCGCGGGCACGAGATGATGAAGCTCACGCGCGAGCTGGTGGAGGCGGCCGGCTACGACGTGATCTACGGCGACACGGATTCCATTTTCATCTGGCTGAAAAAAGAATACGCGGACGACGCGGCCATCGCCATCGGGCAGGGTCTGGTGGACCATATCAACGCGTGGTGGAAGGAAAAGCTCAAGCGCGAGCTGGGCCTGGACAGCCAGCTGGAGATTGAGTTCGACACCCACTACCGCAAGTTCTTCATGCCCACCATACGCGGCACCGATACCGGCAGCAAGAAGCGCTACGCGGGCCTGAGCGTGAACGGCAAGGGCGAGGAGGAGGTGATTTATCGCGGCCTGGAGGTGGCGCGCAGCGACTGGACGCCACTGGCGCACGAATTCCAGAAAGGGCTGTTCAACCGCATCTTCCGCAACCAGCCCTACCAGGACTATGTGCGAGACTACGCGCGCAAGACCGTCTCGGGCGAGTTCGACGAGCTGCTGGTGTACCGCAAGCGCCTGCGGCACCGGCTGGACGAATACCAGGTGAACGTGCCGCCGCAGGTGCGCGCGGCGCGCCTGGCGGACGACTACAACAAGTCCTTGCAGCGGCCGCAGCGCTACCAGAACGGCGGCTGGATCAGCTATCTGATGACCACCAGCGGCGCCGAGCCGCTGGAAGTGGTGAAGTCCGGCATCGACTATGAGCACTACCTGACCAAGCAACTGCAGCCCATCGCCGACGCCATCCTGCTGCCCTTGAACGACAGCTTTGCCGGCCTGACTACGTCACAGGGCAATCTGTTCTGAGTGCGGCGGCGGCCCGCCGGCGCAAGGCTTTAATTGCCGCGATAGGTGGAATAACCGTAAGGGCTGAGCAGCAGCGGAATGTGATAGTGCTGCGCCGGCGCGTCCACCTTGAACTCCACCGGTATGCGCGGGAAGAACGTCTGCTTGCCTTGCTTCGCGTAGTGCTCGCCGGTCTCGAAGACGATGCGGTATTCGCCCGCCGCGATGGTCTTCTCGTCCGGATACAGGACGGCGATGCGGCCCTGCGCGTTGGTGACGCCATTGGCCAGCGCGCGCCATTGCTCGCCGCTGCGCTGCTCCAGCGTGACGCGGATGCCTTCGGTGGGCTGGCCGTTTTGCAGGTCCAGCACGTGCACGCTGAGTGGATTGGCGGCGGCCGCGGCCGCCGCCAGGGCGAGGGCAAGGCTGAAGGCAAGGTGTTTGATCTGTGGCATGGTGTGCTCCTAAGGGTGGGTGGAAGGGGAAGGCTTGGCGGCGCCGGCCTGGTCGAGCGCTGGCACGGCGGCAATGGCGGCCATCGCGCAGGCGTGGTCGTTGACGGCGCCGCCGCCGCCCGCCACGCCCACCGCGCCTACGGCCTGGCCCTGCACCGTCAGCGGTACGCCACCGCCGAGCAGCAGCAGTTCCGGCAGCGTGTTCAGGTTGCGCGCATCGGGATCGGCTGCGGCCTGGCGCGCCAGGTCCAGCGTGGCCGTCTGCGTGGACAGGGCGGTGTAAGCCTTGCGGCGGCCTGCTTCGATATTGTGCGGACCGGCCGCTTCGGCGCGCTGCAGGGCCAGCAGCTGCCCGCCCCGGTCCAGCACGGCCACCACGATGCCGCGTCCCTTGCCCCGGCAGGCGTCGATGGCGCCGGCGGCAAGCCTGTTGGCGCTGTCCAGCGTGAGTACAGGCTGCCGGAGCAACTGCGCGGCGGCCGGCAGCGCGGCCGTGGCGCCAAGCAGCGCGCCGGTTAGCATAAGGGCGGGTTTCAGCATGCTGTCCTCGTTCAGGTGATTGAAGCCGGATTGTGGCATTGCGACACCGACGGCAAGATGATCGCCAGATGATAATTTCGTCATGTTGGCGTGCTGCGCGCGGGGGTAGAATGGCCGTTTGACTGCGTCCGCCGCCATGCCCATCCTGATCATCGAAGACGAGCCGAAAACCGGCGACTACCTGCTGCGCGGCCTGAGCGAGTCCGGCTTCGCGGTGCGGCTTGCCCGCACCGGGCGCGATGGCCTGGCGCTGGCGCGCGAAGGCGAAACCGAGTTGATCGTGCTCGACATCATGTTGCCCGGCATGGACGGATGGCAGGTGCTGGAGGCCTTGCGCGCCGACCCTGCGACCGAGCAAATCCCGGTGCTGTTCCTCACCGCGCGCGACGAAGTGCAGGACCGCGTGCGCGGGCTGGAACTGGGCGCCGACGACTACCTGGTCAAGCCCTTCGCCTTTGTGGAGCTGGTGGCGCGCATCCGCACGCTGCTGCGGCGCGGGCCTGTGCGCGAAGAGGAAGTGCTGCGCATTGGCGACATGGAGATCGACGTGCTGCGCCGGCGCGTGCGCCGCAGCGGCGCCGCCGTCACGCTCACGTCGCAGGAATTCGCCTTGCTGCACTTGCTGGCGCGGCGCCAGGGACAGGTTTTGTCACGTTCGCTGATCGCTTCGCAGGTATGGGACATGAACTTCGACAGCGACACCAATGTGATTGACGCCGCCGTGCGCCGCCTGCGGCGCAAGATCGACGACCCCTTCCAGCAAAAGCTGATCCACACCCGGCGCGGCATGGGCTATGTGTGCGAGCTGGAGGCGTCCGCGCCATGAAAGCCTGGCGCAACTCGCTGGCGGTGCGCGTGACGGCCATGTTCATGCTGATTGTGGCGCTGGCCGCCGCCGCCCTTGGCACCTATTTGTACCGCGCGTTCGTGGACGAGATCGAGCGGCGCGACGACATCCAGCTGATGGGCAAGCTGCGCCAGGTGCAAATACTGCTGGGGCGCCCCGGCGCCGCTGAACTGATACGCAATCAGCCGGAATTCTTCCGCGACACCATGAGCGGCCAGGAGAACTCGCTGGTGCGCTTCGTGGCCCCGGACGGCGCCATACTGGCCGATATCAATGCCAGCGGCGAGCGCTATCCGGCGCCGCCTTCGGCCGGCGCAACGGCGGACCGTGCAGCCATTGCGGATTGGACCAGCAGCCGGGGCGATCCGGGCCGGGTGGTGTCCGCCACGGCCCGCATGGGCGCCGGCGAGGTGACCGTCACCGTGGCCCGCGTGTATGCCGAGCGTGCCGCGCTGTTTACCCGCTATCGGCGCCAGATTGCCGCCGCCTCCGCCGTCAGCGCGCTGGCCGCCGCCTTGTGCGCGGCCTTGCTGCTGCATCGCGGCCTGCGCCCGTTGCGGGTGGTTGCGGCCCATGCGGCGCAGGTCCGCCCGGGCACGCTGGCGCAGCGGCTCGACCCCGGCAAGGCGCCGTCCGAACTGGAACCGCTGATTGCCGCGCTCAATGCCATGCTGGAGCGCCTGCAGCAAGGCTATGCGCGGCTGTCGGGATTTTCCGCCGACCTTGCGCACGAATTCCGCACGCCGGTGACCAACTTGCTCGGGCAGAGCCAGGTCATGCTGGGCCAGGTGCGCAGCGCGGCGGAGTACGAGCAGCTGATCGTATCGAACATCGAAGAGCTGGAGCGGCTGGCGCGCATGATCGAGAGCATGCTGTTCCTGGCGCGCGCAGGGCAGGAAGAGCTGCTGCCGGCCCGCCAGCCGCAGTCCGCACTGGAAGCGATGCGCAAGATGGCGGGGCTGTTCGAGGGCGCCGCCGAGGAGCGCGGGCTGCGCATAGTGTGCGAGGGGGACTGCGCGGTGCTGGCCGATGCCGGCCTGCTGCGGCGCGCGCTGGCCAACCTGCTATCGAACGCGGTGCGCCATGCCGACGAGGGCAGCGTCATTGTGCTGCGGGCCGAGCGGGGCGCCGGTACGGCCTTGATCAGCGTAGCCAATGCGGGCGCGCCGATTGCGCCGGAACACCTGCCGCATCTGTTCGAGCGCTTTTACCGCGCCGACCCGGCGCGCGGCAATGCGGACGGTTCGACCGGGCTGGGGCTGGCCATCGTGCGCGCCATCATGGAACTGCACGGCGGCACGGCAGCGGTCGAGGCCGCGGCGGGACAGACCCGCTTTACGCTCACGTTCGCGGCTGCCGCGCCGTGATGTGCAGTGCAACAAAATAGTCGCGCCCGAGGGTCATTTTTGCGTGCTCAGCCACAGTGGATGCAGTAATATGGAATCATGACTTTCCACCAATGCTGAGCGAGGCTGACATGACTCCCGAGCACGACCGACGCGAAAAATCCCAGGCCACGTCTGAAACCTCCGGCTGGCATTCCCTGGAGTACGTAGTGCGGCAGGCGCTGGAGGTCCAGCGCGACATCGGCACGGCTGCGGCGGAGGACTTCCTGAACAGCATAGGCGTGAACCAGGGCGTGATCGCGCGCGTGCTGGGTCCTGAAGGCAAGATCCGCGTTGCCGACCAGCAAGGCCTGGCGCCCACGCTGGCAGTGTCCGACCTGCCCGTCTCCAGTCCCCGCGCCTACTTCCGCCACGGCCTGATTTAGTGAAGGCAGCCGTATTCAGTGCGCGCCGCTACGACAAAGCCATGCTGGCGCGCGCCAACGTGGAGGCGGGCCATGAGCTGCTTTTTCTGGATGAGCGCCTGACGGCGGCGAGCGCGCCGCTGGCCGCCGGCTGCGCGGCGGTGTGCGTCTTCGTCAACGACACGGTGGACGCCGAGGTGCTGGCGCTGCTGGCCGCGCAGGGCACGCTGCTGGTGGCCACCCGTTCCACCGGCTACAACCAGATCGACATTGCCGCCGCCGAGCGGCATGGCATTGCCGTGGTGCGCGTGGCCGAGTACTCCCCGTATTCGGTGGCCGAGTTTGCAGTCGGCCTGCTGCTGGCGGTCAACCGCAAAATCGCCCGCGCCAGCGTCCGCACGCGCGAAGGCAATTTCGACCTCGATGGCCTGATGGGCTTCGACCTGCACGGCAAAACGGTGGGCGTGATCGGCACCGGCAAGATCGGCACCATCTTCGCGCGCATCATGCTGGGCTTCGGCTGCGCCGTGGTCGGCTACGACCGCTATCCGTCGGCCGCCTTCGAGGAGATGGGAGGGCGCTATGTCCCGGTTGAGGAATTGCTGGCCTGCAGCGACGTGGTGTCGCTGCACTGTCCGCTGACCGAGGACACCCGCCACATCGTCAACGCTGCCGCGCTGGCGCGCGCCAAGCGCGGCAGCATCCTGATCAATACCAGCCGGGGCGGCCTGGTCGATACCGTGGCCGCCACCGAGGCGCTCAAGACCGGCCAGCTGGGCGGCCTGGCGATCGACGTCTACGAGCAGGAAGCCAGCCTGTTTTTCCAGGACCTGTCCTCGGCCATTATTCGCGACGACGTGATCCAGCGGCTGGTGTCTTTTCCCAATGTGATCGTCACCGGCCACCAGGCGTTCTTCACGGAGGAAGCCATCGGCCAGATCATGCAGACCACCATCGCCAGCTTCACCGCGTTTGAGCGCGGCGAGGCGCTGGCGAACCGCGTTACCTCAGGCTGACCATTTCCACTTCGAACACCAGGGCCGCGTTGCCCGGAATCGACGCGCCCGCGCCGCTGGTGCCGTAGCCCATGCTGCTTGGAATGAGCAGGGTGCGCTTGCCGCCCACCCGCATGCCCTGCATGCCCTGGTCCCAGCCCTGGATGACAGCGCCCTGGCCCAGCGTGAAGCTGAAGGGGCCGCGTCCGCTCGAGGAATCGAATTGCGCGCCCTTGAAGCCGGGTGCGGCCGGATCGTACAGCCAGCCGGTGTAGTTGACGGTCAGCGTCTGGCCGTTCTGGGCGGCGGCGCCGCTGCCGGGCAGGGTGTCGGTCACCGTCAGCGCCGCTGGCTGGGCGCTGGCGGGGGATTGCGTGTAGAGCAGGTGGACGCCGCTGGAATAGGTCTCGTCCACGGCCAGCTGCGCCAGCGAGCCGTCGCTGCCGATGCGGTAGCGGGCAACGCGGGTCAGGGCCGTGGCGCCGCTCGCGTCGCTGTGCACCGCCGTCAGTTTCAGGATGGCGCTGGTGCGCGAGTTGCCGTCCGCTTCCAGCGCGTAGCTCAGCACGCGCTTGCCGGGGCTGCCTTGCTTGGCACTGCTGGCGTAGCGCGCCTGGGTGGCGTAGATGCCCTGGTCGCCGATCCTGGCCGCTGCCGGCAGGCTGCGCTGCTCGCCCGTGCTGACGTCGTATTCGCTGCCGGGCTCGGCGTGGCCGAGCAGGGCGTCGCTGCCGTCGAAATAGTCGATGCTGTTCCAGCCCAGGCTGGCGGGGTAGCAGGTCGTCAGGCCCACGCTGACACTGGTTTGCGCCAGCAGCGCGCTGCCGCCCTCGAAGCTGCCGGCGCCCGGCAGCGCGTTGCTGAAGGCCGCGTAGCCGCTGCAGTCGCCCGAAATGGTCAGGTAGTCCGTACCGCCGGCGAAGACGCGCTGGTGGTAGGCCGCGCGCAGCGGGAAGCTGGCCGGCATGCCGTCGTAGGCTACGCCGGCTTCGAGGTAGGCGATGCCGTTTTGCACAACGGCGGCGGTGGCGTTGATGTTTTCCGGGCTGTCGCTGAAACTGGCCAGCACGGCGGCCACGGAGGCGGCTTTGCTGTCGAGGATATTGACCCAGTAGGCTTGGCCGACGGCGTCGCCTTCGCGGTTCAGGACGTTTTTATAGAACTGGGTGACGATGGCGCTATTCGTGGTGGCGCCGGCGTACAGGTTGATGAACTCGGCCGAGCCGACAAAGCCCTGGGCCACGTTGACCAGGCCATAGCCACGGTCGAGCACGCCCATCCAGTAGCCTAGCCCTGATACGTCCGGCGTGCGCGCGAAGGCGGCCCGGTAGAGGCGGTAGGCCTGGCCGGGAACGCCGTCCAGATCGAAGGTGAGCGAAATGTCGCTGAAGCGCAGGCGCGCGGTGGCGGCCACCGTGCGCGGCGCTTCGCTGCCGCGGTTGTCGGTGACCAGGTAGCCGTCGGCGGTTTTGCTGATGCTGTAATTGGCGCGCGCGCCGTTGAGCACGATGAGGGCGGCGCCGGGCTGGGCGGCCGCGGACTGGCGCAGCCGCTGCTGCGCCGCCGGTGCCGTCTCGCTGCCGGCCCCGCCGCCGCAGCCTGCCAGGACGAAAACGAGTGTGGTCAGCAGGCTGGCGTTACGCAGGAAGGGACGCATGTTCGATATTTTCAGTTTTCAAAGCCGCCTAGTGTAGCGTATTGGATTGCGTTGCGGCAATCATGCGCGGGCGCGGCTTCGAGACTGCGGCGCTTACATAAACCTCGCGCTGGGCCTTTTCGTAGGCTCCACCTCCAGCACCTTCGCCAGCTGGGGCTTGTCGATTCTGATCACGTCGCCAAGATCCTTGCGGTCTATCGTGAACAGGGGCTTGCCGTCTTTGGGACTCAGCGCCACCACGGCATCGACCACCAGATAGGAGGTCGCCGGCTCGCGCCAGTCGCTGCCCACCGATTTGACGATGTGGCCGAGATAAATGCATGGCAAGTAGGCCGACGTCGCATTGGTGGTGACGATGGACGACAGCCGGTTTTCGATCTCGCGCGCTTCGCCCTCGCTCTTCGGGTGGTAGAAGGGTTTTGCCTCGTGGGCGCGCTGATTCGTCCAGGCGCCAACCAGCGTTACCACCCACTTGGGATCGGGCTTGGTGCCGCTCTCGTTGGGCTTGTTCCAGCCGTAGCCTTCCCCTTGGTTCGCACGCAGGGAGACTTCAAAGCCGCGTTGCGCGGCGTCGTAGCGCCCCACCACCAGCCCCCCGGTATCGGGCCGGTGCACCGCATAAAGCACGCTGCCTTGGCTCGCCTTGTACGCACTGTCGAGCTGCGCGGTGCTGGCCTTGAGCAAATCGGCGCGTTTGAACGTGTCTTTTTCCTGGCGATAAGCCGGAAGAAAGTCGTAGGCCAACAATGCATGGTCGCGCGCCGCCTTGGACCAGTACATGCCGCGTATGGCGGCAAGATTGGCCGCATTCAGTTTCTCGTCGCCCTCGTTGACTGCATAGTACGGGATGTACTCTCCAATGGGCCGCAGGTTTTGCCGCGTGACGTTGGCGGCGCCGTCCGCAGCGATGGCGGCACTGGCCGCCAGCAGCGCGATGAATGGAAGAAGGAAGCGGGATGTGGAAAACGGTGGCATTCGGATACCTCACAAGAGTATAGACCGGTGAGATAGTGCATCGGGCGCGGCCGCTGCGGCATCATCAAAAGTGATGATTTTATACAGGCAGGCTTGCCAGCAGCCGGATGAGATCCTGAAGGCGCGGCGCCCGGGTTTTTTTCAGCACCGCGCGCAGCTGCGTGCGCGCGGTGGCGACGCTGATGGCGTACTTGCTTGCGTACTGGTCAACGGTGCAGCCGGCCCCCAGCTCATGTGCCAGCCGCGACTCTGCCGGCGTGAGGCCGAACCAGGCGATGAGCTGGCTGGGGCGCGCGCTTGCCCTACGATCACCGGCGTTGAAGACCAGCACCACCTCGGCGCGCCGCTCCCAAAGCATCAGCGCGCGCTCCGCAGGACGGGCGGGAAAGGCCGTCACGTGCTGCTTCGGCAACGGTGGCTGCGGCGCGAGCAGGGCGCTATGCGGCAAGCCGTCGCCGCGCACTCGGCGCACCAGCGCCATCAGGGCGCCGCCTTCCGCCAAGGCGCCCGATTCCAGCTCGGACTTGGGCACATGCTGTTCCGCGTAGCGGTTCAGGTAGCAAATCCTGCCCTTGCCGTTTACGCCCATCACCCCCTGCTGCAGCGACGACAGCGCCTGCTCGCCGGAATGGATGGCCTGGCTGAGCGACTGGGTATGGATCTGGCTCGCCACGACGGTGCTGAGGTGCCGGCACACTTTGCCGAACATGGCTTCTTCGGCATCGGAAAACGCCTGTCTGCCCCGGCCGTGGTTGAAGCCCACGAAGACGGTCTGTGCCGCGCTGCGGTACAGGCATGAGCCGACGATATAGCGCAGGCCGTGGGGCCGCAGGTAATCCTGGTAGAACGCGCTGCGGCTGGCGAAGCGCTCGTTAAACAGCTTGCTGCACCGGTTGGCCGCGCCGATGGGCTGCGTATCGAAGTAGTTGCGGCGCGGATCGAGGTCGACGAAATTGGCATAGTCGGCTACCGAATCCGCATAGCTGGCTTCAGTGAGGATGTTGGTGACCATTTCGCCGTCCGGCGCCAGGCCGAGCAGATGGCAGACATCCGAATCGAGCATGCGATTGAGCTTCGCCAGCTCGGACGGCAGGGTATCGGGTTGTAATATGGTGTCGTAAAGACTGACGACTGCGCGATCCCATTGCTCAGCTTCTATTAGCATCTTCATCCTGCGGAAAGGCCGTCGTGCCCGCACGCTTGGTCGGGGTGAGAGGATTCGAACCTCCGGCCTCTGCGTCCCGAACGCAGCGCTCTACCAGGCTGAGCCACACCCCGACGGTGCAGGGCTAAATTACAGCAGAAAATGACGGAAATGGCAACGATGCTGAATCGCCATGGCAACACTGCACGTTTTTCGTGCAAGCGTGGTTTTTTGGTACAAGCGCATTGATATTGCATAAGGCAAATACCTTTTTGATAGAATGATACGGCAGTGTGCATGACATGGTTTGAAGTTCTCCCACCCTGAGAAGACGCCCATTGAACTCACTTCTGGACAATACCGGCGGCCGCAACTATCCGGCCGCCCTCGCTCTCGCCGGCGCCCTGATGGCGCTGTTCTGGCCCCACGGCGGCTGGTATGGCATCCTGGGGGCGCTGGCCTTCCTCGCCGCAGGCGCCTACGCCTGGCTGCAGCTCAGCGGCGGCAAGTCCGACCCGCGCGCCGAAGTGCATGACTATCTTGACGGCCGCCAGCAGTTCGCCGAGGAAGTCACGCCGGTCTGGTGCCGCCACATCGAATCCTCGCGCAGCCAGATGGAAGAGGCGGTGTCCGAACTGGCCAGCCGCTTCTCCACCATCGTCGACAAGCTGGACGACACGCTGCGCCTGTCCAGCGCCGCCGCCGACAGCCAGGACGGCGCCTCCCTGAGCCAGGTGTTCACGCACAGCGAACGCCAGCTGGGCGAGGTGGTGGCCACCATGAAATCGGCGCTGGCCTCCAAGCACGCCATGCTGACCCGCATCCGCGAACTGGAACAGTTCACGCGCGAGCTGCGCGACATGGCCGAGGGCGTGGCCAGCATCGCCGCGCAGACCAATCTGCTGGCGCTGAACGCGGCCATCGAGGCGGCGCGCGCCGGCCCGGCCGGACGCGGCTTCGCCGTGGTGGCGCAGGAGGTGCGCAACCTGTCCAACCGCTCGGCCGAAACCGGCCGCAGCATCAGCGACCGCGTGGGCAAGATCAGCAGCGCCATCGTGTCCGCCTGCAAGGCCGCCACCGAATCGAGCGCCGCCGAGGACCAGGCCATGCAATCCTCCGAAGGCACCATCGACGCGGTGCTGCGCGAGTTCCGCAACCTCACCGACGCCATGGCGCAGTCGTCCGAACTGCTCAAGCAGGAGAGCGTCACTATCAAAGGGGAAGTGGGAGAGGCGCTGGTGCAGCTGCAATTCCAGGACCGCGTGAGCCAGGTTCTGGGGCATGTGAGCCACAATATCGGGCTTTTGCCCGGTTTGCTTGACGAGAACCGCCGCCAATTTCAGCATGGCGCTACACTGGAGGCGCCGCACGCCAATGCGCTGCTGGGCGAGCTGGAGAAAACCTATGCAATGGCCGAGGAGCACGCTGTGCACCGGGGCGATCAGAAAGCGATCGCGGCACCGTCCGACGAAGTGACATTTTTCTAGGGAAGCACTATGGCAAAAACCATCATGGTCATCGACGATTCAGCCTCGCTGCGGCAGGTGGTCGGCATTGCGCTGAAAAGCGCGGGTTATGACGTGATCGAAGCGCGCGACGGCATGGATGCGCTGTCCAAGCTGACCGGACAGAAGGTCAACCTGGTGGTGTGCGACGTCAACATGCCCAATATGGATGGGATTACCTTCGTCAAGGAAATCAAGCAGCTACCCAATTACAAGTTCACCCCCGTCATCATGCTGACCACCGAGTCGCAGGAGGCGAAAAAGCGCGAAGGCCAGGCGGCCGGCGCCAAGGCCTGGGTGGTCAAGCCCTTCAAGCCGGAAGTGCTGCTGGGGGCGGTGCAGAAGCTGGTGCTGCCGTGAGCGCGGCCCGCATCGCCATCGACGGCGAACTGAATATCTACCGCGCGGCCGACCTGAAGACCCTGTTGCTGGGCGAGCTGCAGCGCAGCACCAGCCTGGAGGTCGACCTGGCCGGCGTGACCGAAGTCGACAGCGCCGGCCTGCAGGTGCTGATGCTGGCCAAGCAGGCCGCGCGCGCCGACAAGCGCGAGCTGCGCCTCACCGGCCACAGCCCGGCCGTGCTGGACGTGTTTGAACTGCTGGACCTGGGCGCCTGGTTCGGCGACGCCCTGCTGATGGCTCCGCGCAAGGATCACTAAGCGCATCACCGAGCACTCCCCCCCGCACTGCCGTACCCTCTCTGGAGGCAAGACGATGGACTTGGACCTGGCGCTACAAACCTTCATCCTGGAAAGCCGCGAACTGCTGGAGGACATGGAGAACGCGTTGCTCAACGCGGGCCACTCCGGCGAGGGCGGGGGCGACGAGGCGGTGCACGCCATCTTCCGCGCGGCCCACACCATCAAGGGCTCGGCCGGGCTGTTCAGCCTGGACCATATCGTGGAATTCACCCACGTGGTGGAAAGCCTGCTCGACGACGTGCGCGACGGCAAGCTGGCGCTGAGCGACGAACTGATCGTGCTGCTGCTGTCCTGCTGCGACCACCTGTCGGGCATGATCACGGCGCTGGCGGCGGGCCAGACCGAGGCCGACGCCGCCATGCTGGCCGAGGGCAAGCCGCTGATCGTCCAGCTGCGCGCGCAGATGGGCCAGCCAGCCGACGGCGGCCATGGCCAGGCCAGCCATGGCGAAGGCGGCGCGCTGGTGGCGGAAGACCACCCCGGCGTGGAGCGCATGGGCGAGCCGGGCGGCTCCAGCGACGCCTGGCACCTGTCGCTGCGCTTCGGTCCCGACGTGCTGCGCGACGGCATGGACCCGCTGTCCTTTATCCGCTACCTGGGCCAGATCGGCCGCATCGTCGGCATCGTCACGCTGGCCGACGCCATCCCCGCCGCCGAGCAGATGGACCCCGAGACCTGCTACCTGGGCTTTGAAATCGCGCTGGAAACCGAGGCCGACAAGGCCGCCATCGAAGGTGTGTTCGAATTCGTGCAGGACTCCTGCACCTTGCACATCCTGCCGCCGCGCAGCCGGGTCGAGGAGTATGTGCGCCTGATCCGCGAGTTGCCCGAGCAGAAGGCGCTGCTGGGCGACATCCTGGTGCGCTGCGGCTGCATCACCCAGCGCGAACTGGACGCGGCGCTGCAGGTGCAGGCCGCCGCCGGCCATTCGCCGGCCGCCGCGCCGCCGCTGGGCGCCATCCTGGTGGGGCAGGGCACGGCCGAGCCGGCCATGGTGGAGGCCGCGCTGAGCAAGCAGAAGCAGGGCGGCGATCCCAAGCCGGCAGAGAGCCGCTCCATCCGCGTCGATGCGGACAAGCTGGACCTCTTGATCAACCTGGTGGGCGAGCTGATTATCGTGGGCGCCTCCGCCAACCTGATCGCGCGCCAGGTGCGCAACAGCGAGCTGCTCGAATGCACCTCCATGCTGAGCGACCTGGTGGAGCAGGTGCGCGACTCGGCGCTGCAGCTGCGCATGGTGAAAATCGGCGCCACCTTCAACCGCTTCCAGCGCGTGGTGCACGACGTGGCGCGCGAAATCGGCAAGGACATCGGCCTGGCCGTGAGCGGCGAGGACACCGAACTGGACAAGACCGTGGTGGAGAAAATCGGCGACCCGCTGACCCACCTGGTGCGCAACGCCATCGACCACGGCATCGAACCGGCCGAGCTGCGCGCCGAGCGCGGCAAGCCGCTGCGCGGCACCGTGCGCCTGAACGCCTTCCACGACTCGGGCAGCATCGTCATCGAAGTGAGCGACGACGGCGGCGGCCTGGACCGCGAGCGCATCCTGGCCAAGGCCATCGAGCGCGGGCTGATCGAGCCGGACCGCAAGCTGAGCGACCAGGAAATCTACGGCCTGATCTTCGAGCCGGGCTTTTCCACGGCGGCCGCCATCACCAATCTGTCCGGGCGCGGCGTGGGCATGGACGTGGTCAAGCGCAACATCACCGCGCTGCGCGGCACCGTCATGGTGGACAGCGCGCCGGGCCTGGGCACCACGGTCACCGTGCGCCTGCCGCTGACGCTGGCCATTATCGACGGCTTCCTGGTCGGCCTGGGCACGGCCACCTTCGTGGTGCCGCTGGACATGATCGATGAATGCATCGAGTTCGCCGCCGAGCCCGGCCACGACTACACCAATCTGCGCGGCCAGGTGCTGCCCTTCATCCGGCTGCGTTCGCTGTTCGGCGTCAGCACGCCGCCGCCGCGGCGCGAAAGCATCGTGGTCGTGAAGCACCAGGGCCAGCGCATCGGCCTGGTGGTGGACGCGCTGCACGGCGAATTCCAGACCGTCATCAAGCCGCTGGGGCGCATGTTCAGCCAGCTGCGCTGCATCAGCGGCTCGACCATCCTGGGCAGCGGCGAGGTGGCCCTGATCCTGGACGTGCCGGCCATCGTCGGGCGCGGCAGCGGCGGCGGTTCGGCCGACACCCCGCAGCTGGCCGCCTGAACACAACAACAAGGAGACCATCATGACAGCTATGGTGCAAGCAGGCCGGGGCACGCCGCCGGCCGCAGTACAGGAGTCGGCCCAGTTCCTGACCTTTATGCTGGGCGGCGAAGTGTTCGCCATCGGCATCCTGGCCATCAAGGAAATCATCGAGTACGAGGGCCTGACCACGGTGCCGCTGATGCCCGAGTGCGTGCGCGGCGTGATCAATCTGCGCGGCGCGGTGGTGCCGGTGATGGACCTGGCGGCGCGTTTCGGCCGCCCCGCCACGCAGATCGGCAAGCGCACCGCCATCGTCATTGTCGAGATCGACGCGGACGGCGAGCAGCAGGTGGTGGGCGTGATGGTGGACGCGGTCAACGCGGTGATCGACATTCCGCCGGCCGACATCGAAAAGGCGCCGCAGTTCGGCGCCCGCATCCGTGCCGAATTCATCGCCGGCATGGGCAAGGTCAACGGCAAGTTCGTGATCCTGCTCAACACCGACCAGGTGCTGTCCGTGTCCGAACTGGAAGCGATGGCGCAGGTTGCCGCCGTGCCCGCCTAAGGAGGCTCTATGCTCAATAACATGACGGTGCGTGCCAAGCTGATCACCCTGGTGGGCGTGAGCCTGCTGGCCCTGCTGATCGTGATGGCGATCGGTATACGCGGCATGCAGCACGACCGCGTGATGCTGGACGACGTGGGCCGCAACAAGCTGCCCTCCGTGCTCAGCCTGCAAACCATCAACCAGGGCATGACGGCGCTGCGCTCGGCCAGCCGGGCCATCGACGCGGTGGCGGCCTATCCCGACGAGTTTGTCGAGGTGGACCGGCTGCTCAAGCGCAAGCAGGAGTTCAACGCGCGCGTGGACAAGGCCTGGAAAATCTACGACGCGCTGCCGCAGGAAACCGAGGAGGCGGTGTTGTGGAAGCAGTTCGTCAAGGAATGGGACGCGTGGAAGGCGGCCGATACGCGCTACGACCAGATGGCGGCCGAGGTGGGCCGCGCCGGCAGCGCCGAGAAACGCAAGGACGCGTTCGCCGCCATGCACACCGAGCTGACCGCGCAGCGCCAGCTGTTTAACGCGGCCGAAGCCTCGCTGGGCAAGGTGGTCGAGCTCAACGAGAAATACGGCACCGCCGCCGTGGCCAACGCTGAAGAGTCCTCCAACCGCGCGCTCACCTTGATGTACGCCGCCGCCGCGCTGGCGCTGCTGCTGCTGATAGGCATAGGCTGGATGATACTGAGCGGTGTGCTGCGCCAGCTGGGCGGGGAGCCGGCGTATGCGGCGGGCATTGTGCATGAAGTGGCGCAGGGCAATTTCGCGGTCGACGTGCAGCTGCGGCCGGGCGACACCAGCAGCCTGTTGTATTCGATGAAGCAGATGGTGGACAAGCTGCTGCAGCAGATCGGCGGCGAGCCGGCTTACGCGGCGCGCATCGTCAACGAAGTGGCGCGCGGCGACCTGATGGTGCAGGTCGACCTGCGGCCCGGCGACAAGGCCAGCCTGCTGTTCGCCATGAAAACCATGATAGACAAGCTGTCCTCGGTGCTGACCGAGGTGAGCAGCGGCGCCCAGGCGCTGGCCAGCGCTTCCGAGGAAATCTCCGCCACCGCGCAGTCGCTGTCGCAGGCGGCCAGCGAGCAGGCCGCTGGCGTGGAGGAAACCAGCGCCTCGGTCGAGCAGATGACCGCTTCGATTGCGCAGAACACCGAGAACGCCAAGGTGACCGACAGCATGGCCGGCCAGGCCTCGGCCCAGGCCGCCGAGGGCGGCTCGGCCGTGAAATCCACGGTGGAAGCGATGACGCAGATCGCCAAGAAAATCAGCATCATCGACGACATTGCCTACCAGACCAATCTGCTGGCGCTGAACGCGGCCATCGAGGCGGCGCGGGCGGGCGAGCACGGCAAGGGCTTCGCCGTGGTGGCGGCCGAGGTGCGCAAGCTGGCCGAGCGCTCGCAGGTGGCGGCGCAGGAGATCAGCGAAGTGGCCGGCAGCAGCGTGGAGCTGGCGCAAAAAGCCGGCAAGCTGCTCGACGAGATGGTGCCGAGCATCAAGAAAACCTCCGACCTGGTGCAGGAGATCACGGCCGCGTCCGAAGAGCAATCGAGCGGCGTGGCGCAGATCAACTCCGCGATAGGCCAGCTCAGCCAGACCACCCAGCAGAACGCCTCCAGTTCCGAAGAGCTGGCCGCCACCGCCGAGGAGATGAGCGGCCAGGCCGAGCAGCTGCAGCA
This sequence comes from Pseudoduganella aquatica, assembly GCF_009857595.1. Lineage (GTDB taxonomy): Bacteria > Pseudomonadota > Gammaproteobacteria > Burkholderiales > Burkholderiaceae_D > Rugamonas > Rugamonas aquatica_A. Next base: position 15,318 of record NZ_WWCU01000012.1, on the reverse strand, counting down.
GGCGGTGGCCTTCTTCCGGGTGGAAGGCAGCGACCGGCGTCCGCCGCCGCGCCGCGCCGCCACCGCGCCGGTGCGCGGCCGGAGCGCGCCCAGCACGCGCACCCTGGTGGTCGAGACCGAGCCGGACGACAGCAATTTCGTGCGCTTCTGAGCCGGGGGCGGGACGGGTGCTTGCGCAGCCGTCCCGTATCGCCTAGCATGGCCGCCTCAACGAACCACAGGAGGCGGCCATGGCCATCACCATCTACCACAACAACGCCTGCAGCAATTCGCGCGGCGCGCTGGCGCTGATACGCGAGAGCGGCGTCGAGCCCGAGATTATTGACTACCTGAACGCGCCGCCCACGCGCGCGCGCCTGCAAGAGCTGATTGCGCAAGCCGGGCTGACGGTGCGCGGCGCCATGCGCGACAAGGGCGAGCTGTACGACCAGCTCGGCCTGGCCGACCCCAGCCTGGGCGACGCCGCCCTGCTGGACGCCATGATGGCGCATCCCAGCCTCATCAACCGCCCCTTCGTCGTCACCGCCAAAGGCGTGCGCCTGTGCCGCCCGCCCGCGCTGGTCCACGAAATCCTGTAGCCATTCCGTAGCCAAAAACCAAAAAGGGGTCAGGGTTAGTTTTCCCACGCGAGAAAACTAACCCTGCCCCCTTTTTGGTTGACGGCAAGCTGCTTAGTGGGTGCGGTCGACGGCGAAGCGGGCCAGTTGCAGCAGGGCGTCTTTGTAGACGCTGGCGGGCAGGCCGGAGACGGCGTCGGCGGCGCGCTCGGCGGCCACTTCGGCGGCGCGGCGGGTGTAGTCCAGCGCGCCGCTGCCGGTGATGGCGGCAAGGATGGTGTCGAAGTGCTGCTCGTCGCCATTCTCGATGCAGGAGCGCACCAGCTGGCGCTGCTCTTCGGTGCCGTGGCTCATCAGCCAGATCAGCGGCAGCGTCGGCTTGCCTTCGCGCAGGTCGTCGCCCACGTTCTTGCCGATCTCGGCGGCGTCGCCGGCGTAGTCGAGCACGTCGTCGATCAGCTGGAAGGCAGTGCCCAGCGAGCGGCCGTATTCGCCGGCGGCGGCGATCTGCTCGTCATTGGCGCCGGAGATCAGCGCACCCAGCTCGGCCGCCGCTTCGAACAGCTTGGCGGTCTTGGAGCGGATCACCTGCAGGTAGCGCTCCTCGCTCACGTCCGGGTCGTGCATGTTGAGCAGTTGCAATACTTCGCCTTCGGCGATCACATTGGTGGCGTCCGACAGGATCTGCATCACGCGCATGCTGTTCAGCGAGACCATCATCTGGAAGGCGCGCGAGTACAGGAAGTCGCCCACCAGCACCGAGGCGGCGTTGCCGAACAGGGCGTTGGCGGTGGCGCGCCCGCGGCGCAGCGACGATTCGTCCACCACGTCGTCGTGCAGCAGGGTGGCGGTGTGGATGAATTCGACCACGGCGGCCAGCTCGTGGTGGGCCGCGCCTTGATAAGAGTAGGCGTTGGCCACCAGCAGCACGAGCACGGGACGGATGCGCTTGCCGCCGGCGCTGATGATATATTCCGCGATCTGGTTAACCAGCGGCACTTCGGAGTGCAGGCGCTGGCGGATCACCACATTCACCGCGTCCATATCGGCGGCGATGGTCTGGGTGATGGTGTTGGAGTTGGCGTGTTGGGTAGCGGCAGACAAGGCAAACCTGCAAGGGTGAGTGAAGTGCCGCGATTATACGTCATGCCCCGGCTGTGGTGGCGATTGCCATAGGGGATGTCGGCTTGGCAAGTCCGCCGCCCCGGCCCGGCGGCAATATTGCCGACATACCATGCTCGCCAAGAATTTGGAATACTCTTTGACGCAAATTTTCAGTTTGTGTATAATCGCAGGTTCTCCCCGTTCCACACTGTTGTTCTGCGGTACGCAGCGGAGGATTCTTTTAACATTTGATGAGGTTTCAAATCATGTACGCGGTCATAAAAACCGGTGGCAAACAGTATAAAGTTGTCGCTGGCGAAAAACTCAAAGTAGAACAGATACCTGCTGACATTGGTTCCGAACTCACCATCGATCAAGTACTCGCGGTTGGCGAGGGCGAAGCCATCAAGTTTGGCACGCCCCTGGTCGCAGGTGCTACGGTTCAGGTGAAAGTAGTTTCCCAAGGTCGTCACGACAAGGTCAAGATCTTCAAAATGCGTCGTCGTAAGCATTACCAGAAGCATCAGGGCCATCGCCAGAACTACACCGAAATCCAGATCGTTTCGATCAACGGCTAATCGTCGTCTTTAACTACAGCTAATTTAGGAGCTAATAAATGGCACACAAAAAAGGCGGCGGCACAACCCGCAACGGCCGCGACTCGGAATCAAAACGCCTGGGCGTTAAAGTGTACGGCGGTCAATCGATCAATGCTGGCGGCATCATCATTCGTCAACGCGGCACCCCAGTGCGCGCTGGCGAAGGCGTAGGCACCGGCAAGGACCACACCCTGTTCGCCCTGGTGGACGGCAAGGTGAAGTTCGTTGTCAAAGGCCCGGACTCGCACCAGTTCGTGACCGTAGTAGCCGCTTAATACAGCGCTACCACGCAAAGTAAGGCGCAAGCCTTCAATCGAAAGGCTCTGCCAACGGTAGAGCCTTTTTAGTTTTATGGCGGCACATTATGAAGTTTATCGACGAAGCACGAATTGAAGTGATCGCCGGCAGCGGCGGCAACGGCTGCGCCTCTTTCTGCCGTGAGAAGTTCCGCCCCTTCGGCGGCCCTGACGGCGGCGACGGCGGCAAAGGCGGCTCCATCTGGGCCATCGCCGACCGCAACGTCAACACCCTGGTCGACTACCGCTATTCGAAAATGCACCGCGCCAAGGACGGCGAATCGGGCCGCGGCTCGGATTGCTACGGCAAGGGCGCGGACGATATCTACCTGCGCATGCCGGTGGGCACCCTGATCATCGACGAAGTCAACGGCGACATCATCGCCGACATGACCGAGCACGGCCAGACTGAATTGCTGGCGCTGGGCGGCGAGGGCGGCTGGGGCAATATCCACTTCAAAACGTCGACGAACCGTGCGCCGCGCCAGAAGACCGAAGGCAAGGAAGGGATGCGCCGCGAGCTGCGCCTGGAATTGAAAGTGCTGGCCGACGTCGGCCTGCTGGGCATGCCGAACGCCGGCAAGTCCACCTTCATCACGGCCGTGTCCAACGCCAAGCCGAAGATCGCCGATTACCCGTTCACGACGCTGCACCCGAACCTGGGCGTGGTGCGCGTGTCGCATGAAAAATCCTTCGTCATCGCCGACATTCCCGGCCTGATCGAAGGCGCCGCCGAAGGCGCCGGCCTGGGCCACCAGTTCCTGCGCCACCTGCAGCGTACCGGCCTGCTGTTGCACATTGTGGACCTGGCCCCGTTCGAGGACGCCGCCGATCCGGTCAAGGAAGCCAAGGCCCTGGTCAAGGAACTGAAGAAGTACGACGAGGCGCTGGTGGACAAGCCGCGCTGGCTGGTGCTCAACAAGCTGGACGTGATACCGGAAGCCGAACGCGCCAAGCGCGTGAAGGATTTCGTGAAGAAGTTCGGTTTCAAGGGACCGGTGTTCGAGATCTCCGCCCTGAGCCACGAAGGCACGCAGGAACTGGTCAACGCCATCTATATGCACCTGGAGCAAGTGAAGCACAGCGAACAGCGTGCCGAAGAAACCCAGATGACGGAAGAGGCGCGCGGCATTTCCTCGATCGATCCGGATGATCCCCGTTTCAAAATCCTGGACTAAAATCCGGGACTGAGTTGCTACTGAGATTCAGTAACTCGCAATAACTCTGCAACAACGGCATAATCAGCTATTCGCTGATTTGCATTCCCATCAACAGTGCCGGCCCGCCATCATGGGCCGGCGCTGTCTGCGGCAAGGCAGGGCAACCCGCCCTTCGAAAATCAAGCAAGGCACGACTTGGCAGCGCAGCGCGCGCCGGGACTATCGAGTTGATTGAGTGAGAACCGCCGCATCATGAATTCCGTCATACAGAAATCCACCCGCATCATCATCAAGGTCGGCTCCTCGCTGGTCACCAACGACGGGCGCGGCCTGGACCACGCCGCCATCGCGCGCTGGGCCGCCCAGATCGCCGCCTTGCGCGCGCTGGGCAAGGAAGTGGTGCTGGTCAGCTCGGGCGCCATCGCCGAGGGCATGCTGCGCCTGGGCTTCGAGGCCCGCCCCACCGACATCCACGAACTGCAGGCCTGCGCCGCCGTGGGCCAGATGGGCCTGGCGCAGATCTACGAGACCAGCTTCCGCGCCCACCAGCTGGGCACGGCGCAAGTGCTGCTGACCCACGCCGACCTGGCGGACCGCGAACGCTACCTGAACGCGCGCTCCACGCTGACCACCTTGCTGCGCCTGGGCATAGTCCCCATCATCAACGAGAACGACACCGTGGTCACCGACGAGATCAAGTTCGGCGACAACGACACCCTGGGCGCCCTGGTAGCCAACCTGATCGAGGCCGACGCGCTGATCATCCTGACCGACCAGCGCGGCCTGTTCAGCGCGGACCCGCGCAAGGATCCGTCGGCCTACCTGATCGCGCAGGGCCGCGCCGGCGACCTGGCGCTGGAGGCGATGGCGGGCGGCGCCGGCTCCAGCCTTGGGCGCGGCGGCATGCTGACCAAGATCCTGGCGGCCAAGCGCGCCGCCAAGTCCGGCGCGCATACGGTGATCGCGTTCGGGCGCGAGGAAAATGTGCTGACGCGGCTGGCCGGCGGCGAAGCCATCGGCACCGAGCTGTCGGCGCAGACCGGGCACCTGACGGCGCGCAAGCAGTGGATGGCCGACCATCTGCACACGGCCGGCCAGGTGGTGCTGGACGCGGGCGCGGTGCAGAAGCTGAGCAAGGAAGGCAAGTCGCTGCTGCCTATCGGCGTGATCGACGTGAAGGGCGAGTTCGGACGCGGCGCGGTGATTACCTGCGTGGCGGAAGACGGCAGCGCCGTCGCGCGCGGACTGTCGAACTACAGCAGCGCGGAGGCGCGCAAGATCAAGCGCAAGCCGTCGGCCGAGATCGAGTCCGTGCTCGGCTACCTCGAAGGCCACGAGCTGATACACCGGGACAATATGGTCCTGCTGTAATGGCGGGTTAGGCGCGTGCGCCGTAACCCGCCATTAGACGCCGGCCGGAATCGGGGTCTTGCCCTTGAACTCGCACAGGTCGGCGATGATGCAGTTCCAGCACTGCGGCTTGCGCGCCATGCAGGTGTAGCGGCCGTGCAGTATCAGCCAGTGGTGGGCGTCCAGCAGGAACTCTTTCGGCACGAACTTCATCAGCTTTTCCTCGACGATGTCCACGTTCTTGCCCGGCGCGATGCCGGTGCGGTTGGACACGCGGAAGATATGCGTATCCACCGCCATGGCGATCTCGCCGAAGGCCGTGTTGAGCACCACGTTGGCGGTCTTGCGGCCCACGCCGGGCAGCTCCACCAGCTCCTCGCGCGTGCGCGGCACTTCGCCGCCGTGCTTGTCCACCAGTATCTGGCAGGTGGCCAGCACGTTCTTGGCCTTGGTCTTGTACAGGCCTATGGTCTTGATGTAGTCGGTCAGTTCGTCCAGCCCCAGGTCCAGCATGGCTTGCGGCGTGTTCGCCACCGGATACAAGCGCCGCGTGGCCTTGTTCACGCCCACGTCGGTCGCTTGCGCCGACAGCAGCACGGCGATCAGCAGCTCGAACGGCGTCGTATATTCCAGCTCGGTTTTCGGGGAGGGATTGGCCGCGCGCAGGCGGCTGAAGATTTCGTGGCGCTTAGTGGCATTCATTGATTGCGTTCATTCGCTGCGTTCATTCCGTTTTCTCGTTCTTTGCCGCTTCGGCCTTCAGGCGCGCGCGCTCCATCGCCGCGGCGATAATGGCGCGCTTGCGTTCCTTCTCCGCTTCGCCGGCCGCCGTGCCCGGATCCAGCGCTTCCACCGCCTTCATTTTCTCCGCCGCCTTGGCCGCCAGCCGGGCGTCGTTCTCTTCGCTTTCGCGGCGCAAGCGCATGGCGCGGAAGTCGTGCCGCTCGCGCGCCGCGTCGGCGTCGGCCTGCGGCCAGGCTTGCCAGCCCGTGCTCTCCGTGACCGGGAACATGACGATGCAGTCCACCGGGCAGGGGTTCACGCACAGGTCGCAGCCGGTGCACAGCTCCGGCACGATGGTGTGCATCTGCTTGGCCGCGCCCACGATGGCGTCCACCGGGCAGGCCTGGATGCACAGCGTGCAGCCTATGCACAGCGCCTCGTCGATATAGGCCACCGCGCGCGGCCGCTCCAGGCCGTTGACCGGGTTGAGCGGGATGACGGGATAGCCGGTGACGGCCGACAGGCGCGCGATGCCTTCGGCGCCGCCCGGGGGGCACTGGTTGATGCCCGCATTGCCGGCGGCGATCGCTTCGGCGTAGGGGCGGCAGCCGTTGTAGCCGCACTTGGTGCACTGCGTTTGCGGCAGCGCGTCTTCAATGCGGTCGGCGAGGGAGGGAGGCGCGGCGTCTGGCACGGCTAAGTCGGTGGTGATGAATATGGCATTATCCGATATCTGCGGGCGGCAGGCTGGAAAAACCTTCCAGCGTGCGGGGAATCTTGTGGATTTGGAATAACAATTTGCTAGCGGTAACATTTTGTGGGAGCATAGCCGGATGGAAAATAGGGCAAGCATGCGGAGCGAACGATGACGACCGGGCTGCGACTGCGGCTGAGCAGCGGCTTGCTGTCGGCCGCCGTGCTGGCGTCCTCGCTGGCTTTCTGCCTGCCTTCCTCGGCGGCTCCGCCGGCGCCGCTGCGCTTCGCCGCAGAGGACTGGGCGCCCTTCGTCACCAATTCCCTGCCCGGCCAGGGCTTGTCCGCCTCCTTTGTGGACGCCGTGCTGGCGCGCGCCGGCTACACGGCGCGGATCGATTATTTTCCGTGGAAGCGCACCGTGGAAATCGGCTTGCACCATCCGGGCTACGCCGGTTTCCTGGCCGTGTGGCGCACGCCCGAGCGCGAGAAGCTGTGCCATTTTTCCAGCTCCATCGGCAGCACCAGGAATGTTCTGGCTTACCTGAAGGACGCGCCGGTGCAGGCCGCATCGCTGGCGGACTTGCAGGGCATGCGCATCGGCACCGTGGCGGGCTATTCGAACGGCGAGCAGTTCGACGGCATGGCGCGGGCCGGAAAGCTGCGGGCGGAGGAGGGCGTGAACGACGAGACCAATCTGCGCAAGCTGCTGACCGGACGCTACCCCGCCATCGTGATCGAGAAGCGGGTGCTGCGCCATTTGCTGGCCAGGGGGCCGTTCAGCCGGACCGAGCGCGAGCGTATCGTGTTTTCCGAGCAGCTGTTCAAGGAGCGGTCGGTGCATGTGTGCTTCAAGCGCAATGAGGAAGGGCTGAAACTGCAGAGGGCGTTCAATGAAGCGGCCAGGGAGTTTGACCTGGGGAACGTCGAGCGCGAGTACTGGCGCCGCATGGGCGACGAGGTGGCGCTGCTGCCGATGCAGTGATGGGCGGCTGCTCGGCGGCTTACGCAGCTGCGCTGCTAACCCGCCCTACGGCGTCCCTTGGGATTCGGTAAAAAAATCCCCGGCGGACCGGGGATTTGCTCTTATCCGTGTTTGCGGATGAATTCGCTGATCTTGGGGCAGACTATCTCGCGCCAGCGGCGGCCGGAGAAGATGCCGTAGTGGCCTGCGCCCGGCGTGACGAAGTCCTGCTGCATGTCGGCCGGAATGTTGGAGCACAGCTCGTGCGCGGCCTGGGTCTGGCCGGCGCCGGAGATGTCGTCCAGCTCGCCTTCCACGGTGAACAGCGCCACATTCGTGATGTCCTGCGGACGCACCAGCTGGCCGCCCACTTTCCATGTACCTTGCGGCAGCGAGAAGTCCTGGAACACGGTCTTGATGGTGTCCAGGTAGTACTCGGCCGGCATGTCCAGCACGGCGTTGTACTCGTCGTAGAACTTGCGGTGGCTCTCCGCCGGCTCGTCGTCGCCCGTGACCAGGTGCATATAGAACTCGCGGTGGCTTTGCGCGTGGCGGCCCGGATTCATGGCGATGAAGCCGGCGTGCTGCAGGAAGCCCGGATAGACCTTGCGGCCGAAGCCCGGGTAGTTAGGCGGCACCGAGTAGATCACGGTGTTTTCAAACCACGAGAACTTCTTTTCGGTGGCCAGGTTGTTCACGGCCGTCGGCGATTTGCGCGGGTCGATCGGGCCGCCCATCATCGTCATGGTCTTTGGCAGTTTCGGGTCCTTGGCGGTGGCCATCAGCGAGATGGCGGCCAGTACCGGCACGGTGGGCTGGCAGACCGAAATCACATGCAGGTCCGGGCCCAGGTGGCGGATAAAGTCCTGGACATAGAAAATATAGTCGTCCAGGTGGAACGGTCCGGCCGACAGCGGCACCATGCGGGCGTCGGTCCAGTCGGTGATGTAGACGTCCTGCTCCTGCAGCAGCGCGGACACGGTGTCGCGCAGCAGCGTGGAGTGGTGGCCGGACAGCGGCGCCACCAGCAGCACGGTGGGCTGCTTGAGCGCGCGGATTTCCTTGTCGCTCAGGTCTTTCTTGAAATGGATCAGGCGGCAGAAAGGCTTGTTGACCACGACGTGCTCGACGATGCGGGTCTCTTTGCCGTTGACGGTAACGCTATCAATGCCGAACGGCGGTTTTTCGTATTCTTTGCCCAAACGGTACATCAGCTCGTAACCTGCTGCGATCCTCTGCGAAAATGGCGTATGCGCCAGAGGAGAGACTGGGTTGCTGAACAGTTTGGAAGACGCGTCCGCCCATTGCATCAGCGGCGTAAGGAATGTGCGTTGCATTTCGTGCAGTTGGTAAAGCATAAATATTCCTGGGTAATAATCGGGGACTTGGGCGCCCCGGTGGGTGGAATCATGAACCCATTATAGGATATTTGACCATGACGTAAAGCACTTTGCGATGACCATAGGCAAGGCACGCCGGCACCACCATAGTGGCACTGGGTATAAAGATAATACGGGAGAAAAAGTAAAAAAAGCAGCGTTTCCGCTGCTTTTCTGTAGGATGTGTCCGAGATGTGGTGCTGGGGGGACGCGGCGCGCGCCCCGATTTCACCAGATGAATCAGCGCTTCAGCAGATGCAACTTGTCCTGGACGTCTTTGAATTGTTCCGCTTCCGGCAGGGCCGCCTTGGTCTTGGTGATGGAAGGCCAGTGCGTCAGTTCGGCGTTGATCTTGATGAATTTCACCTGGTCGGCCGGCACGTCTTCCTCGGCGAAAATCGCGTTTACCGGGCATTCCGCCACGCAGACCGCGCAGTCGATGCACTCGTCCGGATCGATAATCAGGAAGTTCGGGCCTTCGCGGAAGCAATCTACCGGGCAAACATCGACGCAGTCGGTGTAACGGCAGCTGATGCAAGATTCGGTAACTACGTGGGTCATGACAGTCCTATCTATGTTGGTCGCACGGCAAAGCACTGTATTTTAAGGTAATTTGCGCGCCGCCACAATTCGCCGCCGGTTTTTTGCTTAGATACTATGCGCATAAGCAAATGCGGATGGGGCGGCGAATGTGGCGCGCAGGCGGGGGCTTTTCAAGCGCCGTTGCGCGCGGCGTAGCCCTGGCACCAGCGCGCCAGCTCGGCGCGCTCCTGGTCCAGCGCGTCCTCCAGCTCGAAGTACTGGGCGTTGTTCATGGTGCCGCAGCAGGCGCGCCTGTCCTGCGGCGCGCCCGGCAGGTCTTCCACGGCGGGCGCCAGTTCGGCCATTTCGCCGTTGGCCTGCTGCGCGCCGGCGGCTTCGGCTGCGGGCGGATGCGCGGGCGCGATCACGACTTCGCGCACGGTGAAGCGCTCGCGGATAAAGCCGGCGTACTCGGCCGGCTTGCCGTCCTCGGCCACGATGCGCAGCATCTGGTTCACCACGTGGGCGTAGGTGGCCTTGTGGTCGGGCGCGGCCATCAGCGCGCGCAGCACCAGGCCGCACAGGTATTCGCCCACCCGGTGCAGCAGGGCGGCGTCGTCCTCCAGGCCGGGGTGGCGTTCGTGCGCGAACATGTCGGCCAGGATGTCGTAGATGGCGCCGGTGAACACCTGCGAAATGGCGTGCACCTCGTTGCCGGCGTCGGACAGCTTGAGGTCGTTGTCCGCGTTGCGCAGGCCGTTGGGGCGGCCCAGCGCCAGGCCGAACTGTTCGGCCATGTCGGCCAGGAAGGTCTTGTCGTGCAGGTCGGCCTTGGTCTGGGCGATGACGGCCTCGGTCTGGTCGAGCTGGGACAGCGTCAGGAAGATGGCGGTCAGGTCGCCGAAGGATTCGTGCAGGCCGCCGGTCTGCGGCGGGTTGTTGCTCAGCAGCCAGCGCGGCTTCAGGCCGTCCAGCACGGCGTGCCCGGTTTCGTGCGCCACGATGTCGAAGGAGCGGCAGGTGTACATGCGCTCGCTCGCGCCGCTGGGCACGAAGTCGCCGAATTTCAGGGCGCGCTCGTCGCGGCTGTAGTAGGCGTTCATCACGTCCGGCAGGCCGTGCGGGAAGACCTGCAGCGGATTGGTGTTGCTGGCGCTGTTCCACTGCCAGGGCAGCGGCGCGGCGTCGCCGCCGGTGGCCAGCGCGCGCTGGTACATGGTCAGCGTCTGGCGCACCACGGCGAAGGTGTGCACGGCGTCGAACTGGTCGGTGTTGGGCTGCATGATGAAGTCGCCGAAGGTGTTCGGGCTGACCGGGGAGATGCCCGGCGCGCCGCTGGCGATGCGGGCGTCGCGCGGGCCTTCCAGGATCACGCCGGGCAGGAAGGTCTTGCGCGTGCCCATCTCCGTCACCGAGGGGTCCTGCTTCCAGATCAGCACGCGCGAACCGGCCGGGAAGGGCGCCGCCGCCAGGCCGTTGGTGCTGCGGCCCGGGCGCCCCGGCTGCAAGGTGGCCTGGGCGGCTTTGCGGTGCACGCGGTACGGTGCGGACGGTGTCGGCACGTAGCCTACCGGCAGGCGGTTGGGCTGGGTCAGCACTGTTTCTATCACGTCGGATTCCATAATCGTCTCCAGTTCGAAAGGCCGGCGGCCGGATGCGCGCCGAATAGAGAGTGTGGCCCGGCGCGGGCAGCGCCCATTTGCGTTTGCGCAAACGGCGCTGACGTACAATGCCGCTAGCACAGGCATACAGGAGACAGCGTGGCACCCGGCACTATCGACATCATTGGCGCGGCCTTGTTCGCAATCGCCATTGCGCATACCTTTTCCACCAAGCTGTTCGAGCGGCTGGCGCACGCGCGTCCGGCGCACGCCGGACTGTGGCATTTGCTGGGCGAGGTGGAGGTGGTGTTCGGCTTCTGGGCGCTGGTGCTGGTGCTGTGCATGTTCGCGCTGCAGGGCAGGGACGGCGCCATTGCCTATCTGGACGGGCGCAACTTCACCGAGCCGCTGTTCGTGTTCGTCATCATGGTGATCGCCGCCACCCGTCCCATCTTGCAGACCACGGCCGCCGCCGTGGGCCTGCTGGCGCGCGCGCTGCCGCTGCCGGGCAGCATGGGGCCGTACATCGTGATCCTGGCGGTGGTGCCGCTGCTGGGCTCCTTCATCACCGAGCCGGCCGCCATGACGCTGGGCGCGCTGATACTGGCGCGCCGCATTTTCGCCGCCGGCATTTCGCCGCGCCTGCAATACGCCACGCTGGGCGTGCTGTTCGTCAACGTGTCGATAGGCGGCACGCTCACGCCCTTCGCCGCGCCGCCGGTGCTGATGGTGGCGGCCAAGTGGCACTGGGACACGGCCTTTATGCTCAGCCACATCGGCTGGAAAGCGGCCGCCGCCGTGTTGTTCAACGCGGTGGCCGCCGCCCTGCTGTTTGCGCGCGAGCTGCGCCGGCTGGACGACCCCAGCGACGGCATCGGGCCGGGCGAAGTGAAGGAGGAGGCGGTGCCCGCCGCGCTGGTGCTGGTGCACCTGCTGTTCCTGGCCGGCGTGGTAGTGTTTTCCCACCACAGCGCGGTGTTCATGGGCCTGTTCCTGTTCTTCCTCGGCGTGGCGCACGCCTACGAGCGGCACCAGGACAGGCTGATGCTGCGCGAAGGCCTGATGGTGGCCTTCTTCCTGGCCGGGCTGGTGGTGCTGGGCGGGCGGCAGCAGTGGTGGCTGCAGGAGGCGCTGATGAGCATGAGCAGCAGCGCGGTCTACTACGGCGCCACCGCGCTGACGGCCGTTACCGACAATGCCGCGCTGACCTATCTGGGCTCACTGGTGGAGGGCCTGAGCGACGACTTCAAGTACGCGCTGGTGACCGGCGCCGTCACCGGCGGCGGCCTGACGGTGATCGCCAACGCGCCCAATCCGGCCGGCATGGCGCTGCTCAAGCGCTACTTCGGCGACGGCTGCGTCAGTCCGCTGGGCCTGCTGCTCGGCGCGCTGCCGCCGACGGTCGTGGCCATCCTCGCGTTCCGCCTGCTGTAAAATGGCGCCCGCCCCAGATCAAGGAGAGAATATTCGTGGCAGATATCAATATCGTTCAGGAACACACCCTGACGCCCAAAAAAGCCCGCGACGCGGCACAAAAGGTCGCTGAGAAGCTGGCCGAGGAGTTCGACCTGGCATACGAGTGGGAAGGCGACGTGCTGCGCTTCGAGCGCAGCGGCGTGAACGGCACGCTCACGCTGACCAAGCACAAGGCGGAGATGTCCATCAAGCTGGGCTTTTTGTTCGGCGCCTTTGCGCCCGTCATCCAGAGCAAGGCAAGCGAGAAGATGGCCAAGATTTTCGGCGCGGCCTGATGCGCCGCCAGTTGTGAAAAAGCCCGCTGCTGCGGGCTTTTGTTTTATGCGGCCTTCAGTTCTTCGATCAGGTCGATGTACTGCTGCTTGGCCTCGTCCTGGGAGGTGCCTTTCAGGTTGGCCCAGGCGTCGTATTTGGCGCGGCCCACCATGTCGGTGAAGCCTGGACGCGAGCCTTCCACGTCGCCGGCCGAGCCTTGCTTGAACAGCGCGTAGATCTTCAGCAGGGTCATATTGTCCGGACGCTCCGGAAGGTTTTTGGAATCGGCCATCGCCTGATCGAATTGTTCTTGCAGACTCATAAACTCTCCTAGAGTAATATCACTAAAGTAACTTTGCGCACGTCCGTGCAGAAGCCACATAATACAAAAATTATGCTGTGCTGGCGCGTCCGGCTGGAAACTATAGAGGAGAAACTCAAATATGCTGTCACAAGCCTTGTCGGCGCTTGGCCGCAGAAAAATGTCCACCGTGGATACGGCCTGGCTGCGCATGGACTCGGAAGGCAACCAGATGATGATAGTCGGCGTGGCCATGATGGCCGAGGCTATCGGCGTGGACGGGCTGAAAGAGGCGCTGCAGTCGCGCTTCCTGGCCTACCGCCGCTTCCGCAGCCGCGTGGTGACGGACCTGGCCGGCTCCTGGTGGGAGGAGGACGAGGTGGACCTGGACGACCACGTGGTGCACACCCGCCTGGACGACCAGGGCGGCGCCTGCAACAAGGCGGCGCTGCAGCGCATGGTGGGCCTGCTGTCGCAGCAGCCGCTGGACCCGGCGCGGCCGCTGTGGCAGATGCACCTGGTGGACAACTGCATCGGCGAGGACGGCAAGGTGCGCCAGGCGCTGATTGTGCGCATCCACCACTGCATCGCCGACGGCATAGCGCTGGTTGGCGTGTTCATGTCCATGTTCGGGCAGCACCCGGACGAGCAGCCCGCCAAGCCGGCCGCGGCCGCCGTGGCCGAGGCCGAAGCCAATCCCTGGGAGCAGATACTCAACCCCATCACCGCCGCCGGCGTGAAGACCATAGACCTGTCCTCGTCGGTGCTGCTCAAATCCATGAGCATGTGGGCCGACCTGGACAAGGTGGCCGGGCGCGTGGCCGCCGTCGGCCAGACCGCCGCCCAGCTCACCACGGACGCGGTCAAGCTCACCACCATGGCCGACGATAGCGCCACCCGCCTGAAGGGCAAGCCGAACGGCAAGAAGCATGTATCCTGGAGCGAGCCGCTGCCGCTGGACGAGATCAAGGCGGTCAGCAAGGCCTATGGCTGTTCGGTGAACGACGTGCTGATGGCCAGCGTGGCCGGCGCCATCCGCGCCTATCTGAAGGACTGTGGCGACGAGGTGGCGGACGATTGCGAAGTGCGCGTGATGGTGCCGGTCAACCTGCGCAAGGCCAGCCGCCAGCAGCGCCTGGGCAACGCTTTCGGCCTGGTGCCGCTGGTGCTGCCGGTGGGTGTGGCCGATCCGGTGGCGCGGCTGATGGAGGTGCGGCGCCGCATGACGGAGCTCAAGGGCAGCTACACGGCGCTGGTGGCCATGTCGGTGCTGGGCGTGCTGGGCGCCTCGCCCAAGCAGGTGCAGAACGAAATCCAGAACTTCTTCGCGCGCAAGGCCACCGCCGTGATGAGCAATGTGCCGGGGCCGCAAACGCCGCTCTACCTGGCCGGCAGCCGCCTGGACCAGATCATGTTCTGGGTGCCGCAGTCGGGCGATATCGGTGTGGGGGTCTCGATTTTGTCCTACAACGGCGGGGTGCAGTTCGGCATTGTGACCGACGACGCGCTGGTGAAAGACCCGGACAACATCATCCGCCGCTTTGCGCCCGAGTTTGAAAAGCTGGTGTTGCTGGCGCTGATGGATGGTTGTGCTTGAGTTGGCGGGTTACGGCGCTTGGCGCCTAACCCGCCCTACGGCCTCGCGGCAGCGGCGGGCAAAAAAATGGCCGGGCTAAGCCCGGCCGGGAACCCAATCACCGAAATGATTATTTCTTCTTGGCTGGGTTCACTGCCGCTTTCAGGGTCGCGCCAGCGGAGAATTTCGGAGTTTTGGACGCGGCGATCTTGATCGCTTCGCCGGTTGCAGGGTTGCGGCCTTTGCGTGCTGCACGCTTGGCGACGGAGAAGGTGCCGAAGCCGGTGATGCCGACCGTGTCGCCCTTTTTCAGACGCTCGGTAACGATGGCAATCAGAGTGTTCACTGCGTCGTTGGCCGCTGCGCCCGACATTTCGGTACGCTTAGCAAATTCTGCAATCAGTTCGCCTTTTTTCATTACTACCTCCTTGGTTAATAGAGCGCGCAGATTAGCACATAATTATTGCCTGGAGTAAGAATCTGCTGACAGAATTTTCCAAAGTAAGCCATACGGGCGTTGGCCTGCGTCGATTTTGCGTCACGCCCGCTACCCCTGCCGCGCCTGTGGGGGTATGATCGGAACTAGCGAGGAACCGTATCATGAGCTTTTCGGACGACATCCTGATGGCATACGCCGACGGTGAACTGGACCAGGCAACCCGGCGTGCCGTGGAGGCGGCTGCGCTGCGCGACGCCGTGCTGGCGCAGCGCCTGGCCCGCTTCCAGGCGGCCCGGCAGCGCCTGGCCGCGCCGCGCCGGGGC
>NZ_WWCU01000129.1 GCF_009857595.1 Pseudoduganella aquatica | reverse complement strand
TGGCAGCATATTCAAGGTCGGAAAAGCTCTTTTGCATGGTCGATGGCGGACAGTGGGGGTGCCGTTATTGTCTCAGGTTGGACTGCCGCAGGGAACGGCGTCCGATGAATTAATCAGTGCTTCCCTAAGAAGGTTTGAAATTGCGCTACAACAGCTTTCCATGGAATGCATAGGAAATGTGCATCAAAAATAGCGAAAAGTACCAAGGACAGAACAAATACTGTCAGAACAATGGCGGCAACAAGCGACAATAGGGGACCTCGAATTACTGGGAAATCGGCTCCGAGCATGACGCAGATAATGCCCATTGAGGCGCAGACGCGATCCGTCGGGCCGATTAGTTGGCCATCTCTCCAGCGCAACCGCCTGATTTCGGCACTCCAGGCGGACTACGGGCGTTAGAACGCCTCGACGTTGGCCTGCTTCAGGTAGGAAAGGCGGCGCAAATTGTAGGCCGCAACCTTCCAGTTCAGGTGCAGC
>NZ_WWCU01000128.1 GCF_009857595.1 Pseudoduganella aquatica | reverse complement strand
CCACTTCGTCCTTGTTGCGGAACACGCGGGTGTTGGTGCGCTTGTCCATGATGGAGAGCGCGTCGCGCAGCACCAGCTGGTAGCTGGCCAGGCCGCCGTCGCTGTCGCCGGCGGCAATCTCGGTGATGATGCCGCAGATGCTGCGCAGGCCTCCCCGGTCGGTGACGAAGTCCAGCGCGGCGGGCAGGCCGATGAATTCCTTGAGCGGGAGCTGGGCGCGCGCGGAGACGCACAGGATGCGGTATTCGAGTCCGCCGCAGATGCTTTCGGCGCCGTACACGCGCTGCGGCAGCAGCATGTCGTCGGAGAGCTGGGTGGAGCAGTCCAGGCGCAGGCGCAGGGGGCGGTTGGTGGTGATGAGGTCCTTGGGCTGGACCAGGAAGTCGAGCAGATCGCTTTCCACTGGGGCTCCTCGGGGGCTAGGGGTTCGGCGATGATGGCACTGCTTTGGCAACGCTACTTTGAGCGGGCGCAACGTAAGGC
>NZ_WWCU01000127.1 GCF_009857595.1 Pseudoduganella aquatica | reverse complement strand
GGCGCCAGCGAAAGCATCTTCGACGCGGTCAACCGGCAACTGGCCAAGCACGGCTACATTGCGCGCGGCGGCCAGATGATCGACGCCAGCTTCGTGCAGGTGCCAAAGCAATCGCTGAGCAAGGAAGAAAAGGCCATCGTAAAAGAGGTCGCGACGCCCATCGACTGGAAGCCGGCCAAGCGGCGCCAGAAGGACACCGACGCGCGCTGGACCAAGAAACACAGCAAGTCCTTCTTCGGCTACAAGCTCTCGGCCAGTGCCGACAAGCGCTACAAGTTGATCCGCAAAATCAAGGTCTGCACCGCGAGCGAGCACGACACGCTGCATCTCGAGGACGTGCTCGATCCCTGCAATACCAGCCGCGACGTCTACGCCGACAAGGGATACCTCAACGGCAAGCGCGAGGCGCGGTTGACGGGCGAAGGCTGGCGCATGCATATCCAGCGCAAAGGCAGCAAGGAGAAGCCGTTGTCGGAGGCGCAGGA
>NZ_WWCU01000126.1 GCF_009857595.1 Pseudoduganella aquatica | reverse complement strand
CGTGATGTAGATTTCGCAGCAGTTGCTCTTATTCCATTAAAGATCGAACAGTATCTTTGGCCCGGCGTGCCGTGAGCCCGCATTTGCAAGGTTGATCAGGAGAAGAGTAATGTTGTGTCTTGGTATAGATGTCGCCAAATTGAAGGTCGATTGCGCACTGCGCCTGGAAACGGGCAAACACCGTGCGAAAGTTGTAGAAAACACCCAGGCTGGCTTTGCCAAACTGGAAGCGTGGCTGCAGAGTCATACGGACGGGTTGCCCCATATCTGCATGGAGGCCACTGGCGTCTATTGGGAGGCGATCGCGGAGTTCTTTGCCCGTCGGGGCTACCGCGTCAGTGTCGTCAATCCGGCCCAGATCAAGGCGTTTTCCCAGGCGCAGCTGGTGCGCACCAAGACCGACCAGGTCGACGCCAAGGTCATTGCCGAGTTCTGCGCCAAGCATGGTCCGGAAGCATGGCAGCCGCCGCCGCTGAGCGAACAGGA
>NZ_WWCU01000125.1 GCF_009857595.1 Pseudoduganella aquatica | reverse complement strand
TGCCTGCCGCGCAGCCCAGCAAGTTGGTCATGGACGAGTTTGCGCTATTCAAAGGGCATCGTTACGCCACGGTGGTTCTTGATGCCGACACACGGCAAGTACTCTGGGTTGGCGAAGGGCGCAGCCGTGAAGCCGTGCGCCCTTTCTTCGAGTGGCTCGGTGCTGAGCGTTGCCAGCAAATCGAAGCTGTCGCAATGGATATGAATACAGCCTTCGACTTGGAAGTACAGCTGCATTGCCCGCGAGCCCGTATCGTTTATGACTTGTTCCACGTCGTTGCCAAGTACGGCCGAGAAGTGATCGACCGCGTGCGGGTCGATGAGGCCAATGGCTTAAAGCACGATAAATCAGCGAGGCAGAAAGTCAAGCGTGGCCGCTGGCTGCTGCTGCGCAATCCAGAAAACGTCCCGGAAGAGCAACGGCCCAAGCTTGAAGAACTACTGGCAGCGAACAAAGCCTTGATGACCACATACATCATGAAGGCTAGTTTGAAGGAACTATGG
>NZ_WWCU01000124.1 GCF_009857595.1 Pseudoduganella aquatica | reverse complement strand
TACTCTAGAAAGGAGGTGATCCAGCCGCACCTTCCGATACGGCTACCTTGTTACGACTTCACCCCAGTCACGAATCCTACCGTGGTAAGCGCCCTCCTTGCGGTTAAGCTACCTACTTCTGGTAAAACCCGCTCCCATGGTGTGACGGGCGGTGTGTACAAGACCCGGGAACGTATTCACCGCGACATGCTGATCCGCGATTACTAGCGATTCCAACTTCATGCAGTCGAGTTGCAGACTACAATCCGGACTACGATACACTTTCTGGGATTAGCTCCCCCTCGCGGGTTGGCGGCCCTCTGTATGTACCATTGTATGACGTGTGAAGCCCTACCCATAAGGGCCATGAGGACTTGACGTCATCCCCACCTTCCTCCGGTTTGTCACCGGCAGTCTCATTAGAGTGCCCTTTCGTAGCAACTAATGACAAGGGTTGCGCTCGTTGCGGGACTTAACCCAACATCTCACGACACGAGCTGACGACAGCCATGCAGCACCTGTGT
>NZ_WWCU01000123.1 GCF_009857595.1 Pseudoduganella aquatica | reverse complement strand
CGCTGAAAACCGCCGCCATCCGCGCCCTGAGCAGCAGCCAGGTTGGCGCACTGACCACCGACCAGGTTGTCGCCCTGAGCACCACGCAAGTGGCTGCCCTGGTCAGCAGCCAGGCTGCCGGCCTGGGCACCGACGCCATCCGCGCAATTGAAACGCGTGATCTGGCGGCGATTGGCACCAGCATCATCTCGACCCTGAGCTCGACGCAGATCACCGCGCTGTCGACCGACCAGGTTGCGTCCTTGAACTCGGCCGCCATCGGCGCGTTGAGCACCTCTGGCATCGCCAACGGCCTGAAGAGCAATCAGGTTGTCGCGCTGGGCTCGCACCAGTTCGCCGCGATGAACGCGCTGCAAGTGGCTGCCCTGAGCACCGAAGGCATCGCCGCTATCGAGACCAATGACCTGCGCGGCCTCACGACCGCCGCCATCGCCGGCCTGCGCACCGCGCAAGTCGCCGTGCTGACCACCGACCAGGTGGCCAACCTGTCGGCCACGCAAGTTGCCGCGTTGACCA
>NZ_WWCU01000122.1 GCF_009857595.1 Pseudoduganella aquatica | reverse complement strand
CTTCCTTGCTCAGCGATTGCTTTGGCACCTGCACGAAGCTGGCGTCGATCATCTGGCCGCCGCGCGCAATGTAGCCGTGCTTGGCCAGTTGCCGGTTGACCGCGTCGAAGATGCTTTCGCTGGCGCCGGCCTGGATCAGGCGTTCCTTGAAGGTCCAGATCGTGGTCCGGTCCGGGATCTGGCTGCTGGCACGCAGTCCGGCAAAGCGCTGGAAGCTCAACCGGTCCAGCAGCTGGAACTCCATCTGTTCATCGGAGAGGTTGAACAACTGCTGGATCAGCAGCACCCGCACCATCAATTCGGTCGGGAACGGCGGGCGACCGCCGCGTTCACGGCTGGGACGCGGCGCAGCAAGATCGACCTCGGCGGCCAACGCCGCGAAGTCCACATGCTGCTCCAGCAGCCGCAGCGCGTCGCCAAGCTTGTTCAGCTTCGCTTCGCGCTCCTGGTCTGCAAACAAGCTGGTTTTGATCATCGGAAGAAGGTCAGTGTTGGCTCTGCGACATCATGCCATTTTCGGTGAAGTTTTTCGAGATCCCC
>NZ_WWCU01000121.1 GCF_009857595.1 Pseudoduganella aquatica | reverse complement strand
CGCTTACCACGGTAGGATTCGTGACTGGGGTGAAGTCGTAACAAGGTAGCCGTATCGGAAGGTGCGGCTGGATCACCTCCTTTCTAGAGTATGGCGCCACGCCAAACGCTCACACTTATCGGCTGTTGAAGATTGAAGAACTCAGGGGGATTAGCTCAGCTGGGAGAGCACCTGCTTTGCAAGCAGGGGGTCGTCGGTTCGATCCCGTCATCCTCCACCATTACAGTTCAAACGTAAGCCGCGTGGTTTAGGTTTGAGTTGTACCGTTCTTTAAAAATTTGGAAGAAGTAAAGATTTATTATTTTCGTTTGATCGCAAGATTGAACGAGGGTAGTGATTGTATGTATCAACAAACGCAACAACGTAGTACTTCTTGCTTTGTAACGGTTCTTTGTTAGTCGCAAGGAATCAATGTTATAGGGACAAGTGAATAAGTGCACATGGTGGATGCCTTGGCGATTACAGGCGATGAAGGACGTAGAAGTCTGCGATAAGCCTCGGGGAGCTGACAAACAAGCTTTGATCCGAGGATTTCCGAAT
>NZ_WWCU01000120.1 GCF_009857595.1 Pseudoduganella aquatica | reverse complement strand
TGCGCGCTGCGCACCAGCTGCTCGGCCGCCGCGCCCAGGCGGGCGCGCAGCGCGGCGTCGCCGTGCAGGCGCTGCAGCGCGTCGGCCAGCTGCTCGACCGTGAAGGCGTCCGGCAGCTTGAGCAGGACGTCGTCGCCGATGTCGGCGGCCGCGCCGTGGGCGTTGATGATGGTGGCCGCGCCGTACAGCAGGCAGTCCAGGATGGCGGCCGAGGTTTCGCCGCGCGTCATGCTGCGCAGCTGCACCGCGATGTCGGCGGCCGCGCCGTAGTCGGCATAGGTCTCGGGCGGCACGAAGCCGGTGATCAGGATGCGCGCGGCCGCGCCGCTGGCGGCGATGCGCTCGCGCACCTGCTGGCCGTAGCCCTGCGCCGCGGCCTGGCCCACGAACACCAGCTTGCAGCGCGGGTCGCGCCCCAGCGGCGAGGCCAGGAAGGCGTCCACCAGTTCGGCGTTCAGCTTGGTCGCGCCCAGCATGCCGAAGCTGCACACCAGGAAGTCGTCCTCGGCCAGGCCGAGCGCGGCGCGCGCGGCGGCGCGCCGGCCGTCGCCG
>NZ_WWCU01000011.1 GCF_009857595.1 Pseudoduganella aquatica | reverse complement strand
GGTCCGGGTCCGGCTTTGCCTTGCGCGCTGCGCTCTGCGGCGGCGGGGTAGGGCGCTGCGCGCGAACAGCGGGCGCGGCGCTGGCCTGCCGGCTCTGCTGCGCCGGCGCTGGCAGCAGCCACTGGATGGCGTCCCCGTCCCGCTGCGGCCGGGCCGGCCGGTGCTGCGGCGACAGCAAGGCAAACAGCAGCGCCAGATGCAGCGCAGCGGTCAGCAGGAATGCGGTGGGCGTGCGCCGTTGATGTGTCATTCAGGCAATGTAGCCGAGATGGCGGTTAAATCTTTCCATATTAACAAATGCTTACAAACCGCCGGCCGCTTCGCGCGCCAGTGCGATAAAGCCTTCCACCAGCGCGCCGTGCGCGTCCTTGCGCTGCGCCAGCGACAGCACGGTGTTGGCGCTGGGATCGGCCAGCGGCCGGTAGCAGGCGCCTTCCATGTGGATGCTGTCGAAGGAGCCCGGCAGCACGGTGATGCCGCAGCCGGCCGCCACCAGCCCGATCATGGTGGACGCTTCGCCCGCCTCCATCACCACGTCCGGCGCAAAGCCCGCCTCCTTGCACAGCCGGAAAATCTGCGGATAAATGCCGGTGCCGGCCGTCTTCGGATACATGATGAAGGGCTGGCCCTGCAGGTCGCGGATCTCCACCTGCTCCTTTTGCGCCAGCGGCGAGCCCACCGGCAGCACGGCGATCAGCGGATCATGCCGCAGCACCGTCAGCCGCACCGCGTCCGGAATGGCGGTCTCGGGAGGGCGCACGAAGCCCAGGTCCAGCTCGCGGTTTTCCAGCATGGCGATCTGCGGCAGCGTGGCCAGCTCGCGCAAGGTCAGCAGCACGTCCGGGTAGCGCGCGCGGTAGCGGTTGATGACGGTGGCGAACAGCGGCGTGAACGGCGTGGAGAAGGTGAAGCCGATGCGCAATTCGCCCGCCTCGCCGCGCTGCGCCCGCCGCGCCGTCAGCTTGGCCTGCTCGGACAGCGCCAGCACGCGGCGCGCGTCTTCCAGGAATAGCTTCCCGGCGGCAGTCAGCCGCACCCAGCGCTTGCTGCGCTCGAGCAGCTGCGCGCCCACTTCCGCCTCCAGCGCCTGGATCTGCTGGCTCAGCGGCGGCTGGCCGATGTGCAGCCGTTCGGCCGCGCGTGTAAAACTTAATTCTTCGGCTACGGCGATGAAGTAACGCAGGTGGCGCAGTTCCATTGTTATCGCTTTAAAGTATTACTAACGACTTAAATATATATTGGACAGTAATACAGCGCAATCCTAAGATGAAGCCATCATTCATCAGCCGGGCCGTCATCATGGGCATCACCGCAGGGTCGCCGCAATTCAAACGCACCAACCGCGCATTGTTTTTCAGCGGTTTTTCCTGTTTCGCCTTGCTGTACAGCGTGCAGCCGCTGATGCCGCTGCTGGGCCGGGAATTCGCGCTGACGGCGGCGCAGAGCAGCCTGGCGCTGTCGGTCTCGACGGCGGCGCTGGCGGTGTCGCTGCTGCTGTCCAGCCTGTTGTCCGACCGCATCGGCCGCAAGCCGCTGATGGGCGCGGCGCTCACCATCGCCGCCGTGATGACGGTGCTGTGCGCGGTGGCGCAGAACTATGGCCAGTTCCTGGTCATGCGCGCATTGCTGGGCTTTGCGCTGGGCGGCATGCCGGCCGTGGCCATGAGCTATCTGAGCGAGGAAGTGGAACCGGGCTCGCTGGGTTTGTCGATGGGCTTGCTCATCGGCGGCAATGCTTTCGGCGGCATGGCCGGGCGCATCCTGGTGTCCGTCATGAGCGACTTCTTCTCCTGGCGCGCGGCCATGGCGGCCATGGGCGTGGCCGGGCTGCTGGCGGCGGCCGAGTTCTACCGCAGCCTGCCGCGTTCGCGCAATTTCCGTCCTGCGCAGGGCGGCTTGCGCGAGCTGGGCAACGGCCTGCGCCGCCAGTTCACCGACGACGGCATGCCCTGGCTGTTCGGCATGGGCTTTTTGCTGATGGGCTGCATGGTCAGCGCCTACAACTTTATCGGTTTCCGCCTGCTGGGCGCGCCGTTTGACCTGAGCCAGAGCCTGGTGGGCGCGATTTCCTTCCTTTACCTGCTGGGCATGTTCAGCTCCGTCTGGGCCGGCCGCCTGGCCGACAAGCTGGGCCGCCGCCGCGTGCTGTGGTGGCTGCTGATGG
The DNA here is from genome assembly GCF_009857595.1 of Pseudoduganella aquatica. Classification (GTDB taxonomy): domain Bacteria; phylum Pseudomonadota; class Gammaproteobacteria; order Burkholderiales; family Burkholderiaceae_D; genus Rugamonas; species Rugamonas aquatica_A. Next base: position 161,258 of record NZ_WWCU01000011.1, on the reverse strand, counting down.
CCATGCTGGGCGGCATGCTGCTTACGCTGAGCGGCAACCTGGTGCTCATCTTCGGCGGGCTGGCGCTGTTCACGTTCTGCTTCTTCGCTTCGCATTCCGTCACTAGCAGCTGGGTGGGGCGGCGTGCGCAGTCGGCCTCGGCGCTGGCGTCGGCGCTGTACCTGTTCTTCTACTATATCGGCTCGGCCGTGATCGGCTGGCTGGCCGGCGTGGCCTGGGGCGTTGCGGGCTGGACCGGCGTTGTGGCCGTGCTCGGCTGCGGGCTGGCGGGCGCCCTGCTGATCGCCCTGCGCCTGCGCAATCTGGCCCCGGCCGCACCGGTTGAGCCTGCGCAGCTGGCGGCGGCGTGATGGCGGTCTGACCTTCAGGGGCAGTTGCTGTAGAGCGGGCCCCTGGTTCCGCCCATGGAGCTGCCGGGGTCCGCCACGGAGATGCAGTAGGTGCCCAGCGCGGTGCGGATTTTGTAGACGCGGGTGCGCGAGCCGGGCGCGGAAATCTCGCTCACTCTGGCCGCTTCGTACCACTTGGGTTTGACGGCCTGGTGCGCCGCTTCGAAGGCGGCGTCGATCTTCCCTCGTATGGTGTCCTTGGCTGGCAGCAGCGGCGCCAGTTTGCCTTTGCGCAGTTCATTGTCCACTTTGCCGGCGTTGTACAAGGTCAGGCGCAGCAGTTCGGCTGCGGGCATGGGCGGCGCGGCGGGCTGGGCGGACAGGTCGCCGATAAGGGGTTCATTTTCCGTGGCGGATGCGGGCGGCAACGCGGATGCTGCGGCGTCTGCGCTTGCGGCCTCCTGCGCCGCCGCGCGGCTGGCGGGAACGCTGGGCTGCACCGGCTGGCGCGGCACGGTAATGGCGGTCCGCCTGCGGTCTGCGGCTTGGGCCGGGGCGACGGCCTGACTGGACTTGGGCGCGGCAGGCAGTATCCACGCGATGGCGCTGCGGTCTGCGCTGCGCGCCGGGCTGCCGGCGTGCTGCCGCGCAAGCAGGGCGGCCAGCAGCGCCATGTGCAGCAGCGTGGTCAGCAGCAGGCCGAACTTGTCGCGGGGTAATATTGTCATTTCCGAAATGTAACGCGGCTGGCGGCGGCTTGTCATAAATTTAACAAGTGCTTACACCTTCGCTGGGCAGGTCGGCTTGAGGCCGCTCAAGCTGGCTGCGGCAACTTTGGGCTGAGATCGCTGTCCAAAGCGGACAGGCACGCCGTGCCTGCTCACCGCAAGGAGGAGATCATGCTGCAAGAGTATGAAATACGGCAACGATTCAACCGGGTGGGGCGCGCCATCGGGGAGGCGGCGCAAGCCTGCTCGGCCGAGCGCAATCTGCCGGGCGAGCTGCGCGACTGCATCCACAAGCTGGACCGCCAGGCCGATGCGGCCCAGCAGGTGGTGGCGCCTTATGATGTGACGCGCTTGCGCAAGATGGTGGATGAGCTGGATGTATTGGGGGAGCGGGCGCAGCGCGTGTGCCGCAATATGCCGGCGCTGACCGCGCAGATGCGCAGCGCGGTCCAGCACGTGCACGACGAGCTGGCGGAGTTGAAGCATGATTTGAGGTGAGGGGCCGCCGGCGGCTCATGGCGGGTTACGCACTGCGTGCTAACCCGCCCTACGTTTTGTATGATATCGCGTATCGTTGTATCGTTGTATCGTAGGGCGGGTTAGGGCGGAGCCCGTAGCCCGCCATGTGTTACAGCACGCCTTTGCCTTTCAGCGCGCCGATGTCTTCGGGGCTGCGGCCCAGCAGCTCGCGCAGGACTTCTTCGGTGTGCTGGCCCAGCAGCGGCGGGGCGCTGCCGCCGTCGGTGGGCGTGCCGGACAAGCGCATCGGGCTGCGCACCAGCTTGACCTTGCCCGCCGACGGATGCGGCGTTTCCGTCACCAGGCCGCGCGCCTGCACCTGCGGATTCTGGTAGACGTCGCCGATGTCGTTGATCGGCCCGCAGGGCACGCCCACCGCTTCCAGCTGCTCTATCCATTCGCTGCGCGTTTTGCCCTTCACCATCTCGGCCAGTATCGGCACCAGCTCGTCGCGGTTCTGCACGCGCAGCGGGTTGCTGGCGTAGCGCTCGTGCGTGGCCAGGTCGGCGCGTCCGCCCGCTTCCACGAACTTCTGGTACTGCCCGTCGTTGCCGGCGGCGACGATGATGTAGCCGTCGCTGCAGGCGAAGGTCTGGTAGGGCACGATATTCGGATGCGCATTGCCCCAGCGCTTGGGCGCCTTGCCGCTGTTCAGGTAGTTGCTGCCCATATTGGCCAGCATGGCCACCTGCACGTCCAGCAGCGCCATGTCGATGTACTGGCCTTCGCCGCTGCGGTCGCGGTGCATCAGCGCGGCCTGGATGGCGATGGTGGAGTACATGCCCGTCATCAGGTCCACCAGCGCCACGCCGGCTTTCTGCGGGCCGCCGCCGGGCAGGTCGTCGCGCTCGCCGGTGACCGACATCAGCCCGCCCATGCCCTGGATCAGGAAGTCGTAGCCGGCGCGGTGCGCATACGGGCCGTCCTGGCCGAAGCCGGTGATGGAGCAGTACACCAGGTCCGGCTTGACCGCCTTCAGCGATTCATAGTCCAGGCCGTAGCGCTTCAACTGGCCCACCTTGTAGTTCTCCAGCACCACGTCCGACTGCGCCGCCAGTTCGCGTATCAGTTGCTGGCCCTCGGCGCTGGCGATGTCCACCGTCACGGAGCGCTTGCCCCGGTTGGCGGCCAGGTAGTAGGCCGCTTCGCTGGTGTCGCGCCCGTCCGCGTCGCGCGCGTAGGGCGGGCCCCAGGCGCGCGTGTCGTCGCCGCTGCCGGGGCGCTCGATCTTGATCACGTCCGCGCCCAGGTCGGCCAGGTTCTGCGAGCACCACGGGCCGGCCAGCACGCGGCTCAGGTCCAGTACGCGGATGTGGCCCAGGGCCTTGGCAACAGTCATCACTTTCACCTCGTTGATTTAGCAAGAGCGCCAGCTTAACGTCTTGTGGTATGTTTTGAATACTAGAGAAGCGACATGCGTTTTCAACATCAACCGAGCTCTGACAAAGGACGCCATGTGGCCCTATCCTAAAGTACTTGCGCACCGGGGCGGCGGCACGCTGGCGCCGGAGAACACGATAGCCGCGTTGCGCTGCGGCCTGGCCTACGGCTACAAGGCGGTCGAATTCGACGTGATGCTGTCCAAGGACGGCATCGGCGTCATCATGCACGACCCGGATTTCGGCCGCACCGTGGCCGGCGAGGGCAATGTGGCGCGCACGCCGGCCTCGGACCTGGTGCGCAAGGACGCGGGCGCCTGGTTCGGGCCGCAGTTCGCCGGCGAAACGGTGCCGCTGTTCACGGAGTTCATCGACTACTGCCGCTCGCAGGGCATCTGGATGAATATCGAGATCAAGCCGGTGCCTGGCCATGAAACGGACACCGGGCGCTGGGTGGCGCAGAAGACGCGCGCCCGCTTCAGCGAGGAGCTGCGCGCCGGGGACACCAAGGCGGTGCCGCTGCTGTCCTCCTTCAGCATGGAGGCGCTGGCGGCCGCGCGCGAGGCCGCGCCGGAGGTGCCGCGCGCCTGCCTGTTCGACACCATGCCGGCCGGCTGGCAAGCGCAGGCGGCCGCGCTGGAGGCGGTGGCCATCCACACCAACCAGAAGCATCTGACGCCGGAACTGGCGCAGGCGGTCAAGGCGGCCGGCTACGGCCTGTTCTGCTACACCGTCAACACGCCCGAGCGCGCGCAGGAAATCCTGGCCTGGGGCGTGGACGGCTTCTGCACCGACCGCATCGACCTGATCGGCCCGGGCTTTGCCGGCTGCGGCGGGTTACGCGCTACGCGCTAACCCGCCCTACATGCCCCGGTGCCTGGTCCTCGGCTGCGGAGGGGGCCAACATGCACCAGCGCCTGGTCCTCAGTGTAGGGCGGGTTAGCGGCGCTGCCGCGTAACCCGCCAGGACTGGCTAGTAGCGCTCGAAGCTGGCCGGGTCCGGTTCCCAGTCGGCCGCCTGCAGCGGCGCGCCGCTGTGCCGGCCCGAGGCCGGCTGGCGCCCCGTGTTGCGGACGGCGCGCGCCGGGCGCGGCGCGGCCTTGCCGGCGCCGGTGTTGAAGAATCCCATGGTGCGCTGCAGGTCTTCGGCCTGGGAGCTCATTTCCTCGGCGGTGGCGGCCAACTGCTCGGAGCCGGCTGCATTCTGCTGGGTGGCCTGGCTGAGCTGGCTGATGGCCGAATTGATCTGCGCCAGCCCGGTCGACTGCTCTTCCGACGCGGCGCTGATCTCCTGCACCAGGCCGGAGGTGCGCTGGATATTGGGGACCATCTGGCTGAGCAGCTTGCCGGCCCGTTCCGCCAGGTCCACGCTGCTGCCCGCCACTTCGCCGATTTCCTGCGCCGCCACCTGCGAGCGCTCGGCCAGCTTGCGCACCTCGGCCGCCACCACGGCGAAGCCCTTGCCGTGCTCGCCCGCGCGCGCCGCCTCGATGGCCGCGTTCAGCGCCAGCAGATTGGTCTGGTAGGCGATGTCGTCGATGATGCCGATTTTCCGGGCGATCTGGCGCATGGCGTCCACCGTGCCGCCCACCGCGCCGCCGCCTTCCACCGCCTCGGCGGCGGCCTGGCTGGCCATGCTGTCGGTGACGCGGGCGTTCTCCGTGTTCTGCGCCACCGAGGCCGTCATCTGCTCGACCGAGGCGCTGGTTTCCTCCACACTGGCGGCCTGTTCGGTGGCGGCCTGCGACAGCGACTGCGCCGTGCCGCTCACCTGTTCGGAGGCGCTGGCCAGCGCGTCGGCGCTGCTGTTGACGCGGCCCACCACGTCGGCCAGGCGCTCGACCATGTTTTTCATGCTGTACAGGAGGCTGTCGTGGTCGCCGGAACTGGTCTCGATCTGCACCGTCAGGTCGCCGTCCGCCACCCGGTTGACGATGCCGGCCGCGTAAGCCGGGTCGCCGCCCAGCTGGCGCAGCGTGTTGCGCAGGATGAGGATGCCCATCGCCGCCACCAGCAGCGCCGCCACGCCGAAGATAATCGCCATATTGCGCTGGGAGGCGGCAATGGCCGCGCCCGCTTCGGCGTTGGCGGTTTCGGCCACCTTGACGTTGAGCGCCACGATTTTGTCCAGCGCCGCCTGCACCGAGGCCACATGGGGCGCCACGTCGACGGTGGCCTGGGTGAAGTCCTCGGTGGCCAGCTTCATGGCGGCCGCGTCGCCGCCGCGCGCCAGCCGCTCGGCCGCCGCGATCACGCGCTCGCCGCCTTTCTGGCGCAGTTCCCACGCCGCCAGGAAGTCCTTGTACAGCACGGCTTCCTCGGCGGTCTGGGGCAGGGGATCGTAAATCTTGCGTCCGGCCGCCACTTCGGCGAAGCCGGCCCGCATCACGTCGGCCTGGGCCGCGATCTTGCCCACGTTTTTGGGGTCTTCCAGCAGGCGGAACACGGTCAGCGCGCCGATGCGCACTTCGCGGTTGCCCAGTTTCATCTGGTACAGGCCCACCAGCGAGGGCAGGCGCACGTCGGCCACCTCGGCGAACCCGGCGCTGGCGCTGCGCAGCCCGGCCAGGCCCGCCGCCCCCACCAGGGCCACGCCCAGGATGGCCAGCACCAGCAGCAATATCAACTTGGTCCGCAGCAAGAGATGGTTGAGCATGACAGCCTTTCACAGTGTGATGGGACGGATGGCGGGGCGCCAAGTGCAGTTTCAGTATAAGGATTATGCTGGCCCTTGGCTGCGGCTCGCCGGCGCTTTCTTGCCTTTGTCGCAAGGCGGCAACGCCCGGCGCTTCGCTCAAGCGGGCGATCCGACGCTGTGCTCTGATTTTCCGGCCGCCACTTCACGTATAATCAACCCTTTGCACCAGCCAGCAACTTAACCAATACGACATGAAATCATCTGAAATCCGCGAGAAGTTCCTTAAATTCTTCGAGTCCAAGGGTCACACGATCGTCCGTTCCAGCCCGCTGGTGCCAGGCAATGACCCGACCATGCTGTTGACCAACTCCGGCATGGTTCAATTCAAGGACGTGTTCCTGGGTCTGGACAGCCGCCCGTATTCGCGCGCCACCACCGTGCAGCGCTGCGTGCGCGCCGGCGGCAAGCACAACGACCTGGAAAACGTCGGCTACACCGCGCGCCACCACACCTTCTTCGAAATGCTGGGCAACTTCAGCTTCGGCGACTACTTCAAGCGCGACGCCATCAACTACGCCTGGGAGCTGCTGACCAAGGTCTACATGCTGCCGGCCGAGAAGCTGACCGTCACCGTCTACATCGAGGACGACGAAGCCTACGACATCTGGGCCAACGAGATCGGCGTGCCGAAAGAGCGCATCATCCGCATCGGCGACAACAAGGGTTCGCGCTACGCGTCGGACAACTTCTGGCAGATGGCCGACGTCGGCCCATGCGGCCCGTGCACCGAGATCTTCTACGACCACGGCGCCGACATCTGGGGCGGCCCTCCAGGCTCGCCGGAAGAAGACGGCGACCGCTTCATCGAGATCTGGAACCTGGTGTTCATGCAGTTCAACCGCGACGAAGCGGGCAATATGAACAAGCTGCCGAAGCCGTGCGTGGACACCGGCATGGGCATGGAGCGCCTGGCCGCCGTGCTGCAGCACGTGCACAGCAACTATGAAATCGACCTGTTCCAGAACCTGATCAAGGCCGCCGCGCGCGAAACCGGCGCCACCGACCTGGAATCGAAGTCGCTGCGCGTGATCGCCGACCACATCCGCGCCGCCTCCTTCCTGATCGTCGACGGCATCATCCCCGGCTCGGAAGGCCACGGCTATGTGCTGCGCCGCATCATCCGCCGCGCGCTGCGCCACGGCCACAAGCTGGGCCAGACCAAGCCCTTCTTCTACAAGCTGGTGGCCGACCTGAACACCGAGATGGGCACCGCCTATCCCGAGCTGAACGAAGCCGCCGCCCGCGTGGCCCAGGTGCTCAAGGCCGAGGAAGAGCGTTTCGGCGAAACGCTGGAACACGGCATGAAGATCCTGGAAGCGCAGCTGGCCAAGGACGCGAAAAACCTGGACGGCGCCACCGCCTTCACGCTGTACGACACCTACGGCTTCCCGCTGGACCTGACCGCCGACATCTGCCGCGAACGCGAAGTGACGCTGGACGAGGCCGGTTTCCACGCCGCCATGGAGCAGCAGAAGAAGACCGCGCGCGCCGCCGGCAAGTTCAAGATGGCCGCCAACGTGGAATACAGCGGCGAGAAGACCAAGTTCGTCGGCTACGACCTGCTGGCGCAGGACGCCAAAGTGATCGCCCTGTACGCCAACGGCGCGCCGGTGCAGGAACTGAAAGCGGGCGAGCAGGGCATCGTGGTGCTGGACACCACGCCCTTCTACGCTGAATCGGGCGGCCAGGTGGGCGACCAGGGCGTGATCGCCACCGCGGGCGCGCAGTTCGACGTGGAAGACACGCTGAAGATCCAGGCGGACGTGTTCGGCCAGCACGGCGTGCTGTCCAAGGGCACGCTGAAAGTGGGCGACGCCGTCTCGGCCAAGGTGGACACCGCCAGCCGCGGCCGCACCATCCGCAACCACTCCGCCACCCACCTGATGCACAAAGCCCTGCGCGAAGTGCTGGGTTCGCACGTGTCGCAGAAGGGCTCGCTGGTTGATCCGGACAAAGCCCGTTTCGACTTCAGCCACAACGCTGCGCTGACGGCCGAGGAAATCGCCAGGGTGGAAGCCATCGTGAATGCCGAGATCCTGGCGAACGCGGCCACCCAGTCGCACAATATGTCGTTTGACGACGCGGTCAAGCACGGCGCCATGGCGCTGTTCGGCGAGAAGTACGGCGACGAAGTGCGCGTGATGGACATCGGCTCCTCGAAAGAGCTGTGCGGCGGCGTGCACGTGCAGCGCACCGGCGACATCGGCCTGTTCAAGATCGTGTCGGAAGGCGGCGTTGCAGCCGGCATCCGCCGCGTGGAAGCGGTGACCGGCGAGGGCGCGCTGGCGCTGGTGCAGGGCCTGACCCGCAAGCTGGGCGAAGCCGCTGCCGTGCTGAAGGCCAATCCGGACGAGCTGACCGTGAAGATCGCCGCCGTGCAGGATCACGTGAAGGCGCTGGAGAAGGAACTGGCCGCGCTGAAATCGAAGCTGGCTTCCGGCCAGGGCGACGAGCTGGCCACGCAGGCCGTGGAAATCAAGGGCATCAAGGTGCTGGCGGCAACGCTGGAAGGCGCCGACGTGGCCACCCTGCGCGAGACCATGGACAAGCTGAAGGACAAGCTGAAAACCGCCGCCATCGTGCTGGCCAGCGTTGCCGACGGCAAGGTTTCCCTGATCGCCGGCGTGACTGCGGATGCCACTTCCAAGGTCAAGGCGGGCGAACTTGTGAACTTTGTTGCACAGCAAGTGGGCGGAAAAGGTGGCGGACGCCCCGATATGGCGCAAGCCGGCGGCACCGATGCTGCAGCCCTGCCGGGCGCCCTGGCTGGCGTTGCCGCATGGGTGGAACAGCGCGCTTAAGAGCGAAAAGCAAGCAAGAGTGCAGTCCGCGCGCAAGCGCGGACTGTTAATTTAATGACTGCTCTCGTTGTGAACTTGCAACGAGAGAGGAACTATTTTGGTGCACCGCGTCACAATCGCCGAATTGGAGTAGACTGTGCAGAACTGGTCAACCAATTTGCGGGATTTTGATGAGCGACACCCTAGTTGATACCGAAATCATGGAATTTCAAAAAGAACTCGATGCACGGGGCTTGAACTGCCCGTTGCCGATTCTGAAGGCTAAAAAGGCCCTGGCCGAACTGCAGAGTGGCGAAGTGCTGCGCATCATGGCGACCGACCCCGGTTCCGTGCGCGACTTCCAGGCGTTCGCCAAGCAAACCGGCAACGCGCTGCTGTCGCACGCACAGCACGGTACGGAATTTGTATTTTTGATGCAACGCAAGTAAGCTAGCAGTTCTTTCTCAGCAGGGAGCCGGGCTGGCTCCCTTGTCGGCAGGCACTCCACGATGTGATGCGCAAGGTTGTAATTAGACGATTTCTACTAGCAAAAAAACGCACGATCGTGCTTTAATTCAGCCTGATGATTGAATTTCTCATATAATCTAGCCCACATATCAGTTCACACTTTATTAATTTTCCCAAAGGCAGAGCTATGAAAGTCTTGGTACCCGTCAAACGCGTGGTCGACTACAACGTCAAGGTGCGCGTCAAATCCGACGGCACTGGCGTGGACATCGCCAACGTCAAAATGTCGATGAACCCGTTCGACGAGATCGCACTGGAAGAAGCGACCCGCCTGAAAGAAGCCGGCAAGGTCACCGAAGTGGTGGCAGTGTCCTGCGGCGTGACCCAGTGCCAGGAAACCCTGCGCACCGGCATGGCGATCGGCGCGGACCGTGGCATCCTGGTGGAGACCACGACCGAACTGGAACCGCTGGCCGTGGCCAAGCTGCTGAAAGCGCTGGTCGACAAGGAACAGCCGCAGCTGGTCATCCTGGGCAAGCAAGCCATCGACGACGACTCCAACCAGACCGGCCAGATGCTGGCAGCCCTGCTGGGCTGGCCGCAAGCGACCTTCGCCTCGAAAGTGGTGCTGGAAGACGGCAAAGCCACCGTGACCCGCGAAGTGGACGGCGGCCTGGAAACCTTGGCGCTGACGCTGCCGGCCATCATCACCACCGACCTGCGCCTGAACGAGCCGCGCTATGTCACGCTGCCCAACATCATGAAGGCCAAGAAGAAGCCGCTGGACGTGGTCAAGCCGGAAGACCTGGGCGTCGACGTGGCCCCGCGCCTGAAAACCCTGAAAGTTGCCGAGCCAGCCAAGCGCTCCGCCGGCATCAAAGTGCCGGACGTTGCAACCCTGGTCGCAAAACTGCGCACCGAAGCCAAAGTCATCTAAAGGATATTCAACATGGTCGCATTAGTTATTGCTGAACACGACAACGCCAGCCTGAAGGGCAGCACCCACCACACCATCACCGCAGCTGCCCAGTGCGGCGGCGACGTGCACGTGCTGGTGGCCGGTTCCAACGCCGCCGCCGCCGCAGCGCAAGCCGCGCAGATCGCCGGCGTGTCCAAAGTGCTGCTGGCCGACGCCGCCCACTTCGCCGATGGCCTGGCCGAGAACGTGGCCGAGCAGGTGCTGGCGGTTGCGGGTGCTTACTCGCACATCCTGGCGCCAGCCACCGCCTACGGCAAGAACATTCTGCCGCGCGTGGCCGCCAAGCTGGACGTGGCCCAGATCTCGGAAATCACCAAGGTCGACTCGCCGGACACCTTCGAGCGTCCTATCTACGCCGGCAACGCGATCGCCACCGTGCAGTCGTCGGACAAGGTCAAAGTCATCACCGTGCGCACCACCGGTTTCGACTCGGCTGCCGCCACCGGCGGTTCGGCCGCCACCGAAACCATCGCCGCTGTTGGCGATTCGGGCAAGTCGTCCTTCGTCGGCCGCGAGCTGGCCAAGTCCGACCGTCCCGAGCTGACCGCCGCCAAGATCATCGTATCCGGTGGCCGTGGCATGGGTTCGGGCGAAGCGTTCAAAGTGCTGGAGCCGCTGGCCGACAAGCTGGGCGCAGCCATGGGCGCATCGCGCGCCGCCGTGGACGCGGGCTTCGTGCCGAACGACTGGCAAGTGGGCCAGACCGGCAAGATCGTGGCGCCGTCGCTGTACATCGCCGTCGGCATCTCCGGCGCGATCCAGCACCTGGCCGGCATGAAGGACTCGAAGACCATCGTCGCCATCAACAAGGATCCAGAAGCGCCGATCTTCTCCGTGGCCGACTACGGCATCGTGGGCGATCTGTTCGACATCGTGCCTGAACTGGTCAAAGAACTGGGTTAATCAAAGCGGAAGTACCGAGGCCACGCTGGCAAGGCACTGCGCCGCCGCGTGGCCTTTTTCTTGGAGAGAAGAAGATGAGCTATCAAGCCCCCCTGAAAGACATGCTGTTCGTGATGAACGAACTGGCCAACCTGCAAGGCGTGAGCCAGCTGCCTGGCTGCGAGGACGCGAGCCCGGAAACGGCGGAAGCCGTGCTGGAAGAAAGCGCGAAATTCGTCGCGGGCGAAATCGCGCCGCTGAACCACGCCGGCGACAAGGAGCCGAGCTACTGGAAGGACGGCAACGTCTTCACCTCCAAGGGTTTCAAGGAAGCGTTCAAGCAGTTCGCCGAAGCTGGCTGGCAAGGCCTGCAGCATCCGGCCGACTTCGGCGGCCAGGGCCTGCCCAAGCTGGTCGGCACGCCATGCGTGGAGATGCTGCACGGCGCCAACCTGGCGTTCGCGCTGGTGGCGCTGCTGTCGGACGGCGCCATCGAAGCGCTGCTGACCGCAGGCAGTGACGAGATGAAGGCGACCTATCTGGAGCCGCTGGTGACCGGCAAGTGGACCGGCACCATGAACCTGACCGAGCCGCAAGCCGGCTCCGACCTGGCCGCCGTGCGCAGCCGCGCCGTGCCGCAGGACGACGGCACCTACAAGATCTTCGGCACCAAGATCTTCATCACCTACGGCGAGCACGACATGGCCGAGAACATCATCCACCTGGTGCTGGCGCGCACGCCGAATGCGCCGGAAGGGGTGAAGGGCATCTCGCTGTTCATCGTGCCCAAGTTCATGGTCAACGCGGACGGCTCGCTGGGCGCGCGCAACGACGCGCATTGCGTGTCGATCGAACACAAGCTGGGCATCAAGGCCAGCCCCACCGCCGTGCTGCAGTTCGGCGACAACGGCGGCGCCATCGGCACGCTGGTGGGCGAAGAGAACCGCGGCCTGGAATACATGTTCATCATGATGAACGCGGCCCGCTTCGGCGTGGGCATGCAGGGCATAGGCCTGTCCGAGAACGCCTACCAGCAGGCGGTGGCCTTCGCCAAGGACCGCGTACAGTCGCGCGACCTGGCCGGTTCCGCCGGTCCGGTCTCCATCATCCACCATCCGGACGTGCGCCGTTTGCTGATGAATATGCGTTCGCAGACAGAAGCGGCGCGCGCGCTGGCCTACGTCGGCGCCTCGCTGTACGACGCGGCCCACCACCACGCGGACGCGGCCACCCGCGCCGAGAACCAGGCCGTGTATGAATACCTGGTGCCGATTATCAAAGGCTGGTCGACCGAGCTGTCGCAGGACGTGGCGCGCGACGGCGTGCAGGTGCATGGCGGCATGGGCTTCATCGAAGAAACCGGCGCGGCGCAGCACTACCGCGACGCCAAGATCCTGACCATCTACGAAGGGACGACCGCCATCCAGGCCAACGACCTGGTGGGCCGCAAGACCGTGCGCGACGGCGGCAAAGTCGCCAAGGGCCTGATCGCGCAAGTGCGCGCCACGGAAGCGGAACTGGCCAAGCTGGACGGCGCGGACTTCGCCGCGATCCGCAAGCACCTGGCGCAAGGCGCGGCCGACCTGGAAGCGGTGGTCGACTACGTGGCGGGCAATATGAAGACCGACATCAAGGCCGTGTTCGCGGGCAGCGTGACCTACCTGAAGCTGGCCGGCATCGTGCTGGGCGGCTGGCAGATGGCGCGCGCCGCCGTGATCTCGCAGCAGAAGCTGGACGCCGGCAGCAGCGACGCCAGCTTCTACCAGGCCAAGATCGTCACCGCGCGCTTCTTCGCCGACCACTTCCTGGCGCAATCGTCGGGCATGCGCACCGCCATCATCGATGGCAGCGCCGGCGTGCTGGCGCTGAGCGAAGACCAGTTCTAAGCCAATCCCAGCCCTGGCGTAGGGCGGGTTAGGCAGGGCCGTAACCCGCCGGCGCCGTCGAAACGCGTGTATTGGCGGGTTACGCAGGCAAAGCCTGCTAACCCGCCCTACGATGTAGAATGGGGATCGACTTTCTGGAGCGGTCCCATGGAACTGTCCACGCTTGCCCTGTTTGTGCCTGCCTGCTTCGCTCTGAATATGGCGCCGGGGCCGAATAATCTTCTCTCCATCAGCAATGCCACGCGTTATGGCTTCCGGCGCGCCTGCGCCGCCGGGGCGGGGCGCTTGCTGGCCTTCGGCGGCATGATTGCGCTGGCGTCGGCCGGGCTGGCGGCGGTGCTGCATACGTCGGAGCTGCTGTTTTACGGCATCAAGACGGTGGGGGCGGCGTATCTGTTCTACCTGGCCTTCCAGCTGTGGCGCGCGGCGCCGGGCGAACAGGCGGAATCGGCCGCGCCTTCCGTGGGACTGATGCAGCTGGCGCGGCAGGAGTTCCTGGTCGCGGCGGGCAATCCGAAAGCCATCCTGATTTTCACGGCCTTCCTGCCGCAGTTCGTCAACCCGGCCCGGCCCATGGCGGCGCAGTTCGCCGTGCTGGGCGCTTTGTTCCTGGTATTGGAGATGGCGGCGATTGCCGCCTATGCGTGGATGGGTGTGCACTTGCGGCGCTGGTTCGCGCAGCCGCGCGGCAAGCGCATCTTCAACCGGGGCTGCGCCGGCCTGCTGGCCAGCGCCGGCCTCGGTTTGCTGCTGTCGCGCCGCGCCTAGCCAGGCGCGGCGCTGGTGCTTGCTTAGCGGCGCACGATGGTGCCGTTGGCGCTGCGCACCAGATCGCCGTTGGCGTAGCCCGGATCCTTGTCGAAGCTGAACTCGCCCTGGGTGCCGTTGTCGTACTGGACTTTCACGTTCCAGGCCTTGGTGGTCTTGACGTGTTCTTCCACCTTGTTGCCGGCGTAGGCGCCGCCGGCCGCGCCGGCGATGGTGGCCAGCTTGCGGCCGCTGCCGCCGCCCACCTGGTTGCCCAGCAGGGCGCCCGCCACGCCGCCGGCGATCACGCCGACCGCGCTGCCTTCGCCTTTTTTCTCCACCACATTGACCGCCACCACGCGGCCGCAGTCATTGCAGGCGGCCGGCTTGGCGCCGGCGTTCTTCAGGTCGGCCTTGGCGGCCGCCAGCGCTTTGTCGTATTCGGTCTTGGCGTCGCGCTGGCACTGCATGCGCGCGCTCGAGCTGCTTTCTTCGGCGCACAGCTTTTTGTCTTCAGCGTAGCGGGTGGCGGCCTGCTTGGTGTCGGCCGCGTATTGCGCCTTGGTGTAGGGCTGGGCGGACACGGCGGTTGCCATGCCGGCCAGCATCAAGGACAGGGTGAGGGCGCGTACATTCATTTCATTCTCCGGTGACTGGTTTATTTCTCCAGTATAACCGTTGAGAATAGCTTTACAGCAATTATGCGACCGTATCGTGCGCGACCGCATTGCGGCCGGCCTGCTTGGCCCGGTACAGCGCCGCGTCGGCGCGCGCCACCAGCGAGGACGGCGTTTCGTCCGGACCCAGCGCGGCCACGCCGAAGGAGCAGGTCTTGCGGCCCACCTCGGGGAAGTCGGCCGCCCCTATGCGCAGCCGCAGCATGTCGGCCAGCGCGCGTGCGCCGTCCAGCTCGGTTTGCGGGCAGATCACCATGAATTCCTCGCCGCCCCAGCGGCCCACGCTGTCGATGCTGCGCGCGCCGGTGCGCAGGATGGCGGCCACCGCCGCCAGCACGCGGTCGCCGGCCGGATGGCCGTAGTTGTCGTTGGTCTGCTTGAAGTGGTCGATGTCGAGCAGGATCACGGCCAGGCCGCCGCCGTAGCGCTGCACGCGCTCCACCTCGTGGTCCAGCACCTCGTCCAGCTTGCGCCGGTTGTGCAGGCCGGTCAGCATGTCGGTGCTGGCCACGCGCTGCAACTCGCGGGTGCGCTCGGCCACCTGCGATTCCAGCGTGTGGTTCATTTGCTTGAGTTCGGCATACAGCGCGGCGTTCTCGGCCACGGACTTGCGCAGGGTGTCGGCCATCTGGTTCAGCTTGTCGGTCAGCTGGTGCAGCTCGTGCTCGCCCTTGTCCTTGAGCACAAAGTGGCGGTTGCCGATGTTGTCGATATTGAGCTGGCCGACAAACTCGCTCATCTGGCGCAGCGGCTGGCCCAGCGTGCGCTTGATCACGTAGAGGAAGATGAACCACAGCGCCAGCGTCTTGATGACGGAGTTCACCAGGATCAGGAAGAAGCCGTAGGCCACCTGGCGCACCACCACCTGCTGGCTGGAGTAGATGGTCCAGCGTCCGACCTGGTGGCGTTCGCCGGCCTCGTCGACGTAGACGGCGGGGAAGCTGTGGCTGAAGATATGATCGAACAGCAGCGCCGGCGCGGCGGCCGGCACCAGCTCGCCGTTCGGCCCGGCTTCCATGCGGCGGCCCTGCGCGTCGTCCACGGTGCCGATGGCGCGCATCAGCTTGCCTTGCTCGTCCTCGACCTTGACGCCGATGACGATGGGCAGCGCCTTCACGCCGGTGACGATGCTGGCCAGCACCTCGCCGTTGAAGCGCCACAGCGCGCCGGTGATGCCGGGGCCGAAGGTGTGCTTCATGGCGCCGATCTCCTCGGACAGGCGCTGCTGCGTGTGGCGGTATTCGGCGGCCAGCTGCGCGCAGGTGACCACCAGCGTGACGATGAAGTAGCAGCCGAAGATAATGCGCAGCAGGCGCGCCGCCAGGTTGCTTTTCATTCGGATTTCAGGACCTGGGTGGGGTAGATGGCGCGGATGATGCGCACCGACTCCTCGTCGGACCAGCGCTCCACGATGGCGCGGTAGCGTGCCGTGTTGCGCTGCGCGTGCAGCACCGCGTTGACCTTGGCCACCACCTGCTTGCCCCATTCGGTGCGCGGGCACATCACGCGGTTCACGGTCGGTTCGCCATGCTCGCGGATGGGAATGGCGGCCAGCTCGCCGTCGCGGCCCAGCTGGCGCGCCGAATAGGTGCTGATAATGGGCAGTTCGAGCAGGTAGTCCAGGCGCCGCGCCAGCAGCATCTGCAGCGCCTCGTTGAACTCGGAGTGGTACTGGCGGTTGGCCTGCTGCTCCAGCAGCGCGTTGATCTGCGGCGAGAAGGAGCGTCCGCGCAGATAGCTGGTGCGCACGCCGTCGCGCGCCATCAGCTCGGCCAGCGAGATGCTGGCGCCGGCCGGACCGGCGAACTCGGCCAGGCGGTCGCGCCGCACCACCACCTTAAACGGCAAGAACACCGCCACCGGGGCGGAGAAATACGCCAGCGCCTCGCGCTCGGGGTTTTTCACGCCGCCGATAAAGCACCAGGGATTGCCGTTCTTGATCTCCTGGAAGATGCGCGGGAAGGGCGCCTGCACGTCCTTGTGCTCGTAGCCGGGCATTTCCTCCTTGAGCAGCACGCGGATCTGGTCGAAGATGCCCTGGCCCTTGTCGGGGCCCTCGGCGATCATATAAGGGGCGGCATTGAACCAGCCCCAGTTCAGGCGGTCGGCGGCGAGGGCCGGGGCGGCGGCGCAAAGTGCGGCGCACAGCAGGGCGGTAAGGCGAAACGTCATGTGGCGAAAGCGGTGAAGGCTGGGTCAGCCGTAGGCGCCACCAGTGTACAGCAAGTCAAACAGCCGGGATATCGTGGCGATGAGGCTGCCGCAGCCGACCAGCATGGTGGCCACCAGGATCACGGCCAGCGGCCAGCGCGTCTCCGAGCTGCGGCCGGAGCCGGCGTTGAAGGTGGCGTCCCACTTCTCGTCGGACATCAGGCCCAGCACCAGCGCTTGCAGGAAGCCCGCCAGCATGGACAAAAACAGCGGCAGCAGCTTGTAGTAAATGTCCGCTTGCGGCGCGGCCGCCATCACCAGGCCGACGGCGGGCAGGCTGCACGCATGCACCCAGCCCCATGTATCGTTTACGCCACGCAGGTAGAAGCGGTGGGCGCCCAGGCCGCCCAGCAGGAAGGCCAGCAGGGTGGCGAAAGTCTTGTTCTTGTGCTTAGAAGTCATGGAGTGGCGGCAAAAACGGCGGAACGGCCAGTATCGGTCAAAATGCGCGCGCGGCCCAGCCCTTTTTAAAGACAATGCTTGCCCTGCTGGACAGAGTGGGGGATAATCTTCGATTGCCCCAAACCCACCCCAATTGTTATTAATGCTTGCTGGAGGATGAGAAAGCGCGCTATAATTTGCGGCTTTTTCCGTCTCAGCACACTTTTTGGAAATATTATGGTCGTTATTCGTTTAGCTCGTGGAGGCGCCAAGAAGCGCCCATTCTTCAACATCGTTGCAACCGACTCGCGCAATCGCCGCGATGGCCGTTTCATCGAGCGCGTTGGCTTCTACAACCCAATGGCTTCGGGTCAGGAAGTACCATTCAAGATTACCGAAGACCGTCTGGCTCACTGGATCGGCGTCGGCGCACAGCTGTCCCCAGCCGTTGCTCGCCTGGTCGCTTCGAACAAGAAAGCAGCCTAATTCGGCGTTCAGGTTTTGGCTGATATAAAGGCATCCGGGGTGCAACTCCCCGACGATCTGGTGCAAGTGGGCTTTGTCTCCGGCGCCTATGGCGTAGCTGGTGGAATCCGGGTTCGCCCCTTTTCCGACGACGCGGATGCCTTGTTGCATGCCCAGACCTGGTGGCTGGATAAACCCAGCCTGCACGAAGTCAGCGTGCGCCGTGCGAAACTGCACGGCGGCGACGTCGTGACCCAGCTGGACGGCCTGACCGACCGGGATCTCGCGGAGGCGCTGAAAGGCACCGGCGTGTACATCCCGCGCAGCCAGTTCCCCACGCTGGACGACGGCGAGTTTTACTGGTCCGACCTGATCGGACTGGCAGTAGAGAATTTGCAGGGTGAAGCCCTGGGTGTCGTCGCCGACATGATGAGCAATGGTCCGCAGTCGATACTGCGCATCACCGCTCCGGTCAGTGCGGAATCCGGCGACGCCGAGTCCGCGGCGCAAGAGCGCCTGATTCCATTTGTGGACCAGTTCATCATTACGGTGGACAAGGAAGCGAAAAAGATCACGGTGGACTGGGGCCTGGATTACTGATCCGGGAGCCTGTATGCAATTTGACGTCGTAACGCTGTTCCCGGAAATGTTTGCCGCGCTGACGCAATCGGGCGTGACCCGCCGTGCGTTCGAGCAGCAGAAGTGGAATTTGTCGCTGTGGAATCCGCGCGACTTCACCACCGACAATCACCGCACCGTGGATGACCGCCCCTATGGCGGCGGCCCCGGCATGGTGATGCTGGCCAAGCCGCTGGAGGCCGCGATCAGCGCCGCCAGGCAGCGCCAGGTGGATGCCGGCTTGCCTGCGCCGCGCGTGGTGTTCATGTCGCCGCAAGGCAAGCAGCTGACCCACGAACGCGTGATGCAGCTCAAAGCCGAGCCCGGCCTGGTGATACTGTGCGGCCGCTACGAAGCGGTGGACCAGCGCCTGATCGACCGTTGCGTCGATGAGGAAATCAGCCTGGGCGACTTCGTGCTGTCGGGCGGCGAATTGCCGGCCATGGCATTGATGGACGCGGTGGTGCGCCTGCTGCCGGGCGCGCTGAACACCGAGGCGTCGGCGGTCGAAGACAGCTTTGTCAACGGCCTGCTCGATTCGCCGCACTACACGCGGCCGGTGAGTTACGAAGGCGAGGATGTGCCCGCGGTACTGATGGGCGGCAACCACGCCGAGATAGAAAAATGGCGCCGCCAGCGCATGCTGGAAGCGACCGCGCGCAAGCGCCCCGATTTAGTGCCGAAGGCGCGCGCAGCAGGCTTGCTGACGCGCCAGGACGAGAAATTTTTGGCCGGTTTAGAAAAACCGGCACTGTAGTAGAGACGGCGGGCATGTTGCCCGCTTGTTTAACCCCATCCTCTACCGGGTTTAGTACGCGCCGGCATGATGGTAATTGGAGTCATCAAATGAACCTGATTCAACAACTCGAGCAAGAAGAAATTGCTCGCCTGGGCAAAAACATCCCTGAATTTGCACCTGGCGACACCGTGATCGTCAACGTCAACGTAGTCGAAGGCACCCGCAAGCGCGCCCAGGCATACGAAGGCGTGGTCATCTCCCGTCGTAACCGTGGCCTGAACTCGAACTTCATCGTTCGCAAGATCTCGTCCGGCGAAGGCGTTGAGCGTACCTTCCAGCTGTACTCCCCGCTGATCGCTTCGATCGAAGTGAAACGCCGCGGTGACGTACGTCGCGCCAAGCTGTACTACCTGCGCGACCGTTCGGGCAAATCGGCACGTATCAAAGAAAAACTGCCAAACCGTCGCCCAGCAGCGGCAAAAGCAAGCGCTTAATCGCGTTTGGGTTTGGGGCAGGGGCGCCTGGGTGGCGTCCCTTCAAAAGGGCGCCGCTGGCGCCCTTTCGCTATTTGGAGGTGGCATGGCCAAGCTATTGTTCGACCCGCAGCAACTCCCCATCGACGCCATTCCCGGCGAGCCTCCCGTGCCGGCCGAGCGCCTGGAGGCGGGCTGGCTGCGCGCGCGCTTCGCCGCGCCGCCGCCGTGGACCCCGGAAGACGCCGAAACCAGCTTCACGCCGCAGGCCGCGCCCAAGGCCGCCGCCGTGCTGGTGCCGCTGGTGCAGCGCCCGGAAGGCCTGAGCCTGCTGCTCACGCAGCGCACCGAGCACCTGAGCAGCCACGCCGGCCAGATCAGCTTTCCCGGCGGCCGCACCGAAGAGTACGACGCCAGCCCGGCCGACACCGCCTTGCGCGAGGCCTGGGAGGAGATCGGCCTGGACCGCCGCCATGCCGAAGTGATCGGCGCCTTGCCGGTCTACCACACCGGCACCAACTACAGCGTGACCCCGGTGGTGGCGCTGCTGCGCCCGCCGTTCGAGCTGCGCGCCGACTCCGGCGAAGTGGCGGAAATCTTCGAGGTGCCGCTGGCCTTCCTGATGGACGGCAGCAACCACCAGCGCCTGTCGGCCGAGCTGGCCAGCGGGCGGCGCAGCTTCTACGCCATGCCTTACCAGCGCTACTACATCTGGGGCGCCACGGCCGGCATGCTGCGCAACCTGTTCCACTTTTTGCGGGCGTGACGTTATCGCTAATAAGTTTGATTCCGGCGCGCCGCTGCGCTATCGTAGCGGGCATTGCGGCAATGCCAATCTCAAGGACGTTTAATGACTTTTCTTTCCATTCTTTGCGCGCTGCTGATCGAGCAGATGAAGCCCCTGCGGGCGGATAATCCCATCTACGCCGAGATCAAGAGCCTGGCCGTGCGCATGGAAGCGTGGTTCAACGCGGGCGACTCCAGGCATGGCCGCATGGGCTGGTTCCTGATGATGTTCAGCCTGATGGCGCCGACCATGCTGATCTACTGGGTGCTGCTGCGCTACGACTGGTTCCTGGCCGCCTTCGCATGGAATGTGCTGATCGTCTACCTGACGCTGGGCTTCCGCCACTACAGCCACTATTTCACCTCCATCCAGCTGGCCCTGAACGCCGGCGACGAGGCGGCCGCGCGCGCGCTGCTGGCCGAATGGACCAAGCTCGACACGGTGGGCATGGAGGCCGGCGAAATCTCGCGCATCGCCGTGGAAAAAGCCCTGATCACCACGCACCGCAATGTGTTCGGCGTGTTCTTCTGGTTCCTGATGCCGCTCGGCCCGGCCGGCGCGGTGCTGTACCGCGTGTCCGAATACCTGGCTCGCGCCTGGACCGAACCCGAGCACATGCGCAATGAGGCCTTCGGCGAGTTCGCCACCAAGGCCTTCTACTGGATAGACTGGATTCCCGTGCGCCTGACCGCCGTGGCCTTCGCCGTGGTGGGCAATTTCGAGGACGCCATCTACGCCTGGCGCAACTTCGCCCACCGCTGGGCGGACGAGGCGCGCGGCATCATCCTGGCCGCCGGCGGCGGCGCCATGGGCGTGCGCCTGGGCACGCCGCACGAGAACGCGGCGCGCGTGCTGCCGGCCGACGCGGCCGTGGTCGACAGCTCGGACATGGAGTCCGACGCGCTGCCGGGCGAGGAGCCGGGCGTGCGCGCCCTGCAGAGCACCGTGGGCCTGGTCTGGCGCGCGCTGCTGTTGTGGATGATGCTGCTGCTGTTGCTTTCCGGCGCAGTCTGGCTGGGCTAAGGGTGCTGAAAGAAAAACGATAGCCGGAACGGGTTACAATGTCGGGATTGGCGGTCGCGGACCATACAGCGCGGCCGCCAATGCGTGTTTCAAATCAAGTACTTACCTTCTTAGGTCTTCTATAAGATATAATACCTAGGATTTTTCACGCATCCAGGTCCCGCGAGTATCTATGGCCGAGTCAGCTCAATCCCCCAAAGAACTGGCCAACGAGTTCTTTATCCTTGGCATCACCGCCGATGGCAGGCAGTTCCGTCCCAGCGACTGGGCCGACCGCCTGTGCGGCGTCATGTCGTGCTTCCGTCCGGAAGGCACCAGCGGCCGAGATTCGCATCTCGGTTATTCCACCTTCGTGCGCCCGACCCATATCAATGGCGTCAAGGCGGTGGTGGTGAACGAAGCGCTGCGGGACTTCGAACCGATGGCCTACCATTTCGTTCTCAATTTCGCCAAGGACAACGGCTTGCAGGTGGTGGACGCCTGCTTCCTGCCCCTGCCCGGAGAAAAATAGGCGTAGGATAGGGCTCTCATTAACTTGCCAGCCCTGCGAACGCTTATGCATTTTTCCAAGTCCGGTTACGCCTTTACGCTGCTACTGTGCAGCGCCTCCCTGCTTCCTGCAAGCACCTCCGCCGCCGGCAGCGCGCCGGCCGCCCCGGTCAAAGGGCCCTCGGTCGAGGGCATCACCGAATACCGGCTGCCGAACGGCCTGAAAGTGCTGCTGTTCCCGGACGCCTCCAAGCCCACCGTCACCGTCAACGTCACCTACCTGGTCGGCTCGCGCCACGAGAACTACGGCGAGACCGGCATGGCCCACCTGCTGGAGCACATGCTGTTCAAGGGCGCGCCGAAGAACCGCAGCATACCCCAGCAGTTCGCCGACCGCGGCATGGAGTACAACGGCACCACGTCCTACGACCGCACCAACTACTACGAGGTGTTCCAGGCCGGCGGCGACAACCTGAAATGGGCGCTCGATATGGAAGCGGACCGCATGGTCAATTCCTTCGTCGCAAAAAAGGACCTGGACTCGGAAATGACGGTGGTGCGCAACGAGTACGAGAGCGGAGAAAACAGCCCCTTCGAAGTGCTGCTCAAGCGCATGCAGAGCGTGGCCTACGACTGGCACAGCTACGGCCGCTCCACCATAGGCAACCGCAGCGACATCGAGAACGTCAAGATCGAGAACCTGCAGGCCTTCTACCGCACCTACTACCAGCCGGACAACGCGGTGCTGCTGGTGGCCGGCAAGTTCGATCCGGCGCAGACGCTGGCCTGGATTTCGAAGACCTTCGGCGCCATCCCGAAACCGAAGCGCAAGCTGCCGCCTTTCTGGACCGTGGAGCCCACGCAGGACGGCGAGCGCGCCTTCACCGTGCGCCGCAAGGGCGACATCCAGATCGTGGCGCTGGGCTACAAGATCCCGGCCGCGCTGCATGACGACAGCGACGCGCTCGCCTTCATGTCCGAAATCCTGAACGACACGCCGAACGGCCGCCTGCACAAGGCGCTGGTGGAAACCGGCAAGGCCGCGCAGGTGTTCAGCTTCGGCCAGACCGGCTACGCGCCGGGCCTGCAATTGATAGGCGCCGTGGTGAAGGCGGGCCAGCCCATAGAGCCGGTGCGCGAGGAGCTGATCGCGGCGGTGGAAGGCTTTGCCAAAACGCCGCCCAGCGAGGACGAAATGGAGCGCGTGCGGCGCAACGTCGGCAACAGCATAGAGAAGGCCTTGAACGACCCGCAGAAGGTGGGCGTGGCGCTGTCCGAACAGATCGCCCTGGGCGACTGGCGCCTGCTCTTCCTGGGCCGCGACAGCCTGGCCAAGGTCACGCCGCAGCAGGTGGCCAAGGCCGCCGCGCACTACCTGCGGCGCGACAACCGCACCGTGGGCAGCTTCCTGCCGGAGGATGAGCCGCAGCGCGCCGAGATCACCGCCGCGCCGTCCATCGAGAAGGTGATGCAGGACTTCAAGGGCAAGGAAAACACGCTGGTGTCCGAGGTGTTCGACCCCAGCCAGGCCAATATCCTGAAACGCACCGAACTGAAAACCATAGGCGGCCTGAAACTGGCGCTGCTGACCAAGAAGAACCGGGGCGAGACCGTGTCGGTCAATCTGCGCCTGCACTGGGGCGACGAGAAGAACCAGTTCGGCAAGGCCACGGTGGCCGCCGCCGTCAACCACATGCTCACGCGCGGCACCAGCAAGTACAGCCGCGCGCAACTGGCGGACGCGATGGAAAAGCTGAAGATGTCCGGCAATGTGTACCAGTTCGACACTACGCGCAGCCACCTGGCCGACGCGCTGCGCCTGGCCGCGCACGTGCTCAAGGAACCGGCTTTCGACGCGGCCGAGTTCGAGCAGCTGCGCCAGCAATGGCTGGTGGGCGTGGAAGCGTCGCGCAACGAGCCGCAGGTGCTGGCCACCACGGCGCTGGCCAAGCACTACAACAACTATCCGAAGGGCGACGTGCGCTACGCGCTGAACACGGACGAGCAGATCGAGGCCATCAAGGCGCTGACGCTGGACCAGCTGAAGGCCTACCACCGCGAATTCTACGGCGCCTCGCACGGCGAGCTGGCCGTGGTGGGGGACTTCGATTCGGCGGCCCTGCAGGCGGTGGTGGCCGAGGAGTTCGGCAACTGGGCCAGCAAGCCCGATTACGCGCGCATCCTGAGCGTCAACGTGGAGCGCCCGCCGCTGCACGCGTCGATCAATGCGCCGGACAAGGAGAACGGCTTCTACGCGGCGCAGGTGAATATCGACATGAACACCGAAGATGCGGACTTCGTGGCGCTGGAGCTGGCCAACTACATCCTCGGCGAAGGCGGCTTGAAGTCGCGCCTGATGGACCGCATCCGGCAGAAGGACGGCCTGTCCTATGGCGGTGGTTCGAGCCTGAGTGTGAGCGACGTGGACCGCGCCAGCAACCTGGGCATCTCGGCCATCGCCGCGCCGCAGAACCTGAAGAAGCTGGAGCAGGCCATCCACGAGGAAGTGGCGCGCGCGCTGAAGGACGGCTTTACGGCGGCGGAAGTGGCCGGCGCCAAGTCCGGCATGCTGCAGCAGCGCATCCAGAATCGCTCGCAGGACAATGTGCTGGCCGGCGGCTGGGCCAACTTCCTGTACCTGAACCGCACCTACGCCTGGAGCCAGGCCTACGAGGACAAGCTCAAGGCGCTCACGCCGGCGCAGGTGAACGCGGCCTTCCGCAAGGCGGTGGACCTGAACAAGCTGAGCGTGGTGGTCGCAGGCGACCAGGCGAAGGCGAAGTAAAGTAGATTGTGGTTACAGCACTGAGCCGGTTTGACACTGCTCAATGTGGCGCTGAGCCTAAGTGCTGAGCTTGTGATTTTTCAAGGAGCGTGGATCCGGCTGGCAGTAGATTGAGGACATGACTAACTCCCAAGGAGACAGGACATGTCCTATGTATATCCCGAGGCAGCGAAGCTGAAAGGCAAGCCCGTTGTTGGAAGCCGCCAGTGCGTTGCACTCGTTCAGAAGTATGCTGGTGCGCCCACCACGACGAACTGGCGGCAAGGTGAAGCGGTGCTTGGCAACAGCATGCTAAAGCCAGGAACGGCAATTGCGACTTTTGTAAAGGGGCGCTATCCGAATCATCAGCATGGTAACCACGCGGCGTTTTACGTAAGCCAGGGTATCGATGGGATCTACATAGCAGATCAATGGAAGGCCAATGGAAAGACTGAAATTTCAGTTCGGCTCATTCGGGCGCAGGGCAAGGACAAAAAGGGAAATTACATCCATGCCAGCGATAATGCTGACGCTTTTTTTGTGATCGAATGAGTTCCGTCATGAAGTGCGGGGCATCGCAAATGGCGCAATGGATAGCAAATGGCGCGGTGTTATTGCTGCCAGTTTCGCTTCTGGTGCAGTCGCCAGTTTGCTTTGCCGCGCCAGCTCTCGCATGCCCTGCCTCCATCCCGCAACGATCGATACAGGTCGTCGATCATCCGCAAGGCTGGAGTGCATTCGTCGGGGCGCCGCTTTATCTTCACAGTGCCGCGCCTATGAGCGGTCCGCCCGAAGAACTTGGCGAGCTGGCAGACTTCAAGCAAAAGCGCCTGAAAGATGGCTGGATAGATGCCTATCCACTGGATGGCAAGTTCCCACGGGGGAAGTGGCTGGCTTGTAGATATGGGGAATCAGGACAGATAACCTTGTCTAGGCAGCTGGATGACAACGTTCAGCATTGTACGTTTGCCTATCGCAAGGGGACGTATGCCGGTCAAAATAACATTGCCATCAGCTGCAAATAGCGGCAGTGTTCCTACTCGGTGAAAGCCCTATCATCAAGGCGTGCTCAGCTCGGCGACGAAGTCGTACATGTCGCCGCGGAAGTAGGAGCGGCAGAACTCCACGGCGCGGCCGTCGCGCAGGAAGCCTAGCCGTTCCACCGCCAGCCCTGCATCGCCTTCCTTCGCCTGCAGCAGCGCGGCCTGTTCGCCCGTGAGCAGCAGGGCGCTCAGGCGCTGCAAGGCGCGCACCGGGCGGTTGCCGGCCAGTTCCAGCGCCTCGTACATGGACACGTCCACCGCGTCCAGCGAGGGCAGGGCGTCCGCCACGATGGTGGCGTATTCCAGGCACATGGGCATGTCGTCCGCATAGCGGATGCGGTTGAAGCGGTACACCGGCGCGCCCGGACTGAGCCGCAGCCGCAGCGCTTCCTCCGGCGTCACCGTCCCCTCCGAACGTTTCAGCCACACGCTGCGCGGCGTGCGTCCGCGGGAGCGCATGTCCTCCGAAAAAGAGGTCAGCTTGGCGAAATTCTTTTCGATCCGCGTGTTGATGAAGTTGCCCGAGCCGGCGCGCCGCACCAGCAGGCCTTCGTCCACCAGTCCGTCGATGGCCTTGCGCACCGTGATGCGGGAAATCGACAGGTCGTTGGCCAGCTGGCGTTCCGCCGGCAGGGCCTCCTCCGGCCCGAAGAGGCGCTTGTCTATCGCTTCGCGCAGCGCGCGCTGCAACTGCTGGTACAGGGGCTGGCTACTGGTCTGCCCCAGGTGCTGCATGATCTGTGCAAGCGATGTCATCTCTTGTCCCCGTGTGCGCATTCGTGTGCGCTTTCTTGCGTCTTAGGCGATCCGATAATACCAAAAAAAGACCGGCACGCCAGCGGTTTGCGGTACGCCCTCGCCCGTACAGAGGGAGATAGCGCTAACTGCACGTCAATATTGGCAAAGTGGTCTGTGTGGCTTAAACAACATGTGAAAAAAATACGAAAATTGGTAGTACTCTGGTATTGGATGGCTGTATATTGGCGTTGAATTGGTTTTGTAAGTGGTTGTATAGAGGGATCTGCGGGGCGGCGCGGGGAGCGCGGCGGTCTGCAAGAGGATCTACTTAAAACGGAAGGGCCTTCGACGAAGGCCACAATCAAGGGGGAGTACATGAAGCGCAATTTGACACCGATCGCCACTGCGGTCGCCATCCTGATCACCAGCACCGCCGCGATGGCGCAGGATGCATCCAAGTCGCCCGACGCGGTCGTGACCGTGACCGGCGTGCGTGCCGCATTGGCGCAGTCGATCAACCAGAAGCGTAACGCCGACTCGCTGGTGGAAGTGATCACCGCCGAAGACGTGGGCAAGATGCCGGACAAGAGCGTCGCCGATTCGCTGCAGCGCGTACCTGGCGTGTCGGTTGCCACCGCCGGCGGCTCCGAAGGCGGCTTTGGCGAGAACGACCGCGTCAGCCTGAAAGGCACGCCGTCCAACCTGACCCTGACCACGCTGAACGGCCACACCGTCTCCAGCGGCGACTGGTACATCTCCAACATCACCGGCGGCGGCCGTTCGGTCAGCTACTCGATGTTCCCGTCCGAACTGATCGGCCGCGTGACCGTGCACAAGAGCGCGCAAGCCAATCTGACCGAAGGCGGCGCCGCCGGTAACGTGGACATCGAAACCCGCAAGCCGCTGAGCTTCAAGAAACCGCTGACCCTGATGGGTTCCATCGAAGGCGCCTACGGCGACGCGGCCAAGAAGACCGACCTGCAAGTGAGCGCGCTGGCCAACTGGAAGAACCAGGAAAACAACCTGGGCGTGCTGGTGCAGGTGTTCGACGAGAAGCGCACGCTGCGCCGCATGGGCCAGGAATTCCTCTGGTGGGACAAGCTGACCAAGGGCTTCGCACCGGACTGGATCGCGAAAAATCCTGAAGTCGAAAACAAATACCTGTCCATGCTGACCGGCTCCTCGCTGTTCCAGCAGAAGCGCGAACGCAAGGGCGGCATGGTGGACGTGGAAGTGAAAGTCAACAGCGACTTCAGCTTCGACGTGAGCGGCCTGTACACCCGCCTGGACGCGGACAACGTCAACGCCAACTTCATGCTGGCGCCATACCAGCCGCTGTCGAACAACTGGTCCGGCGTGGGCGGCGTGGTGCCGTCGGCTTACACCATCTCGGGCAACCAGATCACCTCGATCACCTTCCCGAAAACCTGCCCGGTCGCCAGCTGCGCCAATATGGGCCCGTCGGTGCAGGACATCATCGCCCGTCCCGGCTCGTACAGCGATTCGAAGTTCGTCAACGTGGACTGGAAATACCGCGTCAGCGACGACCTGAAAATCACCGGCCAGATCGGCACCACGCGCGGCACCGGCTATGCGCGCGACTATGGCTACGAAGCCTGGCTGGCCTACTCGGGCACCAGCCTGACCATGCACGGCCTGGACGCACCGGCCACCGTCACCGTGGACAACGCCGGCACCTTCAACCCGCGCACCGGCGCCGACTTCTTCGGCGGCTGGGCATCGGACACCACCGCCAAGGACAAGGAAACCTACGGCCAGGTGGACGGCACCTACAAGACCCCATGGGACGTGGTGCCTACCATCCGCATGGGCCTGCGCACCGCCAAGCATGACCGCCAGCTGACCTGGCTGGCCGGCACCGTGGCGCCTGCGGGTTCGCTGCTGGCCAACCGTCCTACCGGCCTGACGACCTACCCAACCAGCCCGCTGGACAACGTGCTGCAGAACCCATGGACCTTCACCGCCGATTCGATGAAGGAATGGGGCGACAAGTACGTGAAGTTCGACAGCCATTCGTACCAGAACGAGTTCACCATCGCCGAGAAAGCGCATGCGGCCTACGCGATGGGCGACCTGAACCTGGGCGCGGTTACCGGTAACGTCGGCGTGCGTTTCGTGAAGACCCAGATCGACGTGGCCAACGGCTCGCCGAACACGGTATGGAATCCGGTCTACACCTCGAAGACCTACAACGACTTCCTGCCTAGCCTGAACCTGCGCACCGACCTGGCCAGCAACGTGGTGCTGCGCGGCGCGGCCAGCCGCACCCTGGCGCGTCCGGACTTCGGCGCACTCGGTTCGCTGAGCCTGAACGACCTGACCTTCTCGGGCACCGGCGGCAATCCGAACCTGAAGCCGATCTACTCGAACAACGTGGATGCGGGCATCGAGTGGTACTTCATGCCGAAGTCGCTGATCGCCATGAGTGTGTATGACATGCACCTGGGCTCCTACGTGACCTTCGGTTCGTCGACTGCGCAGTTCTTCAACCAGTCCACGCACTCGGTCACCAACTACAACATGAGCTCGGCCCTGAACACCAAGGCCCGCGTGAAAGGCGTGGAGCTGCAGTACTCGCAGGACCTGGGCAACGGCTTCGGCGCCAGCGTGAACTACACCTACGCTGACGGCAAGGAAACCGGCAAGGCGCCTAAATCGGCTTGCGCGGACCTGGGCGATTGCAGCATGATCGGCACCTCGAAGAACTCGTACAACGCCAGCGTGTTCTACGAGAACGACAAGTTCAGCGCGCGTGTGAACTACAGCTTCCGCTCGGCCTTCCTGAATGGCCTGGACCGCAACAGCGCGATCTACCAGGACGACGTGGGCACCGTGTCGCTGGCGCTGAACTACAACCTGACCGAGAACCTGACGCTGTCGTTCGAAGGCAAGGACCTGAACGATCCGCTGCTGAAGTCCTACGCCACCACCAAGGACCAGCCGCGCGCCTTCTACAAGAACGGCAAGCAGTTCTTCCTGGGCGTGCGCGGCAAGATGTAATGCCGGCTGAAGTCTGACGCAATACAGGGCAGGGCTTCTTCGGAGGCCCTGCCTTTTTTCTTATTGGAGCGGGAATGCATTTTCTGATTAAAACGGCGCTGCTGGCGTGCGCAGTGCTCGGTTCTGCGCAAGCGGCTTCGCCTTCGCCGCGCGTGGTCTACAGCCCTTACAAACACCTGGCGATGCACAACGACCCCGCCAGCAACGTCATCACCGTGGCGCCGGACGGCAAGCGCGTGCCCTACCTCGGCCACAGCAAGCAGACGCTGACCTGGGCCTTCGCCAGTGGCGAATGCGGCGAGGAGAACTGGGGCGGGCAGCCGGCGCAGGCGGTGGCGGATGCGAACGTGCCGGCTTTCGCAGCGGCCGGCGTGGGCTACATCATTTCCACCGGCGGGCAGGGCAATGTGTTCACCTGCGGCAGTGACGAGGGCATGGAGCGTTTCATCAAGCGCTACGAATCGCCGCAGCTGATCGGCATTGATTTCGATATCGAAGCGGGACAGACCAGGGAGCAAGTGGACTCGCTGGTGCGGCGCATTGCGGCGGCCCAGGCGCGGCGCCCGCAGCTGCGCTTCAGCTTCACCGTCGCCACACATGCGGCGTCGGACGGCAGCCGCCGCAGCCTGAACGAGATGGCGGAGACCGTGCTGGACGCCGTGCGCCGCAGCGGGCTGAAAGACTACGCGCTGAACATCATGGTAATGGACTACGGCCCCGCCGCGAAGAACGTGTGCGTGGTGCGCAAGGGCCGCTGCGACATGGGCGCCTCGGCGCTGCAGGCTGCGCGCAACGTGCATGAGAAGTACAAGCTGCCGTACAGCCAGATCGAACTGACCGCCATGATAGGCGTGAACGACGTGGTGGAAAACGTCTTCACCATGGCCGACATGGACGCGATGGCGCGCGGCGCGCGCAAGCTGAAACTGGCCGGGCTGCATTTCTGGTCCGTGGACCGCGACACGCCTTGCCGCAGCGAAGTGAAGGGCGCGGACGCCGCCTGCAGCGGCATGCCCGGCGTGCCGCCCGGAGCCTATGCCCGCGCGCTGGAGGCCGGCAAGTGAGCGCAGCTGCGAACCGCTACCTGTCGCTCGACGTGCTGCGCGGCCTGACCGTCGCGCTGATGATTATCGTGAACACGCCGGGCGATTGGAACACCGTCTTCGCGCCGCTGCTGCACGCCCAGTGGCATGGCTTCACGCCCACCGACTGGGTCTTCCCCACCTTCCTGTTCGTGGTCGGCAACGCGCTCAGCTTCGCGCTGCCCAAGTACGCGCAGATGGGCAACGGCGCCGTGCTGGCCAAGGTGGGCAAGCGCAGCGCCATTATCTTCCTGCTCGGCTTCCTGTTGTTCTGGTTCCCCTTCGTGGCGGTGGACGGCGCAGGCAACTGGGGCCTGATCCCGCTGTCCGGCACGCGCATCCCCGGCGTGCTGCAGCGCATCGCCCTGTGCTTCGGACTGGCCACGCTGATCCTGCATTTCTGGAAAGAGAAGGGCGCGCTGGCCTACAGCGTGCTGGCGCTGCCTGGCTACTGGCTGGTGCTGGCGCTGTGCGGCGACTACACGCTCACCGGCAACGCGCCCGCCAGATTCGACCTGTGGCTGCTGGGCGAACGCCACCTGTACCACGGCGAAGGCCTGCCGTTCGATCCCGAAGGCATGCTGGGCACCATCCCGGCCACCGTCAACGTCATCGCGGGCTACTTCGCGGGCAGGCTGATATTGGCCAAGGGCGCCAGCTACGAAACGCTGGCCAGGCTCATGATGGCGGGCGTGGTGTGCGTGGGCGCGGCGCTGTGCTGGGACCTGGCCTTCCCGATCAACAAGAAGCTGTGGACCAGTTCCTACGTGCTCTTCACGATAGGCCTGGACCTGCTGATGCTGCCGCTGCTGATCTACGTGATCGAGATGCGCGGCCGGCGTGGCTGGACCTACTTCTTCGAAGTGTTCGGCAAGAACACCCTGTTCATCTACCTGCTGTCCGAGCTGGCGGTGGTGGTCCTGGTGAAGACGCGGGCGGGCAAGGGCAACGGCTACGACTGGCTCTATGCGCACACCTTTCAGTCCCTGGCGCCGCCCAAAGTGGCGTCGCTGCTGTTCGCGGTGAGCTTCATGCTGGCCTGCTGGGCGGTGGGCTACGTGATGGACCGCCGCAGGATCTACGTCAAGGTCTAGTTCAGAACTTGAGGCGCAGGCCGGCGCGGTTGGCCAGTACGGTCAGTCCCATCATGGCCATGCTCATCGCGGCGGCGTTCAGCAAACCGGGAACGCCGCCCGATGCCAGGAAAGGCCACCAGAAGCGCGGCAAGTGCAGCAGCGCCGCAAGTTGTTCCCACAGGTCCGGCGCGATATAGGCAAACAGCGCGTTCGCGCCGGCGGGCATCAGCAGCGCGCTCCACGCGCGCCATTGCAGCACGTCGATCAGCACATAGAACAGCAGGAACAGGGCCAGCACCAGGCCAGAGCACACCAGCGTGTACGCCTCGGTCGCCTGGATCTTGTTGATGCCGTGCAGAGGGCGCAGCAGCATGCCCGCGCCGAACAGCGCTATAGCGAAAGCTGCCATCAGCACGATACGGCGGCGATGAAGCGCGGCTGGCGGCAGCTCCGCCGGGACAGCGCCAGCAGCGGCCTGCGGTGCGCGGCGCAGGAACAGCGTTCCCACCAGCGTCCCCGCCAGCACATTGGCCGACGTGGAGCCCAGCACCTGCGGCACATTGACGAAATCATTCAACGCCTGCGGCAGCGGCAGCATGCCGGAGGTCCCGGCGAGGTACAGCACGATCAGCAGCACCAGGGCCGCCATCAGCAGCGGCGGCTTGCCGTCCACGGTCACATAGACCACGCTGCACAGCAGATAAGCCCAGCCTATCATCCCCAGGATGCCCCACCACGTATGCTGCAGGTGGACGCTGCTGAACTCGGCGTTCAGCTCACCCCGGAACGACACCAGCAGGAGCAGCATCAGCGCCAGCCCGGCCCAGAAGGCCGCGCCGCGCTGTGCGGACTGGCGCCACAGCAAAATCATGGCCGCGTAAAACAGCATAAAGTACACGGCGCGCGGCAGCAGGGCTGCGGAGGCGTCGTAGCGGTAAGCGTTGGCGAGCACCACGCCCGCCACCATCAGGCTGCCCGCGCGCCATAGCAAGCGTCCCATCAGCGCCGCACTGAAGCGGCCTTGCTCCCGGTTCAGCGCCAGCGGAATGGCAATCCCCACGATAAACAGGAAAGCCGGAAACACCAGGTCCGGCAAGGTAATGCCGTCGGCCCTGGCGCTGGAATGCTCCAGCCAATACGGAATGCCCGGCATGCCGGCGATATAGTTCACCCAGATCATGGCCAGGATGACGAAGCCGCGGAAAGCGTCGAGACTGAGGAGGCGTGGCATTGACAGATAAAAAAAGGGGTCAGGGTTAATCAAATAATTAACCCTGACCCCATTTAGCGGTGGAACAACTTAGTTATTTGGCGGCGGCTGCTGCAGCTGCGCCAGCGGCTGGACGGTTGACCCACAGGATCCAGTAGCGGGCCAGGTCGGCGCGGCCATCGGCGCCTTGCACGGTTTCCAGTACTTTGATGGCGTCTTCTTTCTTACCGGCCATGGCGTAGGAGTAGCCCAGGCGCAGCTTGGCGTCGTCGGCGTTTTTCAGGCCGCCCTTGGCGATGCCTTGCTGGATCAGGTCGATACCTTTGTCGAACTGTTCCAGCGTGACGTAGGCGTAGCCCAGGTTGACCAGGCCGGTGCCGTCTTTCGATTTCTTGGCCGAGGCTTCGCCGCTGGCGATGTTTTTCACGTCGTCCGCAGCCTGCTTGTCGGCTTGCGCCTTGATTTTCTTGTGCTTGTCCGCGTTGCCGCCCACGCCCAGTACGCCGACGGCGTAGCCTGCGTCCATGGCTTTCTTCGCTTCGATCGGCTGGCCGGCCAGCAGCGCCAGTTCAGCCATTTCCATATAGTCTTCCTGCGACATCTTCGACACTGCCGCTTTTTCCAGGCGGTAGATGTCCAGCGCGAAGCGGGTCGAGTAGGTCGATTTGCCCTGGGTGCGGCTCAGCAGGTCGATCCAGTAGTCGTCGGTCGGGTAGTACTGCACCAGCTTCTCGACGGCGACCAGGTAGGTGGCGGTGTCCTTGGACTTGGCGCCGGTGTTGGCCAGCAGCTGCAGTTCTTCCAGCGACGGCGCTTTGCCGGCCTTGGTGTTGGCTTCCAGGTCCTTCAGCAGTTCGGCCTTGGCGGTGGCGAAGTCGTTGTTGAAGTAGTAGGCGCGCAGCACGTAAGGACGCAGCTTGGCGCTGTCGCCGGTGACTTCGGCGTACTTGTTAAAGGTGGCGATGGCTTTCGGATAGTCCTTGCCGTTGTAGTACAGATTGCCCAGCGCCTGGATGAAGTCGCCCTGGTCGGCTGCCGGCAGCTTGCCCGAGGCCAGTACCGCTTCCAGGCCCTGGATGGTCATGGCGTTGTTGGCGGTGACCGAACCCAGCGACACTTTCATGCGGTTCAGCACGAACACTTCGTATGGGGTCAGGTTGGGCAGCGCTTCGGCCTGGGTGATGCGGTTCTGGACTTCGGCGTAATTCTTGGCGGTCATCAGCTCCTTGATCTGGGCCGGGTCCATCAGTTTGAACAGTTCAGGACGCACGGTGTCGGGCTTCGGTGCTTCCGGTGCGGGCGCGGCCTTCTCGGCGGCGTGCACGCCGGCCACCAGGGCCGGTGCGAAGTTCAGGCCGAGTGCGGCCACGATCAGGCTGGTACGTGCGAAACGAAACTTGGACATGGATAATCCTTCAATCTAAATAGAGACAAACGCGTATTCTCCCATAAATCGGGATAGGCGCCGGGTTTCAAAAGTGCGTGAATTGTAACCGCTGTTACACGGCGCGGGGATAGGCCAGGCCTTCCGTGTTGAACAGCATGCAGCGCGCGGCCGGCAGATGCAGGCGCACCGCAGCGCCGGGCGCGGCTTGCATGCCGTCGGCGGGCTGCTTGACGGCCGCCATGTCCGCCACGCCCGGCAGGGCCGCGTAGACGATGGACAGGTCGCCCAGGTTTTCGACGTGGCCCACGGCGGCGTCCACCAGGTTGTCCTCCGGCGGCAGCAGCTGGTCTTCCAGCACGGCGGCCCGGCGCAGCGCCACGTGCTCGGCGCGGATGCCGATGGTGACCGCGTCGCCGCGCTGGGCGTCGCCCGCCGCGCCGCCGCAGCCTTGCGCCGCCACTTCCACGATGGCGCCGCCGGCCAGCTGCACCGCCACGTAATGCGGCGCGGCCGCCAGCACCTCGCCGGGGATGAAGTTCATCTTCGGCGAGCCGAGGAAGCCCGCCACGAACAGATTGGCCGGGCTGTTGTACAGCTCCAGCGGCGTGCCCACCTGTTCGATGCGCCCGCCGTTGAACACCACGATGCGCTGGCCCAGCGTCATCGCTTCCACCTGGTCGTGCGTCACGTAGATCATGGTGGTTTTCAGCTCCTGGTGCAGGCGGCTGATCTCCACCCGCATCTGCACGCGCAGGCTGGCGTCCAGGTTGGACAGCGGCTCGTCGAACAGGAACACCTGCGGCTTGCGGACGATGGCGCGGCCTATCGCCACGCGCTGGCGCTGGCCGCCGGACAGCTCCTTCGGCTTGCGCTTGAGCAGGGGCGTGAGCTGCAGGATGGCGGCGGCGCGCTCCACCATCTGCTGCACCTCGGCCGGCTTGTGGCCAGCCAGCTTGAGGGCGAAGGCCATGTTCTCGTACACCGTCATGTGCGGATACAGCGCATAGGACTGGAACACCATGGCGATGCCGCGTTCGGCCGGCGCCACCTCGTTGGCCACGCGCTCGCCGATGCGCAGCTCGCCGCCGCTGATGCTTTCCAGGCCCGCGATCATGCGCAGCAGGGTGGACTTGCCGCAGCCGGACGGCCCGACGAAGACCACGAACTCGCCGTCGGCGATGTCCAGGTCCACGCCGTGGATGACGGGCTGCTTGGCGTCGTAGTGCTTGACGACGCCTTTCAGGCTGACACTGGACATGGGCTTAGCTCGCGGTTGCCGGCTCTTGCGCCGGCGCCGACGGTTCGGCCTTGCTCGCGCGCGAGACCATCGGTATCAGCTGCGACAGCACCGCCACAGGGATGGCCGAGAGCAGCACCCAGATAAAGAACTTCTGGTAGCCGAGCGCCAGCTGGATGGTGCCGCTCACGTACTTGAACAGCACAAAGCCGAGCTGCATCACGCCGGTGGAGAAGGCGTAGTGCGCGGTCTGGTATTTGCCCGGCGCGACCACCTGCATCATGTACAGGATGATGCCGACGAAGCCGAAGCCGTAGCCGAACATTTCGGCGCTCAGCGCCACGCCGATCACGGTGAGGTCGGTGGGCTGGTAGGTGGACAGGAAATAGAACGCCACATTGGGCAGGTTGACCGCCAAAATCAGCCACAGGATGGCGCGCTTGAGGCTGAGCCAGGAGGTGAAGTAGCCGCCCGCGATGGAGCCGACGATAAAGGCGATGGTGCCGGTGGTGCCGTACACGGCGCCCACTTCGGAGGTGCTCAGCCCCAGGCCGCCGAGGTTGCGCGCTTCGCGCAGGAACAGCGGGCCTATGGTCTGGATCTGCGCCTCGCCGGCGCGGAACAGGATGATGAACAGGATGGAGACCCAGATGCCCGGCTTGCTGACGTAGTCGATGATGACGTCCTTCAGCGTGCTGGCGATGCCGGCCGCCGTGGTGTCCGGCGCGACGACGTTCTTCGCCGGCGGCAGCGCCCAGCTGTGGTACAGGCCGAGCGCGATCATGGTGGCGGCCAGGATGCAGAAGATGATGGTCCAGGCGGGCACCACGCCCTGCGATTTTTCCAGGTAGCCGGCCAGGATCACCAGGCCGCCCAGCGAGATGAAGCGGCCGGCGTTGAAGAAGGTGCCGGTCCAGCCGGCGTATTCGGCCTGCTGCTTTTCGCTCAGGCTGGCGATGTACAGGCCGTCGCAGGCGATGTCGTGGGTGGCCGAGCAGATCGCCACCAGGGCCAGCACCGCCACGCAGGCGGACAGCCAGAACGGCAGCTGCAGCGCCAGCGCCACCAGTCCCAGGCACACGCCGCCGGCCAGCTGGAAGCCGACCACGATGATCTTCTTGCTGCTGGCCAGTTCCAGGAAGGGACTCCACAGCGGCTTGAACACCCAGGCGAAGCCGATGTAGGCGGTCCAGTGCGCGATGTCGTCGTTCGGCACGCCCATGGACTTCAGCATCAGGCTGGCGATCAGCGCGACGGCGAAGAAGGGCAGGCCCTGCGCGAAATACAGCGTGGGGACCCAGGCTAGCGGGCTGCGGATGGCGGGTTTTTCCATGGTTGTGTCGTCCTGTCGTTGTTATTCCGGCGCCGGCACGGCGGGTTACGGCCTATGGCCTAACCCGCCCTACGGTCGCGGTTATCGGTCCTATCGTAGGGCGGGTTAGCGCGCAGAGCGCGCGTAAGCCGCCAAGCCTGCCTTACTCGAAGCCGGGCACCGGGCAGCGGCCCTGCGCTTCCAGCTCGCCGGACAGCCAGGCATTGACCGCTTCCAGCGCGGGCGCGGCAAAGCCGTAGGTCATCAGCGCAGGCGCGTCGATGTCGAGCGCCTGGTAGGGATTCCACAGCGCCAGGTGCAGGTCCGGCTTCCAGGTCGCGCGCGGCCGGGCGCCGTAGCGCAGGCGCGAAGTCGAGGCCAGCATGGTGTAGCGGCCGTCCTGCGGCAGCGCGGACCAGTCGAAGACGTCGGCGTCGGAATAGGTGACCAGTTCCACGTCGTACAGCTTGCCCAGCGTGGCGGCCACCACGGCGGCCGGCACGCCCGCCTCGGACACGCCGTCGCTGACCACGTCCTGGCGCGCCACCAGGCGCACCTTGTCGCCGGCGGCCGGGCGCTGCGGATTGCCGCGCGCGCTCAGGCTGCGGCGCCAGCCCTCGGCCATCACCACGCGGTCGGCCGCGTCTTCCGTGTAGGCGCGCGGCGCGCAGGGATAGGCTTGCGCCAGCGCTGCCAGGCGCGCCAGGCGCTCGTCCACGGCGGACTGCGGCAGCGAGCCGTCGGCCAGCGCGGCGGCGATGGCGTCCAGCGTTTCATCCTGCGTTTCCGGGGTGCCCAGGGCCATCACCATGTCCGCGCCTGCCACCAGCGCGCGCACGGCGGCGTTGCCCACGCCGTAGCGGCCGGCGATGGCGTGCATGTCCATGCCGTCGGTGATGATCACGCCACGGTAGTTCCACTGCTTGCGCAGCAGGCCGTCCAGGATGGCGGGCGACATGGTGGCCGGATTATCGGCGTCGATGGACGGGTAGACGATGTGCGCCGTCATCATCGCCGGCGCCAGCGGGGCGGCCAGCTGGAAGGGCTTGAACTCGAAGTTCTCCAGCACGGACAAGGGCTTGTCCACGGTGGGCAGGTCGCGGTGCGAATCGACGTGGGTGTCGCCGTGGCCGGGGAAGTGCTTCACGCAGCAGGCCACGCCTTCGGCATGGCTGCCCGCCATCCAGGCCATGGCCAGTTCGGCGGCGCGCTGCGGCTCGGCGCCGAAGGAACGCTCTGCGATCACCGGGTTGTGCGGATTGTTGTTCAGGTCCAGCACCGGCGCGAAGTTCCAGTTGAAACCCAGCGACTTGACCGCGCGCGCCACGGCGGCGCCGGTGCGGTAGGCCAGGTCGGTATCGTCGGCCGCGCCCAGGCCCATGGCCGCAGGCGGCGCCGGCACCCAGGTCGAGCGCACCACGGCGCCGCCTTCCTGGTCGATGGCGATCAGCGCGTCCGGGCCCATCACGGCGCGCAGGTCGGCGGTGAGCTTGGCCAGTTGGACGGAGTCGGTCATGTTCCCGCGGAACAGGCACACGCCGCGTATGCTGTTGGTGCGGATGAAGTCAGCGGTGTCCGCATCCAGCACGGTGCCGGGGAAGCGGATCATAATCAGTTGACCGGCGATTTTGCGTAATTCCTGGTGATTCATTTGACTGCTCCGTCCATGCCGCGCATGAAATATCGTTGAGTGAAAAGGAAGGCTGCCAGCGTGGGCAGGATGGTGAGCACCGTGCCAGCGGCGATCACGCGGGTGCTGCTGCCGAAGGTGCCGCGCAAATACAGCACGCCCACCGACAGCGGAAACTCGTCAGGCTTGCTCATCACGATGGATGGCCAGATGTATTCATTCCATGCCTCCACCGCCGTCAGGATGCCGACCGTGGCCAGCCAGGGCGCGATCAGCGGCAGCATGATGCGGGTGAAGATGATCCACTCGGAGGCGCCATCCACGCGGGCCGCGTCGATCAGGTCCTGCGGCACCTCCTCGAAGGCCTGCTTGAGCAGCAGGATGGCGACCGCCGTCACGACGTTGGGCAGGATCACGCCGGCGTAGGTATCGACCAGGCTCAGTTTCGTGACGGTGATGAAGTTGACCAGGAAGTTCACCTCGGACGGCAGCACCAGCGTGGCCAGGATCAGGCCGAACACCAGGCGGCGGCCCTTGAAGTGCATGCGGGCCAGCGGATAGGCCGCCATGGAGCACAGCGCCAGTTTCCAGAACACCGTGAAGGCCGCGATCAGGACCGAGTTCTTGAAAAAGGCCAGGAAGGGGATGACGCGGAAGGCCTCCTCGAAGTTCTCCAGCGAAGGAGACTTGGGCCAGAAGGTGGGCGGGAAGGCGAAGATATTACCCTCGGTGGACAAGGCCGTCACCACTGTCCACCAGAAGGGGAACACGCACACCAGCGCGATGGCGCACAGCACGGCGTAGTGCAGGACGGTGCGGGTCTTCATTTCCGCCCCGGTTTCAGGTAGCGCAGGCACAGCATGGCGATGCCGACGCAGAAGACGGAGACCACGAAGCTCGCGGCTAGCGCGCGCGGCAGCTTCAGGTGCTTCAGGCCCTGGTCATAGGAGTAGTACAGCGCGGTGAAGGTGGAGTTCATCGGGCCGCCTTGCGTGAGCACGTCCACCTCCTGGTAAGCCTTCAGCGCGGCCAGCACGGACAGGATGGTGCAGACCATGATGGTGGGGCGCAGCATGGGCACGGTGATTTTCCAGAAGCGCTGCCAGCGGTTCGCGCCGTCGAGGATGGCGGCCTCCTGCATCTCGGCCGGGACGGCCTGCAAGGCGGCCAGGTACATCACCATATACCAGCCCAGGCCGCGCCACAGGGTGACGAACATGATGCAGAACAGGGCCAGGGTATCGTTCGACAGCCAGCCGATGGGGGCATCCACGAAGCGCAGCGCCATCAGCACATAATTGAGCGCGCCCTGCTCATGGAACATAAAGCCCCACATGATGCCGACCACGGACACGGTGGTCACGACGGGGACATAGAAGGCCGCCCGGAAGAGGCGGATGCCGGGCAGGCGGTTGTTGACCAGCACCGCCAGGCCGAGCGCGCCGACCTGCACGAAGGGCACCATGAGCAGGAACACCAGCGAGTTTTTCAGGCCGGTGACGAACATCTCGTTATCGAAGATATAGCGGAAATTATCCAGCCCCACCCACGACGTCGGGCGGATCAGGCTGTAATCGGTAAAGGCCAGATAAGAGCCGAAGCCCACCGGCCAGAACGAAAACGCCGCCAGCAAAACCAGCGCCGGCGCCAGGAACAGCCACGCCGCCAAAGTTGTCCGCCGCGCGCTCAAAACTGTTGCCCCACCGAAGCAGCCTGAGCCGCATTTTTTACCTCCGGGGTCAGACCCCACGCGCGCGCAATGCGGCTCAGCTCGTCTGCGTCCCAGAGTGAAGCCGCTGCCGTCGCGGGTAAAACTGTCGCTGCGGCAAGCCGCGCAGGGCCATTTTTTGCGTTCTGCGCGGAAACGAGCTGAGCCGCATTTTTTTCGCTTGGGGTCTGACCCCGGATGGGGGAAATGCGGCTCAGCTTGCTTTGGCGCGAGAGCTTTTTGTTCCAGATGGCGGCGGCGGCGTCGAGGGCTTGCTGGATGTCCTGGCGGCCGGTGACGCCGGCTTCGACGGCTTTCACCAGCGAGCGGCGCAGTTCGTCGTAGTCGGTCACGCCGGAGACGTAGAGCGTGTGCGAGTGCGGCATCGAGACGGCACCGGCGCTGACGGCTTTTTCGGCGGCGCCGGCCTTGGGCGGCACGGCCAGGAAGAACGGGTCGCGCGCCGCTTCGGCGGCGGCGGGGTAGACGCTGGCCAGCCTGGCGAACGCGAGCTGGTTCGCGTCGTTGGTCAGGTAGCGGGCGAACTCGCCTATCTGCGGCAGCAGTTTTTTGTCCACGCCGGCAGGCACGGCGAAGTGCACCAGCCAGCCGCCGTCGGCAATGCCGGTCGGTCCCAGCGGCGCGGGAGCCACGCCGGTCTTGGCGTAGATGTCTTTTGCATCGGTCTCGATGCGCTTCACCGCCGTGGGCGGCGCGAGCAGCATGCCGAGGCGGCCGCCTTTGTAGGCGTCAATCGCGGCGGGGAAATTGTCTTCGGCGAACAGGCTGTCTTTCAGCAGGCCGCCTGCCTTGTACGTTGCCGCCAGCTTGGCCACCAGCGCCACGTGCGCCGGCGAGTTGAAGGCGGCGCGGCCGTCTTTGATGACGGCCAGGCCTTGCTGCATCATCAGGCCGTCGATCTTGGACAGCGCGGGGCACAGTCCGGCCTTGCCGGTGCGCTGCGCGATCTGGCGCGCGAAGGCCAGCTGTTCGTCCAGGCTGTTCGGGGCGCGCGTCAGTCCTGCGGCCTTGAAGATGTCGGTGTTGTAGCTGATGACGGCGACGTTGCTGTACATCGGGAAGCCGTAGGTCTTGCCGCCGAAGGTGAGGTCTTCCAGCGTGCTGGCGAGGTAGCGGTGGCGCGCGCCTTGCAGCAGTTCGTCCACCGGCGTGAGCAGGCCGTCACGCGCGAATTCGTCGGCCCACGGCACGTTCAGGTTGACCAGCGCGGGCGGCGTGCCGGCCACGATGCGCGTCACCAGCTTGGTCTGGATAATGTCCCAGGGGAAGTCTACCCATTCGATCTTGATGCCGGGGTGCGTTGCTTCATAGCTGCGCGCCAGGCCTTCGAAGTAGGGCGTGAATTTGGGCTTCATGCTGAAGGTCCAGAATTCGATTTTCTGGATCGGCGGCACAGCCGCCGCCAGCGTTGCCGCGCCCAGGGCCATCAATGCTGTCAGCAGTAATTTGATTTTCATCGATGGTCCAGGGGCGGCGGGTTACGCGCTTTCAGCGCTAACCCGCCCTACGATGCTCCGCGAAACCGGGCGAGGCGTAGGGTGGGTTAGGCGCAGCCGTAACCCGCCAGTGTTTAGTTGGTCTTGGTGACTTTGCTGAGGTGGCGCGGACGGTCCGGGTCCAGGCCGCGCGCGGCGGACAGCTTGGCTGCCATCACGTAGAAGGCCTGGATGGCGACGATGGGGTCCAGGTCCGGCGTGGCGGCAACCGGCAGGGTCAGGTCGCGCTGGGCGACGTCGTCCGGTGCTGCCAGCAGCACGCGGGCGCCGCGGCCGCGCATTTCGTCGGCCAGGGCCAGCAGGCCTGCTTGCGTCGGGCCGCGCGTGGCGAAGATCAGCAGCGGGTAGCCTTCTTCGATCAGCGCCATCGGGCCGTGCTTGATCTCGGCGCCGCTGAACGCTTCGGCTTGCAGCGCCGAGGTTTCCTTGAATTTGAGCGCGGATTCCAGCGCCACCGGGAAGCTGATGCCGCGTCCCACCACCATGATGTTCTTGGCCGGGGCCAGCACTTCGAGGGCAGGCGACCAGTCGGCTTCGGTGGCCTTCAGCAGCGATTCGGGCAGTGCCTGCAGGCCGGCCAGCAGCTCGGGGTCGTTCTGCCATTGGGCCACCAGGCGCGCGCCGGCGACCAGCGAGGTGATGAAGCTCTTGGTGGCTGCCACGCTTTGTTCTTTGCCTGCGCGCAGCGGCATGGACCATTCGGCCGCTTCCGCCAAGGGGGAGGCTATGTCGTTCACCAGCGCCACGGTGGTGGCGCCGCCGTCGCGGAAGTAGCGGATAGGCTCGACCACGTCCGGGCTCTGGCCGGACTGCGATACGGCGATGGTCAGCGTGTCGCGCGTGATCAGCGGCGATTTGTGCAGCGTCACCAGCGACATCGGCAGCGAGGCCACCACGCGGCCCAGGCGCGCCATGATCAGGTAGGCGATGTAGTTGCAGGCGTGGTCGGAGCTGCCGCGCGCCACGGTCAGTGCGGTCGAGAAGGGCGTGCTCCTCAATTTGCGTCCCAGCTCCGCGTAGCGGTCAGCGTCGTTCGCCAGTTGCAGCGCGACGCATTCTGCGGCGGACAGGGCTTCTTTAAGCATCATTGAGGTCACAACGTTCTCCTTCGATATATACGGCTTTGAGTTTGAGATCCCGATCCAGCACCACCAGATCGGCATACGCGCCAGCCACCAGGCGGCCGCGTTCTTGCAGGCCGAGGTAGTCGGCAGCATGGGT
Organism: Pseudoduganella aquatica; assembly: GCF_009857595.1. Classification (GTDB taxonomy): domain Bacteria; phylum Pseudomonadota; class Gammaproteobacteria; order Burkholderiales; family Burkholderiaceae_D; genus Rugamonas; species Rugamonas aquatica_A. Next base: position 119,054 of record NZ_WWCU01000011.1, on the reverse strand, counting down.
TGAGACGCGGGCCGAGGCGTCCGCCAGGTCCAGTCCGAGTCCGACCAGGTTGCGCAGCGCCTGGTCCAGTGTGAGGGTGCTGCCGGCCAGCGTGCCGTCGGGCAGGCGCACGCCGCCCATGCACTTGTGCACGGTGTGCCGGCCCAGCATGTATTCGCCGTCCGGCATGCCGGTGGCGGCGGTGGAGTCGGTCACGCAGTACAGGCGCGGGATGGCGCGCAGCGCGGTCTTGATGGCGCCCGGATGCACGTGCAGCAGGTCCGGTATCAGTTCGGCGTATTCGGCGTGCGCCAGCGCGGCGCCCACCATGCCGGGCTCGCGGTGGTGCAGGCCGCTCATGGCGTTGAACAGGTGGGTGAAGCCGGCCGCGCCGTGCTCGAGGGCGGCCACGCCGTCTTCGTAGGAGCCCAGCGTGTGGCCGATCTGCACGCGCATGCCTTCGTCGGCCAGTTCGCGCACCAGGCCGAGGTGGCCGGCGATTTCCGGCGCGACGGTGATCACGCGCAGCGGCGCCATCGTCTCCAGGCGCTGCACTTCGGCCAGCGTGGCGGCGCGCGCGAAATTGGGCTGCGCACCGAGCTTGCCGGAGTTGATGTAGGGGCCTTCGAGGTGGGCGCCCAGCACGCGCGCTTCGTTCTTGCCGCGCTGGCGCACGGCTTTGCCGATGGCCGTCAGCGCCAGGTCGATGTCTTCCGGCGGCGCGGTCATGGTGGTGGCGAGCATGCTGGTGGTGCCGTGCCGCGCATGGATGCGGGCGATGGCGTGCACCGCGTCGCCGCCTTCCATCACGTCCTTGCCGGCGCCGCCATGCACGTGCAGGTCGATAAAGCCGGGGATAATGTAATCGTCGCCGTTCAGTTGCGGGTCGGCCGCTGCGCCTTGTATGCCGGCGATGCGTTCGCCGAAGGAGATTGCGCCGCTCAGCCAGCCGGCCGGGGTCAGGATATTGCCTTGGATCGTTACATCGCTCATCTGCGCGACTCCGCTACAAATTCATAATAATCGCTGCGGCAGTAGGAGTGCGTAAGCTCCACCGCTGCGCCGTTTTCCAAATAACTCACGCGTGTAATGTGCAGCATGGCGACACCAGGCTGGATATTGGCCAGCTTGGCTTGTTCCGTGGTGGCGTTGACCGCGCGGATGTGCTGCAGCGCGCGCATCGGCACCGTGCCGTTGGCTTCCAAAAAGCCGTACAGCGAACCGGTCACGCTGTGCGGGTTGGGCATGTAGGCGGCCGGGATGGTGGTGGTTTCTATCGCCATCACCACGTCGTCCGCCGTGCGCAGGCGCTTGAGGCGCGCCACCGGCATGTTGGGCGACAGCCCCAGCGACAGCAGTTCCAGCGGCGCGGCCACGCCGATCTCGCGCTGCAGCCAGCGCGAGCCGGCCGTGAAGCCGCGCTGGCGCAGCTCCTCGGAGAAGCTGGTCAGGCGCGACAGCGGCTGTTCCAGCTTGGGGGTGATGTAGGTGCCGGAGCCGCGCTTGCGGGTCAGCATGCCGCGGTCGCACAGCATGTCGATGGCCTTGCGCGCCGTGACCCGCGAGATGTCCAGCATGTCGGACAGCACGCGCTCGGACGGCAGGGCTTCGTTGGCGCGCCAGTCGCCGCTGGCGATGCCGTCGGACAGCTTGTTCGCCAGCTGCATGTACAGCGGCGTGTCGCTTTCGTGGTCCGGCCTGAAGTCGCTCAACTGGTCTAACACGGCTGCTCCCTGTTCAGGATTGAGGTTGGTTTTGCTGCAGGTGCTGCTGGATCAGCCGCAGCGCGCCGGCTGCGGAATCGCCCCGCGGCGCGACGATGCGGCGCAGCAGCTCGGACGGCAGGTAGCTGCGCAGCGGCTCGCCCAGCCCGCCGCACAGGGCGATCGGCAGCTTGCCGCCGGCGTCCAGCGCCTGCGCGATCAGGGCCACCTGGCGGCCCGCTTCGAGCAGGATGGCGCGCGCCACTTCGTCCGTGTCCGCATGCTGGAGCACGATGCGGGCCAGGTGCGCGTAATGCGTCTGCGTGGCGTTGGCCAGCCAGACCTGGATGGCGTTGCGTTCGCCGCCGCAGGCGTTGATGACGGACGCCGCGAAGGCGCCGCCTTCGGCGCGGCCGTCTATCACTTGCTGGATATGGTTGATGGCGCGCAGTCCTATCCAGGCGCCGCCGGCTTCGTCGCCGGCCGGGAAGCCCCAGCCGCCCACTTCCTTGCGGCTGCCGTCGGCCAGCAGGATCTCGCCCACGCTGCCGGTGCCGAGCGCGATGATGGCGCCGGGCTGGCCCTGGTGGGCGCCCAGCACGGTGGTGTAGGCGTCGGTTTCCAGCGCCACCGCCGCGTAGCCGGGATTGGCGGCCACGAAGTTGGCGGCCCACTGGCGGTTGTGCACGCCGGCCAGGCCGAGGCCGATGGCGATGCGCTCGCGCGCCGGGTAGTCCAGGCCGCTGGCCTTGAAGGCTTTGCCGGCCGCATCCTCCACCGAGGACCAGGCGTTCTTGATGCCGTGCAGCAGGCCGGAAGGGCCGCTGTCGCCTTCGCCCAGCGCGGCGCCGTTGCTGCGCATTAAACGCACCCTGGTACCGCTGCCGCCGCCGTCGACGCCGATTAGAAATTCGATCATGTTCATGTCTGTGTGAGGAGCTGTGGGGCACTATATGGTCGGCCAACCAGCTTGTCAACAGGTATTTAACTGGTATTGTATTTGAGTGAAGTGGACTTGCTTTCCAAGCCGACAATTGCGGCCTAAGTTATTGTTTTATAACGCAGAGTTATTTTGTGACGCGGACGGGGAATGTGGTCTTGAATAATGCCAATTTTGGCGGCTTAGGAGCAAGCCGTAACCCGCCGCACGGCCAAATGCAGAACGCCCGGCTCTGGGCCGGGCGTTCGGGTAAGTCGGGCTGGGCGGACCCGCAGGCCCGCCACCACCGTTAATTGTCGCGGCTGGGGCGGACGCCGCTGCGGTCTATCATCACCATGCGGGCGCCGTCCGCGCTGGAGGGTTTGCCTTCTGCGTTCAGCTTGCCCTGCACATTGACCCAGGCGCTGCCCGGGCCGCGCACCACCACGTCGGCCTGCTTGGCCACCAGGCCGCGCGCCTGCAGGTTGCCGGAGCCGGTCAGGCGGGCGTTCAGGTTGGCCGTGTTGCCGTCCAGATGGACCTGGCCGGGACCGCTCATGGTCACTTTCACGTCGCGGCATTCGGTGGTGGTTTTCAGTTCGCCGGAGCCGCGCACTTCCGCGTCCAGCGTGTCGTTGACTTTTTTCAGGTAGATATTGCCGGGGCCGCGGTTGCGGGTGACGGCGCGCGCCACCACCAGGCCTTTGGCGTCCAGGTCGCCGGAGCCGTTCACTTCCGCGCTCAGCGTGTTGCTGCTGCCGGACAGTTCCACATTGCCCGAGCTGTCCAGGATCACGCGCACATTGTTGCTGGCCAGTCCGCGCGCGCTCAGGTCGCCGGAGCCATGCACTTCGGCGTCGAATTTCTTGATATTGCCTGCGATGCAGGCGTTGCCGGAGCTGCGCAGCATGGCGCTGGCGTTCTCCACCGACAAGCCGCAGGCTTCCAGGTCGCCGGAGCCGGAGATTTCGGCGCGGATTTCCTTGCTGCTGCCGCCCAGCGTCACGCTGCCGGAGCTGCGCATCAGCGCGTTGACGGTGTTGGTGTGCAGTTCCTGCGCTTCCAGGTCGCCGGAACCACTCAGTTCGGCGTTCAGGTCCAGGCTGATGGCGCCGGCCTGCACGTCGCCGGAACCGCTCATCTGCAGATTCATGCTGCCGGTTTTCAGGTGGCGCATGTCCAGGTCGCCGCTGCCGCCGGAGCGCACCACCAGGCTGCCCACGGCGCCGCTGGCGTCCACGTCGCCGGAACCGCTGGCGGTCAGGGCGAACTGCGTGCCTTTGAGCTGGTCGGCGCGCACGTCGCCGCTGCCGGAGGCGGTCAGGCTTTTCAGGCCGGCCGCGCTGATGCGCACGGTGGGCGGTTCCATGCTTTTGCCAAAGTGGAAGGAGAAGCCGTTGCGCTTGACGGGGCGCACGATCAGCGTGCCGTTCTCGACTACGGTTTCCAGGCCGTCCAGCTGCTTGCGGGTGCCGCGCACTTCCACGGCGCGGCCGCCGTCGTCCTTGATTTCCACGTTGTAGGGGCCGGCCAGTTCGATGGCCGTAAAGGCCGCCACGGGGCGCGACTCGGTGACATGCGCGTTGGCGGCGGGCGTGTCCGCGTGGCCGGGCAGGGCGATGGCGCCTCCCAGGGCGAGGGCGGTAACCAGGGCTGTTTGTTTGATCAGCTTATTCATATTGTTTTCACTGTAGTTTTTGCCCGGAGGGGCGGGGAAGTGTGTGAACAATAAGATAAAAAGCGCGCGGCGGTGGGCGGAAAGGGACGAAAGCGCAAATTCGCGGGATCAACTGCAAAATAGCGGCGCTGAAATGCATGCGGCCCGCGATCGGGCCACAACCGGCCGCGAGGCGGGCCCGGGGCGGCTTATTTGGTGTAGAAGCTCAGGTCCTTGGATAGCGTGTTTTCATAGGTACGCACCGCTTCGGCGGCTTCGCGCTGGACTTCGGCGCGCGAGCGGACGGCATCCTTTTTCGCCAGCGCGGCAGGCACGGCGGCGGCGGCGGCCGGGGTGGCGGCGCTGGCCAGCAGCACGGGCGCAGGGCGGGCGGCGGCTTCAGCTTCGGCTTTGGGGGCGTCGGATGCGAATGCCGAGGAAGTGGCCAGAACGGTCAGGGCGGCGATCAGTTTCAGCGATTTCATGGTCTTGCTCCTTGTGGAAGTGTGGTGATGGGGTGTTTCCTCATCGATACTTGCCATTGTATACAGCGGGATTGGGCAGAAAAAGACGCATAATCGCAATGCACAATTTTGTTGCTGGCAATAATCACCACCCTACAGCTTTTGCCGTTTCAGTCCGTAAAGTTGTGTAGCGGCATAGCCACTCAATTGCTGATGGCCACGCTTATAGCTGTCATAATGGCTGCAGAGCGACGCCGGCGGAGCGAATGCCAAGCCGGGAAGGAGAAAGAGCATGATCAAATACATAGGGACCAAGAAAACGAGTGAAGGCGGCATCCTCTATGTTTTCCTGATTAACGGCTTGCAGAAGGAGGTGCGGGAGAGCGCGCTCAAGCAATATCCGGGCTGCTACGACGCCTTGCCGGCCGCTGCCAAGGCCAAGATCAGCGCCAACCGCGCCTGGATGTCCAAAATCTAGCAATGTCGTCTTACACCCCACCGTCCGCGCTGCGCGCACTGGTGTTGAGCCTGCTGCTGGCCGCTTCGGCCGCGCAGGCCGCGCCGCCCACCACCTTTGGCACGGTCATCGGCAGCGGCCTGCTGTGCCGCGACGAAACCAGCAACCGTTTTTACTACGACTACATGGTCAAGTTCTTCGGGCCGCCCTACAAGCGCGAAGGCGGCGCTTGGTGGTTCCGCACCCAGGACGCGCGGCTGTGGGGCGCCGAGATCGTGGAAGTGATCGTCAGCGACGACAGCTGGCCCATGGTGTTCGTCGGCGCGGTGGTTGAAAGCACGCCGGAAAAGCTGGAAGAAGCCATCATTGCCCAGGATGGGCTGCGGTATGCGAAAATTGACAGTTCGCGCTACCCGGTGCGGGAAGCCAAGCCCGGCAGCCGCATCGTGTATGCCGACCGCAGGGCGAAGATATACTGCGCCAAGTTCAAGCCGCTGCCGCCTGCCTTGCGCTGACGGCGGGCCTGCGCTGCGGTGGTGCTCATCCAGGGACTACATGTACACGCAATTTTTCAATCTGAAACAATCGCCGTTTTCCATCGCGCCCGACCCGCGCTATCTGTACATGAGCGAACGCCACCGCGAAGCGCTGGCGCACCTGCTGTACGGCGTTGGCAGCGGCGGCGGCTTCGTGCTGCTGACCGGCGAAATCGGCGCCGGCAAAACCACCGTGTGCCGCTGCTTCATGGAGCAGATTCCCGAGAATTGCCAGCTGGGCTATATCTTCAATCCCAAGCTGACGGTGGAGGAGCTGCTGCTGTCGGTCTGCGACGAGTTCCGCATCACGCTGCCGCCGCAGGGCGCGGGGGCGGTCAGCGTGAAGGGCTATGTGGACGCGATCAACCAGCACCTGCTGGCCAGCCACGCGCAGGGCCGCAACAATGTGCTGATTATCGACGAGGCGCAGAACCTGTCGGCCGACGTGCTCGAGCAGCTGCGCCTGCTGACCAACCTGGAGACCAGCGAGCGCAAGCTGCTGCAAATCATCCTGATCGGCCAGCCCGAGCTGCGGTCCATGCTGGCCCGGCCGGAGCTGGAGCAGCTGGCGCAGCGCGTGATCGCGCGCTATCACCTGGGCTCGCTGTCGGTGGAGGAAACCGGCAGCTATATCGGGCACCGGCTGGCGGTGGCGGGCGCGGTGGGCGTGGCGCCGTTCCCGGGCGGGCTGATGCAGCAGATCCACCAGCTGACGAAGGGCGTTCCGCGCCGCATCAACCTGCTGTGCGACCGCGCCATGCTGGGCGCCTACGTGGAAAACGCGCAGCAAGTCACGCGCAAAATCCTGCGGCGCGCCGCAGCGGAAGTGTTCGCCACCGAAACGGGCGCAGCGACCGTGGCGCGGCCATGGCTCCCCATCGCCGCCGGCGTCCTGGCCGGCGCCGTCCTCACCGCCATCGCCGCTTGGCAACTGATGCCGCATTCCGTGCCCATGGCGGGGCCAGGAACTGCCAATGTGGCAGGGTCAGGCGCCGCCAAAATGCCGCAATCCGGCGCCGTTGTGAATGGCGGCGCCGCCGCGCCGGGGTCAGGAGTCGCCAATTTGGCGGGGTCAGGCACCGTGGCGGCGACATCGGACGTGGCGTTGCGGCAGATGGCAGCGCTGTGGGGACAAACTGTTCCGTCCGGGGAGTTTTGCCCGGCGGCGGCGAAGCAGAATTTGCGCTGCCTGTTCGGCAAGGGCGGCCTGGATGATGTGCGCCTGCTGGACCGTCCGGTCGTGTTGAAGCTGATCGACGACCCAACCACGCCGCGCTTCGCGATGCTGACGGCGATGGACGGGCAGGGCGCCACGCTGGACATCGCGGGCAAACGCGAGACCGTGCGATTGGATGCGCTGGCCAGCCGCTTCGACGGCAGCTTCATTACGCTGTGGCGCGCGCCGCGCGGCTGGCGCGACGAGGTGTCGGCGGGCGATCACGGGCCGGACGTGGACTGGCTGGCCAAGCGGCTGGCGTCCCTGCACGGCGGCAAGCCGCCCCAGGAGAACCGCCCCATGGACGCGGAGACCCAGCGCCTGTTGCGCGAGTTCCAGCTCAGCCAGAATCTGAAGGCCGATGGCGTGGCGGGACCGAAGACTTTTATCAGGCTGAATCAGCTCGGCGGCGTGAATGAACCGCGCCTGCTGGCGCCAGCAAAGCCCGGCGTTGCCGTGGCGGGGAAATAATATGTCGTACATTCTGGAAGCGCTCAAGAAGGCGCAGGCCGAACGCCAGCTGGGCGCCACGCCGACCATCCATGCGCCGACGCTCGATGCGGCCGTTCCGCGCGGCACAGGCGGCGCGCGCTGGAAGCCGCTGGCGCTGGCGGCCGGCGCCGTTGTAATCGTGGGCGCCGCCGTACTGCTTTGGCGCCAGCAGCCTGCGCCTGCCGTTCTGACCAGTGCGGCGCAAGTGGCAGCCACTGCACCTGTGGCGGCATCGCCTGCGCCTGTTTCTCAGCCTGTGCCGCCAGCCGCGCTGGATGCGCCCGCCGCAGCGCCGTCTGCTGCGGTGCCCTTGCCTTCCGCCGTGCCGCCTGCGCCGCCCGTTGCCGCTCCAGCGCAAGCGTCTGTTGCCCCGGCGCATCAGGCCGCGCCTGTGCCAGTCCCGGCCCCCGCGCCGCTGGCCCGGCCCGCTGCAAGCGCACCCGCCGCGCCGCAAGCGCAGATTGCTCCCGAGCCGGCAAAGGCGCAGCCTCCGGCACCCGCGCCGCGCGCCGCCGAAGCCCCCGAGGAACCCGTCCAGCTGCTGCGCGACCTGCCCGAACCTATCCAGCGCAGCATCCCGCAGATCACCATGGGCGGCTATATGTACTCGCGCAACCCCGCCGATCGCCTGGTGCTGATCGACAAAATCCTGCGCCACGAAGGCGAGGAGGTGGCTCCCGGCCTGGTACTCGAGAAACTACTGCCCAAGGCAGCCATCTTCACCTTCAAAGGCTACCGCTACCGCGTGCCGTACTGAAAGAATCCCTGATGTATCCAGAACATCCCCCGCTCCCCGGCAATGTCGTCGGCATCGTCGGCACTTCGGGCAGCGGCAAGACTACGCTGCTGGAGTTTTTGGTGGCGCAACTGGCAGCGCAAGGCTTGCGCGTCAACGTCATCAAGCATAGCCACCATGACCTGGAACTGGAGCCGCCGCGCAAGGATTCCGCCCGCCTGCGCATGGCTGGCGCGGCCGAAGTGATGGTGGCGTCGCCATTTCGTTTCGCCATTATCCAGGAGCTGCGCGGCGCGCCCGAGCCCACGCTGGACGAGCAGTTGGCCCGCCTGGCGCCAGCCGACCTGACCCTGGTTGAAGGCTTCAAGTCCTATCCTTTCGACAAGCTGGAGGTCTACCGCCCGGACACTGGCCGCGCCCCCCTGTATCCGGCCGACCCGAACATCGTGGCGGTCGCCTCCGACCAGCCTGCGCCCCCCGAATTGCGCGACGGCCTGGCCTGGCTGGACCTGAACCATCGCCCCACCGTCCTGGCCTGGCTGGCGCAGCGCATAAAAATTATTTCGCCGGCGGCCTAAAGCTTGCAAAAAAACGTCCGTAAACAGGGGATAGCCCACAGTGGAGGAAGTCATGGACGTTACAGGAATTGCCCGGTTGGCAACCAGCATTGCCGATACCGGCACCAAGCAAGACGTGGCTGTGGCCGTGCAGAAAAAAGCCCAGGACATCCAGGCTTCCAGCGCGCAGGCGCTGATTGAAGCGATCCCGCCCGTACCCAAGGCGTCGAATCTGCCTTCGAATCTCGGCAACACCATCAACACCACCGCGTAGTATCAGGCGGCACCCTGCCTGCTTGCGGGCAGGCGCGCCCGCTATTGTTTGCAAACGCAAAAAAAGTTTCACAATCTCTTCAAAATCACGTCAACAGATTCCCGGCGTGCGGCGTTAATGCCCTACGTAGGAATTCTTACGGACAACATCGAGGGAACACCAAATGAAGAAACTGATCGCCGCTGCTATCGCCGCCACTTTCGCCATGGGCACCGCTTTTGCACAGGCGCCTGTCGCCGCCGCTGAACCTGCTGCCGCTCCAATGCACAAGAAAGCCGTGCACAAGAAGGCAACGCACAAGAAAGCCGCACACAAAAAGGCCAAAAAAGCAGTACCAGCCGCTTAATGTCCTGACGCGCCCCGCGCGCACCAGCTAGCCCGGATTCACTGCCTCGGTGACTCCGGGCTTTTTCTTTTTGTAAATCTAAAAAAATGTGTAAGGATGCTGGCACAGTGCGCGACTATGCTTCAGCCGCAGATTTCTGCGCACTGGAAACGATAACTTACCCAAAGGAGATACACATGAACAAGCGTCAAGCCCTGATCGCCGCAGCCCTGGCAACCGTCTGCAGCGCCGCTTCCGTTAGCGCCTCGGCAGGCATGGAACCAGCCGGCGACAAGGAAAAATGCTTCGGCGTGGTCAAAGCCGGCCAGAATGATTGCGCTTCGTCCAACGGCTCGCATTCCTGCGCCGGACAAGCCAAGGCCGACAACGCGCCGACCGAGTGGAAGTACGTGGCCAAGGGCACGTGCGAAAAAGCCGGCGGCAAGACCACCGCGCCAGCCAAGTAATCACCTGCGGACCACGGAGCCCTCGCCATGCCGCACAGCGCCCATCCGGCCCATGCCCTGGGCGCCGGCGTCGGCCTGAGGGCGCCGCATTACCGCCAGTTCCTGGAGCAGCGGCCGCGCGCCGGCTGGCTGGAAGTCCACACCGAGAACTATCTCGACCAGGGCGGATGGGACTGGCATGTGCTGCAGGAATTGCGGCGCGACTATCCGCTCAGCTTGCATGGCGTGGGGCTGGGACTGGGTTCTGCGCGCGGCTTTTCCGAGCAGCATCTTGAGCGTGTGCGGGTGCTGGTGCGGGCGGTGCAGCCGGCGCTGGTGTCCGAGCATTTGAGCTGGGGCGCGGTGTTCGGGCGGCATTTGAACGACCTGCTGCCGCTGGCGCTCAACGCCGCCGCGCTGGACTTGCTCAGCGAGCGCGTGCATCGCGTGCAGGACAAGCTGCAGCGCAGGATATTGCTGGAAAACGTGTCCACCTATGTGCGCTTCCGCGACGATGCGATGAGCGAGGCGGAGTTCCTGGCAGCCTTGGCGCGGCGCACCGGTTGCGGGCTGCTGCTGGACATCAATAATCTGTATGTGAATCAATGCAACCACGGCGAGGACGCGCTGGCCGCCATCGCCGCGATTGCGCCGGGCACGGTGGGCGAGTTCCACCTGGCCGGTCACCTGGCGACACCGGACGCGGTGATCGACCACCACGGCGCGCAAGTCGCCGCGCCCGTCTGGGCCTTGTACGAGGCGGCCCTGCGCCGCTTCGGCCCGCTGCCCACGCTGATTGAGTGGGATACCGATATTCCCGCGCTGGACGTGCTGCTGGCCGAAGCGGACAAGGCCGCCGCCATCGCCGAGCGCGTGGCGGCAGGGCAGGGTGCTGGTGCCGCCGGTAGCGCCGGCGTAAGCTTTGCGCCGCTGCAAGCGGCGCCTGCCGCCGCCTCTGCCGATGGCGACGCGCTGGCCGCCTCTCAGCAAGCCTTCGCCGCCGGCCTGCTCAACATTGCCGAGTCCGCCCCGGCGCTGGCGGCCTTCCAGGGCGAGGGCAAAGAGCATGGCTACGCGCTGTATCGCGGCAACCTCACCGTCACCTGGCGCAAGACTTTATCCAGCGCCTACCCGGTGATCGCGCAACTGGTGGGCGAGGAATTCTTTGACGCGCTGAGTGCCGAATATGGCCGCGCCCATCCGTCCTCCAGCGGGGACCTGAACCAGTTCGGCGCCGAGTTCGCCAGTTTCCTGCGCACCTTCCCGCACACGACCGAGCTGCCCTACCTGCCCGACATGGCCCGCCTGGAATGGTCGCTGCACCGCGCCCATTACGCCGCCGACGCGCCCGCCATGACCGCCGCCGATTTGGCCGCCGTGCCACCCGAAGCAATCGAGGACGCCTGTCTGGCGCTGCGGTCGGCCTGCATTCCGCTCGCCTTCGATTACAGCGTGGTGCAGCTATGGCAAGCCCATCAGCCCGATGGCCCGCCGTTCCCCGGGCTGATGGAAGCGCCCAGCCATGCGCTGATCGCCCGCCCGCGCTGGAAGACGGAAGTGCTGCCCCTGAGCCCGGCCAGCCACGCCGCCTTGGCCGTGCTGCACGGCGGCGGCAACTTCGGCGCCGCGCTGGATGCCGCCTTCGATATCGACGAAACCTTCGACGTTGCCGCGCATTTGCAGCAATGGCTGGAGCACGCCGTGTTCAGCACCATAGCTTGAACCCGCAGCTCCGGCTGCCTCCCGACTGAAACGAGACCAACATGAAAAATCTGTTTGCATTGCATCGCCTGTCCACCCGCTACGACGCCGCGCTGAGCGACTGGGGCGGTTCCGTGGCCAGCGTGGCGCTGCGCCTGTACGTGGGCTGGCAGTTCATGAAAGCCGGACTGGCCAAGCTGAACGACTGGAGCGCCACGCTGGCGCTGTTCCACGACGAATACAAAGTGCCGCTGTTGCCGCCGGACCTGGCCGCCTACATGGGCGCGGGCGGCGAACTGGTGCTGCCGCTGCTGCTGTTCGTAGGATTGTTTTCGCGCCCGGCGGCGCTGGCGTTGTTCTTTGTCAACGCGGTGGCGGTGCTGTCCTACCCGCAGCTGTTCAGTTTTGAATGCCCGGCCGCGGTCAACGACCATTTCTTCTGGGGCGTGATGCTGCTGGTGCTGGTGGCGTTCGGGCCGGGCCGCTTTTCGCTGGACGCGCTGATTGCGCGCCAGCGCCAGGGCCGGATTTAGCGGAAGGCGCGCATCAGCTTGGCCTCGCCGCTGATGTCGTGGAATTGCAGGTTGGCGGAGTGGGTGGCGGCGATCATGCGGGCCAGTTGCGCGTCTTCAAACCGCGCCAGTTCTTCGGTGGCGGCCAGCAGCGCCTGGGTGAGTTTGGCGCGCGCGCTCTGGTACAGCGCGCTGGTGCACTGGTCGGTATTTTTCAGGAGTTCTTCCGCGTTCTCGATGACCTGCCGCAAATCGCCGATCAGGCGCTCCTGGTTTTGCAGCTTCTGTTCAGGGCCGTCCATGGCGCCTCCCCCTCCAGCTGGTTGAGCACTATTTTGCGGAATAGGCACGGCCCGTCCCGCTTTCAGCTTAGCGGCAGATTGCTCAAATGCAAGTAAATTTGCTCTATCAAGCGCCGTCCGCGCCGCTGTCGCCGAGAACGCTGATGCGCACATCGCCTACGCTTACTTGCTGGCCTGCGCGTATTTTGCAGGTCTTGCGCAACTCCTGCTTGCCGTCGACCTTCACCTGGCCGCTGGCCACCAGCACCTTGCCGGCGCCGCCGCTGTCGCACAGGCCGACATTCTTCAACAGCTGGTTCAATTCGATGAATTCCGACGTCAGTTCAAAACTAACCTTTTGCATTTATTTTATCCTCAGTCGCGATGACTTGTAGTTCAGTTATTAAAAAAATCACCCATGGGCGTTGGGTTGCGTCATCTCCAGCGGAACTATCCACCGTTCAAACTGTTCGGCGCTGACAAAACCCAGCGCCAGCGCCGCTTCCTTCAGCGTTGTGCCCTCATGCTGCGCTTTCTTCGCGATTTGCGCGGCGCGATCATAGCCGATATGCGGCGCCAGCGCAGTGACCAGCATCAGCGAACGCTCCATCAGCTCGCTGATACGGCCCAGATTGGGCTCTATGCCCTGGGCGCAATGGTGATCGAAGCTGCGCATGCCATCGCCCAGCAGGCGCGCGCTTTGCAGGAAGTTGTGCGCGATCAATGGCTTGTAGACGTTCAGCTCGAAATTGCCCGAGGCCCCGCCGACGGTAATGGCCACGTCGTTGCCGAACACCTGGCAACACAGCATGGTAACGGCTTCGCACTGGGTAGGGTTGACCTTGCCTGGCATGATGGAGCTGCCCGGTTCGTTTTCCGGGATGGTGATCTCGCCGAGGCCGGAGCGCGGACCGGACGCCATCCAGCGCACGTCGTTGGCGATTTTCATCAGCGCGGTCGCCAGGGTTTTCATGGCGCCGTGGGCCGCCACCAGCGCGTCGTGCCCGGCCAGCGCGGCGAATTTATTGTCGGCGGTCTGGAACGGCAACTGCAGGCGGTCCGCCAGCTCGGCTGCGATGCGGGTGGCGTATTCCGGATGCGCGTTCAGGCCGGTGCCCACCGCCGTGCCGCCGGCGGCCAGTTCCAGCAGCGGGGGCAGGGCGGCGGTGATGCCCAGGTCCGCGTAGTCCAGCTGCGCCACATAGCCGGAAAATTCCTGGCCCAGGGTCAGCGGCGTGGCGTCCTGCAAATGGGTGCGGCCGATCTTGACGATGCCGGCGAAGGCCTTGGCCTTGGCGTCCAGCGTGGCGCGCAGGTCGCGCAGCGCCGGCAGCACGGTGTGCGCCAGCGCGTTGGCCGAGGCGACGTGGATGGCGGTGGGGAAGATGTCGTTGGACGACTGGCCCATGTTCACATGGTCGTTCGGGTGCAGCAAGCGCTTTTCGCCGCGCTCGCCGCCCAGGATCTCGGAGCCCCGGTTGGCCAGCACCTCGTTCATATTCATATTGGACTGGGTGCCGGAACCGGTTTGCCACACGGCCAGCGGGAATTCGCTTGGGTGCTTGCCCGCCAGCACCTCGTCGGCCGCCTGGGTGATGGCGCCGGCCTTGGCTTCGTCCAGCAGGCCCAGGTCCAGGTTGACGCGCGCGGCGGCGCGCTTGACGCTGGCCAGCGCATGGATCAGCTCGGGCGGCATGCGTTCGGTGGAGATGGCGAAGTGTTCCAGCGAGCGCTGGGTTTGCGCGCCCCACAGCTGCCCGGCGGGGACGTCGATAGGTCCAAAACTGTCGCGCTCGGTACGGATGCTCATGGATGCCTCTGTCATGGTGGAATATGCAATTAGTGTAGCGCAGAGTCCAATTTCCGGCGCAGGACTTCAAAACGGAAAATTCCAGCCGTTAAGACTGTTACACTTTAGAAATTCGCAGCTTAGCGACCCCGAATACATGCAGCGTCGTCCTTACCGTTTTCTTGCCCTTCGCGCCGGCGGCCTTGTGCTGGCAGCCGTCCTGTCGTCCGCTTCCCTGGCGGCCGAGCTGGGCGACGTGGTGGTGCGTTCGCACATAGGGCAGCAATTGTCGGCCGACATAGAGCTGGTGATGCTGGCGCCGGAGGATCTGGCAGGCGTGCAGGTCAGGCTGGCGGGGGCGAATGTGTACCAGGGCGCGAATGTGCGCATGAATCCGGTGCTGTCGTCGCTGCGTATGACGGTGGTGAAGCGCGACAACCGGCAGTTTCTGCATTTGACGACTTTCCAGCCGGTGGATGCGGAATTGCTGCATCTGTTTGTGGAACTGGGGACGGGGGCGCGGGCCAGCGTGCGGTCGGCAACCTTGTGGCTGACGCCCGAACCTGCGCCTTTGCCTGCGCCAGCGCCGCTGCCCGCGCCACGGCCTCAGCTTGCCGCGCCGTCTGCGGGCGGCTTGTCCGAGGCGGAACGCGGCGCGCAGGACGCCCAAGCGGCGGCCAACCGCGCAGCGGCCTTGCGCGCGGCCAGGATGCGCGCAGCGGCGAACGCGGCGCGTGATGCGGCCGGCGGCACGGTCGGCAACACCGGCCCCGCAGCTGAGCAGGCCGGCGCCGAGGTCAAGCCGGGGCCGGCTGCTGTGCCCATCAAGCTCGGCCCGGAGCCGCGTGTCGCCAAAAGCAAAGCCGGCGCCAAGGGGGGCGTCTGCGCCGCAGGGCAGCCGGACGGCGAGGCCCAGCAATGCCTCGCGCTGGACCAGACCAATGCTGAACTGAAGACCAAACTGATCGATCTGGAAGGCAAGGTCAAGCAATTGCAGGCCGCGCTGGGGGCGGGCGCCGCAACAGCCGCCGCGCCTGCTGCTGCCTCGGCCGCATCAGCCGCGGCGTCGGCCGCGTCCGCCAGCGAGACGGCTGCCGCAGCATCGGCCGGCGCCTCTGCCGCCGCCAGCGCGCCCGAGGCGGCGAACAAGGCAGACACTGTTACTCCCGCGTCCACGCCGCCCAAGGCCAGCGGCAAAAAGAAACGCGAGCCCGGCGGCGTGAACACCACCACCATGGTGATAGGCGGCGTCCTGCTGCTGGCGCTGCTTGGCGGCCTGCTGTACTACCTGATCCGCCGCAAGAAGATCAAATTCTCCACCGCCCCGCTGAAGGTCTGGCAAGGCTGGCGCAAGGACAAAATAGCCGCCGAAGCCGAGCCTGCGCCTGCCG
This sequence comes from Pseudoduganella aquatica, assembly GCF_009857595.1. Classification (GTDB taxonomy): domain Bacteria; phylum Pseudomonadota; class Gammaproteobacteria; order Burkholderiales; family Burkholderiaceae_D; genus Rugamonas; species Rugamonas aquatica_A. Next base: position 103,619 of record NZ_WWCU01000011.1, on the reverse strand, counting down.
AAGCCGCCATACCCGAAAAAGAATAACCGCCATAAGGGCGGCCTCGGCAGTGCGGCGCGAAACGCGATATACTCATGCCGTGCTTTTCTGCACCCATCCCCCTCAGTCCAGCTAAACCAGCATCCGCCAGCGCTCCCGCCTGGCGACAGGCGCTGGGTGGTGCCCGCGCACTGCGCACCCGCTTTCAATCCCCAGGAAAGGCATCATGAGCACCGCACCATTACAGTCCCAATACGACGAATTCAAGCAACTCGGCCTGAAACTCGACATGTCGCGCGGCAAGCCCGCGCCTGAACAGCTGGACCTGTCCAACGCGCTGATGGCCGCGCTGGACGGCTACGCCGCGCACGACGGCACCGACACCCGCAACTACGGCGGCGGCGTGGGCCTGCCCGAAGCGCGCGCCCTGTTCGGCGAACTGCTGGACGTGCCCGCCGCGCAAGTGGTGGTCGACAGCAGCGCCAGCCTGTCGCTGATGCACGACGTGATCGTCTACAGCCTGCTGCTGGGCGTGCCCGGCCATGCGCCGTGGATGGGCGCGCAGCCGGTCACCTTCCTGTGCCCGGTGCCGGGCTACGACCGCCACTTCGCCATCTGCGAACAGCGCGGCATCAATATGGTCAACATTCCGATGACGGAAGACGGCCTGGACATGGACCTGGTCGAGCGCCTGGTGGCCTCGGACGCCAGCATCAAGGGCATGTGGTGCGTGCCAAAGTACAGCAACCCGGGCGGCGTGGTCTACTCGGACGAGGTGGTGCGCCGCCTGGCCGCGATGAAAACCGCCGCCCCCGACTTCCGCCTGATGTGGGACGACGCCTACCGCTTCCACCACCTGGGCGACGAGAAAATCGGCATGGCCAATATCCTGGACGAGTGTGCCAAGGCGGGCAATCCGGACCGCGCCATCGTGTTCGCGTCCAGCTCCAAGGTCAGCTGGGCAGGCTCCGGCGTGGCCGCGCTGGCCGCGTCGCCGGCCAATATCGCCTGGTGGACCAAGCACGCCGGCATCCGCAGCATCGGCCCGGACAAGGTCAACCAGCTGCGCCACGTGCGTTTCCTGAAAAACAAGGCCACGGTCGAAGCGCTGATGGAGCAGCACCGTGCGCTGCTCAGGCCCAAGTTCGACACCGTGCTGGCCCTGTTCGAAGAGCATCTCGGCAGCGTGCCCGGCGTAAGCTGGACCCGTCCCAAGGGCGGCTACTTCATCGACCTGGTCACCCCGCCGGGCGCCGCCAAGCGCACCATCGCGCTGGCCAAGGAAGCCGGCATCACGCTGACCCCGGCCGGCGCCGCCTATCCCTACGGACTGGACCCCGAAGACAGCCACATCCGCATCGCCCCGAGCTTCCCCTCGCTGGACGAAATCCGCCAGGCCGCCAAAGGCATCGCCCTCTCCCTGCGCGTAGCAATCAGCCAATAAGCATGTAAGCCTTGCCGAAAAGCCAAAAGGGGTCTGACCCCTTTTTTCGGCTATGGAAATAAAAAAGCGCCGTGAAGGCGCTTTTGTCGTTGGGGCGGGGCGGCTTATTGCGGCATGCCGGGAATGCGGTTCAGCCATGGCTCGGTGACGTCGCGCACGGCGCGGTCGTTGGCCAGGATTTGCTTGAGCAGGTCGATCTTGCGCTGGCGGGCGGCGCCTTCCAGCGGGGCCACGGTGGCGCCGGCCGCTACGGTGGCGGTGGCCACGGCGGTCTGGTTTTCCAGGCGACCCAGGCTCTCCCAGTCGCTTGCGCGCGCTGCCATCACCATGTTATTGGTCAAGGTGGCAACATTTTCGTACATGGCGAGCACTTCGTTGGAGGTCATGGCGCATCCTGAAAAGTAAAAATGGATTACTGCTTGTCTGGATTAACGTCATGCCGTTCGGGAACTTTAGGGTTTTTTCAAAATATTTTGAATTTATTTTTGGGGTGGTGAAAAAGACAAGGCCGGCGCGGCCTCGAAGGGCGGCGCCGGCCTCGGGGGCGGGGCGTGATTCTTACTTGACCAGTTCTTCCAGACCGGCGCTCAGCTCGCTAGGCGGCGGCATGTCGTCGATCAGCGCGTTCGGCTCCAGGCCCAGCTCTTCGGCGATCTCGGTCGGGTAGCAGGCTTCGATTTCCTCGTCCGTCAGCTTGTTTTCCTCGACCCGCGCGCGCCAGGCGGCCAGGTGGATGATGCCGGCCAGGCGGGTGCCGTGCTCGTGGTTCATCGGGTCGGGGAAGGCCATGATGGTCTCGGAGAAGGCTTCCGGGAACTTCCAGCGTTTGGCCAGTTCCGCGCCCACGTCGGCGAAGGTGTAGGCCAGCGACGCTTGTTCGGCGTCCAGGCGGCGCGAGTCCAGCGGGCCGGCGACCTTGTCCAGCTGCATGGCCTGTTCCGGCATGGCGGCGTGCATCACCAGCTGGCCGATGGCGTGCATCATGCCGATGGTGAAGGCGAGGTCGGTGTTTTCCTTGGTCTTTTTGGCGATCCACTTGGCCGAGCAGGCGGTGTACAGGCTGTAGCGCCAGAATTGCTTCAGGTCCAGGCCGGGCACCGTTTTGAAGCCGCTGACCAGGCCGGAGCTGATGACCAGCGTGCGCACGGTGACAAAGCCCAGCATGAGCACGGCGTCTTCCACCGTGCCGATGCTGCGCGAGACATGGTAGTAGGCTGAGTTGGCCAGGCGCAGCAGCTTGGCGCTCAGGACGGGATCGGCGGACAGTTTCTTCGCGATTTCCTCGGTGGAAACGCTGGCTTTATCAAAGCTGCTGATCAGTTCTTCGACAACTTTGGGAGCCGTAGGCAACGCAGTCGGGTTCTGGAAAAGGGCTTCAAGTTTCATAGGGGGCTCTCCTTGTTTTGTATGCGTTGCTGTAAGTGAACTATATAGGGATTCCTTGCTTCGTTGTGGCCTTTTTGCACTGTGCGTAGCATGGATGCACCGCATTCCCCGTATTCTGCAGTGCATCCCCATATTTTGCAGTCTGTCGCGCGGCGCTGGCTTCCGGCCGCGCGCTTGCTTAGAGTGGAGCCTGGCGTACCACGCCGTTTAAAAACACAACAACAGGAACAAGACATGCACGCACCCATCAAGACCGTACTCGGCTTCGCGCTGGCCGGCGCCCTCCAGGCGCTGGCCCCTTGCTATGCGGCCCAGGCAGACGCGCCGGTCTCCACCGCCAAGGCCGCGCTGCTGCCTGGCGACGACTTCTTTGCCTACGCCAACGGCAACTGGCTGGCAAGCACCCAGATCCCGGCCGACCGGGGCAGCTGGAGCTCGATGGCCCAGCTGGCCGAAGACACCAACCAGCGCATCATCAAGCTGATCGAAGCGGTGCCGGGCGACAAGCACGCCGGCGCGGAAGCGCGCAAAGTGAGCGATTACTACCTGGCCTTCATGAACGAGGCCGCGATTGAAGCCAAGGGTGTGGAGCCGCTGCGGCCGGCGCTGAAAAAAATCGGCGCCATCGCCGACAAGACCGAGCTGACCAGGATGCTGGCCGCCACCGTGCGCGCCGACGTCGATCCGCTCAACGCCACCGAATTCCATACCGAAAACATCTTCGGCCTGTGGGTGGCCCAGGGCCTGAACGACCCCAAGCGCAACATGCCTTACCTGCTGCAGGGCGGCCTGGGCCTGCCGGACCGCGTCTACTACCTGGAAGACAACGAGCGCATGCACAAGCTGCGCACCGCCTACCAGGCCCACATCGCCGCCATGTTCAAGCTGGCCGGCTATAGCGACCCGGAAACCCGCGCCGCCCGCGTGTTCGAGCTGGAGCGCAAGCTGGCGCTGACCCACGCCAGCCGCGAAGACTCGGCCGACGTCATGAAAGCCAATAACACCTGGACCGTAGCCGATTTCAGCCAGAAAGCGCCCGGCATGGACTGGAAGCTGTTCCTCAAATACGCCGGCCTGGGCAAGCAGCAAAGCTTCATCCTGTGGCACCCCAGCGCCGTGGTGGGCGTGGCCGCGCTGGTGAAAGAGTGTTCGCTGGATGCCTGGAAAGACTTCCTCGCCTTCCACGCCATCAACACCAGCGCCGGCCACTTGCCGCAAGCCTACACCGAGCAGCATTTCGACTTCTACGGCCGCACGCTGGGCGGCACGCCGCAAATGGCGGTGCGCTGGAAGCGCGCCCTGGCCGCCGTCAACGACGGCATGCCGGACGCGGTGGGCAAACTCTACGTCTCCACCTATTTCCCGCCGGAGGCCAAGGCCAAGCTGCAGCACATGGTCAGCAATATCGTGCAAGCCTTCCACGTCCGCATCGACAAGCTGGACTGGATGGCGCCCGCCACCCGCAAGGAAGCGCACGCCAAGCTGGACGCGCTCTACGTCGGCGTCGGCTATCCCGATAAATTCACCTCCTACGGTCCGCTGGCCGTGAAAGCGGACGACGCCCACGGCAACGCCGAGCGCGCCTCCAGGCTGCACTACCAGCAGCAGTTGGCCAAGCTGCACCAGCCGGTCGACAGCAAGGAATGGTGCATGCCGCCGCAACTGGTGAACGCCGTGAATATGCCGATGCAGAACGCGCTGAATTTCCCGGCCGCCATACTGCAGCCGCCGTTCTTCGATCCTAAAGGGCCGGACGCGCTGAACTACGGCGCCATCGGTTCGGTCATCGGCCATGAAATCAGCCACAGCTTTGACGACACCGGCTCCCAGTTCGACTCCCAGGGCCGCCTGCGCGACTGGTGGACCCCGTCCGACGCGGCGCACTTCAAGACCGCCTCCGGCGCGCTGGTGGCGCAGTACTCCGCCTACAAGCCGTTTGCCGACCTGCCCATCAACGGCCAGCTGACGCTGAGCGAGAACCTGTCCGACCTGGCCGGCCTGGCCGCGTCCTACGACGCCTTCAAGGCCGCCAATCCGCAAGCCGACGACCGCGACTTCTTCCTGGGCTACGCGCAGAGCTGGCGCGGGCTGGCGCGCGAGCAGTCGCTGCGCCGCCAGGTGATGACGGACGGACACGCGCCCTCGAAATGGCGCACCTACACCGTGCGCAATCTGGACGCCTGGTACAAGGCTTTCAATGTGCAGCCAGGGCAGCAGTTGTACCTGGCGCCGGAGCAGCGCGTGCGCGTCTGGTAAAGTAGGAGGATGGAACCGGACAAAGACATCGACAGCATCACGCGGATCACGCAGGCCACGCTGCGGCACTACGAACACAGCGCGCAGCAGTTTTTCGAGGGCACGCGCGACCACGACGTGAGCCAGAACGTGTCGGCGCTGCTGGGCGCCATCCGGTCCGCAACCCCGTACCGCATCCTCGACCTGGGATGCGGGCCGGGGCGCGATCTCAAGACTTTCACCGAACTGGGCCATGTTGCCGTCGGCGTCGACGGCTCGGCGGAGTTTGTCCGCATGGCGCGGGAATGGAGCGGCTGCGAGGTCTGGCGCCAGGACTTCGTGGCGCTGGACCTGCCCGCCGGCGCCTTCGACGGCATCTTCGCCAACGCCTCCCTGTTCCACATCCCCAGCGCCGCCTTGCCGGACGTGCTGCTGCGCCTGTACGCCGCCCTGAAGCCGGACGGCGTGCTGTTTAGTTCCAACCCGCGCGGCGACAACCGCGAAGGCTGGAACGGCCCGCGCTACGGCAGCTATTACGACTACGAAACCTGGGAACGCTATCTGACCGCCGCCGGCTTCGAGCCGCTCGGCCATTACTACCGTCCGCCCGGCCTGCCGCGCGAGCAGCAGGCCTGGCTGGCCAGCCTGTGGCGCAAGCCGATAGCCTGATGGACCGTTAGCGTGCGCTGGCGTACAGAAGCAGGCATGCTCAAAGGATAGGATGCACTCCAGCACACCGCATCTGCGTGTGAGCCTAACCAACCAAGGAGAGCATCATGAACAAGGACCAAGTCAAAGGTAAAGCGAAAGACATCGCCGGTAAAGTTCAGGAAGAAGCTGGCAAGCTGGTAGGCAGTTCCGAGCAGCAGGCCAAGGGCCTGGCCAAGCAGTCCGAAGGCAAGCTGCAAAAAGGCGTAGGCGACGCCAAGGAAGTAGTCAAGGACGCCATCGACCGCGGCAATCGCTAAGCCATAAAAAAGCCCGCAGTACGCGGGCTCTCTGGCAAGCAAAATGGGGTCAGGGTTAGTTTTTCCGCATGGATTAATTAACCCTGACCCCTTTTTGCGTTTTTTTTTTTTTATTGCACCGTATCGGGTTTGAGGTTCTTTTTGAAGAAGGCTTCGATGTTGCCGTACACGTGGCGCTGGCTGGTGGTGCCGGAGATGCCGTGCTTGGCGCCGGGGTAGGTCATCAGCTCGAAACGGATGTTGCGCTTGACCAGCGCGTCTATCATGCGCGTGGTGTTGGTGAACAGTACGTTGTCGTCGGCCATGCCGTGCATCAGCAGCAGCGGCGACTTCAGGCCGTCCACGTGCGGGAAGATGCTGGCCTGCTTGTAGCCTTCGGCGTTGTCCTTCGGCGTGCTCATGAACTGTTCGGTGTAGTGGGTGTCGTACAGTTTCCAGTCCGTCACCGGCGCCACCGACACGCCCATGGCGATCTTGTCCGACGCTTGCGACAGCAGGCGCAAGGTCATGAAGCCGCCGTAGCTCCAGCCGAATACGCCGATGCGCTTGGCGTCCACGAAGCTTTGCTTGCCCAGCCATTCCACGCCGGCCAATTGGTCTTCCACTTCCACCGTGCCCAGGCGCTTGTAGTTGGCGTCGGTGAAGACGCGCTCGCGGCGCGAGGAGCCGCGGTTGTCCAGGCGGAACACCACGAAGCCTTGCTGCGCCATGTACTGGTCGAAGTAGTTGCCCCATTTACGCGACACGTGCTGCGAGTGCGGGCCGCCGTAGGTGGACAGGTAGACCGGGTAGCGCTTGCTGGCGTCAAACTTGTAGGGCTTGATCATCGAGTAGTACAGGGTCTGGCCGTCTTTGGCGGGCAGGGTGCCGAACTCGGTGGGCAGGTGGTCGGCCTGGAACTTGGCGTAGGGGTGCTTGTCGTTCAGCTCGTTGTGCTCCAGCCAGTCCACCATGCTGCCGTCCGGACGGCGGATGCTGACCTGCGGCGGAATGCTGGGGCTGGAGTAGGTGTCGACGAAGACTTCGCCGTTGCGCGAGAAGGAGGCGTCGTGCCAGCCGTCGCCCTGGGTGATGCGTTTGGGCTTGTCGGCCGTGCTGCCGTCCAGGGCCAGCACATAGGTCTGCTTGTCGACCACGGCGTCGCGGTTGGAGGCGATGTAGACCTTGCCGGCCTTCTCGTCCACCGCCAGCACGTTGTCGATGCCCCATTCGCCCTTGCTGATGGCGTGCAGCAGCTTGCCGTCCAGGCTGTACAGGTAGAGGTGGTTGCGGCCGCTGCGCTCGGACGACCAGATGAAGGCGTCGCGGTTTTTCAGGAAGCGCAGGTCGTCGTGGATGGTGGTCCAGGTGTCCGATTTTTCGGTCAGCAGCACGCGCTGTTTTAGCGTGGCGGCGTCCACCGACACCAGTTCCAGGGTCTTCTGGTCGCGGCTCTGGCGCTGGTACAGCAGGGCCTTGCTGTTGCCGCTCCAGTCGGCGCGCACCAGGTAGATGTCCGGGTTGCCGCCCAGGTCCACGTCGCGCGTTTCGCCGCTGGCCGGGGAAACGATTTTCAGCTGCACGGTCACGTTGGGGTCGCCTGCGGCCGGGTAGCGCTGTTCGACCACGTCGGTGCGGTCGGCGTAGATTTCAAAGCGGCGCGCCACCGGCACCTGGCTTTCGTCATAGCGCTTGTAGGCGATGGCGCTGTCGTCCGGCGCCCAGTAGTAGCCGGTGCGCTGGCCCATTTCTTCCTGGGCGATGAATTCGGCTTCGCCGTTGTGGACCTGGCCGGCGCCGTCGGTGGTGAGCTGGCGCTCCTTGCCGGTGGACAGGTCGATCACGAACAGGTTCTGGTTGCGCACGAAGGACACATAGCGGCCCTGCGGCGAAATTTTCGGGTCCAGCACGGCGCCGGAGGCCACCAGGCGGGCCGCGTCCGGCTTGGCCGTGTCGATCAGGTAGAGGTTGCCGGCGATGGGCACCAGCAGCTGCTTGCCGTCCGGCGACCAGCTGTAGCTCAGGATGCCTTTCAGGCTGGCGGTGCGTTCGCGCTCGCGCTTGGCTTTTTCCGCGTCGGACAGGTTTTCCTCGGGCACCAGGGTCTTGGAGTCGACCAGGCGGTGCTGGGTCTTGTCCTTCATATTGAATTCCCACAGGTCCAGCTGGTACTGGTTGTCGTCGCGGCCGCGCAGGAAGGTGACGCGGGCGCCGTCCGGCGACACCTTCAGGCTGCGCACACCGGCGCCGGCCAGGGCCTGGTCGCCGTAGATGCGGTCCAGGGTCAGACGTTCAGCATGGACGGGCATGGCTGCTGCCAATGCCAGGAAGGAGAGAATAAAGCGCATGTGTGGTCCCGAAATGTTCGTGTGGGCAAGACAATACCAGAGTGGCGCACTGCTGGGATTTGGAAAACGCGCCGAAAAACCGTGGTTCATTCGGCGCCTGAGCGCGGCCCCTCAGGCCTGCAAACGCCGCAGCGACAGCCGATGCAGCGACCAGGTGAGCAGCACGGCGGCGATGGTCAGTCCCAGCACCAGGCCTATCCAGAAGCCGTCGGCGGCCATGGGCGCGGCGGGCGCCAGGTGCAAGTCGCGCAGCCATTGCGGCGCCAGGCCCAGCACATAGCCCAGCGGCAGCGCGAACACCCAGAACGCCAGCAGCTGGATCTGCATGGGCTGGCGCGTGACCTTGTAGCCGCGGATGGCGCAGGAGGTGGCCACCTGGGTGGCGTCGGACAGCTGGAACAGCGCGGCGAACAGCAGCAGCTGCACGCAAAGCGCCTGCACCGCCGGGTCCGAGGTGTAGGCGGCGGCGATCTGGTGCCGGAACACGGCGATGAAGATGGCCGACAGCAGCGCGAAGATGAGCGACATGGACACGCCGACCCAGGACGCGAAGCGGGCGCGCGCCGGATTGCCTTCGCCCATGGCCTGGCCCACCCGCGTGATGAGGCCGATGCCGAAGCTGAGCGGCACCATGAACACCAGCGAGGCGAAGTTGAGCGCGATCTGGTGCGCCGACACCACCACCACGCCGAAGCGCGCCACCAGCAGGCTGACGGCGCCAAACGCGCTCACCTCGGCGAAATAGGTCACGCCGATGGGCAGGCCCAGCTTGAGCATGCTGCGGATTTCCGGCCAGTGCGGCCATTCCCAGTGCGTGAAGGGATAGGTCTGGCGGTAGGCGGGGGCCTGGCGTATCCAGAACACCATGGCCCCCAGCATCAGCCACATGCAGCCGGCGGTGGCCACCGCGCAGCCTATGCCGCCCAGCTTGGGCAGGCCGAAGCGGCCGAAAATCAGCAGCCAGTTGACCACCACGTTGAACGCCAGCCCCAGCAGGGCGATCACCATCACCGGCTTGGTCTGGTTGATGGAGGTGGAGTAGCCGTACAGCGCGCGGTAGGCCGCGAACGGCGGCAGGCCCAGGCTGATGATGTGCACGAACAGCGAGGCGCGCGCATTGATCTCGGGCGCCAGGTAGAGGTGGTTGAACAGCAGCGTGGCCAGGTTGGCCAGCAGCGCGGCGATCACGCCCACGCCCAGCGCCTTCCACAGCGCCTGCCGCACCGAGTGCGGGATGGTGCCGAAGGCGCCGGCGCCCACTTCGTGCGCGACCACGCTGTTAATCGCCATCATGGTGCCGCTGACGGTGACCAGGATGATGGACCAGATCGACGCGCCCAGCGACACGGCCGCCAGCTCGTCCGCGCTGGCGTGGCCGGTCATGGCCACGTCGGCCACGGCCATGCCCACCGTCGCCAGCTGGCCCACCAGCACCGGCCAGGCCAGCTTCCACAGGGCGGCGGCTTCGGTGCGGATATTGGGCAGGGTGAAGGTGGTTGGCATGGACGGAAATCTTGGAGCGAAAGCAACGATTCTACTAGCTACCTGGATGGGCGCAGTAGGAATTTGTTACACAGTCGTGTAGGCTGATGCTCCGGCTGATTCGTTGATAGAAAGCATCGAGCGCTGGATGAGAAGAAAACTACGGAGCTAATAATATGAAACACACTGCCCTCAAGACCCTGGCCTTCGCGGCCGCCCTGCTGAGCCAGATCGCCGCCGCCCATGCCGGCGAGATCACGCTGTTCTCGCGCGATAATTTCCGCGGCGAGGAAGTGACCATCCGCGATGGCGCGCGCGACCTGCGCGACGCCGGCTTCAACGACCGCACCTCGAGCCTGATCGTGCATTCGGGCGTGTGGGAGGTGTGCGAACATAAGGACTTCGGCGGCTACTGCGCCGTGTTCGAGCGCGGCCAGCACAATGACCTGCGCCGCTTCAACAACAGCATTTCCTCGCTGCGCCAGATCGAGCGAGGCGGACGCGGCAATGGCGGCGGCTTCCGCGACCGCGACGGCGATGGCCGCGACGACCGCGCCGAGCGCCGCGAAGAATGGCGCGAGCGCCGCGACGACCGTGGCCCAGGCGGCCAGCCCGGCTTCAACCGTCCGGACCCGATCGAACTGTTCGAGCACGCGCGCTTTGAAGGCCGCCGCGTATCCTTCCAGGGCGAGATGCGCAGCCTGCGCGCGGCCGACTTCAACGACCGCGCCAGTTCCATGGTCATTTACGAAGGCCAGTGGCAGCTGTGCGAGCATGACAATTTCGGCGGCCAGTGCGTTGTCTACGGCCCCGGCCGCTACGACAACCTGGGGCCGATGAACGACAAGCCCTCATCGCTGCGCCGCATCCGCTAAGGCTGCAGTAGAATCTGGGGTCAGACCCATCGGGTCTGACCCCGGCATTTTGGCCGGACAGGGCAGCGGGAGATACGCCATCGTGGAATACAAGGACTACTACCAGGCGCTGGGCGTCCCCAAGACCGCCAGCGCCGACGAGATCAAGAAAGCGTACCGCAAGCTGGTGCGCAAATACCATCCGGACGTCAGCAAGGAAGCGGACGCGGACAAGAAAACCAAGGAATTGAACGAAGCCTACGGCGTGCTGGGCGACGCGGAAAAACGCGCCGCCTACGACGCGCTGGGCAACGGCCAGTACCGCGCCGGCCAGGAATTCCGTCCGCCGCCGGACTGGGGCAGCCGCGCCGGCCAGGGCGGCGGCATGGGCGGCATGGGCGGTGGGCCAGGCGGCTTCGACAGCGACTTCTTCGCCGACCTGTTCGCCAATATCGGCGGCGGCCGCCGGGGCCGTCCGGGCCGGCCTCAGCAGCAGCGCGGCGAGGACAGCCACGCCGGCCTGGAAATCGACCTGGCCGACGCCTACCAGGGCGCCAGCCGCACCGTCAGCGTCCGCCTGCAGGAGGAGGACGCGCATGGCCGCGCCGTCACGCGCGAGCGCACGCTGGACGTGAACATCCCGCAAGGCATCACCGCTGGCCAGCAGCTGCGCCTGTCCGGCCAGGGCCACCCCGGCGGCGGCGGCGGACCGTCGGGCGATCTCTACCTGGAAATCCGTTTCCGGCCCGACCCGCGCTACCGCGCCGAAGGGCGCGACGTTTACCAGACGGTGCCGGTGGCGCCGTGGGAGGCCGCGCTGGGCGCGCAGATCGACGTGGCCACGCCCTCGGGCCGGGTGACGGTGACTGTGCCGCCCAAATCGCAGGGCGGGCGCAAGCTGCGGCTGAAAGGGCGCGGCATACCGCCTTCGCGCGCGCAGGCCCAGGCCGGCACGCCGGGCGGCGATCTTTACCTGATGCTGGAGCTGGTGCTGCCGCCCGCCGATACCGAGCGGGCGCGCCAGCTGTATGAAACCATGGCGCGCGAGCTGGACTTCAACCCGCGCGCCGGCATGGGAGCGTGATTATGCAGATACACGGCGAGTTGCTGGACGACGCGGCGCTGACCCTGGAAGAACTGGCGCGCGCCTGCGCTGTGGAACCGGAATGGGTGCTGCGCCATGTCAGCAGCGGGGCGCTGCTGTGCAGCGCGGAAGGGGCGGCCATCGTGGTCGATACGGCGGGCGCGGCGATGGCGTCGCCGCAGGCGTGGCGCTTTGCCAGCGGCGAGCTGCGGCGCGCGCTCAACCTGCTGCGCGTGGAGCGCGACTTCGAGGCCGACGAGGAACTGGCCGCCCTGGTGGTGGACCTGTGCGAGGAAGTGCGCCGCCTCAAGTCAAAGCTGCATAGCCCGGGAACAGCGTAGCCGCTTCCTCCGGCTGCGCCTGGCGGCTCCACACGTGGCCGCTGCTGATGTCGAAAATAATGCTGCGGTGCCCCACGCCATACAGGCTCTCGGACACGATGGGGATGCCGTGCGCGCGCAGCAGGCGCAGCGCCACTTCGCCGTTCTGGCGCCCGATATTGCCGGCCCTGCGGTCCTCCAGCCCGGGGAACATCTTGCTGCCCCCGAAAATCTTGGCCTGGCATTCGCTGGGCTCCACCCCCATGCTGCGCAACTCGGCCAGCATCAGTTCCAGCGCCTCCTCGCCGTAGCGGCTGTTCAAGCCGGCTTCCTTCGAGGAGTTGCGTGCGGACAACAGGAAATGCGACATGGTGCCGATGCGCCGCACCGGATGCCACAGGGTAATCGAAACGCATGACCCGAGCAGGGTGCGGATGCGGTATTCCGGCCCGCCGACGAAGTACTCGCCGGGCAGCAGGAAAATGTCGATCATGTTTTTATTCCTAGCCATAACGACACTGTAATGGCTGGGGCGGGTACTGTAACTTGTACTTTAGTGCATGCGGGAAATGTCACACTGTACCAAAGTACAGGTTACAGAGTGTTCCCTGCTGGATACAGTCGCTAGGCTAGCCACCCGAATGGACGGGCGGCGCCTTCCTTGGAGAATTCCAGCAGTGAATAATTTTGTGCGCAGCCATTCCTGTCTGCTACTCCCGCTCGGCCTGGCCCTGCTGGCCGCCATCGCGGTGCTGGCCTTCAGCGGCTTCAGCCTGGCCGGCCTGCTCACGGTGCTGCTGCTGGTGGGCTGCGGCTACGGCAGCGGCCTGTATTTCAAATCCATGCAAAGCACCTTCCACGACTCGGTGGACCAGTACCTGGACGGCCAGCGCGCGCTGGGCGCGTCGGTGGCGCCGATCTGGTCGCGCCATATTGAAAATTCCATTACGCAGATGGACGAGGCGGTGGCGGCGCTGGCCGGCCGCTTCGGCGGCATTGTCGAGCGCCTGGACCAGGCGGTGGGCGCCTCCAGCGTGGCCACCGCCTCCATGGACGGCGGCGACGGCCTGGTGACGGTGTTCGCCAACAGCGAGCGCGAGCTGCAAGGCGTGGTCGCTTCGCTGCGTTCGGCCACCGAAAGCAAGGCCGCCATGCTGGACAAGGTGAACGGCCTGGGCCAGTTCGTGCGCGAACTGAAGGACATGGCGGCCGACGTCGCCAGCATCGCCGCGCAGACCAATCTGCTGGCGCTGAACGCCGCCATCGAGGCGGCGCGCGCCGGCGAGCGCGGACGCGGATTCGCCGTGGTGGCCAAGGAAGTGCGCATGCTGTCCAACCAGTCGGCCGACACCGGCCGCCGCATCGCCGAGAAGGTGGCGCTGGTCAGCAGCGCGATTGTCGCCACCACCCAGGCGGCGCAGCAATCGGGCGCGCTGGAGGAGGAATCGACACGGCTGTCCGAGGAAGCCATTGCCAGCGTGCTCGACGGTTTTCGCGGCGTGACCGACGCCCTGGTCCAGTCCAGCAATCTGCTGAAGGAAGAAAGCGTGGGCATCCAGTACGAAGTGGGGGAAGCGCTGGTGCAGCTGCAATTCCAGGACCGCGTGACCCAGATCATGAGCCATGTGAAGCAGAACATCGACCTGCTGCGCAGCGCGCTGGAGCAGAACTGCGACAGCTACACCCAGGACCGCCAGTTGCAGCCGCTCGACGCGGCCGGGCTGCTGGCCTCGCTGGAAAAGACCTATGCCATGGCGGAGGAATACGCGCTGGACCGGCAGACCGGCCCGGCCGGCACGCAACAAGCGGCGGCGCTACCCGCGCCGGCCGACGAAGTCACATTCTTTTAAGGAGTAGGGTATGGCCAAGACCATAATGGTAGTAGACGATTCCGCTTCGCTGCGGCAGGTCGTTGGCATTGCGCTGAAAAGCGCGGGCTACGACGTGATCGAGGCGGCCGACGGCCAGATCGCGCTGAGCAAGCTGGGCGACAAGAAGATCAACCTGATCGTGTGCGACGTGAACATGCCCAATATGGACGGCATCACCTTTGTGCGCGAGCTGAAGCAGCAGGCCAGCCACAAATTCACCCCGGTGATCATGCTCACCACCGAGTCGCAGGAAGCCAAGAAACGCGAAGGCCAGGCGGCCGGTGCGCGCGCCTGGGTGGTCAAGCCCTTCAAGCCCGAGGTGCTGCTGGGCGCGGTGCAAAAACTCTGCCTGCCATAACCGGGAGCCGCCATGCCAGGTGAAACCGAGCCGGGTCTGCTGTTTATTGAAGGCGACCTGAACATCTACCGCGCAGCCGAGCTGAAAGATGCTCTGCTGGGCGCCGTGCGTCATGCACATGCGCACGCCCAGGTGCTGGAAGTGGACCTGGCCGGCGTGACCGAGATCGACACCGCCGGCGTGCAGCTGCTGATGCTGGCCAAGCGCACCGCCCTGCAGCTGCAGCGCGAGCTGCGCCTGGTGGCGCACAGCCCCGCCGTGCTGGACGTGTTCGAGCTGCTGGACCTGGCCGCCTGGTTCGGCGACCCGCTGGTGATGGCGGCCGAACGCGGCAAAGGGAGCGCGGCATGAACCTCGACGACGCACTGCAAACCTTCATCGCGGAGAGCCGCGAGCTGCTGGAGGACATGGAAAACGCGCTGCTGTCGCTGGGGCGCCATGGCGACAAGCTGGAAGCGGTGAACGCCATCTTCCGCGCCGCCCACACCATCAAGGGCTCGGCCGGCTTGTTCAGCCTGGACCACATCGTGGCCTTCACCCATGTGCTGGAAAGCGTGCTCGATGAAGTGCGCGCCGGCGCCGTGGAGACGGACAGCCGGCTGGTCAGCCTGCTGCTGTCCTGCTGCGACCATATCGGCAGCATGACGGACGCGGTGGAAGCCGGCCAGACCAGCGCCGACGCCGCCACCCTGGAGCGCGGCGCGCCCTTGCTGCGGCAGTTGTCCGCCTACCTGGGCGCAGAGCAAGCGCACACCGTTTCCGGCGGCGGCGCCGTCGCCGTAAGCGCCGAGACGGACAGCGTGGAACGCATGGCGGGCAGCGGCGCCGACGGCGACCACTGGCATATCTCGCTGCGCTTCGGCCCGGACGTGCTGCGCAACGGCATGGACCCGATGTCCTTCCTGCGCTACCTGAACCAGATCGGCCGCATCACCGCCATCGCCACCCTGCCGGACGCGATGCCGGAGAACGAGCAGATGGACCCCGAAGCCTGCTACCTGGGCTTTGAAATCGCCTTCGACAGCGCGGCCGACAAGGCCACCATCGAAGCCGTGTTCGAGTTCGTGCAGGACGACTGCACGCTGCGCATTGTGCCGCCGCGCAGCCGCATCGAAGAATACGTGCAGCTGATCCGCGAACTGCCGGAGCGCGCCGGCCGTCTGGGAGAAATCCTGGTGCGCTGCGGCAGCGTGACGGCGCGCGAACTGAGCGTGGCGCTGGACCAGCAGCTGGACGCCGCCAACTGGAGCCCGGGCGGGAACGGCAGCGCGCAAGCGGCCAGCGCGCCCCTGGGCGCCATCCTGGTGGGCCAGGGCACGGTGGAGCCGGAAGTGGTGGCCGCCGCGCTGAACAAGCAGAAGCAGGGCCAGGCAGCAGAACAGAAACCGGCCGAGGCGCGCACCGTGCGCGTGGACGCCGACAAGCTGGACCACCTGATCAACCTGGTGGGCGAACTGATTATCGCGGGCGCCTCGGCCAACCTGATCGCGCGCCGCGTGCGCAACAGCGAACTGCAGGAAAGCACTTCGCGCCTGTCCACGCTGGTGGAGGAGGTGCGCGACAGCGCGCTGCAGCTGCGCATGGTGAAGATAGGCGCCACCTTCAACCGCTTCCAGCGCGTGGTGCACGACGTGTCGCGCGAGCTGGGCAAGGATATTGGCCTGGTCGTCAACGGCGAGGATGCGGAGCTGGACAAGACCGTGGTGGAGAAGATCGGCGACCCGCTGATGCACCTGGTGCGCAACGCCATCGACCACGGCATCGAACCGGCCGAGCAGCGCCGCGCGGCCGGCAAGCCCGCGCGCGGCACGGTGAAGCTGAACGCCTTCCACGACTCGGGCAGCATCGTCATTGAAGTGAGCGACGACGGCGGCGGCTTGAAGAAGGAGCGCATCTTCGCCAAGGCGGTCGAGCGCGGCCTGGTGGAAGCGGATCGCAAGATGAGCGACAGCGAAATCTACGCGCTGATTTTCGAGCCCGGCTTCTCCACCGCCGAACAGGTGACCAATCTGTCCGGGCGCGGCGTGGGCATGGACGTGGTCAAGCGCAACATCAACGCGCTGCGCGGCAGCGTGGGCATAGACAGCACCGAAGGCCGGGGCACCATCGTCACCGTGCGCCTGCCGCTGACGCTGGCCATTATCGACGGCTTCCTGGTCGGCCTGGGCAAGTCCACCTATGTGATCCCGCTCGACACCATAGAGGAATGCATCGAGTTCGCCGCCGAGCCGGGACAGGACTACGCCAATCTGCGCGGCCAGGTGCTGCCCTTCGTGCGCTTGCGCGAGCTGTTCGGCGCGCAGGGAACGGCGGGGCGGCGCGAGTCCATCGTGGTGATCAAGCACGCCGGGCAGCGCGCCGGGCTGGTGGTCGACACCCTGCTGGGCGAATTCCAGACCGTGATCAAACCGCTCAGCCCCGTGTTCAGCGGGGTGCGCTGCATCAGCGGCTCCACCATCCTGGGCAGCGGCGAAGTGGCGCTGATCCTGGACGTGGCGGCGCTGCTGCAGCAGGCCGGCGGCGGCCATGCGCCATTGCAGTCGCAGTCGCAGTCGCACTTGCATCAGATTCAGCAGCACGCAGCTTAAAAATTTCAGGATTTCTTTGGAGATGAACATGTTTAATAAATTATCGGTAGCCGTCCGTCTTGGCCTGCTCGTAGCGATCCTGTCCGTCATCATGCTGGGTATTGGCTACTCGGGCGTCAGCGGCATGTCCTTCAGCAATGAGAAACTGAAGACCGTGTACGAAGACCGCACCGTGGCCCTGGTCCAGCTGGGCAAAGTGACCGAAGCCGGCCTGCGCGTGCGCTACCGCGTGTCGCAAGCCATAGGCGCGACCAACGCCGCCGACCTGGATCAGTCGCTGCAGGCGGTCGTCAAATACGACGGCGTGGTCAAGAAGAACTGGGCCGATTATGCCGCCACCAGCCTGACCACGGAGGAGAAGCGCCTGGTGGCTGATTTCACCACCTCCTGGGCTGCCTATGACGAGAAGCGCAACCAGGTGATCTCGCTGCTGAAGAGCGGCAATGGCGCCGCCGCCAAGGAAAACTTCGGAACGCTCGACAAGCTGTTCAACCCGGCCTTCGACGCCCTGGGCAAGCTGCGCGACCTGCAGGAAAACGTCGCCAAGCAGGAATACGAGGGCGCGCTGGAGAAATACGACGCGGCCTTCAAGCTCAATGTGGGCCTGATCGCGGGCGGCCTGGCCTTCGGCATACTGCTGTCCTGGCTGCTGATCCGCAGCCTGCTGCGCCAGCTGGGCGGCGAGCCTGACTACGCTGCGCAGATCGTCAGCGAAGTCGCAGGCGGCAACCTGGCGCTGGACATCCGCGTCAAGGACGGCGACCGCAGCAGCCTGCTGTATTCGATGAAGCAAATGGTGGACAAGCTGTCGCAAGTGGTGGCCGAAGTGACCAACGGCGCCCAGGTGCTGGCCGGCGCGTCCGAAGAAGTGAGCGCCACCGCGCAGTCGCTGTCGCAAGCGGCCAGCGAGCAGGCGGCCGGCGTGGAGCAGACCAGCGCCTCGGTCGAGGAAATGACGGCCTCCATCGCCCAGAACACCGAGAACGCCAAAGTGACCGACGCCATGGCCAGCAAGGCCGCCATGGAAGCCACCGAAGGCGGTGCGGCGGTGAAGGAAACCGTGGCGGCCATGAAGCAGATCGCCAACAAGATCGTCATCATCGACGACATCGCCTACCAGACCAATCTGCTGGCGCTGAACGCGGCCATCGAAGCGGCGCGCGCCGGCGAGCACGGCAAGGGCTTCGCCGTCGTTGCTGCCGAGGTGCGCAAGCTGGCCGAGCGCTCGCAGGTGGCGGCGCAGGAAATCGGCGAAGTGGCGGCCAGCAGCGTGAGCCTGGCCGAACGCGCCGGCGAGCTGCTCAACTCCATGGTCCCCAACATCAAGAAGACCTCGGACCTGGTGCAGGAAATCACCGCCGCGTCCGAAGAGCAATCGTCCGGCGTGGGCCAGATCAATGCGGCCGTCGGCCAGCTGTCCAGCACCACCCAGCAGAACGCCGCCGGTTCCGAAGAACTGGCCTCCACCGCCGAAGAGATGAGCAGCCAGGCCGAGGAACTGCAGGCCGCCATCGCCTTCTTCCGCGTGTCCGGCGCGTCGGCCGCGCCGGTGCAGCACCGCGCCAACGTGGCGCCCATGCGCCGTCCCGCCGCCAAGGCCGGCGGCCGCAAGCTGGCCGCGCCATCGGGCGGCCATGTGAGCACCGCGCACTTCCCGGACGGCGAGCCGGATGAAGCGCACTTCACCAAATTCTGAGCGGGAGACCAGCATATGAACGCCATGACCCATGTCTCCGCCGGCGCGCCGCAGGGCGCACTGGCGCTGGGCGCGGAGCCCAGGCAGTACCTGACCTTCATGCTGGGCGGCGAGATCTATGCGATCGGCATCCTGGCAGTGAAGGAGATCATTGAATACGCAGGACTGACCTCGGTGCCGATGATGCCGGAAGCCATACGCGGCGTGATCAACCTGCGCGGCGCCGTGGTGCCGGTGATGGACCTGGCGGCGCGTTTCGGCCGCGAGGCCAGCGTGGCCACCAAGCGCACCTGCATCATCATCGTTGAAGTGGCGCAGGGCGGCGAGCAGCAGGTGATAGGCGTGATGGTGGACGCCGTCAACGCAGTGCTGGAGATTGCCGCCGCCGACATCGAGCCGGCGCCGTCCTTCGGCGCGCGCATCCGCAGCGACTTCATTGCCGGCATGGGCAAGGTGAACGGCAAGTTCGTGATCCTGCTCGACGCCAGCCAGGTGCTGTCGGTGGACGAAATCAGCGCGCTGGCCGGGGTAGGCGAGCGCGCCCTGGCGGTCGAAGCCTGACCGCCGAACTGCCGCCAAACCGGAATCCCACCATGACGCCAGACGCCATCAGCGACCACGAGTTCGCGCAGTTCCAGCGATTCATTTTTGAAGCCGCCGGCATCACGATGGCGCCCAGCAAAAAGGCGCTGGTCAGCGGCCGCTTGTCCAAGCGGCTGCAGCACCACCGCGTGAAGTCCTACGGCGACTATTTCAAGCTGCTATCGAGCGGCCAGGAGCCGGGCGAGGCGCAACTGGCGGTGGACCTGCTGACCACCAACGAGACCTATTTCTTCCGCGAGAACAAGCACTTCGACTTGCTGCGCAAGGTGGCGCAGGAAGCGCGTGGACGCAGCCAGTCCCTGCGCGTGTGGAGCGCTGCCTGTTCCACCGGCGAAGAGCCCTACAGCATCGCCATGGTGCTGGCCGACGTGCTGACCGACCAGGCCTGGGAAATCACCGCCACCGACATCAGCACCCGCGTGCTGCAGAAGGCGCGCTACGGCCACTACCCCATGGAACGCACCGGAAATATCCCGCGCGAGTACCTGCAGCGCTTTTGCCTGAAAGGCATGGACCAGTACGCGGGCACGCTGCTGGTGCAGCGCCCGCTGCGCAAGCGGGTGCAGTTCCTCGAGATGAACCTGAACACGGCCTTGCCGCAGCTGGGCAGCTTCGACGTGATCTTCCTGCGCAATGTGCTGATCTACTTCAGCACCGACACCAAGCGCCAGGTGGTGGCGCGCGTGGCGCAGCTGCTCAAGCCCGGCGGCTACCTGTTCATCGGCCACTCCGAAAGCCTGAACGACATCAACAACGACGTGGCCATGGTGGCGCCGTCGATCTACCGCAAGCCCTAAGACCGCACCATGAAAAAGATCCAGGTCCTGGTCGTCGACGATTCAGCGGTGGTGCGCCAGGTACTGAGCGCGCTGCTGAACGGCGCGCCGGGCATAGAGGTGCTGCACGCGGTGGCCGATCCGCTGCTGGCGATGGAGCGCATGCGCCTGAGCTGGCCGGACGTGGTGGTGCTCGACATCGAAATGCCGCGCATGGACGGCCTGACCTTCCTGCGCAAGATCATGGCGGACAAGCCGGTGCCGGTGGTGATCTGCTCGTCCATGACGGCCGACAGCACGCAGCTCTCGGTGGAGGCGCTGTCGGCCGGCGCGGTGGCGGTGATCAACCGCCCGCGCCTGAACGTGCGCGAATACCTGCACGGCCACGCGGAAGAACTGATCGCAGCGGTGCGCATGGCTGCGGGCAGCACGCCGAAAGCGGCGATTGCGCCGGCGGCAAAGGCCGCGCGGCCAGCCAAGCCGGCGCCTGCCGGGGGCACCCGCAAATACGGCCCGCTGCCGCCGGCCCCGGAAAAATTCACTGCGGACGCCATCCTCCCGGCGGCGGCGGGCGCGGTCTCGGTGCGCACCGAGCCGCTGGTGGCGATAGGCACCTCCACCGGCGGTACCCAGGCGCTGGAGGAGTTGCTGGCGGCGCTGCCGGCCCATGCGCCCGGCATCGTCATCGTGCAGCACATGCCGGAGAAGTTCACGGCGGCCTTCGCGGCCCGGCTGGACAGCCTGTGCGCCATCACCGTCAAGGAGGCTGAAAGCAATGACCAGCTGCGTCCCGGCCTGGCCCTGATCGCGCCGGGCGGCAAGCATATGCTGTTGCGCCGCAACGGCAACCAGTACTACGTGGACGTGATAGACGGCCCGCTGGTAAACCGCCACCGGCCCTCGGTGGATGTGCTGTTCCGCTCCGTGGCCAAGTGCGCGGGCGCCAACGCGCTGGGCGTGATCATGACCGGCATGGGCGACGACGGCGCCGCCGGCATGCTGGAGATGCGCAAAGCCGGCGCGCGCACCGTGGCGCAGGACGAAAAAAGTTGCGTGGTGTACGGCATGCCTATGGAGGCGGTAAAGCTGGGCGCGGTCGACAAGATCGTGCCGCTGGGCGCCATCGACCGCGAGATCATGGCGCAGCGGGGCGGCGCATGAAAGACTGGTCCACCCATACCGCGCTGGTGGTGGAAGACAGCGCCGTGCAGCGCACCCACATGGTCAGCATGCTGCGTTCGCTGGGCTTCGGCCTGGTGCTGGAAGCCTGGAACGGCGAGGACGCGCTGGAAGTGCTGGACCAGCACCTGCGCAGCAGCGGCCGGCAGGGCGTGCAGCTGGTGCTGACCGACCTGGACATGCCACGCATGGACGGCATAGAACTGATACGCCACCTGAACGAACGCAAACAGACCGACAGCCTGATCGTCATGAGCGCGCGCGACCCGCGCCTGCTCGAGATCGTGGAGAACATGGACGCCGACAATACCGGCCTGAATCTGCTCGGCACCCTGCTCAAGCCGGTGATGATGGACGACCTCAACGTGCTGCTGCGGCGCGTGGGCCAGGTGCGGCAAAGCCCGGCGGCGGTGCTGGAACGTCCCGACCTGCGGCTGGAAGACCTGGAGCAGGCACTGGCCGCGTCGCAGTTCGTGCCCGTGTTCCAGCCCAAGATATCGATGAGCTCCGGCCTGATCAAAGGCCTGGAAGCGCTGGCGCGCTGGGAGCATCCCGAGCAGGGTCTGCTGGCGCCGTGGCACTTCATCTCCTGCATCGAAGGCACGCCGCTGATGGCGGGCTTCACGCTGTCCATCGTGCAGCAGTCGCTGGCGCGGCTGGTGGAGTGGCAGCGCATCGGCCTGACCTCGATGAAGGTGTCGATCAACCTCTCGGCAGACATCCTGGCCGAGCGCGGCTTTATCGACAAGCTCGATGAGCTGGTGGAGTCGTATGGCATTTCGCCCGAGCTGGTGATCTGGGAGATCACCGAGACCATGGTGATGAACAACCTGGCGCAGGCGCTGGCCAACGTGGCGAGGCTGCGGCTGAAAGGCTACGGCCTGGCGATGGACGACTACGGCATAGGCTACTCCTCGATCCAGCAGTTGTCGCGCTGCCCGTTCACGGAGCTGAAGATAGACCGCATGTTCGTGGACGGCGCATCGCAGCGCCCGAACCGGCGCGTGATCCTGGAAAGCGCCATCGAAATGGGCCAGCGCCTGGGTGTGACCACGGTGGCCGAAGGCGTGGAAAAACTGAGCGACTGGGCGCTGCTGCGCGAGCTGGGCTGCGAACTGGCGCAAGGCTATCTGATCGCGCGCCCCATGCCGGCCGGCGAGATCGCCTCCTGGATCAAGGGCAACCGCGCCCGCCTGCGCAAGCTCTCGCTGCCCGCCACCGCGCTACGCTAAGGACGCGCAGGCAGCGCTTCAATAGGCGCCGTGCGGCAGGCTGTGGTCAAGGTCGAAGAACTGCTGCATCAGCCAGCGGCCGGCAGGCCCCGGCTCCTCGTCGCTGCGGTGGATCACGAAGAGCGGATACTGGAAGGCCTTGCCGTCGGCGATATCGAGCTGCACCAGGCGGCCGTTGCTTAAATCATCGTAGATCAGGGCGTGCGGCATGCTGCCCCATCCCAGGCCGCCGCGCAGCAGCGCGTGCTTGGACGCCAGGTCCCCCAGGCGCCAGTTGCGCAGGCCCACCACGCCGAAGTCCTTGCCGGCGGTGAGCTGGCTGCGGTCCGTCAGCACCAGCTGCATATGGTCGCGCAGCGCCGCCGCCGGAATCTTGCCCTCGATTTTGGCCAGCGGATGGTCCGGTGCGCACACCGGCATCATGGTCACCTCGCCGGCCGCGCGGCGCTCGATGGCGTCCGGCGGCGCGATCACGCCGCCGCAAATGCCGATATGGCACACCCGCTCCAGCACCAGCTGCGTCACCGCGCCCAGCGCCTCGGTGCGCAAGCGCATCGCCACGGTGGGATAGGTCTGCTGGAAGTCGTTCAGGATGCGCACCAGCAGGCAAGTAGGGAACATCACATCCACCACCAGCGACACCTCCGCCTCCAGCCCTGCCGACAGCGCCTTGGCGCGCGAGCGCATGCTGTCCACCTTCATCGACACGGCGCGTGCATCGGCCAATAGCGCGCGGCCCGCCTCGGTGAGCGTGGGCTTGCGCTTGCTGCGGTCCAGCAGCGCGATATTGAGCTGCTCCTCCAGGTTGGCGATGGTGTAGCTGATGACCGACTGCGTGCGGTGCAGCGCGCGCGCCGCATGCGCGAAACCGCCATGGTCGATAACGGCGATGAACACGCGCAGCTGGTCCAGGGAGGGAAGGCCGGGATCTCTCATGATCTAAAAAATCGATACTATCGATAGAAATTTACTGTATTTCCTCGATATTAAACCCGAACTAAGATGCATGCAATCCCAGCCGGGTCCCACATATTGAAGGAGCAGCATCATGGCAAACGTACTTTACATCAACAGCAGCGTGCGTAATTCCGGTTCCCTGTCGCGTCAGCTGTCGGCCGAATTCATCGCCAAATGGAAAGCCGCCAACCCGTCCGACACCGTTGTCGAGCGCGACCTGGCCGCCAACCCGGTGCCGCACCTGACCGAACAGATGATGGGCGCCTTCTTCACCCCGGCCGAAGCGCGCAACGCCGACCAGGCCTACACCGTCAAGACCTCGGACACCCTGGTAGCCGAAGTGCAGGCAGCGGACGTGATCGTGATCGGCGCGCCGATGTACAACTTCTCGGTCAGCTCCACGCTGAAAGCCTGGATCGACCACATTGCCCGTGCCGGCGTGACCTTTGTGTACGGCGCCAACGGCCCTGAAGGCCAGCTGAAAGGCAAGAAAGTCTACGTCTTCACCGCCGCCGGCGGCGTCTACAGCGAAGGCCCTGCCTCCGCCTACGACCACCTGAGCACCTACCTGCGCGCCGTGCTGGGCTTCCTGGGCATGACCGACGTCACCTTCATCCAGGCCGAAGGCGTCGCCATGGGCGAGCAAGCCGTCGCCGACACCCTGGCCAAGAGCCGGAAGTCGATCGACGACCTGGTCGCCGCCTAAGCAAGCTGAGCCGCATTCGCACCACTTCGGGGTCTGACCCCGAATTGGGGGAAATGCGGCTCAGGTCGCTTGTAGGAATCCGTGGCGTTTTGTAGGAATTCTTGGCGGAAGGTATCATGGGGCTATCGTGCCCCGGAGCCTGCCCATGAAACACAAACTGCATCTGCTCGTTATTGATCCGCAAAATGATTTTTGCGATCTGCCGCCGGCTTATTTGCCGGAGAATCCGGCGACCAAGGGCGTGCATGCGCCCGCGCTGCCGGTCCCCGGCGCTCACCAGGATATGCTGCGCCTGGCCGGCCTGATCAACCGTGGCCGCCACGGCTTGACGGCCATCAGCGTTACCCTCGATTCCCACCACCGCTACGACATCGCGCATCCCGGCTTCTGGCTCAACGCGGAGGGCGCCGCGCCTGAACCCTTTACACAGATCACCGCCGCCGACGTGCGCGAGAAGAAGTTCCTGCCGCGCGACAGCGCCGCCTTGCCGCGCGCGCTCGCCTATCTGGATGCGCTGGAACAGGCCGAACGCTACCGCTTGATGATCTGGCCGGTGCACTGCGAGATCGGCTCCTGGGGCCACAATGTGCACGAGGACGTGCGCTCGGCCTATAACCGCTGGGAGGACGCCGCGCTCGGCACCGTCGCCAAGATTACCAAGGGCTCCAATCCCTGGACCGAGCACTATTCGGCCGTGATGGCCGAGGTGCCCGACAGCGCGGATCCGGACACGCAGCTGAACCAGGCGCTGATCGATCGCCTGGCCGAGGCCGATCTGGTCTACATCGCCGGCGAGGCCGGCAGCCATTGCGTGAAGGCGACCGCCGAGCATATCGCCGCGCAGTTCGCGGCGCGCTTCGGCGAGGAGGGCTTGCGCCGCCTGGTGCTGATCACCGACTGCATGAGCCCCGTGGCCGGTTTCTGCGACCAGTACCAGGACTTCCTGGAGGAGATGGAAGAATCCGGCGTGCGCCTGGCGCAGTCGGGCGACGTGCTGCAGGAGCTGCTGCTCAATGCCGGCCGCTGATGCCTACACTGGCCGACAGGAGAACGATTTGATGATCCCCGTAGTACGCAGCCTGCTTGAAACCGACCTGTATAAATTCAGCATGTGGCAGGCTTTGCTGCACAGCCATCCCGGCGCGCATGCCGAGTATGAGTTCCTGTGCCGGAATACGCCGGTGTTCCCGCTGGCCGAGCTGGCCGACGAGGTCAACGCGCAGCTGGACCATTTGTGCGCCATGTCCTTTGCCGACGACGAGCTGGACTACCTGCGTTCGCTGCGCTACATGAAGCCGGACTTCGTGGACTTCCTGGCGGTGTTCCGCTTCCAGCGCAAATTCATCCAGGTGGAGGTCGTTGGCGAGACGCTGGCCATCCGTGCGGTAGGGCCGCAGGTGCACGTGATGGGCTTCGAGATCTTCGTGCTCTACATCGTCAACGAACTGTACTTCCGCCGCTTCGACCAGCCCGGCGCCTTGGCCGAGGGCCGCGAGCGCCTGCTCGACAAGATCGCGTCGCTGAAGGCCTTCGGCCTGCAGCCGGGCTTGCGCCATCCCTTCGAGTTTTCCGACTTCGGCCTGCGCCGCCGCTTCTCGGCCGAGTGGCACGACGAGGTGGTGCTGCGCCTGGCGGCGGAGGTGCCGCAGTATTTTAAGGGCACGTCCAATGTCTACCTGGCCAAGCGCCTGGGCACGGTGCCCATCGGGACCATGGCGCACGAGTACATGCAGTCCTTCCAGGCTTTCGGCGTGCGCCTGCGCGACTTCCAGAAGGCCGCGCTGGAGGACTGGGTGCAGGAGTACCGGGGCGACCTGGGCGTGGCGCTGACCGACGTGGTGGGCATGGACGCCTTCCTGGACGACTTCGACCTGTACTTCGCCAAGCTGTTCGACGGCCTGCGCCACGATTCGGGCGACCCGCTGCTGTGGGGTGAGAAGGCGCTGGCGCACTACGCGGCGCTGCGCATCGACGCCAACACCAAGCGCCTGGTGTTCTCGGACGGTCTGGACCTGCCGACCGCCTTCAGCCTGTACCGCCATTTCGCGGGCCGCATCATGACCGGCTTTGGCATCGGCACCAATCTCACCAACGACGTCGGCCTTACGCCGCTCAACATCGTCATGAAGCTGGTGCGCTGCAACGGCCAGTCGGTGGCCAAGCTGTCGGATTCGCCGGGCAAAACCATGTGCAAGGACGAGACCTTCCTGGCCTATCTGCGCCAGGTGTTCCACCACCCGGCTTAGTTCACCGTCTTCTGGAAGCGCATCCGGTAGTCGCCGGGTGTGACGCCCAGTCGGCGCTGGAACGCGCGCCGCAGTCCATTCGGGTTGCCGAAACCGCTCCACGCGGCCACGCGCTTGAGCGGATTGGCGGTGTCTTCCAGCAGACGACGGGCGGCGTCGATGCGGGCGCCCTCGACGAAGTCGGCCGGCGTCATGCCGGTGTCCTGTTTGAACAGGCGCGAGAAATTGCGCGTGCTCATGCCGGCGCGCGCCGCCATATCGTCCACCGACATCGGTTCGGCCAGGCTGGCCAGCACCCATTCCTGAACCTCTCGTATCGCACTGCGCTCGGACGATTGCGCGGCCAGGTGCGCGCTGAATTGCGATTGTCCGCCCGGCCGCTTTAGGAACATCACCAGTTCGCGCGCGGTGTTCAGCGCCGTTTCGCGTCCGAGGTCTTCCTCCACCAGGGCCAGCGCAAGGTCCATGCCGGCGCTGACGCCGGCGGAGGTGTACAGGGTACCGTCGCGCACATAAATCTGGTCCGCCTCTACATGCACCTTGGGATGCTTGCGCGCCAGCTTGGCGGAACTGTTCCAGTGGGTGGTGACGTGTTTGCCGTCCAGCAGGCCGGCGCGCGCCAGCAGGAAGGCGCCGCTGCAGACGGACCCGAGCCGCCGCACCTGGCCTGCCTGGGTGCGCAGCCATTCCAGCAGTGCTGCCTGGTCGTCCAGCGCGTCGATGTGCGGACTGCCCGCCACCAGCAGCGTATCGATGCCGCCGTCGACTGCATCCATCGCCGCGCTGGCAATCAGCGCCATGCCGTTCGATGCCTGGACCGGCCCCGCTTGCGGCGCCACCAGTTCAAGCTGATAGGCGTCCGGTTTGCCGGCTTGGCGCGCGGCTTCGCTGAACACTTCGAGCGGGCCGACCGCGTCCAGCATTTGCACGCCGGGGAAGATCAACAAGGCGATACGCATGGTGTGCTCCTCTGGGCTCAGGCTGTGAGCAGTTTGCCGGTGAACAGCGCATGAAGCGTGCGCACCAGCAGAGTGGCAATGGCGCCGGTAAGGAAGGCCAGCAGGGCGGCGGCCAGCACTGCGTGCACGCCGCTGCCGGTGGCGTCAGCGTACTTCAGGGCGGCGTTCGATAGGGCGGCCAGCGGGAAGCCGATGGCCCACCAGGAGGCGGCGAACCGCACCGAGGGGCGGAACACGCGCAGCGACACCACCACGAACATGAACAGGCCGAAGTAGAACAGCATGGAGGCGAACATGTCGGCTTGGTGCATCAGGTTGACGTAGGCCAGGAAACCGACTTCGAAAGGGGCGATCAGTATCATCAGCGAAGGTGTCATGCCGGCGGGCAGGGCTTCGCTGTGCACCAGGCGCGAGAAGATCAGTACGAAGAACACCACGGCCAGCACGCTGCCGATGGCCACGGCCAGCATATTCACTTCATACGCCCATGGCATCGGCATGGTGGCGCCGGTGACGGCGATGTCCAGCGTGGCCACGCCGGGGATCAGCCAGGCGGGAACGGCGCTGCCTGTTGCGGCGCTCCCGCGCAGAAGGCGGTTGACTACGATAAAGCTGAGCACGATGGTGCTTGCCACGCCCATGGTCCATACAGCCTGCTGCAGCACGGGGCTGTAGCGGTCCAGCAAGGTGGACAGCAGCAAGAGGGAGATGGTGATTGTGCCGAAGAAATTCCCGGCGACCGGATGCGTGAACTCCTTGCACACGGCGTCCGGATAGCTGGCTGCTTTCACCAGATAGCCTGCTGCGAGCAGCAGGAAGGCGGTGATGGCCAGCATGCCGATGCCATTGGCGATTGCGATGTCGGCGCCGAATGTCTTGGCTGCGAGCCGCCAGGCCAGGGCCAGGCCGGACAGACCCATGACCGAAGCAAACAGGTTGACTGGCAGATGCTGGATGGATGAGCGCCCGGCGGGCAGGGCGGCGGCGCTGATATTGGGGTTGGCAGCTTGCATGAAGAACTCCTGGGAGTGGTTTCGATGACTCATTATCTGCCGCGCAGGCTGTGGCTGAAAGTGATACAAAGCGTCAATTTCAGCCAAATATGCGCGGCGGCCAGCCATGCCGGGGGAGCTTGCAGCAGCAGGCTGGCCATTGGCCGAAACCGGCGCCAGTCTGGCCGTTGGCGCCGCCACGCGCCGCTAACACGCGCCCGCCGCCGCATCGCACAATCGCTGCCTGACCGCGTGCTGCGGTGGTTTTTCAAGGAATGATCATGGCTTGGATTTACCTGGCAATTGCCGGGCTGTTGGAGATTGCATTCGCGTTGGGAATGAAATGGTCGCAGGGCTTTACCCGGCCGCTGCCGGGCGTGGCGACCGCTGTGCTGGGGATTGCCAGTATCTGGCTGCTG
The DNA here is from genome assembly GCF_009857595.1 of Pseudoduganella aquatica. Classification (GTDB taxonomy): domain Bacteria; phylum Pseudomonadota; class Gammaproteobacteria; order Burkholderiales; family Burkholderiaceae_D; genus Rugamonas; species Rugamonas aquatica_A. The sequence goes on along the minus strand of NZ_WWCU01000011.1, from coordinate 74,958 downwards.
TCGGTATCGTTGCGCGCGCTGCCAGTGGGGACGGCTTATGCGGTATGGACAGGCATTGGCGCCGTCGGGACTGCCCTGGTTGGCATCGTTTTTCTGGGCGACGCTGCCTCTCCGGCGCGCGTGGCCTGCCTGGCCGCCATTATCGGCGGGCTGATCGGCTTGAAACTGCTGGCCGGCGATGGGTGAGCGGCGGGCCGGGCTCAGGCGTCGATGGCGTTGTGGCGCTGCAGGATGGACTCGGCCTGTTCGCGCTGTTCGTCGTCCAGCGTGTCCACGCTGAGCAGGGCGACCGGGCGCGGGCGCCGCTCGTCGGTGCGGTCTACGTCGTCCGGCGTGAGGGAGTTGAAGATATTGTCGACCGCGCTGACGGTGGTGCTCTGTTCGCGCGCGCGGTGCGGCGCGAGCTTGAGGGCATTGGCCGGGAAGCCTGCGGCCAGCAGCGCGCCATGCGCGGCCTCGGCCTCTTCCTGCGACATGAAATTGCGGTGAATAGTATGGGCCATGACGGCGTGCTCCTGGTGTGCGTAATGGCTGGATTGTGCGCGAAAGCGGCGCGCTGTGTCGCCGCTTTCGGCCTTGCTTAGAATCCGGTGATGACGGTTTCGGTGTGCTCCACTTTAGGCGGCTGCGCAAAGAAGCCGCCCACCAGCGCGCGCCAGGCCTGGAAGTCTTCGCTGCCGCGGAAATCGACGGTATGGTTTTCCAGCGTGGCCCAGTTGATGACCAGGTGATAGGTATCGGGCCGCTCGATGATGCGCTCCAGGCGCATCGCCTCGCAGCCTTTGGCGCGCTTGAACAGCGGCACCGCTTGCTGCACGGCCGCTTCGAAGGCGGCGTTGGTGTCCGGTTTGATCTGGATTTCTGCAACTTCGTAAATCATGGTCAGGTCCTCTCGTTGGCAATCCATCCATTTTGCCCGAAAGCACAAAACCATGCAGGCCGTTGCTGCAATACCAGCAATCAGGACGGCGTGGCGGCCAGTGGCCGTCCGGGATCGGGCCGCTCTGGATCGAGGCCATCTTGCTTGCACTTTTCGATGTAGTACTGCACGGACTCAATAAACGCTGCTCTCAGGCCACCCACCGTATCCGCTTCATAAGTCACCAGATCACTGATCTGAAGGATTTTTCCGAACAGGCAGTCATCCTCCAGGCTGACTTCCACCGATCCCGTATATCCGGCATGGCTTAGGTAGACTTCGCTCATGTGTTCTCCTTGATGGCGACACCATAGCTTCGCGTTTGATAGGGATTAAGTCCTGCGGGTGTTGGCAGTCACTGATCCTTTAAATTGCAGCATCCTGTCGATTTCTACTGTCGATTGCCGCCTCTGCGGGGCGTGCTTTGCGTCTGCAGGCCCTGACGCAGGGCGTCGGCGTTGCAGTCGCGCTGGAAGCCTTCGGCGCGTTGGTCTTCGCTGACGCAGCCGGACAGCAAATCGTCGGTGCGGCCGGCGGATTGGCTGTTGCCGGGCGCGGCCGTGCCGCTGGCGCCGGACTGGCTGCTGCCGCCCGTGCCGCCTGCGCCCATGCTGCCGGCGCTAGTGGTGCCCGAGTGGGTCTGTTGCTCGAATTTACGGCGCCGTGGTTCATATGCGTCCATGATGGTCTCCTCATTTGCTTACGCGTGGGTACAAGGAGTATAGGATTCGTGCCGGCGAAGTCCAGATAAAGCTCCTATAGCATGGGATTGACGCAGTACGGCCGTTCGCGGTACTCGAAGTAGTCGAAATCGGCATGCAAGCCGCTGCCCGACATGTCCTGGCAGGCCATGCCTACAAATGTGCCGGTGAAGTTGGGCTGGCCGGGGGCGTTGGCTTCGTCCGACAAAATGCTGGCGTCGAATTGCTGCGGCAGCCATTGCCAATCGCCGCCGTCCACTCGATAGCCGAAATACAGGCGCTCCTCGTCCACTTCCACCCGCAGCTGCACCGGAACGCCCGCCGGCAGCGGAATGGGGGCGGTGAAGGTGTCGGTTTGCACGTGATTGGGCAGGCTGCTCATCACACGCAGATGCTTGCCCACCGTCTCGTCGTGCGTGATGTAGAGGTAGTGGAACTTGGCGCCGCCGTAATAGCACACCAGGCCCGCCTGCTGCTGGTAATGCTCGGGCTCGAACTCCACCACGGTGGCCGCGCTGTAGCAGTGCGCCTGCTGGCGCCGCGCCACCAGCGCCTGCCGGAACTGGCTGCCCAGCGTTTCGCGGCCGTACAGGCGCAGATGCCCCGGCCGATCGGTCAGGCTGAACAGCTCCTCCGGCCACGGCGTGCGCAGCCACTGGAAGGCAATGGGCAACTGGGCCGCATCGAAATCCTCGCGCTCAGGCCCGGCGGCAAAGCGGTGCTCCGGCAAGCCGGGCGCGGCTGCCTGCAGCTGCGGCGTGCCTTGCCCGTCCTCGGTGCGCAGCCAGCCATCTTCGCCCCACACCATGCGCTGGATGGCCGTCTCGCGCCCCAGCGTGCAGGTGCCGCGATTGCGCAGCGGCCGTCCGCACAGATACACCATATAAGTCTGGCCGTCTTGCGTCTCGACCAGGTCGCCATGGCCGGCGCGCTGCAGCGCGGCGTCCGGGCGGTTGCGCGCACTGAGAATGGTCTGGTCGGGATGCAGCTCATACGGCCCGTGCAGATCGCGCGAACGCGCCATGGTCACGCCGTGGTTCCAGCCGGTGCCGCCCTCGGCGGTGAGCAGGTAGTAGTAGCCCTTGCGCTTGTAGATGTGGGGACCCTCAGTCAGCCCATGCGGCGTACCCTTGAAGATGTTCTCGCGGCGGCCGATCAGCTTGCCTTCCTGTACCGAGTATTCCTGCATCACGATGCCGTTGAAGCGGTTGCTGCCCGGACGGTGGTCCCACAGCTGGTTCAGCAGGTACTTGCGGCCGTCGTCGTCATGGAACAGCGAGGGGTCGAAGCCGCTGCTGTTGAGGTAGACCGGATCGGACCAGGGGCCGTCAATGGACGGGCTGGTCACCAGGTAGTTGTGGAAGTCGCGCAGCGAAGCGCTGCCGCTGGCGCCGCCGGTGGAGGTGCGGCCATAGCGCTTGACGTCGGTGTAGATCAGCCAGAACAGGCCGTCCGCATAAGTCAGGCAGGGCGCCCACACGCCGCAGGAGTCCGGCGCGCCCAGCATGTTGAGCTGGCTGGCGCGCGTGAGCGGGCGGCTTAGCAGGCGCCAGTTCACCAGGTCGCGCGAGTGGTGGATCTGCACGCCGGGATACCACTCGAAGGTGGAGGTGGCGATGTAATAGTCATCGCCCACACGGACGATGGACGGGTCGGGATTGAAGCCCGGCAGGATGGGGTTTTGTATCATGGCTAGTGTTGCAGAGTATGCGAAGGTTCACGGACCAAGGTCCACAGCAGCGCGGCGGCCAGCAGGTCGAGCACGGCGAGGCTGACAAAAAACGGCGTGTAGCCCACGCTGGCCATCAGTCCGCCTATCAGCAGCGAAAAGATCAGCAGGCCCAGGTTGCCGAAGGTGCCGCACATGCCCGCCACGGTGGCCACTTCGTTGCGGCGGAACAGGTCGGACGACATGGTGATGACGGTGACGGACAAGGTCTGGTGCGCAAAGCCTGCCAGGCTCAGCAAGGCGATCGCCGCATAAGGGCTGTCCACGAAGCCGACAAAGGCCACGCCCATCATCATGCAGGCGCCCAGCGTGAAGGCGCCGCGCCGCGCATTAATCAGGCGCACGCCGCGCTTTTGCAGCGCCAGCACCACGAGCGGCCCGAACAGGCAGCCCAGGTCGGCGGCCAGGAAGGGCAGCCAGGCGAACATGGCGATCTGCATCAGGTCGAAATGGCGCACCGTGGTCAGGTACAGCGGCACCCAGAACGACAGCGTGCCCCAAGCCGGGTCGGCCAGGAAGCGGGGCAGGGCGATGCCCCAGAAATTGCGCATCTTGAGAATGCTGAGGATGGACGGGCGCGTGCCGTCGCCTTGCAGGTGCTGCTCCTGGCCTGCGGCGATATGCTGCGCCTCGGCTTGCGACAGGCGGCGGTGGCGCGCCGGCGCGTCGTACAGCAGCAGCCAGGCCGCCACCCACACCAGGCCCAGCGCGCCGGTGATGACGAAGGCCGACTGCCAGTTGTAATGCAGAATCGCCCACACCACCAGCGGCGGCGCCAGCATGGAGCCGAAGGAGGCGCCGATATTGAAAATGCCGCCCGCCAGTCCGCGCTCCTTGGCAGGGAACCATTCGGACACGGCCTTCATGCCGGCCGGGTTGGCCGAGCCTTCTGCCAGGCCCAGCAGGCCGCGCAGCCCGGCCAGCGCTTGCCAGCTGGTGGCCATGCCGTGCGCCATGCAGATGACGGACCAGGCCGCCGCGAACATGGCAAAGCCGAATTTCAGGCCGATTACGTCCAGCACATAGCCGCACAGCGGCTGCAGCATGATGGCGCCCTGGAAGGCGGCGGTGATGTACGAGTATTCCTGGGTGGTGATGTGCAGCTCGGCGAGCAGGGTGGGGGCCGAGACCGCCAGCGTGCTGCGCGTGAGATAGTTGATGACCGCTCCCAGCATGATCAGGCTGATCATCCACCAGCGAAGGCCTTTGATCTTGGAAGCGAACATGTTTGCGCAATCATGAAATGACGGGAATCGAACAATAGCACAATAAAGTCGCTACATGATTGCGCAATCTTTCTGGATTTTCAGGATGGCTATGCTGCTTAATTTGATAGAAATGGGTAGTCAGCGGCGCGGCAGCAGGTCTTTCCTGATTTTCGCAGCGACGCCGACGCTGCGGCCGGCCAGGTTGGCGACCGTGTATTGGACCGCGCTGCCCAGCACCACTGCGCTGTCCGACAGGCTGAGGCCGTAGTCCTGCTCCAGCCATTGCGTCATGCCGGCAGTGGCCGCGCGCAGGGCGTCATCCAGCGAACCGGCCTGGCCCAGCGTCATGATGTGCGTCGGTGATTCAACGCGCGGCATGCCGATCGCCTTGCCCTTGATGACTTCCACGCGGAACTCCACCTCCATCGAAGTTTCAAGCGCGTACTGCGAGGTTTCGCCGTCGCCCTGGAGCGCGTGCGCGTCGCCCAGGTAGAGTAGGGCGCCGGGCTGCTGCACCGGAAGGTAGACCGTGTTGCCTTCGACGACTTCGTTGAAATCCATATTGCCGCCGAAGCGCCCGGTATCACCGGTGGACACGGCGGGTCCATCGGGTGGCGCCACCGCCAGGCCGCCCAGCATGGGGCGCACCGGGACGGCAAAGCCGCGCAAGGTATCGCCCTGCCGTTCGGGGCTTGCCAGGCCGCGCTCGAGGTCCAGCTTCCAGCGCACCGGCTTGCCCAGCGCCGTGGCGCGCGCTGCGACGCCCACCGTCCGTGCGCGGCCGACGATGTCGTCCAGGCTGTCCGCGTAGTCGCGGTTCAACTTCAGTTTGAGCAGGCGGACCACCAGGGTATCGCCCGCTTCCGCGCCCATCACGAAGAAGGGGCCTGTCTGCGGATTGCCGTACAGCGCACGCGTTACGCCGCGCTCATCGACGCCGCCGGAATCGATGGTGGTGGTGTGGATGGTGTCGCCGGGCCAGACCGTCAGCACCGGTGTGCGGGTGGCGCTGAACTCATTCGCATAGTCCTTGGGCTGGAACTCATGCCGCTGGGGCGCGCTGGATGACCGTTCGGGCAAGCGGCGGGCGCTGAAGGTATGGCTGGCGCGGGCTTTTGCATCATTCGTGTCCGGGAAATCTGCGCTGCCCTGCAAGCGGTTTGCCTCGGCACTGCCTTTGTATTCGTAGCGCTTGCCGTCTTTGTCGATGACGCTCAGCAGAATCTGGCCATTCTTGCGCGTGCCGGTCAGGCTGTCGCCGTCGAGCGTGCCGGACAGCTTTCCGCCCTCATCCTGCAGATGCAGGGTCATGAAGGAAGGATTGCCCCAGCGGTCAAGTTGCAGCAGCCAGCTTTCGGCAGCTTGCGCCGAGAGGGCTGCGCCTATAAGAATCATGAAGAGTATTTTGCGCATAAGGTACGCTGGCCGCGTAGTGGAGGGGAGGAGTCGGGCCATGATAGCAAGAATAGAAATGAAGTAGAAGATTTTTTCTACTTTATGGGGGCGTATTGATATGTGGATGCACTGATCTTCGTACCGGTAATTTCCTCAGTTATGACGTGAGCAGGAATTCAGTAGGTCGTTACAGAGATAGATAACGCGCGCGGAAAATCGCCAAAGGCGATTTTCTGAATGGACGAATCGGAGAGGGTTGCGCTTGCAAGCGCACCCCTCTTTTGCGGCGGCGAGCAGTGCTCGCCGAATTCCCGCAAAAGCCCCGCGTCCGTCAGGGACGGACGCGGATTCGATTCCACAGTCTGCGCAATCGAACAAAAAAATGGGTCCCAAGCTTGCGCTTGGAACCCATTTTTTTGTTCGGTGGTGGAGACGGCGGGAATCTGCAATCTCCACCATTGGCACACGTAAGCTATTGATTCTACAGGGCCGCTTGTGCCGGTTTGGCTCGACGGCGCACTTCACTTGGGGTGCGAACTTGGGGGCATTTTAGCACTGGGCTTCGATCCATGAATTACATGTTGACAAATTCTCATGGGGCTGCAAACTACGAAGTTTTGCGATAGAACCTTCCCATGGTTTTAAATATTGACTATCAGCTAACGGGTTCTGGATGGGCCGATTGCAAAGTGCAGTCCGCTGACAAGTCTTGCCAGATTTCCGCGTCTTACTTGTCCGACGCTTTAGGGCGCCTTGTGATTGCCGCTTCTGCGGTCTTGGCGGGGGCGCATAGCATTTCCGTTGGCTTTGATGAGGAGCCAGGCGAATTTCGTTGGGTTATCACCAACACCGGCGGAAACCTTTGGGTGTCGGTCTCGATTTTGTCTTTCCCAGAGCTGTGGGGTGCTCGACCGGACTCGGAAGGCGAAGTGATGTTCTCATACTCATGCGACCCCTCCGAATTTGCGACAGCGGTTCGTGACGCCGCACAAAACGTTCTCGATCACCATGGCGTTGCCGGGTATAAGAAAAAATGGGTCGAGCACGAATTCCCTTCGGAGCAACTGAAATTGCTCGATGAGGCAATCGCCCGTTGGAATTCAAACCGATAGCGGAATAGCTCATCGTTCGACTTTCTCATATACGGCTGAGCTCCACGAACCATACCTTACTTACCAATGAATAATATAGAAAAAATAAGCGCTTATATCGCAAAATATTTTGGTTCAACGGCGAACTTCTATGTGAAACAGGTCAGCGATGGCAGCTACCGGAAAACGGCTGGGAGCGTTAACGCTGCATTAGTTAAATCAGTGATTGCTAACGAACAATCAATTGCTTGCTATCAACGAAACGTCGACCATACGATTAACTGGATTTGTTTTGACTTCGATATATTAAAAAGTAATTTAGGAACGGCATCGGAGGCTGAATGCGAAAAATATTTATTGCAAATAGCTGATCGATTTTCTGAATCTCTGGTGGAAAAAAATATTCAGCACTTGTTGGAGTTTTCTGGAAATCGAGGGATCCACATTTGGATCGGCTTCAGCTCGCCAATTTTCCCATATATCGGATTTGAAATTGTAAAATATCTTTTAGATCAATCCGGTATTTCGATTGACCGATCAATGATAGGGCTGGATCTCTTTCCCTCGTCAGCTTCGCACAAATCTACGCATGGCAAGGCAGTAAAAATTCCGCTGTCAAGACATGCAAAATCAGGTTTCTATTCTGTTCTGGTCCCGAAAATTCCAACAAGCTTTTCGGCGGCTCGCCAAAGTCTGCTTGATGAAAAAACAATACTCCAACAACTTGCTCTCCTCCAGGCATATGTCCAAGAGTCGCTCGCATCGATAGAGGAGAAGACCGGCTATATATTTGAATCAAATGAAATAGATAATAGCGCTATTGAACGGGTCAGAAAGATTAAATTGAACTGTGATGACCTGGGACTTAATGAATTAATGGCTCATTGGTCGACTGTTCCGCTGGTCAGTACACTGGCCCAAGAAATCGAGAAAGGGACTCTGCCACACGCGCATCGAGAGCTTTTAGTGGGCTTATTGAGTAGATTGGTGAATTTAAAAGATGACGATATAGGCCAAAAACTTTTAATCGAAATATTTAGCAAAATGCCTAATTACGATGTGGAAAAGACCAAGTTGGCCCTATCGAAATTAAAGAACTTGCCATTCCCAGATTTGGAAATGGTGGAGCATCTTTGCAACTATAAACATAGCACACGATTGGATAAAGTAAGTTTGGCTATGTTAATAATGCCAAATGTCTGCTCAGTGGATGATGGCTTGTTCTCTATTAAAGAATCAGATGTAAAAGTAACCATAATTGCTGAAAGAAATTATCTTTATCAAAATGACGAAGTTCGATGCATTCGAGTGATAGAAGAGCTTTCCGACATTGATTTTCAGCAGTTAGAAAAAAATTTTGGAGCATTTATCGACGGTGCTGGAGTGATGGAACTATATCGTCATAAACGCAAAGAATTAAAAAAGGAAAATTATCGCGAGCTCATAACGCTTTCCGCACCGTCTCGACTGTATACCACTTGGGCGATTAAGCACCTAGTACAGGTCTATGATTATGAATCGAGTCCAAATTCGTACGGTTATAAGATGAATCCTAACTTTGCGGGCGGACACATTTTCAAACCTTGGTTATACCAGTGGGTGGAATTTTTGTCAGATATTGCAGACGTTATAAACAATGAATTAAATTCAGGATGCTACATCGTTAAAGCTGACATCAAGAGCTTTTATGATTCTATTCCTCAAGATAATCTAGAACGCTTGCTCTTAACCGGATTGAATAACACAATTTTCGAGAAGTTGGAAACCATGTCGCAAAGTTCTGCGGCGAGATACAAAGACATTGTGCGTTCGTTGATGAGAGTAACACAGGAATGCAATGCCGCACGAACGGGCGTACCTCAAGGCCCAGCTTATGCTCGGGTTTTAGCTGAGCTATATCTAGGGCAGATTGACGAATTGATGGACGGTTATTTAGCATCCGGCGAGCTAATTTTCTACCATCGTTATGTGGACGACATCTTTTTTGTGGTTGCAACCCGACCGGAAGCAGATAACAAGCTTGCAGAACTAAGCTCCCGGTTGAGTTTGCTTGGGCTTGCATTAAATGCCGAAAAGACCAGTATTTCGAAAATCAATAATTTTGATGATGAATTCGACAAGTATAGGGCCCAAGCGAAATACGCTATTGACGCAGTTTCTAGTAATATAGATAATGCGACGCCATACGAGAAAAATATGGCCCTTTTAGAGTATAACAAACTTATCTCGCGGCAGGCGGAAAATGATGACGCTGTCTTCCTATTCTCTCATTTGCCAGGATTTGAGATTGCTGATCGATATCGCAGCAAGGCGGTAAATTCCATCATTGTAAGCGAAGTTGGACGGGGCAATCTATTTAAACATGTTTTTATATATCTGCTTAGCACTCCAGACCTATGGCCTGCGTTCAATGCCATCACTAGGTTATCTGAGCTACAGTCCGAGGTTTTCACGTCAGTATGTGCAAATATTCTGGCAGATCAGCGGGATGCTACTCCTGATTTAGTTTTCTTTATCGAGTCCCAGCTTCTAAAACTAACCGATACGAAACTAGTCAATGAACATAAAGTGTATTTGAAGTTATATTATAATGTAGGAAAAGACATTGGGGATTTTGAGGCCGAAGCTGTACTTAAATGTATTCGCAGTGCTGAAAATTCCGATCAGCTGATAATAGATAAAAATGTTCTGGACCTAACCGCATCAACCTTGAATGGTATTTCGGACCTCGGGGAATTTGTAGCCTACCTTTACCCGATGTGCATTGAGGCAAAAACAAACCATGAGGCTTTGCAAGTTCTCGCAAAGATTTTCTCAGCGAAGATCGCGGGCGATGAAAAAAATGGCAGGCTAAGAATCGATGCTTGTGGGGAAACCATCCTTTGCCAAGTTTTTGCTAATAAATTTTATCAACTTCTCTGTTTGTTCACTTTATCAACTGCCATTAACAACAGTCGGCTACTCGAACGAGCTTGGGAATTTTGCGCAACTATCTTTAATTCATTTAGTGAGTTGACGACCCGCAACCGGAAGGCTTCTTGGTATAGAAATTTTGACCAAATTGATGTCAATAATGCGCATCTAAATATTGCAGTAACCTGCATTACTGAAAAGGCGATCTGGCGTGGCGAACCTGATAAACATGGAATATACATTAACTATCACAACTCATTGATGGTCTTTGTTTTAACAGGAGGACAGCATCAAACGTTGGAAGAGGTACGAACGGCAATCGGTAAGGTTCGGGACATCGGGGCGTTTTATCAATGGCTATTTAGTAATGATGTGGACCTCTTCCCTTCAAGAAAATGGTTTATTGAAAATTTGATAAAAAATGATTGCATTCTCCTAAAGCGAGAAGATCAAATCTTGATACGGAAGCGCGTTGAGGCCTTCGTTGCAACTAAGGCGACCACAGACAGTTTGAGCAAGACACTTGTTGGATATGCCGACGATGTAGTCCCTTACAAGTCTTCGTCTCATACATCGATTTTTGATTTAATCGTACCCGGTCGGAAATTCTTTACCAACCTACGTGCAATTAAAAATCTGGTTGGACAATATGCTACAGAGCCTCTTAATCCGCCAAATTTATTTTCGCCAAAAAGTATGTTGACCAAGGATGGAGTTCTTCCTTTCAGCGATGAGTTGAGAGGGGCGCCATATTTAATATACGAAAAAAATGATAAGATTGATAGCGTCTCGAATAGTTTCGGAGCTTTTTTAAAGAATCTTTTCATGATACTAGATTCCGATTCAGAGCAGGCGTACTCTTCCATTAATTCGTCAATGACATTTTCAAATTTTTACTCTCGGTATATTTTGCAATTAGATGCGAAAAAAGAAGTGGCCAGTTTTTTGCATTCTTTTGATCTTCTGAGCAACGACGGTTCCTCTGCTAATGACGAAGTTGGCTTTGACCTGACGGTGGCCAGCTCAATATACGGTACACAAGATATTTCGGAGGCAGTGCCACCGTTCGCCAAAGTAAAAGCATTCTTCGATAAATATAATAGAATTCACCGAAGTTCTACCTTGAAACATATATACATGGTCGAAAAAGGGGTTGGTTATGCCAAAGAAAATTTATCGATATTTATCCAAGATATTTTGAAACCCATTGATGCGGCTCGTAACTATCGCGTCGATTTAGCTTTAGCGCTCGGGGACGATATAAGAGAGTATAAGGCAAGAATTCTTGAAATGATCTTGGATATATCGGCCGTTTTGACTCTTGAGGATTTTGTTCACAGCAATGTCACGCAAAGCATTGTAACTGAGAAAATTCTTGTCAATGGACTTAGTTATTCATACGAAAATGTTTTTGTGGTGAATCCGGCGAGTGGGCTTAATCAGTCTTTTGCATCGGAACATGTTTTCCTTTTGCAATCATCTGAAGATATCTTCTCTTACTCAGAGAATGAAAACGTTTTTCTGTTCTTTACGCCGAAAGAATTTACGATAAGTTATTCGGATATACTTGACCGACAACGTTACTATTTTCCAGCTCCTGGAAAGTCTTCGCCACCGTATCCGTACGTCAAAATTGACTTAAATTTAGACAATTTGGATATTAATCTTGCCGTTAAGGTAATAGCTGCTCAGCGTGATATTTCCAATGAGGATGCTGATAACAGAATTCGGACTTGGCTTAGCCATATACCGGAGGCACTGCGGCGGGCTATGGTTCGCCTAATTGAGGCGCATGAGATGATGTCACATACAGAAATCAGAGTTTTTCGCGCGCATTTCGAGGAGCTGCGAGCTAAGTCAAAAAATCCGGTGCTGCTCAAGAGATTTCGTGATTTTGGTGGTGTCCATCGAATACTCGCAGACAATGCAGAGCTTGCTCGATCGCTTGATGACTGTGGGCTAGATTCTCTGCCAACGGGTGCAAGAGAGGCAACTATATTTTCAGATTTAGGTTTGTCTGGTGGGCAAATCGTAAAATCACTCAAATACTATTTAGATATTGACGAAATTCCCTCTGATAAAATGTATTTTGGCGATTCGGGTGTTTCGCGAACCAAGATTGGTTTAGCTTTGCGAGAGCTAAAAAAACTTAATTTATGTTTCGTTCTTTATACCGACGATTGCATTGAAAAAATTAAGACATGTCTTTTGAATTACGGACTTTCGACGCAGATTGAAGTTACCTGCGGGCGAAATATTTCTGCCACCGCATTCCTTGGAACGACGCAAAAACTGTCAGTTGGAAATAAAGAGACCCTATTCGCGATACTTAAGGATAAGGAAATTATTGACCACCTTATGAATTCCGTGTTTATAACAAATAGGGATATGCGAAAAAATCTACGTGGAAAAATCTCTATTTGTGATTCCATAAATCTAGTATGCCGTTTTCAATCAATGCCAAAAAAAGCCTTGGATTTCCTAACTGCAGACCTTAGAGGGGTACCTGGTAGCGCATTGTTTGAGCGTGTACGAGAGCTCGGAGAGAGTAAGCCATCCACTAGCAATGCTCCATAGTCGGCTTAACCCCGCGAACCACCTTGTATGTCCTCTTCCATTTCAGATGTCTCTCGCCTTATTTTGCGTTTGAATAAACGATCGATCACAATCTCGCTCAAGAGTAGTACGTTATCGATACCGTACATGGTCAGAATTTCACGTTTGTAGGCGAGTGACGTCGTGTCGAAATTCGGAATGTACCTTTGTTCCATGTTTCCACGCTTGGCCTCATGGAAGGTCCTGGCGAATGACTTGATCTCTTTTTGCGCAAGGTCCAGTTCAAAGCGACGTGCCAGTACCAAGAGTGTTTTATCGAGATGGTGGAGTTGCGACATTGCCTCGTCGTCAATTTGAGAAAAGTAAAATATCCAGCCTTTTCGGACACCGTCTGTGATGCAACCAGTTACTCGTAGGTTTAGTCGCCACAGACATATTTTCTTTGCCTTCTCCAGTAAATGAAGTTGTTTGAACGGATTCGCTTCAGTGCGAGCCATATCGCATCGATACTTGTAGGTTGTGAGAATTTTTGCGATAGACGCTTCGATGCGGCGAATAGAATTTAACTTTACTGATGCTTTACCAGCGTTAAATTCATAACCAAGGAAATGAAATTTTTCTGAGATATCACCGATGAAGGATTTTCCTATTTCACCTATCTCGTGTGTTTGAAGCCTGTAATTTTCCCAGAGCCGAGCACGAAATTGCTCGGCAAGCGCATCGGGATCTTCCTTTGTTAGCACAAGGATGTCATCTACATATCTGTGATAAACCACGCCTGGAATGGCGCGCGCCCATTGGTCAAATTCCGATAAGTAAATCTCGGCAAGAATGTTTGAGATTGAGAGGCCTTGGGGGACACCCTTCTGCTCCTTCTCCCGTTCGCGATCAGGAAAGGCGACTGTGGGAGACTCGATAGCTGCACTGATTAGCGATCGAATTTCAGGCTTTCGTATTTTTCGATGGAGTATTCGCATAAGTACCGAATGCTCAATCGTAGGATAAAAGGTGATCACGTCCAGCTTGATGAAGCGAGTGTACTCACTGGTACGCAGGCTGGTCCGCAGTTCGGAGATTGTGTGCTGCGGAAGCTTGACAGTTAATTGGTTTGAGAATGCGTGCTTAAGGACATTGCACAGCGCGCGCAACGTAAGACGGTCCCTGAATGTGGGGATGGAGATCACTCTGGGAGGCTTGTTTGCGCCCTTGGAGATTAGTTTTTCTTGGTACTGGGAAAACTTATATTTTCCTTCCCTCGCTTTCGTCGAAATCAGATTAATTTCTTGCTCCAGGCGGCTCTCAAAGATTTGCCTACTGAGCCGGTCTATGCCGATTGCGCCGGTGAGTGCGATATGGGTTGCGTACAACTGGCGTAGCTGCTCGTGGCTATATTCCTTCGAAAACTGCTGCGCCGCACTCATTTAACGATGTACCAAAGCACCGCTGCCACAGGCGCAGCATAGGCAATGAACAAACTGGTAAATCGCCAGAGCCGCCACCAATAATAGCGACCTCTCTCCTGCCAGGTAAGAAGTCGAGAGGTTAGCCCAGTGCCGGCAAGGATCCGAGCACGGATATCGTCCAGGTCTGAATGGTTTTCAACGTCGCGTAGCGCTTTATTGTAATGGTCTAACAATGCATTGTAGTCTTGCTCGGCCTCTGGTGACTCAGCTTTTTCGGTCAACAATCTCAAGCGGTCTTCTATTCTCTGGAGGTCGTGATAACCACTCTTGAAACGCGCGGCTCGGTCTTTGAAGGACTTGGTGTTCAGATAAAGAGAGAGGGCAAGTAATACTATGGACAGTACTGCTAGGCTTGTATCGATAAAATTCTTGTCAGCTGGCCTGGGATCATACTTGAGCATGATTACAGACAGGCAGCTTGTGTAGGCCGCGTACACTACCATGAGCAGTTGTGTTTGGAAATCGTTTTTTAAAAGCCGGTCTTCAGCATTGATCCACGCTTTACGAGTGAACCATACGTTGTTTGTTAATTTGTTGGCGCGCTCAGAGGTGGTCAAGATTCATCCAGAAAAAGGGGGAGAGCACGAAATTTATGCAAGGTTAAACTCCCCATATTTGGGGACTGCCGAAGCCGATGACAGTGTCATCGAAGGATTAGATTCACCCCAGAAGGGGTCCTGGTTGCCCAGCGTGCTCTCCTTGAATGTACCTTACTGCAATTTCGATGTATAGGCAATAACTTTAGCGACAGCGATACCGTTGGCATTCGTTATGTCGCTGTAATCGACTAGGTTCCTCCTAATCAACATCAAGGTGACATAAATATCCAACGCAGCTAAGTTGTTGTCCCGACCATCTGTCTCGCACTGGTTCGGTCAAGAATCGGTGGATTGCAGCAGGAATCAGAGTGTTGAACAGAAGCCAATGGCTTGTAACAGGAATTCGTAGCTTGGAGCGGGAATCGGTGGCTTGGCGCAGGAATAGGCGGCTTGCTCGAGAAGTAGTGGCTTACAAGAGAACCGGCAGCGTGCTCAAGAACATCCGTCCGCTTTCGTACGGGAATGAGTGACGTTATTGATGTGAGAGCCGGTGGCCGCTTTCACGAGAATACGCACCCGCAGGTTACCGCACGAGCTTTACAAATCGCTGACCTGGGATAGAGGGAAAGAGATGGCGGGGCACAAGCGTTTCACCTTGGCCACCGATGTCCAGGTCTACTTTTGCGATCCGCAGAATCCGTGGCAGCGAGGCTCGAATGAAAATACAAACGGGCTATTACGCCAGTATTTTCCGAAGGGTCTGGACCTTTGCACCTACTCGCAGGACAATCTCGATGAGGTGGCTAGAAGGCTGAACGAACGTCCCAGGAGACGCTACACTACCAAACGCCGGCTCAGCAATTTGAAAGGTGTGTTGCGTTGACCGATTGAATCCGCAGGTGCAAGCGGACCTTAGCATCGAGAACACTCGCCGGCAGCTCTGGAAGCTGACGTATGAGGGGATCGAGCGCCGGGGCTAATTGCGGGGCTAACGCAAGGGAAAACATGGGAATTCAGGGGCAGTTACTTTAGGCGGAGTACATGAAGATGCCCCTTGAAGCCCCGACGCGGTCTCCCCTCGCGAGGTTCATAGCCTAGCGCCAGATTTGGTCAGCCACCCGTAGGTTTATCGCTGTGGTTGGATCACTACAAGAACTTCAAAGCCATCGCTATCGCTATTTAAATCACTTTCGATACCCGCAGGGTTTTGTATAAGTCCATCCGGGTCGTAGACAAAACATATCAGACGACTGCAGCCGGGGTGTGCGCGATACCGCGTAATATCAATTATCAACTGGTCCGAGAGTTCCTTCGTCCGCAACGTATCTCTTGTCTTCTTCACTTCTATGAACGTCTTTAGCGCCGGCAGGTAGAAGTCGGTGCGAGAGCATTTGCTCGCGTAGGAAGGTACATATTCCTCAGGCCGAATGTCCGTGAATTTCAGGCGAAGCAGGGCATGGAGCAGATCCTGGACGTCGTACTCATCTTCAATCGTTACCGGGTCACGCTGGCCGTGCCTATGGCGTAGCTGCATCGCAAACTGATGGAAGTTTAGCAGTAGATTGCGAAGGAAGTCGAGATGCTCGACATTCCCTTGCCCAGAGGCAGGAAGGGGGGGAGTGTCCATAGTCATACGGAGCACGCGTTTTTGCAGTGCCTCGACAATTGTTATTATTTGCCGAACGCTATGTACGCTGGACGAACCGAAGAAATTCTGCTGTCCGACTCCGTACTCATGAGAAAGCTTACGCTTATGCTCCTCAGAGCGGGGTACGTGATCTGTGAGGAAATCACGTAGCTCTTGAACAATCCCATGCAACCTAGACTGATCGCCACTTCCAATATGGATGCCTGAATTCGTCAACTTGAACCCCTGCTCAATCTTGGTAAGAGCCTCGCGGTGTGCCTCAAGTTCATTGACGATCTCTGTTTTATCCATCGATTTGTAATGTTGGATGTGGCAAATAAAAAGGCTGTCATTTTGTTGGCATTCCGGTGCCTAAATAGCCCCAAAACACCCCAATAAATGACAGCCTTCTACTTCTAACTACTTGATTTTACAAGAATTCTTGGTGGAGACGGCGGGAATCGAACCCGCGTCCGCAAGCACTCTACAGACAGTTCTACATACTTAGCACTATCATTTAATTTAACCAGTACGGCACGGATGTGCACGTTACGTACCAGCGATTCACCTTAGATTTAGCGCTACTTCAAGTGACCCGTTATAGCGCGATTCCCTGTAAATGACTCCTCAGCTTTTAACGGCCCGCCCCAGGGAAGAAGCGTTGAGGAGCTAACAGCAATTAAGCTGCCAGTGCGTACGAGTTATCGTTTGCAGTTATTGATTTCTGGGTGTATTTACGAGGTAACCAGGCCTCGGTATGCCCTGTTCTGCTTTGCAACCCACGTCGAAGCCAGGTCGTCCCCACAGACTTATCATTGTACTCGATTCCGACGCCCTGTGTCGTGCTTTCCCACCCCATGTACATCCAGCCGCTTTTCACGCAAGAACTAACCCTGGAAGCCCAAGTGTTGCGGTCGCTTAAAGTCTCGTAGTGCGTTTTCAGGCAGTGTCTGTACTTTCAATGAGCGCGCGGAGGGAACCTATGGGGTGGTTCATTGTCAACATACTGTTGCCGGTCTCGGTGCCGTTGATTTTCATGAAATTGGCCGGCTTGGTGCCCACTTTACCGCCGGAGGTCGCAGCCCGTACCAGCTTGTTGCTACTGGTGAAGGATGGGCAACTTGGCTGGGTTGCCTTGGGATTTTCGGCATCCTGCATCTATGACGCGTTGGCTTATCTTCTAAAGATGGGACGTGATAGTCCGTTGTGGCTTCAGTCCGTGCTGGGGCTGTCTTTGGCGACGCTTGTTTTGTCGAGCCTGCTGGCGGTACTAGGCGGCTTGTTCCCGGTAAGTGGGAGTTTGTCCGAGGTGCGTGCGTGGTCGAGGTGGGCGGAAACGTATCGCGTGTTTCTCATCACTGTCGTGCTGATGGCCGCAGCGGCGACAATGCGATGCGCCGTGCATTACAATTTATCGGTCTAGCGGGAGGAGGATCATGTCCGACACAACTGACGAGCAAGAAAAGGAGGCGCCGCGGCCTCCTGAGTGGCTGATGAATTCCATCGTGGTGATTGTGGCCATCCAGGTGGTGATACTGGTCTGGACGATCTGGCACTACGACTTGCGCCTGTGGGAATGATGCGGCGCGCGCAGCCTGCGCGCGCCCTGTGCGCTACGCCTTGCCCGGCACCCGGAATACCGGTTCGCTGCCCTTGAAGGTCACTTCGAACAGGTGGCGGGCGGATTCTTTGACCTTGTCGGAATACAGGTTCTGGAAAGCGTCCGGCGCCTCCAGCGCCAGGTCGACCTGCAGCCGCTGCAGCATGTGCGCATGGTACAGGCTGGCCACCCGCGCTTCCCTCGACTGCACTTCGCGCGGGCTGCGCACTTTTTCGTTTTCCACTTCGAAGTACTTGATGAGGATGCACTCGAGCAGGTCCATCTGGTCCTTGAGCAGCATGTCCTGCATCTCGTCGCTGTCGGCGCCGGGGATGGGCGCGCCGGTGCTGAAATCCAGGCGCTGGATCAGCAGGAAGTTGTCGAAGTCCGGACCATTGTTGTCGCACACGCGGTTCACGCCGCTGATGCGGCCTTTCAGCAGGCGGCCGGCCGGGTCGCGGGTCTGGCCCACGTAGTGCACCTTGGTCGGGTAGTCGTGCTTGGTGTCGAAGCTTTGCAGCAGGTCGTGGATCGAATAGGTTTCTATCATCGAGCCCCAGTTGAGCGTGAGGAAGCGCTCGAACACCTGCACCGTCGGCTTCTTCAGCGTGGCGTCTTCCGGGACTTTCAGCTCGATGGTGATGGAGTCGCGCTTCTGATCGCCGCCCACCAGGATGGGAATGCTCAGCTTCAGGCCGAAAAAGCCCCAGCTGGTCGAGCGCGACGTGTCGAAGCGCAGCTTCGGACGGCTCACCAGCATGTACATCAGCCGCTTTTCCATGGTCGCTTCCACCGCGAACTGCATGCGGCGCAGGTAGCGGCCCAGCGGGTCGCGGAAGTCCGGCACCGGCGGAAAGTCCACCAGCAGGTCGTACCAGTAGAACTTGGATTCGGACACTGTCACATCCCAGCTCTGCGGCGTATGGCTGCGCGCAGCGGGGTCGGCGATTATTAGTTCATCGCTAGTCATGTGCGTACTCCGGTTCTCACTTGTTGGTTACCCTTCTTGCTTACCCTTTTATCTTACGCGGAGAATTGCCGTGCGGCAATGGTCGCGTGACAATCTATCAGGCTGCAAGCGCGTTTGCGGCCTGTTCTGTTACGGTATTTTGCACTATTTGCAATAAGGATAGCGGTGTCGGCAACAAATAATCGGCATTCCACGCCACGGGCTCGGTCGGGCCGCAATAGCCCCAGGCGCAGGCCACGGTGGCCATGCCGGCCGCCTGGCCGGCCTGGATGTCGCGCAGGTCGTCGCCCACGTACCAGCAAGCTTCCGGCGGCAGGCCGAGGCGGCGCGCCGCTTCCAGCAGCGGCGCCGGGTGCGGCTTGGCGTGCGCGGTGGTGTCGCCCGAGACCACGCAGCCGGCGTGCGCCAGGCCGATCAGCGGCAGCAGCGGGTCGGTGAAGCGGGCTGGCTTGTTGGTGACGATGCCCCAGGCGATGCCTGCCGCTTCCAGCCCGGCCAGCAGCTCGTGCACGCCGTCGAACAGGGTGCTGTGCACGGCGATGGCGGCTTCGTAATTGTCGAAGAAGCCATTTTTCAGCTCATCAAAGCCGGCGTCCTGCGGCGTCAGGCCGAAGGACACGCCTATCATGCCCCGCGCGCCGGCCGAGGCGGTGGGGCGCAGCAGTTCGTAAGGCGTGGCTTCCAGCCCGCGCGCGCTGCGCAGCAGGTTGACGGCGGCGGCCAGGTCGGGCGCGGTATCGGCCAGGGTGCCGTCCAGGTCGAACAGGACGGCGCGCGGGGCGGACAAGGGGGCAGGATGGCTCATGGGAGGGCGGTAGTGGGCGGCCGCAGCCGCCGGAATGTGGTTAGGCGGGGCGGCTGGTGGCGACCATGTAGTTGACGCTGGTGTCCTCGTTCAGCGAGTAGATCTTGCTGAGCGGGTTGTAGCCCAGGCCCTTCAGGCCGTTCACCTGCAGGCCGGCGCTGCGCGCGTATTGCGACAATTCGGCCGGGGTGATGAACTTGGCGTAGTCGTGGGTGCCGCGCGGCAACATGCGCAACACGTATTCGGCGCCGATCACGGCAAACAGATAGGCCTTGGGATTGCGGTTCAGCGTGGAGAAGAAGACCTGGCCGCCCGGTTTCACCAGGGTGGCGGCGGCGCGCACGATGGCGCCCGGGTCGGGCACGTGCTCCAGCATTTCCATGCAGGTCACCACGTCGTACAGGCCGGCTTCCTGCGCGGCCATCTCTTCGGCGGCGATCAGCTTGTAGCGCACCTGCACGCCGCTCTCCAGGCTGTGCAGGTCGGCCACTTTCAGCGCTTTTTCGGACAGGTCGATGCCGGTCACCTTGGCGCCCTTGCGCGCCATGGATTCGGCCAAGATGCCGCCACCGCAGCCGATGTCGATCACGTTCTTGCCCGCCAGCGGGGCGCGCGCGTTGATCCATTCCAGGCGCAGCGGATTGATTTCGTGCAGGGGACGGAATTCGGACGTGGGATCCCACCAGCGGTGGGCCAGTTCGCTAAATTTTTGGATTTCTAGAGGGTCGGCATTCATATCCGCATGATAGCGGGATTTTGCCGCGCGCCAAAGTGTGCGCGCAACAAAATCCGCGAAAAGCGGGGCGGGGGCCGGCCCGGCCGCCCGACCGTGCGGCTATTTGGCAGGGTTGAGCAGGTATTCGCCGCCGCTGACGTGGCCCGAGGAGACGATGGCGCCGTAGGCGGGCGACTGCTCGGCGCTCTTGCGCACCTGCTCGCGCACCCGTTCCAGCACCGTCTTGGCGGGCTGCTCGGTGTTCTTGTCGAGCTCGGCCAAGAGGTAGTAGGTGAACGGCGAGTGCCCCTCGAAGGCGCTGTCGGCCACCACTTCCTCGCCGCCCGAGGTCATGGCCACCACCGAGCGCCGGTTCAGGATGGCGTTGCGGCTCAGCGTGCTGCCCGCGCCGGCGGCGCCGGTTTCGCGCGTCAGCGCGCCCGAGAAGCAGCTGTCGGACACCAGCAGCACCTGGCGCGCCGGAATATTGGCCAGGAAGCGGGCGATGTCGATATTGGACAACCAGCCGCGCGGGTTGTCGATGCGGCCGTCGGCCGGGATCCAGTAGCCCACCGAGGAGCCAGGGTGGATGTGGCCGTGCCCGGCGTAGAACACCATCACGCTGTCCGCGCCTTCGGCATCCTTGATCAGCTTGTTCATGGCGTTGACCATGTCCAGCCGCGTCGCGTTGCTCAGGCCGGACACCTCGTAGCCTTGTTTTTTCAGCACGTCGCCGATGGCCTCGGCGTCCTGGCCAGCGCCCTCCAGGCTGGTGAGCGGCGAGCCGTACTGCTGGTTGCCGATCACCAGGGCCAGCTTGCGCCGGATCTGGGCCGCCGGCGCGGCCTGGCCATCGGTGTCGATGCGCGCCTGCACCGGCACGCGCGGCTGGGCGATGCATTCGCCCTCGTTGTTGGCGCCGCAGTCCGGCAGGCGGGCGATGTTGGGATTGCTGGTGATCAGCTGGTTGGCCGGCGCAAACAGTTCCTTGCGCTGGGCGCTGACCGTGCCGCCGGCGATGGCGGCCGGTTTCTCCGGCTCGGCCTGCATCGGCGCGGGCGGCGTCACCACCGTCACGGTCTCCAGCGCGCGGGTGGACACCGGCGGCTCGATCGGCGCGGGCGGCGGCGGCGCGGACACCACCAGCGCGCCGTTCGCGGTGCGCACAATATAGTTGTCGCCCGCCGCGCCGCCGGCGGCGGTGATGACGTAGCTGCCCACGGCCGAGCCGGCGCCGGCCGGCGTGCTCAGGCTCACGCCGGTCACCAGGTCGCGCGTGTCGTTGTAGACCAGGCCTTGCACGCTGTAGGTCAGGGTGGGGTCGGGATCGGCCAGCAGCTTGAATTTGTCGTCGGCGCGCACCGTCAGCGTGGCCTTGCCCACGGTCAGCGTGGCCGGCGCGCCGTAGCCGGTGATGTTGTAGTTGGCCGCCGTGCCGCCGCTGATGCTGATCGGGTAGGTGCCCACCTTGGCCGCCGCGCCGGTGGTGGTGGCGAAGTTCACGCCGCTCACCACGGCGGCCGTGTCGCTGTACAGCAGGCCGGTGGCGCCGAAAGTCAGGGACGGGTTCACGCCGTACACGGTGCTGGCGTTGTTGGCGTTGAGCACCAGGTTGGCCTTGCTCACCGTCAGCGTGCCGCCGGTGGCGCTGCGGATGGTGTAATTGTCCGCCACCGCATTGGTGATGTTGATGCTGATGGCGTGGCTGCCGGCCACGGCGGTGGCGCCGGTGGGCGCGCTCAGGGTGGCGCCGCTGACCACGGCCACGGTGTCGTTGTACTTCAGGCCGCTGGCCGTGAAGCGCAGCGTGGGGTCGGCCGCGCCATACACCTTGCTCAGGTTGACGGCGGCCAGCGTCAGGTCGGCCTTGGTCACGGTCAGCGTGCCGTTGACGAACACGATGTCGTATTTGCTGGAGGTGAGCCCGCCGGGGATCACGCTGTACACGCCCACATTGGTGCCGGTCTGCCAGGTGCCGGAGTAGCTCAGCGTGCCGCCCAACGAGGCCAGCGTGTCGCCGTCGGCCAGGCCGGTCGGCGTCACGGACAGTTCCAGCGGCGTAACGCGGCTGCCGTACACGCGCGTCAGGCTGTTGGCGGCGATGGTCAGCACGATGGCTTGCGGCGAGATGACGCGCAGCACCGGGCCGGCGCTGCTGGTGCGCCAGACGCCGGTAAAGTCCCAGCCCACATAGGTGGCCTGTTGCGCCAGCTCCGCGGTGGTCTTGCCGCTGCCGCCGCCGGCGCTGGCGGCCTGGCCGGACTTTTGCGTGTCCCAGTAGCTGCTGCTCACGCCGCTGGCCGCGCCCGAGCCGATCAGCCCGCCCGTGCTGGCGCCGCCCTGCACGCTGCCGTAGGCGTAGCTGTTGATGACCTGGCCGCTGTTCACGCCCACCAGGCCGCCCGCCGCCGCCGTGGCCGGGGCGGACACGCTGGCGCTGCTGGCGCTGTCGCGCACGACGCCCGTGTTCAGGCCGGCCACGCCGCCGTTGGCGCCGCTGCCGCCGCCCACGGTGCTGGTGACGACCTGGGAGTTGCTGATGGTGCCGTTGTTCACGCCGGCCAGCCCGCCTGCGTTGACGCTGCCGGCGATGGTGGCGTTTTCAATGCTCAGGCCGGTCAGGGTGCCGCTGTTGACGCCCACCAGGCCACCGGCGCCCGCAGCGTCCACGTTCAGGCCGCGTATGCTGCGGCCGGCGCCGTCCAGCTGGCCGGCAAAGGCTGGCAGGTAGAGCCCGGGCGAGGCGCTCAGGTCGAGGCTGGCGCCCAGCCGGAATTTCAGGCTGGACTGCTGCGCGAAGCCGAGCAGGTCGCGCAGGCCCTGCACATCGCTGATCAGGTAGGCGCCCAGCAGCGTGTCGAAAGGCAGCGAGGCGGCGTAGTTGGCGATGCTCAGCGTTTTTCCGTGCGTGAGCCAGTCCTGGAACTGGGCGTGGTAAAGGCCGCCCGTGCCCAGGCGCGCCGCGCCGTTGACCTGCACCGCGTCCACGTCGTAATAGCTGTTGACCGGCGTGCTTTGCAGATTGCCGGCCAGGGCGTTAATGGTGTAGCGGGTGGCGGCGGTCACATTGTTGCCCGCCACATTGGCCTGGCTGTAGCTGTCGCGGATCTGGGACGCGTTCTGCGCGCTGCCGGCCAGGCCGCCCACATTGCTGGCGCCGCGCACGGTGCCGGCCACGCTGACGCCGTTCAGGCTGCCGCTCAGGGTGCCGGCGATGCCGCCCACGTTGCTCAGCCCGTTGATGGTGACGCCGGTCAGCGCCAGGTCGCGCACCTGCCCGCTCAGCACGCCGAACAAGCCCATATCGCTGCTGGCGGGGCGGTTGATGTTGAGCTTGTCGATGGTGTGGCCGAAGCCTGCCATCAGGCCGCTGAACGGGGTGGTGGCGTCGCCCACCGGCACCCAGCCCTGGCCGCCGTCCAGCAGCGCGGTGGCGCTGGCGTCGATGTCGCTGGTGAGCGCGAAGGCGCGGTTGGGCTGGGTGCGCAGCATGGTGTTCAGGGCCGCCGTGCTGTTGGTGTTCATCACCACATAGCTGACGTCGTTGACGGTGACCGACGGCGCGGTGCCGGACAGCGTAATCTTGTTGCCGTTGAGGACGTAATCGGTGGCGTAGCGCATCACCAGCCCGGCCGTGTTGCCGCTGGCCGTCAGGCCGTTCTGGCCGCCCGCGCCGAACACGATGCCGCCCTCGGCCAGCAGGCCCAGCGTGTTGTTGGAGCTCCAGCTGATGGGGTTGTTGATGTAGATGGTGCCGGTGCCGTTGCGCGAGCCGCTGGCGCTCTGGATGTCCAGGCTGGTGCTGGCCAGGTTGGCCGATACGGTGGCGCCGCTGATGTCGTCGCCGGCCGCCGTGCCGATGGTGAAGTCCTGCGGATCGATCAGCCAGCTGCCGGCCTTGCCGCCGGCCGACAGGGTGTTGACGCGCGCGCCGTCGCCCACCTTGACGCTGGCGGCCGAGGTTTCCACCGCGCCGCCGCTGCCGCCGCCGCCCGCGCTGGCGTCTATGCTGCCGGTAAAGCGCACGCTGCCGTTTTGCATATCGCCGAACACGTCCACCTTGCCGCCGTCGCCCTGGGCGGACGCGGCCGCAATGCTGCCGCCGGCCTGCACCTCGCCGCCGGTGAGCGACACGATGCCGCCGTTGTGGACCACGCCGCTGGCGCGGATGATGCCGGTGTTGGCCACCAGCCCGCCCGCCGTGCCCGCCGCCGTGCTGGCCGCCAGCGCAATGCGCCCGCTTTCGCTGTCGAGCAGGCCGCTGTTGTCGACCAGCGCCTGCGCCGCCGCGCCCGTCACCTGCGCCTGGATCAGGCCGTCGGATGTGATGTTCAGCCGCACCGCGTCGCCCGCCGCCAGCGCGATGGCGCCGCGCGGCGCGGTGATGCTGCCGCTGTTGCGCACCGCCAGCCCGGTGAGCGCCACGCTGCCGCCGTCGGCCGCGCGGATCTCGCCCTGGTTGACCACGCTGCCGCTGTTGCGCACCTCGGCCGCGCCCGCCAGCCAGGACTCATTGCTGGCGCTGCCCGCCGCCACGCCCAGGCTGCCCACGTCCACCCGCGCCGTGGGCGTGAAGGTCACGCCGTTCGCGTTCAGCAGGAACACCCGGCCGTTGCTGCTGAGCCGGCCGGCGATCTCGCTGCTGCCGTTCAGTACGCGGTTCAGCGTGCTGGCGCTGGCATTCGGCTGGATGTACTGCACGCTGGCGTCGCGCCCGATGTTGTAACTCTGCCAGTCGATAATGGCTTGCTGGCTGCTCTGGCGCACCTGCATGGTGGCCGCGTTCTGGCTGATGGCGGCCTGGCCGGCGGCCACATTGCCGCCGGTGGGCAGGGCGCCCGGCGCGGCCTGGGCCGCTGCGCGTTCCATGGCGGCCAGGGCCAGCAGGCAGCACAGCACGGTCTGTTTGAGAGGGAATTGCGGCATGGACATGATCAGCACCCCACAACGGCAAGTTAAGAATGACCCAGCGACGGCGTGTATCCTCGTAGGGCGGCTTAGCGCGGAGCGCGTAAGCCGCCGCTAGAACCGGAAAATCGCGAACGCCCACACTCGGAAGCGCGACGAGCGGCCATCGCTGTCGTTGCCGGTCAGCGGGTCGGCCACCGGGTTGTGGCCCAGCTTGCGCGCCGCGATCAGCGACAGCTCGACCCGGCTGGCCGGCTGCCAGGCCACGCCCAGGCCCGCGCCTTTCAGCGTAAAGCTGTTGTCGCCCACAAAGCTTGGCCACGGGTGCTTGCGCACCTTGATCCAGCCCATGTCGTAGAAGGCAAAGCCGCGCAGCGCCTGGCCGAACTGCTGGTGGTACTCCAGCTGCGCCACCAGGCTCTGGTCGCCCGCTGTTTCGCCGCTGGGGTAGGCGCGCACGGCGCCCATGCCGCCCAGCAGGAAAGTTTCCGACGAGTCCAGGTTTTTGCTGGCCAGCTGGCCGGACAGATTGGCCACGAAGCTGCCGTCCTTGGCCACCGGCTGGCTGCGCGTGTAGCCGAAGGCCAGCTTGCCGAAGCCGCCGCGCAGGTCGGGGCCGAGATGGTCGCTGACGGCGTCCAGCGCCGCGCCGTCCAGCTTGACGTTGCCGCCGGTCAGCGTCACCCAGCCGTAGTTGAAGGCCGTGCCGCTGGTCCAGTCGGTGCGCAGGCCCAGGTTCAGTTCGTTGACCGTGTGCTCGCTGGTGAGCGCGCCCAGCTGGTGATTGGTCAGCTTGCGGCGCAGCACCTCGGCGCTGGCGTACAGGTTGTAGGCGCGCGAACGCGCCAGCGCGCGCTGCAGGTCCACGCCGAACAGGGTGGTGCGGCCGTGCGCGTCCAGCGGCTCGAAGGCGCCGCCCAGTTCGTAGCGCGACACTTGCCCGCTCAGGCCGATGCGGTAGTCGCCCGGCAGCGGATGCTGGTAGTGGGCGCGCAGGCTGCGCTGCTTGTCGGTCAGCAGCTGGCCGGTCAGCTGCAGCTGGTCGGCGTGGCCGGTCAGGTTGGCCACTTTCAGGTTCACCGTGTCGTGCCACTGGCTGGTGTAGCGGTTGCCGGTGTTGTCCACGCTCACGCTGCCGCTCACGCGCCCGGCCGCTTCCAGTTCAAACTGGATGTCGTAGCGGCCCAGGGCGGCGGCCGGCAGCAGCAACGCGCGCACCGGCGTGCCCACGTAGTCGGACATGCGGTACACCGCTTCCTCCAGCCTGGCGCGGCTGATGGCCGAGCCGGGCGGCAGCAGCATGCGGGCCGGCGCCAGCGCGCCCGACGGCACGGACAGCTGGCCGGGCGCGGCCGACAGCTTGAGCTCCTCCACCGTGCCCTGCAGGATGCGAATTTCCACCATGCCGTCCTGCACGTCCTGCAGCGGCACCCAGGCCTTGGCCACCACCAGGCCCAGGTCGGACTGCAGATGGCGCTCGACCTTGTCGGCCACGGTGTGCAGTTCACTCAGCGCCATCACGCGGCCGCCGTCGCCGGCGGTCAGGCTGGCCAGCGTGGCCGGCGCAATGCCGTCCAGGTCGCCGCTGAAGCGGAAACCTTTCACCATCAGGCTGCCTTCGGTGAGCGCGGGCTGGCCCGGCTGCGCGGCGGGATTGAGCACCACGCGCGGTGCGGAGGGCGGGGGGGAGGGGGGCGGCGGGCGGTTGCGGTCGTCCAGCCGGCCTGCGTCCGGCACCGTTTGGGCCAGGCAGTTGAGACACTGTGCGGCAGCAATGCCGCCGAAAAGCCAAGCGCGGTTAATCATGCTTAACCCCTGTTCTCTCACTTCAGCGATTGTCCAACAGGAAAGAATCGTCCTGCAACGCCGATGTCGAGTCAACAACAAATTGGGGTGAGTACAAATTTACAACGCCGCATTTTGCATGGCAAAAAAAAGCCGCCCGGCATGAACCGGGCGGCTTGAATGGTGCTATTCGCGCGCGTTTAATGCATGCGCGTGCTGCGTATTACTTGGTGCTGCGGGTACCCACAACTTCGATTTCCACGCGGCGGTTTTTAGCGCGGCCGGCGGCGGTCTTGTTGTCGTCCACTGGCTGCTTCTCGCCTTTGCCTTCGGTGTAGACGCGGTTCGCTTCAACGCCTTTGGAGATCAGATAGGCTTTCACGGCTTCCGAACGGCGTACCGACAGCTTCTGGTTGTATTCATCGCTGCCGACGGAGTCGGTGTGGCCTACGGCGATGATGACTTCCAGGTTGATCGCGCCCAGTTTCGAGCTCAGGTCGTCCAGCTTGGCTTTGCCTTCAGGCTTCAGCACGGCTTTGTCGAAGTCGAAGAAGGCGTCCGCTGCGAAGCTGACTTTTTCCGAGGTCGGCGCCGGAGCCGGTGCTGGCGCAGGGGCTGGTGCAGGAGCCGGGGCGGGGGCCGGTGCTGGTGGCGGCGGCGGTGCTACGCATTTGCCGTTCTCCAGTTTCTCTGGCTCAACGCAGATTGGCAGATCGCAACCTGGCACGGCGTCAGCCGGGGTCCAGTAGCCGGTGCGCCAGCACAGGCCGAACGGGTCGCGGGCGATAATGCCGCGTGCATCCTGTACATAAGCGCTCTTCGGAGTGGCGGCCTTGATGTCCTGGGTTACGGGGGCGAAAGGCGGGGTGGTTGGCTGCTGGGCCACGGCGGATCCAGCGATCACTGCCGACGCAGCAAAAATCGATGCAATAATTTTATTCATATTTTTTCTTCCTTTCGGGGTGATATCCGCAGAAAAACTGCGCGACGTTGGTGCATGGGGCGCATCCTACCATATGCCCCTCTGTCGCGCGGGTTCCCGATTGCGAAACAGGCAATTAACTTCTAGTCCATTTTGCCATAGGGATGGAAATGGAATACTAATGGCGCAAATTGAATCCGGGCCGCAATTGACCAAAATGTTGTTTTTGCGCAACGCTGGGCGAAATAATAACGTTTCATTGTTTCAGCTCCGTGACATCGCCGGTCCCGGTCTCGCGGCGGTCGCGGCAGGCCCCGGCGCCGGAATTGCGCAGTAGCCATGACGCGCATGCTAAAATCGTGCGCTTGTCTGCGGACAACGGGTGTACGGCAGCGTGCGTAACAGATAAGTCAACCTCAGTTAAGAACAGACGACCCACACATGGATCAATTCGCAAAAGAAACAATCCCTATTTCCCTCGAAGAAGAGATGCGCAAGAGCTACCTCGACTACGCCATGAGCGTGATCGTGGGCCGAGCCTTGCCGGATGCGCGCGACGGCCTGAAGCCGGTACACCGCCGGGTCCTGTTCGGGATGCACGAACTGAACAATGTCTGGAACCGCCCTTACGTCAAGTGCGCGCGCGTGGTCGGTGAAGTCATGGGTAAATACCACCCGCACGGCGACGCCTCGATTTACGACACGCTGGTGCGCATGGCGCAGGACTTCTCGCTGCGCTACATGCTGGTGGACGGCCAGGGCAACTTCGGCTCGGTCGACGGCGACAACGCCGCGGCAATGCGTTACACCGAGTGCCGCCTGGACAAGATCGCCGGCGAAATGCTGGCCGACATCGACAAGGACACGGTCGATTTCGCGCCCAACTACGACGGCAAGGAAAAAGAGCCGACCGTCCTGCCGACCCGCATTCCCAACCTGCTGATCAACGGTTCGTCCGGTATCGCGGTGGGTATGGCGACCAACATCCCGCCGCACAACCTGACCGAGGTGATCAACGGCGCGCTGCACGTGCTGCGCAACCCGGACTGCACCATCGACGAGCTGATCGAGCTGATTCCTGCGCCGGACTTCCCGACCGCCGGCATCATCTACGGCGTGTCCGGCGTGCGCGACGGCTACCGCACCGGCCGTGGCCGCGTGGTGATGCGCGCCAAGACCCACTACGAGGAATACGGCAAGGACGGCGGCCGCACCGCCATCATCGTTGACGAGCTGCCTTACCAGGTCAACAAGAAGTCCCTGCTGGAACGCATCGCCGAAAACGTGCGCGACAAGAAGCTGGAAGGCATTTCCGACATCCGCGACGAGTCCGACAAGTCGGGCATGCGCGTGGTCATCGAGCTGAAGCGCGGCGAAGTGCCGGAAGTGGTGCTGAACAATCTGTACAAGCAGACCCAGCTGCAAGACACCTTCGGCATGAATATGGTGGCCCTGGTCGACGGCCAGCCCAAGCTGCTGAACCTGAAAGAAATGCTGGCGTGCTTCCTGTCGCACCGCCGCGAAGTGGTCACGCGCCGCACCGTGTTCGAACTGCGCAAGGCGCGCGAACGCGGCCACGTGCTGGAAGGCCTGGCCGTTGCGCTGGCCAATATCGACGACTTCATCGCCATCATCAAGGCCGCGCCGACGCCGCCGGTCGCGAAGACCGCGCTGATGGAGCGCGGCTGGGATTCGTCCATCGTGCGCGAAATGCTGGCCCGCACCGGCGACGAAGGCCAGGCGGGCATGGAAGCCTTCCGTCCCGAGCACCTGCCCAAGCACTACGGCCTGCAGCCGGACGGCCTGTACAAGCTGTCCGACGACCAGGCGCAGGAAATCTTGCAGATGCGCCTGCAGCGCCTGACCGGCCTGGAACAGGACAAGATCGTCAACGAATACAAGGACGTGATGGCGCTGATCGCCGACCTGCTGGACATCCTGTCCAAGCCGGCCCGCGTGACCACCATCATCACCGACGAAATGACCGCCGCCCAGCTGGAATACGGCAGCAATGACGCGCGCCGCTCCACCATCGAGCACAACGCCACCGACCTGGGCACGGAAGACCTGATCACGCCGCAGGACATGGTCGTGACCTTGTCGCACCTGGGCTATATGAAGTCGCAGCCGATTTCCGAGTACCGCGCGCAGAAGCGCGGCGGACGCGGCAAGCAGGCCATGGCGACCAAGGACGAGGACTGGATCGACCAGCTGTTCATCGCCAACACGCACGACTACATCCTGTGCTTCTCCAACCGTGGCCGCATGTACTGGCTCAAGGTATGGGAAGTGCCGCAGGGCTCGCGCGCCTCGCGCGGCAAGCCGATTGTGAACATGTTCCCGCTGCAGGACGACGAGAAGATCACCGTGGTGCTGCCGCTGTCGGGCGAAAACCGCACCTTCCCGGAGGACCATTACGTCTTCATGTCCACCAGCCTGGGCACCGTGAAGAAAACCCCGCTGAAGGACTTCAGCAACCCGCGCAAGGCCGGCATTATCGCCGTGGACCTGGACGAGGGCGACTTCCTGATCGGCGCCGCGCTGACCGACGGCCAGCACGACGTGATGCTGTTCTCCGACGCCGGCAAGGCGGTGCGCTTCGACGAGAACGACGTGCGTCCCATGGGCCGCACGGCGCGCGGCGTGCGCGGCATGAACCTGGAAGAAGGCCAGAACGTGATCGCCCTGCTGGTGGCCGAGAACGAGCAGCAGTCCGTGCTGACGGCCACCGAGAACGGCTACGGCAAGCGTACTCCGATCACCGAGTACACCCGCCACGGCCGCGGCACCAAGGGCATGATCGCCATCCAGACCTCGGAGCGCAACGGCAAGGTGGTCGCCGCGACGCTGGTTGAGCCGACCGACGAGATCATGCTGATCACCACCGGCGGTGTGCTGATCCGCACCCGCGTGGCGGAGATCCGCGAAATGGGCCGCGCCACGCAAGGCGTGACCCTGATCGCGGTGGAAGACGGCACCAAGCTGTCCGGCCTGCAGCGCATCGTGGAAACGGACATCGACGAGGTGGAGCTGGAACCATCCGGCGGCAATGTGGCGGAAGCGCCGGCCGCGCCGGACGAACCGGAGGCGGCGCCCGAGTAAGCTTTGCGGCGCGCACAGGCGGGTTACGCTACGCTAACCCGCCCTACGCCTGCATCGCGCGACTTGGTTCGTGATGGTGCGTAGGGCGGGTTAGGCCGGAGGCCGTAACCCGCCACGGCGGGGCCAGGGTCGTTTGCGCAATTAATGCGACAATGACACTGGCCCCGTTTTTACATTCGAGAGAGACAAATTGAAAAAAATCGTTGCCCTGCTAGCCGCCGCTCTGGCGCTTTCCTGCGCGCCTGCCATGGCGCAGAACGCCGTCCCCAGTGCGGAATCCACCGCCGCCGCCAAGCAGCTGATGGAGGCGATCAACGCGCGCGGCCTGATGCAGGCGTCGATGCAGCAGATGACGGCGCAGATGCCGCAAATGCTGCGCGCCATGAGCGGCGGCATGATTGAAACCCGTGCCAGGGGCATGACCCCGGCCAAGAAGGCCGCAGCCCAGGCCGAGCTGGAAAAAATGATCCCGGCCATGACGGCCTCCCTGCAGAAGTTTTTTGCCGACCCGGCGCTGTTCGATGAACTGGAACGCGAAACCACCGCCATCTACGCCCGCAACTACACGGTCGATGAGATGCGCGAACTGCTGGCCTTCTACCGCAGCCCGATCGGCGCCAAGATGCTGGCCACGATGCCGAAGGTGATGCAGGAATCCATGCAGACCAGCCAGAAAATCATCTTGCCGCGCATGGGGAAAATCGTTGAGGAAATGACCGCCAACCTGGTCAACTAAGGAAAGAACGTGACGAATATCTACAATTTCTCCGCCGGCCCAGCCGTTTTGCCGAAAGAAGTGCTGGCCCAGGCCGCTGCTGAAATGCTGGACTGGAACGGCAGTGGAATGTCCGTCATGGAAATGAGCCATCGCGGCCCGGAGTTCATTTCGATCTACCGCGCCGCCGAGCGCGACCTGCGCGAACTGCTGGCGGTGCCGGACAACTACAAGATCCTGTTCATGCAGGGCGGCGGGCTGTCGCAGAACGCCGTGGTCCCGATGAACCTCGTCGCCGGCGCCGATAGCACCATCGACTTCGTGCAGACCGGCTCCTGGTCCAGCAAATCCATCAAGGAAGCGGCGCGCTACGCCAAGGTGAACGTTGCCGCCAGCGCCAAGGACAACGGCTACACCTTCGTGCCGCCGCAGTCCGAGTGGAAGCTCACGCCCGGCGCGGCCTATCTGCACCTGTGCACCAACGAGACCATCGACGGCGTGGAGATCGACTTCGTGCCCACCGCGCAGGGCGACACCACCCTGGTGGCCGACATGTCCTCGCACATCCTGTCCCGTCCCGTGGACGTGGCCAAGTACGGCCTGATCTTCGGCGGCGCGCAGAAGAACATCGGCCCGGCCGGCGTGACCGTGGTCATCGTGCGCGAGGACCTGCTGGGCAAGGCGCTGCCTTTCTGCCCGTCCGCCTTCGACTTCAAGAACGTGGCCGACAACGAATCGATGTACAACACGCCGCCCACCTATGGCATCTACATTGCCGGCCTGGTGTTCCAGTGGCTGAAAAAACAAGGCGGCGTGGCCGAGATGGAACGCCGCAACAAAGAAAAAGCAGCGCTGCTGTACGCCGCGCTGGATGCGGACGACTTCTACCAGAATCGCGTCCTGCCCCAATACCGCTCGCGCATGAACGTACCGTTCTACCTGCGCGACGAAAGCAAGAATGAAGCATTCCTGGCCGGCGCCAAAGCGCGCGGCCTGCTGCAACTGAAGGGCCACAAGTCCGTCGGCGGTATGCGTGCATCGATCTACAACGCGATGCCTATCGAGGGCGTACAAGCCCTGGTCGATTACCTGAACGAATTTGCGGGCCGCTAAGGCCAAACCCACCCTCTGGCTGCAGAACATGACAGATAAACTGAAACCCCTGCGCGAGCAGATCGACGCGATCGACGCGCAGATCCTCGCCTTACTGAACCAGCGCGCCAAAGTGGCGCAGGAAGTCGGCCACGTGAAGGCCGAAACCAACGCGCCGGTGTTCCGTCCTGAACGCGAAGCCCAGGTGCTGCGCGGCGTGGCCGACCGCAACCCCGGCCCCATGGTCGCCACCGACGTGCAGACCATCTTCCGCGAAATCATGTCCGCTTGCCGCGCGCTGGAAAAGCGCGTCACCGTGGCCTATCTCGGCCCGGTCGGCACCTTCAGCGAACAGGCTGTGTACCAGCAGTTCGGCAGCGCCGTCGAAGGCCTGCCTTGCGCATCCATCGACGAAGTGTTCCGCGCCACCGAGGCCGGCACCGCCGATTTCGGCGTGGTGCCGGTGGAGAACTCGTCCGAAGGCGCCATCAACCGCACGCTGGACCTCATGCTGGGCACGACCACGCTGATCAGCGGCGAAGTGGCCATCGCGGTGCACCACAGCCTGATGACCAAGACCGGCAATATGGACGGCGTGCAGGTGATCTGCGCGCATTCGCAGGCGCTGGCGCAGTGCCAGGTGTGGCTGAACCAGAACTATCCCAACATCGAACGCCGCGCCGTGGCCTCCAACGCGGAAGCGGCGCGCATGGCCGGCGACGACGCCAGCGTGGCGGCCATCGCCAGCGAAATGGCGGGCACGCAGTACAAGCTGGGCGTGGTCAAAGGCCATATCCAGGACGACCCGCACAACCGCACGCGCTTCGCCGTCATCGGCCATCTGCAAACGCTGCCGTCCGGGAAAGACCACACCTCGCTGGTGCTGGCCGTGCCGAACAAGGCCGGCGCCGTGTACCAGCTGCTCGCGCCGCTGGCCAAGCATGGCGTGTCCATGACCCGTTTCGAATCGCGCCCGGCGCGCATCGGCACCTGGGAGTACTACTTCTACGTTGACGTGGACGGCCATGTGAACGACGCCGCCGTCGGCAAAGCCCTGGCCGAACTGAAAGACCAGGCTGCATTCTTCAAGGTGCTGGGCTCTTACCCGGTCAGCCTTACTTAATTCAATTATTGAGAATCCTATGTCCAAGAATTTCGGTCCTGAATACGTCCGCGCCATCGCCCCATACCAGGCTGGCAAACCCATTTCCGAAGTGGCGCGCGAGTTTGGCCTGGACGAAGCGTCCATCGTCAAACTGGCCTCCAACGAAAACCCGTACGGCGTGCCGGAATCGGCCAAGACCGCGATGGCTGCCGCCGCCGCGGACCTGGGCCGCTACCCGGACGCCAACGGCTTCGAGCTGAAGGCCGCGCTGTCCGAGCGCTACGACGTGCCGGCCGACTGGATCACCCTGGGCAACGGCAGCAACGACATCCTGGAAATCGCCGCCCACGCCTTCGTGGAAAAGGGCCAGGCCATCGTTTATTCGCAGTACTCCTTCGCGGTGTACGCGCTGGCCACGCAAGGCCTGGGCGCGCGCGCCATCGTGGTGCCGGCCAAGGACTACGGCCATGACCTGGACGCCATGGCTGCCGCCATCGACGCGGACACCCGCCTGGTCTTCATCGCCAACCCGAACAACCCCACCGGCACCTTCATCGGCGCCGCCGAAATCGAAGCCTTCCTGAAGAAGGTTCCGGCCAACGTGGTGGTGGTGCTGGACGAGGCCTACAACGAATACCTGTCGCCGGAAAACCAGTACGAGTCCGCAGCGTGGGTCAAGCAGTATCCCAACCTGCTGGTGTCGCGCACCTTCTCCAAGGCTTACGGCCTGGCCGGCCTGCGCGTGGGCTTCGCCATCGCCCAGCCTGCGCTGACGGACCTGATGAACCGCATTCGCCAGCCGTTCAACGTGAACTCGCTGGCGCAAGCGGCCGCCATCGCCGCGCTGAACGACAAGGACTTCCTGGAGCAGGGCGCGCGCAACAACGCCGCCGGCTACCAGCAGTTCGTGGAAGCGTTCCAGCAGATGGGCCTGGAGTACGTGCCGTCCTTTGGCAACTTCGTGCTGGTCAAAGTGGGCAAGGACCTGGCCGCCGGCGCGCGCGTCAACCTGGCGCTGCTCAAGCAGGGCGTGATCGTGCGCCCGGTGGGCAACTACGGCCTGCCCGAGTGGCTGCGCATTTCCATCGGCCTGCCGCAGGAAAACGCCATCCTGATCTCGGCTTTGCAGAAAGCGCTGGCGTCGGACCGTGAATAAGATCGTTATCTTCGGCGTCGGCTTGATAGGCGGTTCGTTTGCGCGGGCGCTGAAACAGGCCGGCGCCGTGCGCAGCATTGTCGGCATGGACCGTTCGCCGGCATCGCTGCAACGTGCGCTGGAGCTGGGCATCATCGACGAAATCGGCGGCGACCTGGCCGTGGCGCTCCAGGACGCGGACCTGGTGCTGCTGGCCGCGCCGGTGGCGCAGACCGCCAACATCCTGGCCGCGCTGCTGCCGCACCTGGGGCCGCGCACCGTGGTCACCGACGCGGGCAGCACCAAGGGCGACGTGGCCGCCGCCGCGCGCGCCGTGCTGGGCGACAAGCTGGGACGCTTCGTGCCCGGCCACCCCATCGCGGGGCGCGAAACGAATGGCCCGGAAGCGGCCATTCCGCATCTGTATCAAGGCAAGAAAGTAGTGCTCACGCCGCTGGCCGAAAACGCCGAAGCGGACGTGGAGCTGGTGGCCGCCGCCTGGCGTGCCTGCGGCGCTGTGATCCATCGCCTCTCGCCGGAAGAACACGACAAGGTGTTCGCCGCCGTCAGCCATTTGCCCCATTTGCTGGCTTACGCACTGGTGGACGACATCGCCCACAAGCCGCACGCCGATCTGCTGTTCCAGTACGCCGCCAGCGGCTTCCGCGACTTCACCCGCATCGCGGGCTCGTCGCCGGAAATGTGGCGCGACATCAGCCTGGCCAACCAGGCCGCGCTGCTGACGGAGCTGGACGCCTATCTGGCACAATTGACCACGCTGCGCGCGCAGCTTGCCGCCGGCAACGGCGCCGCCCTCGAGGCGGTGTACGGCAATGCCCAGCAAGCCCGCCAGCGCTGGATTGCGACGATCGAGGCGGCCGAGGCGCCGCCCGCACAAGACAAAGCTGAGTAAGCAAAAGGACTGGTATGACGCAGCAAAACTATCCCGAACACATCGATCTGGCGACGGTCGCCCACGTTGAAGGCGTGGTGCGCCTGCCGGGTTCGAAATCCATCTCCAACCGCATCCTGCTGCTCGCTGCGCTGGCGGAAGGCGAAACCCGCATCGGCGGCCTGCTCGCGTCGGACGACACGCACGTCATGCTGAACGCCTTACGCGAGCTGGGCGTGCGCTGGGAAGCGCAGCCCACCATGGACGGCTACCCCATGCACACCGTGGCCGGCGGAGGCGGCGTGGGCGGCGTGCACTTTGCGCCCTCGGCCGATCTGTTCATGGGCAACGCCGGCACCGCCATCCGTCCGCTGACGGCCGCGCTGGCCGTGATCGGCGGCGACTACAAGCTGCACGGCGTGCCGCGCATGCACGAGCGCCCGATCGGCGACCTGGTGGACGCGCTGAACGCCATCGGCGCGCAGATTGAATACACGGGCAATCCCGGCTATCCGCCGCTGCACATCCGCAAGGGCAATCTGACGGCGCAGCGCCTGTCGGTGCGCGGCGACGTGTCCAGCCAGTTCCTCACCGCGCTGCTGATGGTGGCGCCGCTGATGGCGCAAGGCCACGCCGTCACCATCGATGTCGTTGGCGAACTGATTTCCAAGCCTTACATCCAGATCACGCTGAACCTGATGCGCCGCTTCGGCGTGACGGTGGAGCAGGACGGCTGGGCGTCCTTCACCGTGCAGGCCGGCCAGCGCTACAAGAGCCCGGGCCTGATCCACGTGGAGGGCGACGCCTCGTCCGCTTCCTACTTCCTGGCGGCGGGCGCCATTGCCGGCGGCCCGGTGCGCGTGGAAGGCGTGGGACGCGATTCCATCCAGGGCGACGTGCGCTTTGCCGAGGCGCTGGAGCAGATGGGCGTGCAGATCACCATGGGCGACAACTGGATCGAAGCCAAGTCCAATGGCCCGCTGAAGGCCGTGGACATGGACTTCAACCATATTCCGGACGCCGCCATGACCATCGCCGTGGCCGCGCTGTATGCGGACGGCACCACCACGCTGCGCAATATCGCCAGCTGGCGCGTGAAGGAAACCGACCGCATCGCCGCCATGGCCACCGAGCTGCGCAAGCTGGGCGCCGTGGTGGAGGAGGGCGCGGATTACCTGAAGGTGACGCCGCCCGCCGCCATCGGTTCCGCCGCCATCGACACCTACGACGACCACCGCATGGCCATGTGCTTCTCGCTGGTCGCGCTGGACGGCGCATTGCGTCGAGGCAATAATGTACGGATTAACGACCCTAAATGCGTGGCCAAGACTTTCCCCGACTATTTCGACGCCTTCGCCGCCATTGCCAAATAAAACATGTCCACCTCCCATATTCCAGTCATCACCATTGACGGCCCCACCGCATCCGGCAAGGGCACCGTCGCACACAAGGTTGCCGACCACCTCGGCTTCCACCTGCTGGACTCGGGCGCGCTCTACCGTTTGACCGCGCTGCAGGCTATCCGCCGCGACACCAGCCTGACGGATGAACACGCGCTGGCCAAGCTGGCCGAGCACCTGAACATCAGTTTTACCGGGGAGGCGGTGTTTTTGTCGCATGAAAACGTCACCGACGCGATCCGGCAGGAAGAGGTGGGCAACACGGCCTCGAAAATCGCCGCTTTCCCCTCGGTGCGCCAGGCGCTGTACGGCCTGCAGCTGGGTTTCCGCAAGACGCCGGGCCTGGTGGCCGACGGGCGCGATATGGGCACGGTGATCTTCCCCGGCGCCCAGTTGAAGGTGTTTTTGACCGCCAGCGTGGAAGCGCGCGCCGAACGCCGATATAAGCAATTGATAGCTAAGGGATTTTCTGCTAATATGGAAGACCTCCTGATGGATTTGAAGGCAAGGGATGACCGGGATACGAACCGGGCCATCGCGCCGCTGGTCCCCGCGGAGGGAGCGCATGTGCTCGATACCTCGCGTATGGCCGTCGATGAGGCGGTGGCGCAGGTGTTGCAGTGGTATGCCGCCGCAGCAAAGTAATTGTTGTGTTTTATTAACCCTAACCCAGTTGAAGCCGCATATCGCGGGCCTTACTGGCTGACCTGGAAGTACTATGTCTAATATGGAAAGTTTCGCAGCCCTCTTTGAGGAATCCCTGTCCCGTCAGGACATGCGTTCCGGCGAAGTGATCTCCGCTGAAGTCGTTCGTCTGGATCACAACTTTGTGATCGTAAACGCCGGCCTGAAATCGGAAGCTTTCATCCCTGTTGAAGAATTCAAGAATGACCAAGGCGAACTGGAAGTCAAAGTAGGCGACTTCGTTTCCGTGGCCATCGAATCGCTGGAAAACGGTTTCGGCGATACCATCCTGTCGCGCGACAAAGCCAAGCGTCTGGCTTCGTGGCTGGCACTGGAAAAAGCAATGGAATCCGGCGAAATCGTCGTCGGTACCGTCAATGGCAAAGTCAAGGGCGGCCTGACCGTTCTGACCAACGGCATCCGCGCGTTCCTGCCAGGTTCGCTGGTGGACACCCGTCCTGTCAAAGACACCACCCCATTCGAAGGCAAGACCCTCGAATTCAAAGTGATCAAACTGGACCGCAAGCGTAACAACGTCGTTCTGTCCCGCCGCGCCGTCATCGAAGCTTCGATGGGCGAAGAGCGTCAGAAACTGATGGAAACGCTGAAAGAAGGCACCGTGGTGACCGGCGTTGTGAAAAACATCACCGACTACGGCGCGTTCGTGGACCTGGGCGGCATCGACGGCCTGCTGCACATCACCGACCTGGCATGGCGTCGTGTGCGTCACCCATCGGAAGTGCTGACCGTTGGCCAAGAGATCACCGCGAAAGTCCTGAAGTACGATCAGGAAAAGAACCGCGTGTCCCTGGGCGTGAAACAGCTGGGCGACGATCCTTGGACCGGTCTGTCCCGTCGTTACCCACAAGGCACCCGCCTGTTCGGTAAAGTAACGAACCTGACCGACTACGGCGCGTTCGTTGAAGTTGAACAAGGCATCGAAGGCCTGGTTCACGTTTCCGAAATGGACTGGACCAACAAGAACGTTGCTCCTAACAAAGTTGTCCAGCTGGGCGACGAAGTAGAAGTGATGGTTCTGGAGATCGACGAAGAGCGTCGCCGTATTTCGCTGGGCATGAAACAGTGCAAAGCAAATCCATGGGATGACTTCGGCGTAACCCACAAGAAGGGCGATAAAGTCCGTGGCGCCATCAAGTCGATCACCGACTTCGGCGTGTTCATCGGTCTGGCTGGCAACATCGACGGCCTGGTGCACCTGTCCGACCTGTCGTGGACCGAGTCCGGCGAAGAAGCCGTGCGCAAGTTCAAGAAAGGCGACGAACTGGAAGCCGTGGTTCTGGCTATCGACGTTGAGCGCGAGCGCGTTTCCCTGGGCGTGAAGCAACTGGAAGGCGACCCATTCAACAACTTCGCAGCCATGAACGACAAAGGTTCGATGGTTAACGGTACCGTTAAATCGGTTGAGCCTAAAGGCGCCGTGATCCAGCTGTCCGAAGAAGTTGAAGGCTACCTGCGTGCATCCGAAATCTCCCGCGACCGCGTGGAAGATGCCGGTACCCACCTGAAGGTTGGCGACGCTGTTGAAGCGCTGGTCATCAACATCGACCGTAAAGCACGTTCGATCCAGCTGTCGATCAAAGCTAAAGACAATGCTGAAACTGCAGAAGCCATGCAGAAGATGGCATCGGTTGACAGCAGCGCCGCTTCGGGCACCACCAGCCTGGGCGCACTGCTGAAAGCTAAGTTCGACAACAAGAACTAAGAACGTCAGTAACGTAGATGACCAAGTCCGAGTTGATCAACCGCCTGGCTGAGCGCTATTCTCAGCTGGTGGCCAAGGATGCGGAGTACGCCGTCAAGACGATACTCGATGCAATGACCGGCGCGCTTGCGAGCGGCCAGCGCATCGAGATCCGCGGCTTCGGCAGCTTTGCTTTGAATAGCAGGCCGCCCCGCATCGGCCGCAATCCGAAGTCCGGCGACAAGGTGATGGTGCCCGAAAAACGGGTGCCGCACTTCAAGCCGGGCAAGCAGTTGCGCGAGCGTGTCGACGCGATGGTGGGCCAGCCCATCATCGAGGACTGAAGCGTCTACATGACGGTAGCCGGGGCGGGTGCAAGCCTGTTCCGGCTGATGTAAAAGAGCGGCGTCCCTGGATGCCGTTTTTTTTTGAAACGGGAAGCTGACGAATGAAAATTGTTTCCACTGTTTTTGGTTTTATCCTGTTTGTGCTGTTTTTCGGCTTCGCGCTGAAGAACACCCAGGAAGTGAATCTGGTCCTGTTCCTGAACTACGAATTACGCGGCCCCCTGGTGCTGATGCTGCTCGGCTTCTTTGCCGCCGGCGCCTTCCTCGGCGTGCTCGCGCTCACCCCTACCGTTTTCCGCCACCGGCGCGAAGCGACCAAACAAAAATCCACCATCCAAACGCTGCAAACCTCGGCGCTGCAGGTCAACGCCCAGCCGCAGCCGGACAGTATCAACACGCAGCAATAAGCCTAAGAAAAGTATGGAATTCGAACTCTGGTGGTTATTGGGCATGCCCATTTTCTTCGGCCTGGGCTGGGTCGCCGCGCGGGTGGACATCCGCCAGCTGGTGTCCGAGTCGCGCACGCTGCCGCGCGGCTATTTCAAGGGCCTGAACTTCCTGCTCAACGACCAGCCCGACAAGGCCATCGACGCCTTTATCGAGATCGTGCGCCTGGACCCGGAAACGGCCGATATGCACTTCGCGCTGGGCAATCTGTTCCGCCGCCGCGGCGAGACCGAGCGCGCCATCCGCGTGCACCAGAACCTGCTGTCGCGCCCGGACCTGCCGGCCGAGCAGAAGGCGCACGCCGAATACGAGCTGGGCATGGACTACCTGAAGGCCGGCCTGCTGGACCGCGCCGAGGAAACCTTCAAGCGCCTGGTGGACAGCTCCTACGGCGTGCAGGCGCGCCGCTCGCTGCTGGAGATTTTCCAGCGCGAGAAGGAGTGGCCGCGCGCGATTGAAGTGGCGACCGGCCTGCAGGACGCGGGCGCCGGCGTGCGCCAGAAGGAAATCGCGCAGTTCTACTGCGAAATGGCGCAGGACGCGCTGGTCCACATCCATCCGGACGAGGCGATGCAGCTGCTGGAGCAGGCGCTGCAGGCCGACCGCACCAGCGTGCGCGCCACCATCCTGGTGGGCGACGCGCAGCTGATGCAGGGCGACGTGGAAGCGGCGCTCAACACCTGGCGCCGCGTGGAGCAGCAAAGCGTGCCGCACGTGGCCCTGGTGGCGCAGCGCCTGATGGACGGCTACAAGAAAGTGGGCCGGGCGCAGGAAGGCGTGTCGCTGCTCAAGTCCTACCTGGAGCAGGCTTCGTCCATCGATTTGCTGGAAGTGGTGTTCAAGGCCGTGATCGAACTGGACGGCGTGAGCGCGGCCAAGCAGCTGGTGAGCGACGAGCTGCGCCGCACGCCGACCCTGCTGGGCCTGGACAAGCTGCTGGAAGCGCGCATGATGGACGCGCCGCCCGAGCTGCTGTCCGAGCTGTCCATGGTCAAGGGCCTGGTGCATGGCTACACCCAGAAGCTGGCCCGCTACCAGTGCGGCCATTGCGGCTTCAAGGCGCGCCAGTATTATTGGCACTGCCCGGGCTGCAGCAAGTGGGAATCCTACCCGCCGCGCCGCACGGAAGAACTGAACGTAATGAATTGATGCGCCGGCGGCTTACGCTGCGCTAACCCGCCCTACGATGCCGCCCATGTGCGTGGCCGTAGGGCGGGTTAGGCGCAGCCGTAACCCGCCGATCCGAGCGCACCGCCGACCCTGAGAGACCGCCATGAGTACTTCCGTTACCACCTTCCAAGCCCCCGCGCTCGACAAAGTGCGCATCCTCGTGGTCGGCGACGTGATGCTGGACCGCTACTGGTTCGGCGACGTGAGCCGCATTTCGCCGGAAGCGCCGGTGCCCATCGTGCGCGTGGACAAGCGCGAAGCGCGCCTGGGCGGCGCGGCCAACGTGGCGCGCAACGCGGCCGCGCTGGGCGCGCATGCCGGCCTGCTGGGCGTGGTCGGCGCCGACGAGGCGGGCGACCAGGTGGAGCAGCTGCTGCACAGCGGCGGCATCCACAGCTACCTCAAGCGCGACGAAGCCATCTCCACCATCATCAAGCTGCGCGTGATCGGCCGCCAGCAGCAGATGCTGCGCATCGACTTCGAGGAGCCGCCCAGCGACACCGTGCTGCGCAACAAGCTGATGCAATACAAGGCCCTGCTGGCCGACTACGACGTCATCATCCTGTCCGACTACGCCAAGGGCAGCCTGGTCAACGTGGCCGACATGGTGGCGGCGGGCCGCGCGGCCGGCAAGGTGGTGATGGTCGACCCGAAAGGCGACGACTTCGCGCGCTACGCCGGCGCCACCGTGCTGACCCCGAACAAGTCCGAGTTCCGCCACATAGCCGGCGGCTGGAGCAGCGAGGAGCAGCTCACGGAGAAGGCGCAGAAGCTGCGCAGCGAACTGAAGCTGGACGCGCTGCTGCTGACCCGCTCGGAAGAGGGCATGACGCTGTACACGGCACAGGAGCGCTTCCACATGCCGGCCGACGCGCGCGAAGTGTTCGACGTGTCCGGCGCGGGCGACACGGTGATCGCCACCATGGCCGCCATGCTGGGCGCGGGCGCGGGCTGGAACGAGGCGGTGCAGACCGCCAACCGCGCCGGCGGCATCGTGGTCGGCAAGCTGGGCACGGCCACCGTCACGCGCGAGGAGCTGTTCCTCTAACGTTGTTTGCCCGGCCCGGGCTGGTTGCCAAATAATACAGGGATGGCTAAGATGTAAACCTTCCCTTTTTGGTACACCGCTATGGACGCTCGCCGCCTCTGCTGTCTGGCCCTGCCGCTGTTGCTGGTTGCCTGCGGCGCGGGCGAGCAATCCCAGCCGGGCAATCCGAGCGCCGGCGCGCGCCTGTCCGCTTCGGGCGCTCCTGCGCCGCAGCACGCGGCGGCCCCCGGCCCGGCCATCAGCTTCAGCGGCTATCTCAGCCAATACACCGTCGCCCCCGCCACGGGCGGCTTCCTCGTCACCGACATCCTCAGCGGCGCCACCCAACTGGTGCCGGCGGACAGCCGCTTGCGTTTTGCCGATACCGCGCTGGCCCTGGACTTGTCCGGCAACGCCGGCCAGGCCTACCGCCTGTATCAGGCCGCCTTCAAGCGCAAGCCGGACCTGGCCGGCCTGGGCTACCACATCGGCACGATGGACAACGGCGCGCCGCTGAACACGGTTGCCGCCAGCTTCGTCACCAGCCAGGAATTCATGAGTTTGTACGGCGCGCCGAACAGCGCCGCTTTCGTCACGCTGCTGTATGCGAACGTGCTGGGCCGCGCACCGGACGCGGCAGGCCTGGCCTACCATGTCGGCAATCTGGACGGCACCGGCCCGCTGGGCGTCCGGCTGAGCCAGGCCGAGGTGCTGGCCCAGTTCTCCGACTCGCCGGAAAACATCGCGCTGCTGGCCAACGCGGTGCGCAACGGCATCGAGTATCTGCCCTTTGGCAGCAGCCTGCCGGCCAATGCCATGGCCGAGTATGCGGGCCAGTATGACGTGACGGTGCGCGGCGCCGACCAGGGCGCCATCGGCATCACCATACAGCCCGACGGCACGATGGCGCTGTTCGGCCACCTGGTGAACCAGGACGCCGGCGGCAGCGGCACTTTGCAGCCGGGCGGCCGCTTCAGCGTGGCGCTGCCCACCACCGCAGGCCAGAGCGTCACGCTGACTGGCAGCCTGAACCTGGCGGCCGGGGTGCTGGCGGGCAGCTGGGTCAACACCAGCACCGGGCAGGCAGGCGTCTTCAGCTGGACCAAGCCGGTGCAGCCGGCGCTGAAATTCCCGCAGGTGCAGGCCATCATCATCCAGCGCTGCGTGCCGTGCCATTCCGCGCGTCCCACCGTGCCCGGATTCAACCCGGCACCGCTGGGCATCCGCTTCGACACCGAAGCCGAGATCCGCGCGCGCTCGACGCAAATCTTTACCTCCACCGTGCAATCGCAATTCATGCCCTGGGCGAATATGACCGGCATGACGCAGGCCGAAC
This sequence comes from Pseudoduganella aquatica, assembly GCF_009857595.1. Taxonomy (GTDB): domain Bacteria; phylum Pseudomonadota; class Gammaproteobacteria; order Burkholderiales; family Burkholderiaceae_D; genus Rugamonas; species Rugamonas aquatica_A. The sequence continues at coordinate 30,958 of NZ_WWCU01000011.1, read as the reverse complement.
GCGACCTGCTCGCCGCCTGGTTCGCCGCGGGCATGCCGCCATGACGGCCGCTGTCGCCGGCAGCGCTGTCCTGGCCCTGGCCATCACGTGCGCAAGCGCGGGCGCCAAGGCGGGCGAGGCCTTGGCGCCGGGTTTCGACTTGCCGGGAGCACAGGGCAGGGTGCAGCTGAGCGCCTATCGCGGCAAGCTGGTCTACCTGGATTTCTGGGCTTCCTGGTGCGGCCCCTGCAAGCGCTCCTTCCCCTGGATGAACGGCCTGCAGCAGCGCCATGGCGGCGCCGGCCTGCAAGTACTGGCCATCAACCTGGACGCCAAGGGCGAAGACGCCGCCGCCTTCCTGTCCCGCGTGCCGGCCGCGTTCACCATCGCCTACGACCCGGCCGGCGCCACCGCGCGCGCCTACGGCATCAAGGGCATGCCCAGCAGCGCGCTGATCGGCCGCGACGGCAAGCTGCTGTGGCTGCACAGCGGCTTCAACGACAACGACACCGCCGCGCTGGAAGCACGCATCCAGTCCGCGCTGCAACAACCATAAGGAGGCAGGCATGCAAGCACAAATAAGGTGGCGCGGGGCGTGCAGGCTGGCGAGGTGGGCTGCATGGGCCGCGCTGTGCGCCGCAGCCGGACTGGCCACCGGCTGCGCTCCGCTCCAGCCTGTGGCGGCGTGGGAAAAAGGCGCGCTGGCACAGCCCAATATGCGCTTCGACCGCGACCCTGCCGCGTCGCGCTACAGCGCCCACATCTACGACAGCAAGGAAGCCGCCAGCGGCGCGGGCAGCGTGGGCGGCGGCGGCTGCGGGTGCAACTGATGCCGAAGACCGACCTGCCGCCAAGCCAGGCCCTGATGCTGGCTGCGCTCGCACTGCCCGGCCTGGGGCTGGGCTTGCCGAGCGCAGCCGCGCAAACCCTGCCGGACACCGCCACCCTCAGCGTCGACTATCTGCACTACAAGGACGAACAGCCCGGCCTGGACCGCGTGAGCGTGCGCTCGCCTGCGGTGCGCCTGTCGCTGCCGGTGGCCGGCGGCTGGCTGCTGGAAGCGGGCGCCGTCAGCGACCACGTGTCCGGCGCCACGCCGCGCTACCACACCGCCATCTCCGGCGCCTCGCGCATGGACGACCTGCGCCACGCCGCCGACCTGCGCGTCACGCGCTACCTCGCCAACGCCAGCGTCAGCGCAGGCGCCGCCTGGTCCAACGAGAACGACTACCGCTCGCGCGCGCTGTCGCTGGGCGGCACCATCAGCAGCGCGGACCACAACACCACCGGGAGCCTGTCCTTTGGCGTCAGCAACGACACCATTTCCCCGGTCAACCTGCTGGTGACAGGCGAGCGCCGCCACACCGTGGAATGGCTGGCCAGCCTGGAGCAGGTGCTGACCCAGCGCGACATCGTCAAGCTCGACCTGACGCATGCGAAAGGTAAAGGCTACTACTCGGACCCCTACAAATACGTCGACAACCGCCCGCGCAAGCGCGACGTCAACAGCCTGCTGCTGCGCTGGAACCACGCGCTGGGGGACGGCAGCGCCATGCGCACCAGCTACCGCTACTACATGGACAGCTTCGGCGTCCGCGCCCACACCCTGGGCGCCGAATACGAGCGCGCGCTGGGCGGCGGCTGGGCCTTGACGCCCTCGCTGCGGCTGAGCACGCAATCGGCGGCGGACTTCTATTTCGACCCGGTGTACGACAAGCGCTTCGGCCCGCCTTTCCCGCCCGGCTACACCTTCGGTTCCACCGCCTTCACCTCGGCCGACCAGCGCCTGTCCGGCTTCGGCGCCGTCACGGCCGGTCTGCAGGCCGCCTACAGTTTCGGCGACGGCTGGCGCGCGCAGGTGAAGGCCGAGCATTATCGTCAGAGCACCCGCTGGCGCCGCTTCGGCACCGGCAGCCCCGGCCTGGCGCGCATGGACGCGCAAATCTGGCAGCTGGGCATCAGCAAGCAATGGTGAGCGCTTGAGCGCGCTGTACACCGTGGCCTTCCAGGCCATGGCCAGCCCTTGCCAGCTGCTGCTGCCCGCCGCGAGCGAGGAGGCGGCGCAGGCGCTGGCCGCGCCCGCCATGGCCGAAGTGCGGCGCATCGAAGCGAAGTACTCGCGCTACCGCAGCGACAGTGTGGTGTCCGCCATCAACGGCGCGGCCGGCGGCGCGCCGCTGCCGCTGGACGACGAAACCTTGGCCCTGCTGGCATACGCGGACCAGCTGTACACCCTCAGCGGCGGCCTGTTCGACATCACCACCGGCGTGCTGCGCCGGGCCTGGAACTTCAAGCAGCCGCGCGTGCCGCAGCCGGAGGAGCTGGCGCCGCTGCTGGCCCTCACCGGCTGGCGCAAGGCCGAGCGGGAAGGGAGCAGCCTGCGCCTGCCGCTGGCCGGCATGGAGCTGGATTTCGGCGGCTTCGGCAAGGAATACGCCGCCGACCGCGCCGCCGCGCTGCTGCTGGCGCAAGGCGTGCACTGCGGCTACGTCAACCTGGGCGGCGATCTGCGCGTGCTCGGCCCGCAGCCGGACGGCAGCCCCTGGCGCATCGCCATCCAGCACCCGCGCCAGGAGGACGGCGCCATCGCCGCCATCGATGTCGCCAGCGGCGCGCTGGCCACCTCCGGCGACTACGAGCGCTATTTCGAGCTGGATGGCCGGCGTTACTGCCATATCCTCGACCCCGCCACCGGCTACCCGGTCACGGCGTGGCGCTCGGTCAGCGTGCTGGCGCCGCTCACGGTGGCGGCGGGCGCCAGCGCCACGATTGCCATGCTGAAAGGCCCGCAGGCGCTGGATTTCCTGGCCCAAACAGGCTGCGCCTGGCTGGCGCAGGACGCGGCTGGCGGCCTGCACAGCCATGCGGTTTGATTGATTTACATCAAACAAAGCCGGTCAACTGGCGTCGGCGGCCTCCGTTTACCACGGGCGAGGCGGAATCCCGTTTCGCTACCCACATAACGGAGACAAATATGATGAAGAAACTGTTGATGGCAGTTGCCGCATTGGTTGCGACGATGGGCTTCGCATTTGCACAGGTCGACGTGAACAAGGCCGATGCGGCCGCGCTGGACAGCGTGAAGGGCATCGGCCCGGCCAAGTCGAAAGCGATACTGGACGAGCGCACCAAGGGCGGCCCCTTCAAGGACTGGGCCGACTTTGAAATGCGCGTGAAGGGCGTGGGGGAAAAGAACGCGGTCAAACTGTCCGAAGCCGGCCTGCAAGTGAACGGCAAATCGCGCGACGGCGCAGGCGAAGCCAAGCCCGCCAAGCCGGCCAAGGCCGCGAAGGGCGAGAAGGCGGACAAGACGGCTTCTGCCGCTGCCCCCGCGACCGCCAAATAGCCTCCGGCTGCCGCAGTACCCCCAAAACCCCGCGCTGCGGGGTTTTTTTTATTCCGCCGCCAGGCGGCCATCGTAACTGATGAGGTGGCCCCGCACGATTGAAATGTTGCCAAAAAGCCCAATAAGTAAAAATAAAAATTATTTATTTAACATCGTTACATTTGGTGAAAATGTGCGCGGTGTACAAGGTCTACAGTTGGCTCCGCTTCCTCGCGCGGGCCACACCCCGTCCGTGGAGGCCCATTCCATTTGGTGTTTCCACAATTTGATAAAGGGGTATCGCATGAACATCCGCGCTTTCAAACGCAGGCAAACCGGTCAGGGCATGACCGAGTACATCATCATCGTCGCCATGATTGCCGTGGCCGCCATCGCCGTCACGCAACTGTTCGGCGCCACCGTGCGCAACCAGATGGCCGCCATCTCGAACGAGGTGTCCGGCAACGACGGCACTGCCGCCATCACCGCATCGCAAGCAGCAGCGACCAAGGCCGCCGCCGCCGCCAAGGACGCCAACAAGAACTCGCTGGGCACTTACGGCGACCAAGCCACCACCGGCAAGCAGGGCAGCGCAGGCGGGAGCAACTAAGTCATGAGCCGTTTCGCCTCCAACCCGCTGTCTTCCCTGCCGCGCCGCGCGCGGCAGCGGGGGCAGGCGCTCATCTATGGATTGTTCGTCCTGCTGAGCGGGCTGGTTGCGATGTTCTTCATGTTCAACACCGGGCAGCTGACGGCCGAAAAGGCCAAGCTGGTCAACACCGCCGACGCCGTGGCCTACAGCGCCGCCGTCATGCACGCCCGTGCCTTGAACTTCGATGCCTACACCAACCGCGCGCTGATGGCGAACGAGGTAACGATCGCCCAGATGGTGAGTGTCGATTCCTGGCTTGAATACTCCGCTGAACACGCCACCAGTGCCGATACGGCGATGCTCTGTACAACGAATTACCCTGTTCCCGGTGGCCTGCAGTTGCTGAAGTACACGCCGGCGTGCGGAGTCTTGGCCTATGGCGCAACAGTGATCAACGCCACTGAGAATGTCGTTAGCCCGGTGCTGCAGGTCACCGTGCTTGCGACTGAAACGGCAAAGGTGGCCTTGCAGCTGGCTCAGACCACCATGTATGCCAGTTTCCTGCCGGCTCGCACCCGGCTGATGCAGGAAGTTGCGGATGCCAATTACGTCGGCGATGGCGTGGTGAAGGTCGACCTGATTCCGCTGCTCGACAACTACACGTTGTTCGACGGAAAACCCTTCATAACGCCGAACATCGGCAATGACCGCACCCGCTTCAAGGATGTTGAGCTGAGTGCCGCCTACAAGGACGGTTTCGTCCGAAACCGTTCCTGGAGCGACAGCTCAATCTTGCCCTGCAATCCGGTGCCGCGCGGGAAAGCGAACCGAACCGGCAGCACTCAGCTAATTGGATTCGACGAGTGGCGCGCGCAGGACAGCGCAACGCTGCGGGCGGAGCAATTGCGCTTCCGCTTCGGCATACCGCGTTGCCGCACCGTCGCCAACTACTCGCTGGGTACCGGCCAGCAGTCCGCCCGCAAGAACGGCGGCGGCAGCGACTGGTTCTACAGCGGCGTGCCCAATTTTTTCGACGTCTCCAGCGAAGTGCTGTCGTATTCCCCGGACAGTCCCACTGCCGCAAAACGGGTAGACCCCACGCTACGCTTCGCCATTCGTCTTACGCGCGCTAAAGCGCAGACCATGACCTCCGACGGCCGCTCGCAGATCAAACCCACCGGCCGCCTGGACGTGATGAAAGGCGCGCAGGCGCAGGACGTACTGGCGGCGGTATCGACCTCCGAAGTCTATTTCGACCGCCCGGTGGCGCGCGCGGACGGCAAGAAGGAACTGCCAAGTTTGTTCAATCCTTACTGGCAGGCGCATTTGGGCGACAACTCCGCAGCGACGCTGGCAGCGGCTGCGGCACTGCAGGGCATCAATCCATGACTAGTTCAAAATATTTCATCTGCGGCGGGGTCGCCATGGCAGTAGTCTGCGCAGCGCAGGCCACCACGCCGCAAGAGGACGAGATCTTCAAGGCGCCCATGCCGCACGAGGCCTACGGCAGGGCGGGCGCGCAGGTGCAAGTGCACCGCGCGCGGCTGCACGGCTACTTCAACGGCAAGGAAGGCAACGCCGCGCTGCTGGCGCGGCTCAAGGAGAACGTGCAGGCTTGCGTGACGGATCACCAGCGTACCGGCCAGCCGGTCAATCCGCCCAAGGCTTGGCCGGACTACATGGTGAGCCACCGCGACGACTACTACCTTGCCTTACAGCGCAGCATCCAATATTCGTCCGGCGTTTCCTACCAGGTGAAAATCAGCGACTGCAGCCTGCTGTCCAAACCTGTGCGCACGGCCAAGCTGGAGTCGAGCGCGGGTATCTGCCAGATCGACCTGGTGGCGAAGATCGCCAAGGGCAACTGCGGCCCGGATGGCCACGCCGGTGCCCGACCTATGCCGGCCCGTCCTTCAGGTGGGGCGGATGCATTGCAGCGCATGGCGAACGACCCAGCCATGGCGGCGATGGCTGCGCAACTGCGCCAGGTATCGGCCTACGCCGCCAGCAAGACCGCCCAGCGTAAAGACGTGAAGGGCGTCACCTGCGACATTTGGGCGCTGCCCGCTGCTACCGGCGGCGGCAGCGCATGCTACGCATCCGGCGGCTCGTTTAAACCTGCGGTGGGCGCGGCGTCGCGCCAGTTCGGCGGCCTGTTGCTGGAAATGGAGCAACCGGAAGGCTTGAAGCTGAACGCCGCCGACGCCGCCATGGACACGACCGTCAGCGCGGCTGTCTTCACGCCCTATGCAGCCGGTGGCTACAGCTTTACCGGAGGGGGCGGGCAATGACGCGCACGCCATTCTTCGCAGCCCAGCGCGGCCAGGCGCTCACGGAGTTAGTGGTCATGTGCCTGGTGCTCGTGCCACTGTTCCTGTTGATGCCGGTGGTGGCGAAGTACCAGGACATCAGCTACGCCACGCAGATGGCCAGCCGCTACGTGGCCTTTGACGCGATGACGCGCAACGACGGCATGAGTTCATGGAAGCCGGTGTCGCAGCTGGAGGACGAAGTGCGCAGCCGCTACTTCAGCAACTCTGATGCCCCTATCAAGACCGGTGACACGGCGGGCGACTTTAATGCCAACCGCAATCGGTTCTGGAGCGACCAGAACGGCGGTGCGCTGATCAGCAAATTCAGCGACGTGCGGGTGACCTTCGGTGCTGGCGCGGCAGGTGCAGCGCAGTCCGACGGCTACGCTGCAGCCTCAGACGACGCACCATTTTCAATGCCTGTGCCGATCAATGTGCGCGATCAGCTCGAACTGAAAGCGAACGGCGTCTTCACCGCCAACGTTAGCGTCACGCTGGCCAATTTGCCGGCACCCGCCGGCAATCCGGCCGAGACCTACGAGCCGTTCAAGAACATCGGTCTGACTATCAGGCGTGCCACCAGTGTGGCGGTCGATACCTGGACCGCCAGCGGGCCAGGGCAGGTGGAGTCGCGCATCGACCAAACACTGCTTACGCCGGGCAAGGCGCTGCGCCCATTCAACGGCGTCGTGGATGACGCGGTGAAAGTGACAGAAATGACTGGCTGCTTTCCTGGCGCTTGCAATGGAAAAGGCCCAAAGCTGGGCGAACTGGCTTACTGGCGCGACGAAGTACCTGTGGACCGCCTGAAATGATGCGCCGCGCCCTATCCACCGCCGCACTGTCCGTACTGCTGTCGCCGGCTGTGCTGCCTGCAGCTGCGGCCGTCTGGCCGCAGGTGGAGCTGCCACCCGGCGCCGCCATCGTGGACATGGGGGCGCAGGTTGCCGCACAGGGCATGCCGATGCGCATGACGGGTTTTGCGACCAGCGAGTCCCCTGCGGTGCTGGCGGCCTGGTTTCGCAGCCACATGGAAAAGCCGCTGATGGAAAGCAAGGTTGGCAACAAGCTGGTGCTGGGCCGGCCGCGCGGCGACTACTACATCACCATTCAGCTCGAAGGCCTGCCGCAGGGCACGCGCGGCCTGCTGGCTGTAACCGACTTGAAGGCCGCTGCGAGCCAGCGCGGCGCCACGCAGGCGCAACGCGCGCGCTACCTGGCCCAGCTGCCGCAGGGCTCGTCCGTGATCAGCTTCCTCACCTCGAACGAGCGCGGCGTGGCTTCGCTGCTGCTGGCGGTGAACAACAGCTACAGCGAGGACGTGAACCGCGACCGCGTGCGCCAGCTGATGCGGGACGAAGGATTGGAATTCGAACGGGAAGCAAAACCCGAGGAATACGGTGGCCGGCCCCTGCCTGCCGGCGCCGTCAACGGCAGCACCCTGTTCTTCAAGGGACGGGGCAAGGACGCCATGGCCGTGATTTGCCGCGACCGCGAAGGGCGCGTCACCGTGGTGTTGAACACTACTTCGCATATGGAGCAACTGAAATGAAAAAGAACCAGGCAGGCTACACCTCTATGGAATACGCCATCGTTTGCGCCGTGCTGGGCTTCGCCCTGTTCGTGCCGATACAGGACAACCCCGCCAGCCCGGGCAAGGCGCGCACCACCTTCGAGATCGTCAGCGACGGCTTCCAGCTGGCCTACAAGAACATCAGCTACGCCATCTCGCTTCCGTTCTGATCATGAAGCTGCCTAATGTTGAATCGCTGCGCCGCATCCGGCCCGGCAAGACCTGGATAGTTCTTGGTATCGCGCTGCTGATCGGCGGCCTGGCGGCCTTCGCCGCGCGCAGCTTCCTGAGCGGCCAGATGGCCGCCATCGAGGCGCGCGGCAAGGGCCAGATGACGGCCGTGGTGGTGGCCAAGGTGGACATCGCCAAGGGCGAAAAGGTGAGCAATGAAAACCTCGCCATCCGCCAGGTGCCGTCCGAATACGCGCACTCGGTGGCGATCACGCCGGACGACTTCGCCCGCATCGACGGCCAGGCCGTGGCTTATCCGGTCAAGGCCGGGGAAATGATCCTGTGGGGGCTGATGGAGACGCAGCGCGCGCCGTCGTTCTCGTCGCGCGTGGAGAGCGGCCATCGCGCCATGACGGTGCCGGTGGACGAAATCAATTCCATCTCCGGCATGCTGGAGCCGGGCGACTTGATCGACCTGATTATCACGGTCGAGCAGAACGGCAAGAAGTCCACCTTCCCGCTGCTGCAGCGCATGCAGGTGATGGCCACCGGCCAGCGCTCGATCGACGATCCAAAAAGCGGCGAGCGGCGCAGCTATTCCACCGTCACGCTGGACACCACGCCGGCCCAGGCGCAGAACCTGATCGTGGCGCGCGAAGTGGGCAAGCTCACGGCGCTGCTGCGCAACCCGCAGGACCAGACCCCCATCGGCGCGCAGACCAACGACCTGGCTTCGCTGCTGGGCATGAACCAGCTGCGCGCGCAGGGCAAGGGCGGACGCCGCGCGGTGCCGGTTTTGTATGGCAATGGCGCGGGCAGCATGACGCCTGAAGCGATGCGTTTGCGTCCGCGCGGCGCAGCGGCGGCGGCAGCTGCGCAGGCGGCGCAGGAAAGCGATGTTCCTCCAGCGGTGCCGGTGGCCGTTGTCGGCGGCGGCGTGCATTAAACACATACCTAGAACAACAATGAAAACAATAAAATACTTACTCCCACTGCTTGCTCTGGCATTGGTACTGGCTTTGATACTGTTGGGCGTGCTGGCCGCGCCCGCATGGGCTGCAGCCCCGGAAGCCGAGGCGCAGCAGGCGCCGGCGGCGGTCCCTGCGGCAGCGGTACAGGCGCAAGCCCCAGCGCAGGCTCCCGGCGCAGCGCGCATGGGCAATATCGAAAATCTGAAGCCCACCACGAAACGCCAGCAGGCCAAGCCTGCCGTGTACGCGCCTATCGACCCTGCGCATGAAGCGGGCGCCGCGCCGGAGATTGAATTGTTCGCGGGCGAGTCGCGCGTGTTCCCCACGCCGGGCGTGGCGCGCATCGCGGTCGGCAACGGCCAGGTGATGACGGCGCATGCGCTGGACGACAAGGAAGTGATCATCTTCGGTAACAGCGTAGGCACGTCCACGCTGTTCGTGTGGAACGAGGATGGCCGCTACCAGCGCATCCGCGTGAACGTGGTGCCGGGCGAAACGGCCCGCGTGGCGCGCGAGATCGCCGGCTTCCTGCAGCGCATCCCCCGCGCCACCGCTTCGGTGGTGGGCGACAAGGTCATTGTCGAAGGCGATGAGCTGGACGACGCCGACCGCGAGAAAGTGGCCGAGATGGCCAAGCGCTACCCTCAGATCGTCAACTTCACCAGCCCTATCGGCTGGGAGCAAATGGTGATGATGGACGTGAAGGTGGTGGAGTTTCCCAAGTCCGAACTGCGCGAACTGGGGCTGAAGTGGAGCCCCACCGGCGGCGGCGCCATCGGCGGCATCTGGTATCCGGGCGGACGCGGCGACGTGGGCGGACGCAAGATCAATATCATCTCGCCGACCAGTGCCCCTGCGCCCATAGGCTCGGGAGACGGCAGCCCGGTCACGCTGCCGTCGCAGTTGACCATCCTGAGCGCCATCAACATGGGCCTGAACGCGCAGCTCAACCTGCTGGAGCAGAACGGCACCGCCAGCATCCTGGCCGAGCCGCAGCTGTCCACCCGCAGCGGCTTCAAGGCCAGCTTCCTGGCGGGCGGCGAGTTTCCCTACTCGGTGTCGTCGGTGAACGGCGTGACGGTGGTGTTCAAGCCCTACGGCATCAAGCTGGACATCGAACCCAAGGTGGGCCGCAATGGTGTGATCCGCGCCATCATCGACTCCGAAGTCAGCTCGCTGGACTCCTCCATCACCACGCTGGGCGGCCCTGCGCTGCTGAGCCGCAAGACCAAGACCGAGTTCAATGTGCGCGCCGGCGAAACCATCGTGCTGTCCGGCCTCCTGCAGCGCAACAGCAGCAACGACGTGGACAAGGTGCCCTTCCTGGGCGACATCCCCATCCTCGGCGCGCTGTTCCGCTCCAAGCGTTTCCAGAACAAGGAGACCGAGCTGGTGGTGTTCGTTACGCCGACCATTGTCGATCCGCGCTCGAAGGGGCTGGTGGACCGCGTGGAAAGCACCGGCCAGCGCCTGGGCGAACGGCTCGGCAAGTCGCCTTATCTGAGCGATCCGCTGCAGCCGGGAACCGATGCGGGCAAAGCGTACCTGCCGCAATCCCAGCCGCAGGCCCAGCCTGAAGGGAAGGAATAGCCATGCTGGAAATCGAGATCACCGAAGGCAGCGGCGCGCCGCGCCTGGAACACGCGCCGGACGAATGCCTGATCGGCAAGTCGCCGCAGAACGACGTCAAGCTGGGTGGCTGGCGCGTGAGCAAGGAGCATGCGCGCCTGCTGCGCACGCCCGGCGGCGTGCTGGTGCAGGACCTGGGATCGTACGGCGGCCTGTATGTGAACGGCGAACGGATCACGTCGCAATATGGCCCGCTGGGCCTGAACGACGTGCTGGCCATCGGGCCCTACCGTCTGCGCGTGCTTAATAGCGAGCCGGAACCGGAACTGGTGCAGGCCGCCGCGCCGCAGTCGCGCTCCAGCGCGGCGCAGCACCGCAACCGCATGGCCACCGAGGAGATCCACGCCTCGCGCGTGAATGCGGAAAGGGCGCACGCCGCCGTCGAACAGGCGCGCGCGCAGCAGCCGGAGCCCGAGAAGGAGCCCGGCTTCGCCGTGGTGCTGGGCATAGACCCGCGCCGCAAGGAACTCGAATTCGAATGGCGCAAGCGCATGCACGCGCGCCTGCTCGATACGATGGACCTGCGCCGCAAGGACGTATCGAGCATGACGGACGCGCAGCTGCGCACCGAAACGAGCCGCGTGATCCGCGAAATCCGCCAGGAGCTGGAGGCGGACATTCCGTCCGAGCTGGACCGCGATGTGCTGTGCCGCCAGGTGCTCAACGAGGCCGTGGGCCTGGGGCCGCTGGAGGAACTGCTGGAAGACGACAGCGTGAGCGAGATCATGGTCAACCGCCACGATGAAATCTACGTCGAGCGCGCCGGCCGCTTGCAGCGCCATCCGCTCACCTTCACCGGCGACCGCGCCGTGCTGGGCGTGATCGAGCGCATCGTGGCGCCGCTGGGACGGCGCATCGACGAATCCTCGCCCATGGTCGATGCGCGCCTGGCAGACGGCTCGCGCGTGAACGCCATCATCCCGCCGCTGGCGCTGAAAGGCCCCACGCTCACCATCCGCAAATTCGCCAAGCGCAAGCTGGACGCGGACGACCTGGTGCGCTTCGGCGCCATCAGCCCTGACATGGCGGAGTTCCTGGAGGTGTGCGTTCGTTCGCGCAAAAACATCATCGTGTCCGGCGGCACCGGTTCGGGCAAGACCACGCTGCTCAACATCCTGTCCAACTTCATTCCACCCGGCGAGCGCATCATCACGGTGGAGGACGCGGCCGAACTGAAGCTGCATCACGAACACTTGATCAGCCTTGAGTCGCGGCCGTCCAACGTGGAAGGCAAGGGCGCGGTGCTGATACGCGACCTGGTGAAGAACACGCTGCGCATGCGCCCGGACCGCATCGTGGTGGGCGAATGCCGGGGCGCCGAGGCGCTCGACATGCTGCAGGCCATGAACACCGGCCACGAAGGCTCGCTCACCACGCTGCACGCCAATACGCCGCGCGACGCGCTGGCGCGGCTTGAAACCATGGTGCTGATGGCCGGCATGGATTTGCCGCTGGTGGCCATCCGCGAACAGATTTCGTCGGCGGTGGACATCATCGTGCAGCAGACCCGCTTTGCCTGTGGCTCGCGCAAGGTCACCAGCATCACCGAGCTGACCGGCATGGAGAGCGGCCGCATCCAGCTGCAGGAGCTGTTCCGCTTTGCCGGCCAGGGCTACGGCAAGGCCGACGCGCATGGCGTGAGCCGCGTGCAGGGCGTCTTCACCGGCTGCGACATGGCGCCCACCTTCTACGAGGAGCTGCGCGCCATGGGCAACGAGCTGCGCATGGACATCTTCCGTCCTGCCGCGCAGCTGGCCGGCACGCAGCAGGAGCGCGAGTGGATGGCCCGCAGCGGCCATGACCGGCGCGCGGAAAGGCGTTCGGCATGAACACCAGCGCCACCTTCCTCACGGTGCTGACGCTGGTCGTCGCGCTGTCTGGCGCGCTGCTGGCGTGGTTCGCCATCGACGTCGGCACCGCCACCATGAAGCGCTACCGCGCCAGCTTCACCGAGCGCGCGCAGTTCCAGGTGCGCGAGTTCTTCCTGTTCATCGATGCGCGCAAGCTGTTCGCCGCCAATATGGCGCTGATGGCGCTTGGCACCCTGGGCGCCTGGATGGCGACCGGCAGCGCAATCCTCACGGCGGTGGCCTGCGCCATGCTGGTGTGGGCGCCACGCCTGCTGTATTCGGCCATGCGCCAGCGCCGCATGCTGCAGTTCGAGCATCAGCTGCCGGACGCGCTGATGATGCTGGCCGGCGGCATGCGCGCCGGCGCCGGTTTCGGTTCGGCGCTGTCGCAGCTGGTGGCAGAGGCGCCCGCGCCGCTGGGCCAGGAGTTCGCGCTGATGCTGCGCGAGCAGCGCATCGGCGTCACGCTGGAGCAGAGCCTGAGCAACCTGGCGCACCGCATGCCGACGCAGACCACGGTGCTGGTGGTGTCGGCCATGCGCATCGCATCGGAGACCGGCGGCGGCCTGGCGGAAACGCTGGAGCGCACCGCAGGCACCATCCGCAGCCGCCTGCAAATGGAAGGCAAGATCCGCGCGCTGACCGCGCAAGGCAAGCTGCAGGCCTGGGTGGTGGGCCTGCTGCCGATCGCGCTCGGCCTGGTGTTGCAGAAGATGGAGCCGGCCGCGATGGACATGCTGTGGCACACGCCGGCTGGCTGGGCGGCGCTGGCGGTGGTGGTGGTGTTCGAGGCCATGGGCATGTTCATCATCCGGAAAATCATCAGTATCGACGTGTGAGGAGACCTGCATGGAATCGCTGCTGATCCAACATAGCACCGCCGTCATCGCCTTTGTGGCGGTTGCCGCCGGCCTGTCCGTGGCGCTGTGCGCCTGGCTGCTGAGCGGCGCGCTGGCCGAAGTGCCGCCCGAGGACCGCGAGTACAAAGACCCGCCGCCGCTGGGCTTCCGCCTGCTGTGGTGGCCCATCCACTGGATCGCGTACTTCATCGGCCCGCTGGTGCCTGCCCGTCGCCACATGCTGGTGCAGGCGCGGCTGCGCAAGGCGGGGCTGGAGTATGCGCTCAGCGCGGGCCAGTTCATGGCCGCGCGCCTGGTGTCCGGCGTGGTGGGCGCGATGCTGCTGCGCTGGGGCCTGGCCAGCCTGGAACACGCGCTGGAGGGACGGCTGCAAGTGGGCGCCACCGGACAGCTGTGGACCTGCGCCATTGGTTTTTTAATCGGCATGCTGTTCCCCGGCATCTGGCTGAACGACCTGCTCAAGCGCCGCACCAGCGAGCTGCTCAAGTCGCTGCCGTTCTACCTCGACATCATCACCCTGTGCGTGGAAGCGGGCCTGAATCTGCAAGGCGCGCTGCAGCAGGCCGTGGCCAAGGGGCCACGCGGCGTGCTGCGCGACGAGATCCAGCGCGTGCTGCGCGATATGCGGGCCGGCAAGGCGCGCGCCGAGGCGCTGCGCACCATGGCCGACCGCCTGAACGAGCCCAATGTGTCGCACTTCATCACCGCCGTGATCCAGGCCGAGCGCATGGGCATGAACCTGGGGCCGGTGCTGCGCGCGCAGGCCGACCAGCGCCGCGCCGAGCGCTTCCAGCGCGCTGAAAAGCTGGCCATGGAAGCGCCGGTGAAGATGCTGTTCCCGCTGCTCGTCTTCATTTTTCCCTGCACCTTCGTCGTCCTGTTTTTCCCCATCGCGATGAAGCTGCTCCACCCTGGAACCTGAACCATGAGTGATTCCCTTTTCCCCGGCGCCAGCCTGCATACCCGCAGCGGCGTCCATCGCCTGGGCGTGCAGGTGGCGCAGCGCTTCTGGAGCCGCTTCATGGGCCTGATGCTGCGCAAGGCGCTGCCGCGTAACCGGGGCCTGCTGCTGACGGGCTGCCCCAGCGTGCATACCGCCTTCATGCGCTTCGCCATCGACGTGGTGTATCTGGACGCGCAGGGCGTGGTGACGCGCTGCGTGCCCGCGCTGCGCCCCTGGAGCGCCAGCATGGGCCACGCCGGGCGCGACGCGGCGGGACAGCGCCATCCGCGCGCGGCGCATACATTGGAACTGGCGGCGGGCAGCGTGGCGCGCTGGGCCATCGCCCCCGGCGACCGCCTGCAGCATCCGCTGCTGGACGGCAGCGCAGCGCCGGAAGCCCCGGCCGCTCCGCGCCGTGCTGCGCGCCGGGCTGGCCAGCGCGGCATCGCGGTGCTGGAATTCGCCATCGCGGCGCCGGTGCTCACCGTGCTGGGGCTGGGCGTGACGCAATACAGCCTGCTGTTCTTCACCAAGAGCCAGCTCAATCAGGCCAGCTTCATGGCCGCGCGCGCGGGCAGCGTGGCCAACGCCAAGCTGGGCAAGATTGAAGACGCGTATGCACAGGCGCTGATCCCGCTGTACGGCGGCGGCCAGAACGCCACCGAGCTGGCCGAGGCGCTGGCGCGCGCCAAGGCCGACATGGCGGGCAATGTGCAGATCACCATGATCAACCCGACCAAGGAAGCCTTCGCGGACTTCAACGATCCCGCCTTGCAGGCCAAGCTCAATACCCAGGGCAAGCGGGTGATCCCGAACAGCAGCCTGGCGTTCAAGGGCCAGGCGCTGGGCGCCAGCTCGGGCGAGACCATACAGGACGCCAACCTGATCAAGCTGCGCGTGATGCAGGGCGTGAAGCCCAAGGTGCCGGTGGTGGGTAGCATCTACACCGCCTACCTGAAGTGGCAGGACAACGGCACCGACGCCTTCCGCACCAAGCTGATACAGGATGGCCGCATTCCCGTGGTCAGCCACGTGACGATGCAGATGCAGAGCGACGCCATCGAACCTGAAAATCCCATCTCCATCCCCGGCACCGGGAACAACGGCAACCCCACCGATCCGGGCGATCCACCGGGTCCGGCCAATCCGAACGATCCGCCGGACTGTCCGCTGGGCGGCTGCACCACGCCGACGCCAACGCCGGGCGACGGCGGCACCTGTCCGGCAGCCTCCACCGCCACGCTGGGCTCGGACACGCTGTTCGGCTTCGACCAGTCCACGCTCACGCAGGACGGCAAGGACATCCTCGACAAGCTGGTCGCCAACATCGGCAACACGCAGATCGACACGCTGACCGTGACCGGCTACGCGGACCCGCTGGGCAACGACGCGCACAACCTGGCCTTGTCCAAAGCCCGCGCGCAAGCCGTGTACGACTACCTGGCCGCGAAAGGCATCAAGGCCGACAAGGTGAACGTGGTGGGCGCGGGTGCAACCGACTTCGTCAAGGAACTGTCGGCCTGCCAGCCCGCCACCGGCGCCGCGCTGCAATCCTGCCTCGCGCCGAACCGGCGGGTGGTGGTGAAAGTGAAACCGAAAACATGAACAACATGGTGAATGCTATTTACAAGAGCGTGCTGGCCTCCGCGCTGCTGGCCCTGGCCGGCGGCTCGGCCTACGCCTGCGGTCCCGGCGGCTCCGGCCAGACCTGCGACCTGGGCACGGCGGCGCCGGCCAGCCAGAGCGCCGCCTCGGTCAACGTCGGCGCGGGCAATCCGATCAACGTCATCAGCGGTAACAAGTACCAGCGCGAAACCGACATGCCCGCGCTGCCCGGCGTGCTGGGGCTGGAGATTGTGCGCCACTACAACAGCAGCCTGAGCGCGGCCAATATGGCGCCGGGCAGCGTGGGACGCGGCTGGAAGCTGTCCTACGAGACCGAGCTGTACGCCTTCGACAGCACGGTGCAGATCATGCAGGCCGACGGCAGCCGCCTGATCTTCAGCCGCGACCTGCTCAACCCCAGCCTGTGCGCCAGCGCAGATCCGGCCAACGGCACGCTGGCCATTTCCGGCGCGCGCGGACGCGAGCAGTACGTCTGGACCTGGACCGACGGCCGCGAGCTGACCTTCGACCACCGGGGTAAGCTGAACCGCATCAAGGCGGCCAGCGGCGAAGTACTGACCCTGCTGTACGACCCGCACGGCCTGCTTGTGAAAGTGACCGACCCGCAAGGCCGCAGCCTGCGCCTGAGCTACCTGGACCGCGAAAGCGTGGCGCGCGGCGACCGCTTCCGCGGCGTGCAATCCATCACCACGCCGGTGGGACGCTTCGCCTATGAATACGGCAGCGCCATGCCCAAGGGCGCCAGCGCACCCAAAAACAGCGTGCTGGCCAACCTGGTGCGCGTGCGCTACCCCTCGGCGTCGGCGGCCGCTGCGGGCCGCACATACCAGTACGAGGACGTACTGCGTCCGACCTATCTGACCGGTATCAGCTTCATCGAGGAGGGTAAGGCGGAAGCGCAGCGCTACGCCACCTTCGGCTACGACGAGAACGGCAAGGCGGTGCTGTCGACGCACGCCAATAACGTCGATAAAGTCACGCTGGACTACAGCCAGGGCGGCCAGACCACCGTCACCAACAGCCTGGGCCAGCGCACCGTCTACAAGCACAAGATCATGGGCGACGCATTCCGCCTGCTGGAAGTGCGCGGCCCGGGCTGCGCGCTGTGCGGCGAGAGCAATGTGCGCTATGGCTACGACAAGCTGGGACGGCTCACGGAAACCACGCAGCTCGACGCCGGCGGCGCCCCGCAACTGACTCTGCGCGCGGAACTGGACCATTACGGCCGTCCTCTCACGCTGAGCAAGGTGGCTTATCGCGACGGCAAGGCCGGCGCGCCGCAGCGCCAGGTGCGCTACGAGTACGGTTCCAGTCCGCTGCCCACGCCCGTGTTGATCGCGCGCCCCAGCGTGGTGCCGGGACGCGATTACATCACCCGCGTGCGTTATCGCGCCGGCCAGCCTGCGGAAATCAGCCAGGACGGCTTCATACCCACCTACGACGGCAAGGCTGTGGCGCAAGCCATCAGCCGCACCATGCGCTACCAGTACGATGCGCGCGGCAAGCGCACCGAAGCCGACGGCCCGCTGCCGAATGCAGCGCAGGCGCCGGGACCGGCCAATAGCGACATCACCCGTTTTGAATATGCGCCGGCGACCCAGTTGCTGTCGCGCGTGACGCTGCCCGGCGGCGAAACCAGTGAGGTGCTGGAGCGCGACCCGGCCTTGCGCCCGGTGCGCATACGCCGCAGCGACGGCCATGTTGTACACACCATTACGATGCGCAGCAATTGGCGCGGCCAGGCAGAGGAGGTGCGCATCGAAGCGGCAATGCTGAAAGGCGGCGCGCCCGACCCCGGCACCCGGCAGGAGCGCGTCTGGCGCTACCGCTATGACGGGCAGGGGCGCTTGCTCTCCGTCACGCAGCCGGGCGGCTTGCCGGCCCGCTTCGACTATGACGAGGCGGGGCGCATCGTCTCGCGCGTGATGCCGGACGGCAGCCGCGTGGTCACGGTGCAGGACAGCGAAGGCCGCACATCGGCCGAGGCGCGCTTCGCCGATGCGGACCTGGCGCCGGCGAAAGCGCTGGGTGCGGTGGGCTACGCCTACGACCAGTCGGGACGCCTGGAATCGCTGGCGGACGCCGCCGGACAGCGCGGCCGCAGCGACCACACCACGCAGGGGCAGGTGGCTGAGCTGAGCAACGCGCTTGGCGCCAGCACCCGCTTTGAATACGACGAGAACGGCATGCTGGCCGTCCGCACCGCCGCCGCCAATACGCCGGATGCGGCCAGCGTGAAGCTGGCCTACGACGCGCACGGCAGCGCAGTGAAGATCACCGATGCGAACGGCGTGGTGACCGAGCGCCGCTACGACGACTTCGGCCGCAAGGTCATGGAGGCCAATGCCGACCGGGGCGCCACGCTTTTCATGTATGACCAGGCAGGCCATGTGCTGGCGCGCATTGATGAAAGCGGCAGCGCCACGCGCTACCGTTACGACAACGCAGGGCGCCTGCTGGCGCTGGGCCGGGACCAGCACACCGAGCTGGTTCGCTATCGTTACCAGGGCTGGCGCCTGCTGGAAACCAGTTCGGGCGCGGACGGCAAGGAAGAGCATGCGCTTGAGCGCACCACGTATGTCTACGATGCGTTCGGCCAGGTGCTGAGCGAGCAGCGCTGGCTGGCCAGGCCGGATGGCAAGGCTGGGCAAGGTCTGCGCTTTGTCACCGGCAGCAGATATGACGAAGCCGGCCATCTGCTGGACCAGACCCTGCCCGACGGCCACCAGCTCAGCTACCGCTACGCGGATAACGGGCAGCTGCGCGAGGTGCTGTTTGACGGCCAGGCTGTTGTCGGCGCCATAGAACAAACAGCGGCGGGCGGCCTGCGCGGCTACACCATGGGCAATGGCGTGCGCCAGCAGTTTGAGCTGGACGCGCATGGACGCATTGCTGAACTGAGCGCGGTGGCGCGCGCTGGTGCTGCGCCGGGCGGCTGGATGCAGCGCATTGCCGGCTGGTTCGGCAGTGCGCCCGCAGCCGGTCCGCGCCCGGTGTATCGCCAGGTGAACCGCTACGACGAGGCGGGACGCCTGACCGGCATCGAACGCGAACAGGCCGGGACGGCCGGCACGGCCGCCATTGCGCGCAGCGAGCGTTACGGCTACGACGCGCTGGACCGGCTGACCCGCGTAGAGCAGGGCGACGGCGCAGTCACGCGTTTCGCTTACGACAGGGGAGGCAACCGTATCGCGCAAACCACGGCGCCGGACGCGCCGCGCGTGATCCGCACTGCGCTCGATGCGGAGGGGGCGGCTGAATTTGGCACCCGCCAGCACATCTATCAGCCGGGGACCAACCGGCTGGTGGCGCAGACGGACGCCGCGCCCGGCGCGCCGCCGCACACCGCCAGCGCATGGCTGTACCACGCCACGGGCGTGCCCATGGCCCAGCTGGCTGCGGGGATATCGCCATTGCGCCCGGCGCTGGACCCGCTGCGCGGGCAGCGCCAGCGCATCGAATACAACAGCGCGCGCCGCCCCGTGGCGGTGTACGGGCCGCAGCAGCAGCCCGTGGCGCGCTACTACTACAACAGCCAGGGGGAGCGTATTGCCAAGACCGTCTATGCCGCCGCTGCTGGCGGTTCGCGCGTGGCGCGCACCACCTACAGCCTCTATCGCGGCCAGCGCCTGGCCGCCGAGGCGGACGAGCAGGGCCGCATTACGGCGCACTATGTCTACCTGAACGGCAAGCCGGTGGCGAAGATTGAAATGGCCGCCAATGACGGCCTGCTGCACCGTGCGTGGCGCGCCATCGTCACGCTCAACGGCATGGTGGTGCCGGCCGGCCCCCACGCCAGCGACAGCGAGGCCAGTATCTTCGCCATCCACGGCGACCAGCTCGGCACGCCGCAGGCCGTCACCGACAGCGCCCAGCGCGTGGTATGGCAGGCCAGCACCACGCCCTTCGGCCACGCCAGGGTGGTGCACGCCGCCGCGGGCGCGGCAGGCAAGGCGTTCGAGATGAATCTGCGCCTGCCTGGGCAGGTGTACGACGCCGAGACCGGGCTGAATCAAAACTACTACCGCGACTACGATCCGCAACTGGGCCGCTACACCACGCCCGACCCGATGGGCATCGAAGGCGGCATGAACCCCTATCTGTACGTGGGCGGCAATCCCTTGTCGAATGTCGATCCCCTGGGCCTGTACCAGAGCGACATCCACTACTACATGAACTTCTTCCTGGCCGTGGCGGCCGGCATGAGCGTGGAGGAGGCGCAGGTGCTGGCGCTGGCGGCGCAGTACGTGGATGACAATCCGGAGACCAAGCCGCTCAACCTCGACACCGGCGTCTCCGACGCGCACAGGGCGCGTTTGCTGGCCTATCACTTCACCATGGTGCCGTCCAAAATCGACCCTGCCACCGGCCTGGTGAAAGGCGGCGTGAGCGACTACGGCTCGCCACCGGGCAGCGCCGCTTACGCCAACATCGCGGAGAACGAGCAGCTCAAGCACCTGTATGCGGCGGTCACCAACGCAGGCAAGGCAAACAATCTGGCGAACACGCGCTGCACCCAGCTGCAATTCATGGGCGAGTACCTGCACTCGTTTGAAGACACTTTCGCCCACCGCGACGCGAACAACAATCCCTTCCCGCTGAATGTGGGCCTGGGGCATGGCGGCTACGGCAGCAATCCAGACTACACCTACAACCACTGGTCCGCGATTCCGCTGCCGGGGGCGATGAACTGGAACCACAACGAGGAACGCACGCTGCAGATGGAAAAGGAAGTGCTGGCCAAGCTGGCGGCCTGGAAGTCGCCGGAAACCAAAGCGCATTCGTTCAGCGAAATCGAATCGCTTTTGAAGCAGTTCAACGCCACCGAGGAACATGAGGGCAGCGGCTACGATCCTGAAAATCCAAGACTTAGCTCAAAGATTAAACTGCTAGCAGCCAAGCTGACGGAATGGGGTATCGAAGGCCTGAATTGGACGAGTTCGGCTGACGACGAAGGTGTCTACAGTAAGGAGCTTGGTGAGAAAAATCGTGCCAAATTTCTGTGTGGTAGTGATGGAAAACCACTGGATCAAATAAAATACGCTGGCACCATACTTCCAACCGTGTGCAGTCAGGGAGAGTAACTTGAAGCTGAAGAAAATGAGCTGGAGGTTGGTACTGATGATTTGCTTGAGCCCTGTTGCCCATGTGCTGGCTGAGGAGTGCAAACCGATCGAGTTTTTTGACGGAGATTTGGCGCGGGCCATCCGCGGCCCGGGCAGTTACTGCCTCCAGACGGATATCAAGCGCAAGCCTGCCTTCGATATTCATGCGGGCAGCTTGAAATCAGCGGCTGGAGAATCTCTGCTGAGCATGACGTTCCGCGAGCCGGGCGTGGGTGGTGCCGGCCGTGTCGATCTTGATTTGCTCGGTCATCGCATCAGCAGCACGGCCCCGAACATGCTGGGCGTGCGTTCGACCCGTATGGTGCGCAACGCGCACGTGCACAACGGTAGCATTGAGCTCGTGGGGGGGACCAGCGTCGGCGTATCTCTTTTATATGCAGGCACGCAGGGCATGCCGTCCAGTCTGGATCCGGCGCAGCCGCAATACGAAGACGTGCCCGCGCCGCCGTCGGGTAGTTGGGGCAATACCGGCAATGTAGTGGAGCGACTATCCATACGCGCCGGTGGGCGTGGCGTGGTGCTCGGCGGGGACAATAACGTTGTGCGCGACAGTACGATAGAAGTCGACGGGCCGGTTGCCATCTTTGCATACGGGAAGGGCACGGTCATTGAAAACAACACCATCATCGTGCATGGCCGCGGCACCGGAAATTATGACGCCGTCATCAAACTGCGCGACGCGCGCGGCGCCATCGTCAGGAATAACCGCATCATCCACAAAGGATTTGGCAGTGCCGGCACGGCCATCAATCTGCTGGATTCGGCCGAGGTGCGGGTCGAGAACAACATCCTGGAAGGGATAGAGAACGTTGTGCGGAGGGTAGGCGCAAGCAGCGTGAATGAACGCGGCACGGAGCGCCGGTGAACGTTGG
Organism: Pseudoduganella aquatica; assembly: GCF_009857595.1. GTDB lineage: Bacteria > Pseudomonadota > Gammaproteobacteria > Burkholderiales > Burkholderiaceae_D > Rugamonas > Rugamonas aquatica_A. The sequence continues at coordinate 9,129 of NZ_WWCU01000011.1, read as the reverse complement.
TCTATCACTGCCGCTGGCGGGGCAGGCGCTTAGCAGACCGCGTGCCTACGTGGCTGCGGCGGTGTTGGCTTGCGCAGTAGGGATTGCATCCGCAGCTGGCGCGCAGGACTGCCGGCCTATCCTCAGGGATGACACCGGCAGCGCCAGTGGCGTCAGCGTTGTGTTTGCGGGAAAGCACTGTCTACAGCACGATTTTCGCGTAGGCCGGGAATTTGATCTCCACTCGGCCGCCTTCAAGGGGCCGTCGACCCGCTCGCTGATCGCCGTCACTCCGCGCACAGGATGGAAATATTCGCCGGATGGTCCGTTTGAGCTGGACATGCAAGGCCATCATGCCCGGGCGGATGTGGCCGGCATGGATGGCGTGCGCGGCATCGGTCCGGGCCGGAATGTCATCGTGCGAAATGGAACACTGACGGTGGCAGGACAGGGGAGCACCGGCGTGCGTTTGCTGCTGCGTTCCCGCGCGCAGACCGCAGGCATGCGCTCGCCGATTGAGTCGGAGTACGAGGATGTATCCATGCCGGAGGCAGCTGACACAGGCCAGGCGAATTTCCTGCTGAGCCGTCTCAACATCCGTGCCGGGGGAAGGGGCGTCATCATGAGCGGCGCTGGCAACAGCATACGCGACAGCACGATCGAGGTGGACGGCGGAAATGCGATTTTCCTGCATGGGCGAGGCAGCGTGATCGAGAACAATACCATTATTGTTCACGCGCGCGCGGCGGGACCCAATGATGCGGTGATCAAGCTGCGCGACGCGGACGGCGCGGTCATCCGGAACAACCGGATTATTTACAAAGGCGACAGCCGCGCTGCTACGGCGATCAATTTGCTGGGCTCGAACAATGTCCGGGTCGAGAACAACATTGTGGAAGGGATCGACGAAGTAGTGCGGCAAACGGGCAAGACGAGTGTTCGTGAACAGGGGACCCAGCGGCGATGAAAATCCTTCCCAGGCTGCTGCTTACGTGCCTGCCGACGTTGCTGGCAGCGCCGGTGCTCGCGTGCGAACCGGTCGAGCTGTATGCCGCAGCCAAGGCGAAGACCATGCGCAAGCCGGGCAGCTACTGCCTGCGGTCGGACGTCAGCCGCCCGCGCACCTTCGACATTCACGCGGCCAGTTTCAAAACGGCGGCTGGGGAAGCCTTGCTGACAATTGATTACGGCAGTCGCGGCGGTGGAGCGGACGGCCGCCGGGTCGACCTCGATTTGCGCGGCCACCGCATCAGCAGCACGGCTCCGGACATGCTGGGCGTGCGCTCCTTTGGCATGGTGAGGAATGTGCGGGTCAGCAATGGCAGCATCGAGGTGACGGGCGACACCAGCGTAGGCGTGTCCATGCTGTATGCGGGTGCGCAAGGCATGCCTGGCGGCCTGTATCCCTCGCTGCCGCAGTTCGAAGACGCGCCTGCGCCGGCGTCGGGCAGCTGGGGCGACAGCGCCAATGTGGTGGAGCGTGTGGCCATCCGTGCGGGCGGACGCGGCGTGGTGCTGGGTGGAGACAACAACGTGATCCGCGACAGCACGATAGAAGTCGACGGTCCGGTCGCCATCTTTGCGTACGGGAAGGGCACGGTCATTGAAAACAACACCATCATCGTGCATGGCCGCGGCACCGGAAATTATGACGCCGTCATCAAACTGCGCGACGCGCGCGGCGCCATCGTCAGGAATAACCGCATCATCCACAAAGGATTTGGCAGTGCCGGCACGGCCATCAATCTGCTGGATTCGGCCGATGTGCGGGTTGAGAACAACATCCTGGAAGGGATAGAGAACGTTGTCCGCCAGGTTGGCAAAACCAGTGTGCTCCAACAGGGCACGCAACGCCGGTAAAGCGCCCGACGCGGCGCTGAGGCTACGTACTTAGGGGATAGCTTTGAATATTCAGCGTACCTTGCGCAGCGCCTTGCTCGCTGCGGCACTGCATCTGGCGGCCGGCGCCAGCCATGCCTGCGGTCCCGGCGGCTCGGGCCAGATGTGCCCCGCGCCCGATCCGGCGCCGGCCAGTCTGCCCGCGTCGGGCGCGGTCAGTCTCGCAGTGGGCAATCCGATCAACGTCATCAGCGGCAATAAGTACCAGCAGGAGACCGACATGCCCGCGCTGCCGGGCGTGCTGGGGCTGGAGATTGTGCGGCACTACAACAGCTTCCTGAGCGGTAGCAATAGCACGCCCGGCATCACGGGGCGTGGCTGGAAGCTGTCGTATGAAACGCAGCTCTACGCCTTCGACGGCACGCTGCAGATCATGCAGGCCGACGGCAGCCGCCTGATTTTCAGCCGCGACCTGCTCAACCCCAGCCTGTGCGCCAGCGCGGATCCCGCGCACGGCAGGGTGGAGATCAAGGGCGTGCGCGGCAAGGAGGAATACCTGTGGACGTGGAACGACGGGCGCACCTTGCGCTTTGACCGTGACGGCAGGCTGACGCAGATCCAGGCGCCCACAGGCGAAGTACTGAGCCTGCTGTACAACCAGGGCTTGCTGGTGAAGGTGACCGATCCGCAAGGCCGCAGCCTGCGCCTGGCTTATCTTGACCGCGAGGGCGTGGTGCGCGGCGAGCGCTATCGCGGCGTGCAGAGCATCGCCAGCCCGGTGGGGCGCTTCGTGTACGAATACGGCAGCGCCGCGCCGCAGGGCGCCACGGTGGGCAAGGTGGCGCTGGCGGCCAACCTGGTCCGGGTGCAGTATCCCGTGCCGGAAGGCGCGGCGCAGCGGGCGGCAGGCGGCCCGGCCGCGCGCCGCTACCATTACGAGGACGCGCTGCGTCCCACCTACCTGACCGGCGTCAGCGTCGAAGCGCAGGACGCGGCCGGCAAAAACGCCAGCCAGCGCTACGCCACTTTCGGCTACGACATCAATGGCAAAGCCGTGCTGTCCACGCACGCGGGCAATGCGGACAAGGTGACGCTCGATTTCAGCCAGGGCGGGCAGACCGTTATCACCAACAGTGCCGGGGAAAAGACAGTGTACCGGCACGCCATCGTGGCCGGCGAGTTCCGCCTGCTGGAAGTGCGCGGCGCGGGCTGCGCGCTGTGCGGCCCGGCCAACCAGCGCTACGGCTACGACAAGCAGGGCAGGCTGGTGGAGACCAGCGAACTCGATGCGCAGGGCGCCGTGCGCCGCACCGACAAGACCGAGCTGGACTTCTATGGCCGTCCGCTGCGCATCAGCCGCATCGAATACAAGAACGGCCGCGCGCTGGCGCCGCAGTGGCTGCAGCGTTACGAGTATGCGACTGAAGCGCCGCTGCCCAGTGTGGTGGCCCGGCCCAGCGTGGTGGCGGGCAGGGAAGCATCGGCGCGCATGTCCTACAACGGCAAGGGCCAGCTGCTGAGCATGACCGAGCAGGGCTGGGCGCCCGCGCCGGATGGCAAGGGCGAGCCGCAGCCCATCGTCCGTACTACGAGCTATGGCTACCGCACGGTCAACGGCCGCAGCGTGCTGGCGCTGGTGGACGGGCCGCTGCCGAACGGGAAGGCGGGCACGCCGGCCGATTCCGATATCACCCTGCTGGACTACGATAGCCAGGGCCGCATGATAGAGCGCATTACGGCGCCGGGTGGCGTGGTGACGGAGGTTGTGCAGCGGGACGAGGCGCTGCGCCCAGTCACGGTCAAGGCCAGCGACGGTTACCGCCTGGTGCGCAGCGAAGCGCAATTGCTGCACGGAGGCCAGTTGGCTGCGCTCACCGAGCGCGCCTGGCTGCTGGACAAGAAGGGCCAGCCGGACGCCGGCAGCGTGCAGGCCGACGGCGCCGCCTACCGTTACGACGGCCAGGGACGCGTCGGCGCCGCCGCCGTTCCCGACGGCGGCATTGCGCGCTACGTGTTTGACGGCGGCGACAATCTCACCCACGTGGTGGCGCCGGACCAGGGCCAGCGCGTGCGGACTTTCGACACGGAGGGCCGCTTGCTGGCGGCTGTGCAGTACAGCGCCGGCGCACCGATTGCGCTGGCCGGGCAGGACGATGCGCAGCGCGTGCCGCTGGCGGGCAGCTACCGGCGCGGCGCGCCCGGCAGCGTGGCCGAGGCGCTGGTCGAAAGCGTATCCCGCCCCGGCGGCAGCGAAGTGCGGCGCTGGCTGGACGATTTCGGCCGCGTGGTAGCCATTCTTACTCCCGAAAGCGGCTTGCGGACGGCGGCCTACGCGGCGGACGGCTCGCTGCGCAAGCTGGCCTTTGCCGACGGCAGGACCGTGTCCGTGGAGCGCGATGCGCAAGGGCGCGCGCTGCGGGTGTTGTATTTCGACGCCGCCGGGCGTCACCAGCACAGCGTCACATACCAATACCAGGGCGTCGCGCTGGCCGGCGAAGCGCGTTATGCGCAGCAGCAGCTGGCCAGCCAGGTTGACTGGCAGCCCGACGCCTGGGGGCGGCCTTCGCGCAAGCGCTTGGCCGTGTATGGCGCTGGGACGGAACCGTCTGCGCTACTGGAGGTAGGCTACGCGCGCGACGCGCAGGGGCGGGTGGTGCGCAAGACCATGCCGGGCGGCGCGGTGCTGGACTATGCCTACGATGCAGCGGGAGGCGTCACTGCCATTTCCATCGGCGGAAAACCCATCGTATCCGGTGTGCGCTACACGGCTGCGCAGGACGGCGCGCGCCTGGCCGGCTACGTCTACGGCAACGGCCTGGCTGCGCGCAGCAGCTACGACGGCCTGGGCCGGCTCACGCTGCACGAGAGCGGCACGCGACAGCGCATCCTGCGGGCGGACGCGGACAAGAACACCACCCTGGTCGAACAGCGGCTGGCCGTCACCCGCGCGCCGCAGCCCGAGCGCCTGTCGCTGCGGCTGCCGCAGCTGTTCTCCACCGCCACGGCGGCCGATGTGGCCGAACCGGCCGCCACGTCCAGCGTGCCGCACCAATACCGCTATGATGAATACGACCGCCTGGTGGCCGAGTCCAGCGGCGAGCGGCAACTGCTGGACCTGCGCTACAACGCGCTGGGCGACCGCCTTGGCCTGCCTGCCCCCAGCACGGACGCGGTGGGCAATGTGCTGGAACACGGCAAGCACACGCTGGACTACAACGCCGCAGGCGAACTGGCCGAGGTGCGCAGCGCGGACGGCAAGCTGGTGGCCCGGTATGGCTACGACGCCGAAGGCATCCGCGTGGTCAAGCGCGCGGGCGGACGCACCAGCTACTTTCTCTACGAAGACGGCCAGTTGCTGGCGGAAGCCGACGGCGAAGGCCGCGTGGTGGCCGAATACGTGTACCTGGGCCGCAAGCCCGTGGCGCGTCTGCTGAGCGAGCCCGGGGCGATGCGCGGGATTGCGCGCTGGCTACCCAAAGTCTTCGCAGCCGGCCCCGAAGTGGAATACTTGCACCCGGACCAGCGCGACGCGGTGGAGTCGGTCACCGATGCCAGCGGCGCGCTGCGCTGGCAGGCCGAACTCGGGCCGTTCGGCGACCTGCGCCAGGAAGGCGGGCCGCGCGGCCATATGCCGCTGCGTCTGTCCGGCCAATACGCCGACCCGGAAACCGGCTTGTACTACAACGTGCACCGCTACTATGACGCCGCCACCGGCCGCTACCTGCAGCCGGACCCGCTGGGCATAGAAGCAGGCCTGAACCTCTACGCCTACGCCGAAGGCGACCCGCTGCGCAAGACCGATCCGCTGGGCCTGTCGATAGAGCCGGACAGCGGCTGGGGCGGCGGCGTGGCGCCCTGGCTGTTCGGTACGGCGGTGCACAGCCAGATGGCGGCGCAGATACGCGGCAATGGGCTGGGCTGGGGCGCCAACGACGGCCGCAACGGCACCTGGGTGGGCCTGCGGCCGGACGCCTACTACGTCAAGCCGACAGACTTGTTCAAGCCCAGTTTCCACGGCACGCTGTGGGAGCTGAAGCCCATCAGCTGGAGTTCCGCCGTCAACCCCGCCAACTACGCGGCGGGCAAGGGCGAAGTGGCGGCCTATATCGCGGGGGCGAAGAAAGGCTGCTGGACCGCCGGATCGAGCAAGGCCATTGTCAGCCAGCTCACGCCCACGGCCGTGCTCATGGGCGGCAAGGTGTGGAACGTGACCTTCCAGGCCGATGCAGTGAATGACCAATCCGGCCTGCTGTTTTATAGTAAGCAGCAGGCGCAGGAAAAGCCGGTGCCGCAGCAGGTGCCCGCGCCCGCGCTGTCGCCCAGCCAGCGCAATGAACTGGATAAGCAGATGCAGCAGATCAAGGCGCAGGGGGCCAAGGAAGGCTGGTCCACGCTGGAGACCATAGGCATGGTGGTGCTGATCGGCCTGGCCATTGCGCTGCTGGTGGCGGCCGCCATCCTGCTGGCGCCGGCGATTGCCGCCGTGCTGGCCTCGATTGCCGCCGCGCTGTCCGCTGCGGCGGCAGGCACGGTGGCGCTGATGGCGGCGCTGGCGGCGCTGTTTGCCTTCAGTCCGGCGGTGGCGGCCGAAGCCACCAAGAAGGGCGAGGAAAAGCAGAAGGGCATGCTGGACGGCGCCATCGACTGGTTCAAAGGTTGGTTCTGATTGAAAGGAAGTGGTTTGGACACGAAGCAGTTGCGGGACGAAGTGAGCGGGCTGGTGGCCGCGTCGGCGGACAAGCTGGCGGCCTTCCAGGAAGAACTGATGGACCGCGAAATCGCGGAGGGCTGGCGCTGCTTTTACGCGCGCCAGCTGTGGCTGCGCGAGGCGCTGCCGGAGCCGCTGGTCAACGAGGCGGGCCGGCGCTACATGGTGGAAGCCTACCGCCAGCGCATCCTGCAGGCCGAAGCGCCGGACTACGTGGCGCTGCCCGCCGGCTACCGCAACTACCTGGAAACGGGCGTGCTCGATATCGAGAACCCGATGGGAACCGGCGACGCGCTCGACGCGGTGGCAAACGACACCGTCAACAGCCTGGCGGCCGGGCTGCAGCGGCACATGGCCATGGAAGTCCAGGCCAACGCCACCAAGTGGCTGAAGGAAGCGGGCGAGCGCGCCACGCTGACGCCGCCTTTCATGCTGTCGCACCTGGAGCTGGGGCCTGCCGTGCGCGATGCCAGCGTGCCGCCCGCCGAGGACACGGCCTACTGGCGCGCCCTGTACTGGAACAGCGAGGTGGTGGTGGCGGACCCGCAAGTGGTGCTCAATCCCGACTGGACCCTCAGGTTGATGGCGGCGCTGGCCCCGGATTTTCCCTACAACGCTGCGCTCAGCACGGCGAAGCGGCTGGTGTTCGCCGCGCCCGGCGACACCGCGCTGCGCTGGGCCGTCATGATAGAAAAGCCGGACGGCGCGCCGGACTTCCGCTATCCGCCGTCGCTGCTGCTGGTGCCGGGATCACAGACCAAAAAGCTGAAGGACAGCGACATCGTGTTCAAGGACGTGCCGCTGACCTGGCTCTACGCCATCGTGTATGACGCACGCAGCATCGAGCTGCAGCTGCGCTACTTCCTTGAGCGCTACCGCCGCCTGGCCAACTTCTACGCGCTGCTACTTGCCGATACAAAAATCCCGTTACGCGGGCTGCGGGGTTCGTGAGAATATTGCAGGCTGTATCAACCAGGATAACGATATGGCCCATAACAAGACTACCCTCATCGCCGCCGCATTGTCCGCAGCCTTCGCCTGTAACGGCGCCATCGCCGCCGAGCCAGCGGCACCGGACACCGCCCGCCGCCAGCCGCAGATCGACAAGATCGTCAGCGAGATTTCGCCGCAGCGCATTGAAGCCACGATACGCAAGCTGGTGAGCTTCCAGACCCGCCACACCATGTCCGAGACCGAATCCGACACGGTGGGCATAGGCGCCGCGCGGCGCTGGATCAAGAGCGAATTCGAGCGCTGCAACGCGCAGAGCGGCGGCCGCCTGCAGGTGGAATTCGACAGCCATATCGCGCCAGTGTCGCGCCGCATCAGCCGTCCGACCGAGATCGTCAACGTGGTGGCCACGCTGCCCGGCACGCAGGACGCGGCCAAGGAACGCATCTACGTGGTCAGCGGCCACTATGACTCGCGCAACACCGACGTGATGGACGCCACCGGCTTCGCGCCCGGCGCCAACGACGACGCTTCCGGCACGGCGGCCGTGATGGAAATGGCCTGCGTCATGGCCAAGTACAAATTCGACGCCACGCTGGTCTTCATGACAGTGGCGGCGGAGGAACAGGGCCTGCTGGGCGCGGCGCACTGGGCCGAACAGGCCAAGCAGAAGAAGCTGAACATCGCCGGCATGTTCACCAACGACATCATCGGCAGCTCGCGCGACGAGCACGGCAAGGTGGACGACAAGCAGGTGCGCCTGTTTGCGGAAGGCCTTCCGGTGGAGAAGGAAGCCAGCGACACCAACCGCACGCTGATACAGACCGGCGGCGAGAACGACTCGCTGTCGCGCCAGCTGGCACGCCACGTGAAGGAGCAGGGCGAGCGCTAGGTGAAGGATTTCAAGGTCAGCGTGATACAGCGGCGCGACCGCTATCTGCGCGGCGGCGACCATATGCCTTTCCTGGAGCGCGGCTACGCGGCGCTGCGCTTTACCGAGCCGGCGGAGGACTTCAACCACCAGCACCAGAACGTGCGCACGGAAAACGGCGTGGTGATAGGCGATATGCCTGAGTACAACGACTACAAATACATTGCCAAGGTGGCGCGCGTGAACGCCGCCGCGCTGGCCACGCTGGCGCTGGCGCCCGCGTCGCCGCAGCAGGTGCAGGTGCGCACGGGGCAGCTGGAGAACGACACGGCGCTGGTGTGGAAGCCGAACGGCGAGCCGGACCTGGCGGGCTACCGCATCGTCTGGCGCGCAACGGATGCGGCGGGCTGGCAGGGCAGCAAATTCGTCGGCAACGTCACCGAAGCGCGGGTGCCGCTGTCGAAGGACAACTACTACTTCGGCGTGCAGGCCATCGACAAGGACGGCAACGCCAGCCCGGCATCGTATCCGGTGCCGCTGCGCTGAGCCGCGTTCGGCGGGTTACGAACCTGCGGTTCTAACCCGCCCTACGTCACCGTTCACATCACTACATCACTACATCGGCACATCGGCACATCGGCACATCGGCACATCGTAGATACTGTTATGCCGGTCAAGCGTTTTGAAGCTCCTGATTGAATGGTTTGCCAGATTTTAAGACGCCGAAAGCAACGTGGACGAGCTTGCGCATCATGGCGCCGATCACCAGCTTGGCCGGCTT
>NZ_WWCU01000119.1 GCF_009857595.1 Pseudoduganella aquatica | reverse complement strand
CCCGCGCCGGCGCGCGCGGCATCAGGCTGGCCACCAGCCCTTCCGGCTCGGCGGGCGCGCCCGCGGGCGCGTAGCGCAGCGCGCTGTTCGGTATCAGCAGCACCTGCGCGCGCGCGGCCACGCGGATGGCGGCGCTGGCCGTCATCCCCGGCCGCAGGCTCAGGTCCGCGTTGTCCACGTCCAGGTAGGCGGCGTAGGTGACCACGTTGTCGGTGCTGGTCGAGCCGAACGCCACCCGCGCGATGCTGGCCGGGTAGGCGCGCTCCGGATAGCTGCTGACGGTGACGCTGGCGCTTTGCCCGGCGCGCACCGCCCCCACGTCGGCCTCGTCGATGCTGACCAGCAAGCGCAGCCGGCGCAAGTCTTCGGCCAGGGTGAACAGCGTCACTGCCTGCAGCGAGGCGGCCACCGCGTTGCCGGGGTCGACGCTGCGGCTGAGCACCACGCCGTCGATGGGCGAGCGGATCGCGGCCCGCGCCAGGTTGGTGTTGTCCGTCGCCAGCGCGGCCTGCGCGCTCTGCACCGCCGCCGCCGCGCCCAGCCGGGCCGCGATCCGCT
>NZ_WWCU01000118.1 GCF_009857595.1 Pseudoduganella aquatica | reverse complement strand
GGCCACCCGCGCCACGCTGGCGCTGCAGATCGCCAACCCCGAGGCGGGCCGCCAGGCCCACGCGCGCGGCCAGGCGGCGGCCGGCATGGATGGCGCCGCCGCCGCCCACGCGCAGGGACGCTACCAAAAGAGTTTCACCGAAGCGGCGCCGCAGCAGGGCAGCTTCACCATCGGCGTGAGCGGGGCCAAGTGATGCGCCGCGCCGTCCACCGCAGCCAGGCGCGCCAGCGCGGCGTGCTCTCCATGCTGTTCGCGCTGCTGCTGCCGGTGCTGCTGTGCGTGATCGGCATGGCGCTGGACCTGTCCTTGCTGTACCAGCAAAAGAGCCGCCTGCAAAATCTGGCGGACGCGGCGGCGCTGGCCGCCGCGCGCTCGCTGGACGGCACGGCGGCCGGCGTAGACATCGCCGCCGAGCAGGCCCGCATCGTGGCCGAACAGCAAAGCTATCAGGGAGGGACGCTGCCATGGAAGCCGGCCGCGCTCAGATTCAGCGCCAGCCCGGACGCGCCGGACGCGGCCTGGCTGGACGCGGCCGGCGCCGCCGCCGCCCACGCGCAGGGACGCTACCAAAAGAGTTTCACCGAAGCGG
>NZ_WWCU01000117.1 GCF_009857595.1 Pseudoduganella aquatica | reverse complement strand
GTAGATACTGTTATGCCGGTCAAGCGTTTTGAAGCTCCTGATTGAATGGTTTGCCAGATTTTAAGACGCCGAAAGCAACGTGGACGAGCTTGCGCATCATGGCGCCGATCACCAGCTTGGCCGGCTTGCCTGCTGCTTCCAGGCGGGTGCGGAACTGGCGCCCCCAGTCGGTGCGGTACAGCGCCACCATAGCCGGCATGTACAGATTTTTGCGCAGATGCGCGTGGCCGATCTTGGACATCCGGGGCCGCTGCTTCACGCTTGATCCGGACTCATGTTGGCGCGGATCGAGGCCTGCAAAGGCGGCAGCCTGCCGGCCGTTGTCGAAGCGCCCGGCATGCATGCCATAGGCCAGCAGTAACGCAATGGTATTGTCCCCGACACCGGGAATGGTATCGAGTAAGTCGCGTCTGCCGCGCATGTCGGGATCGTCGTTGATGTGATCACGTACGCGCTTGCGCAGCTGTTTAATCTGCTCGCCGAGCCAGGCAATATGCTGTTCGATATCGGCCCGGACCGATTCGCGCGCCACGTCCAGGCGGTTCGTTTCCTGCGTCTGCATGGCCAGCAGCGCATCCAGGCGCAGCACCATCGCTTTCAA
>NZ_WWCU01000116.1 GCF_009857595.1 Pseudoduganella aquatica | reverse complement strand
CGTCGCCGGCCACCCGGTCCAGCGGCCGGCGCGGCAGCGTCACCACCTGCCAGTCCTGCGCGGCGTCCGGGCCGTACCACTGGCTGGCCAGCGCGCGCGCGTAGTCGGAATGGACGATCACGCCGGCCGCCTGCGCCAGCACGGCGGCGTTGGCCGGATGGTCCCAGATGGCGGCGGTGCGGTCGCGCTGCAGCGCGTCGAGCGCGCCGTAGCCGTGCGCCTGGTACAGGGCGCGCGGGAACAGGCCGGGCTGGCCGCCGCTGTGGTCCAGCCAGTCCACCACGCCGGACAGGTAGAAGTCGTGCAGTATCACCACGCCGGGATGGCGCTGCAGCATGGCGAACATATAGCCGTGCATCGGGTTGTTGCCGAAGTGGTAGACGATGCGGTCGAACTGCTGCGCGTGGGCGTCGAACCAGGCCGGGCTGCGCAGCGGGAAATTGGCGGCGATGTGGGGCGCGCCGATGGCGCCCTGTTCGGCCACGATCTCGATGTCGTAGTAGCGCGCCAGCGCCGGCAGCACGTCGGCGCTGTAGTCGGCTATGCCGGATTGCTCCGGCGGCAGGGGCGACAGGTAGGCCAGGCGCGGGCGGCGCGGCGCCGGCGCCGCGCCCGCGTGCCGGGCGG
>NZ_WWCU01000115.1 GCF_009857595.1 Pseudoduganella aquatica | reverse complement strand
GGCGCGGACTGCGCCCCCTTTTCCTCGGCCGCGCGCGCGACGGCCAGCGGCTGCACCGGCCGGCGCACATAGGCCTGCGCCAGCTCCAGCACCTGCACCAGCGTGGCGCCGTCGTCCACCGTGCCGCTCAGCACCAGCGCGTCGCCGGCCGCCGTCACGCGGATGTTTTTCTCCTGCGGCAGCAGCTCGGCCAGCGTGCCTTTCAGGCCGGCCACGTCCATGCCCACCACCAGCTCGATCAAACTGCATTTGCCGCTCTTGCCCTGCACCACCATATTGGTGCTGCCGATATCCACGCCGGCCAGGTAGAGCGTGTCCGGCGCCACCAGCATGGCTTGCGCCACCGCCGGGTTGCCTATGCTGCGGCTGGCCACCGGCTCGGGCAGGCGCAGCAGGGTGGACTTGCCCGGCTGCAGCGCCAGGCTGTGCTGGGCCGGCGTCTCGCCCGAGCAGCGCGGCCCTTCGCCGGCGGGCGCCGCCAGCGCCTGCTGGACGCAGCAGGCCAGCGTCAGGATGGACAAGGTCTTCATGGCGGGCCTCACAGGCATTCCCGGCTGCTGTGCAGGCCGTTGATGACGCTGATGCAATGGCGCGCCGGCGCGGCCGACGCCAGCTGCGGGCGCGGCGCGGCGGCGGCC
>NZ_WWCU01000114.1 GCF_009857595.1 Pseudoduganella aquatica | reverse complement strand
CGCACGCTGGCCTTCAGATGCTCCAACTTTTCCTTCAAGCGTCCCAGTTTGTTATTGGGCAGCGCCTTGCGTTTAGAGCGCTTCATGGCCACGTGCCACGTCACCGATGTGCCGATATTTTCTGGCCGCTTTTCCACGCCTTGGTAGCCAGCGTCACCGAGGGCGGCGGTCTCGTCGCCGTGCAGCAAGGCATGCGCTTGAGTCACGTCGGCGACATTGCCGGCCGTGCCGATGACGGTGTGAACCAGGCCCGACGCGGCGTCCACGCCAACATGCGCCTTCATGCCAAAGTGCCAGTCGTTGCCTTTCTTGGACTGGTGCATTTCCGGATCACGCTTGCCATCCTTGTTCTTGGTCGACGGTGGCGCGGCGATCAGCGTGGCGTCGACGATGGTGCCTTCGCGCATCATCAGGCCTTTCTCGGCCAGGTGTCCGTTGATCGTGTCGAAGATCTGGCGCGTCAGTCCATTGGCCTCAAGCAGGTGACGGAACTTCAACAAGGTCGTTGCGTCCGGCGCCGACTCGCGGCCCAAGTCGATACCGACGAAAGCACGAATGGACTGGCTGTCGTAGATCGCGTCTTCGATGCCTTCATCAGACAAACCAAAGCATTGCTGGGCCACGTACATGCGCAGCATGCGGGCCAGTCCGA
>NZ_WWCU01000113.1 GCF_009857595.1 Pseudoduganella aquatica | reverse complement strand
GGGATTCTCATCCGAACGGCGCTGCGGCGCCTGGCGGTCGATGCGGTACACCGCCTGCATGCGCTTCTCCAGCACTCGCGGGCCCATCGATTTCGGTTCGCCGCCGCCATCGAGGCGCTGATCGAGACCGGCAGGCCGGTCTCGATCAGCGCCTCGATGGCGGCGGCGCCGCGGATGTCGCCGTAGGCCGCCCCGGTGCGCCACAGCGCGTCGGGGTGGAGCAGGGCGGCGGCGCCGGCGCCGTCGCGCCGGTCGACGCAGTCGAGAAAGCGCATCAGCAGCAGCCGCCGCGAGTGGCGCGCGGCATAGCTGGTGTGCAGCAGCGCCCGCGCGCGGGCCGAGTTGGGCGCCCCCAGTTCGGCCGCATACAGGGCCTGCACATCGGGATTCTCATCCGAACGGCGCTGCGGCGCCTGGCGGTCGATGCGGTACACCGCCTGCATGCGCTTCTCCAGCACTTGCGGGTCCATCGATTTCGGTTCGCCGCCGCCGCCCAGGCAGCCGCCCACGCAGGCCATGACTTCGATGGCGACGAAGTCGCGCCGCCACGCCTCGCCCGCCAGCAGGCGCTGCGCGGCGGCGATGCCGTTGCAGACGGCGATCCGGCCGACCCCGGCCAGCTGCGCCGTCTTGACGCCCTCGCCGGCGCCGCGCACCGGCTGCCATTCC
>NZ_WWCU01000112.1 GCF_009857595.1 Pseudoduganella aquatica | reverse complement strand
TCCTGGACGAATGGCGGCTGGGGAACCGCATCGTTGGCATTTGCTTCAAGCACGAGCTGGCCGACTTCTTCGACACCATCAGCTACCCCAAGCGCGAATTCACCATGCAGCACAACGAGTCCGACGGTGCCTTCATCCGCCGCCTGCTCAAGCGGCGCGGCATCTCCTGGTACTTCCGCGCCGACCACGGCGAGCGCACCCTGTTCCACACCATGGTGCTGCTGAATCGCCCCGACAGCGTGCGCGAAAACGCCGCTGGCACCGTGCGCTACCACCGCGACAGCGCCACCGAAGAACGCGACAGCATCACCTCGTGGAGCGCGGTGCGCACGCTACAGCCGGGCAGCACCGCCACCCACAGCTGGGACTACCGCAATCCGCTCGGCGTGCACTTCATGAGCGTGGCCGCGCTTGGGGAGGCCGACCAAGGCAGCAGCGGCCGCTGGATGGCCGCCAGCATGGACGACTACCAGGTACTGCCCCCGCACGCCGGCGACGACCATGAAGATCTGTTCAAACTCGGCCAGCTGCGCATGCAGCGCCACGACTACGAAACCAAGTGCTTCCACGCCGAAGGCAGCGTACGCGACCTGTGCGTGGGCGAATACTTCACGCTCGAAGGCCACCCGGAGATCAGCAGCCACGCCGCAGAGGAGCGCGACTTCACCGTCACGGCGCTGCAGGTGACCGCGCAGAACAACCTGCCCAAGG
>NZ_WWCU01000111.1 GCF_009857595.1 Pseudoduganella aquatica | reverse complement strand
GGTGTTCTCAAAGACCAAGTGCAACACCTTTTGCTGTAAGGTGCCGCCATGGCGAGAATCTACAAACATTTGACAACCCAGGAGCGCGCTGTCGTCATGACCATGCGCGACGACCAGTGCTCCACCCGATCCATTGCTAAACGCCTTTGTCGTTCTGCCAGCACGATCAGCCGCGAACTCAAGCGCACCAGCGGCGTCGGAGTCTATGACGCCGACGCCGCCCATGCGCAGTGTCAAGCCCGGCGCGTGCTGCCACGCCGCCTGCCGAAACTGCATCCGGACGGCGTGTTATTCCAGGTGGTCCGGCATCACCTGAATCTTTTCTGGTCACCGCAGCAAATAGCGCGCAAACTCAAGGCCCTTTGGCCAGACGACCCTACCGCGACCGTGTCCCACGAGACTATCTACAACGCCATCTACGTGCATCCGCGCGGTGAACTCAAGCGCGAGTTGATCGCCTGTCTGCGCCACCACAATCAAGTCCGCAAACCCCGCAGCCGGGGCACTGACCGGCGCGGCCAAATCCCGGATATGCAAAGCATCCATATCCGTCCAGCAGAGGTTGAGGACAGGCTCATCCCTGGCCACTGGGAGGGCGACCTCATCAAAGGCGCCGCCAACCGCTCGTCGGTCGGCACGCTGGTCGAACGCACGACCGGCTTTGTGGTGCTCGCCAAGATGGACAACGCCACCACCAAGGCGGTCATCGACAGCTTCTCCGCTGTGCTCA
>NZ_WWCU01000110.1 GCF_009857595.1 Pseudoduganella aquatica | reverse complement strand
GCCGCCGCGCTGCCCGACAGCGGCGCCGCCGCCGAGTGCGCCGCCGCGCCGGAGGCCAGCCGCTGGGCCATTCCGCTGGGCCACGAAGCGGAGCCGGTGCGCGCCGTGTACGGCGAGCTGCTGCGCGCCATCCATTCCCCCACTACCTGAACACCATGCGCCTAGTAATCGACCTGCAGGCCTGCCAGCACGGCAGCAATCACGACGCCGCGCTGGACCAGGCGCTGCGCCTGGCGCGCAGCGCCGGGCCGCACCAAGTATGGATCGCCCTGGACGGCGGCCAGCCCGAACGCATCGAGTGGCTGCGCGCCGCCTTTGACGGCGTGCTGCCGCCGGAGCGCGTGCGCAGCTACCTGCTGCCGGCGCCGGCCGACGGCGGCGACGCCGCCTGGCGCAGCCGCGCCGCCGAACTGGTGCGCGACAATTTCCTGCTCGGCCTGGCGCCGGACCTGGTCTACGCGCCCGCCCTGTTCGACGGCACCGCGCAAGCGCTGTGCGCGGCGCGCCCGCACCCGCAGCTGCCGACCGCCTTCAGCCTGGCGCGCGGCACGGTGCTCGACGCCCCCGCCAGCGAGGCGCCGGAAGTGCTGGAGGCCTGGCAGCGCAGCCAGTCCAGCTTGCGCTCGGCCGCCCTGCTGCTGGCCGCCAACGCCGAACTGGCGGCCCGCATCGAGCGCGCCGTCGAGCCCGAGCAGGTGGCCGTGGCCGGCGCCGACAGCGCGCCCGAAGCGCTGTGGGCGCTGTTCAGCGCGGCCGCCGCCCGGCACGCG
>NZ_WWCU01000010.1 GCF_009857595.1 Pseudoduganella aquatica | reverse complement strand
CGGCCCAAGTCGATACCGACGAAAGCACGAATGGACTGGCTGTCGTAGATCGCGTCTTCGATGCCTTCATCAGACAAACCAAAGCATTGCTGGGCCACGTACATGCGCAGCATGCGGGCCAGTCCGACTGGCGGACGGCCGGCACCTTCGACCCTCGGATAGAACGGCTCGACCGCTTTATGCAACTTGCCCCAAGGGGTCACGCTGTCGATCTCTGCCAGGAAGCGGTCGCGCCGCGTCAGCTTCTTCTTGGCAGCATATTCAAGGTCGGAAAAGCTCTTTTGCATGGTCGATGGCGGACAGTGGGGGTGCCGTTATTGTCTCAGGTTGGACTGCCGCAGGGAACGGCGTCCGATGAATTAATCAGTGCTTCCCTAATCGCTCGCATCGAAGCAAGTTTGGCTCTACTTCAGGAATATCAAGGCCATGCGCGGGAGCTTGCTGAATCGATTCGAGGAAACGGCAGAGCTCTTGAAGGCATGCCATACGCCCTGATTAAAGAAATTGACAGCATCGCCATGGATCTCGATATCGCCCAGTGGTACGATGAAGACGGATTTGCGCCAGAGATTACGCCAATTCTGGGCCGGGTCCAGAGTTGGCTGACGAAATTGCCCCGCGATGTTTAATCCCGGCCAGAAGCAGACGCAACCATACAAAGAATGAAGTATTGAATTGGCCACCTATTTCAGAAGTTGATTTATGGGGCCGAGTGATTAAGCAGACGTTGAGTTAAAACTGAGGCTTCGAGGATGTACTTGTGTAGACCACGTTTTCGACCGATGGGCGCATTTGCACTTACGGTAATTTTTGCGGGCATTTACTTCGTTTGCGTTAGTATTTTTTGCTCAAAGCGCTCACCTAATTTTGAGCCCGATAGGCCATGCTTTGCTTACATTAGCCCCATTTTTTCTTTGCGGTCTAGTTTATGTGTTAGCCGCAGAGGACGATTCATCAACTAAGATTGTCCGATGGTTCCGTGTTGCTGTCGCGTCTGTGCTAGCGCCAACGCTAGTGTTTTCGCTCATCGCGCTTCTCGGTTTTTCCTTCTTGGACTGGCGAATGTAGTAGACAGGCAGCAAGTTAAGCACCAGACGAATAGTGCTATCGAAGCTCTGTTTCTTGCGATTGCAACCGGCTGAGGATTCAATCGGTAAACGCAACACATTGGTCAAATCGTTGTGCCGGTGTCCGGTAGTTGAGGGTCTTCCTAGACGTTTTAGTAAAGACCAAAAAATCGGGCACGGCACTGTGTCGCTGGGCCGTGGAACGATGCGGACAAAGGCTGGGTCCAAAAAATGGCCACCGCTTCGGTGGCCATCTGCTTTAAGCTGCGGCGCGCAGGCTTTCGCTCACGCGGCGCTGGGCTTCTTCTAGCGGCCTGCGATCTATCCACGCATCCACATCCACATCCCGGTCCAGGAAGCCGTGCACCAGCTGGAAGTGCTTCTGCTGCTTGAACAGCTCCACCTTTTCGTCCGACAGGTCCGGCGCCAGCGCCAGGTGGAACCCATCGCGGTAGGCTTCCGCCACGCCTTTGCCGCCGGCGCGGGTTTCCCCTTGCAGTATCTCCAGCACTTCGTCCTTGTGGCTCCTGGCCCATTCGGCCGCGCGCAGGGTCTGCGTAAGGAAGCGCACCACCAGCTCGAAATGGTCGCGCAGGAAGTCTTCATGCACGGTGATGGGACGCGGCGTGCCGTTGTTGACGCGGTAGCGGCGTTCCAGCTTGTCCAGATCGATGCCCACCACCACGCCTGCGTCCCGCGCCGCATCCGCAGCCGCTGCGCCTTTTACATACACGGCGTCCACTTCGCCCAGCAGCAGCGGTGAAATGCCTTCCCACAGATTGGTGCCCAGGTTGCGGTACTCGGCAGGGGCGTTCTGGCCCAGTTCCACCAGCTCCACGTCGTCCAGCGTCAAGCCTGCGGATGCGAGCGCGCCCTTGTAGCCCGCCAGGCTCATGCCGCGCGCGATGCTGCGGCCGCGCCGGTTGTTTTGCAGGTCGTCGTTGCGGAAGGCGGGCAGCGCCAGGCGTTTGCCTTTCAGGTCTGCCGGCTTGGTGATGCCCGAGCCGGGGCGGACCAGGATGGATTGCCACTCGTCGATCCAAGTCAGGCCTATCAGCCGGGTCGGTGCGCCTTGCGCGCGCGCGGGCAGTGCCAGCAGGTTGCCGCCTTCGCGCACCAGCGTTTCCAGTTGGTGGTCGTAATGGTGGCGCGCCAGCTCGCCGCCGACTTCCTGCAGCGTTTGCAGCTTGATGCCGTCGCGCGCGAACTCCTGGTCCAGCCATCCGAGCTTATATGCCAGCCCGGTGGCCGTGGGGACGGGACAACGTGTGAACCAAACCGTTTCCACCGGTTTGGCTTGCTTTTCAATAGTGCTCATGTCTGTCCTTGTGGTTAGTGGTTGTATCGGTCCGCTGATGATTTCGGAATGCGGCCGCACAAGGGGATTGCAGGAAGCATGCCCGCCTGCGGCATGGCGCGCATGCTGCGGCTGCGACAGTGCAGCGGCGGGCTGCTGCGATATCAACACCGGCTGCTACGCCACGCGCATTGAGCCTTGCGCAGGGGCCGGTTTCGGCTGGCACGCGTCTTGCGAAAGTAGAGGCATGACCAACCCGCAGGGAGAAATGCAATGACTGAAGCACTGGTAGCACAAGCGCAACTGAGCCGGCATGTACAGGATTTCGTGGAGCAGGTTCGCAAGGACGCGCAGCTGGCGTTCAACGCGCTGCGCGAAACCGGCAGCCTGACCGCCAACGGCACCGTGGGATTCGTTGAGCGGATTCCGGGCGAGGACAAGGTGGTGGTGGTGAATGATCCGGGTCCGTTCCGCAAGGGCGAGCCGCTGGTGGCGTCCGTGGTTGGCCTGGACGGCACGGTCTATGCGGGCAATGCCGGCGGCGGCGGGCGCTATCTGAAGCTGTTCCGCGAGCGTCCGGAAGTCACGTCGATCTCGCATGTGCATTCGCCGGCGCTGGGCGCCTGGGCGCAAACCCATCGCACGCTGCCTATCCGCTACGTGCCGGTCCAGCGCTTCCAGCTGATACGCGAGATCCCGATCTATATCGACCGCCGCCAGCCGGAAGTGGACTTCATCCTCGGCCTCATCGCCAAGAACACTTATTCCACCGCCATCCTGGAAGCCAACGGCGGCGCCACAGTATGGGGCAAGCAGGGCTTGATCAAGCTGGCCGAGTTCATTCTGCTGCTGGAGGAGGGCGCCAAGATCCAGATCCAGGCGGAGGCCATCGGCGGCTCGCGCGACTTCGGTCCTGGCGTGCTGCTGCAGCAATGGAAGATGAGTAATCTGATCGAAACCGCGCGCGAGCTGTCCCTGCTGCCCGGCAGCGATCTGTAAGGAGCTGCGATGAAGACGGCACTGTCCCCCACTTCTTTCAAACGTCCGCGCGGTGCGCGTCTTCTGGCTGCTGCTTTGGCGTGCGCGGCTTGCGTTGCCACGGCGGTGATGCCGGGCGCTGCGCAGGCCGGACTGGCCTGGGCGGCCGGTGCGTCCCAGGTGGCCTCGGCTGCTTCTGCCGCTGCCAGTGCGCCGGCCAGTGCCAAGCTGCCGGAAACGGTGCGCATCGCGGCGGTGGCGCGCTCCGCGCCGGCCGGCAAGACGGTCTTTGCAGGCGCTTCGGCGCAGGTGGCGCAGGACCGGTGGCTGGAAACGGAGCTGGGCAAGCTGGGCGTGCGCCTGGAATGGGTGCCGGTGACCACCAACGCCGTGGCCGCGCAAGTGAACGAGGGCTTTGCCAGCAAGAGCATCGACTTCGCGCACTACGGCGACCTGCCGTCCATCATCGCCAATGCATCCGGCCTGCAAACCAGGCTGGTGCTGCCCGGCGGGAGCTTGAATAACACTTATCTGGTGGTGCCGCCGAATTCCACGGCGCGCTCCATCGCCGACTTGAAGGGCAAGCGTATTGCGCTGCATCGCGGCCGTCCCTGGGAGTATCCGTTTGCGCGGCTGCTGCAGGCGCACGGCCTGAAGCTGAGCGACGTGAAGATACTGAACCTGAATCCGCAGGCTGGCGCAGCCGCGCTGGCGACCGGCGGGGTGGATGCTTTCTTCACCTTGAGCGACGCCTTTGTTCTTGAGGATAAGAAGGTGGGCAAGATTATCTGGGCCAGCAAGAAGGCGCCGGAGGACTGGAAGATGCGTGCCGAATTGTGGGGCGACGGGGCCTTCCTGCAGCGCTATCCGCAGGTGGCGCAGCTGGTGGTGTCGGCCTATCT
Source organism: Pseudoduganella aquatica (assembly GCF_009857595.1). Classification (GTDB taxonomy): domain Bacteria; phylum Pseudomonadota; class Gammaproteobacteria; order Burkholderiales; family Burkholderiaceae_D; genus Rugamonas; species Rugamonas aquatica_A. Next base: position 161,179 of record NZ_WWCU01000010.1, on the reverse strand, counting down.
GCGCGAGCACCACAAGGCCGCCGCTGCGGCGGACGCGGGCCGCGACAGCTACATCAAGTCCGAAGCGCTGGGCGGCCAGAGCGAGGAAGTGGTGCGCCGTGAGCTGGAGGGCGACAGCACGCAGTGGAAGGACCGCTGGTCTCCATTGTTCACGCCCGCCGTGCGCGCCCACTACGCGGCCGAGGCGGAGTACGCAAAGCAGGCAGGCCTGATCGCCAAGCCGCTTCCTGTGGACGCATTGTTCGCGCCGCAGTTCGTGAAGCAGGGCCTGGCCCAGCTTCAGCTGCAAGACTACTGGACCCGCTGAGGAAGGAATAGCAATGACCATCGCCGCTGCATACAGGCCCTCGCGGGCGTTGCATGAGGAAGATCCGCTGGCAGCCGCCGCATTTGCCGCCAAGCCGGGCGCTGCATCGGCCGCCACGACAAGCGGAACGGCGGCCGCCCCGGCCTCCGGCGCGCCGAGCGCTGCGCCAGCGGGCACGCCAAAGGTAGCGTTGTCTCTGCAAACCAGGCCCGCGCCGGCCGTGCATCCGGGCCGCCTGCCGGATAGCTTGGCTGACCGCTGGCTGGCGGCGCGCTGGTCCGCCTGGACGGCGCCCGTGCTGGTGTTGCTGCTGTGGTCCGCCGCCACGGCGCTGGAATGGGCGCCGCCGCAGATCCTGGTCTCCCCCTGGCAGGTGGCGCTGACGGCCGCCGAACTGGTGCAGTCCGGTGAACTGACGGACCACCTGAGCGTGAGCCTGTACCGCCTGTTCGCCGGCTTCGCGCTGGGCGGTGCAGCGGGCCTGGCGGCAGGCGTGCTGCTAGGCCTGTCCAAGCCGCTGCGCGCCTTTGTCGAACCCACCTTCAACGTGCTGCGCCAGTTGCCCACCGTGGCGCTGATTCCGCTGTTCATCCTGGTACTGGGCATAGGCGAGAGTTTCAAGGTCTTCATCGTCGCAAAAGCCACCTTCTTTATCGTCGCGCTGGCGGCGCATGACGCAATCCGCAACATCTCCGCGCGCTATTTCGAGGTGGCCTCCGTCTACCGCTTCTCGCGCTGGAACGTTATCCGCCGCGTTGCGCTGCCTGCCATTGTTCCGGACGTACTGGCCGGCGTGCGCATTGCGCTGTCCCGCTCCTGGATGGTGCTGGTTGGCGCGGAGCTGCTGGCCGCCGACAGCGGCCTGGGGCAAATGATGGAAATGGGACGCCAGATGTTCCGCCTGGACGTGGTGATGGTGGGCGTGGTGCTGACCGGCGTGATCGGTTTTGGACTGGACCGCAGCTTCCGCCTGATCGAGCAGCGCCTGACCCGCTGGAAGAAAGGCTGACCATGCAAGCGAAAGCCATCACCATAATCAAAGGCTCGCTGCTGCCGGCAGCCCTGCTGGCCACCTGGCAGTGGGCATCCGGGCAGGGCGCCAGCGCCGCCTATATCTTCGTGCCGCTGCCGCTGCTGTGGGACAGCCTGCTGCAGCTGCTGGCCTCCGGCGAACTCTGGCTGCACGTGAAGGTAAGCCTGGGCCGCACGCTCACCGGCATTGCCCTTGGCGGGACCGTGGGCATCGCCGCCGGCACGCTGATGGCGCAATCACGCGTGGCCGAGCGCCTGATCGGGCCTCTGTACCACAGCATCCGCCAGGTGCCGCTGCTTGGCCTGATACCGCTGCTTGGCCTGTGGGTGGGCAGCGGCGACGCGGCCAAGCTGCTGGTGGTGGCCATCGCCGCCTTCTATCCCACCACGCTCAACACCTGCGAAGGCATACGCAACGTGGAGGTGCGGCTGCGCGAAGTGGGCCAGGTGCTGACGCTCACGCAGTGGCAGACCTTCCGCCGCGTGCTGCTGCCTGCCGCCGCGCCGGCCATTGTTACCGGCCTGACGCACGCGCTGGCCTTCTCCTGGCTGGCCTGCATGGGCGGCGAACTGCTGTTCGCGGCCGGTCCCGGCATCGGCTCGCTGCTGCTGAACGGCGAGGTGGCGGGCCGCATGGACGTGGTGCTGCTGGCCGTGCTGGTGATCGCGCTGGTGGCGCAGGCCATGAACGCCATCCTGAACCGCGTGGCGCGCCGCATCCATCGATTTGAATCTTGAGGAAACCATGAACGCACCTATTTCCAAGGCACTGCTGCACGCGCTGCCTGGCGCGCGCCCCCGCAGCCGCAGCGGCGGCCTGCTGATCGAGCATGTCAGCAAATCCTTCGCGCTGAAAGGCGAGCGCCTGCCCGTGCTGGACGATATCTCCTTCCGTGTGGAGCCGGGCGAGTTTGTCGCCATCGTGGGCGCTTCCGGCTGCGGAAAGTCCACTTTGCTGCGCCTGCTGGCCGGCCTGGACACCGAATACGAAGGCCGCCTGCAGCATGACGGCAAGGACATCCAGGGCACCGACCTGAATCGCGGCCTGGTGTTCCAGGACCACCGCCTGTTCCCCTGGCTGACGGTGGAGCAGAACATTGCGCTCTCCTTTACCAACACCCGCGTGCCTGCGGCCGAGCGCCGCGAGCGCGTGGCGGCGGAGATTGCCCGTGTGGGGCTGGACGGTTTCGCCGACGCTTTCCCGCACCAGCTTTCCGGCGGCATGTCGCAGCGGGCCGCGATCGCGCGTGCGCTGGTGGGCAAGCCGGACGTGCTGCTGCTGGACGAACCGCTGGGCGCGCTGGACGCGCTCACCCGCTTGCGCCTGCAGCAGGAGTTGCGCCGCTTGTGGCAGGAGGAAGGCATCACCATGCTGATGGTCACGCACGATATCGACGAGGCGGTGTATCTGGCGGACCGCATTGTGGTGCTGGACGCACGGCCCGGCCGCATACGCCGCGTGCAGGAAGTGGCGCTGCCGCATCCGCGCCAGCGCGGCCAGGCGGGCTTTGTCGCCATTCGCGACAGCCTGCACGCGGATTTTTCGTTTTAACCCACACTTCAACCCAATCAAGGAGCTGGCATGAGCAATAAACTCGATACGCTGTGGTACACCCGCTGCCCGGTGCCGACCGGTCTCGGCATCGCGCTGCAAAAAGGCTGGCTGGAGGAGTCCTTCCGCTCGCAATGCACCAATGTGCAGTCGCTGCGCGAGTCGGACGACAAAGCGGTGCGTGAGTCGCACTTCGACCATACGCTGCAGAACTCCGTGCGCCACGGGGGCAATATCCCGGCGCTGTGGGCGCGCGCAGCAGGCCGCGACACGCGCGTGCTGGGCTTGTCCTGGTCCGACGAAACGCAGCTGATCCTGACGCTGCCGGACAGCGGCATCAAGACCGTGCGCGACCTGAAGGGCCGCCGTTTCGGCCTGCCGCGCTGGACTTCGGCGCAGATCGACTTTTCGCGCGCGCAGGCCATACGCGGCCTGGAAAACGCCCTCAAGCTGGAAGGCCTGGCGGTGAACGACGTGGAGCTGGTCGACTATATTATCGAAGCGGGGCAGAGCGATGCGCCGGCCGTGCGCGCGGCGGGAAGCAATGTGTTCAGCGGCCGCCGCAGCGGCGGCCAGAGCGCCGAGCTGCTTGGCCTGCTGCGCGGCCAGGTGGACGCGATTTTCCTGAAAGGCGCCAGCGCGGCCCATACGGCCAGCCAGTTCGGCCTGCACACGGTGATCGACACCGGCGCCCATCCTGACCCGCTGATACGCGCCAACAACGGCACGCCCCGCACGCTGACGGTGGACCAGAACCTGCTGGAAAACCATTTCGATTCGGCGGTCCGCATTGTGGAGCAGGTGCTGCGCGCGGAGGACTGGGCGCGCCGCAACCCGGACGAAACGCTCCGCTTCCTGGCGCGCGAATCGAACAGCAGCGAGTACTGGGTGACGGTGGCCTACGGCGAAGACGCGCATCTGCGCCTGGATACAGACCTGTCCGAGACCTCCATCGCCGGCCTGCAGGACTTCAGCGACTTCCTGTTCCGTTGGCAGTTCCTGCCCAATCCGGTGGACGTGCGCAGCTGGATCGACCCGCGTCCGTTTGAAACGGCGCAGTCGCTGCTGCAGCAGCGCGCGGCCTGACGCATACCGGGAGGCGGCATGGACAGACGATCTTTATTGAAGCTGGCCCCGGCGGCGGCGGCGTCAACCCTGGCGCTGCCCGGCCTTGTGCATGCGCAGGGCCAGCCCAAGGTGCTGCGCATCGCCAGCACCGCCTTCGCTGAAAACGGCAAGGCCAGCTTGAGCGGTACGCCCTACCGCGTGCAGCAGGAGGGCTGGCTGGCCGGCGAGCTGGCCAAGCGCGGCGTGCAGCTGGAGTGGTTCCCGGTGACGGGCGACACCGGCGCGACCATGAACGAGGCTTTTGCCAGCGGCCGCATCGAGTTCGCCGCCTATGGGGACTTGCCGTCGGTGATATTGAACGCCGGCGGCGTGCGCACGCAGGTGGTGGTGCCTGCTGGACGCGGCGCGGACCTGTTCCTGCTGGTGCCCACCAGTTCCAGCGCGCGTTCGCTGCTGGACCTGAAGGGAAAACGCATCAGCGTCCATCGCGGACGGCCGTGGGAGCTGGGGCTGCTGCACCTGATCGAGGACAACCGGCTGACGCCGCGCGACTTCAAGCTGGTGAACATGGACATCAAGCCGGGGGCTTCGGCGCTGGCGACAGGGGCGGTGGACGGCTTGTTCCAGCTGAACGGCTATCCCTTGGAAGACAAGGGCATCGGCCGCATCATCTGGAGCAGCAAGGGCCAGCCGGACCGCAAGATGCGCGCCGAGCTGTGGGGACGGCGCGATTACACGCGCGCCAACCCGGAGCTGGCCGAGCTGGTGGCCACTGCCTGGATCAAGGCGCAGTACTGGGCAGCGCAGGATGAGAACAGGGATGCGGTTATCCGCGACGGCACGCGCAACGGCACGCCGGAAAGCGTGATACGGCGTACCTACGACGATCCGTCGCTGCCTTGGAAAGACCGCTGGACGCCCTTGTATGATGAAGTGGTGCATCGCCACTACCGGCGCGTAGTTGCTTTTGCGCGCAGCCAGAAGCTGATACGGCAGGACCTGCCATCGGAGGAATTGCTGGAGCCGCGCTTTGTGAACGCGGCCCTGAAGAACCTCGGGCTGGCGCAGTACTGGAGCGCCAGCCCGGTCAAGCGGACTTAGTTGATGGCTTAGTTGCGGCGCGGGTTGTCCGGCCGGCTGTCATAGCGGTTGGGCACACCGTCGCCGTCGCGGTCGCGGTCATAGCGGTTAGGCACGCCGTCGCGGTCATTGTCGTGGCCACGGCCCCGGTCATGGCCACGGTTGTTGTGGTTGTCGTAGCGGTTGGGGATACCGTCACCATCGCGGTCGCGGTCATAGCGGTTCGGGATGCCGTCATGGTCCATATCGCCCCGGCCTCGGCGGTCCCAGCGGCCTTCGTGGCGTATCCAGTGGCCGTTTGACTGCACCCATTGCGGCTGGATGTAGTAGTAGCCCGGACGTTCGCGCATCCATTGGCCGGCAACCCACACGTGGCGATGGCCGTTCCAGTTCCAGTAGCCGGGCGCCCAGACGTAGCCATGGCGCGGCGGCGGCATGCTTTCATAGCGGAGCGGAGGCGGCGCGGTGCCGATGACCAGGTTGACGTCCACCTGTGCCGAAGCAGGCATCGGCGCGAAAGCGGCAGAGCTTACAGCCAGCAAGGCTGCTGCGTAAAAGGTAGGCTTGATCATTTTGTTCTCCGTTGATGTGTGACGCTGAATTCACTATATCAAGCGGCAGGGATACGGAGAAAGGAAGATGCAACTTCTTACAACTGACACAGCTTTGGAATGGTGTGTGCGCTAGCACACAGAAGCAGGATTCGCCTGCCACGCGGGCGCTGTAGAGGGGCGCATGGCGTGCAGGCGAATGTTCTGGGCCGGCATCAGATCTTGGCCGAAGCGTTGGCTTTGCGTTCTTCGTTCAGCAGTTGCAGTTTCTGTTCGGCGCTTGGGCGTTTGGCGCTGACCACAACCACTTGCATGTCCTTGGCGGCAGCGATGGCGGGTGCGTTGGCACGGGCGACGATGAGCTGTGCTTCGGTGGCCGTTGCGGTGCCGCTATCGAGCACGTAGTTGGCGGCGCAGGCCAGGCCCAGGGTCACGACAAACAGGGCTTCGAAGTTTTTCAGGACGTTCATTTTAGTCTTCCTTCAGGTGGTGGGTGAGTGGTGTTTTGTGTTCCGATGACTGCACTGTATTCAATCCGCCCTCAAGCTTCCAAGGGATTGCGACGAGTGGCGGTTTTTGCGGCGCGAAATGCAAAATCCCGCGATAAAACGATAGCTTTCGAACCACGCTTTCCCCATCCCTCCGCTAAGCCCGGCCATACAGACACCACCGGGGCGGGGAGCATATGCGGGCCAAAATCAGTCACTTGCTGCGCACATGGCGCCGCAGCCGGAACCTGCGCGCCGGGGCGCGTCCGCAGCGCGGCGCTGGCGTAGGGCCTGGCGCAGGGGCGCGGACAGGCGCGGCTAGTGCAAGCGCTGGCGCAAGCTCGCTGCGGCGCCGCGCCGCCGGCATGTCTCCGCTCGCGGTGTGGATGGCCGGGCTGGGCACGCTGGCTGCGCTGGCTGGCGCAGTGCTCATCATCGGCCATGCGCGCGCGCTTGGTGCCGCTACCATCACCACCGCCGATGCCGCCAGCGAGCGCCATGCGGCAACCGTATATCAAGCCGCACTGCCGGGCGCCACGCTGGAAGTGACGCTGCAGGCTGGCGTGCGCTTCAGCCCCGTGGCGGGCGGCGCAGTGCTCGCGCTGGCGGGCATGCAGGGCATCGGTACGGTGCGCGTGGACCTGTGCAGCCAGCTGCGCGAACCTGGCAGCGCAAAACTGGTGCCGCTGCGGCTGGGCTATCGCTTCGACGACGTGCAGCGCTCCGGCCTTGCTGCCGGCGCACTGCGCAACGTGCTGCTGGTTGGCGGCGAGTCCGCCGTCACGGCGGCAATGCCCGAGGTGCGCATCAGCGGCGACGCGCGCGCGGACTTCGGCGGCGAACCGTTGGAGCTGAGCTGGCGCAGCGCGCCAGGCGCATCGGCGCGCTGGCTGAGCGATGCGAGCGAAGGGCGGGTGGTGGAGGGCGGCAGCGGCGCTGCGGGATTCCGCCGGCAAGGCTGGCTGTCGTGGGCCGCCGGCGCCGCCATGCGCGTGGAGCGGCGCGCCAGCGTGGGCTGCCCACAGGCTGGCGAGTTGCTTGTGCAGCTGTATCAGTTGCGTCAGCCAGATGGCGCTTCCGCCGGCACGGGCGTCCGCGGTGCCAGCCTGGCCGCTGGCAGCATGATAGCTTCGGGCGACAAAGTGCTGCTGGCCGCATTTCCCGCCGAAGGCAGCCCGGCTACCGGCTATCTGCAGCCCGGCGTCTACAAGGTTCCGGCGCGCGCCACGGCCCAGCTGGAAGACCAGATTCTCTTCACCGCCCTGCAAGACGCCGGACTGGTACGCCTGGACGCCAGCGGCATGATCGCCGTCGCGCCGCGCGACCTGCCGCAATGGCTGGCCAGCCCACCGTCGTCCCGCGCCACCGAACTTGCCGAGTGGCGGCACGTGCAGCCCGGCGAGGCCACAGTCAAGCTGCTCAAGCGCCTGTACCAGCAGGCCGATGGCGCCTACGTGCGGCAGCAGATCGACATCTACAACAGCGAACGGCGCCTGCTGGCGTGGCGCGTGAAGTCCGGACCAGCCTGGGAAGCCAGCGCCGGCGGCAGTCCTCTGGCTTCTACCTCGCAGATGCCGCCCGCCGCCGCGCGTCTGTTCGCCGAGCTGCCGCAAGGCTGGCAGCCTTGGACGCGCGCCGCCTACTGGCCGCAATCCAGCGCCGCACAAGCCGTGCAACTGACATTGCCTGCGCCCTCCGGTGGCGCGCTGCAATTGCTGGTGGCCGGACGCGTGCTCTCGGTCAGCGGCGCGCATGCAAAGCTGCTTCCCGCCTGCACAGGGCGCGGCTGCGGTAGCGCGAGCGATGCGGTGCAGCTCACCCTGGACCCGCTGCCCGGCGCGCGCGCCATCAGCGTCGAGGTGCAGCCACTGGACATGACGAGTGTCGCCGCAGCCGGAGACCAGGGCTACCGCCACCTGCGCGTGATCAAGGGAGCAGGGCGCATCGTCTGGCAGCCCCTGGAAACAGCCTTGCCCGGCGCGGCGCCCGCTGCACCAGCCGCAGGCAAAGCCGCAGCGGGCGTGCAGCTCCAGGACCGCAACGGCGCGCTGCTGTGGGCGGACGGCAGCGGCACGCCCACCGCACTGGACGCCGGCCTGGCGCCCATGCTGGGAGTCGGTCCTGAACACGCCAGCAGCATTGCCGGCATGCTGGCCCGCGCATCGGCCATGGGCGGCGGCGCTGCGGGCGCCACTGCAAAGCTGTCGCTCGACCTGCCGCTGCAAGCGCTCAGCCAGCGCATCCTCGACTGCATCGGCATGCGCCAGGGCCATTGGGACGGCAAGGCCTGCACCGGCGGCCAGCCCGCGCCGCAAGGGCGCCATGCCGGCTTTATCGTGCTCGATGCCGAAACCGGCGACATCCTCGCCGCCGCAGGCGCCGGCAACGCCCCCGCGACTTCCGCCAACTGGCCGGAAGTGCGCGACTTTGACCGCGCCAACCCCGCCCGCAGCCCCCTGCGCCTGCCCGCGCTCCAGCACGACGGCGGCGCGCACCGCAGCCCCGGCTCCACGTTCAAGATCGTCAGCGCGCTCGGCCTCGAACTGGCCGCCCAGACCGATCCGCGCCTGGACGCGCTCCTGAGCGGCATGCCGCTCCCGGCCATCAACGCCATCGCCCGGCAGCGCGGCTACGCCTTCCAGACCGGCGCCGCGACCTATCCGGCCAGCCCGGGCGGCGCCCACATCACCAACTACAAGGAGCAGGGGCTGGATCGGCGCGCGCAGGAAGGCAAGCTGGGACTGGCGCAAGCGCTGACCTATAGCCTGAACACCTGGTTCGCCTGGTCCTCCGAGCTGAGCGACCGCAGCCTGTTCGGCCGCCCCGACGGCGGTGTGCCCGGCGTGCAGGCGCTGGAAGCGGGCGCGCTCGACCCGGTGCGGCCCATCGCGGCCGCCGCGCACCGGCTGGGATTCGAGCAGCGCCTGCGGCTGGACGGCGGCCTGCTGCCCGGCGACTTTCCCTGGCAGGCCTACGACGCGCTGCAAGCCACGCCTGCCCACGTGGACGAAATCCACACCCGCCACGAGCTGCGGCAAATGGCCATCGGCCTCCGTATGCAGGCGACGCCGCTGCAAATGGCGATGGTGTCCGCCGCCATCGGCCAGGGCGCCACGGTCACGCCTCGGCTGCTGCTGGAGCTGAACGGCAAAGCGGCTAGCGACGCGCAAGCCGCGCCGCTGGGCGCGCGGCTGGACCGCATCCGCGCCGGCATGAAGGGCGTGGTGGACTCCGGCACCGCCGCCGCCGCTTTCAGCGCGCCTGGGCTGGCACCGCTGCGCCTTGGCTTGTACGGCAAGACCGGCACCGCGCCTGTGAGCGACGGGGCGGCCACGGTCTGGTTCACCGGCTGGCTGGAGCCGCGCAGCCTGCCGCAGCAGCCGCACCGGCTTGCGGTGGCGGCCTTTGTCAGCCATTCCGGCGCCAGCGGCGGCGAGCATGCCGCGCCCATGGTGGCCGCGCTGCTGGCGGGCTGGCCTGGGCAGAACGCGGAACAGAGGGGTAAATAGGCGTGTAACAAGAGGAATGGCTGAGTCAAGGATGTGGCATGATTTTGAAGTGTCCGTCGAAGACCATACGATCCCTATGGTCCGGCGGCACCTTTTTTGAACTACGGGATCACATGCGGCTGCCGGGAACGCGTTATCAGGAACACGGATGGGAACAGGTGCGCAAGCTGCTGGGCCACTGCTCGCTGCTGGCCGTGCAGCGCATGGATTTGCTGCTGCTGGCTGGCGGCGGATGCGAAGCCGAGCAGCTCGACATCTACACGGACGCGCTGGCGTCCGAGCTGCGGCAGGCGCAGCGCAGCGCGCGCGGTGAAGCGCCGGGCAACAGCTACGGCGAAAGCGTCTCCGAACTGGCCACCAGCCTCGCGTTCGAACTCCAGGCGCAGCCCTCGTACTGGAGCGGGTTGGCCTCGGCCTTGGCCAGCGAGCACGCCCGGCACGGCGCATTCTGGCTGAACCCCGGCAGCGACGCCATGCTGCGCAAGAAATTCAACGATATGTACGCCGGCCTGCGCGACAAGGTGGACTCGGACAATTACCAGGTAGCCACCGGGCGCGATTGCAGTCCCAATAAAATGTACACCTACCGCATGCTCGATACCGCCTACCGCGAAATTGAGCAGCTGTTCGCCAACTGGCAGCAGCACGAGCAGCAGATTGCCGCCATTCTGGGCCGCGCGGCGGAGGGCATTCCCATCGAAGCCCGCCAGATGAAGTCCATAGGCGGGTGCAAGGCCGAGTGGGTGATACGCTGGAGCGAGTCGCAGGAGCGCTTCGCCGGCTCGCCCGGGCCGCTGCACACCAAGTCCAAGCGCTTCTCCAGCCTGAAGAACAGCCCCGGCAAGATTGCCGCGCTGATGGCGGAAATCGGCGAGTACGAGGCGCTGTCTGCCAATATGGGCGGCGCCGACGATTGGCGCGGCGACGATGGCGAAGCCACCGCCTGGCTGGATGACTATTTGCGCGTGGTGAGCGAGTCGGAGGATGACGCCCGGCAGCATGTGGAGGACCAGATCCTGCCCGCGCCCGGAGAAGAGGATGGCGTCGATGTCCCGCCTGATGCGGACTCCGATGCGGATGCGGACGTGCCCCAGCCCATCCGCGACCCCGCGCTTGCCGCAGCCGACCAGGCCCTCGCTGCCAGCCTTTCCTTGCCCCTCCGCTTTATGGAGCTGGCTACCGCCGCCCAGGATGGCGGCAGCCGCATGCTGCAGGTGCTGGACGAGGAATCGCTGCCGATCCGGCTGGCGGTGTACCAGAAACTGCTCGGCGCGGAAGACGAAAGCTATCCGGACGCCTGGCTGGACCCGGCCACCGGCGAACTGCCGACCTTGCAGCAACTGGCGGCGCTGGACCGGATTTCGATGCCGACGCTGCGCAAGCGCCGCAACGAGGCCATCGACAAGCTGTACGCAATGAATGGAAGGATGCAAAAATGACCACGCCGGACCGGAAATTGCAAGAGCGCCTGCTGCTGTCCCGGGCGGTGCCGGGAGACCGCCTGATGCTGTCGGACGCGGTGCTGCTGGCGGCGCTGGACGGCAGCCGCGCGCTTACGCCGAACGAGCGCGCCGCGCTCCAGGCTTCGCCATTGACGCTGCGGCGCTTTCGCCAGTTGTCGCTGGAGCGCCGCGCGGTAGCGGAGGCTGGTGCGGCCAATGACGCGGTGTGGCAGCGCAGCGCAGGTATGCTGCGCGCCGCTTCGACCAGCGCCGTGCTGGACGAACTGATGACGGACGACGGCCACTGGCAGTTGCATTTTGTGCAAAACGGGGAAGATGACCGGGAGGGCTGGCAGCTCATTCTCAAACTTGACGCCGGTGCGCCATTCGCTGCGCGCCTGCTGCGCGAGCAGCCCATGCTGCGCGTGGTGGACGGGGGCGGCGCCATATTGCTGCAGGGCCGGCTGGACGCGGACGGCGAATGCGAGCACGCGTGGCCGTTCGACACAGCACCGGTGGCGCATTTCCAGCTGTACGGCGCGAGCTTTGCCGTTGAGCCGGTGGCGCGGTAATCATGGGCCTCTTTTCCTTCGTCCGCAGCCGCAGCGCAGCGCAGGATGCCGCACAGGATGCGTCCTGCGCTGCACTGGGACGCAGCCTGGTGGCGGTGCGCTTGCGCGGCGCGCAGGCACCCGCCGGTTGCGTGCAGGTGATATTCAGCGAGAGCGGTCAGTCTCGGCGGGCAAGCGCCGGTAGTGCAAAGGAAGGGGAGGTGGCGTATGCCTTCCATCCGGGGCCATATAGCGTGGATGTGACGCCCTATGCCGCCGCGCCGGAAATCGGCCTGCGCACCCGTGTGCTGATCGATGCGGCGGATCCGCGCGTGGCGCAGCAGCGCTTTGATTTGTACCTGTTCAGCGAAGTGGCGGAAGCGCTGGCCCTGGCGGACTTGCAGGCGGCCGTGGAAGCGGCGGTGCAGGAAGCGCTGTCGCAAGGCATGCTGGACCTGCCGCCATGCACCTCGCTGGACGAGTGGAACGGCTTCCGCGCAGGCTTGAACCAGTTGCTCTACACGCGCTTCGGCGTGACGGTGGAAGACTGCCTGCCGGTAGATCTGGGCGAGCAAACCGACTACGCCGCCCAGCTGCGTGCCCGTGCGCAGACTACGCCTGCCGCCGCCGCCCCGGACGCGTCCGCCGCCAGCAACGCGTCTGCCAGCATGCCAGACGCCCCCGCAACTGCTGAAATCCTGCTGGACGAAGCAACGCCAGCATCCGTGCACGCTGGCGCAGGTGCTGCTGCAGCCGTCATCGCCGCAGCCGGCGCCACGAACGCCGCTGTTGCTGCTACGGCCCGCGACGACGCGCATGCGCTGCGCCGCCTGTTCCTTGAGCTGCCCGCGCTGTCGAGCGGCTTCCGGCAGGTGGCGCTGCCACCGGGCCAGGCCTTGTTCCTGGCGCACCGCAGCCTGTTGCAGCGTGTCGCGCTGCTCGCGCTCGACGTCAACACCATGCCCGCCCTGGCCTGGTCCGCCCCCGACCTGCCGTCTCCGCGCGCACAACAAGAGCGCCGTTCGGGCCACAGCATTCTGGCGGCGCGCGAACTTGACCAGGCCTGGGCCTTGCTCGCGCGCCTGCAACTGGCCGCCAACCCACTGCAATTCGGCGCGGCCTGCGGCACTGCCGACCCTGAACCGGCGCTCGCCGCCCTGATGGACGAAGCCGAGCGCATCGTCGCCAACCTTGACCACCACCTTGCACAGCGCCGCGCCGCCGCCGGCGAACACGCAGTAGAGGCCTATGCGGGGCCTGAACAGCGCCGGGAGCCATCGCTATGACCTGCACAAGCCCGAAACTCCCTGCCAACGCAGAGTGCCGCTGCGTGCTGGCCGACGGCCGCGTGCTGACCATCACCGCCAGCCGCCGCCCGCGCGCCAACCGCGCCGACGTCAAATGCGCCGTGTCCGGTGCGCCCGCCCTGAGCGAGCGTATGCAGGAAGTCGTGCGCCTGGCGCGCCACACCGAACACCGCTTCGACAGCCGCGACCAGGTTGTGCTCAGCATGGACCTCGCTCCATCGGCCGGCGAACGTGGCTGGGAACTGGCTGCCGTGCTGGCGGACCGCATGGTGCGCGGCGCCTGGCAGCCCGCCTGCCCGCTGGTCTACGCTGACGGCTGGTCCGACAACTGGCATTGCGGCAGCGTGAGCGGCAAGGCCGAAGCCTCCGCGCACCTGCAAGCGCTGATCTCCGCCAGCCCCGTGCCGGCGCTAGCCGTGCTGGGCGCGGCGAACGCCCCAGGCGCCGAAGCGGCACAAACCATCCCCGGCAGCCTGACCCTGTCCCACCTTGGCGCCCTGACCGGACACACCGATCCATCGGCCTCCGTGTCCAGCGCGCGCGCCTGGTTCCCGCTGCACAGCGGCGGCATCAACGATAGCCTGAACTGGGTGGAAGTCAGCGTCCACCCCGTGGAGCAGGGCGGCGCCGACGAGGAAGACACCATCGCCGTCCCTGGTCTGGGCCTGACCGCGCAACTGGCCATCCGCCAGACGCTGGCCGGCGCGCGCCACTTCGACGGCCGTGGCCTGGGCCGCTGGCGCACCGTGGTGCGCTTCGGCCAGCCGCGCTTCCAGGGCGCCTCCTACGAACTGGCGCTGGTCATGGCCGACCGCCTCGCGCGTGGCCGCGAGTTCGTGCCGCGCGGCCGCATCATCGCCAGCGGCTGCTCCAGCGCTTGGCATGCCGGCCGCGTGGACACCGTGGAAGGCCGCGAAGCCAAGATGGAGTTGATACTAAAACAAGCCGTCCAGGGCGACCGCGTGCTGCTGCCCCGGGATTGGCAAAACGACATCCCGCCAGCCTACGTCGGCGCCCTGCGCGCCCGTGGCGCCTCGCTGGCGTGCATAGAACGGATAGGCATGATCTAAGCCAGGGCTTGAATCGTGCGCAAGATAAAAGCGGCGCGCCCCTGCTAAAATCAGGACCGGACGGGGCGGCTGGAATGGGTATGCGGTAAGCAGGTTTACAAGGAGTTCGACATGTTCCGAATGTTTGGTTTTGGCGGCGTAAAATGCCCGCGCTGCGAGCATAAAAATGGCGCCGGCACCGGCTACTGCGCGAACTGCGGAGTGATATTGGGTGCGCCGCACAATGAGCCCGTGCTGCGCGATAACCGCTGGATACCGGCCAACGACGAACTGGCCGTCTATTTCGGTGTACGCCAACTATCGGGCGTCTTCAACAAGACACTGCGCGTGCCGGCCACCACCCGCGCCTACATCCTGCAGGCAGACAAGGCCACCGAAGTGCCGCAAGGCGAATACGAGATCGAAGGCTTCTTCACGCGCCTGAACCATCTGCTGCGCGACCAGCACGCCGAAATCCTGATCACGCGCACCACGCCGCTGCCAGTGGAGTTCTCCTTCAGCGACCTGCACACCGCCGAGCACCTGAAAGTGGCCGCGCGTTTCAAGGTTGGCATCAAGGTGGAAAACGTCGCCGCCTTTGCCCAGCATTTCATGACCGTGCCCGGCGCCGTCACCACCTTGCATCTGCACGCGCTGCTGGCGGACTCCGTGCGCCAGGTGGCGGCGGAATTCATCGGCGGACGCTCCATGCGCGACATGAGCGGCAATGCCGACCTGCGTTTGCAACTGGACGAGCGCCTGCAAGCCGCCCTCAAGCTGCGCCTGGCCGAATTCGGCCTGGCCGTGGCGCAGGTGGACACGCTGTCCCTGCGGCACGACAAGTTCGACAACAATCGCGAGCGTGTGGGTTCCCTGTGGCTGGTGGCCGACGAGCGCCACGCGCAGCTGGAGCACGTCAAGCAGCTCGATGAACTCTACAACGAAGAAGAATGGCAAGCCATCTGGCGCGAGGAGCAGAAGCTGCGCAGCGATTTCCGCCGTGCCGAACTGCGCCAGGACGCCAACGTGGACAAGGCCGAACTGGCGCAGCAGGAGGCCGAACGCGTGCAGGCCATCCGCGCGCGCGAGGTGGACCTGTACGGCCGCATTATCGAATCGCGCACGCGCCGCGAGGCCTTCGAGCGGGGCGCCGGCGCCACGCTGATCGAACTGGAACACGATCTGGCGAAGAAGAAGGCCGGCCGCGCCGGCGACGTGGCCGAATGGGAGCATGTACGCCAACTGGCGCAGATCAAGATGCGCACCGAGCTGGAAGTGGCGCAGCAGGCCGCGCTGGAGCAGCGCCAACTGGCACAGCAGCGCTTCTCGCACCAGCTGCACATGCAGCAGATCCAGAACCAGGTGGCGCAGGCGCTGACCATCGAAGACGAGGCGCACCGCCGCGCGCAGCTGCTCCGCTTGCGCAAGAGTGAAACGGATGCGCAGCAGCGCGAGGCCGAGCTGGAGGCGGAGCACCACAAGGCGCGCTTCCACGGCGTGGCGCTGGCCAACGCGGCGCGCAAGCGCGAAGCGGAGCGCGTGCAGGAATGGCAGGACCAGCAGCAACTGGCGCACCAGCGCGAACTGCTGCGCGGCGAAGCCGTGAAGGACGCCGAGAATGCTGTGCAAGTGGCTGAAGTGAACCAGAAGCTGGACCAGATGCGGCGCGACGGCGCCAGCGCCGACGCGGTGGCGCAGCACGAAAAACTGCTGCGCACGATAGATGCGGACGGCGTGCAGCAGCGCCAGGCCCAGGCCGTGATCCATCGCGCCGCGCTGGACCAGCTGGCGGTCGACGAGCAGCGCCTGGCGCTGAAACAGCGCGAACAGGAAGCCGACTGGCAGCGCGACCTGAAGAAGATGGAGCATGAGCGCGAGCAGAACTTCGCGCGCTGGAAAGGCGAATACGACCTGCTGCTGGCGCAGCAGTCGCACGCGGCGGAACTGGCGCGCATCGATATCGAGCGCATCGCCACCATCGGCAACCTGAGCGACACCGGCAAGGTGGCGATGGCTCCCGCGCAGAACGCCGCTGCGCTGGCCCAGGTGATGAAGGAACAGGTGCGCGCCGGCATGAGCCCTGCGCAAATCCAGTCCATGGCGGCCGTGGTGGCCGCCGAGAATAGCCTGAGCCCGGCCGAGGCCATGCGCATGCTGCAGGAGCGCGTGAATGAAGAACGCGCCCACCGCGATGCGCAGGAACAGAAGGACAAGCAGCACCAGCTCGACCTGCTCAAGCTGCAAAACGCCACCCACGCCAATGCGCTGAGCGCGCAGATGCAGCTGGGCGTGGGCGTGGCCCAGGCGGGCGCGCCGGTGCATCACCATCACGCGGCTGCTAATGGACCTGGGCAGCCTGCCGTTAATGTTTGCGTGAACGGCCACCCGGTCCCCGCCGACCGTCCGAATGCAAAATTCTGCGCCGAATGCGGCGTGCCTTTATAAGTTGAAGATGCAAACAGCAAGAGACAAGATACGTGAACTGCGCGCCTTGCATGACGATGGCCTGTTAAGCCTGCAAGAGTTCGACCGCCGCAAGAACGCTATCCTGGACGCCGAGTATTCGCCGCTGGGAGGCAGCGCCGCGCCCGGCGCGTCCGCATCGCCCATCCAGATCAGGCAGGGCACGGAACTGGGCCTGATGGCGGGCCAGGAGATCGGCCCGCAGAACCGGCGCTACCGGCTGGAGCGCCTGATAGGCCTGGGCGGCATGGGCCAGGTGTGGCAGGCCACCGATTTGGCCACGCAGGAGGAACTGGGCCACAGCGCGCAGGTGGCGCTGAAGATATTGCCGCCGCAGCTGACCCAGAGCGCCACGCACACCAAGCTGCTGATCGAGGAAGCGACGCAGGCGCGCCGCCTGTCGCACGAGAACATCGTGCGCATCTACGAATGGGCGCAGGACCCGGCCACGGCCAGCTACTTCATCATCATGGAATGCCTGGACGGCCAGGACCTGGACGCCTGGCTGGCCCACTCCGGCCCGGCCACGCCGGAGCAGGTCCAGACCTTGCTGCGGCCCGTGGCGCATGCGCTGGACTATGCCTGGGACAAGTACAAGCTGGTGCACCGCGACATCAAGCCCGGCAACGTCTTCCTGACCCAGAAAGGCGAGGTCAAGCTGCTGGACTTCGGCATCGCCTCGCGTGCGCGCAACGCGGGCAGCAGCCTTGGGATGCAGACGCCGAACGCAGGCACCACCGGCTACCGCGCGCCGGAAGCGGGCGCTTCGCAGCGTCAGCCCAGCCCCAAGCTGGACGTGTACGCGGTGGCGGTGATGATCTACCAGCTGCTGGAGGGTAGGCTGCCCTTCGACGAAAACCGCAGCGCACAGTTTCTGCCGTCCGCACCCGCCGCACTCAACGAGATGCAATGGCAGGTGCTGCAGCGCGGCTTCGCCTTTGCGCAGGACCAGCGTCCCGAGTCGGTGACCGCGCTGCTGGACGCCTTGCTGGGCGCATCCGGTCCCAGCGAGGAGGAACTGGCGGCGCAGGCGGCCGAGCGGCTGGCGCGCGAGCGCCAGCGCGAGCAGGAGCAGCGGCGCGAGCAGGCGGTGCGCGCCGAACAGGCCAAGGCGGAGGAGTTGAAACGCCAGGCGGAGCTGGCCGAGCGCCGCAAGGCGGAGGCGCAGGCGGCCGCGCTGGAAAAGGTAAAGCTGGATCAGCAGCGGCGCGAACTGGAACGCCAGCAGCGGCTGGACGCGGAGCAGGCTGCCAAGGAACGCAAGGCGCGCCTGCGCGAGCAGTTGCTGGCGCGGCGCGAGGCGGACGCCTTGAAGGCGCGCCAGGCGCAGGAGGAACAGCAGCGCAAGGCGGCGCAGCTCAAGGCGGAAGCCGCCTATCGCGCCGAGCAGGAGCGTCACCGCAAGGAACAGGCGGCGCGCAACGCGGCCGAACTGGCGGCGCTCATGCCCACGCCCGGCAGCCCCGTTGCGGACGCCAGCGGCGTGCTGCGCGACCGTTTCCTGGACGGCACCGGCGTAGGGCCGGATCTGGTGCTGATACCGACCGGGCGCTTTCAAATGGGTTCGTCCGAGCATGAGCGCGCTGTCGCCATCCGGGCCGGATCGCAAAAGTCCTGGCTGGACCGGGAGACGCCGCAGCACTGGGTGGGCATAGAATATCCCTTCGCCCTGGGACGCTTCCCGGTGACGGTGGGCCAGTGGCGCCAGTTTGCGCGCGCCACGGGTTGGGAGTCCATGTCGGACACGGACTGGGCCTCGCCCGGATTCAAGCAGGGAGACGAGCATCCGGTGGTGGGCGTGAGCTGGAACGACGTGCAGAAGTATCTGGCCTGGCTGTCGGAGAAGACGGGGCAGCTGTACCGCCTGCCGAGCGAGACGGAGTGGGAATACGCCTGCCGCGCCGGCACGCACACGGCGTTCAGCTTCGGCGATGACATCAGCACGGAGATGGCCAACTACGACGGCAATTTCACCTACAACAACGGGGCCAAGGGAGAGTTCCGGCACGGGACGACCAAGGTCGATGCGTTCCAGCCGAATCCCTGGGGGCTGTTCGATATGCACGGCAATGTGTGGGAATGGACGCAGGACGTGGTGCATGACAATTACGAAGGCGCGCCGGGCGACGGCAGCGCCTGGGAGCGGGGCGGCGACGCTGCGCGGCGCGTGCTGCGCGGTGGCTCCTGGCTGTACCAGCCGCGCTACCTGCGTTCCGCGCTGCGCAACGGCTACTCGGCCGTGCTGGCCAATGACATCGTCGGCTTCCGGGTAGCGCGCAAGCTCGCGTAAGCCGACGGGCTGCGGACATGGCGGGTTACGCTACGCTAACCCGCCCTACGCAGTGGTATCGCCGGCTGCATTCGTAGGGCGGGTTAGGCGAAGCCGTAACCCGCCATCACGCGAGGCAGCGCAGCTTCGGCGTTTGGCGCATTGTGGGCGCGTCCAGCGGATCCACCATCAGCCGGACGCCGCGTGCGGCGAAGCGGTAGCGGCGGCCGGTGGCGCTGCCGGTCACCACCAGCGCCGCCAAGCCGTCATACACAAAAGGCACCCCCGCCGGCGTGGCGAAATGCGGCATGCCTGCCGGCGTTTCGGCCACGGCCGGCTGTGCGGCCCGCATGCTGTCCTGCGCACTCGCCCGCAGCCCCGCACTGGCGCTGTATCCCTGCGAGCCATAGATCTTCTGCACCACCTGCTGGCGCTTGCTTCCGCAGCATCCCATTTAAGGCTCCTCTTGCCGTAGCGCGCCGCGCACGCGCTCCAGCGTGATCGCTGCGGCGGACAGCGCGGGCCACAGCAGTACAAAGTGCTGCCAGCTTGTGCCCAGCATGGCGGCGGCCGGCAGCGCCACCCACAGGCTGGCGCAGTAGAAACAGTCCATCGTGCGCCCCAGAAAACCGTCGCCCGCCCAGCCGCGCAGCCGCACCGTCAAGTCCCACGGGCCGTCCTCGGCGTGCAGCAGGTGCGTCACCCGCCATACCGCCAGGACGGCCAGCAGCAGCTCGTACCATGCGCCGCCCATCTGCAGCCTCTAGCCCTTGTTCTCGTCCGGCTCCGGGCACACGTCCGGGCAAAGCTCGGGCCGCAATATGGTGAACGCCACCTCGAACTCATTGAAGTGCGTCAGGCTGGGTGCGCCGCAGTTGGCCGTGCGCTTCCAGGCCTTCAGCCGCAGAATGTAGGCGCAGCAGCGGTCAAAGTCGCTGCCGCGCAGCGTCACCTTGTAGTGGCCGCCGTACCAGTGCGGCCGTGGCGCCCCTTGCGACAGCGCTTCCAGATAGGTCGGCCCGACTTCAAACGTGGGGTCTGCGCTGAACGCGCCGTGCACGCCGGTGCCGATCTGGAAGGTCTGCGCCACGCCGTATTCCGCGAACAGCGTGTAGCCGCCCAGGTGGCCGTCCTGCACGGTGGCCGGAACGGTGGCGCTGAAGTGCACGGTGAGCGTGTCGCTGGCGGACAGGCGCACCATGTCGCAGGCGCTGATGCAGTACTCGCCCGCCGTGCCTTCGTTGACGCAGATGCGGCGGATATAGCAGTCCGGCTCATTGGTGCAGTCATGCACCGTGCCCGGCCCGCAAGGATGCAGCGCGGTGGGCGCCGGATGCACCATGGCCTGGTTGTCCACGCGGATGAACACTTTCTGCGCCTCCTGCTGGCCGCAGCCGGGCAGCACGCGTGCGCTCCCCAGTATCAGGTTGTCCGCCGCGTCGGCCGAGTAGCCGATGAAGCGCAGCTGGTACAACGCGTCCGGCGTGATGGCGGGATTGGCCGTGGTGTCGAAATAGAACAGCGTGTCAGGGTCGTACCAGATGACCTGGCCGCCGAAGCGTGGAATGGCCGGGTGCAGCGCCTCGTAGTGCTGGCGCGTGATCATGACGGTCTGCCCGTTCTTGACGATGGGTGTGAAGGCGGGCGCCGGCTCCACGGCTTGTCCGCTGCCGTCCCAGTAGTTGCGCTGGAAGCCTTCAAAGGCCGGCGGCGGCAGGTCGGTCCAGACGCCGCCGTCGCGCGAGATCTGCACCTTGACGTAGTCCACGTCGCTGCCCACGCCGCCGCGTATGCGCAGCGAGCCATAGAAGGGCCGGTCGTCCGGCGACGGCATGGCGGTGTAGGCGTAGCCGCGCAGGTCCGGCAGCGGCGGCACAGGTGGCAGGTCGGCGGCGCCGATCTGGCTGGTGTCGACGCAGCCGACGAAGGTCACTTGCAGGCACTCGGGGCAATCGGGGTCGTAGCACACCGGCAGGCAGCACGCCAGGTCGTTGGCCAGCAGCGTAACGTGCAGATTGGCGGGAATGTCCCAGCGCGTCTGCGCATTGCTTTCATTGCGGATGACGCGCACGGTGCCGCCGCAAGGCTGGGTCACGCGGAACACCACGTCCGGCGCGCAGTCGTTGCGGTCCCACCAGGGCCAGATGTGCAGGGCCGCCAGCTCGGGCGAGGGCGGCAGCACCGCCAGCAGCGCCTCGGCCGACATGGCGTTGTCCGGAACGCCCTGGCCGACCTGCGTGCGGGCGCTGGGCATGGCGCCGCTGCGCGTGGCGTGCGCGGCCAGCTGCTGAAGGTACAGCGGGTCCGGCGACGGTGGGGGCGGCACCGGCGGCAGCGGGATGCGGTAGCGCGTCAGCAGGTTCTGGATCTGGTTGATCAGCTCATGGTCCACGGCCCAGCTTTGCAGCAGCCAGGGGCGCCAGCGCAGGCAGCACCAGCGGAAAGTGATGACGAAATTGCCGTTGATGTCGGTGACGGCGGATTTGATCAGGTCGCGGTGGTACCAGAAGAAGAAACGGTCCACGTCGTAGGCTTCGACGGTGGCGCCGGGCACCGGCTCGTCGCAGAAACTCCAGTGGCCGGTGGCCGGATTGTAGTGCCAGCGGCGGCAGACCACGCGCCCGCGCAGCGTGTAGGTGCGGCAGCAGAACAGCCAGCAGTGGTAGATGGCGATGTCCACCGCCAGAACGCCCACGTCCACCTTCACTTCGTAGCTGGCGCTGGCGCCGGCTGGCTCGCCCGGGGTGGCGTCGCCGCCGTCGTCCGTATCGGAGCGCTGGCCGGCCAGGTCCACCACGTGGTTCAGCGTGTCTATTCCCAGCAGTTCCAGGTCGCCCACGTTGGGGCCGATCACCAGGCGCACCGGGCATGGCAGCGTGGCGCCGGGCAGCAGAGGCGCATCGAACTGCACGGCAAAGCGCAGCGGCTCGCGGCGGTTGCCCGCCTTTACCACGGTGGAGCCGAGCACGGCGCCGTCGCGCACCACCGCTGCGCGCAGGTCCAGGTCGGGATCGAATTCTTCCTCGGGTATCTTGCTCAAGTCTATGGCGCCTGTAATTTCGCTCATGATGGTCTCCATTGTTGGCCCTGCACCTTTTTACTCTATGGAGCGCAAGTGCCGATTGCCAGCCATATGCGGCCTGTGTTTGAGCTAGGTCATGAGATATGCATTCTGTGTAGATGGGCGAATGGGATAGGCGAACCAAGGGCAAACGGTGTACATTGTGGCTTCCAAGACTTACGCATGCGAGGAGCCCATGTCTATCAAAGTAATCCGCGACCAGTCCCTGCCGATGCGGCATATCGCCCATGTGCGCAACCACATCATTTCCGTCGACGGCACGGTGGAGGAAGGCGGCAGCGACGCCGGCCCTTCGCCGCACGACCTGTACGACGCGGCTATCAGCGCCTGCAAGGCGCTTACCGTGGTCTGGTACGCCAAGCGCAAGGGCTATCCGCTGGAGAACGTGGAAGTGACCACCGAACGCGACGACAGCGAGGAGCGCAAGGGCGTGTACCGCTTGTCCGCCACGGTGCACCTGACCGGCGACCTGAGCGAAACGCAGCGCGCCGAACTGCTGTCGGCCGCGCAGAAATGCCCGGTCCACAAGCTGATGACGGCTGTGACCACCGAGATCAACACCGTGCTGGGGTAAGCATCATGACAATTTCCAATGTGTTGAAAGGCCATGAGAAAGACCTGGGCGGCGGCTTCGTGGTGCGCCGCTATCTGCCGTCCGCGGTGAAGCAGGCGGTTGGCCCGTTCATCTTCTTCGACCATTTCGGCCCGATCGACGTGGCGCCGGGTTCGGACCATGACGTGCGTCCGCACCCGCATATCGGCCTGGCCACGGTGACGTATCTGTTTGAAGGCGCGATGGACCATCGCGACAGCCTGGGCACGGTGCAGCGTATCGAGCCGGGAGCGATCAACCTGATGACTTCCGGGAAGGGCATCGTCCATTCCGAGCGCACGCCCAAGGACCTGGTGGACCAGCCGCACCGCACGCACGGCCTGCAGCTGTGGGTAGCGCTGCCCAAGGAATACGAGGAATGCGAGCCGTGCTTCGAGCACACCCGGGCTGACCAGATTCCTTCCTTCCAGGTGGACGGCGCCAGCGTGCGCGTGCTGATCGGCACCGCTTTCGGCAAGACCTCGCCGGTGAAGACCTACAGCCAGACGCTGTACCTGGACGTGGCGCTGAAGGCGGAGCAGGAGATAGGCCTGGCTGGCTTGCCGGCCGAAGCGGCGATCTACCCCATCAGCGGCGAACTGGAAATCGACGGCGTGCCGCTGGCGCTGCACACCATGGCGCTGCTGGATACGAGTACCGCCCAGCGCGTGCTCGCCCGCTCGGCCGCGCAGTTCATGGTGATAGGCGGCGAGCCACTGGACGGGCGCCGCTACATGTTCTGGAATTTTGTCTCGTCGCGCAAGGAGCGCGTGGTGCAGGCGGGTGAGGACTGGGAAGCGATGCGTTTCGATCAGGTGCCTGGAGAAACCGAGCGCATTCCGCTGCCCAAGCGTCCCGTGGACAAGGAGCCCACGCCGCTGTAAGCGTTTTGATCAGGCGGTGTGCATGTCCTGCGCGGCGATGGTGCTGTGCAGGTCGTGCGCGCCGGTGCGGATGATCCAGCTTTCCGGATACGGTTCGCTGGCAAAGCGCATCAGGCGCGGCATGCGGCTCAGTTTTTCCAGCGAGGTGGCCGGAGCCAGTGCGGTCTCCTTGCCGGTGAGCTGGTCCAGATGCCAGAAACCGCCGTCGTGGTGCAGTATCAGCGGCAGCGCGGCCGCTTGCGGCGTGGCGGGGAAGGACGGCATGGGGTAGCCGGGGTGGCAGTTCGGCGCCAGCAGGAACAGGCATTCGGCGTGCGCGCCCTGGTCCAGACGGTGCAGGATCACGCCGTGCGGCATGATGGCCGACACGTGCAGCACCACGATGCCCTTGATGCTGGCGCTCATCTCAATGCGCATGCCCTGGCGCAGGCGCACCGGCTTGTTCTTGCCGGGCCAGACACCGTCCAGCAGGATGCCGTAGCGCGACACGTCTTCAATTTCAAAACCGCTGCCTTGCGCGGCGCGGCGTATCACGGCGTGGCGGCCGGACAGGCGGCGCGTGAGGCCGTTCGCTTCCGGGCTGCCTTCGCCAAAGTGCTGCAGCAGCACGTCCGCTTCCGGGTCCACCAGTTCAAATCGTCCCAGCACGCATTCGTCCAGCGCGAACAGGCGCAGCTGGCGTTGCGAGCCCGCTTCCGGCGCGGCGTTGACGAAGCTTGCCGCAGTGGATGGATGCGGGTGCACCGGCGCGCTGCGTGGCACGGCGATTTCGATCAGGTCTTCGTCCCAGGCGATGGTGGAGAAGCCCATGTCCACTTTGCCTTGCGGCGCGTCCAGGTTGACGTGAGCGATGCCGGCGTTGCGGGCGGTGACGTCGATATCCAGGCTTTCGCCGCCTTGCGCGCTGACGCGGGCAATCGAAGCGTCTTCCGCCACCACGCGCACATTCTTGTGCGTGCTGAGGAAGATGCGGTGGATTTCAGTGAGCGTGGCGTCCAGGCGCGGCACCAGGATGACAAACACGCATTCCCAGCGGCGCGTGGCAAGGCCGGCGTGCTGGCTGAGCACTTCGGCGCTGATCTGGTACTGGCCGTGCTCCTTGTTCCGTGATGTGAATTCGACAAACGCAGGCCGCCAGCTGCCGTCCGCCGCGCGCACGAACTGCTGGCGAGAGGCGCCGTTCGGTATCAGCTCGGATTGCAATTGGATAGCCAGTTGCGGCGCGCAGTCGTCCGGCATGCCGCGCAATTCCATTTTCAGTGTTTGGCGGCCGCCTGCGGCGCGCGGGTCGAAACCGCTGATGTGGAACTGGGGGCGGGGCCGCGCCGTCTGGTAGGCGGGCGCGCTGGCGTTTGAAGGTGCGTTTGCAGGGGCGTGACTGACCGCCGTGGCCGGGGAGGCGGCACGGGCGCTGCGCATGGCACTCAGTAGATCGTAACTGGTGGGCGCGGCTGCAGGCTGCTGATGTCCGCCCGCGCATGCATCTTCCCCGGGGAGTACCCAGAACGTGCAGTGCGGGTGGTCAGTGTTGCTGCATTTTTTCATGGCTTCAGGACCGGCGGCATAAACGAGAGCTTACGGGTTTTGCCTGTGCATGGCAACCGTTCCCGCCGCTTATTGCATTTGATTTGCGCCAGCGCCAAAGAGCGGGGCAAGGGCGCAACAATGCCCTGATCAAAACGGCATCGCGCCGGGTAGTGGTAGTGCCGTTTCGTCAACATTGCTGACATCTTGCTTGGCGTTGAAACGCAAGGCGATGGCTGTCAGATTGTCCAGTTTCAGGCCGGACGGCGGCGCGCTGCGGTAGCTGCCGAACAGCGTGTCGACCGCCTCGGCGGCGCTGGCCGAACTGCCCAGCAATTCCGGCCATTGCGCTATCCATTCCTGCGGACGGCGGCAGGCCCAGAAGCCGTCCGTGGCCAGCAGGTAGACCGCGCCGCTACGCACCGTGATGGCGCGGCGGTCCGCCAGCGGCCGCAGGAAGCCGGGCAGGCGCGCGCCGTCGAGGGCGCAGAGCGCATCGTTAAGCTGCTGCGGATCGGCGAAGGCGTTGCCTAGTATGAAAGCCTGCGCGATGTGCGGCCGGTGCTCGCCATGCACCTGGCGCCACCATTCCTCGGCGTTCAGCATGCCTTGCATGGCGAAAGCCGTTGCGGGCACGTGGTCGATGGTGAGCGCGCTCGCGCGGTCGGGCGTGATCTCGTACAGGCGCGAGTCGCCCACATGGTAGAGCAGCGGCGCCTGCTGCGGGCGCAGTTCCAGCAGCGTGAGCGTGGTGCCGGGGCGGCGCGCCTGGCCCGCGTCTCCCGGTGTGCTGAATTGCTGCTGGAGCTGCGCATGCAGGGCGTCCAGGCGCGAGGCCAGTTCTGCCAGCGTGGCGCAGGCGGGCATGCGCAGCAGGCCTGCGGCTACCGCTTCCGCCGCCTGGCGCCCGTAGCCGTGGCCGCCCATGCCGTCCAGCACCGCCATGCGCATATGGCCGCGCGGCCAGTTTGGAAGCTGGACCGCGCGCTCGATCTGGCCA
This sequence comes from Pseudoduganella aquatica, assembly GCF_009857595.1. Classification (GTDB taxonomy): domain Bacteria; phylum Pseudomonadota; class Gammaproteobacteria; order Burkholderiales; family Burkholderiaceae_D; genus Rugamonas; species Rugamonas aquatica_A. The sequence continues at coordinate 135,429 of NZ_WWCU01000010.1, read as the reverse complement.
TGCAGGACGATGGCGCGTCCGTTGGCGTCTATGAGCACCAGGTTGTCCTGGTTTTCCAGCGCGTGGCTGCTGCTGCTGTTGCTGGAGGCGCTGCGTGCTGCCACGTCGAGGCCGGGGCCGAAATCAAGTGTCTCGAATAATGACGGCATGCTCATTCCGCCGCGCGCCGCAGCCACAAACTGCTCACCCAGCCGGTGCTGGTCTTGCCGTCCGCATGGGCGCGCACTTCCCACCAGTCGCCGTAGCGGACGCCGGTGGGCGTGACGCTGGCGCCGGCCGGCACCAGTGCCAGGCGCTCCGCATCCACGCTGGCCGAGGCGCGCAGGTTCAGGTCGCGATGCACGCGGAACGGATGGGATGCGGGCGGCGGCATGCTGCGGGCTTGCGGCAGTGTCTGCGCTTGCATTGCGCTGGCCGGAGCGAAGGAGCCGGGCAGGCCAGCCAGCTGCATCTGCGGCAGCGGGGCACTGGCGAAATGCAGTATCAGGCTGCCAAAAGCCCATGTGCCCAGCACCGCAATGCACAGATTGCGCACTGTGGGACGGCGCCACCACTCGCGCGGCGTAAGCCATGACGCCAGCACCAGCGTGATGGCCAGTCCCGCCAGCCAGGCGGCAAGACCGTGAAAAGAATCAATCCGCATGGCGCCGCTCACACGTCGAAACGCAGCACGTAGTGGCCCGCGACAAGATGGTGGCCTGCCGGTAGCAGGTATGGCGCGTCGGCACTGGCTTCGCCTATGCTGGCCACAAATTCCATGCGCTCGTCCAGGTGATAGAGCGCCTGCGAGGCGGACTGGCGGCCGATCTTGAAGCCCTGCGGCGCCGCCTCGAAGCTGAAGGCGTTGCGCGACAGGCCGATGCGGTCCGCGCTGGCGTTGTTGCCGCTGCCCAGGAATCGCGGCGAATCGAGTACGCGCAGCGCGGCCAGCGCGGGAGAGCCACGGCCGAAGGCGAGGCGCGCGCCAGGAGCGACGCCGGTACTGAGCGGCTGCACCAAGCTTACGGTAGCGCAGTAGCGCTCCGCCATGGCCGGTGGTGCGGGCAGCACACGGATGGCGCGCGCGTCCACCGGCGTGAAGCTGGCGGGCGCGGTGATGCGCTGGCGGCCACTGTCCGTGCAGGCATAAAGTTCGTCGCTGTCGTTGACGAGGAAGCTGATTGCCCTGCCTGCGGCCGGATCTGCATTCAGGCCGAGGGTGTGGCTGAACGGGACTTCCAGTGCGGTGGCGCCGGTGTCGCGGTAGCGGCTCAGGCGCGGCAACGCCAGCGCCACCAGGCTCACGCGCTGGCGTTGCAGCATCGGTGCATACGTTGCGTCGGTCTCTCCGCTGCGCGGGGCGGGCCGCCGGGTTGGCTGTGGAACGGCGGTCAGGTCGCTGCTGTCCGCTTGCGCCTGAGGGCGGGCCTGCCAGACTGCGGCGCGCGACGGCGAGGCGGTGCCGGCGACGGCCGCTGCGGTGGATGCGCTGCGCTGTGGCGCCGGGCGGGCCGCTGGCGGCGCGGAGCTGCTGCGGGTAATCTTCAGCAGCAGGCGCGCGCTGGCGCTGCTGCCTTTGGCCTTGATAACGTAGTGGCCCTGGCTGGCGTCGAAGTTGCAATCGAAGGCGTCCTTTGGCCGCATCTGCACGACCGGCTGCGCATCCGGGCCGTCGTTCAGCAGCAGGATGGCGCTGTCGCCGCCGAAAGGCCAGCCGCTTGCCACATAGCTGGCCGCACCCTCGCTGCCGCCTATCAGCGCCAGGCGCTGGCTGGGGTAGACCGCGCATACGGGCTTCCAAACCGCACTGTCGCGCGACACGCTCACGTTGAACAGCGCTTTCTCGTCGGGCGCTGGCAGATAGACTGCATGGCCGAAGCGGACCTCAACCTCGCCCGGCGCCAGCTCATCCTTGCCCAGCACGTCGTAGCGCACCTGGTCGCTGCCGAGCAGGTCGCCGAAGTCTTTCTGGTGCAGGGCAGCCAGGGTTTGCGCCAGTTCGCGGGCGCGGGCGCCGCGCGTCAGGTGGTAGTCGTCATCGACTTCTTCTTGCGGCAGCATCAGCGTCACGTGCGAGAAGCAGCGCGTGGCGGCGCGGCCGCGATGTTCGCGCGGGCTGCGTTCCAGCAGGTCGCGCAGCAGAGGGCGGCGCGAGAACAGCGCCAGGCCGGGTGCTTGCCAGATTGCCTCGGCGTTGAAGACGTCGGGAATCCGACCCAGGACTTCATGTTGGACGTAGATCGGCATGTTCGTTCTCCTCTAAAGATTGCGCGCTGACCGCACAGCAGGCTAGCAGGGGGCACAGGAAAAACAGCAGATGGCTGCCTCCGGCGGACAGGAAGCTCATGGGCTGGCCCATGATGGGGAAGATGGCCAGGTTGGTGCCCCAGGACAGCAGCAGATGGCCCAGCACAAACGCCGCCCCGCCGCACAAAGCGAAGTAGCGGAAGCGGCCCAGCCAGGCCTGGCGGAAGTCGCGCGCCAATGTGGCGGCGGCATAAGTTCGGGCGGCCACGTGCAGCAGGCCCGCCACCAGCGCGGCCTGGGCGGCCCACAGCAGCACAGCGCCGATCAGGCCGTGGCGGTTCAGGAAGAAGGCGGGCGCGAAGTCGTCCTGTACGGCGGGGATATTGACGGCGGCGCCGACTGGCAGGCCAAGGGAGCGCAGGCCCAGCATATTGTCCGCACCCAGCCAGCCCCCTTCGGCGATGGCGTGCGCGCCGAGCAGCAGTTGCTGGCCGGTGTGGGGGTGGGCGGCGGGTGCGAGCCAGACCTGGAAGCGGTCGGCATAGAAGCTGCTGGCCAGCGGCCATTGCGCCACGCCTTCCGCGCCCGCGCCGCGCACCACGGCGATGACGGCGATGGCCGACAGCGCGCCGCAGGCCATTACCGCAGCGAGCGCGGGCCGGCGGGCCGCCAGGGCGTAGGCGAAGGCCATGGACAGGGTCCACACCAGCAGCAGGATCAGCGGCGAGAAGTCGTCCACCTGGACCAACGCGAAGGCGAGCAGCGCCAGGAAGAGCAGGGCGGGGGCGGCCAGCTGCAGCCAGCGCGCGGCGTGGCCGGGCTGGCGGTGGCCTCCATCATTCCAGCTCATGCGCAGGGCAAGGCAGTGGGCGGTGAGGGCGGTGAGGGCGAGTTTGGCGAGTTCCACCGGCTGCAGGTCGAACACGCCGGTTTCGTCGCCCCACAGTACCTGCGCGGCCAGCGCGGCCAGCGCTACGGCGGCAAGGACGGCCAGCAGCCATTCCATGGTGCGCTGGGGCGTGACGGCAAGTGCGCTGCGGCGCCAGGTACGGGACAGATGCCACAGCGCGCTGGCGCCGCTGCCTGCCGCGAGCAGCGCGGTGCTCTTTTGGTAGTAGCGCAGCCAGGACGATACGCTGGCGCCCAGGCCAAGTTCGAGTTGCGCCAGCAGGCCCGCCGCCAGCAATACCAGGGCAGCGGCCAGGGGCAGCGGCAGTCGCCTGGGCGTGAGCAGCCAGCAAGCCAGCGCGCTTGCGCCGAGCAGCAGGGAGCAGGCCGCGCTGGCAGGATGCCCGGCCCGCTGCGCCACGATGGCTGCAATCCCCGCCGCCAGCAGCGCCGCGGCGGCGACGGCACGTGCCAATGGCTCTGCCGATGCGAGGCGCGCTGCCCCCGCCGCTCCGGGCGCAGGAACAGCTCGTGCGGCCGGCGTCCTCCGGCTTCCCCCCGCGTGGGCGAGCAGCTGCGCGGCTATCGCCATGGCCAGCAGCGCCAGGATGGCAGGGGAGTCGGCAATGCCCAGAAGCGTCCGCTGGCGCCATTGCCAGCTTACGCCTGGCGGCAGCCGAGACTCCGGACTCGCGAACAGGGCCAGATGCCGGGACGGCTCAAGATTGAGCGCATCGCCGTCAACCGCGCCGGGTTGCGGTCCAAGCAAAAAGCGGGTGCGGCCGATACTGAATGAATTCACGCCTGCGAGCGGACGTTCTTCCTGGCGCAGGCTGGCCTGCATCGGCGCGTGCGCGTTCGCTGCAGCGTTGCGTATGGTGCGCAGGGCGGTGTGGCCGTCATCCTGCGGCCCCGCGTTGAGCACGAGCTGGCCGCCGCTGCGGGCCAGTATGGCTGCGCCGGGCGCAATGCCGCCGAGTCCCAGCCTGTTGCCGCAGTGGATATTGCCGCCGAAAGCGAGTGGACGGGCCAGTGTGAGCACACCGGGCGCCACGCGGTTCCACAGCGCCGTTATGCGCGCCGCTGCGGAGGCGTCCGGGCATGCGGGCTGGGCGCTGCCGTCGCGGTATAGCGTGGCGCCGTCGTAGCGCCAGGCGCTGCCGCCAAAATGGAATGCGGCCTCGCGGCCAGCGCCAGCCTGCTCCAGCGCGAACACCGTGCCGCCGATCTGAAAGCTTCCCAAACCAGCCAGCGCCGCGCTGCCCATGCGTTTGTCGCCGTCCGGGCCGTGCAGAACGACGGGCCGCGATGCGCTCAGATTGCGCAGCAGCCAGGCGCCTTGCGCGTCCCTGCGCAACTGGATATGGGCGCGTTCGGCCTGCGGAGCGGCCAGTTCCCGGGCGCCGAGGATGGTTTGCACGCCCGGAGCGAGCCGGATCTCGATGGCGGTGGGAGACCAGGCGGCGGGAGCGCGCAGCAGCGACCAGGCTTGCAGAGCCGTCAGCACCAGCAGCGCGGCGGCGGTGGCGGCGAGCAGGCGGTTGCGCATCACGCCTCCGCGCCGCTATGCCAGTTGGTGTGGGCCAGTCCGGCTTGGGCGCTCCACCAATGCTGCGTACTGGCGTCCGGCGCGGGCAATGCGACCGGGCCGGCGATGCCGGCCAGTTGGCGGCTGATGTCGATCGCGTGGCGCGGGCGCGCGCCCGGCTCGGGAGCCAGCATCTGCCGCAGCAGGCGCAGCGCTGCGTCTGCTGCGGGGCCGGTGGATCCGAAGGCGCGCATGAACAGCGTCTCCTCGTCCGCATGCAAGGTGGGGGGCAGGCCGCCATGCTGGCGCAGCAGCATGTCCGCGCCCCCGGTCGGATGGTCGCGGTAAGCCTGGCCGCATTCGCCGCAATAGCGCAACTGGGTGCCGCCGGTTGCCAGGAAGTAGAACAGGGCGCCGAGCGCGAAATAGTCGCTCTGGCGGCCGGTGGCATAGCCGCCCCCGGCTGCAGGGAAAAACTGCTCGGGCGCTTGCCAGTTGGCAGTTCCTGCGTAGGAGTGCTCGCTGCGCGCATCCAGCCTCCGGTTGGTGCCGAAGTCGGCCAGCTTCACATTGCCCAGCAGGGTATCGACCAGCACATTGGCGGGTTTCAGGTCCAGGTAGCGCCAGCCGTATTGATGCACCTTGGCCAGCGCCTGGTTCAACTGCGACATCCAGCCCAGCAGCCGTTCCTGCGGCAGCGCCTCGCCGCGACCGCGCAGGGTCTTCATGTGGCGCCCAAGGTCGCAGTCCAGCAGCTCCAGCGCCAGCACGGGCAGGCCGTTGTGCCAGCCGCTGTCGAGCAGGCGCACGATATGGCGCTCGTCCCAGGGCTCCAGCAGTTGCAGAAAGGTGATCTCGTTTTCCGCGCTGGCGATCCAGCGCTCCCGCTGCGCAGGCAGGGCGCGGGCCATCTGGGCTTCGTTGATCAGCTTGAGCGCCACGTCGCGCGTGCCGCGCGGCCCCTCGGCGCGCCAGATTACGCCATAGGCCGAGCCGCCGATGCGCTCGCGCAGGCGGTAATGGCCCAGTTCCAGGGTGATGATGCTGTCGCTTGCTGTCATGGTGCTCCCCATACGGCGGCATGCCGTCGGGGAGCCCTAGCGGAGGGTAGGGAAAAGCGCAAAAAAACGGCCTGCGCCGAGGGCGGAGGCCGTTAAGGGGTCTTACAGGGATCGGGTATCAGCGATGGCCGTGACCGTGGCCGCGGCCATGACCGTGGTAGCCACGGTCATAGTAATAGTCGCGGCGCGACTCGCGGTAGTAGTATGGGCGGGCCGGTTCAACATAAACTACGGCGGGCTCGTAGTAGCGCGGCGCTGGCGCGTAGTAGACCGGCTGCGGTGCTGGTGCGTAATACACCGGCGCAGGCTGGGTGTACACGCGGGTGGACACGTAGCCGCCGCCGTGATGGCGACCGCCGCCCAGGCTGTTGCCGACTGCCGCGCCAACCAGGCCGCCCACGACGGCACCGCCGGAGCCATTCTGGCTGCCGATGGCCGCGCCGATGACGGCACCGGCTGCGGTATTGAAGTCACGGTCGCCTGCAGCCATGGCGGTAGACGAGACGGCAGCGGTGGCCAGCAGTGCTACCGCGCCCAGGAATTTTTTGTTCAGCATGGTGTTCCCCTTTGCTCGGCCAGGACCGGAATGGTCATGTTGCCGTCGTATGAGTATTACTATAGCTCGGCAAATCGGGCGCACGGAACGAATATACACATTCTTACAAAGCTGCCCGCCGGCGCTCCCATTCCGGCCGCAGCAGGCCGTAGATGCTGACATCCTGATAACGTCCGTTGATGAAGAACGCCCCGCGCAGCCTGCCTTCCTCGGTAAAGCCGCATTTCTGCGCGATGCGCACCGAGCCGGTGTTCTCCGGCGCCGTCAGCAGCTCGATGCGGTGCCAGGCATGCACTTTGAACAAGTGGTCGACCAGCATCCGCAGCGCCTCGCTGATGTAGCCGCGCCCGGCCAGTGCCGGTTCCAGCAGGCGGTAGCCGATCTCGCGCGAGGTTGGCGTGCGGCTTTTGAAATGCGTAATGACGCCGACAATATGGTGGGCGCGGTCCTCCACCACAAACAGCTCGCTGTCTTCGGTGACGAAGCCGTTCTGCATGAACTCCCGGCGCATGGCTTCCGGCGACTTGAACTGCTGCGAAAAATAGTCGCCGCGCGAGGGCAGGTCATTGGCCAGCGCGATGAAGGTATTCAGGTCGGCGGTGAGCAAATGGCGCACGGTGCACAGTTGTCCTTTAAGCATGGCCGCTTCCATCCGTTGGAAAAGCTTCAGTGTAAATCCAAAAACTAGTGCGCAACATTATTAAATACGTTATCGTTTCCCTCCCTACAGTTCTACCCAACCAGGACCTGCATGAAAACCGTTTTGACCGTTTTGATGAGCTGCATGCTGAGCGCCGGCGCGATCGCCGCCCCAGCCAACGACCCCGCCACCCTGGGACAGATCCGCGACGCAGCGATGAAGAGTGACTATGCCTACGAACGCCTGGCCGACATGACGGACCTGATCGGTCCGCGCCTGTCCGGCTCCCCCGGCGCGGCGGCGGCGGTGGAGCAGGTGGCCGCCGCCATGCGCAAGCTGGGCGCAACGGTGACCCTGCAGCCGGTGAAAGTGCCGCACTGGGTACGCGGCGCCGAAACGGCGGAACTGGTGGACTACGCGGGCCGTCCGGCCGGCTTGAGCCAGCGCGTGGTGCTGACCGCCCTGGGCGGCTCGGGCGCCACGCCCGCTGCGGGCCTGACCGCGCCGGTGATCGTGGTGCGCGACTTCGACGAACTGAAAGCGCGCGCCGCCGAAGTGAAGGGCGCCATCGTGCTGTTCGACGTGAAGTTTGACCAGGAAATGGCCGACCGCGGCCTGGCCGGCCCAGCCTACGGCAACGGTTCGCGCTACCGCACCCTGGGGCCGAAGATCGCCTCGCAAATGGGCGCGGCGGGCTTCCTGGTGCGCTCGGTCGGCGGCGCGGACTTCCGCATCGCCCACACCGGCGCCACCGCGCTGTCCGAAGCGGACCGCATTCCCGCTGCGGCCGTGACGGCGGAGGACTCGATGCTGATCGCACGCCTGTCCAAGCGCGGCCCGGTCAAGATGCATTTGACGCTGACCCCGCAAAACCTGCCCGACGCCGACAGCTTCAACGTCATCGCCGACCTGCCTGGCACCGACAAGGCGGACGAGATCGTGGTCGTCTCCGGCCACCTGGACTCCTGGGACCTGGCCACCGGCGCGAACGACGACGGCACCGGCGTGGCGGGCGCCATGGGTGTGCTGCAAACGCTGAAGGCGCTCAATCTGAAGCCGCGCCGCACCATCCGCATGATCGCGTGGATGAACGAGGAGAACGGCACGCGCGGCGGCGCCGCCTACCACGCGGCCAACAAGGACAGCATCCTGAAACAGTTCGCCGCCATGGAAAGCGACAGCGGCGGCGGCCGTCCGTTCGGCATCCTGGCCAGCGTGGAAGCCAAGGCGGAGAAGCACTTTGCGCCCGTGATGGCGGCGTTGCAGCCTATCGGCGCCGGCGTGTTCACGCGCCGCGACCACGTGGGCGCGGCCGACCTGGCGCTGCTGGAAAAAGACGGCGTGCCGCTGTTCCAGCCGCAGGTGGACACGTCGACCTACTTCCACTACCACCACACCCCGGCCGACACGCTGGACAAAGTGGACCCGGAAAACCTGCGCCGCCACGTGGCGGTGATGTCCACGCTGTCCTGGTATCTGGCGAACATGGAGCAGCCGCTAGGCCGCGCCCCGGTGGTCGAGAAGTAAGCCATGTTGTGATAGGATGCCGGGCATGAAAGCCGTGTTCCGATCCCTGCTGCTGTGGCTCATGCTGCTGGCGATTCCCTTCCAGGGTGTCGCCTCGGCCAGCATGCTGCTGTGCGGGCCGGCCACGGCTGCGGCGCCTTCCCAGGCGCCGTCCGGCATGCCCGCCATGACGGCGGACCACGACCACGCCGCCATGCTGGCCGCCGCAGCGCATGCCAGCCATGACGGCGGCCAGGATGAGCGTGGCATGCACGGCTCCCACGGCCCATCCAAGTGCGGCAGCACCGGCGCCTGCTGCGTAGGCGCCGCCCTGGCGCCCGCGCTTCCCGTACTGCCGCAGCTGCCAGCAGCATCCTCCCAATGCATTTCCTTCCATTCCGGCCGCCTTCCTGCGGTCGATCTGGCGCTGCCCGAGCGTCCACCCCGGGAAGCCCGCGTCTAAAGCCTGCTGCCGCGCCTGCGCATGTGCTCCGCACCCGCGCGCGCGGCTCCACATCCATGCAAGACAAGGAAGACTTAGCAATGAGTAAACACACACCTATGCCGGGACGGCCTGCGGCCAGGCTCGCGCCCGCACTCGCGGTGGCCATGGCCGTCGTCCTGAGCGGTTGCGCCTCGTTCTCCGGCGACCAGGGTTTCAGCGCCGTGGCCCAGGCCACGCAAGAGCGCATCGGCCAGCAGGGCAAGCTGCTGCGCAGCGATGAAGACCACAAGGCGCTCGCCGGACTGCTGCAAGAACAGCTGAAACAGCCGCTTACGGCCGACGGCGCCGTGCAGATAGCGCTGCTGAACAACCGTGGCCTGCAAGCCACCTACTGGTCGCTCGGCATCGCCGAGGCGGACTTGGTGCAGGCCGGGCGCCTGCAAAACCCGGCCTTTGGCTACAAGCACACCCAGGGCGGCGGCGACACCTCCATCGAGCGCACGCTGGGCTTCAATCTGGTCAGCCTGATCACCGCACCATTGGCCAGCCGCATAGAAGGGCGGCGCTTCGAACAGGCCAAGCTGGCCGTGGCCGAGCAGGCGCTGAAAGTGGCCGCTGAAACGCGCCGCGCCTATTACGAGGCGGTGGCTGCGGCCCAGGCCCACGAATACGCGCTGCAAGTGCGCGACGCGGCGGAAGCGGGCGCTGAGCTGGGCCAGCGCATGCAAAAAGCGGGCAACTGGAGCAAGCTGGATGCCGCGCGCGAGCAGGCCTTCCACGGCGACGCGTTGGCCGAAGCGCTACGCTCGGGCAAACAGGTGAATGCCAGCCGGGAAAAGCTCACCCGCTTGCTGGGTTTGAGCGGGGCCGAATCCGCGTTCAAGCTGCCCCCGCATCTGCCGGAGCTGCCCTCCGCAGTACAGGAGGTGGCCGACGTTGAGCAGGCTGCCATGCGCAACCGCCTGGACATCCAGGCCGCCAAACTGGAGACCGGCCACACCGCATCCACGCTGGGCCTGACGCGCAGCACGCGCTTCATCAACGTGCTGGAACTTGCTGCGGTGCGCGAGAGCGCCACCGGCCAGCCGCGCGAGCGCGGCTACGAGATCACGCTGGAAATCCCCTTGTTCGACTGGGGCTCGGCACGCGTGGCGCGCGCCGAGGCGGTGTATATGCAAGCCGTGAACAAGCTGGCCGAAACTGCAGCCAACGCGCAAAGCGAAGCCCGCGAGAGCTATCACGACTACCGCGCCTCCTACGAGCTGGCGAAGCACTATCGCGACAATGTGATCCCGCTGCGCCGCCAGGTGTCGCAGGAGACGCTGCTGCGCTACAACGGCATGCTGGCCAGCACCTTCGAGCTGCTGGCCGACTCGCGCGAACAGGCTGCCGCCGTAAGCGCCTACATCAACGCGCTCAAGGAGTTCTGGGTCGCGCAAACCAATCTGGAAGCTGCGATGGGCGGCAAGGGAGCAAACAAATGACCAACCGCAGATCATTCCTGACTGGCGCCGCGCTGATAGGCGCGGGTATGGCAACCAGGGCAGGCGCCGCATCGCTGCCGGAAGCGCCGCAGCAGTCGGGCGCGGCAACCGCGCCGCCGCTGCTGCCGCCGAACGGCCGTCCCTACAACCCGGTGGTAACGCTGAACGGCTGGTCTCTGCCCTGGCGCATGAAGGACGGCGTAAAGGAGTTCCACCTGGTGGCCGAGCCGGTGGAGCGCGAGCTTGCGCCCGGCATGACGGCCCGGCTATGGGGCTACAATGGCCAGAGTCCGGGGCCGACCATCGAAGTGGTGGAGGGCGACCGCGTGCGCATCTTCGTCACCAACAAGCTGCCCGAACACACCAGCATGCATTGGCACGGCCAGATCCTCCCATGCGGCATGGACGGCGTGACCGGGCTGACCCAGCCCGGCATCCAGCCGGGCAAAACCTTTGTCTACGAGTTCGTGGCCAAGCATGCCGGCACCTTTATGTACCACCCGCACGCCGACGAAATGACGCAAATGGCGATGGGCATGATGGGCTTCTGGGTGACGCATCCCAAGGATCCTGCGCAGCACGCGGTGGACCGCGACTTCGTTTTCCTGCTGAACGCCTACGACATTGAACCCGGCAGCTACAAGCCCAAGACCAACACCATGCTGGACTTTAACCTGTGGACCTTCAACAGCCGCGCCTTCCCCGGCATCGACCCCATGGTGGCGCGCAAGGGCGACCGCGTGCGCATCCGCGCCGGCAATCTGACCATGACCAACCATCCCATCCACCTGCATGGCCACACGTTTGAAGTGACCGGAACGGACGGCGGCTGGGTACGTCCGTCCGCGCGCTGGCCGGAGGTGACGACCGATATCGCGGTGGGCCAGATGCGCGCCATCGAATTCATCGCCGACAATCCGGGCGACTGGGCCTTCCACTGCCATAAATCGCACCACACCATGAACGCCATGGGCCACAACGTGCCCAACCTGATCGGCGTGGACCATAGCGGCGTGGCGGAGAAGATCAACCGCCTGGTGCCGGACTATATGGTGATGGGGGACAAAGGCGGCTCCATGGGCGGTATGCAGATGCCGCTGCCGGAAAACACGCTGCCCATGATGACGGGTGAGGGGCCGTTCGGCGGCATTGAAATGGGCGGCATGTTCACCACGGTGAAAGTGCGCGAAGGCCTGGCGCGCAACGACTACAAGGATCCAGGCTGGTACAAGCACCCGCCGGGCACCCTGGCGCGCGAATGGACAGGCGAACTGCCCGCCGCGCCGCGCGCTCCCGGCGCTCCTGCCGCTGCGCCGTCACCGTCGCCGGCGCCGGATAATCCGCATCACAACCACGTAATGGAAGTCAAACGCGGCGGCTCGCACCAGCACTAAGCCACTGCCGCCTTGCCGGGCCATCGTTCCTTTGCTACGATGGCCCGACTTTGATAAAACCTCTCGCCTATCTCCTGAAATGGACCGTCATCGCCAGCGTTGTTGCGGCGCTGGCCGGTTCCGCGTCCGCGCTGTTCCTGTACGCGCTGGACGCCGCTACCAACTGGCGGCAAGCCCATCCCGCCATGATCTGGCTGCTGCCGCTGGCCGGCTTCGCTGTGGGCTGGATCTATCTGCACTTTGGCCGCTCGGTTGAGGCCGGCAACAACCTGCTGATCGACGAGATACACGACCCCAAGCAAGTGGTGCCGCTGCGCCTTGCGCCGCTGGTGCTGGGCGGGACCATCGTGTCGCACCTGTTCGGCGCCTCGGTGGGGCGCGAAGGCACGGCGGTGCAAATGGGCGGCGCGCTGGCGGACCAGCTCACGCACCTGTTCCGGCTGCGCCACGAAGACCGCCGCATCCTGCTCATGGCGGGCATCAGCGCCGGTTTCGCCTCCGTGTTCGGCACCCCGCTGGCAGGCGCCATCTTCGGCCTGGAAGTGCTGGCCATAGGCCGCATGCGCTACGACGCCATCTTCCCCTGCATGCTGGCGGCGATAGTCGCCGACCTGGCAGGCATGGCCTGGGGCGTGCACCATATGCACTACGCCGTCGGCGCCCACGTACCCGTCGGCGCACTGCCGCTGCTGGCGGTGATGGCCGCCGGCATGGTCTTCGGGCTGGCCGGCATGGCGTTCGCCAGGGCTGCGCACGGCGCGTCGGCCTTCATGAAGCGCCACCTCGCCTACGCGCCATTGCGGCCGCTGGCGGGCGGTGTGGTGATTGCGCTGGCCGTGTGGGCCATCGGCACAGACCGCTACATCGGCCTCGGCATCCCCGTCATTGCGGACGCGTTCCGCCAGCCGCTGGCGCCGTGGGACAGCGTGGGCAAATTCCTGTTCACTGTCGCCTCGCTGGGCAGCGGCTTCAAAGGCGGGGAAGTGACGCCGCTGTTCTACATCGGCGCCACGCTGGGCAACGCGCTGGCGCCGCTGCTGCACCTGCCTTTCGGGCTGCTGGCGGGCCTGGGCTTCGTCGCCGTGTTCGCGGGCGCAGCCAATACACCCATCGCTTCCACGGTGATGGCGATAGAGCTGTTCGGGTCGGAAATTGCGCCCTATGCAGCCCTCGCGTGCGTGGTCAGCTACCTGTTCTCAGGCCATACCGGCATCTACCACGCGCAAAGGCGCAGCCACGCCAAGACTGGCGTGGAGCACAAATAATCAAGAGGGGAAACGCGCCGGCTTGCGCCGGCGCAGATGGCGGCCGCCTTAGTTGCTTGGGACGGCCGTAGCGACTTGCTGCGCTACCAGCGCGTCGCGCTTGCAGTGCTTAGGCATACTGGTCTTTGCACCGGCATCGATGCCGGCAATAACGTCGTTACACGAACCAACATTTCGTTGGACATGTCCTGGGGCCATAAGGCCGTTCAGTACGTAAAAGAAGTAAAACGCAATCGCTGAGATAGTAAATGTTTTCATTTTGACTCTACCCGTTGCAGTGTAGAAAAAGTCTAACACATCAGCTAGCAACTTGGATCATCGATAGAAAAATTTCATGGTCCTGTAACAATTTTTGGTGCATTCGCGCAACAAAATTTCGTTATAATTTCTACATCGCAAGTTTTCTATTTGATAATCTCTGTACATTGTAGGACAAATCTCACAAAATGTAACAAGCCCAGCTGGTGGTAACGAAACCAGACAAGAAGAGGGCGTCGAAAAGCCCAGCCAGCCTCATATTTGGAGAAAAAATTTCGTCAGTGCGGAAAAACCACAGAAGGGGGTTTCTCTACGGGAAGTGGTTTCCGGGAAGAACTTGATGTGAAAATTGAACAGGACAAATCCGGATACGTTTGCCTCCCGGAAAACGGCTTACGGGCTGGTTTTTTGACGTTACGGGCGGGGTTGCCGAGGCCTGTTTTTTTCCGTTTTTTGGGCCTTCAATTCCTCGGCGATTTCGATAATTATAGCCACTTGACGGTGCATTTCTTGCATCGCTTGCTGGTTCTGCTTTTGCGCCTCGGCGAGGATCTGCGCCGCTTCTTTTCCGGTGCTTAAAGCGGCCAGCGTATTGGCCTGGAAGCCGGCAACGAGGGAGGCGAATGCGATGGTGGCCGTGATGCCAGTGACGATCACTGTAGCCCGGACGCTCGCCACCAGCTTGGCAAATTGTTCGATCTGCCGCTCGCTACGCTGCTCGCTGCGCGACATCCTTGCTTCCATCACCATCTCAAAGCGCTTCATGCGGAGCTGGCTGGCCTTTTCCCGCTCCTGGGCCAGCCGGACGTGCCCCTCCAGCGACGCGCGCATTTCGGCGATGAGCCCGTTGGCCCATGCTTGCTGGGTCCCCAGTTTGGCATCCATTTCCTCGCGCGACACGTCCGCCATGATTGCTTGCTCCCGTCATGCGTCATTTCCCATTATAGAAGGTGCGTGCAAAGTGCATTTTGAGCTTGGGCAAGCTGGCGGGACCAGCACTTTAGTCTGGTAGTAATGTTTCACTCATGGCATAATGTCAGGCTTCCCCGCTCCGATGGTGAAATTGGTAGACACTGGAGACTTAAAATCTCCCGCCGCAAGGCGTGCCGGTTCGATTCCGGCTCGGAGCACCATTTCGGCGTCCGGCAGCGTCCTCAATACGCCCATTCTCCTATTAGGCATTGGGATTTTCAGTGCTCACACCTCCATCAGTGGCCGTTGACAGCCTAAATTTTTGGTTTTTCACGGATTTCCGGGAAACGCGGGTTTGATCTTCAGGAAAAAGAAGTCGGAGTTGCGGTAGCCATAGGCCATCCGTTTCATTACCTTGATCCAGCCCGAGGGGTTCACTCCAGAATGTCTACCATGGTCGTGGCGATTCAGTGCAAGGCCTCGGTGCCGTTGCACACCAGAGATGACACTGGCGCCAATTCGCCTAGGAGTCTGCGCGGCAGAGACTGGAACTGACGTGCTGCCCGGATTACAATCAAGGGATGGCGACCAGTTACCTTCCCTATGATCCGCAGCAGCAGTTTTTGCTGCCACCCGCGCTGCAAGAATGGCCACCTGAAGGGCATCTTGCGTATTTCATCAACGATACCGTCGATGTACTCGATCTGAGTGCATTCCATACGCGTTACGCGGGCGGCGGCCCTCGGAATCAGCCGTTTCATCCTTCGATGATGGGGCAAGGTATTGTTGTATGCATACGCGAGTGGCGTGTTCTCATCCCGGAAGATCGCACGCAAGCTGCACGGGGACGTCGCGTTCCGGGTGCTCGGCGCTGGTAACTTCCCCAAGCACAGGACGATCTGCGATTTTCGCGCGTTTCATTTGGATGAGCTGTCGGCCCTGTTTATCCAGGTTGTGAAGCTGGAGTGCGAGTGCGGCCTGGTCAAGCTTGGGACCGTGGCGATCGACGGCACCAAGGTCAAAGCGTCGGCATCGCGACACAAGGCCATGAGTTATCGACGCATGGTCGATACCGAAGCAGAGTTGAAGGAGCAGATTGCGCAGTTGATGGAACGTGCCCGGCAGACCGATGTGGCCGAGCGGGATGAAGCAGAACTGGATCTGCCGGCCGAAATCGAGCGGCGCGAAGAACGGCTCAAAGTGATCCTGGCGCCGCGGGAACGGCTCGAAGCGCGCCAGCGCGAGGCCGACCTTGCCAAGGGGCGCAGTGACGATGACGAGCGCATGCCCCGAGACAAGGATGGCAAGCCGAAGAACAAGAACGGCAACCGCTACAAGCCCGACTTCGGCGTGCCGGAGGACTTGGCTCAGGAGAACTTCTCCGACCCGGACAGCCGCATCATGAAGCGCGGCGGCGGCGGCTTCGACCAGTGCTACCGCACCGAAGTGCAGGGGGCAGGCAATCGAAGGGGCGGCAGAACTAGGTTTGACCGGGCTATTGTCGATTAATTCTCTGCCGGACGCAGTCTGCCTACCGGCGGCTTGTGTCCGTAGCACATTCGAGAATCGATACCAGCACGCCGGAACAGGCTATCGTCGATAGCATTGTGGCGATGTGCGCCGCGCTCGACGCACGAGTGCTCGCCGAAGGCATAGAAACCTGATCTGAGCGTGACAGCCTTTACGATGCCCGGATCGACCGGACGCAAGGATATTGGTTCTGTAAACCCGCATTCCGAGCACGAGGGGTCATCGATCCGGTTTCGTGGGATCATGAAGGTCGCGGCGCTGGCTTTGTCGCGGCTTTCCTGGTGCGAGCGGGCGACATCGAGCCCAGTTCCGCATGGCGGCACCCCTCTAGGCCTAGAAGCTCGAGAAACTGCTTGACGATGGCGCGGCACTCGTCGGCGCGCCAGTTGGCGATAATTTCCAGCGCCGGCAAGCCGTCCAACGGCACGGTCACCATGCCCGGCGGTGCCACGTCCAGCGAGAAGGCGCTGCCCAGCATGAGGCCGAGGCCGTCGCGAGCAAGCTGGATGCCAAACAGCGCCTGCGAGGTTTCATACACGACGTTGGGGACGATGCCGGCAGCGTTGCACGCATGCATAATGCCGTCGTACACCGAGGGATTGACCTCGCGCGCAGGCAAGATGACGTTTTCATGGCCAAGGCAGTGCAGCGGCAGCCTGCCGGCGCCCGCCAGGCGATGGGTCTGGGGCATGAGCAGTCGCCACTGGGAGCTTGCCACCCGCTGGCTGTCGATGCCGGCGGCGAGTGGCATCGGTGGCTGCCGCTCCGCTAGCACAATGCCGATCCCCACATCGATCACTCCACGCATCAGCGCACTGCCATGATGCACGCAATGGATGTTGTGCCGGGTCAGCCGGGCGGCAGGGTACGCTTGCTGAAGCAGCGACATGGTCGCGGAGACCAGCGGCAAATTGGCGTATTCGACGATGCCTATCGCCATGCTGTAGTCCTCGCCACCTGCGGCGGCCAGGGTGCGCTCGGTCAGGCGGTCCAGGTCGCTCATCAACTGCGCGATGCCGTCCCTGAACACGGCACCGGCTGGGGTCAGGCTCAACTGCCGCTGCTCGCGAGCGAACAGCTTGACGCCGAGCCCGTCCTCGAGCCTCGCGATTTGTTGGCTCAGCGCTGGCTGGGTGATGTGGGCGATGTCGGCGGCCCGGCCAAAATGCAACTCTTGGGCAAGGATAAGGAAGTGGTGATAGACCCGCAATTCTGCAATTCTCATGCGCTTCCACCCGTTCACTGTGGCTACTGCTGGCATAATACTCCTAGTGGGCAAAGCGGTGTGCGGTCTTGCAAGATGCCAGCTCGCCGCGCACTACGCCCATCCCGCTCGTTTCAGGTGCAGGGACACGGTGGTGCCGCCGCTCGTCGGGCTGTCGAGCGACAGGCTGGCGCCAAGCAGTCGTGCCCGCTCTTGCATGCCAAGCAGGCCGTAGTGGCGCGCCGAATCGGCGTTGTCCATGCTCGCACCGCCCAATCCGACGCCATCGTCGCCAACGGCAACCGAGAGGTCCGCTTGGCAACCAAAATCTGCGACCCAAATGTGTGTGGCGGCGGAATGCATGAACGCGTTGCGGATGGCTTCTGCAAGTAGCATGTAGAGTTCGTCGGAATAGGCATCCCGCAGGCAGTACAGTGCGGGCCGCAGCCTGCATGAAAACTTGGCGGGCCGCAGGCGCAGCAGCATTGCGCCGAGCGCGTCAACGCGCTGGCCCAGGCACGCCGTGTGCCCGTCCTGTCGCAGTTGCAGAATCAGCGCGCGACCCTCCGCCATTGCCTCGTTCGCCTGGTTCGCCAGCCGCAGCAGTGCGGCCTTGTCTTGCGACGCGAAGTCGCACTGCTCGACCTGTCGCTCCAGCGCCAGCTGGACGCACTGGCATTGTTGTAGAAAATTGTCGTGAAGAATGCGTGCGATGCGCTGCCGCTCGCGCAGGCGTTCTTGCTGGCGCATAGTGGCCTGCCATTGGCGCCAAGGTTGCCATGTAAGGCCGCGCAGGGGAAGCAGCGCGACTGAAAGAAGAATGCCGAGAATATGAATCACTGTCACGAAGAGCCAGAGGGTGTCGATTGTGCTTGGTTGGGCCAGGTTGCCCGCGGCGGATTCTATGGCAACTCCATCCAGTCATCCAATTAGAAAATGTTATGCCGCCAATAAAGATTTGTTATCGCGGAAGGTTGCTCCATTCCCCCATTTGCTGCCGCACGTTACATTGCGTGGTGCTAACATCACGCTCCGTGCAAGGCACTGATTTTTTAGAGATCACATGGGAAAGGGGAGGGCTGTGTTCAAATGGAGCGAACGGCAGCGCAGCAGGGGCGGGACTGGCCGCCAGCTGGCCGTATGGTTGACGGTATGGGCCGCTGTCGGCTGTGGCGGCGCGCAGGCGGGGCGGCCGATCGAGCTGGCCGCGAATGAATGGCAGCCCTACACTGGCAGCGACGTGCCAAAGCAGGGCGTGGCCACCCAAATTGTGCGCACTGCTTTGCAAAGAGCCGGCTACGCCGTGACAGTCCGCTTTTCCAACTGGCCGCGCGCGCTGCACTCGACCTACCAAGGTGGCGTCGATGGCTTGGTGGCGGTGTGGAGCACATCGTTGCGCTCGGAGCGCCTGCTGTTCAGCGAAAAGTACCTTGAAAACAGGATCGCGGTTGTCGGGACGGCGCAGCGCTTCGTTCGTGTCCAAAGGCTCGGCGAACTGCGCGGCCTGAAAGTCGGCATTGGGCGCGATTACGATTACAGCGAAGAGTTTTTGAGCGAGACGGGTATTGTTACTCAGCCGGTGGACCATGCGCTGCAGAACCTGCTAAAACTGACGCTGGGGCGCATCGACGCGGCCATCGAGGACCGGTTGATCATTCAATACAATATAGTGCGCCATAGCGCCGAGCATCCGCAGTTGCGCACGGTCATTCTGTCAAACAGCGACGTGCTGGTATTGCCGATTCGTCTGGGCATACGCAAAGACCTGCCCGACGCCGAGGCCATCGTGCGCGACTTTGATCGGGCACTGAGCGACATGAGGCGAGACGGTACTTTGAAGGCGATACTCAAGGAGTGGCACATCGTGCCCTAGCGGGTTGCGGCGCACTGCCGAAAGGATGGCGGCGAGCCGTGATCGCAACGGCTGCCTGTGGGCTGCTGGACGCCACTTGTGCCGCACCGGCTGGCGGGGGGGATACCGCCGGAACCGGCGGCATGGTGTGCGATCTATTGCGCTACATGGCGCGCCGGGTAGGCTATCCGCGTTCGCCCCATCTCTATACTATGCAGCGCGCGATGATGGTGGCGGCGTCCGGATCCGGTATCGTCATGGCGGCAGTTACACCCCGAACTTACTGCAGTATGGTTACGTGTTGCCGCCACCGGCATCAACTGAGCCAGACCGCAACTAGTTCAGGCGTGGCGTTCCCTGACGATGCCGCGGTACACGAGGTAGGTCGCCACCAGGCTGATGGCGCCTGCGCCTGCCAGCCAATAGCCAGGGGCCGCCTTATCGCCGCTGACATTGATCAGCCAGGTGCACAGCAGCGGCGTCAATCCTCCGAACATCGCAGTTGCCAGGCTGTAGGCCAGTGAGAAGCCGGTGGTCCGTACCTGCACCGGGATGATCTCCGTCAGCGCGACGATGGTGGCGCCGTTATAGCTGCCGTACAGGAACGACAGCCATAATTCAACCAGTACCATATTGGCAAAGCTCGGATTGGCGATCAGCCACGACAGCACAGGGTAGGCCGTCAATGCCACCATCGCCGAACAGGCGGCCATGATGGGCCAGCGTCCAATCCGGTCCGAGAGGGCGCCCATGATGGGCAGCCAGATAAAATTCGACAGTCCGACGCACAAGGTCACGAGCAAGCTGTCCTCCGTGCTCAACTTGAGGACGTTTTTGCCGAACGTCGGCGTGTACACCGTAATCATGTAGAACGCGACGGTTGTCAGCACGACCAGCATGGCGCCGACCGTGACCAGGGGCCAGTTCCGGGCGATGGTCCCCATCATCTGGCGGAAGGTCGGATGCGTCTTCTGCGCCAGGTAGGCTTCGGTTTCCTGCAAGGAGCGGCGGATGTAGAACACCACAGGAATGATCGAACAGCCAATGAAGAACGGGATGCGCCAGCCCCAGTCGGCGATCATCTCCTTCGCGAACGCTTGGTTGAGCGCATAGCCCAGCGCGGCGGAAAAGATGATGGCCACCTGCTGGCTGGCCGACTGCCAGCTGACGTAGAAACCCTTGTTGCCCGTCGTTGCCATTTCCGACAAGTAGACCGAAACGCCGCCCAACTCCACACCGGCCGAGAAACCCTGCAGCAGGCGGCCTATCAGCACCAGCAGCGGCGCCAGCAGGCCGATACTGGCATAGCCAGGGACGAAGGCGATCAGCGCGGTCCCTGAGGCCATGATGCCGAGGGTAAGCACCAAACCCTTGCGCCTGCCAATGCGGTCGATGTAGCTGCCCAGGAAGATAGCGCCCAGCGGACGCATGAAGAAGCCGGCGCCGAAAGTGGCGAACGTCATCATCAGCGCCGCATATTCGCTGGTGGCGGGAAAGAATGCGGCAGCGATCTGCTGCGCATAAAAGCCGAACAGGAAGAAATCATACATTTCGATGAAGTTGCCGCTGGTGACACGGATGACCGTGCCTAGCCTGGACGCGCGGCGCACCGGTACGGTTGCGGCGGGAGCCGCAACGCCCGCGTCGATGGTGGAGTAGCTTGTCATAACGACCTCTCAGGAAAAAAGCACCGGCGCGCCGCGCCGGCTTGAAAATGGGATTCAGTGCCGCGTGGCCACCGGTTCCAGGCCCGTAGCCTCGATGGCCGCCGCGTTGGCGGGCGACGCCAGGAAACGCAATAGCGCGCGGGCGGCCTCCGGGTGGCTGGAGCCGCGCACAACGGCGCCGGAAAATTCCGTTCTGAGTTGAACTTCCTCGGGGATCAGGCCGACGATGTCAATGCCGTGCACCGGTTTCAGCTCGCTGCGCTGCTGGCATCCGAAATCCGCCTCGCCCTGCGCGATAATCTCCCCCACCGGGGTGGCGGGAATCTGCGCGGCCTTGCCTTCCATCGCCGGCTTGATGCCGAGCTTGTCTAGAAGTTGCCGCTTGATATACTCACCGCTCGCGCTGTCGGAGTAGGCCACGTGGGACGCATGCAGGAAGGCCTGGCGCAATCCATCGATTGTGCTGATGTCCGGTTTCGGCGCGCCATGCCTGACGGCGCATGCGATCGGGGAATTGGCCAGAACGACCTTGCTGCCCGGTTCGAGTTTTCCTTCGGCCATCAGTTTGTCGAGCGCGTCGCCCACCATGATGACCACGTCGATAGCTTCCCCACGCGCGAGGCGCGCGGGGATGGCATTCTTCGTCGTGCCCATCGATGGTCCCCATGCCGAGAGCAGGCGGTCGCCGCTGGCGTGTTCGTATGGGCCGGAGAGGTCCTTGTAGGCCTGGGCAAAGCCGCCGGAGCTGACGACGCGGACGTCGGCTGCATGCGCAGTGGTGGCGAGCGCGAGCGCCGCGAACACCGACAGGGCCTTGGTTTTTAAGTGATGTGGACGCATGGCGATTTCCTTATGTGCGTTAAAATTTGTGCATGAGGCCGAGTGTCAGGCCGCTGCCGTGGCGGCCGTTCGGGCGCGACGCGGTCAGCCCAGCCGCGTCGCCGCGCCAGACGGTGTAGTCGGCCTCGGCATATGCCGTGGTGCGCGGCGCTAGCGTGTTTTCGAGGAAAAGGAAGCCGCGGTTAAAACCGTCGCCGGAAAAACCCGTGGCTTCGCGCCGCACGCTGTACCAGGCCGTGGTGACGAGCAGCCCCGGACGGGCCTCGCGGCTCACGCCTGCCGACAGCACGCGCTGGCGTAACGTCTTGTCCGCTCCCGTGTTGGCCTTGTTGCGCGCGGCGTTTGCCTTGAAGTCCCAGCCGGCGATGCGGACTGCTGCGCCCAGCGTCCAGGCGTTGAGCGGCAAGTCCTCCCGGCTGCGAAATTGCATGGTGGCGCCGGAGACGACCCAGTCCGGGCGCTGGTAAGCCAGCGCGGCGCCGTGGCTTGAGGAGGCTGATGCGTCGCCTGGCGCTTCGCCGAAGGACCAGGCGGCGCGGGCTTGCCATGGCCCGGCGTTGGCGGTGTATTTGACCGTGTTGTCGAGGCGGTAGAAATTGTCGGCGTAGCCGCTGGGGCCGTACTGGCGCCCCAATGCATGCGTGCCAAAGGCGGTATTGCTCAGCCCCGCCACGTTGATGTTCGGATTGAACGAGGCGTAGCGCTTGCCGAGTGGATCGACGGGGATGAGCGCGTCGGACAGCAGGTTGGTCTGGCGTCCCGCAGCGAGGGTGCCATATGGTGATTCAAGTCCGACCCATGCCAGCCGGTCGAACAGGCGGTCGCTCTTGGCCGAAGCGCCGGTGTCGGCATTGATGCCGCCTTCCAGGCGCAGCAGCGCGGCCCAGCCGCCGCCAAGTGTCTCTTTGCCTTTTGCGCCCCAGCGGCTGGTTTGGTCCACGCCGCTGCTGACTGCAGTGCTATGGCCGGGCAGGGCGGGCGCATTGTTCGCGCCAAGGTCGCTGGTGCCCCGCACGCCGACATCGATGATGCCGTACACGTCGATGCCTGACTGCGCGAGGCAGGGGCTGCCTGCCATGAGCAGTGCGGTAAGGGTGCAGGAATGGCGCACGATGTCTCCTCTTTGGATGCCTTCTTGATGAGGCTCATTGTTCAGTGGATGAATCATCCGCTAAATGGCATAATTTGATAATTGCAATTTTCCAGCGTATTAATGCACCATGCGCATCAATTACGATCTCCACGACTTGCAGGCCTTTGTCGCCGTTGCCGACCGCGCCAGTTTCCGCCAGGCTGCAAGCGACCTCTTCCTGTCGCAATCAGCGCTGAGCCGGCGGATCGAAAAACTGGAGGAAGGCCTTGGCGTCAAGTTGTTCGAGCGCACCACGCGCCGCGTGCAATTGACCAATGTGGGGCAAACTTTCCTGGTGAATGTCCGCACCGCGCTCGGCGGGCTGGAGGACGCCGTGCTGGGCGTTGCCGACCTCGCGGCGCACCGGACGGGCACGGTGACGCTTGCGTGCGTGCCGTCTGCCGTCTGGCATTTCCTCCCCGAGGTGTTGAAGCAGTTCAGTGAACGCTTTCCGCGCATCCGGGTGCGCATCCACGACGAAAGCGCCCAGGACGTGCTAAACCTGGTCCTGGCGGGGGAGGCCGATTTCGGGATCAATTTCACTGGCGCGGCGGACCCGGAAATCGTGTTCGAACCGATTTACGAGGAGCGCTATGTGCTGGCCATGCGCCGCGATCATCCCTTTGCGCGCCGCAAGAAGCTGAACTGGAAAGACACGGTGGGCGAACGGTATATTTCGGTGGCCAAGTCGAGCGGCAACCGCAGCGTCATCGACGCCGCGCTGGCGGGCGTGGAGAAGCATCCACTTATCTTTTGCGAAGCCAATCACGTGTCGGGCGTACTGGCCCTGGTCGAGGCGGGCATGGGGGTGGCCGCGGTGCCCGGTTTGTCCGTGCTGCCTGGGCGGGCGGATACCATCGTCGGCGTGCCGCTGGTGAATCCTGCAATCCATCGGACACTGGGCTTGATCAGCAAGCGCAATCACACCATGGCGCCCGCCGCGCGCACGCTGTTCGAGATGCTCTCGAACAGCCTTTCGGCCCCTCAGGCCTCAACGCCCGTTGTGGCAAAACGCTCGCGGTAGAGCTTGGGCGTGATGCCCAGTTTTTTCAAAAACACCCTGCGCATATGCGCCTCATCGGTAAAACCGGCGCGCGCCGCGACTGTCTTCAGCGAGAGCGCCAGCTCCGCCAGCAATGACATCGCTCCTTCGAAGCGGCTGCGCTCGATAAACTCCTGGGTACTCATGCCCACTTCCTGCTGAAACACCCGGGTGAAATGACGCTCGCTCATCATCGCCTTCTGCGCGAGCTGCGCCACCGAAAGCTTTTCTTGCAGGTTGTCCAGTATCCAGTTCTGCAGTTCACGTATATTGGGCCGGGCCGTGCGCTCATTGCGCAGGTGCGCGCTGAATTGCGACTGCCCGCCTGGCCGCTTCAGGAACACCACCATCTCGGTGGCCACCTCCAATGCCAGCTCGCGGCCGAAATCCTCCTCCACCAGTGCCAGCGCCAGATCAATGCCCGCTGTCACGCCGGCGGACGTCCACACATTGCCGGCGCAGATGAAGATGGCGTCGGCGTCCACGTGGACGGCGGGGAAGTCCGTTTGCAATCGGTCCGCCACGCTCCAATGGGTGGTCGCGCGTTTGCCGTCCAGTACGCCTGCCGCAGCGAGGAAAAACGCACCGGAGCACAAGGAGGCCAGGCGCTTGAGGCGCGGCGCCACGGAGGCGACCCAGTCTATGATTGCCGCGCTCTCGACCAGCGCCTCCTGGATGTGGCGCGCGCCGACGATGATGGCGTTGTCGGGCAGGGCGAGGGGGCTGAGGGCTTTGGTGGCGTCGAGCGACATCAAGGTGTCCGAGCGCACCTGGCCGACCTTGCACGACGCCACCCGCACGTCATAACCCGGCGCCTTGCCACGGCGCTGCAGATGCAAATTTGCGTATTCGAACACCGACATGGGACCAATCGCTTCGACTGCCTTGAAGCCTGGATAGACGACGATGTCGATGGTCGTTGCTGCGCGGTGTGAGGGTGAATTCATGAAGTGGTGATGCTGGGAGGTCTGAAAAATCCGGTCATTATGGCACCATTTCCGGCCATTCTCTCCCGGCTCCCGCCGTTTGGCCTGCGAAGGCATGCACAATGCCTCGGCCTGATTCACACACCTTTACGGGAGCACGTTTTATGAAAACCAAAGCAGCTGTTGCGTGGCGCGCCGGCGCGCCGCTGACCATCGAGGAAGTTGACCTGCAGGGACCGCGCGCGGGCGAGGTTCTGGTCGAGCTAAAAGCCACGGGAATCTGCCATACCGACTACTACACCCTGTCCGGGGCCGATCCGGAAGGCTTGTTCCCGGCCATTCTGGGCCATGAGGGAGCGGGTGTGGTGGTGGATGTTGGGCCGGGCGTCACGACCCTCAAGAAAGACGACCATGTGATCCCGCTGTACACGCCCGAATGCCGCCAATGCAAATTCTGCCTGTCGCGGAAGACCAATCTGTGCCAGGCGATCCGCTCGACCCAGGGGCGGGGCCTGATGCCGGACGCCACCAGCCGCTTTTCGCTGGACGGCAAGCCGCTGTTTCACTACATGGGCACGTCCACGTTCTCGAACTACATTGTGGTGCCGGAAATTGCGCTGGCCAGGATCCGGGAAGATGCGCCGTTCGACAAGGTTTGCTACATCGGCTGCGGCGTCACCACCGGCGTGGGCGCGGTGCTGTTCTCGGCCAAGGTGGAGGCCGGCGCCAACGTGGTGGTGTTCGGCCTGGGTGGCATAGGTTTGAACGTGATCCAGGCGGCCAGGATGGTGGGCGCCGACAAGATCATTGGTGTGGACATCAACCCTGGCCGCGAGGAAATGGCGCGCAAATTCGGCATGACGCACTTCATCAATCCGAATCAGGTGGAGAACGTCGTCGACCACGTCGTCCAGCTGACCGACGGCGGCGCCGACTACAGTTTCGAGTGCGTCGGCAACACCACGCTGATGCGCCAGGCGCTGGAGTGCACGCACAAAGGCTGGGGCAAGTCATTCATCATTGGCGTTGCCGCTGCGGGGCAGGAGATCTCGACCCGTCCGTTCCAGCTGGTCACCGGCCGCGAGTGGCGCGGCTCGGCGTTTGGCGGCGCGCGCGGACGCACCGACGTGCCGAAGATCGTCGACTGGTACATGGAAGGCAAGCTCAACATCGATGACCTGATCACCCACCGCCTGCCGCTCGAACGCATCAACGAAGGCTTCGACCTGATGAAGAGCGGCGAGTCGATCCGTTCGGTGGTTTTGTACTAATCATTGCCAAATATCAGCGCCAGTGGCAAAGTCAATTCTCCAATGCAGGATGAAGTCATTTTGCTTACCAGGAGGGACTTTGCGTAGAAAAGCATATGGGCACGGCGCGGAGATCCTGATCTGGCTGGCGGCCGGCCTGTCGCACATCGCGTTAGCCCAGTCCCCCGCGCTGGGGCAGGAGCCACAGCAATCCAGCACCGTTGTGGTGGCTGCGCCGCGCCCGGTCAAGCAGCCGATGGTGGATACCGAAGCGCGGATACGGAAAATCGTTTCGGGTCAGGCCACCGCATTCGAGGGATTGCTGCGCTGGTGCCTGAAGGGGCCGATCACGAATCTCGATTTTAAAATCATGTGCGGCAGGAGCCATATCCAGGCGAAGGACAAGAGCCTGGGTGAAGGGCTGGAGGCCTTCGAGAAGCACGACTATGCGATAGCACTGCAGCGATTCGAGGCCGCGCATGAGAAAGTAGGCTACCCGGATGCTGCCTTGATGCTGGCGCATATGCATCGCCAAGGGCTCGGCACGCCGAAGGATGCTGTCCAGGGCATCCGGTGGCTCCGTGCGGTCGCCGAGGACCGGTTCAATCCGCACCGCGACCGGATGCGTTTCAATCCCCGCAAGCCGGAAACGACGAATGCCCGCATTGAGGCTGCCATGGCGTTGGCACGCATTTACCAGCTCGGGGACGAGGCGGAGCGGGACTGGGCCGAGGCGGAGAGATGGTATGTCAGGGCTGCTGAGTTCGGGTTCGTACCGGCATGGAATACCTTGGGAGAGTACTATCTGGGACGCGATGGCGTCGTGCGCGATCTGGACCGGGCTTACCGCTATTTCAGCATGGCGGCGGAGGAGGGCCACTCCGGCGCCCAGCTTGCGATTGGGTGGATGTCTGCACTTGGCGAGCATGCGCAGGCCGCGCCAGAACTGGCAAAACCGGCAGGGCACGGCTTGCCTGGCCCGATGGCGAGCGCTGCTGCCGACGAGATGGTCCTTCCCGCAGAAAGCCATGGCCAGGCAGGGGAAGGCCTGGCCATGGTCCGCGTGACCGGTTTGCGGGCGGTGCCCTGGAAGAGCTATGGCGCCATGCGTGCAGCTGTCTCGGCCTACGAAAAACACCAATCCCTCGCGCCCGACGCGGTATTCAGTTTCGCGCTGATGCCGCCGGCGGGAATGCAGCTCCCGCCCAATTTCGCGCTGCGTGTGCGCACCGAGACAGGGCAGGAATTCCCAATACCCCTTGAGCATGGCGAATTGTTCACACTGCCGCTGCTGCCCGATCTTGAAGCGGAGGCGGACTTGGTAAGCAATTTCAAGGGAGGCACCTTACGGATTGGACTACTCGTGCACACCCCCACGGTATCGCCTGAAAAGCTGCGCCTGGGCGACCTTCGCCTGCGATATGAAATCAACGCCGCCATTGCGATGTTTGACGATCCGCAGGAATACGACGCCCAATGCAAGGGGACGGGGCGCTGGAGCCGCTGCAAGCGGCCCAGCAAGGCAATATGGCATCAGCCTTGGGCAGCCACCAGCGGCGCGTGGATCATCGAGGGAAGCCGGCGCACGCCCTTGCAAGCCAACGATGATCCCAAGAACCCAATGTATCGGATGCCAATCGCGAGCGGGCAGTGGAGCAACGACGCGATTATCGAGTTCGACTACAAGGTTCCGCTGCTTCGTCCACGAAAACTCTTCGAAGTGGCGATTTATAACGCGAACGACTAAGCGGCCGAACCTTATCGCACGTCCAGCAGTTCCACTTCGAAGATCAGCGTGGCATTCGGCGGAATCGGGCCCGCGCCGCCGTCGCCGTAGCCCAGTGCTGCAGGCACGATCAGGGTGCGCTTGCCGCCCACCTTCATGCCTTGCACGCCATCGTCCCAGCCTTTGATAACCTGGCCGGCGCCCAGTGGGAAGGCGAATGGCGAGCGGCCGATCGAGGAATCGAACTGCTGGCCGTGCTGCTGGGGCGCAGCCGGCTCGTACAGCCAGCCGGTGTAGTTCACCACGGCGGTGCTGCCCGCCACCGCTTCCTTGCCCGTGCCGGTGACGGTGTCGATCTTCTGGAAAGCCACGGCAGGCGCTGCGGCTGCGGCGGGGGCTTTGGCGCGGTCGCACGCGGCCAGGGTCAACGTCAGGGACAGCGCCAGGAGGCTGGAGGGGATCAGTTGTTTCATGAGTACTTTCATAGTGGATGAGCTAAATCGCAGCAGCATACACCACCAGCAGCCCAGTTGCGCATATGGGCGTTTGCGGAACCTGGGCTTGCGAATGCTGCCACGCGCGCTCAGGAAATTCATGCTGCGTTGGACGACAACATCCCCTGGAGCATGTCTATGTTTAGGATTTTGATAATCTCGAGAAAGTTGATAAACTTAAGAATTGTTGATATTCTAACGACTGATAGCTAATTTAGCCCCTAGGCCGCCAGGATCAATCCCATGCTGCCACCCATCCTGCAGCCGCTCTACCACAAATTGCTTAAGGATCGAGAGATGACACTGCAATCTGAACCTTCTGTCATTGAGTCCTGGGATATCCACCTTACCCAGCGCGACTTGGCTGTTCTGGACCGTTTTTCTCAACTGGTTATCGAACGGGCAGATGCGCTTGCGCAAGGACCGGATCGTCTCCGTGTGCTCAACTTGGTAAAACGCGCTGTTTCAGAAGGTCGGCAGGCATTGACCGGAAGTGGCGGTGCGACGGAAGTGCCTGCCAATACCAGTCCCAGTGCTCTTCCAGTGTCTAAGCTCAAGGTTTCGGAAGTCGTCGGGCAAGGATGGGTGGGGCTTTCTCAAGCGTCGTTTTATCGCGCTGTAGATAGCAAGCGGTTTTACTGCATCACCCCAGCAGGACGCGCAATCGGTAAGGAATTTCCGGCTTGGCAATTTGTGCCGCCCGTCCCCGAATTGATCGCGCCGGTGCTCGCACTATTTGACGACATGCCGAGTAGTGAAATCCACGCATTCTGGGTGAGCGAGGCCGAGGAACTAAATGGTATGTCTCCAGCGGAAGTGCTTGCAGGGCTGCCATTTGCAACGCGGCACACAACACACACCAGCCAGTGGGCTATCCTGCGCGCGCCAGCACCAGAGCGTGCGCGCAAGGTGACTGAACTGGTTGAGTTCAAACTCAGGAGCGAGGCCGACTTTATAGGCTAAACATGTCTTATCCAACCGATGCAGTGGCGATACCGCCTGCCATTGCTGCACAGTTGCCGCCACGTGATTTGCTAAGGGAAGTCCTGGCATCTTATATTGTTGAAATTCCAGCCGGTTGCGAGCTGGTTAGGGCGGCCTGGAATACGCCGTCGATCTGGCCGCACGCCGTGATGCGTACCTACAGATTCGGGCCGCCGGACAGTATGAAGACTGGTGCGGGATTTCCTTTCTTCTGGATTTATACCGCCGAGACAGCCTATACAGCAGTGTGGGAAGCGCAGTTTTGCAAGAACCCCGCGACCCATCCTGGTCGTTTCGTCATTGAGGCGGGCGCGGAAAATGGCTTGATTGCTAACCTATCGTTCTCTCAGCCACTGCAGCTTTTCGATCTCTCCGGTGTCGCTGCGAGCCGACTGGGAATTTATGATCATCTCCGTAGTCCAGATTATATTTGGTGCCAATGGCTCGGGTTTGAGCTTGACCAGATCTTGGCCGAACTCGGTGGGCAAGTACACGGGTTTATTTATCCGTCGCGACGACACCCCGGGGCGCGTGCCTATGCCATTTCTTCGCACGTGCAGAGCGTGCTGGCGCGGGTGATGGCGACCAAAGTCCAGCAGTTTTCAGAAGCGAGAATATTCGCAGAGCTATTAGCTGATCCCTGCCACATTGCGCGAAACTTGCTATGAGGCCCTGCACGGCGCACGTGGCTTACTTAGCATCCTCAACATCAATCACAATCAGCTTCTTGCCGTCTGCGGAGAGCACGCATTTGGCGATCGATCCCGATTCAGCGCCGGAGGCGTTTTTCGCGGAAAACTTGAGCAGCACGACCACCATGTCCTCGCCCAATTTGCGCACCTGTGGCGTGGTGGTGGAATGGTGGAAATCCAGCGTAGTCTTGTTTTTCGAGCGCGCTATCACGCCGCTCTCGCAAGTCTGGGCTGCGATGTGTTCCAAGCCGCTCGCTGGGGCCGCTATGGCCGGCTTCGCGTGGCTCGAACCGCATGCGCCCACGCCGACTGAAAACAGCAGGGCAAATCCAGCCAGCTTTTTCGGGAAAGCGGCGGCCCGCAAGGTCAACAGTAGTTTGTCCACTTATTCTGCCCTCCAGTTAAATGTCGGGAAATAATACACGATTGGCAATTTTCTTCGTGCCTGCTCTTCGCCAGCGCCCTCGTTGCCATCGTGCAACGCACGTCAATTGCTGTTATGCCCAGCGGGAATATCCACTATAATCGCGGCAGATTGGCCGGCGCCTCGCCTCCGCTCCCGGCTACCGAAATGGCCCCAGCTCCGCCAATGTATTAATTGGATGCGCTCCGTGCGCGGCAGGAGGCTTGCTATGCGGCCAGTGGTTCATTTCTTCCTTAGTTTCAAATTCAAGATCACGATGCTCGTCACCGCGATGGTGCTGTTCGCCGCGCTGGGCGCGGGCGGCGTGTCGCTGCTGATTGCCGAATCGGCCATGCGCCAGTCGATCGCGCAGCAGGAGCAGGCGCTGCTGGCGACCGCCGCAGCCTATGTGGAGCGCGACATCGTGGCCAAGCGCCAGATGCTCAAGGCGTTCACCGAGCAGCCGTCCGGTGCCGAACCTGCGCTCGGCGACATGCAGGCGCTGCTGGAAGCGCACAGCAGCCTGCGCGACGAATTTTTCAACGTCACCGTGTTCGATACGCAAGGCAATCTGGTCGCCAGCCTGGTGGACCGCCGCGCCCGGGGCACGCTGAACGTGGCCGCGCGCCAGTACTTCAGGGACACCCTGCGCACGCGCGAAGGCGTGACGTCGGCGCCGTTCCGCAGCGTACTGACCGGCAAGCCGATAGTCGCGCTGACGCAGCCGTTGCTCAATTCCAAGGGCGAGATCATCGGCGTGGTGCAGGGCTCCATCGAGCTGCTGCGGCCCTCGTTTTCGGCACGCCTCGACAGTCTGCGCTCCGGCACGGGCGGCTATCTGTTTATCGTGACCGGCGACGGCGTCTTTGTGCACCATCCCAACAAGGCCTTGCTGCTGAACCACGGGGACGCCGGCGACGGCTCTCTGGTGGACGCGGTGCTGGGCAGCGCGGACGGCTGGACCGACGAGCTGCTCGACGAAGGGGTGCCGACCCTGCTGGCGCACCAGCGCCTGCGCGAGGTGGACTGGGTGATCGCCGTGTCCTATCCGATCCAGAGCGCGTTCGCGCCCATGGCCAGCGTGCGTACCCGGGCACTGGTGGCGGTGGCGGTGGTGACCTTGCTGGCGGGCCTGTTCGGCTGGCTGCTGGTCAAGCTCATGCTGCGTCCGCTGTTGCGCCTGCACCGCCACGTGGTCGACATCGACACCGGCCTGGCGCCGATCAGCGTGTTCGACGTCCAGGGCCGCGACGAGTTTGCCCAGCTGAGCCGGGCGTTCTTCTCCTTGTCGCGCCGCCGCGAGCGGGCCGAGAAGGACTTGCAGCGCCTGGCCACCACCGACGCGCTGACCGGCATCCACAACCGCCGCATGTTCGACGACTATTTCCCGCTGGCGCTGGCACGCGCCCAGCGCGCCGGGCAGCAGGTGGGCCTGGCCTTCCTCGATATCGACCATTTCAAGTCCATCAACGACCAGCACGGCCACGCCGCCGGCGACGCGGTGCTGGTGGAGTTTGCGCGCCGCCTGAGCGACGCCGTGCGCTGCACCGACACGGTGGCCCGGCTGGCGGGGGACGAGTTCGTGATCATTTTCGAGCAGTTGCCCGGCGGGGCCGAGGTCAGCCTGCTGGGCGCAAAGATTATCGAGGCCATGCGGGCGCCGTTCGCGGCGGGCGGACAGCTGCTGCCCGTGAGCGCCAGCGTGGGCATCGCGCTCACCACTGAGCTGCCGGTGGCGGCGGACCTGGTGATGCGGGCCGCCGACCAGGCCCTGTACGGCGTGAAAGCGGCGGGCCGCAACGGCTACGCGGTCAATTATGTGGGGGCGGAGCGGGTGCTGCGGGTGCGCGGCGCCTGAGCCTGCCGGAGAGCAGGGCCGCCCGCCTTGGGTTGGACACGCAATTGGTGTAGCATGCTGGACGGCGATGGGGCAGGGTGCGCGCATGCGCGCCGGCCGCGCCCGATTTTTCCAGGAATACCGAATGCAAATCCAAATCAATGACATGCTGCGCAGCTATATCGACCCCTTGACCGAGGCCGAGTACGCTGCGCTTGAGCGCAGCATCCTGGCCGAAGGCTGTCGCGACGCGCTGGTGCTGTGGAACGACGTGCTGGTGGACGGCCACAACCGCTACTCCATCTGCCAGCGCCACAGCATTCCGTTCAAGGTGATCCAGAACGAGAGCTTCCACAGCATGGAAGACGTGATGCTGTGGATGATAGACAACCATCTGGGCCGCCGCAGCGTGTCCGACTTCCAGCGCGGCGTGCTGGCGCTGCGCAAGAAGGACATCATGGACGCCCGCAGCGCCGAGCTGGCCGCGAAAACGGCGGCCGAGGACGCGAGCATCACCCCGCCCGAGCCGGACCAGGAAGGCGCCCCTGCGCCGGCCAAGGTGCGCACCTCGCGCGAGGACATCGCGCGCGCCGCCCGTCTGAGCAGCAACACCATCAGCCAGATCGAGAAGATCCAGAAAACGGCCGCGCCCGAGCTGGTGGAGGCTGTGCGCGCCGGCACCATCTCCATCAACGCCGCCGCCACGGTGGCGTCGCTGCCCGAGGCCGAGCAGGTGGCGGCGGTGGCGGGTGGCAAGAAGCTGCTGCAGCAGGCCGCCAAGGAGATCCGCGAACAGCGCGCCGCATCGCGCCCGCCCAAGGAAGCCAAGGCGGGCGAGGACGGCGCGATGGCCGAGCCGATGAGCGAAGTCGAGCAATTGCGCGCCGAAGTGGCGCAGCTGAAAGACCGCGTGTCCAAGTTGCGCAATGAAAACGCGGAACTGCGCGAGCGCATCGCGCAGCTGGTGGACGCTTCCTGATCAGAACAAACCCGGAGTTGCCTATGTCGAGATGGAGTTTTCTGCTGCTGGCCGCCGCTTGCGGCGCCAGCGCCGCGTCGCTGTGCGCCAGTGCAGCGCAGTCCGGCACGCCTGCCACGCCGCGCGCTGCCGCCGCCGTACCGCCGTCCAAAGCCGAGGCCGCGCGCCTGAAAGGGCTGGCCCAGCGCGTGACGATCTTGCGCGACAAGTGGGGCATTCCCCACGTCTACGGCCAGACCGACGCGGACGCCGTGTTCGGCCTGCTGTACGCGCAGGCGGAGGACGACTTCCACCGGGTGGAACTCAATTACATCAACGCCATGGGCCGCCTGGCCGAGGTGCAGGGCGAGGCCGAGCTGTACCGGGACCTGCGCATGAAGCTGTTCATCACGCCCGAGAGTCTGAAAGCGCAGTACGCGGCCGCGCCGGCCTGGCTGAAAAAGCTGATGAACGCCTATGCGGACGGCCTGAACTACTATCTGCTCACGCATCCCGACGTGCAGCCGGCGCTGATCACGCGCTTCGAGCCGTGGATGGCGCTTAGCTTCAGCGAAGGCAGCATAGGCGGCGATATCGAATCGGTGGACCTGAAGGAGCTGGAACGCTTCTACGGCAAGACGCCGCAGCCGTTGCCGCCGCTGGCGCTGGCCGGCAGCGACCTGGACCACGAGCCCAGCGGCTCGAACGGCTTCGCCATTGCGCCGGCCATCAGCAAGTCCGGCCACGCCATGCTGATGATCAATCCGCACACCTCCTTCTATTTCCGGCCCGAAGTGCAGGTCAGCAGCATGGAAGGCCTGAACGCCTACGGCGCCGTGACCTGGGGCCAGTTCTTCGTCTACCAGGGCTTCAACGAGCGCCTGGGTTGGATGCACACTTCCGGCGGCGGCGACGTCATCGACGAGTTCCTGGAGACGGTCAGCGGCAAGGATGGCAAATTCGTCTACAAATACGGCCGCGAGGAGCGTCCCGTGAAAGCGGTGCCGCTGCGCCTGCCCTACAAAACCGCCGCCGGCATGGCGGAGAAGACCGTCACCGCCTACTTCACGCACCACGGCCCGGTGGTGCGTGCCATCGACGGCCGCTGGGTATCGGTCAGCCTGATGAACGAGCCATTGAAAGCGCTGCAACAGTCCTGGCTGCGCACCAAGGCGCGCAACTATGCCGAGTTCTGCAAGGTGATGGAGCTGCGCACCAACTCGTCCAACAACACCGTGTATGCGGATGCGGACGGCAATATCGCCTACTTCCATGGCAATTTTATTCCCGTGCGCGACCCGCGCTTCAATTACCGCAAGCCGGTGGACGGCAGCGATCCCGCCACCGACTGGAAGGGCCTGCACGCGGTGAAGGACACGATACAGCTGTTCAATCCGAAGAACGGCTGGATCCAGAACACCAACAGCACGCCGTTCACGGCGGCGGGCGCCTACAGCCCGAAAGCGGCCGACTATCCGGCCTACATGGCGGCGCAGCCGGAGAACGCGCGCGGCATCCACGCCGTGCGGGTACTGGAGAACAAAAAGGACTTCACGCTGGAGAGCCTGATCGCCTCGGCCTACGACAGCCAGCTCACCGCCTTCGAGCCGCTGCTGCCGCAGCTGTTCGCGGCCTGGGACGAGCTGCCCGACGGCGACACGCTGAAATCCAGCCTGGCGCCGCAGGTGCATGTGCTGCGCCGCTGGGACATGCGCTATTCGCTGGCCTCGGTGCAGACTTCGCTGGCCATCTTCTGGCTGCAGGATCTGGCCAAGATATTCGGCCCGGCGGCCCGCAAGATGGAGCTGCCGGTGCTGGACTATATCGCCACCCAGCTGGCGCCGCAGGAGCGCCTGTACGCGCTGGCGCGCGCGTCGGCCAAGCTGAACGAGGACTTTGGCAGCTGGCAAACGCCGTGGGGTGAAATCAACCGCTTCCAGCGCCTGACTGGCGACGTGGTGCAGCCTTTCGACGACAGCAAGCCCAGCATTCCGGTGCCTTACGCCTCCGGCAACTGGGGCGCGCTGGCGGCCTACGGCCAGACGTCCGCGCCGAAGACCAAGCGCATCTATGGCGAGCGCGGCAACAGCTTTGTGGCGGCGGTGGAATTCGGCAAGCGGGTGCGCGCCAGGAGCATCCTGGCGGGCGGCCAGAGCGGCAACCCGGCCTCGCCGCACTTCATGGACCAGGCCGAAATGTATGCGCGCGGCGAGTTCAAGGATGTGCTGTTCTACAAGGAAGACGTGGAAAAGCACCTGGAACGCAAGTATCACCCGGGCGAGTGAAAAGTTCGGCTGCCGTGCTTGATGCAAATCATGGTGGCTGAGCCTTGAGGGAACATGCTGTGGCGTATGGAGGTGCGCCATGGCTGACATTAAAAGCGAAGGGGCCGCGCGGCCCGTCCAGATCCGCGATTTCATCTTCGTGCGCGAGCTCAGCGAAGTGTATTTGCTGCTCGACTTCATTTCCGGCCGCTGGGACAAGGGCCTGGCGCCGGATGTGCAGGAGCTGATCACCGAGATCTGCGAAATCGGCTGGCCGCCCGAGGCCGGCCAGGCCAGCCAGGCGCATCAGGCGGCCATCCTGCTGCAAGCCAAAGACAAACTGAACGCCGCCGCCAAGCCGGCCAACGGCGCCACCATCGCCTTCACCTTGCTGGTGGTGGGCGAGGACGACCCGCGCCAGCGCTCGCGCTGGGGCCGCCATGTCGACCGCCGGGGAGGCGGCGTCGCGCAGCCCGGAGCCGGCGACGGGGAGGGCATGCGCGCGGACGCAGGGCCGCCGCCCTGGCTGGGCGGCCCCTCCGGCCCCGGCGGCTTGATGGGTGACAGCGCGAGCCGCAGGGCGCCCGGTTCCGGCCGAGGCGACGGCGGCCATGGCAGCGGCGGGGGCAGCGGTGCTGGAAGTGGCGGAAGCGGTAGCGGAGGCGGAGGCGGAGGCGGAGGCGGAGGCGGTGGGGCCGGCGGCGGAGGCAACGGCTGGCCGGGCAGCCGTGCCGGCGCCAGCAATGGCGACCTGATCGCCCCGGGCGGCGGCTTTACGCGCCCGCCCACGCGCATGTCGCTGGCGCGCACCGCCTTCCCCGGCCTGATCGGCCCGGCCGGCAAGTTCAGCCGTGGCATCTGGCGCATCGTGGTGGGCCTGGTGATCTGGCTGGTGTTCACCTGTTTGCTGTCCTGGAACGTCACGGCGGGTAATGTGATCCTGACCCACCTGGACACGCTGCGCACCCAGCAGCGCGAGCTGACCGCCAAGGTGTCGGACGCCGAGGCCAAGCTGGCGGCGGACGAGCTGGCGCGGCTGGCAAAGGGTGCGCCGCAAGCGGCGGCCGTCACGCCGCCCATGCGCCTGGTGGTCTACTGCGACCCCGAGCGCGCACCCCAGCTGGACAACACGCCGCCGGCGCAGCGCTACCGCAGCATAGAGGAATACCATTTGTGCGCGCAGGACAGCCGGCTGGACCGCGAGCGCTCCGTCACCCGCCACAACCTGGCCGCCTGGCTGCAGCCGTGGAAGGCGCTGTACCGCAGCGCGACCTATTTCCTGGAACCCATTCCCGAGCCGCCGCAGCGTCCCGGCCGCGCGCCGCGCCAGGGCGGCGACGAGGAAACCGCGCGCATCCTCACGCTGGTGCTGGGCAGCGCGGTGCTGCCGCTGTGCTACGGCATCCTGGGCGCTGGCGCGGCGGTGGTGCGCGACCTGTGGCGCAAGATGCGGGAAAGCATGCTGTCGCCGCGCGACCATTCGCTGGCGCTGGGCCAGCTGGCATTGGGCGCCACCATAGGCGCGTGCATCGGCCTGTTCGTCAACGCCAGCGGCACAGGCAGCACCGCCGAGCCCGCGCTGGCGGGCGCGTGGACGCTGAGCGGCTCGGCGCTGTCCTTTATCGCCGGCTTCGGCGTGGAAGGGGTGTTCCAGGCCATGGAAAGCTTTGTCCGGCGCGTGTTCAACGTGCCGGACCCCTCGAAGCCGCGCTAGATGGCGTCCAGCGCGTGCTGCAAGTCCTGGCGCAGGTCGGCCAGGTCTTCGATGCCTACCGACAGGCGTATCAGCCCGTCGCCTATGCCGAGCGCGGCGCGCTGGGCCGCCGGTATGCTGGCGTGCGTCATCAGCGCCGGGTGCTCGATCAGGCTTTCCACGCCGCCCAGGCTTTCGGCCAGCGCAAACACCTCGCAGCGCTCCAGGAAGCGGCGCGCGCCCGCCAGGTCCGTGTCCAGGTCGATGGAGATAATGCCGCCGAAGCCCTCCATCTGCCGCTTGGCCAGTTCGTGCTGGGGATGCGACTTCAGGCCCGGGTAGAACACCTTCTTCACCTTGGGCTCGCGCTCCAGCCACTCGGCCAGCTGCAAGGCGCTGGCGCAATGCCGTTCCATGCGGATGGCCAGCGTTTTCACGCCGCGCAAGGCCAGGAAGCTGTCGAAGGGGGAGGCGATGGCGCCCACCGAATTTTGCAGAAAACCCAATTGCTCGCGCCACGCCGCCTGCCGTTCCTCGCCCGCCACCACGGCGATGCCGCCGATAATGTCCGAGTGCCCGTTCAGGTACTTGGTGGCCGAATGCACCACGATGTCGAAGCCATGCTCGAGCGGGCGCTGCACCAGCGGGCTGGCGAAGGTGTTGTCGGCCACGGCGATGATGTTGCGCTCGCGGCAGATTTTGGCAATCGCCTGCAGGTCGGCCAGCTTGAGCATGGGGTTGGTCGGCGTTTCCACCCACACCATGCGCGTTTCCGGGCGGATGGCGGCCAGCAGGTTTTCCGGATTGGTCAAATCCACATAGGTGAAGTCGTGGCCCGCGCTGCGGCGGCGCACGCGCTCGAACAGGCGGTAGCTGCCGCCGTACATATCGTCGCCCGCGATGATGTGCGAGCCGGCGTCGGCAATCTCCAGCACGGTGGAAATGGCGGCCAGGCCGGACGCGAAGGCGTAGCCTTGCACGCCGCTTTCCAGGTCGGCCACGCAGCGCTCCAGCGCCCAGCGGGTGGGGTTGTGCGAGCGGCCGTAGTCCAGGCCCTTGTGCACGCCCGGGCTTTCCTGCACAAACGTGGAGGTGGCGTAGATGGGCGGCATGATGGCGCCGGTGGACGGATCGGGCGACTGGCCCGCGTGGATGACGCGGGTGGCCAGGTGGGCTTTGTGGTCTTTGTTTGAGCTCAAGATAAAGTCCTGCGCAAGTGGTTGAGGAGGTCGAAACGGGTGATCAGGCCATAGAACTTGTTGTCGTCGGCCACCACGGCGGTCAGGCCGCGGTCCAGGGTGCTGCGCAGCGCCTGCACGCTGGCCGAGGGATGCAGCGTTTCCAGCCGCGTGGTCATGGTGGCGCCGACCAGGCTGCTGAACTGTTCGGCGTGGTTGTCCACCTTCAGCAGCAGGTCGGACTCGTCGATGATGCCCGCCAGGCGGCCCTGGTCCAGCACCGGCAGCTGGGCCAGGTCGGCCGCGCGCATGCGGTTGAAGGCCACCAGCAAGGTGTCGGACGGCGCCACGCTGACCACGTCGCCCTCGTCGTAGCGGCGGCCGATCAGGTCGCGCAGGTCGTTCGTTTGCGGGCGCTGCACCAGGCCCTGGTCCACCAGCCAGCCGTGGTTGTACATCTTGGACAGGTAGCGCGTGCCGGTGTCGGCCACGAAGCTGACCACGCGCTTGGGCTCGGTCTGCTCGCGGCAGTATTTCAGGGCCGCCGCCAGCAGCGTGCCGGTGGACGAGCCGCCCAGCACGCCTTCGGCGCCCAGCAGGGCGCGCGCGCTGTCGAAGCTTTCCTGGTCGGAAATGGTGTAGGCCTTGCGCACAGAAGTCATGTCCGCAATGGACGGGATGAAGTCCTCGCCTATGCCTTCCACCGCCCAGGAGCCGCTGGTGTCGGACACCACGCCGCTGTCGATGTATTCGGCCAGGATGGAGCCCTTGGGGTCGGCCAGCACGAATTCCAGCTCCGGCTGCACCTTGCGGAAGAAGCGGCTCAGCCCGGTCAGGGTGCCGGACGATCCCACGCCGACCACGATGGCGTCCACGTCGTGGCCCATCTGTTCCCAGATTTCGGGGCCGGTGGTGGTTTCGTGGGCCAGCGGGTTGGCCGGGTTGTTGAACTGGTCGGCGTAAAAGGCGCCCGGCAGCTCGCGCGCCAGGCGGGCCGCGTAGTCCTGGTAGTACTCGGGGTGGCCCTTGCCGACGTCCGAGCGCGTCATGTGCACTTCGGCGCCGAGCGCCTTCAGGTGCAGCACTTTTTCGGTGGACATCTTGTCCGGCACCACCAGCACCACGCGGTAGCCCTTGATGCGGCCCACCAGCGCCAGGCCCAGGCCGGTGTTGCCCGCCGTGGCTTCGATGATGACGCCGCCCGGCTGGAGCTGGCCGCTGCGCTCGGCAGCTTCGATGATGGACAGGCCGATGCGGTCCTTGATGGAGCCGCCGGGATTTTGCGATTCCAGCTTGAGGAACAGGCGGCAGGGGCCGGTGTCGAGCCGGGTGACTTCGATCAGCGGGGTATTGCCGATCAGGCCGAACAGGGCGGCCTCGTGGGGTTGGTTCATAAACACTCCTCGCTTCGAAACAGCGCCGGCCGATTGTGTCGGCCGCGCTTTCCGTGAAAAAAGGCGGATGTTAGGCCGCACGATAGTCGCTGGGAAGGAATCATTGTGTGCTTGTATATGCAAATTCTGCATGTCCAAGTATGCGCCTATTTTCGGCGGCGGGGGGCGGTGGCGGAGTGGTGTGTGTTGGGCAGCTATTGTCGTAGACGGGCAACTACCGGCACAGCGGTGGCACTTATGTCAGAAAAGCCGCGGCCGCGACCATGGTCGGGATCAAAGCCCCTAGCAGCAGTCCCATGGCGCCTATGGATTCATCGTTGAAGCCGCGCCGCAGCAAGGCCACGCCTGCCGGATTCGGCGCATTGGCGATCACGGTCAGCCCGCCGCCAGCCACCGCGCCCGCGACCAGGCTGTAGCGGCCTTCAGGCGACAAACCGGCGATCAGGGAGCCCAGATATGTGAGCGCGGCGTTGTCCGTCACGGCGGTCAGCCCTAGCGCGCCGAAGAACATGGCGGTGGGCGAGAGTTGCTCGACGATAGGCTGCAGCCACCATTGCTGCAGGCCGCCCAGCACCACCAACCCAGCCAGGAAGAAACCGACCAGCAGCCCTTCCTTCAAAATCAGCGGCTGCTGGTAGCGCTCGTAGGCTTGGGTAAAGCCGAGGAAAAACAGGAAGATGCCGAGGAACAGGACGGGGTGGTGCGCCAGCAGCACGATAGCGGCCAGAAAGCCGAGATGGATGGCGCTCACCAGCACGGGTACCGGCTCGCCAGCGTCAGCCTGGACTGTTTGCGTGTCCATATGGCGCCTCAGCAGCAAAGTCACGCCGGTCGCGTTGACCAGTACCGCCAGCGCCGCGCGCCAGCCAAAGGTCATCAGCATGAAACCGCTGTCCCATTGCCAGGCGCCAGCCACCATCAGCACCGGCGGCGCGGCGTAGGAAGTCAAGGTGCCGCCTATCGAGACATTCACAAACAACACGCCCAGCGCGCCGTATTTGAGCCATTCTGGCATTCCGGCCCGAAACACCAGCGGCGCCAGGATCAGCGCCGCCAGCGTCATGGCGGCCGGTTCCGTGATCAAGGAGCCCAGCAGGGGGACGACGGCCAGCCCGAGCCAGGCCAGCGCCAACGGCGCGGGCAGCGGCAGTAGCCGCGCCAGCCGAACCAGCACCGCATTGACGAAGGCCAGCACTGGCCGGGATGCGGCCACCACCATCACCACGCAGACAAACAGCGGTTCGGCGAACTGGCGCGACTCGGCATACCGCACCGCCGGTTCACTGCCGGCGATCAGCGCGATGGCGACAATCAGGACGGCGGCCCAGAAACCGAACACCACTTCGACCTCGCCCAGCAGGTGGAACAAGCCCGCGTGGCGGCCGTTGCGGTGCGCCAGCACCTCGAAGAATTTGGCGCTGAAGGTGTGCAGCAGTGCCAGGCCGAACAAGACGGCGGCGACAAGTTCGACGGTGTGATTTTCCATGGGCGATCTTCAATAGGGGCCGAGCCGCAGTGGCGAGGCGGCCGAGTTTCAATTTGGCAAAGTGGCAAGTATAGCAAATATAGTCGCTGCGGAAATTACATTTGTTCAAATCTATCTTCTATAATAACGATTCTATTCTCCTCCGGCGATCCCATGCACCAGCGGCACGACATTCCCAGCGCCTTCCGGCGCGAATTCGCCACGCCACGGCTATGGTGGACACGCGCGGTGGTGGTGGGCGCCGCCGCCCTGGCCGGCTTGATCGTGGTCGGGTTCACCTGGCTGGCCGAATCGGCGCTGGCCGTGTTCGAGTGGGCCAGCCACTGGGCCTGGTGGTTGCCCTTGGTCTGGAGCCCGGCCTGTGCGGCCGGCGTGGTCTGGCTGACGCGGCATTACGCCCCCGGCGCGGCCGGGTCCGGCATCCCGCAGGTGATGGCCTGCCTCGAAGCTGAGGTGGGGCCGACGCAACGCGGGCTGTTCGTGTCCTTGCGCCTGAGCGCGACCAAGATCGGGCTGACCGCCGCCGGCCTGCTGGGCGGCCTGTCGCTGGGGCGCGAAGGGCCGTCGGTGCAGATTGCCGCCGGCGTCATGCTGGCGGTGCAGCCGCTGCTGCCGCGCCGATCCCTGGTCTCGGCGCAGTCGCTGCTGGTGGCCGGCGGCGCGGCCGGCATCGCCGCAGCGTTCAACACGCCGTTGGCGGGCGTGATGTTCGCCATCGAGGAACTGTCGCGGGCGCCGGAGCAGCGCAACAGCGGCCTGATAGTCGCCGGCATCGTCCTGGCTGGCCTGATCGCCGTGTCGGTGTATGGCAACGGCACGCATTTCGGCGTGATCCACGCCGGCCCCATCGGATGGCCGCTGTTCTGGCCGGGGCTGCTCACCGCGCTGGCCAGCGGTCTGGCGGGCGGCTTGTTCGCGCGCCTGCTGATCGCCAGCCTGAGCGGCCAGTCGGCGGACCGCTTCAGCCGCTGGCGCGCGGCCCGTCCGGTGCTGTTCGCGGCGGGCTGCGGACTGCTGGTCGCCGTGATCGGCGTGCTGAGTCACGGCGCGACGTTTGGCAGCGGCAACGAGGCCACCAAAGCCATGCTCGACGGCGCGGCGGCGCCGGCGCCGGGCTTCGCCTTGCAAAAATTTTCCGCCACCTGGCTTACCGTGTGGACCGGTGCACCGGCCGGCATCTTCGCCCCGTCCCTGTCCATCGGCGCCGGACTGGGGCGCGATATCGCGCTGCTGACCGCCTATCCCTACGCGCCGGCGCTCATCGCACTGGGCATGGTGGGCTTCCTGGCCGCCGCGACCCAGGCGCCGCTCACCGCCTTCATCATCGTGATGGAAATGGTGGACGGCCATGCCATGGTGCTGAGCCTGATGGCCTGCGCGGTCATCGCCAGCACGGTCTCGCGCGTGCTCAGTCCGCCGCTGTACGGGGCGCTTGCGCAATTGCAGTTGCGGCGCGTGGCGCCGCCGGCCTAGGCTGTGCCTCCGGCGAAGCGACCCATGGCGGTCGCACAACATCGTGCGCCAGGCATATTGTTTCCGGAATATAATTTGTCCAAATGTATTTTTGTGGCGCGACTGCCCATCCATGATTCCTGACGACATCCGACGCTTCATTGTCCAGTGCATTCCCTCCGTGCCCTTCCTGGAAGCGCTGCTGCTGCTGCGCGACGGTGGCGCCAGGGAGTGGGACAGCGCGCAAT
The DNA here is from genome assembly GCF_009857595.1 of Pseudoduganella aquatica. Lineage (GTDB taxonomy): Bacteria > Pseudomonadota > Gammaproteobacteria > Burkholderiales > Burkholderiaceae_D > Rugamonas > Rugamonas aquatica_A. The sequence goes on along the minus strand of NZ_WWCU01000010.1, from coordinate 93,014 downwards.
TGGCTCAACGCCTGTACCTGAATACGGCCAAGGCCGACGAGTTGCTGGCGCAACTGCTGCGCGCTGGCCTGCTGAGCTTGCACGAGGCGGCGCCGACGCGGTATTTCTACGCCCCGCGCACGCCGCAGCTCGCTGGCCTCGTCGACCAGCTGGCGGTGATATACGGGCAAAATCTGATCGAAGTCAGTACCTTGATCCACCTGAAGACCAACCGCAAAGCGCATCTGTTTGCCGATGCCTTTGTGTGGCGTAAGAAGGAGCGCTGAATGGCCATCATCATTTACCTGCTGTGCGCGGCAACCGCGCTGGCCTGTGCCTGGCTGCTGCTGCGCAGCTACACGAGGACCCGGCACCGGCTGCTGCTGTGGAGCGGACTGTGTTTCGCCGGCATGTTCATCAACAATATGCTGCTTATGCTGGACCGCGTCATTCTTCCTGAGCAGGACCTGTCGCTCTGGCGCCTGGGTTCGGCATTGCTGTCCTTGATGCCGCTGCTGTATGGCTTGATTTGGGAGGACGACTGATGGCGGTCAACTCTTTGCTGAGCGGCGCCATCGTGATGGCGGCACTGGTTGCCGCGCTGTTTTTCCTGCGTTTCTGGCGCCAGACCCGCGACCGTTTTTTCCTGTACTTCGCGGTCGCCTTCATGCTCGAGGCCTTGCACCGCCTGCTATGGGCGCTGGCGCCGCTGGGCGATGCCGACGCGCCCCTGTATTACTTGATCCGTCTGGCGTCCTATGTGCTGATCTTGGTGGCGATCATCAATAAAAACCGGGCGCCGCCGCGCTAGCGGAACAGTTACAGGTCCGCCAAGGGCGTTCTTGCGCCATGGTCGCCGGCCTGCAAGAGCCCGATCAACGCGGCCAGATCGTCCTCCAGCCGGACCAGCACGGACGGATCGAGCTCCCCCAGCGCGGTGGGCAACACGCCCCGGAAAGGTGTGGGCGCCTTGTCCAGTACCGCAGCCCCTTCTTCGGTCAGCGTCAGCTGTACCGCGCGCCGGTCCTTGGCGCGCCGCGCCAGCGTGACCAGCTCGCGCTCCTGCAGCGCCTTCACCAAATTACTGGCGGTCGATTGATGGATATCCAGCGCCGCTGCCAGCTCTCCCAGTCCTATGCCTGGCGAGGCGCTGATCTCGCTTAGCGCCCACAACTGCGCGCCGCCGATGCCGGCTGCCCGCTCCACTTCGCGAAAATGGCCGCGCACCGCGTTGAACAGCACGCGGAATTGGCGCAGCACGCGTGCAGGCGCCGCCGGATCGGAAGCACTTTCGTGGCCAAGTGACGAGGTGGAGGTAGACATGGGCGCATCATAGCGGAAAAACCCGCGCGTGCTGATAGGCCGGCTGCGGGCCGCAAAAAAAAAGCAGCCCGATGAGGGCTGCCAACGGGTCCGGTAACCCGCCTACTGAGCTGGACTGCCTTGTCTTCGACAAGTGTTAAGGTGCTGCGCGCGCCACCACTTCGGCCGCCGTCCTGGTTGTGACATGCAGCGGCCCAAAACCAAATGGCGCCACCAGGCGCAGGTGCTCTGCGCTACCGAGCCATCCCTTCAGCGCGCGGTTCACCGCATCGCACAAGGTCGCGTCTTCAGGCCGGAAGGCGAACGCGCCGTAACCGGCATGTACCGGGTCGTCAGCGAACACCGCCAGCGCTTGCACCCGGGCCGGATCGCGCTGCGCCAGCCGGCGCATGCTCAGTTCCGAGCCGGCGGCTGCGGCGGCCCGGCCAGTGCGCACGGCCTGCAACTGCGCCTGGCTGTTCTGCACCGACAGCAACTGGTGCGCGCTCATCCCTGCGTCCAGCGCATAGTCGTACTGGGCCGACCCAGTCACCACGGCCAGGCGCAGGCGCCGGTCGGCTGCAATGTCGCCGTAACTGCGCAACTGGCGCGGATTGCTGCGCACAACCAGCAGCGTATCGCCTAGCCGGTAGTGCGGATTGCTGAACAACACGGTATTGCTCAATTCCGGTGTAATCGTCAGCGCGCCCGCGGCCATGTCGTAGCGGCCCGCCAGCAAGCCCGGAATAAGCGACTCCCATGTCGCAGCCACCGGCTCAATGCGCTGCGCCCCCAAACGGCCAAGTACTTCGGTGGCGATCACGGCGGACTCGCCGGTCAGCGTGCCGTCGGGCAGGAGGTAGGCAAACGGCGCCTCGTCGACATACCCCAAGCGTAGGACTCCAGTCCGGACTATGCGTTCCAGGGTTGTTTCCGCACGAGCTGCATTGGCGAGCATCATGGCTGCCAGCAAGATAGCGCCCAGTTTATTTAATCGACTCAATATCTCGGTTCCTGCTGCACAAAGGCAAAGGTGATGGCATATGTGGATATGGTTCCGGGCGCCAGGCGCCAGAGGACGCGGCCATCGTAGCAAGCAATACATTTGAAGTCAAATGTGATTGGCTAAATTGCAACCATGTCGGTTTGGTGTGCCAGCGTGCGCAGTTGGCGATGCGGCAACGCCATACTGGCGGGGCCGGGGACTCGGGCCGTATAATCCCGCTTTGTTCATTTCACTCGCATCGCCGTGGCAAAACTCTACTTCCGCTATTCGGCCATGAACGCCGGCAAATCGACCGCCATGCTGCAGGTCGCCCACAACTACGAGGAACAGGGCCAGGCCGTGCGCCTGTTCACCGCCGCCATCGACAACCGCTACGGCGTGGGCAAGGTCACGTCCCGCCTCGGCCCGCAGCGCGAGACCGAGGTGTTTGACGCCGACACCGATTTTCTCAAGGTGATCGATCAACGCATCGCCTGCCTGCTGATCGACGAGGCGCAGTTCCTGACCACTGTGCAGGTGCAGCAATTGCACAAGCTGGCGCAGGTGCGCGGCATTCCGGTCATCAGCTACGGCCTGCGCAGCGACTTCCGGGGCGAGCCTTTCCCCGGTTCGGCCTACCTGCTGGCGCTGGCGGACGATATCGAAGAGCTGAAAAACATCTGCACTTGCGGCAAGAAAGCCACCATGAATATCCGCGTGGACCAGGACGGCAAGCGCATGAAGGAGGGCGAGCAGATCAGCATAGGCGGCAACGAGAGCTACCGCCAGGCCTGCGGCCGCTGCTTCTACTCCGAGTAGTGATAGTTGTGCCGGCGGTGGCGGAAACACGGTAGTATCCGACCATGTTCGACTGTGCCGCCATCGCCCCCGCCTGGTTCTGCCAGCACCGCGAAGTGCTGCTCAACGTTCTGCTCTACCTGGCCCCGTCGCTGGCGCTGGCGCTGGTGATACGGCGCCTGGCCGCCTTCCATCCCTTCTTTTTCCTGTTCACGCTGGCCGGCACCATCTGCCACGAGCTGGCGCATTTCTGCGTCGGCCTGCTGACGGGCGCGCGGCCAGCCGGCTTTTCCGTGATGCCGCGCAGGGTGGGGCAGAGCTGGCAGCTCGGCTCGGTGAGCCTGACCCGGGTGCGCTGGTACAACGCCGCCCCGGTCGCGCTGGCCCCCTTCCTGGTGGCGGCCGTGCCGCTGGCGGTGGCGCTGTGGCGCGCCCAGCCCGGCTGGCATTTCGAGCCGCTGGACCTGTTGCTGGCCTTCGCCGTGGCGCCGCAGTTCCTGGCCTGCTGGCCCTCGGCAGTGGACTGGAAGATAGCGCTGCGCTCCTGGCCCTACCTGGTGATCGCCGCCCTGGCCTGGTCCGCCAGCTATTACACCGTCATCCTGCCGCCTGTTTGAGCAGCGGACCGCTTAGCCCGACCGCCAGCCCGCCGAGCCGCGCGGACGGTTCCGCGCACAACGCGAAGCCGTGCGGCGCGGCGATGCGCCGCGCGATGGACCAGCCCAGCCCGCTGCCGCTTGCGCCGCTGCCGGCAACCCGGAAAAACCGTTCGCCCACGCGTAGCAGGTCGGCGGCAGCCATGCCGGGGCCGCTGTCCTCTATCGTCAGGCGGAAGCGGTCCTTGTCACACCGCAGCCGCAGCGCGACGCTGGCCTTGACCGGACTGTAGCGGATGGCGTTGTCGATCAGATTGCGGCACAGGATAGCCAGCAGCAGCTCATTTCCTTGGACCAGGCATGCCCGGTCGGCGTCGAAGCTCAGCTCCTGCTGTTTCGCCGCGGATTGAGGCGCAAGCTCCGCCACCACCTGCCGCAGCAGTTGCCGCAAGTCCAGGCAGCGTTGGTCCGTGACGCCGTTCGCTTCCAGGCGCGCCAGCGTCAGCAGCTGTTCCACCAGGCGCGTCGCGCGGTCGCAGCCATCGATTGTCGCACCGAGCGCGTGTTGTCGCGCCGCGGGCTCGGCGGCGGCGGCGGCCACCTGCGCCTGCATGCGGATGGCGGCGATCGGCGTTCTGAGTTCATGCGCCGCGTCGGCGGTGAACCGGCGCTCCGAGTCGAGCAGGGTGGCGATTCGCTGGAACAGGCCGTTCATTGAGCGCAGCAGCGGCTGCAGTTCACGGGGGATGCCGGGGTCCGCGATGGGCTCGAGCGCGTGCGGCTGGCGCGACATGATGGCGCGGCTGAGCGCGCGCAGCGGCGCCGTGCCCCGCCGCACCACCCACCAGGTGGCGGCGGCCAGCAGCGGCAACGCCACGGCGAGCGGCCACAGGCTGCTGCGCAGCACCGCCCACAGCACTTCCCGGCGCGCGTCCAGGCGCTCGGCGACGATCACTTCGAGCGCACGGGTCCGGTCCGGCGCCCGGTAGACCCGCCAAGAAGCGCCCGCCAGCGACAGCGTGGCGTATTGCGCCGCGGGCGCGCCACCCGCCATCATGGGCCGCGACGGCGCGTCGGCGGATTTCAGCATCAACCGGCCCGATTGATAGACCTGGAACATCAGCGCGGTGGCGTACTGCTCCGTGCCGGCGGGCGGCGGCGCGATGTCGTCGCCGTCGAAGTCGCCGAATTTCTGGATCAGCAGCAGCGACGCCGCCTGCGCCAGCCGCGCATCGAGCAGCTCGTCGAGCTCGTGCCGGGCGTCGAACCAGACGGCGCCGGCGGCGACCAGCCAGATCAGGCTGACGACAGCCAGCACCGGCCGGATCAGTTGTCCTTGCAGCGAGGCGGGCCTGTCCTGCATGCTAGGGGGCGCTCCGCAACAACATGTAGCCGACGCCGCGCACCGTCTGGATCAGCGTCCCGCCCAGCTTGCGCCGCAGATTGTGGATGTGGACCTCGATTGCATTGCTCTCGACTTCCTTGCCCCAGCTATACAGGTATTGTTCCAGCTGCTCGCGCGAGAGCACTTTGTCCGGATTGAGCATCAGCGCCTGCAGCAAGTCGAATTCCCGGGTCGACAGCGATACCGGCGCGCCGCCCTTGCGCACCATTCTGGCGGCGGCGTCGAGTTCGACATCCTGCGCGCGCAGGCAGGGCTGGATCTGGCCGTGTGCGCGCCGGACCAGCGCCCGCAGGCGCGCGGCCAATTCATACAGGTCGACCGGCTTGACCACATAGTCGTCGGCGCCCAGGTCGAGTCCGCGGATGCGGTCGGGGACGGCGTCGCGCGCGGTCAGGATCAGCACCGGCACCGTCACGCCGGCGCGCCGCACGTCGTCCAGCACGGCCCAGCCATCCTTGACGGGCAGGCCGAGGTCGAGCACCGCCGCCGTGTAAGGGGGCGACACCCGCAGTTCGCGCGCCGCCGCGGCGCCATCCCGCACCCAGTCGACTTGAAAGCCGAGCTGGCGCAGGCCGGCCTGAAGGCCGTCGCCCAATAGCGTATCGTCTTCGGCGAGGAGTATGTGCATGCCCGGATTATCCCACGATTGCCAGCTCAGTCGTCATCGCCGCGGTGCGCGCCGTGCCGCTGCGCCGCGGACGTGGCACCGCTTGCCGGCGCCTCCGCATGACCGGCCTGCCACCACCAGAACGCCAGCACGGCCAGCAATAGCAGCAAGGCGGTGCCGGCGCGCCGGCCCTGTGCCTTCGCACCGGCGTCGGCCCGCTTGCGGCCGGTGAGCATGGCCTTGGCCAGGTTCTCCCGGTGCAGCAGGCTGGCGGCCAGCACGCCGCCAATGTGGACCAGCACCAGGGCCAGCATCAGCTCGGCGATCAATTCATGCCCGTCCTCCATCCATGCGCCGGCGCGGCCGGTGTAGAGCAGCCAGCCTGAACCGGCCAGGGCCATGGTGGTGGCCAGCATCAGCAGGATCGCGACGGCGCCGGCCGGATTGTGCCCGGTGAAATGCTGCGGGCGCGGGCTAAACAGCGAGCGCACATAGCGCAGCGTCGCTCGCGGTCCGCGCACGAAGCTGGAAAACCTGGCGTAGTCGGTGCCGATCCAGCCCCAGACAATGCGGAAGCAGACCAGCGCCGCCATCGTGTAGCCGAGGGTGACGTGGACCGTTCGCCAGCGCTCCATCTCCGCCGTCAAATAGGCGCCCGCGAAGCTGAAGGCCATGAGCCAATGAAACAGCCGGACGGGCAGATCCCAGACCAGCGTCTGATACGGTGGGGAAGCGGAGCCGTTGCGTTCTCCGGGGCGGGCCTGCATGTCGTTCATGGGATGCTCCTGTGCGTTGGTTTGGCCAATCGCGCGCCCCGGCTAAGGGCCGGCGGCGCGTCGGCATAGGCGGATGGTGGCCGCCGGAGATTAAGGAATTCTGAACGCGGCGCCGCGATGCCATCGGCAATCCTTAAGCCGGCCCGCTAAGGATGGCGAGCGCGCAGTGTGTGATACGCTGTCCGCTGGCGCTGCGCGCCAAGGAATTGCTCATCCGAACCGGAGTCCAACGATGGCATTGCACGCTGAGCGGGAAGGTCTGACGGCGGCGGAGGCGGCGGCGCGGCTGCGCGCCGCCGGCCCGAACGCGCTGCCCGCCTCGCCCCCCTTGAACGGCTGGCGCCTGCTGCTCGATGTGGCATCGGAGCCGATGTTTCTGCTGCTGGCCGCCTGCGGCGCGGTCTACCTGATGCTGGGCGACCGGAACGAGGCGCTGATGCTGCTGGGCTTTGTCGGCATCGTGGTCGGCACCACGTTTTTCCAGCAGCGCCGCACCGAGCGCTCGCTGAGCGCCTTGCGCGACCTGTCCTGTCCGCGCGCCCTGGTGGTGCGGGACGGCAAGCAGCAACGCATTGCTGGCCGCGAACTGGTGGTGGGCGACCTGGTTCTGCTTGCCGAAGGCGATCGCGTCCCTGCCGATATCGATCTGTTGTCCGCCGCCAGCCTGAGCGCGGACGAGTCCATGCTCACGGGGGAATCGGTTCCGGTGATGAAGCGCGCGGCCGGCGCGGCGCAAGGCGAAGCCGAACACCGGGTCTATTCCGGCACGCTGGTCACGCAGGGCGCCGCCAGTGGCGTGGTGGTGGCCACCGGCGCGGCAAGCGCGCTGGGGCGCATCGGCGCGTCGCTGGCCGCCATCGGCGGCGAACTGACGCCGATTCAAAGCGAAACCCGCGCTGTCGTCAAGGCCGTCGCCAGCGGCGGCATTGGCCTGGCCTGCGCCCTGGCGCTGGCCTACTGGGCGCTGCGCGGAGATTGGCTGCAAGGCCTGCTCGCCGGGCTGACGCTGGCCATGGCCATCCTGCCGGAAGAGCTGCCGGTGATCCTGACGCTGTTTCTGGGGCTGGGCGCCTGGCGGCTGGGACGCGAGCAGGTGCTGGCGCGCAGCATACCGGCGATTGAATTGCTGGGCGCGACCAGCGTGCTGTGCGTCGATAAGACCGGCACGCTGACGGTCAACCGCATGGAGGTGGCCCAGTTGTGGTCGGAGCAGTCCGGCTACGATTGCCGGGCGGCGGGCGGCGCGCCGCTGCAGGAGGAGCTGCACGGCCTGCTCGAGTACGCGGTGCTGGCCAGCCACCGCCGGGCATTCGACCCCATGGAGTCGGCCATAGTCCAGGCCGGCGCGCGCCTGCTGGCGGATACCGAGCACCTGCATGCCGACTGGGAGCTGATAGACGACTACCCGCTGTCGCCGGGGATGCTGGCCATGTCGCGCGTGTGGCGGTCGCCGGACCGTTCGGCATATCTGGTGGCGGCCAAGGGCGCGCCGGAAGCCATCGCCGATCTGTGCCACCTGGCGCCGGCGCGCGCGGCGGCCATTGCGGCCCGGGCCGCCGCGCTGGCCGGCCAGGGACTGCGCGTGGTCGGCGTGGCGCAGGCGACCTTTCCGGCCGCCGGCCTGCCGGACAACCAGCATGTCTTCGAGTTCAGCTTTCTCGGCCTGGTCGCGCTGCACGACCCGGTGCGGCCGGAGGTGCCGGCCGCCGTGGCGGAATGCCAGGCGGCCGGCATGCGGGTGGTGATGATCACGGGCGACCATCCGGCCACCGCCCAGGCCATCGCGCGCGAGGCCGGGATAGGCGGCGCGTCCGCCGGCGTGCTGTCCGGGACCGAGCTGGCGGCGATGGACGATGCCGCCCTGCAACTGCGGCTGCGGGACACCGCGGTGTTCTGCCGCATCGCGCCGGAACAGAAGCTGCGGCTGGTGCAGGGCTTCCGCCGCCGTGGCGATATCGTCGCCATGACCGGCGACGGCGTCAACGACGCGCCGGCGCTGAAGGCGGCCAGCATCGGCGTGGCGATGGGGGCGCGCGGCAGCGACGTGGCGCGCGAAGCGGCCGCGCTGGTGCTGCTCAAGGACGACTTTTCCTCGCTGCTGCTGGCGGTGCGGCACGGGCGCCGCCTGTTCGCGAACTTGCGCAAGGCGATAGTGTTCATCGTCGCGGTGCACGTGCCCATCGTCGGCCTGTCCATCGTGCCGGTGCTGCTGGGTTGGCCGATGCTGCTGATGCCGGTACACATCATGTTCCTGCAGCTGGTGATCGACCCGGCCTGTTCCATCGTCTTCGAGGCCGAGCCGCTCGAGCCCGACGCGATGACGAGCAAGCCGCGCCGGCCGGATATGCGCCTGTTCGACCGCGAGATACTCCTGCGCGGCCTGCTGCAAGGCGGCGGCCTGTTGCTGCTGCTGGTCGGGCTGTATCTGCAAGTCAGATGGTCCGGCCTATCCGACGACCTGGCGCGCACCTCGGCCTTCGTGGCGCTGGTGCTGGCTGATTTGGGCTTAATCTACAGCAATCGGACCTGGTCGCGGCCGGCTTGGGCGCCGCGCGCGGCAGCTAGCCGCTGGTTTGCCTGGATCAGCCTGGCTGCCGTCCTGCTCCTGGCGCTGGTGCTCAGTTGGGGGCCTTTGCGCAGTCTGTTCGCATTTGCTCAGCCTGGCCCGGCGCAACTGGCTGGCAGCGGCCTGGTTGCGCTGCTGAGCGTGGCTTGGTTCGAGCTGGTCAAGTGGGCGCGCTCCGGGATACCCTCTGCGTCCGCCGTGCCCGAGGCCGGCGGCTGAGGCGCTGCCGGGCGCTTTAATTCAGCCTTAAGGCTAGGCGCCGAAACTGAGCCGTACAGCCGTTGCCGCCGTCCTGCTATCCTGTAGAATAAGGCGCAGCGGGACCCAGTTTTCCATGAAATCAAAGTTTTCGGAGTAAGCCGATGAAGAAGCAGATGTTGTTGAGCGCGATTGCGCTGGCCGTATCGGTACAAGTGGGCGCCGCGGCGCCTGAAAAGGCCGCGGAGATCGTCAAGCCGCAGGCGGTGCAGTCGCAGGCCGCGTTGTGGGCTTCCCACGTCATGACGCGCTATCACTACAAGGCTACCCCGCTGGATGACGCGATGTCGGAGAAGATCTTCGACCGCTACTTCAAGTCCCTGGACGGCGAAAAGCTGTTCTTCGTGCAAGCCGACGTGGACCAGTTCGCCCCCATGCGCACCAAGATGGACGACGCCATCATGTCGGAAAACCTGACGGTGCCGTTCGCCATCTACAACCTCTACCAGCAGCGCTTCAACGAGCGCATCGGCTACGCGCGCGAACTGCTGAAGACCAAATTCGATTTCTCGCTGGACGAGAGCTACCAGATCGACCGGGAAAAGGCCGAATGGCCGAAGACCGACGCGGAAGTGAAAGACCTGTGGCGCAAGCGCGTCAAGAACGACTGGTTGCGCCTGAAACTGGCCGGCAAGGACGACAAGGCCATCCGCGAGACGCTGGACAAGCGCTACGAAAATTACATGAGCCGTTCGCGCAAGCTGAACAATGAAGACGTGTTCCAGATCTTCATGAACGCCTACGCCATGTCGATCGAGCCGCACACCAACTACCTCGGCCCGCGCGCCGCCGAAAACTTCGACATCGCCATGCGCTTGTCGCTGGAAGGCATCGGCGCCCAGCTGCAGCAGCGCGACGACTACACCGTGGTGCGCGAAGTGGTGCCGGGCAGCCCGGCCGCGCTGTCGGGCAAGCTGAAAGTGGGCGACCGTATCGTGGGCGTGGCCCAGGGCGAGTCCGGCAGCTTCACCGACGTGGTGGGCTGGCGCATCGACGACGTGGTGCAGCAGATCCGCGGCGCCAAGGATTCCACGGTGCGCTTGCAGATTCTGCCGGCCGACGCCGGCCCGGACGGCAAGCTGGCGCAGCTGTCGCTGGTGCGCAAGAAAATCAGCATGGAAGAGCAGTCGGCCAAGAAATCCATCCTCGAAGTGCGCGATGGCACGGCCAAGCGCCGCGTCGGCGTGATTTCGCTGCCGACCTTCTACCTGGACTTTGAAGCGCGCCGCAAGGGCGACAAGGACTACAAGAGCGCCACCCGCGACGTGGCCCGCCTGCTGGCCGAGCTGAAGAAGGAAAAAGTCGACAACGTGCTGATCGACCTGCGCAACAACGGCGGCGGCTCGCTGACCGAGGCGGTGGAACTGACCGGCCTGTTCATCGACAAAGGCCCGGTGGTGCAGCAGCGCAATGCGCAAGGCAAAGTGGAAGTGGAGAGCGACACCAACGCCGGCCTGGCATGGGACGGTCCGGTGGGCGTGCTGATCAACCGCAGCTCGGCCTCGGCGTCGGAGATTTTCGCCGCCGCGATCCAGGACTACGGCCGTGGCCTGGTCATCGGCGAACCGTCGTTCGGCAAGGGCACCGTGCAGCAGCTGGTGAGCCTGGACCGCTATTCGCAGGCCGACAAGCCGCGCTACGGCGAACTGAAAATGACGGTGGCGCAGTTCTTCCGCATCAACGGCGGCACGACGCAGCTGCGCGGCGTGGTGCCGGACATCAACCTGCCGTCGATGTCGGACCCGGAAACCTTTGGCGAATCGAGCTATGACAACGCGCTGCCGTGGGTGGCCATCAAGCCGGCGATCTACATTCCCGCAGGCGAGCTGAAGGAGATCGTGCCGCTGCTGGACAAGAAGCACGAGGCGCGCGTGGCCAAGGACAAGGACTTCCAGTACTTGGCCGAGGACATCGCCCTGGTGAAGAAGCAGCGCAAGGACAACACCATTTCGCTGAACGAAGCTGCGCGCCGCAAGGAACGCGACCAGCAGGAAGCGCGCGCCAAGCTGCGCGAGGCACGCCTGCTGAACCTGGTGGCCTCACCGGATGATCCGGTGTTGATCCCGGACGCCAAGGAAGCGCTGAACAAGGCCATCGCGGCCAAGCCGGCCAACGCCAACGCCAAGGCCGCGCGCCAGATTGCGGCAGTGAAGGGCGCGCTGCGCACCGACGACGGCCTGCAAGGCGACGAGCGCAGCCTGAGCGCCGAGCTGGACGCGGAGAAAGCCGCCAAAGCGGCCAAGGACGTGCTGCTGAATGAAGCGGTGCACATCCTGGCCGACGAAGTGGGCCTGCTCAAAACCGATACCCGACTGGCCTCCCGCGTGCTCCCATACGCAGCCGACGTGGGAAAGTAAGTATTTTTGCCAAGTTATACGCATCATTTATTTCTATCATCACCAATATAAAGTAGAAATATATGATGCGCTACGGCATCATAGTCCTGTCTCCTCTATTCTCCTCAAAGAGATTAGATTTAGCCCGCTCCCGTAGCGGGCTTTTTTTTGTCGATGCGGCGCGGCATCCGGTTCGCGCAGGCAGCCCAGCAGGGCGGCCAGGCACAGCAGCAATCCGATGCCTTTGACGGCGGCGACCGCCGCTGAGGAAATAGGTGCCGGGTCGGGCTGGTCCAGGGTGAGCAGCTGCCACATGAAGCTGTTGTAGCCCATGCCGCACGCTGCGCCCCACGCCGCCGCGAGATAGAGGCGGCCGCGGCGCGGATCGCGCCGGCATAGCGCGGCGGCATACAGCAAACTCCCGCCCAACAGGAAGTCGTCCAGCAGATGGGGAATCACGGCCGCGCTGCCAAGCTGCCCGCTGCGCCGTACCAGTTCAGCCAGCGGAAGCAAAATTCCAAAGATGAGGGCGAGGCGGCGGCTGAAGGCAATAGACATATTTGTTTTGGCTATGACTGTCATTGGAAAGATAAAGTAGATTTATATGCTGCGACGCGGCATGATTACACCTGTCTCCTCTATTCTCCTCCAAGAGATTAGATTTAGCCCGCTCCTTGAGCGGGCTTTTTTTTTGCCAGCGTCAGACCGGCGCGCGCCACTCGCCCAGGTAGTTTTGGGGATGTGACGGGAGCAGGTCGTTCTCGCAAGGTTTTCCGTGCGGATGCAACCGGCGATGAGTTCAGAGCGTCGGAATGGCATCTGGATGACCCACGGTACGTGTTTCAGTTCGGCGAGGCCCTGGGAGATGTAGTGGCGCAGCATTTCCGGGTGAATCCAGCGATTACGCAATACTTCTACATGGCCGTTTCTGCAGTGCTGGACAGGTTTTATGCTAGAATTTTCAAGCAGTTACCTATGAACGGTGTGCTTTCCGTGTTCAAAGCGATAGAGTGTCCTTTAGGAGAATTTCATGGCTTCCAAAGAAGATAAATTGCTGAAACCGGAATTGTTGAATTTGAAGCGTTCCAGCGCGTTGAGAACTGCGCATTTGATGACTGCTGCGTTGGCTAGTGGAGACTTGACGCGTTCGAAAGACGTCCCAGAAATTTCTCGGCCCATCCGGCCAATCGGACAATAGATGTAGCCCGCTCCCTGAGCGGGCTTTTTTTTACCTTGCCGCCTGGCATGGCCGTCGCCCTTTGCTATCATTCGAGGAATAACAACTCAGGGACGACCATGATTTTCCGCCAGCTATTCGATCCAACCTCGTCCACCTACACCTACCTGCTCGGCGACGGCGGCGAGGCCGTGCTGATCGACCCGGTCTACGAACAGGTGCCGCGCGACTTGGCGCTGGTGCGCGAGCTGGGCTTGCGCCTGCTGGCCTCGCTGGACACCCATGTGCACGCCGACCACGTCACCGGCGCCTGGCGCTTGCACCAGAGCTGCGGCAGCGGCATTGCGCTGGCGGCGGCGGCAGGCGCCGAGCTGGCGGACCGGCCGCTGCGGCACGGCGACCGCATCCAGTTCGGCAGCCGCTACCTGGAAGTGCGCGCCACGCCGGGCCATACCAGCGGCTGCCTGACCTTCGTGCTGGACGACCAGAGCATGGCCTTCACCGGCGACAGCCTGCTGATACGCGGCTGCGGCCGCACCGATTTCCAGGGCGGCAGCCCGCAGGAACTGTTCGCCTCGGTGCGCGGCCAGATCCTCACGCTGCCCGACAACTGCCTGCTCTATCCCGCGCACGACTACCGTGGCATCACCGTCACCAGCGTGGCCGAGGAGCGCCGCTTCAACCCGCGCCTGGGCGGCGACGTGGACGAGGGCGATTTCGCCGGCCATATGAACAACCTGAACCTGCCGCATCCCAAGATGATCGCGGTGGCCGTGCCCGCCAACCTGCGCTGCGGCCAGCCCGAGGGCGGGACCGAGCCGCCCGATACGCCGGCCTGGGCGCCGCTCACGCTGCGCTTCAGCGGCGTGTGGGAAATCGAACCGATGGCGCTGCTCGAGCATGCCGACCAGGTGCAGATCGTGGATGTGCGCGAGGCGCCCGAGTTTATCGACCGCCTTGGCCATCTGCGCGGCGCGCGCCTGGTGCCGCTGTCGCAGCTGATGTTCAAGCTGGACGAATTCGACCGCGAACGTCCCATCGTTGCCGTGTGCCGCTCCGGCGTGCGCTCGGCCCAGGCCAGCGTGCTGCTGACCAAGGCCGGCTTCAAGCAGGTCGCCAACCTGGCCGGCGGCATGCTGCGCTGGAAGACCGAAGCGCTGCCTGTCGCGCAGGACGTTGTCTAAAGGAAAATTTAACGTATAATTGCCTTTCAAGCAATTGAGGCGATTATGCAAGCACTGCTTTCTCTGCTGGGCACGGAAATCCTGACCGCGCTCGGTATGCTGTATCTGATGCTGGGCATGGCTTCGCTGGGCGTCGGCCTGAAGCTGCGCGCCCGCCCGCAGAGCAGGCTCAGGCTGCAAGTCAACGCCTGGTGGGCCATCTTCCCGGTGGTTACGCTCAGCCTGCTGCTGCACCCGGCGGGCGCGCCCTTGCTGGCGCTGCTCATCGGCGTGCTGGCGCTGCGGGAGCTGGCGCCGTTTGCCGGGCAGGGCGGCGCGGTGCGCTTTACTTGGCCCGCCGGGGCCACACTGGCCGCCACCATCACCTTGATTTTTCTCAAACCTCAGGCAATTGCGCTTGCGCTGGCCATTGCCATCCTCATAACACTGGTATATTTCCTCTGGTTACGCAGCACGGTTTCGCTGTTGTGGCTGCTGTGGCTCATGCTGTGCTTTGGCGTCAGCTTTTTGCCGCGCTACGACATGCTGCCGCTGGCGCCGCATCAGCGGCTGGCCTGGCTGTTTTACCTGTACGTGCTGACCGCGCTGAACGACGTGGCGCAGTTCATCAGCGGCACGCTGTTCGGACGGCACCGTATCGCGCCGGGCATCAGTCCGAACAAGACCTGGCAGGGGCTGCTGGGCGGCGTTGCGGCAACGCTGCTGCTGTCGCTGGCGCTGGGCAGCTATCTGCACCTGGCGCCGGCGCGCCAACTGGCGGGCTATGCCGTGCTGCTGTCGCTGGGCGGGTTCTGCGGCGACCTGATGTTCTCGGCCGCCAAGCGCGTGCTGGGCGTGAAAGATTTTTCGCATCTGATACCTGGCCACGGCGGCATGCTGGACCGGGTGGACAGCCTGGTGGTCACCGCGCCGCTGCTGTATTTTCTGATTACCTACGCTCAAGGGATGCCCGCATGAAAGCTGAACGCTCACTGGCCTGGCGCACGACCGAATCCGGTTTCGACTGCAAGGATGGAACGCGGCTGTTCTACCGCGCCTGGGAACCGCTGGCGCCGCGCCGGGACGGGCCGCAGCGCGCGCTGGTCTTCCTGCACCGGGGCCACGAGCATTCCGGCCGCATCCAGCCGCTGGTCGAGCAATTCGGCTTTGCACAGGACCACGCCTTTGCCTGGGACGCGCGCGGACACGGCTACTCGCCGGGAGAGCGCGGCGACGCCCCCAGTTTCGAAGCCCTGGTGGAAGACTTCGACACCTTCATCCGCCACATCCGCGACGCGCACGGCTTTGCCGAGGAAAACATCCTGGTGGTGGCCAACAGCGTCGGCGCGGTCATCGCCGCCACCTGGCTGCACGACTACGCGCCGCGCGTGCGGGGCGTCATCATGGCCGCCGCCGCCTTCGAGATCAAGCTCTACGTACCGCTGGCCAAGCCCGCGCTGCGTTTCGCACGCCGCTTCAAGCCCGAGCTGTTCGTCACCAGCTATATCCGCCCCGGCATGCTGACGCATTCGCCGCAGGAGGCTGCCGCCTACGCGGCCGATCCGCTGATCGCCAAGGCCATCTCGGCTTGCGTGCTGCTGGGCTTGGCGGACACCGCGCAGCGCATCGTGCACGACGCCGCCGCCATCGATACGCCGGTGCTGATGCTGGCCGCAGGCAAGGACTTTGTGGTGAAGGAAGCGCCGCAGCAGGTCTTCTTCGACCGATTGTCCTCGCCGCTGAAGCGCTACGTGCGCCTGCCGGACGCCTTCCACGCGCTGTTCTACGAGCAGGACACCAGCGTGGCTCTGCATGAAAGCCGCCAGTTCGTCGAGCAGTGCTTCCAGCGCGCACCGTGGGCGCCGTCGCATTACCTGAATGCCGACCGCGACAGCCATAGTGCGCGCCGCTACGCCGCCATGCAGGCCGGCGAGAGCTGCGGCGCGCTCGCCAAGGCCTGGTTCGGCATGCAGCGCGTCATGCTGGGCACGCTGGGCGGCGTGAGCGACGGCATGAAGATAGGCCTGGAACACGGCTTCGATTCCGGCGCGTCGCTGGACTATGTGTACCGCAACCAGGCCGGCGGACGATTCATCATGGGCAAAACCATGGACCGGGGCTATCTGGACGCGGTGGGCTGGCGCGGCATCCGCCTGCGCAAGCGCCAGTTGCAGCAGATGCTGGGCGAGCGCATCGCCGCGCACACGGGCGATGGGCCGCTGCGCATCCTGGATATTGCCGCAGGCTCCGGCCGCTACGTGCTTGAAACCGTGAAGCGCTTCCAGGACAAGGACATCCAGGTCACCCTGCGCGACTACACGCAGCACAACATGGACCAGGCGCGCGTGCTGGCCGAGCAGTTGCAACTGCGCGCCAGCGTGGACTTCCAGCTGCGCGACGCCTTCAGCCCGGACAGCTACCGCGCCGCCGAAGGCGAGTACGATATTGCCATCGTGTCCGGCCTGCATGAGCTGTTCAGCGACAACGAGCCGGTGTGCGCCTCGCTCAAGGGCATCTTCAGCGTGCTGCGGCCGGGCGGCTATCTGATTTATACCGGCCAGCCCTGGCACCCGCAGCTGGATATGATCGCTCTCACGCTGACCAGCCACCGGGGCACGCCGTGGCAGATGCGGCCCCGGCCGCAAGCTGAAATGGACGGCCTGGTGGCCTATGCGGGCGGGCGTAAGATTGCCACGCGCATCGGCCTGGAGGGCATTTTTACGGTGTCGCTGGCGCAGAAGCCCGCAGCGCCTGGCGCAGGCGGTTGAACACGGTCCACACGGACAGGGCGATCACCAGCACCAGTATGCCGTTCAACAGCAGCGGCGCGGCCTGGTAGCCGATCAGCAGGGCAATCAGGCCGAACCAGAAGGCGCGGTCGCTCTTGCCCATCGGCCCGTCGAAGCGGCGGGCGGCGCCCACGCTGAGCGCCAGCACGCCCGTGAACTCGGCCAGCAGCGCGCCCACCACGCACAGCACCACCAGCGGCGCGTGCAGCGCGGCGGCCAGCATGAAGGGCAGGTAGAGCGCGGCGTCGGACACCTGGTCGCAGAGTTCGTTGAGCAGCGTGCCGAGGCGGGTTTTCTGGCCGGTGGCACTGGCCAGCATGCCGTCGATGGCGTTCAGCGCCATGCGCAGCAGCAGGAAGGCGGGCAGGCCCAGCCACAAGCCTGCGCAATCAGGCTGCCACGTGAGCGCGGCGCCGTAGGCCACGGACAGCAGCATGGTGACCAGCGTGATCTGGTTCGGCGTTACGCGGCAGCGCACCAGCGCGCGCATCAGCGGCTGCAGCAGTTGCTGGAATTTGGGCTTCAGCTGGTAGATCGAAAAGCTCATTGCTGGGAATACTCCTTGTAAAGCTGGGCGATATGGCGGCTGCGCTGGTAGCCCATGGCGCAGTGCAGATAAATATCGCGGCCCTGGGCGGCGTGGGCTGCGATGGCGGCCAGGATGGGCTGGACTGAGCGCGCATCGAGCGCATGCAGGTCCAGTAGCGGGAAGTGATGGTAGGGGCGGTTGCGCAGTGCCTTTGTTTCGCTCAGTTCGTTGGCCAGGTCGATGACGGCGCATCCGGCGGGCAGGCGGGCCGCTTCCGCATTGCTCAGGCGGCGGCCCACCCACAGGCGCTCGCTGTGCCGGTCGAAAGGCGGACGGTGCCGCTCGCGCCAGCGCACCAGTTGCCATGTCAGCAGATAGCCGCCCAGGTAGGGCGCGTACAGCAGCCAGACCCACAGCGGGTAGCGGCCCTCGTGCTTGTGGAGGAAGGCGGCATGGCGGCGATGGTAGGCCCACGCCACCAGCAGCAGGCTGGCGCACAGGTACAGCCACCACAGGCCGCCCAACGCGAACCACGCCAGCAGTGAGAGGCCCGCCATCAGCGTGTAGCTGAAGGCGACGGGCTCGGACGCGCCGGACGCGGCCTCGGGCAGCAGGCGTATGGCAAGCAGGCCGAGCAGGGCGCCTGCGGCGACGTCGGCCAGATGGTGCTGATAAGTGAACACGGTGGCGGCCGCGACGAGCAGCAGCCAGGCGGCCAGCGCGGCCTGCTGTGTGCGGCCTCCTGCAAAGCGGCGCAGCGCGGGCCAGAAGATCACGCAGTAGGCCACGTGCAGCGATGGCAGCTGGTTGTAGGGCTGGTCCATGGCGGACAATTGCGCGAACAGCCAGGCGGGCAGCGGAGCGTCCACAAGCGGCCGCAAGTAGCTGAAACGCAGCGGGAAGGCGGCGAACACCAGGCAGGCGGCCACAGTGGCAAACGCCACGCGGCGGCTCAGCGCGGACAGCCTGGCGCGGCTGTCCGTCAGCAGAAAGCTGAGTCCGAACAGCAGGCCGGACGTCATATAGGGCAGCACCATCCACGGCAGAAAGGGTACGGCCGCGTCCCACGGCAGGGCCACGCTGCGGGCGGCGCCGGAGCGTTCGGCAAGGTGGTTGGCCAAGGGGTAACATAGCCCGAACAGCGCGCCATTGAGCGCAAGCTGTGTCACGCGCTCGCGCATGCTGGGCACCGCCACCGGATTCATGGTCAAGCTGTCCTTGTTATTAACGATGTAATTGATGCATTATGGCACGCATGATGCAAGCACAACCAGACCAAAGGCAGGAACGGCCCGAACCATACCAGCGCTGCATGGTGCTGGCCGGCGGCGGTTTCCGTTTCGGCTACTACCTCGGCATGCACGCCGCCGCCGTGGACGCGGGCCAGGAGCCGGACCTGCTGCTGGCTACCTGCGGCGGCGCGGTGGCCGGCGCCATCATCCGCAACCTGCCGGACAGCGCGTCGCGCAAAGCCTGGGTGGCTTCGCCGCAGATGTACGAGTTGTTCTGCGGCCTGCAGCCAGGGCCGCGCGCTTCGCCGCTGCGCGCGCTGGCCAACGTGGCGCTGCGCCGCCTGCATCCGGGCAAGGCGGCCCGCCTGCCGGACCTGTTCCAGGATTACCTGTTCGAGATCCCCGCCGTGCTGCCGTTGCCTCCGGCGGCCGGGCAGGGCGGCGCCGCGCTGGCCATCCTGGGTGGCAAGATGCTGTTCGGCGAGCACGAGGTGGGCCAGCCCAGGCTAGGGCGCCAGTTGTACGGCGTAACCCTGTTCTGCGGCAGCCGCACCGCCGCGCTGGCTGAGGGCCTGCCATCGGCCATCGGCAGCGGCGGCTGGACGGATGCGGTGGCGCCCGAGCTGCGGGTCGATTCCACCATGCCGCTGGCCGACGCCGTGCGCATTTCGATCTCCGATATGTATTACTTCCGCTGCCACTCGGTTGGCGCCGAAGACTATACCGGCGGCGTGGTGGACCTGTTTCCTGTTGAGCTGGCGCGCAGCCTGGCGCGGCACGTCACCATGGAAATGAAGCCGCCCTACGACCAGCTGATGGCCATTCCGGCCTTACGCACCGTGTTCGGCTTCGACGGCAACCAGCGCATGCGCCATGTGCACGGCCAGCCGGTGGACGTGTGGGTGGATACCAGCGACGTTGGCATCGCCCTGCGCGGTAACGGCATCCAGAAGCGCGTGGACTGGCTGCGCAACCGCGTGCGGCTGGTGGCGCCAACCAGTTATGCGCGCTACGTTGAGGAGGTGGAGGCGCAGTGGCAGTATGGCTACGCGCGCGCCGCCGAAGCCTACGCGCTGGCCGCCCAGGGCCGCAGCCCAGCCATGCGCCGCGCCACGCGCCACAACAAGGCGCTGGCATGAAGGTGATGATTATCGGCGGCACCAGCGGCATAGGCTTGGGTTTGGCGCAGCACTACTGGATGCAGGGCGCGCGCGTGGCAATCTGTGGGCGGCGGCCTGAGAAGCTGGACGGTGTGGCGTTTGCGCGGGACAGCCGCGTCAGCATCCATGTGTGCGATATCTCGGACCGCGCCGCTGTGGCGCGCACGGTGGCCGAAGTGGTTGCGCTGCCGGATGCTGCCCACGATGGCCAGCTCGACCTGCTCATCGTCACCGCCGGCCAGTACACCGACGCCGCCGCAATCGCGCGGGACCGCAGCAGCGTGCTGCCGGTGCTGCGCGTGAACGTGGGTGGCCTGGATAACGCCTTCGCGGCCGCCTCGGATGCCATGATGGAACGGGGCCAGGGCCATCTGGTAGCGGTCGCCTCCATCGCCGGCCTGCAGGACGACTATCCGAACGGCTCCCTCTACAGTGCCAGCAAGCGCGCGGCCATCGCCATCTGCGGCGCCTACCGCAAGGCGCTGGCGCCGTTCGGCATCGCCGTCACCGTCATTGTGCCGGGCTATGTGGATACCGCACGCCTGCGCGAGCTGAACCACGGCGACGCCAGCCACAAGCCTTTCCTCCTGTCCGAGCAGGAGGCCGTGCAGCGCATCGCCGCCGCCATCGCGCGGCGCGACGAGCGCTGCGTGTTCCCCTGGCAGCTGCACGCGCTGGTCCGCCTGTTCAACCTGCTGCCCGCTTTCCTCAAGCGCGCGCGGAAGAAGTAAGCCTCAGTAGCGCGCCAGCGCAATGCCGCGATAGCGCCGGCGCAGCAGCATCAGCGCCACGGCGGTGCCGACCGCCATCGTCATCATGCCCATGAACTCGCGGTGGCCCTTGGGCACCACCGGCACCATGTCCGAGCGCATGGTGGCCGCCGCGTAGCGCTTGCTCAGATAGGTTGCCCCAGCCACGATTTCCTCGTCATTGATGGCGTTGGTCAGGTATAAACCCTTGCCCGCTTGGTGCACCGCCATCTTGCCGTCGCGGTAGACGAAGGAGCGGCGCTCGTCGCCGATCAGGATAGTGCCCACCACGTGGCCCGCAGCGTTGATGCCGGTGGCGTAGCTGTTGCCGTAGCCGATGAGCGCGCCCAGGTCCACCATTTTGCTGCCGTCGTGCAGGAAAGCGTGCCAGCGGCGGTTCGGCATTTCGGACGCGCCCACCACCATGCCCGCGTCGTTCACGCCGGTGGCTGCGCTGGAGCGCCCGCCCAGCGTGCCCAGGTCCGTCATGCCCGCGCCGGGACGGTGGATGAAGGCGCGCCGGTAGCCGTCCGGCAGCGCTGCCGTGCCCACCACCACACCACTGTTGTTGATGCCGGACGCGTAGCTGATATTGCCGCCCAGCGTGCCGAGGTCCACCATGCGGCCTTGCGCGTCCAGCACGAAGGCGCGGAAATAGCCGTCCGCCGTGTCGGCGAAACCGGCGGCCTGGCCCGACGCGTTGACGGCCGTGCCGTAGCTGCTGCCGCCGCCCAGTGTGCCCAGGTCGCGCATGCGCTCGCCCTTTCGCACCAGGAAAGCGCGCCAGTGGCCCTTGCCGTCCTGCGCCGAGCCCACCACCACGCCGTCGTCGTTGATGCCCTTGGTGTAGCTGTCGCTGCCGCCCAGCGTGCCCAGTTCCAGCACGCCTTTGTCGTACAGCACCGCGCGCTGCTTGCCGTCCTCGTCCTCGATCACGGCCGCCACCTGGCCGTTGGCGTTGATATCGACCGCGATGCTGGCCTCCTTGCTGTTGGCGGCAAAGCCCGGCAACTGCTGCACTTTGGCGGCGGCGCCGGCGCTGCACAGGCTCAGCGCGAGGGCGAGAGGAAGCAGGGAAATCTTCAGCATGGCTGTCTCCGGCGTGTGGGTTGCAAGATCGCCAACTATAGCATCCGCATCACCTTTTCGGTTAAGCTCATCATTCATTCCTGGATGGGTAGTAACGTGGCGGCAAATCAGAATCGGCAGCATCAAAGAAAACATTTGCCCCTGGCGGGCATCGCTGTGGCGGCAGCCGTGGCAGGGGCGGGCGTGTATTTTTATCTGCAAGCGCGTGCGCCGCAGGTGGAGGCCGGGCAGGCTGCTCCGAAAAAGGCGGTGGAACGCACGCCGGACTTCTGGGCTGCGCGCGTGACCACGCTGGCCGGCGACGGCACGGCGGGTGCGGCGGAAGGCAATATGCCCCTGACCGTGGCGCGTTTTGCCGATCCCTACGGCGTGGCGCTCGACGCCGCAGGCAATATCTATATCGCTGATGCGGGCGACAACAACCGCATCCGCAAGCTCACGCCTGGCGGCGCCACGTCCACGCTTGCAGGCGGCAAGGAAGGCTTTGCCGATGGCCCGGGCGCGCAGGCCATGTTCAATACGCCATCCGGCATCGCCATCGACGCGCTGGGCAATCTGTATGTGGCGGACACCGGCAACAACGCGATCAGGAAGGTGGCGCCGGACGGCACGGTCAACACGCTTGCCGGTAGCGGTGTGGCGGGCACGGCGGACGGCAAGGGCAGGGAAGCGCAGTTCAACGGTCCGGTAGGCGTGGCGGTGGGCGACGACGGCGTGGTCTACGTGGCGGACACCTATAACGACGCCATCCGCCGCATCGCGCCCGACGGCACGGTAAGCACCATCGCGGGCAACGGCCTGCCGGGGGATGCGGACGGTCCGGCGCTGAAGGCGGGCTTCGACACCCCCTGCGCGCTGCTGCTGGACGCGGACGGCGCGCTGCTGATCGCCGACACGCGCAACAACGCCATCCGCAAGCTGGGCAAGGACGGCATGGTCAGCACCGTGGTGCGCGCGCCGGACAACGACAGGCAAGCCTTGCTGCGCCGTCCCATCGCGCTGGCGCGCACGCACGACGGCCACCTGTATATTGCCACCGGCTCGCAAGGCCGGATATTGCAGCTCACGCCGCAGGGCGGTCTGGATGGACTGGTTGATGTGGGTCAGAAGGTTGAGCCGGGCTACGGCAGCGACGGCAAAGTGCAGCTTTACGCGCCGCGCGGCATGGCGCTGGCGCGCAATGGCAGCCTGGTCGTGAGCGACGCCGCCACCTTCCGCATCCACCGCCTCAGCATGGCCACGCCGGCCGATACGCAGGCTGCCTCGGCGTCCGCCACGGGCGCGCCGCAGTCCGCCCTGCAGCCTGCCGCCGGTGGCGGCAACGGCATGCTCAATGTGGCCGCAGCAGCGCCGGCAGCCGCCCCTGCGGCCGCCCCGGCACCGGCCAATACGGCGCGGAGGCCGTCTCCGGTGAACAGCATCCTGTGGCCGGTCGGCCCGCAAAACGCGCCGCACGAAGTGGTTGGCCTGATGGGCGAAGTGCGCGGCAATTTCGAAGGCGAAAGCCGCGACCACTTCCACGCCGGCCTGGACGTGCAGGCCGACGTCGGGCAGCCCGTGCTGGCCGTGGCCCCCGTCAAAGTCAGCGACCCCTTGCCCAACTGGGGCTTCGGCAGCCTGAGCGAAGGCATTGCCCTCGGCCACATCTCCTACATCCACATGCGCGTGGGCCGCAACACGAAAAACGCCGCGCTGGACGAACGCTTCCAGCTGCTGCGCAACGCCAAGGGCAAGCCCGAACGTGTGCGCGTGCGTCGCGGCGCCCGTTTCGCGGCGGGCGACACGCTGGGCACCATCAACGGCATGGCCCACGTCCACCTCGACTACTACGAGCAAGGCAAAGTCCTCAACCCCCTCAGCCTGCCATTCAAAGGCCAGGTGGACACGGTGCGCCCGCACATCAACAGCATCACCCTGTTCGACAGCCGGGGCAAGGTCATCAAGGCCGCCAAGCGCAAGCCGCTGGTCATCGCGCGCGAGGTCGGCGAGCTGAGCATCGTGGTGGACGCCTACGACCAGATGGACGGCAACGAAGCGCGCCGCCGCCTGGGCCTGTACACCCTGGGCTACCAGCTGCTGCGCGAAGACGGCAGCCCGGTGGCCGGCTACGAGCAGCCCACCATCACCCAGGTCTACGACGAACTCCCGCGCAACCGCGAAGCCGTGAAATACGCCTACGCGCCCAACAGCGGCATTACCGTCTACGGCAGCAAGGCTACGCGCTTCGCCTACACGCTCACCAACCGCATGATCCACGGCCAGGTCACGCCCGGCATGTGGAGCGTGGCCGGCCTGGCGCCCGGCAACTACAAGCTGCGCGTGCTGGCGGCTGACTATGCGGGCAACCAAGCCATCGAGGGGCGCGATTTGCCGTTCACGCTGCTGTAGCAAGTTGAAGCGATAATAAAGAGCTTGCCGCTGTCTCCCGGTGCGGTACAATAAATGAACGATCGTGCTTTTTAAGATTCGTCATAACAAGGAGACAGCATGGATTTGAACTACTCGTCCGAGGATCTGGCGTTCC
The DNA here is from genome assembly GCF_009857595.1 of Pseudoduganella aquatica. Taxonomy (GTDB): domain Bacteria; phylum Pseudomonadota; class Gammaproteobacteria; order Burkholderiales; family Burkholderiaceae_D; genus Rugamonas; species Rugamonas aquatica_A. The sequence goes on along the minus strand of NZ_WWCU01000010.1, from coordinate 68,994 downwards.
GCGACCAGGTGCGCGCCTTCCTCGCGGCCAACCTGCCCGCCGACTTGCAGCAGAAAGTGCGCAAGCACCTGCGCATGTCGCGCGAAGACATCGTGCGCTGGCACCGGATCGTCGCCAAACAGGGCTGGGTTGCGCCCGCCTGGCCGGTCGAGTACGGTGGCCCGGGCTGGAACGCCACCCAGCGCCACATCTGGGAAGAAGAGTGCGCCATCGCCGGCACGCCGCCCGTGCTGCCCTTCGGCATCAACATGGTGGCCCCGGTCATCATGGCCTTCGGCAATGAAGAACAAAAAGCCTACTACCTGCCGCGCATCCTCAGCTGCGAAGACTGGTGGTGCCAGGGCTATTCCGAGCCGGGCTCCGGCTCCGACCTGGCCTCGCTGAAAACCACCGCCGAGCGCGTGGGCGACCACTACATAGTGAACGGCCAGAAAACCTGGACCACGCTGGGCCAGCACGCCGACATGATCTTCTGCCTGGTGCGCACCGACAGCACCGTGCGCAAGCAGGAGGGCATTTCCTTCCTGCTGATCGACATGAAAACGCCGGGCATCACTGTGCGCCCCATCATCATGCTGGACGAAGACCACGAAGTGAACGAAGTCTTCTTCGACAACGTGAAAGTGCCGGTCGCCAATCTGATCGGCAAGGAAAACAAGGGCTGGACCTACGCCAAATACCTGCTGGGCCACGAGCGCACCGGCATTGCAGCGGTGGGCCGCTCCAAGCGCGAGCTGCAATTCCTGAAAAAGGTGGCGCTCAAGCAGCTCAAGCGCGGCAAGCCGCTGCTGGAGGATCCGCTGTTCGCGGCCAAAGTGGCCAACCTGGAAATCGAGCTGATGGCGCTGGAAACCACCGTGCTGCGCACCATTTGCCAGGAAGACCAGACCCCGGGTCCGCAAGCGTCCATGCTGAAAGTGCGCGGCTCCGAAATCCAGCAGATCCTCACCGAACTGATGATAGAAGCCCTGGGGCCGGATGCGCTACCCTTCGACACCAGCTACCTGGAAGGCAAGTCCGAGCACGCCGTCACCGGCGACGACGACCACGCGCCGCTGGCGGGCTACTACTTCAACTTCCGCAAGACCTCGATCTACGGCGGTTCGAACGAGATTCAGAAAAACATCATCACCCAGATGATACTGGGCCTGTGAGGGGAGACAGCATGGACTTTATTTTCAAAGAAGAACAGCAGCAGTTCGCCGACGCCCTGCGTCGCTGGGTGGACAAGGACTACGGCTTCGAGACGCGCAAGCGCATCATCCATTCTCCGGCCGGCGTGTCGGACGAAGCGTGGGCCACGCTCGCCGAGCTGGGCATGCTGGCGCTGCCGGTGCCCGAAGAGCAGGGCGGCTTCAACGGCAGCGCCGTGGACATGCTGGTGGTGATGCAGGAACTGGGCCGCGGCCTGGTGGTGGAACCCTATTTCGCCACCGTGCTGGGCGCGCAATTCCTGAACCTGGCCGGCGGTCACGGCAAGCTGCTGGAGCAAGTGGCGGGCGGCGAACTCAAGCTGGCTTGCGCGCTGGGCGAGCAGCAATCGCGCCACGACCTGAGCGACGTCGCCACCACCGGCCACGAACTGGGCAATGGCTACGTGCTGAACGGTACGAAGACTGTGGTGATCCATGGCGGCCAGGCCGGCGCCTTCATCGTGTCCGCCCGCAGCGGCGGTGAGCAGCGCGACAAGGGTGGCATTTCCCTGTTCGTGGTGCCGGCCGATACCAAGGGCGCAACCGTTACCGACTACCGCACCATCGACGGCCAGCGCGCCGCCACCGTGCAGTTCAGCGGCGCCGAAGTGCCCGCTTCCGCACTGCTGGGCGGCGTGGGCGCCGGCTGGGACATCCTGGACGCCGCCTCCGACTACGGCGCCACCTTGCTGTGCGCCGAAGCGGTGGGCGCCATGGACGCCATCTTCGCCGCCACGCTGGACTACCTGAAAACGCGCCAGCAGTTCGGCGCGCCCATCGGCAAATTCCAGGCCCTGCAGCACCGCATGGCAGACATGTTCATCCACCTGGAGCAGGCCCGTTCCATGGCCATGCTGGCGGCGGTGAAAGTGGCCTCCAGCGACGTGGAAGAGCGCCGCCGCGTGGTGTCCGCCGCCAAGGTGCGCGTGGGCCACGCCTGCAAATTCGTCGGCCAGCAGGCGGTGCAGCTGCACGGCGGCATGGGCGTGACGGACGAGCTGCCCGCCGCCCACCACTTCAAGCGCCTGACCATGATAGACCTGACCCTGGGCGACGCCGACCACCACCTGGAACGCTTCATCGCCCAGCCCGGATTCAAACACGCCGCTTGATCAGGAGGCCGCATGAAGAAATGGTATTTCGAGGATTTTGCCGAGGGCCAGGAAATTGCGCTGGGCGGCCGGCATGTGACGGAGGAGGAGATCATCGCCTTCGCGACCCAGTTCGACCCGCAGCCCTTCCATATCGACCACGACGCGGCCGCCAAGTCCATCTTCGGCAAGCTGGCCGCCAGCGGCTGGCACACCTGCAGCATGATGATGCGCATGGTGGTGGACGGCATTTTGAACGACTCGTCCAGCATGGGCTCGCCCGGCCTGGACAGCATCCGCTGGATCAAGCCGGTGTACGCGGGCGACACGCTGAACGTCAGCTACGTGACCAAGGAAGTGCGGCCATCGAACTCCAAGCCGGACCGGGGCGTGGTGGTGTCTGTCTGGAAGGCCACCAACCAGCACGGCGAGCTGGTGGCCACGGTGGAAGGCATGGGCATGTTCGGCCGCCGCCCGGCGGGAGCGGCCGATGCGTGAGATCGCCACGCTGGAGGACATGAAGCAGCTGGTGGGCGAGGAAGTGGCCGTCTCGGAGTGGTTCGACATCACGCAAGAGCGCGTGAACCGCTTCGCCGACGCCACCGACGACCACCAGTGGATCCACGTGGATGAGGAGCGCGCCAAGCGAGAATCTCCGTTCGGCGGCACCATCGCGCACGGCTTCCTGACCTTGTCGCTGGTGCCCGCCATGCTGGAAAGCGCGCTGAGGATGGTGGACATGAAAATGGGCCTGAACTACGGCCTCAACAAAGTCCGCTTCCCCGGCCCCGTGCCGGTCGGCAGCCGCCTGCGCGCCCGCCTGACCATCCAGTCCATCGCCGACATCGAAGGCGGCGCGCAAGTGGAGTGGGGCGTGGTCATCGAGCGCGAAGGCCAGGCCAAACCCGTCTGCGTGGCCGAGTTCGTCATGCGGCGCTACTAGCAGGCCAGCACGGATTGGCTACGTGGTGGCGGGTTACGCGGCCTCGCCGCTAACCCGCCCTACGGTATTCTGAGGTTTCGACATTCGTATATTGCGGCAATATTCTGGTGTTTCAACATTCGGATATTGCGTAGGGCGGGTTAGCGCAAGGCGCGTAACCCGCCAAATTAATCCGTGGCGGACATGCAGTAGCGGTTGCGGCCGGTTTCCTTGGCGCGGTAGAGGAGGGCGTCGGCGGTGCGTATCAGGGCGCTGGGGTCCGCGTTCTCGTCCGGCAGGGCGGTGGCGACACCCATGCTGACGGTGACCAGCGGTCCCACCGACGAGGCCTTGTGCGGTATCTGCAGCAGCCGGATTTCGTCCAGGATGCGCTTGGCCACCACTTCGGCGCCGTCCGCTCCCACCTGCGGCAGCAAAATGATGAATTCCTCGCCGCCGTAGCGCGCCAGCAGGTCGGGCGGGCGCCCGGCGCAGCGCTTCATGGCCGCGCTCACCTGTTGCAGGCACAGGTCGCCGGCCTGGTGGCCGTAGGCGTCGTTGTAATGCTTGAAGTGGTCGATGTCTATCATGACGACCGCCATTTCCACGCCGGAGCGCGCGCAGCGGCGCCATTCGTTGTCGATGGCTTCGTTGAAGCTGCGGCGGTTGGCCACGCCGGTCAGCGCGTCGGTCAGCGTCAGTTCGCGCATGGCGTCGGCCTGGCGTTTGACAGTCAGCTGGGTGCGCACCCGCGCGCGCACCACCGCCACGTTGAAGGGCTTGCTGATAAAGTCCACCGCGCCCGCTTCCAGCGCCCGCGTTTCGTCTTCGGGATGGGTGAGGGCGGTGACGAAGATCACCGGAATGTCGCGCACGGCGGCCGAGGCGCGCAGCGCGGCGCACACTTCGTAGCCGTCCATGCCGGGCATGACCGCGTCCAGCAGGATCAGGTCCGGCTGCTGGTTGTGCGCTATCTGCAGCGCTTTTTCACCGCTGAGCGCAAACAGCACGTCGTGCTCGTCTTGCAGCGCGTGGTGGAGAATCTGAATATTCTCCATCGCGTCGTCGACGATCAGGATGCGTCCGTTCATCGCCAGGTCGCTCCAGCTCATGCAGTGTCCTTTCGCTTCAGCATATCTTGCACCAATTGTTCTGCGGCAGCGAAATCCAAGGTCTCTACGGCGTGGGCCAGGGCCAGCACGGCGTCGTGGCCGTGCGCCTTGAGTCCGGGCCGCAGCGACTGGAAGTGCGTCAACGCTTTCATATTGTTAGTCTGTAACAAGGATAACAGGTCTTCCAGTGCTTGCGGAAGCGCGGGGCCGTCCGGCGCCCCGGCCGACCCGCTGGCCGCGTCTGTTTCCGGCAACGGCAGCGGCAGGGTGCGGGCGGCCTCCGTCACCACGCTGATGGACTGGTCCAGCGCCGTCAGCAGGAAGGCCAGCTCGGTTTCGCGCGCCTCGTGCAGCGCCACTTCGGCTTGCGCGCTGAGGCGGGCGATGTCGCCCGCGCCCAGGTTGGCGGCCACGCCGCGCAGGCGGTGCAGCAGCTGGGCGGCGGCGTGGTGCTTGCCGCCGGCCAGCAGGGTGCGCACTTCGCCCACCGTGCCGCCCTGCGAATTTTCAAAGCGCTTGAGCAGGCCCACGAAAGCCGGGTAGTTGCCGGCAAGCCGCTTCAGCGCCGCCTCCAGGTCGATGCCGGGCAGGCTGAGCGGCCTGTCCTCGGCGCCCGGCTTGCGCCAGCTGTCGTCGGGGGCGGTACGGCCGGGACCGGGGCGCAGCGGGGCCAGGCGCAGCAGCGTGGCCAGCAGCTCGTCCACGTCGATCGGCTTGGGCACGTGGGCGTTCACGCCGGCCTCGATGGCAAGTTGGCGGTCCTCGTCCAGCGCGTTGGCGGTCATGGCGATGATGGGCAGGTCGGCCAGCCCCATGGCGCGCAGCGCGGCGGTGGCTTCGTAGCCGTTCATGACCGGCATCTGCAGGTCCATCAGCACCGCGTCGTAGCGCTTGCGGTCCTCGGTCAGCAGCTCGACCGCCACGCGGCCGTTGCCGGCGATATCGACCCGGGCGCCGGCGTGCAGCAGGATGTACTGCGCCATCTCCTGGTTGATTTCATTGTCTTCCACCAGCAGCACGCGCATGCCGGCCAGGCGGCCGGACAGCGGCGTGTGGGCCGGCAGCGCGGACGGCTGCACCGAGCCGGTGCGCACGGCGGTAATGGCCGACAGCAGGCGGGCCGGCGTGGTGGGCTTGGCCAGCACGGTGGCGATGTGGAGGCTATCGGCGATGGGGATTAACTCCTCGGTGTAATGGTCGGGCGCCATCATGATGGTGGGCGGCAGCAGCAGGGTATCGTCGGTATGCGCCTGGGTCAAGAGCGAGATGCCGTCCAGGTCGGGCAGGCCGGCGTCCAGCAGCAGCAAATCGAGCTGAGGCGGGCCGCCGGCGCGCGCCAGCTTGCGCAGCATGGCCAGGCCGGCCTGGCCGCTGTCTGCGCTCCACACGCGCCAGCCCAGCGCCTCGCACTGGCGCGCCAGCATGTCGCGCACGGTGGCGTTGTCGTCCACGATAAGCAGGCTCAGTCCCTCCAGCGTCGGCGCCAGCGTGCGCGGCGCCGGCAGGCCGTGCACGGCGCGCTCCAGCGTGCAGGCGAAGCGGAAGGTGGAGCCCTTGCCCAGTTCGCTGTGCACGCTGATGGCGCTGCCCATCAGGTCGGCCAGGCGGCGGCAGATCGCCAGGCCCAGCCCGGTGCCGCCGTATTGGCGGCTGGTGCTGTTGTCGCCCTGCGAGAAGGCCTCGAACAAATGGGCCTGCTGCGCCGGGCTGATGCCGATGCCGGTGTCGCGCACGGCGAATTCCAGCGTGGCCGAGGTGGCGGTGCACGAGAGCTGGCGCACGGCCAGCACCACTTCGCCCTGCTCGGTGAACTTGACGGCGTTGCTGCACAGGTTGAGCAGCACCTGCTGCAGGCGCATGGCGTCGCCCAGCAGCTCCAGCGGCACCTCGGGCGCTATGCAGAAGATGGGCTCCACGCCCTTGTTCCAGGCGGTCTGCCCGATCAGCACGCCGATGCTGGTGAGGATGTGGTCGAGATTGAAGGGGCTGTGATCGAGCTTGAGCTGGCCGGCCTCGATCTTGGAGAAGTCCAGCACGTCGTTCACCACCGCCAGCAGCGAGTGGGTGGCGAGCTGGATCTTGCCCACGTAGCTGCGCTCGCGGCGCGCCAGCGGCGCCTCCTCCAGCAGCCGCGCCAGGCCGATGATGGCGTTCATCGGCGTGCGGATCTCGTGGCTCATATTGGCAACGAAAGCGCTTTTCGCGCGGCTGGCCGCCTCGGCGCGGTCGCGCGCGCGCACCAGCTGCTCGTTCAGGTCGTGCAGGCGCAGCTCGGTGCGCTTGAGCTCCGTCACGTCCGACACCATGCTGAAGAAGCCGCGCGTGCTGCCGTCTTCGTTCAGGTCGGGAATATAGTTGGCCCATACAAAGCGCGATTCGCCGTTGCGGTCCGGGCGGTCCTGGTAGAAGCTTTGCGGATGGCCGGCCAGCACCGCCTCGATGCGCTGGCGGTTGCGCCGGTACATATCGCCGCCCATGATCTCGGGTATGGTGGCGCCCAGCACGGTGTCCACGTCGCTGCCGGCGGCCTCGATAAACGCGCGGTTGGCGAAGCGGCAGCGCAGCTGCTCGTCCCAGTAGGAGACCATGCCTGGCACGTGGTCGGTCACGGTGCGGATAAAGGCGTTGCTGCGCGCCAGGCTGAGCGAGGTGGCGCGCAGTACCTCGTCGGCGCGCTTGCGTTCGGTGATGTCGATGGACATGCCCAGCAAATGGGTGGGCACGCCGTCGTCGTCGCGCAAGACTACCTTGCGGGTGTTGAGCACGTGCACGGTGCCGTCGGACGCGGTCAGCTCCTCCTCGGCGATTTCCACCACATCCTCGCTGGCCAGCACGGCGCGGTCGGCTGCGGCAAAGGCTTCGGCCTGCTCGCGGGGGAAGAAATCGAAATCGTTCTTGCCCAGCACATGGGTACGCGGACGGCCCAGCGTCAGTTCGCCCTGGCGGTTCAGCATTTCAAAGCGCAGGTCGGACGCGCTTTTCAGGAACAGCATGGCGGGCATGTATTCGACCGCCGACTTGAACAGTTGCTTGGACTGGCGCAGCTCGCGCTCGATGCGCTTCTGCGGCGAGATGTCGACCAGCAGCCCGGTAATGCCTATCATGCGGCCGGTGGCGTCGCGCACCGGGAAGTAGCCGGACAGCCAGTGGCAGGCCTGGTCCGGTCGGCCCGGCGCGCTGCCGCTCATTTCGATGCCGGAGATGGCTACGCCGGTGGCGATCACCCTGCGGTAGTCGCGCTCCACGTCGTTCCTCACCTGCTCGTCGGGAATCACGTCGCCGAAATGCAGGCCGATGTGCTCGGCCACCGGCCTGCCGTTCACCGAGGCCAGGTAGTCGTTGATCATGACGATGCGCAGGTCCAGGTCCACATAGCTGAGGCCGACCGGCGCGCTGGCGTACACGTTCTCCAGCAGCGCCTTGGACGCCTCCAGTTCGGCGGTGCGTTCGGCCACCAGGGCCTCCAGCTCGTGCCGGTGGCGGTGCACGTCCACTTCCACCTGGGCCAGGGCCTGGGCCACTTCATCGGCTTCGCGGAAAGTCATCACAGGCAGCTGCATGGCTTCGCCGCTGGCCAGCGAGCGCGCGGGCCGGGTCAGGCCGACGATGGAGCGGCTGATCTGGCCGCCCATCAGCCAGGCCAGCACGATGCCCACCAGCAGCAGCATGGACACCGCGCCGGACACCAGCGGCACCGACGGCAGTTCGGCATTCAGTATGGCTTCCTGCTCCGGCATGCCCACGCCCACGGCCCAGGTCCGTCCCGGCAGCAGGCACAGGGCGGCGAAGACGGGGAAGCCGTCGCGCGAGTCGGTGCGCAGCGCGGCCTCGCCGTTGGCCAGCAGCAGAGCACGGTTGGTTTCCGACATGGGCGTGCCCACGTAGCGCTCGCGGTTCTTGTTGCGGTCCACCACGATGCCGTCCGCGCCGATCAGCGCCATCAGCAGCTGGGGCGAGAGGTGCTGCGCGGCGGCGGCCGCGTCCAGGCGCTGGGGCAGCAGCACGGCGGTCAGCGCGTAGACGGCTTTGCCGTTGCGCAGCACCGGCACGTCCACGGCCACTTCCGGCTGGTGGGGCTGGCCGGGCTGGGGGAGCACGGACAGTGCCGGCTTGCCTTGTTCGAATACGGTGGCCAGGCGCTTGAGGTTGTCCTGCTGGGGGATGGCGGCGCCGGCCGGCCCTGCGTTCAGCAGCTGGCGTCCGCCCGCGTCGCTGAGCAGGATGCGATGGACCGGCAAGCCGGGCCGCAGCAGGCGCCCGGCTTGCGCCGCGAAGGCGGCCTCGCCGGCGCCTTCCATGCTGTCGCCGATGTTGTCCAGTCCGGGCGCGCCGGCCAGCGCCAGGAGCGCGCCTTCGGCAGCGTCGATATCATGGCCGATGGCGCCGGCCAGGGTGCGCGCGGTAATGAGGGTGTCGTGCTGGATCTGCAGCTGCTGGCGGTGATAGAAGTGCTGGACCAGCACGCCCAGGCCGATGACGGAGGGCAGCGCGCAGGCCAGGACCAGCAGCGCGATCTGCAAGCGTATCGATGGCAGCCTGGCCGTAGTGTTTAGCACCGCATCGCCCCCGGAGTGCGTGGATAGCGCTCTGATGATAGCCGAGCGCCGCGCGGCGACCAAGAAAAATTGTCACGCCCGCCGGCCCCGATGCAACACTGCTGAAACAATGTCGCAGGGGCAGGGAGGGTGCTCAGCTGCGCGTGACGGGCAGGCCGAGGTCTTCCTTCAGCGGCAGGTGCTTGGCCAGCTCCAGCTTGGCGATGGCGTTGCGGTGCACCTCGTCCGGGCCGTCGGCCAGGCGCAGCGTGCGGTTGCCGGCCCACTGGTAGGCCAGCGGGAATTCGTCCGACACCCCGGCCGCGCCGTGCGCCTGGATGGCCCAGTCCAGCACCTGCTGGGCCACGTTGGGCGCCAGTACCTTGATCATGGCGATCTCGGCCTGCGCGCCCTTGTTGCCCACGGTGTCCATCATATAGGCCGCCTTGAGGGTCAGCAGGCGGGCCGTGTCGATCTGGATGCGCGCCTCGGCTATGCGTTCGCGCCACACGCCCTGTTCGGAAATGCGCTTGCCGAAGGCCACGCGGCTGTGCAGGCGCTGGCACATCAGCTCCAGCGCGCGCTCGGCCACGCCGATGGCGCGCATGCAGTGGTGGATGCGGCCCGGCCCCAGGCGGCCCTGGGCGATTTCAAAGCCGCGTCCTTCACCCAGCAGGATGTTGGCGGCCGGCACGCGCACGTTCTCGAACACCAGCTCGCAGTGGCCGTGCGGCGCGTCGTCGTAGCCGAACACCGGCAGCGGACGCACCACGGTCAGGCCGGGGGTATCGGCCGGCACCAGTATCATGGACTGCTGCTGGTGGCGGGCGGCGCTGAAATCGGTCTTGCCCATGGTGATGTAGATCTTGCAGCGCGGGTCGCCCGCGCCCGAAATCCACCACTTGCGGCCGTTGATCACGTACTCGTCGCCGTTGCGCTCGATACGGGTCTCGATATTGGTCGCGTCCGACGAGGCCACGGCCGGTTCGGTCATGGCGAAGGCCGAGCGGATCTCGCCGCGCAGCAGGGGCTCCAGCCATTGCTGCTTGTGCTGCTCGCTGGCGTAGCGTTCCAGCGTTTCCATATTGCCGGTGTCCGGCGCGGCGCAGTTGAACACCTCCGGCGCCCAGGGCACGCGGCCCATGATTTCGCACAGCGGCGCGTAGTCCAGATTGGACAGGCCTTCCGGCGCGCGCGTGGACTTGGGCAGGAACAGATTCCACAGGCCCTGTTCGCGCGCCAGCGGCTTGAGCTTCTCGATGATCTCGGTGGGTATCCAGCGGTTGCCCTTTTCGCGGCCGTTGCGCTCCACTTCCTGGTAGAACACCTTCTCGTTCGGGTAGATATGCTGGTCCATGAAGGCCAGCAGTTTGGCTTGCAGTTCTTTGCAGCGTGCCGAGTACTCGAATTCCATGCCCGTCTCCTGTTAGATTTGTTTGCCGGACGCGTAGGCCCAGGCCAGCTCCGCCATGGGGCGCGCCATCTTGCCCGATTCCAGCGCCTGCGCGCTGGCGGCGGTGCCGTCCACATAGCGTTTCATAATGCCTTGCATGATGCTCGCCAGGCGGAACATATTGAAGGCCAGGTAGAAGTTGAAGTCTTCCAGGCGTATGGTCTTGCCGGTGCGCTCGGCGTATTTGGCGATGTATTCCTGCTGCGAGGGGATGCCCAGCGCTTTCAGGTCCAGCCCGGCGATGCCGCGGAACTGGCCCGGCTCGATATTCCAGCCCATGGCGTGGTAGGAGAAGTCGGCGAAGGGGTGGCCCAGCGTGGACAGTTCCCAGTCCAGCACCGCCAGGATGCGCGGCTCGGTGGGGTGGAAAATCATATTGTCCAGGCGGTAGTCGCCGTGCACGATGGCGGTGTCGTCGCCGGGCGGGATGTTGTTGGGCAGCCAGGCGATAAGCTGGTCCATGGCTTCGATCGGCTCGGTCTGCGAAGCCACGTACTGCTTGCTCCAGCGCTCGATCTGGCGCTGGAAGTAGTTGCCGGGTTTGCCGTAGTCGCCCAGGCCGATGGCGGTGTAGTCTATGCTGTGCAGCTGGGCGATGACGCGGTTCTGCTCGTCGTAGATGGCGCTGCGTTCGGCCGGCGTCATGCCGGGCAGGGCCTGGTCCCACAGCACGCGGCCGTCGACGAACTCCATCACGTAGAAGGCGCGGCCGATCACGGATTCGTCGGTGCACAGGGTGTACTGGCGGGCGGCGGGGAAGCCGGCCTTGTTGAGCGCGTCCATCACGCGGTATTCGCGGTCGATGGCGTGGGCCGAGGCCAGCAGCTTGGCGGCCGGGGCCGGCTTGGTGCGAAGGACGTAGTGTTGACAATGCGGCTGGTCTCCCTTGCTCAGCTTGAAAGTGGGGTTGGACTGGCCGCCCTTGAACTGCACCACCGCCAGCTCGCCTTCCGGGTAGCCTTCGACGTGCTGGCGCAGATACGCGTCCAGCGCCGCCACGTCGAACTGGTGGCGTTCGGACACTGCTTTGGTGCCCATGAATTCCTCAAACATCGCGTCTCCTGCGTTGGGATAGTTTATTTATTCTATCGCATAAAAACGAACGCGCGTACTTTTTTGTGTTGGCGGGTTACGCGCTTCGCGCTAACCCGCCCTACGCGAGCCCAACGGCGCCAGGCCGGAACCGAATGCGTCGATGCGGAACCACGGCGCCTACGAGCGTAGGGCGGGTTAGGTGCAACGCACCGTAACCCGCCAAGATCAGAAGAAGATCGCCAGCCGGGTGATGATGGCGCCGGTGTTGGTGTAGGCGGTCACGCCGGGGGCGACGGCGGCGCGCACGGAACCGGTGTTGGGCTTGCCGTCGTCCAGCTTGGCGTCGATCTGTTCGGCCACGGTGTCGGGCAGGTTGTCGATGCGGATGCCGTTGCCGCCGCGCCCGCCCACCACGTCGTTGTACAGATAGACCGCGCCGCCCTGGGCGCTGGTCATGAAGTCCGAACTGCCGTTGTACGAGCCGGTGATAAAGCCGGCCAGCGCCAGGTGCTGCGGCGCGAGCTGGTATTCGGTGATCTGGCCGTCGCCATTGCCGTTGCCGGTGGCGCCGGGCACATGGGCGGTGGCCAGCGGATCGTCGCCGGGCAGGGCGCGGAATTTGTCCTGGTAGGCATTCACGGCCGAGGTGAGCGAGTTCACCTGCTGGATAATGTTTTTCACCTTGGCGCTGTCGATCAGACTTTGTCCTTTGAGTACGCCGCCCAGCAGCAGGCCGATGATGACCAGTACGATGGCGATTTCCACCAGGGTGAAGCCGCGCTGGGCGGCCGGTTTGCTTGATTTGCGCATGTGAGTTCCTTTCGCTGTGTTCAGATTAGGGCAGTACCTGCGCCGCCACCATGCGGTTGAACAGGATGTTGGGCGAGACCCAGGCCACCATGTCGTCGAACTCCCCGCCCGGCAGGGCGTGGTTGTCGCTGGCGCTGCGCGCCATGAAATTGATGTCGGCGTGGGCGTTGTTTTGTTCGTCTTCGTTGCTGCGCGAGCCGTTGCTGACAAGCAGTCCGGCGTCGCTGGTGGCGCCGTAGCCGTTCCTGCCGTGCGAGAGGATGACGGCGGGGATGTCGGCCGGCGCGGTGGCGGGCGCCAGGTTGCCCAGCCCGTCGCGGGTGTAGACGGTGATGTCGCGCGCGGTGACCAGCTTGAAGCGGATGGCGCTGTCGGCAAAGGCGGGCGTGACGCTGTAGCGGTACAAGTGGTTCCAGGCGTCCAGCCGGGGCAGGCCCAGCGTGGCCCAGGGCAGATAGCCGTCGCGCCGCTCGCCGGTGCAGCGGCCGCCGCTGCGGTCCTCCTGGCCGTCGCTGGCGGAAATGGCGGGGCAGGGCAGGTAGCCGTTGCGCAGCGCAAAGCCCACCAGCGCTTCGCGCGCCTCGTCCAGCGCGCGCTGGGTGTCGGCCGCCTTGCGCTGCTCGAGCTGCATGGTGAGCGGCGTGAGCAGGCCGCCCACCATGAGGCCGACGATCACCAGCACAATGGCGATTTCGACGAGGCTGAATCCGTGTTGCTTGTTCATGGCGGCGTGGCGTCTTCAGTTGGGCAGCGTGCGGGCGGCGCGCATGCGGGCGTACAGGGTTTGCAGGGACAGCCAGGCCAGCTGGTCGTCGAACTCGCCGCCGGGGGCGTCCGGCTTGCTGCTGGCGGCGCGGGTAATGAAGTGCGTGCTGGTGGTGGCGTTGACGGCTTCGTCGCCGCCGTCGGCGCCAGGGCTGGCGTTGGCCTGCTCCACGCCGTGCGCCGACACGCCGTAGTTGTGCTTGCCGTGCGAGAGCAGCACCAGCGCGGCGCAGCGCAGCTGGGCGGTGCAGGCGGGGCCGCCGGCCACGTAGTGCAGTTCGCCGTCCGCGCCGCGCTGCTGCACGGTGCGCGTGGCGGCGGCCGTTGCAGGCTGGTAGTCGTAGCTGGTGAAGGCGGGCGTGACGCTGTAGCGCAGCAGTTTGCCCCACGCGTCCTCGCCGGCCACGCCGAGCGCCACCCAGGGCAGGAAGCCGGTGCATTGTTCGTCGCTGGCGCAGGGCTGGGGCCGCTCGCGGCCGTCCGTGGCGGAGACGGCGGGGCGCGGCAGGCGGCCGTTGGCGGCGGCGAAGCCGGTGAGCGCGTCGGTGGCGTCGGCCAGCAGCATCTGCGTCCTTTGGACGCGCCGCTTGTCCACCGCGCCGCCGCTGAAGGCCGACATCAACAGCGACGCGCCCGCCAGCGCGAGCACGGCGAGCAGGATCAGGAGCACGGCTCCGCGCTGGCGGCGCATGGGCTTATTGGCCGGCATTGGTGATGGCGCCCGTGGCTTCGTCATAGCTTTGGCCCGCTTTCAGGGTGATGCGCTTGCCGGAAGGGAGATGCAGCAAGACCGAGCGGTCCGGCAGCACCTGGCTGCCGGGCTCGGCCAGCGGCACGTCGTTGAGCCAGACCGTGGCCCGGCCGCCCTTGCGCTGGACCACGCCGTTCAGTTGCAGCGGCGCGGGCGGCGTTGCGGCCGGCATGGCGGCGCCGTCGGCGCTGGCCTGGTTTTCCACGGCGTTGCCGTCGCGCTGGGCGTCCAGCTGCGCGCGCTGCTGGGGCGTGGAGAACAGGCGTCCCAGGTGGCGGACCTGGGCGGCCGGCGCCTGCGTTTGGGCCTGCGTCTCGGGCGGCATGGCCCAGAGCGGCGCTGCGGCGAACATGGACAGGAGCGCTGTTGCGACGTGCGCCCGGCCCGCCGCCGGGCAGGCCGCGATGGCGGCGCAGCTTGCGCGGATCGCTGCAAGGTGGCTCATTGCGGCCTCCATTGCTGGGCGATTTGCGGGGCCGGCGCGGGCGTCAGCGTGAGCCAGTTAAGGGTGCAGTCGGCCGTGAGCGTGGGCGCGAGCGGCGTCGGCAGGCCGGTGGCGGCGCGCTTGATGCTGCATTCCTGCGCGCTGTAGAAGCTGCGCTGGCGCAGGTCGTCCAGCAGCACGAAGAGGTCGCCTTCGTGCAGCAGGTCCATATGCAAATTCATGCGGCTGCCGTGCAGGCGGTAGCCGCCCAGCGGCGTGGCCGGATCCAGGCGCACCGGCTGTTGCGGCGCCAGCTCGTAGCTGATGGGCAGCAGCTTGCGCTGTTCCTGCACCTGGCGGATGGCGTCCACCCAGTCGAGCCGGTTCTCCTTGCCGATCAGCCCGCGCTCGCGCAGGGCCGCGTACTGCGGCTGGTACAGGCGGATTTCGCGCTTTTCGGTCTCTGCGTTGAACAGCCGGTCGCGTGCGCCGTTGCGCTTCTGCTGCGCCCAGGCCTGGTAGTCGCGCGCCTGGTGGAAGTACCAGCGGCTGGCGGTCACGGCCGCCGCCGCAAGCGCTGCCGTGAGCACGAAAGCGAGCACCTGCGCGCGGATCAGCGAAAACTCGCGCAGCCAGTAGGGCAGCGCCGCCGCGCGCGGGGAGAGGGCTTTGCGGGACGCGGCGTTCATGGCGCGAGGCTCAGGTTAAGGATGAACGGGGCCGGCTTGCCGCCGGCCGCGCCGGTACTGCCGCTCAGCTTGGCCGAGGAACTGACGTCCAGCACCGGCCGTTCTATGGCCACCGTCAGCCTGGGGTTGCGGGCCAGCTCCTGCGCAAAGGCGTTCATGCTGTCGACAATGGCGCGCGTGCTGCTGGCCACCAGCGGAATCTCGGCCTCGACGCGCAGCGACTGCGGCGGCTTGGAGGGAATGCCCAGCACGCTGGATGGAATGGCCGCTTCGGGGTCGGCCCCGTCCGCCGCCACGCGCCAGTCCAGGCGCACGATCTGCACCTGCGGCACTTTGTCCAGCGCGGCGCTGAGCATGCCCACCATATCGATGGGCGCGGGCGCCTGCGTGGCCAGCAACCGCTCTATCGTCACCGCCGCCTTCATATTGGCGGTGGGCGCCAGCGACGGCGGCATGTCCGACATGCTGACCCGGTAGCT
This sequence comes from Pseudoduganella aquatica, assembly GCF_009857595.1. Taxonomy (GTDB): domain Bacteria; phylum Pseudomonadota; class Gammaproteobacteria; order Burkholderiales; family Burkholderiaceae_D; genus Rugamonas; species Rugamonas aquatica_A. The sequence goes on along the minus strand of NZ_WWCU01000010.1, from coordinate 53,735 downwards.
GGCGTCGTAGCCGGCCGCCTCCATCACCAGCCGGCTGCCTTCGTGCTGCGCGTCCGCATAGGCCCACAGATTGCCCCCGGTCCACAGCAGTGCGCACGCGGCCAGCGCCGCGCTGGAGGACATCAGCGTTTGCCGGATGCGCCACAGGCGGTAGTAGCGGCTGTCCTCGCCCAGCGGATACTGGCCGGCCGGCTGCGTCCTGGCCAGCAGCTCGAGGAACAGCGGATCGGCCAGCGGCGCGTCCGTGGACGGCTGGCCCAGGTTGCCCGCACCGCCGAGCCCGGCCAGTCCGGCTGCGATCGCCAGCGGAATAAAGTGGTAAGCCGTCTCCGGCCCGCTTTCGCACTGCGCGCTCCAGCGCTCCAGGTCCGGCTCCGGCGCCACCATGACGGCGTGCAGCTGCTCGCCGCGTTCGATCAGCCGCACGCTCACCAGGAATTGCTGCGTGCGCGCCGTCTCCGCGCCGGCGTTGACCAGCGCGCCTTCCCGGTCCGTGGCCAGCGTCAGGCGGCTGAATTTCAAGCGGCCATCGTGGAAATAGCTCTGGCGCACGCCCGCCGTCTGCTGCGTCACCAGCAGCAAATGCTCGTGTTCGCGTCCCAGGCCCAGCCGGGAGACCAGCTCCTCGCTCAGCAGCGGCACCGAATACAGGCCCGCCAGCGGCACTTTCAGCAGCGCCAGCGCATCCGTCCACGGCTGCAGCAGCAAGGGATTGGTGAGCGCCGAGCACAGCAGGATATCGTCGCGCCGGCCTTCCTCCGCGCGGCCCTGGGCCATGGCCTGGCGGTAGGGCGTTTCGCGGTACTGCTGCAGCAAGCGCCGTTCCAGCAGATTGCGGCCCGCCTTGCCGCCCACGTGCGGCAGCAGCATGCGCTGGAAGTCCTCCTCCACCAGGTCGGCCAGCAGCAGGGCGGGCGCGCCGGGATGCTTGTGCTCCAGGTAGCCGAGGAAGGCGTCCAGTCCCGCTCGGGTGGCGGCAAAGCTGGCCGGTCCGCTCAGCTTGCCGGACTGCCACAGCCAGGCGTCGAGCCTGTCGCTGCTCAGGTAAAAGAGGTGTTTGCGGCGCATGGTGGTGGTCCTCACAGCCGGATGCTGCTGATGGTGTCGTAGATCGGCCCCAGCACCGACAACATGATCCAGCCCAGCATCAGGCCCAGCGTCACCGTCATGGCCGGTTCTATCATGGCCTGCACGCGCTCTATCATCTCCTTCACTTCGCGGTCGTAGAAATAGCTGGCGTTGTGCAGGGCGCGGTCCAGCGCGCCGGTGGCTTCGCCCACTTTCAACATGCGGATCACCAGCGGCGGAAAGATGCCGGTGTGCTGGAACGCCGCCGTGACGCTGTAGCCTTCGGAAATGAGCTGCGCCGCGCGGCGCAGCCCGGACGCCACCACCCGGTTGCCCACGATGCCTTCGGACAGCCGCAAACACTCCAGTATCGTGATGCCGGACGCGTACATGAGCGCAAAGAAGGTGGCAAAGCGCGCCAGGATGATCTTGTGCAGCACCGGCCCCACCAGCCACACGCGCAGCTTGAAGGCGTCGAACGCGAAGCGCGCCCGCTCGCTGCGGCCCAGCCAGACGCGCAGCGCCACCCAGGCCAGCACCGGCAGCAGCAGGATGGCGTACCAGTACTGGATAAATGCGCCGGACACGGCGATCAGCGCGCGCGTGTGCAGCGGCAGCTCGTTGCCCATGTTGCGGATGAAGGCGGTCAGCTGCGGCACCAGGTAGATCATCAGGAAGAAGGTCACGCCCAGCACCACCAGGGCCACCACCAGCGGATAGGTGAGGATCTTGCGCATGCGCGCGGCCAGCTCGTCCTGCCATTTCAGGCTGTCCGACAGGTTGCCGAACACCTCCGCCACCTTGCCGCTCTGCTCGCCGGCGTGTATCAGGCTGGTGAAGGTGCGGTCGAAGGTTTCCGGGTGCGCGGCCAGCGCGTCCGACATCTGCAGGCCGCCTTCTATGCTCTCGATCAGCGCGGTGAGCACCTCGCGGAAGCGCGGGTGCTGCTCCATGCTCTCGCGCAGGTCGTCCAGGCCTTCCAGGATGGGCACGCCCGCGCCCGTCATCTGCTCCATGTGGAAGCAGAAATTGATCAGGTCCGCGCGCGTAATCGAACGCCGGCCCAGCACCAGCAGCTTCTCGCGCGTGACCGTGTAGTCGATCAGGTCCAGCTCCATGCGGCCCAGGCGCAGCTCCAGGTCGGGCACGTTGGCCGCGTCCATATTGCCCGGCATAAGCTGGCCGGCGCTGTCCATGGCGGTGTAAAGATAGTGCGGCATCAGCTCAGCCTGTCCGTCAGATCGACCACGCGCGACACTTCCTCCAGCGTGGTCACGCCTTCCAGCACGCGGCGCATGCCGTCGTCCACCAGGGTCTTGAAGCCGGCCGCGTGCGCCGCCTTGCGCAGCTCGCGCGCCGAGGCGCGGCGCGCCACCAGTTCGTCCAGCTCGGCGTTCATCTTCAGCAGTTCCATGATGGCCAGCCGGCCCTTGTAGCCCTGGTGCGCGCAGCGCTCGCAGCCCACCGCGCGGTACAGCGTGGCGGGCGTGTCGCCCCGGCTGTCCTCTGGCAGGCCCAGCAGGCGGCGCTCCAGCGGGTCCGCCGTGTTCGGCGCGCGGCAGTGCGGGCACAGCCGGCGCACCAGGCGCTGCGCGATCACGCCGATGATATTGCCCGCCATAACGTCGGCCACGATGCCGATGTCCAGCAGCCGCGAGATGGAGCCGACGGCCGAGTTGGTGTGCAGCGTGGAATACACTTGGTGGCCGGTCATGGCGGCGGCGAAGGCCATTTCGGCGGTTTCCTTGTCGCGCACCTCGCCCACCAGGATCACGTCCGGGTCCTGCCGCATCATGGAGCGGATGCCATCGGCAAAGCCCATCTTGGCCGATTCGTTGACCGAGGTCTGGCGTATCATGTTCATCGGGTATTCCACCGGGTCTTCCAGCGTCATGATGTTCACGCTCTCGGTGTTGATGTGGTTCAGGATGGAATACAGGGTGGTGGTCTTGCCGCTGCCGGTGGGGCCGGTCACCAGGATCACGCCGTCCGGACGGGCGATCATCAGCTTGAGCAGGGTCAGCTCGGGCTCGTCCAGGCCCAGGCCGTCCAGCGGCACGATGCCTTTTTGCCGGTCCAGCACGCGCAGCACAATGTTCTCGCCGTGCGTGGTGGGCTGGGCCGAGGCGCGGAAGTCGATCTGGCGGCCGGAGAACTTGATGGCGATGCGGCCGTCCTGCGGCGCGCGCGTTTCCGCGATGTTCATCTTGCTGATCACCTTGAGCCGCACCGCCATGGCCGGCCAGTAGGATTTGTGCAGGCTGCGGATCTGGCGCAGGATGCCGTCGATGCGGTAGCGGATGCGCAGGAAGCTCTGCTCCGGCTCGAAGTGGATATCCGAGGCGCCGTTCTGCACCGCGTCCGCCAGCAGGGCGTCGATCAGGCGCACCATGGGCTGGCTGTACTCGTCGCTCAGCGTGCCCAGGCTGGCGTAGTTCACTTCGCCCGTTTCAATCTCGTGCAGGATGCCGTCGATGGACAGCTCGAAGCCGTAGTACTGGTCGATGGCGCGCTGGATGTCGGACTCGTTGGCCAGCATGGGCGTGATGGTGATGCCCTGCACCAGCATGGCGTTGATCTGGTCCAGCGCCACGATGTTGCTGGTGTCGGACATGGCCAGCACCAGGTTGTCCGTGTCGCGCTGGTAGACGATGGGGAACACGCGGTAGCGCTTGGCCACTTCCTTGGGAATCAGCTTGAGGGCGACGGCGTCCACCACCAGGCTGTTCAGGTCGGCGCTGGGGGTGTGCAGGTTTTCGCTCAGCGCCTCGCGCATGATGGCTTCGGTGACGAAGCCCAGCGCGATCATCATCTTGCCGAGCGGCTCGCCGCTGCGCTTCTGCTCGATCAGGGCGATGCGCAGCTGGTCTTCGCTGATGACGCCTTTCTGGATCAACAGCTTGCCGAGCGGGATTTTCGGAGACTCGCCCATCGCTTAGTCCGGCGCCCCGAGCTGGCGCATGCGGGCGCGCACGGCCTCGGCGTCGAAGCCCGCCGGGGCGGACTGGGACAGGGCCAGCGCGCGCTGGTAATAGGTCAGTGCCAGCTTGGGCTGGTTCAAACGGTCCAGGCCGATGGCCAGGTTGAACGCGTAATCCGGGTTGTCCGGGCTGGCGGTGTAGGCGCGGAAATAGGCCTGCTGGGCGTCGGTCCAGCGCGCCTGGCGCGCGTACAGATTGCCAAGGGCGAACTGGATGGGCGCGGCGTCCGGCGTTTTGCGCAGCAGGGCCTTAAGGCGCTGCTCGGACTGCGTGGCGTCGCCTGGGCGCAGGCTGAGCAGGCCGGCGAGGGCGTCCGCGTCGCTGGGATCGAGCTCCAGCAGGCGGGTGTAGCTGGCCGAAGCCTGCGCGGCGTCGTTGCGGCGCAGCGCCACGGCGGCGTTGCCGAGCAGGGCGTCGCGGTTGTTGGGCTCCTGGCGCAGGGCGGCGGCGTAGTGCTCGGCGGCGGCCGTCAAGTCGCCGGACAGCAGTGCCTGGTAGCCGTTTTGCAGCGCCGGGCTGAGGCGCGGGGCGTTGCTGTGGCGGCTGACTTTGATGTCGCCGCTGGCCCAGGCCGCATCCGCCGGGCGCGTGCCGGCTGATGCCGCGCCGTTTGCGCCTGCGCTGCCCGCACCGCTCATGCCGCTCAGGCCAGCGGCGCCGCCGTTGACGCCGCCCGCGCCGGCTGGCGGCGCGGCGTGCGCCGATGCCGCGAATGGCGGCGGCGATCCGCCTTGCTGGCCAGCCTGCATCTGCATGGCTTGCTCAATTTCTTCCGGCGTGGCCATGACGGTGTTGGACGCCGGAGGCGCGCCGCGCGGCGAGCCCAGCATGGAGCCCTGACCGGAAGCGCCGCGCGGGTAAGGCGTGGCCAGTGTGATGCCGGTGGATGGCGCCTGGGGCTGCGCCGCGCCGGATGGTGCCGGATGGTCGCCAGCGCCGCCGGGCTGCGTTCCGGGAACGTCGGCGGCCACCGGCCCGCCCAGCGTACTCCCGGGCGGAACGACGATGGTGCCGGTTTTCGCGCCTGCCGCGTCCGGCGGAGGCATGGGCACCATCGGCAGGTTCGCGCCTGGTCCGGGCGAGGTGGTGGCGCGCCAGAACAGGTAGCCGAACAAAGCCACCACCAGCAGCAAAATGCCGCCCAGAACCGCAAGCCGGACGCGGGCCGGATCCCAGCCCAGTTTTTCGTCCGCCGCCGTGCGCGCCGCCGCCCGCACGCGCGCTGCCGCGCCGGCGCCTGTGCCAGTCCCGGTGCCGGCTTCGGCGCCCGCGCCGGGGGCGGACCGTGGCCAGGAGCGGGTGCCGTGGTCCGGCCCGGTCCCGCTTTCCATTTTATGCCTGGCTTCCGCCGCAGGCGAGGCGGCATGCTCGCCGCCGACGCGGGCCTGGGGCGGCGTCGGATCATGGGGCGCCTCCTCGGCCGGCGTCAAAGCCGGGATCTGCTCATCCGCTTGCTCAGGCAGCAAAGTCTCATCGAGCGGCTCCAGCGAAAACTCCGTCGGCCTGGGCTGAAAGCGGTCCTGCGCCAGATCCTGCGGCGTTAGCGCCAGCACCTCGTCAAACGCCTCGGACGGCTTGTCCGCCGTCTCCTCGTCCAGCAAGGTATGTTGTTTGGAGCGCTCCGCCTTTTTGAGCGCCTGCATCAGCAAGCTCATAGCCCACCTGCCTGGCCCGGCATCAGGTAGCGGTAGTCCTTATAGTCGCCGCTCATGCTGGCGTCCTTCACCACCACCGGCCGCATGAAGATCACCAGCTCCGTCTTGGTCGCGCTCTCGTTGCGGTAGGCGAACAGATTGCCCACCACCGGCAGCGTGCTCAGGAAAGGCACGCCATCTTTGGCGTTGTCCACCGAATCCTGCATCAGTCCGCCCATCACCGCCACTTGGCCGTTGCTGATCTTCATAATGGACTCCAGCTCGCGCGCCTGGATCACCGGCACCTGGCTGCGCACATTTCCCGCCGCCAGAGCCGGATTCGGATCCTGCACATAGCCGACGATGCGGGTGATGGTCGGCCGCACGTTAAGGGTCACCTCGTCGCTGTCGGCAATTTGCGGGGTCACGCTCATCACAAAACCCACCGGCACGGTCTGCAGGGTGGATTCATACGTGGCGGGAGCGGTCACCGTGCCGGTGGAGTTCAGCACGGCGGGCGTGACCTTGATGGTGAAGAACACATTGTTATCCACCACCTTCAGCATGGCGGTCTGGTTGTTCAGCACGCTGATTTTCGGGCTGGACAGCACCTTCACCTTGCCGAAGGACTCCAGCAGCTGGATGGTCGCGCTCAGGTTGCCCGGATTGAGGTAGTTCAGCACAAACATGCCGGGACTCACGCCCGGCTGCACGCCGCTTGGCAGGGGCTGCGTGCCCACCTGGCCCTGGATCAGGTTCAGGCGCCCGTTCAGGCCGTTCCAATTGATGCCCTGCTGGTACTGGTCGCCCAGCTTCACTTCGATAATGGTGGCCTCGATCAGCACCTGCCGCCTGGCGCTGTTCACCACCAGGTCCAGGAACTCCTGGATCTTCTCGTGCTGGCGCGCGGTCGCCCGCACCCCGATCAGGCCGCTCTCGGCATTGACCACGATGGACGGATCGCTGCGGGCGCGCCCGCGCGGCGAGTAGGGCGAGGCGTTGTCGGTGAAAGGCTGCGGCGCCGCGCCCATGGGGGCAATGGCGCCCTGGCCGGCGGCGCCCGGCGCACTTTGCGCGGCCTGGGCCGCGGCCTGCGCCGCCATCTGCGCCAGCGGATCCTGCTGCGCATCCCCCAGGGTCGAGGCGCGCAGCATGTCGCGGATGTTCTTTTCCAGGCTGTACCAGAAATTATTGTCCGAGCGGTTGGACACCGACGTGGTGGAGTTGTTGTTGCCGCTGCCGAGGCTGGAGCTGGCGCCGCCGCCGCCCTGCGTAGCCGCGCCGACCGGATTGCTGCTTTGGCCTTGTCCGCCGCCGGTGGTGGAAATCTGGGTGGCGATATTCACGCTGCTGTTCGTGCTGCGCGCCACGTTGACGTAATCGACCTTGTAGTTGCGCCACTCGGGCGAGTCCGGCAGCACCACCAGGTTGCTGCCCTCGATCTCGTAGCGCATATCCACCTGGCGCGCAATGCGGCCGAGCAGCTGCGGCAAGGTCTGGTCCAGCGCATTGAGGGTGACTGTGCCTTCAATGCCGGGATGAATATCCACGTTCATGCCCGCATCGCGCGCCAGCGCAAACAGCAGCGACTGCACCGGCACCTTGTGCACGGTGACGCTATAGGTCTCCACCTTGGCGGAAGGCTTGGGCGGCGGCGGCAGCGTGCTCTGGCGCACGGGATCCGGAATGGCGCCGGCCACGCGCGGCGTGTCGGCCAGATGCGCAGGCGAGAGCGCCAGTTGCGGCGTGGCGCAACCGGCCAGCAGGAAGCAGGCAACCGGGATGAGCGGAGCGACGAGTTGTTTCATGTGCAGAACGCCCCAGGCAAGCGGAATGTTGTAGTTTTGGAACGACAGTTCGCATCATCTAACAAAACCTGCAACAGGGGCGCACGGTTCAATTGCCAACTGTAAATTTGATTGGCTGGGCCTCGTCGAAGCGTCGGAGTATGGCGGCCAGCGTGCCATCCTTGCGCATGTGGGCCAGTTGCGCGTTGAAAGCGGCTATCACTTGCTCGGCCTGCGGATGGCGGCGGCTCATGCCGAAATGCAGCGGCAGCGTCAACAGGGGCGTGGCCGAATGCCGTAGCGGTGGCAGCCCGCGCAGCTCGTCCGAGCGGTGGCGCAGGTTGTAGGCAACGATGCGTTTGTCCTCCAGTAGCATGTCTATTCGGTCAACGGATAGTTTGAGCAGATTCTGCACCACCCGGTCCACCGGCAACACCTGGAAGTTGTCATGGAGCAGGAAATTGTCGCTGTAGTCGTAGCCGCGCATCACGCCTATCCGCAGGCCGGTCAGGGCGTCCATACTGCTTCGGTCGCCCAGCTCTGGCCGCAGGAAAAACAGGTGCAGCTCGTTGGACAGGTAGCTGTCGCTGTACAAGATGCGGGCGCGGCGCTGTGCGGTCGGCCAGATCGCCACTACGCCGTCGCTTTGGCCGTTGTAAGCGTTGCTCAGTACCCGGCTCCAGGGCATGATGTCGATCGCGGTGGCGTAGCCGGCCCGCTGCAGCGCCGTGGCGACGATCTCGGCGGCGAGACCGTTGCCGGGCAACTCCGCGCCGGTGTAAGGCTCCCAATAGTTGGCTGCCAGCCTGAGCACCGGTTGGACATCGGCTGCGGTGGCGGCGCAGCACAGCAGCAGGGCCAACAGCTGCAGGCAGGCGGCGCGTCGCCTCATTTCGGGCGCTTGTCGCCCAGATAAACGCCGACGCAGGCCAGCGTCTCGCCGACCGCCTGCTGGCAGTAGGCTTTCTTGTATTCGTAGGAAGAGGTTTGCGGGTTGGAGAACTTGTATGGCCCGTACCAGCCCTTGCCCTTGGCCTTGACCATGTCGATCATGCCCTTGGCCAGCGGTGTGCCATCCACGTCCTTCATATCGATCAGGTTCTTGCCCACCATTTTCTTGTTCGGCCCCATCGCCAGCATGGTGCCGCCGTAGTCGTAGACGAACACGAACAGGTCCTTCAATTCGGTGCCGGCGGCGCGGCTATTGATCTGGGCCAGCACCTTGTCCTGGCCCTCCGCCTTCATCTGGGCGATGGTTTTCGCCACCAGGTCTTCGGCTTCCTTTTCGGTGCCATGTTCGGCGGCGTGGAGGCCGCCACAGATAAAAATGCCGACGATGCCTGCGAGAAAGTTTTTGTTCATTGCGGTCTCCGGGGGGACGTTGTCAAGAGCATCCCATTATCCTTAATGCGGGAGATGGCGCCATCCAACCTTTGGGAGATTGTGGCGCGATGACTATTCGGACGCGGCTTTTTGCTGGGCAAGCCGCACGGCGTCGCGGATGCCTTTGATGGTGCGGATTTTGTGGCGGGCGCCGGATCGCTCGGCCAGCGTGGCTTGCACTTCCTGGACTTTTTTGGCGGAGGCGAAGCTGCCGTAGACGATGGCGATGCGGGGTTCGCCCTTGATCAGCATGGGGTAACTGTGGACTTCGCTCAGGCCGATGGCGGCGCGGGTGGCGGCGAGGAACTGCTCGGCGCGCTCGGGTTCGCTGGCGGGGAAGTTCTCGATCTGCACGCAGAAGTTGTTTGCAGGCTCGTCGCGCAGCCAGGTCTTGCTGGCCAGCAGGGACTGTTTGAGCAGGCTGGCGGGTCGGGAGGTGGCGGCTGCCGCCGTGTGGCGCGGCACGTCCAGCGTCAGGCCGCGCGCGGCGGCGATGGCGGGCGCAGACGCGGCTGCTTTCACCGGGGACTGGGCGGGCGCCGCTGCCGCAGCGGGCGGGGCCGATGCAACTGCCGTAGCGGTCGGGACGGACTCCGCTGCCGCTGGCTGGGGCGCGGCGGCGATGGCGCTGGCCGGGGCGGCCGCAGGGCTTAGCAGGAAAGCGGCGCTTGCAATGCCGGCGACAGCCAGCATGGCGCCGCTTGCAATCACCGCTTTGCGGCGCAGCGAGCTGGGCCGCAGCTGCGCCGGCATTAAGTCTTGCAGGCCGCCAGGAGGTGTTGACGGCGGGGCGGCGAATCGTTCAGCCAGTTCGAGTGCGGCGGGTGAGGCGGGCGGCGGCGGTTCCGGCGCAGGCGTGGGCGCAAGCTCAACTTCAGGCGCTGCCGCGAAGGAGGGTTCAAGCTTGGGCTCTGGCTCAGCCTCGGTCTTTAGCGCTGGCGCCGCTTCCGCCACTAGCGGCGCCGTTGGGGCAAACGCCACAACCGCCACAGCTGGGGTAGCCGGTGCGGCATCGCCGGCGGGCCGCACCGGTACGCCCTTGATCGCGTCGCGCACATGGAACATGGCCACGGCGGAGGCGCTGGCGCCGGCGGCGACGGCCAGCGAGCGGTCCGCCAGCGCCACGAGCGCGTGCAGGTCGGCGCCGGCGGTGCGGGCGATCAGTTTGGCGGCGTCAAGCTGGAACAGGGCGCCGTCAGGGTGCCCGGCGGCGCGCAGGCGGCAGGCCAGCAGCTCGGGCGCCAGTTCCGGCGGCAGCGGCGGCACCACGAAGCTGAGCGTGATGCGTTCGCGCAGCTGCCGCAAACGCGGCTGGCGCAGCACATGGTTCAGCTCAGGCGTACCGACCAGCACCACCGGCAGCAGCGTATGCGGCCCGGCGCTGAGGTTGGTGAGCTGGCGCAGCGTCTCCAGCGTGTCCAGCGGCAACGCGTGCGCTTCCTCCACCAGCAGCACGGCCAGCTTGCCGGCGGCGCGCCCGGCCGCCAGATGGGTGTGCAGCAGCCGCATCACTTCGTCGGTGCGCAGCCCGCCCGGCGCCAGGTCCAGCTGGCGCGCGATGGCGCACACCGCGTCCAGCGGCGACACCGGGAACTGCGTGCCCCGCCCCAGCAGCAAGGCCTGCACCGGCGGCGCGGCCGGCACGGCCCCTTGCGCCAGCCGCTCGGCCAGCACCTGGCACAGCATGCGCTTGCCGCTGCCCGGCTCGCCGGTCACTTTGATCACGCCATCGCCCAGCCTGAGCGCGTAGTGCAGGGCGCCCAGCAACTCGCGCCGCGCCGCGTCCTCGTAGTGGAAGGCGGGGCCGGCTGCGGGGCTGAAAGGCGGGCGGGTCAGGTTGAAGTGGTCGAGGGCCATATGCGTGCATGCTGAACAGATGAGCACTGTAGCAAATATCGGACTGGTTTAGCCAGCGGGCAGCACATATTACTCGTAGAAACGGGCTGATCTGGCATAAAATGGCCGCGACCAATGTGCAACGATCGGAGTAGTGTATGGCTCGGCCCGAAAAAGTCCGCTTAGGCGAAATCCTGGTGCAGCAAAAGCTGCTGACGGAGGAACAGCTGGGACTGGCGCTGGCCGAACAGAAGCGCAGCGGCCGCAAGCTGGGCCGGGTCTTCATCGAGAGCAGCTACGTCACCGAGGAGCAGATCGCCGGGGCGCTGGCACGCCAGCTCAACATCCCCTATATCAACCTCAAGTTCTACAACATCAATCCGGAAGTGGTGCGCCTGCTGCCGGAAACCCAGGCCCGCCGCTTCCGCGCGCTGGTGCTGGAGGACAGGCGCGGCTCGCTGCTGGTCGGCATCGCCGACCCCACCGACCTGTTCGCCTACGACGAAATCGCCCGCCTGGTGCAGCAGAATATCGAGCTGGCCGTGGTCAACGAGACCGAGGTGCTGGCCGCCATCGACCGCATCTACCGCCGCACCGACGATATCACCGACCTGGCGCGCGAGCTGGAGCAGGACCTGGGCGACGTGTCGGTCGACTTCGGCGCGCTGGCCGCCAATCCCGGCCTGGAAGAAGCGCCCATCGTCAAGCTGCTGCAGTCGGTGTTCGACGACGCCACCCAGGTGCGCGCCTCTGACATCCACATCGAGCCGCAGGAAAGCCGCTTGCAGATCCGCTTCCGCATCGACGGCGTGCTGCACCTGCAAACCGAGGCCGATATCAAGATCGCGCCCTCGCTGGCGCTGCGCCTCAAGCTGATGTCGGACCTGGACATCTCGGAAAAGCGCCTGCCGCAGGACGGCCGCTTTGCCGTGCGCGTGAAGAACCAGCGCATCGACGTGCGTATTTCCACCATGCCCACCCAGTACGGCGAATCGGTGGTGATGCGTCTGCTGAACCAGGGCGGCATCAACCTGCGGCTGGACGCCATCGGCATGCCGCGTGGTGTGCTGGAGAAGTTCCGCGCCATCGTGCAGCGCCCGAACGGCCTGGTGCTGGTGACCGGCCCCACCGGTTCCGGCAAGACCACCACACTATATAGTGCGCTGGCCGAGCTCAATTCGGTGGAGAAAAAGCTCATCACGGTGGAAGATCCGGTCGAATACCGCCTGCCCGGTATCAACCAGGTGCAGGTGAACGACAAGATCGAACTGAATTTCGCGCGCGTGCTGCGCTCCGCGCTGCGCCAGGATCCGGACATCGTGCTGGTGGGCGAGATGCGCGACCAGGAAACCGCCCAGATCGGCCTGCGCGCCGCCATGACCGGCCACTTGGTGCTTTCCACGCTGCACACCAACGACGCCGCCAGCACCCCGCTGCGCCTGATGGACATGGGCGTGCCGCGCTATATGGTGGGCAGTTCGTTGCAGGCCGTGCTGGCGCAGCGCCTGGTGCGCGTGATCTGCGAAAGCTGCACCACGCCGTACACGCCCACGCCGACCGAGCACGAGTGGCTGCGCCTGGAGCTGAACGACAAGGTGGACATGGCGCGCTATTTCCACGGCAAGGGCTGCTCGCACTGCAACGGCATGGGCTATCGCGGCCGTACCGGCGTGTATGAGCTGCTGGAGATGACGCAGGCGGTGGTGGACGCGTCGCACCACCATGACACCAGCCACTTCATGAAGGTGGCGCATGCGCAGATGCGGGGCGAGACCCTGCGCCGGCACGCGGTGCACCTGGTGATCCAGGGCCGCACGACCATCTCTGAAGCCATGCGCATCAGCAACCAGTACGAGGAGTGACGTGCCGTTTTTTGCCTACAAGGCCCGCAACGCGCGCGGCGAACTGATGCAGGGAGTGCTGGAGGGCGCCGACAGCAACGCGGTGGCCGACCAGCTGTTCGGCACCGGCGCCACGCCGGTGGAAATCACGCTCACGCGCCAGGCTGCGGCCAAGGACGGCGAGAGCTGGTGGGCCAGGATGACCGAGAAAAAGGTCAATTCCATGGACGTGCAGCTGTTCAGCCGCCAGCTCTACACGCTGCTCAAGTCCGGCGTGCCCATCATGCGCGGCCTGGCTGGCCTGCAAGAGTCGGCCATCAGCAAATCGTTCGGGCGGGTTATAAAGGATTTGCGAGAATCGCTGGACGCGGGCCGCGAATTGTCCGCCGCGATGCGGCGCCACCCTGAAGTGTTCAATAACTTTTACCTGTCCATGGTGAAGGTGGGCGAGATGACCGGCCGGCTCGACGACGTGTTTCTGCGCCTGTTTGATCACTTGGAATTTGACCGGGAGATGAAAAACCGGGTCAAAAGCGCTACACGTTATCCGACGTTTGTCATCATCGCCATGACGTTGGCGATGGTCGTCGTGAACATTTTTGTCATTCCGCAGTTCGTCAAAGTGTTCGAGAGTTTCAAAGCCGAACTGCCGCTTATGACGCGCATTTTGATAGCCACTTCCAAATTCACCGTTGAGTACTGGCCAGTATTGCTGGTGGCGGCAATTGCGGGCTTTTTCGCTTCGCGCACCTGGGTTGCGACACCTGGCGGACGCTTCGCCTGGGACAAGGCCAAGCTGCGCTTCCCAATTGCCGGGAAAATCATCCACAAAGCGACCATGGCCCGCTTTGCGCGCAGCTTTGCGCTATCCAGTCGCAGCGGAGTGCCTATCGTGCAGGCACTTACCGTGGTGTCTCAGACGGTGGATAACGCGTATTTGTCGTCGCGGGTGGAGCAGATGCGCGACAGCGTGGAGCGGGGCGACAGCATCTTGCGTACTTCCATCGCGGCGGGCGTCTTCACGCCAGTGGTACTGCAGATGATCGCCGTTGGCGAGGAGTCGGGAGCACTGGATGATTTGATGGATGAGATCGCTCAAATGTATGAGCGCGAAGTGGATTATGAGTTGAAAACATTGGCATCCCAGATTGAACCGATCATGATTACCTTTCTCGGGGCGATGGTGCTGGTGCTGGCGCTGGGGATTTTCCTGCCGATCTGGAATCTGGGGCAAGCGGCCCTGCACTGATGCGCAAACCGGCCCAGTACACAATTGGTGTCGTTTCGCCGCAACGGAGGCGAGGGCAAGGCTTCAGCCTGCTCGAACTCGCTGTTGTTGCAATTATTTTCAGCGTTCTGGCGGCCGTCTTGTTGCAGCGCTTGGCTTTTTATCAGGACGAGGCCGAGAGGGCTGGTGCGCAATTGTTGGTGGCAAATATGCGTAGCGCCTTGTACAGCAAGGCTCTTGAGGCGGCGGTGCAGCAAGACCGTGCACGCCTTGCCCAGTTGGTCAGCGCGAATCCGATCAGGCTGCTTGAGCGAGAACCTGAGAATTACAAGGGCGAAATTGATGGATTGTCAGCAAATAAGCTGGAACCCGGTTTTTGGTATTTCAATCGGGACAAGCGTATTCTTGTCTATGTGTTCAGAGGGAAAAAAAGTTTTCCGCAGGATCTAATTGATCGCTGGTATTTCAAGGTAGAATTCAGCCGCTTGCCCACGAAAGACGCCAAGCCGGATGGAACGCATGACCAGAATGGCAGCGTCGCCCTGATTCAAGTTGACGGAAGCTGAGGTCGTTATACATACTGACTACAGGCCTGTCACAATTTCTTTCAGACTAAGGTGGAGTATTAAATGCAAAACAAACAAATCGGTTCTATCCGTAGTGGTGCTCAAGCTGGTTTTACCCTGATCGAACTGATCGTGGTGATCGTCATCCTCGGCATTCTGGCTGCAACCGCGCTGCCGAAGTTTGCGGACCTGGGTGCTGATGCCCGTCGCGCCAAGCTGAACGGCGCACGCGGCGCTGTCAGCAGCGCCGTAGGCATTTCGCGCGGTGCCTGGTTGGTTGCGGGTTCGCCAAGTACCGCGCAAACTCTCAACGGTGTGACGATGAACGGCAGCGGCTACCCTACCGCAGATGCGAATGGCATTGGTGTAGCGGCAGGTAGTCTGTCGGACTATTCTTTTGCCACCGCGTCGGGGGTGGCTACCATCGGCACTGATACTGGACGGGCCAACTGCTTCTTTACCTACACCGAAGCGACCGGCGTTGTAAGTGCGCCGACCACCACTGGCTGCTAATCCTGGCGCCATGACGCATCTGAGCCTGTCCGTAGTGGCTGGCTTAACTGAACTGCCTGGCCGTAAGTCCGGGCAGTTTGGGTTTACGCTGGTGGAACTTATCATCGTGATAGTCTTGGCCGGCATCCTCGGGGCGGTAGCTGTGCCTCGCCTGTTCGATCAGCGCAACTTCGGCGCCGTGGCTTACAGCGACCAGGTGCGCGGTTTGATCAGATACGGACAGAAGCTGGCTATCGCCCAGAACCGCAACGTGTTCGTGCGCCTGGACGGCGCCAGCGCTGCCCTGTGCTTCGACGCGGCCTGCGCGCAGCGTGTTCTTCCGGCCGCGGGCGGCAACTCCGGCAGCAGCGCCACGCTGCAACGGTGCGGCAACTCCACTGCGTGGGCCTGCGAAGGCGTGCCATCCGGCCTGAGCATTACGGCGTACTCCACTTTCTACTTCGACGCTTCCGGCGAGCCCTTCCTGGCGTCCAGCAGTCAGAGTCTTCCCACCCAGACCATCGTCATCGCTGGCGACGGCCTGAACCACAATGTCGTCGTCACAACGCAGACTGGCTATGTTTATTAAGCGGCGCCAGCGCGGCTTGACGATGGTCGAGCTGATCATCTTCATCGTCATCGTCGGTGTGGCCGTGGTTGGCGTGCTGCAGGTGATCACCGTGAGCAACCGCAGTAGCACTGATCCGGCCCGTCGCAAGCAGGCCATGGCCATCGCCGAAAGTTTGATGGAAGAGGTGCGGCTAGCGCCGTTCACGGCCTGCGATGGCGCCGATCCGGCCATGGAAACCCCCGGCGCGGCCTGCGCCGTCGCCGAGGGTGTGGGCCCGGAGCTTGGCAACTCGCGTCCATATGACAACGTGAACGACTACGTGGCCGCCTTCGGCTCGCCCGCGACCTACACCACCGACGTGGTAGGCAACAGCTTCCCTACCGGATACGCCGCCACCGTTACCATCGTCGAGGACAGCGCCTTCGGTCCGGCGGGCGCCCGGGTGCCGCAAAACCTGGCGCTGCGCATCACCGTGCGCGTAGCCTACGGTTCGGAGAACGTGGTGCTGGAAAGCTATCGCGCGCGCTACACGCCGCAGAACTTGCCGGTCAGCCCACCGTCGCCACTATGAGACCCAATTACCCGACCCGCCGCGCGCGCGGCTTCACGCTGGTTGAAGCCATTATCGTCATCGTCATCACCGGCATCGTGGCCGGCATGGTGGCCATCTTTATCAAAGCCCCGGTGCAAAGCTATGTCGACAGCGTGGCGCGCGCCGAGCTGAGCGATGCGGCCGACCTGATACTGCGCCGCATCAGCCGCGAGCTGCGCCTGGCGCTGCCCAACAGCATCGTCGTGTCGGCCGACCGCCGTTCGGTCATGTTCCTGATTACCAAGACCGGCGGCCGCTATATCGACGTGCGCGACCAGCCGCCGCCCGCCGTGCTGCCGCTCAGTTTTACCAACCCGGCCGCGCGCACCTTCCACATGGCGGGTGCGGCGCCCACCGGCCGCCAGGCCATCGTGCCGGGCGACTTTATCGTGGTGTACAACCTGGGGCAGGGCCAGAGCCCGGCCGACGCCTACAACCAGCAGAACGCCGGCCTGGTCACTGCCGTGAACGGCACGCAGATCACCATGGCCACCAACCCCTTCGCCGTCGCCACGCCCACCATGCCGTCGCCCACCAGCCGCTTCCAGGTGGTGAGCGGCACGGTGGTGTACCAGTGCGCGCTGCCCGCGAGCGGGACCGGCACGCTGACGCGCTACACAAACAACCAGGTGCTGCAGGCGGTGGACGTGCCGGGGCCGCTGGGCGTGGGCGCGCTGATGTCGAACGCGGTGGCGACCTGCCAGTTCGATGCCACGCAGCTGCCGAACATCCAGACCGCCCTGATTACCATCAAGCTGAAGCTGCAGCTGCCCAACGGCGAGGCCGTGGAGCTGGTGCGGCAGGTTCACGTGGACAACACGCCATGAAAACGCAACTTTCCATAGCGCGGCGCTTGCGGCGCCAGGCCGGGGTGAGCATCGTCACCGCGATCTTCCTGCTGGTGGTGCTGTCGGCGCTGGGCGCGGCCATCGTCACGCTGTCGACTACCCAGCACGTGGGTTCGGCACTGGATCTGCTCGGTTCACGCGCATATGAAGCGGCGCGCTCCGGGGCCGAATACGGCTTGTACCGGCAGGCGATAGACGGCGCCTGCGGCAGCAGTTCCTTCACCATGCCGGCGCCAACGATGGCGCCTTTCACGGTCAGCGTGCAGTGCGTACAGAACGCGACCACTAATATGTCGTCCATAGGCACCCTTGGCGCGCCTGACTACCAGCCACCGGGGCATCCGCTGCAAACCATTATTACCTCGACCGCGTGCAACCAGCCGGCCGGCGGCGTTTGTCCGAATCCTGCGCCAACGTCGCCCGACTATGTGCAGCGCGTTGTGACGGTGCAGTTCTGATGCGGGCCTTGCGCAAGGCATTGCTGGCCGGGCTGGGGGCGCTGCTGCTGGCCGCGCCGGCCGCGCGCGCCGATACGCCGATCAAGCAAGTCAAGGCCTTCGCCGGCAATATCAACTTCACCGGCACCGAGAAGAGCATGCGGACCTTGCCCAATCCCAGCGGCAATAATGGTGGCGATGCCTGCGCGGTCGACGAAGGCACTTTGAATATGTCTTTGACCGGCTTGCCGTCCGGCTCCACCGTTCTGAGCGCGCAGCTGTACTGGGCCGGTTCCAACTCTGCGCCGCAGCAGTACACAGTCAACTTCGACGGTGTAACCGTCACCGCGCCGGCGGCGCGCCAGTTTTCCTTGAACTACGTCAGTGCCGGCGTGAGCAGGCCATTCTTCGCCGGCGCAGCCGACGTGACCGGCCAGGTGAGGGCCAAAGGCAATGCGGTGTATACCGTCGGCGGCCTGGCGATCGTAAAGGGCGCTCCGTATTGCACAAACCAGACGGTGCTTGGCGGCTTCCAGTTGCTGGTGGTCTATTCGCTGCCGAGTGAAACGTTCCGCGTACTGAATATTTACGAAGGGTTCCAGTTTATTAGCAATTCTTCGCAGTCCTTGGTGCTTAGCAATTTCCAGACGCCGAACCCGATCGGAACTGTTACTGGCCGGGTAGGGCATATCACCTGGGAAGGCGACGCTACGCTGAACGATAGCGAGTATCTGCAGTACAACGGCGTGGCGATGCAGGATACGCTCAACAATAGCGACAACCAGTTCAATTCCGCCAGCAGCATAGACAACAATGCGGCCTCCTACGGTATCGATTTCGATGCCTACACGGTGCGTTCGCCGGTTATCAAAGGCGGCGATACACAGGCGATCACCACCTATCGTTCCGGTCAGGATCTGGTACTGCTGAATGCGGAGATTATCGCGGCGCCGAATGTGCCGGCGACCGACCGCAGTATTACGATGACACTGAACAACACGCTGGCGCCTTCGCTGCCCAGTATTTACACGATTACGGTAGGTAATAACGGTCCGCTCACGGAGACCGGTCCCATCGTGGTCAGGGATACACTGCCGGCCTCGCTGATCTATACCGGTGCCAGCGGCACTGGCTGGACTTGCGGCATGGCGGCGCAGGTGGTGACCTGCACCTACAGCGGCACGATGGCGACGGGAACCACGCTGCCCCCCATCACGCTGCGCGTCACGCCGGCCGCCAACGCCAGCGGCCTGGTGAGCAATACAGCCAGGGTAAGCGGCTCCCTGTTTGACTATGACAGCAGCAATAACAGCGCGACGGTCAGCGTGCGCGTCGGCCAGGGCGGCATTTTGCCCGTGTATGTGTTTACCGACGGCGTTTGCAGGCATGGCCTTCCGTTCAACGACAGCGGCCAGACCTGCAAACGGATTTCACTGACTACGGTAACGGCGAACGAGGCGATACCGATGTTTGTCACCTACACGGTGAACGAAGTGCCGACCAGCCTGGATACCGTAGACACCACGGTCAAAATGAAGTTTGCCTTGTCTTGCCACAATCCGGCCACCGCCAACGGACGCAAGGCCAGTTTTACCCCGCGCGGCGCGTCCGCCATTCCGCTTGAGTTGTGCGCGCAGAGCGGCCTGGTGCCGGCCTCCAGCGCCGCCGAGTGGGGCAGTGCTTTCCGCGATGTGGTGCTGCCCGCCAATTCGCCGACCAGCGCGGTGATCTACGAGTTCAATTACGCCGACGCCGGCCGGGTTGAGCTGTTGGCCATCGACCAGGCCGGCAAGCTGGGCAGCACCGATCCCTTCGTATCGCGCCCGCGCGAATTGCAGCTGACCACCGTCACCAGCGTGGGCATCACCCCATCCCGCAACAACCAGGCGGGCTGGCCGACCGCGTCCTTGAGCGACGGCGCTTTCGTGCCGGCGGGATCGACCTTCCGGGTGCAGGTGCAAGCCATGTCGGGCGGCATTACGCCGGTAATCACGCCCAACTTCGGCCGCGAGGACGTCCCTGTGGTCTTGACGGTGAAGGCCAGGGTGGCGACCGATGCGAGTGGTGAGTTCTTCCCGGACATGGACAAGAAGAACGACTTCGGCGACGTCGACGTGGGCGGTGGATTCGGCGCTTTCAGCAACGGCGTGGCCAGCGGCGACCTTGTTTTCAACGACGTGGGCATTATCCGGCTAGCGGCGGAGGTATCGGACTACCTGGGGACGGGCCCGATTGATGTGCTGCCGGTCAATGTCGGCCGTTTTTACCCGCACCATTTCGACGCCGTTCCTGCTGGGACCATGAACTGCCACACCCAGCTGCCATGCGCGGCCGGCGTCAACGGCGCGGCCTATTCGAAGCAGCCGTTCCCGGTTCAGCTGCTGGCGCGCAATGCGCTCGGCGCCACGACCCGCAACTACCGCGGAGGCTTTGCCAGGGCAGCGGCGTTGACCGCTTTCTCCGCCGCGCAGGGCAGCAGCGCCAATCCGCCCAGTACGCCGGCGGGTTCAGTGCTCAGCGCGGCGAGCGCTGCTGCCAGCAGCTTTGCGGACGGCGTCGCCACGCTCACGCCGGTGTATACCTTCCCAACGGTCAATGCGGCCAGCACGATCCCGCCCACGAATGTCTTCCTGCGCGGCGCCGAGACCAGCGGCACGGACGGCGTCACCTCCAAGGTCAGCAGCGCCATCGAAGGCGGCCTCGTCATCGTCAGCGGCCGTTTTGTGGCCAGCCACGGCTACGGCTCGGAGCTGCTGCCCATGCCGCTGCGTTTGCAGGCGCAATTCTTCAGCAGCAGCGGCTGGCAGCTCAGCAGCAGCGACAACGCCAGCAGCCTGGCCGGCACCGACCTCACGTTCAGCGGTTGCACCAAGATGCTGGCGGCGGGCGCGCAATGCAAGCCTGTGCTGGCGAGCACATCCCCCGCCACGGTGACGTTGCAAAATGGCGTGATCAGCATCCGGTTGGCGGCGCCGGGCGCGGGCAATTATGGCAGCGCGAATGTGACGCCGAACAAGCCGGTCTGGCTGCCCGGCGTCTATGGGCGTCTCACGTTTGGCACCTACCGCGCGCCATATATTTACCTCAGGGAAATGCATTGACCGCCTTGCAATATGCTTTTTGTCTCCATTCGGCAAAAAAGCGTGGGAAAGTTGTTTCAAGGGATGAAATATGGTCTCGACGCGACAGGAATCTTGAATATAATCAAGCCACTGCGACGCTTTGTGAATGCATTGCTAAATATTGAGACGGTTTTATGGGTTTTTGGGGAAAAGCGAAAAAGAAAGACGGCTGGCTGGCTATCGCGCTGTACGCGGATGGCGTGCTCGCCGCGCGCGTGGAGCGCCGCCGCGAGGCCCGTCCTTCCGTCCGGACGGCGCTGTTTGTGCAGGGCGCGCGCGAGCAGGCCGGCGCGGCCCTGGCACGCCTGCACAAAGACCTGAACACCGCGCAGTACCAATGCTCGAGCGTGCTGGGCATGGGCGAATACCAGCTGCTGATGCTGGAAGCGCCCAATGTGCCGGCCGAGGAGCTGAAGACGGCGGTGAGCTGGCGCCTGAAAGACATGATCGATTTTCCCGTGGCCGACGCCACTGTGGATGTGCTCGATGTGCCGGTGGCCAAGAACGCGCCGGCCCACAACCACCAGGTGTTCGCCGTGGCCGCGCGCAACAGCGTGATCGAGCCGCGCCAGAACCTGTTCGCGGGCAGCAAAGTCAGCCTGGACGCCATCGACATTCCTGAAATGGCCCAACGCAATATCTCCGCCATGCTGGAGCCGGAAGGGCGCGGCGTGGCCTTGCTGTCGTTCGACCTGGACGGCGGCCTGCTGACGGTCACCTTTGGCGGCGAGCTGTACCTTGCGCGCCGCATGGACATCACGCTGGCCCAGCTGCTGAGCGGCGACAGCGGCAAGCAGCAGCAACTGCACGACCGCATCACGCTGGAACTGCAGCGCTCGCTGGACCACTTCGAGCGGCAGTTCAGCCATGTGGCCGTGTCCAAGCTGGTGCTGGCGCCTACCGGCAGTCCGGAGCTGCACGAGTACCTGTCGCGCAATCTCTACCTGCCGGTGGAAGTGCTGGACCTGGACAGCGTGCTGGACCTTGACCAGGTGCCCGAGCTGCGCGACCCGGCGCAGCAGGCGCGCTACTTCATGACGCTGGGCGCGGCCCTGCGCGACGAAGGAGACCGCCCTTGAGCCAGCAGATCAATCTGTTCAACCCGCGTTTCCTCAAGCAGAAGAACTATTTTTCCGCCGCCGCGCTGGCGGGCGTGCTGGGCGTTGTCCTGCTGGGCGCGCTGGCGGCCGGCATGGTGGCCAAGCAGCGCGCCGCCGCGCTGGAAGCGCAGGCCGCCGTCGTCAAAGGCGAACTGGCGCAGAGTGAAACCCGCAAGACCGCCGCGCTGACCGAACTGGCGCCGCGCCAGCGCAGCGCGACGGTGCAGCAGGAGCTGGACCAGGCCGAGGCCGAAAACCGCGCGCTGCTAGGCGTGTCGGCCATATTGGACAAGGGCGAGTTCGGCAATACGCGCGGGTACTCGGCTTATTTCAAGGCGTTTGCGCGCAGCCGCGTCAACGGCCTGTGGCTGACCGGTGTGCAGATAGTCGGCGCGGGCAACGAGATCGGCTTGCAGGGCCGCACCTTGCAGGCCAGCCTGCTGCCTGGCTACCTGGGCGGCCTGTCGCGCGAGCCGGTGCTGAAAGGCACCAGTTTTGGCCACCTGGAGATGAACCAGCCCAAGCCTGCCGCAGCGGTGCCGGGCGCTCCTGCGCTGAGCGCGGCCGCCCCGGGCGGCGAAGGCGCATCCAGCGCACCGGCCGTGGCTCCCTATATTGAATTCCGCCTGCAAGCGATGCCCGCCGGCGCCAAAGCGGAGGCGCCATGAAGCAGCAATGGTTGAAACTGGCCGCCCGCATTGAAGCGCTGAGCCTGCGCGAGCGGCTGATGGCGTGCGGCGCCGCCGCCGCGATGATCGTGTTTTTGCTGTACACCATGATGATAGAGCCGGCCCTGGCGCGCGAGAAGTCGCTGAAGGCCGTGATCAGCCAGCAGCGGCAGCAAATGGCCGCCAACGACATGGAACTGGCGCAGCGCCAGGCCGTGGCGCAGGTCGATCCGGACCAGGGCAGCAAGAACCGCCTGGCCAAGCTCAAGGTTGAGAACGAGGCCATGCGCACCGCCTTGCGCACCATGCAAAAAGGCCTGGTCGCACCGGAGAAGATAGGCCATATGCTGGAGCAGATGCTGCAAGGCGGCAAGCTGAAGCTGGTGTCGCTGAAGACGCTGCCGCCGCGCGGCATGAGCGACGGCCGTTTTGCCGAGCCGGAAAGCGGCGCCGCGCCGGTGCTGAACGATACCCAGCGCGTTGCCAACAACCTGTTGCAGCCCGCCGCCGCTCCCGCCAATGCTGCCGGGGCAGCCGCCGCGCCGCCAGGCGCGACCCCGGTGCCGGCCCCGGCCAAGCAGGAAGAATTGTTGTACCGCCACGGCGTGCAGCTGGTGCTGCAGGGCAGCTACCTGGACATGGTGAATTATATGGAAGCGCTGGAGCATATGCCGTCCCAGCTGTTCTGGGGCAAGGCCACGCTGGAAGCGGAAGACTACCCGAAAGCGCGCTTGACGCTGACGCTGTACACCCTGAGCCTGGATACCAAATGGATGGCGCTATGAAGCCTATCGCCCTGTACGCCTCTCTGGCCTGCCTGCTGGCGGGGCCGGCGCAGGCGCAAAGCCTGGCCGATCCCACCAAGCCGCCCGCCGTTATGGGTGTGCAGGGCGGTGAGGCGGGCGAGCCCGGCGAACCTGCCGCGCCGCAGCTGCAGTCCATCCTCGTCTCGCGCGAGCCAGGCGGGCGCCGCGTTGCCGTGATTAATGGCGAAATGGTGCGGGTGGGAATGAAAGTTGGCGACGCTGTCGTCGAGCGGGTAGGCGAAACGGAAGTGGTGCTGCGCCGTGGCAAATCCCGGGAAACGCTGAAACTGTTCGCTAAACCATGAAGCATCAAAAAATAGGTACCAACCGAGTCCACAATATGCAAAAACTCATACACCTCGCTTGCGCCGCCGGCGCCGTAGCCAGCCTGGCGGCCTGCCAGAGCCAGATTGCCGCGAAGCGCGACACTTATGAGGAAATCGGCAAGGAAGTGCGCCAGGCCGCCGCCAACTCGCCGCGCCAGCAGGCCGCGCCGGACGCGGTGGAGGCGGCGCTGCTGCCGCAACTGCCCGCGCTGGCCTCGCAGCTGCCCAAGGCGCGCGCTGTGCTGGACGAGCGCTTCAATGTGGCGTTCAACCAGGTGCCGGTGCAGCAGTTCTACAACTCCATCGTGGCGGGCACGCGCTACAACATGCTGATTCACCCAGAAGTGAGCGGCACCATCACCGCCCACCTGAAAGACGTCACGCTGTTCGAGGCGCTCGACGCGGTCCGCGAGCTGTACGGCTACGACTACAAGGTGGAAGGCACGCGCATCTATATCCGTCCGCTGACGATGCAGACCCGCATGTTCAAGGTGAACTACCTGACCGCCAACCGCAAGGGCAGTTCCAATGTGCGCGTGTCGTCCACCTCGGTGGGCACGTCGGGCGCCACCACGTCCGGCCAGAGCGGGCAGAGCGGCAACGGCCAGAACAACACGCCGCAGCAGCCGCAGCAGCAGAACAACCAGCAGGCGACGCAGGAAGATTCCAGCAACGTCACCACCACGTCCGACAGCAATTTCTGGGCTGACCTGAAGGAAGCGCTGACCGCGCTGATGGGCGGCGTGGCCGACGGCCGCAGCCTGGTCATCAGCCCGCAGTCCGGCGTGATCGTGGTGCGCGCCATGCCCGAGCAGCTGCGTAATGTGGACCAGTACCTGAAAGCCACCCAGCTGGCGGTGGAGCGCCAGGTGATCCTGGAGGCCAAGATCCTGGAGGTGCAGCTCAACACCGGCTTCCAGAGCGGCATCAACTGGGCCTCGTTCGCGTCCTTCAAAACCGGGCACGACAACCGCGTCTCGGCGGGCTTTTTGCAGCCGGGCTCGGCATTGCAGCCGCTGCCGTATGCCGGCGGCCAGCCGCCCACCATGACCACCGGCGCCGGCCTGGCCGCCAGCACTGGTTTCGCGCTGGCCAATGCCGCCACCAACCCCGGTTCGCTGTTCGGCCTGGCCTTCCAGACCAGCAATTTCGCCGCCATGATTTCCTTCCTGGAGTCGCAGGGTTCGGTGCATGTGCTGTCCAGCCCGCGCATCGCCACCATGAACAACCAGAAGGCTGTGCTGAAGATAGGCACCGACGAGTTCTACGTCACCGGCGTGAGCACCACCACCAATTCCAACGCCACCGGCAACACCACCAGCCCCAACGTGACCTTGCAGCCTTTCTTCTCCGGCGTGGTGCTGGACGTGACGCCGCAGATCGACGACGAGGGCAACATCATGTTGCACGTGCATCCCTCGGTCAGCCAGGTGACCACCGTGAACAAGGTGGTGAACCTGGGCAGCGCCGGCTCGCTGAACCTGCCGCTGGCGGCGTCCAGTACGTCGGAAATGGACAGCATGGTGCGCGGCCAGGACGGCCAGATCGTCGCGATCGGTGGCCTGATGCGCCAGTCCACCGTCAACGACCGTTCGCAGCTGCCCGGCGCGGGCGACCTGCCGGTGGTGGGCGCGCTGTTCCGCAATACCGACAGCCAGACCCAGAAGCGCGAGCTGGTGGTGCTGATCAAGCCCACCATCGTGGACGGCGCCGCCAGCTGGACGCAGGATATGCAGGACGCCAGCGGCCGCATCGACAAGCTGGACCCGCGCCGGCCTATGGAGCGCCGCTGATGTACAAGTCCCACTTCGGCCTGCGTGAGGTGCCTTTCAGCATCACGCCGGACACGAGCTTTTTCTTCACCAGCCCGCATTCGCAGGAGGCGCTCAATACGCTGCTGGTGGCGGCCCGAAGCGGTGAAGGCTTTATCAAGATTACCGGCGAGGTCGGCACGGGCAAGACGCTGCTGTGCCGCAAGTTCATGGCCACGCTGGGCGAGGAATTCGTCACTGCCTACATTCCCAATCCCTACCTGGAGCCGCGCACGCTGATGCTGGCCCTGGCCGACGAGCTGGAGATTACGCTGGAGCGCGACGTTGACCAGCACCAGCTGCTCAAGTCCATCAACTACCGGCTGCTGGAACTGGCGGGACAGGGCAAGCAAGTGGTGCTGTGCCTGGACGAGGCGCAGGCGATTCCGGTGGAGAGCCTGGAAGCCTTGCGCCTGCTGACCAACCTGGAAACCGAAAAACGCAAGCTGCTGCAGATCGTGCTGTTCGGCCAGCCCGAGCTGAACGCGCACCTGGAAAGCCCCACCATCCGGCAACTGGCGCAGCGCATCACTTTCCATTACCACCTGGGCGCCTTGTCGAAGGACGACCTGGATTACTACCTGGCGCACCGCCTGCGCATTGCCGGCTATGCCGGCGGCAGGCTGTTCGCGCGCGGCGCGGTGCGCAAGCTTTACCTGGCGACCGGCGGCATACCGCGATTGGTCAACATCATGTCGCACAAGGCGCTGATGCTGGCGTATGGCGAAGGCCGCCAGCAGGTGGAAAAGCGCCATGTGGTGCTGGCCGCGTCGGACACGGTGGCGCCGCAGCGCGCGGCATGGCCGTGGTTTGCGGGCGCGGCGGGGCTGGCGCTGGCGGCGTGCGGCATTACCTGGGCCTTGATCAAATGAGTCTGATAAATAAAATGCTGCAGGATCTGGACGCGCGCGGCGGCGCGCAGGCCGGGCAGAGCAGCGTGCCGCAGATGCGGGCAATTACGACAGGCCAGCCGCCGCGCGCCATGATGGCGGCAGGGGCCGGGCTGGCCGTGGTGCTGCTGGGTCTTAGTGGCTGGCTGGGATGGCGATTTATGCATAGACCGGAGGGAGCGCCTGCCACCGCTGCCTTAGCCCCGGGGGCCTCCGGCGCGACTGCCGCCAGTGCCGCTGCCGCTCCCAATACGGCGGCCGCCTCCGCCGGCAACGCAGCCGCCACAACCGCCGCCGGCAGCGCGCCTGCAGTGGCGCCGCACGGTTCGGCGCCCTTGCTGGCCGTCGCGCGTCCGATGCCGGTATCCCCGGACGCGGTATCGCCTGACGCGGGCGATACGGCAGCGAGCTTCTCGCGCCGCCCGCCGCGCTCAAACGCGGATGAACACAGCGCGGCGGAACTGGCGGCGGAACTGAAGGCTGCGAAGAAGAAGGCGCGCCAGGCAAAGATCGAGGCTGAGCGTCTGGCCGCGGCCGACGCTGCTGCGGCCAAGGCCAGCGCGAAAGCCGCCTCCGCAGCTGCGCCCGCAGCTGGCCCGGCGGGCGCGCAGGCCGGTGCGCGCGCGGCGAAGGCCGAGCCCAAAGCGAAGGCTGTGCGCACCGCCGAAGTTGGCGCCCAGCCCGGCACCGGCGGCGTGACGATGACGTCGCAGCAGCAGGGCGAGAACGCTTACCGGCGCGGCCTTGCTGCATTGCAGGAAGGCCGCGTGCCGGACGCGCTGGCGAATATGGAGCAGGCGGTTTTCCTGTATCCGCGCCACGACACGGCCCGCCAGACGCTGGTGGGCTTGCTGATCGAGAACAAGCGCCTGGACGAGGCGATGCGCCATTTGCAGTTCGGCCTGGGGCTGGATTTGAAACAGCCGCAGATGGCCATGATACTGGCGCGCTTGCAGATAGAGAAGGGTGGTCCGGCCATCGAGACCCTGCAGCGGACCTTGCCTTATGCCGGCGCGAATGGCGACTACATCGCTTTTCTGGCCGGCGCCTTGCAGCGCGCGCAACGCAACCGCGAAGCGGCCGAACAGTATCAGGCCGCGCTGCGCCTGCAGCCGCAGAACGGCGTGTGGTGGATGGGGCTGGGAATTTCGCTCATGGCCGACAAGCGCAACGCCGAAGCGCAGGAAGCCTTCACGCGGGCGAAGAACAGCGGCAATCTGTCGCAGGAGCTGCATAGCTTCGTAGACCGCAAGCTGCAGCAGCTGGGACGCTGAGGCGCTTACAGGCTGGCCTGCTCGCCCCAGATTTGCTTCATGCTGAAGCGCACGTCTGCCTGGTCTTCGCTGAGGACTTCGGCGATGGCGCAGTCCGGATCGCTGGCGCGGCGCAGGGCCTGGCTCAGGCCGCTGGCGTCGCGCAAGGACTTGCCGTTGGCGTCGCGCAGGCAGTGGATGTGGATCTCCCCGCCGCCGTCGCGCTGCGTCACCACGCCCACCTCGCCGTTTTGCAGGCGCACCAGCGCGCCCGGCGGATACGTGCCTATCTGGCTGATGAACTGGTCCGCCAGCAGCGCGTCGCTGACCTTGGCCGGGTCGCCCAGCAAATTGTTCAGCGCCTTGTCGGCCAGCACCGAACAGCGGTAGTTGCGCGCCGACACTTGCGCGCAATAGCGGTCCGCCAGGCTGATCAGCCGCGCGTTCTGCGTGATCTGCGCGCTGGTGCGGCCTTCGGGATAGCCGGTGCCGTCGTCGTTCTCATGGTGCATCAGCACGCAGGCGATCCACTCCTCGTCGTCCACGCCCGCGTCGCGCAGCAGGTCCACGCTTTCTTCCGGATGGCGGCGCACGATGGACATTTCCTCGCTGGTCAGGCTGGAGTTCTTGTTGAAGGTGTTCTGGTGGCGCAGCATGCCCACGTTCATGGTCAGCGAGGCCGCGGCGATCACCAGCATTTCCTCCTGCGGCTTGCGCATGCGCTGCGCCACCAGCGTGGCCACGATGGCGGTCTCGATGCAGTGCCGCACCGCGTAGGTGCCGGCGATCTGGCTCAGGAAGATGCTGGCCAGCGCCACGTCCTGGTTCAACTGCACCGCCGCCATCACTTCGCGCGCGATGGCGCGCAGTTCGCTTTGCGCGTTCGCTTCGTTGCGCAAATCGGCCAGCAGCTTTTCCAGGCGGCGGTTGGACTTGTTCAGCGCGTTGAGCGCGGAAGGGCGCGCCATGGCGAGGTTGGGTGTGTCGCCCAGGACGATGTCTTTCAGGCTGCTGTACTGGTTCATGGCTCTATCCCTGTGCTGCCGTCTTCTTATATTGCGGCCAGGCGTTCGAGCGCCAGGGCCAGCGTGTCGTCCTTCTTCGCAAAGCAGAAGCGCACAATGCCCGACTCCTTGCCCTGCTGGTAAAACGCGGAAACCGGTATCGCCGCCACTTTCACTTCCGTGGTCACCCATTCGGCGAACTCTGCTTCCGGCATGCCCGAAATGGCGCCGTAGCGCACGCACTGGAAATAGGTGCCGTCGGCCGGCAGCAATTCGAAGCGGCTGCCTTGCAGGCCATTGCGGAAGATGTCGCGCTTGCGCTGGTAGAACGCCGGCAACTGCTGGTAGGGCGCCGGATCGGCCATATAGCTGGCGATGCCGTGCTGCATGGGCGTGTTGATCGAAAAGACGTTGTACTGGTGGACCTTGCGGAACTCCACCATCAGCGCGGCCGGCGCGGCCACATAGCCTATCTTCCAGCCGGTGACGTGGTAGGTCTTGCCGAAGCTGGACACCACAAAGCTGCGCGCCGCCAGCTCGGGGTGGCGGCAGATCGATTCGTGGCGCTGGCCGTCGTAGACCATGTGCTCGTACACTTCGTCCGACAGGATCAGGATGTTGCTGCCGCGCACAATGTCGGCCAGCGCCTGCATGTCGGCCGCGCGCAGCACGGTGCCGGTGGGGTTGTGCGGCGTGTTGATGACGATCATGCGGGTCTTGCCGCTGACGGCGGCCTGCACCTGGCCCCAGGGCACGCTGTAGCCCGCTTCGCCCACGGCCATCTGCACCCGCACGGCCACGCCGCCGGCCAGTTCGATGGCGGGCAGGTAGCTGTCGTAAGCGGGCTCGAGCACGATCACTTCGTCGCCCGGATGGACCGCGCACAGGATGGCGGTGGTGAGCGCCTGCGTGGCGCCGGCGGTGACGGTGATCTCGGCGTTGACGTCGTACTGGTGGCCGTAATGGGCGGCGATCTTGGCGGCGATGGCCTGGCGCAGCACCGGCGCGCCTGTCATCATCGGATACTGGTTGAAGCCGGCGCGCATGGCGTCGCTCACCATGTCGACCAGTTTCGGCTCGCAGGCAAAGTCCGGGAAGCCCTGGCCCAGGTTGACGGCGCCGTGTTCGGCGGCCAGCGCGGACATGCGGGTGAAAACGGTGGTGCCCACCGCCGGCAAGCGGGTGGCCAGGACGGGTGTTTCGGGCAGTATTTGACGGCTGTTCATGGGGCGTGGACGGAAGAATGCGTATGCTTATTCTAGCGCAGCCGCCACCATTCGGTGTTGCTCATCCGCCCACTATTTTCTTGCATGGCGGGTTACGCAGCTCCGCTGCTAACCCGCCCTACGGCCTGCCGCGTGGTGTATCGTAACCCGCCACAGCATTATGCCTCCGGCGTCCACGCCTCCGGCACCATGACCTTGAACATGCCGGCCTTGGCCAGGCGTTTGCCCAGCTTGAGCAGCGCCTTGTCCTTGGTGATGAGGATGGCGGCGCCGGCATCGCGCGCCAGCTCCAGGAATTTCTGGTCGTCGCGGTCGGTGCAGACCGGCAGGCGCACGCCGGACTCGGGCGGCTCCACCACCTTGATCAGCTGGTCGAAGCGCGCCGCGCTCAGCGGGCGGCTGTCGTCGTCCAGCGGCAGGTGCTTGTAGTGCAGCACCACCAGGTATTCGGCGCGGCAGTCGGCCCGGGTAATGGCTTCCACCGCGCCGCTTTCCATCGCGGCCAGCAGGGCGGACCAGCGCGGGTCCTTGAAGACGAACAGGTCGAGGCAGACATTGGTGTCCAGCACGATGCGTTTTGGTGAAACAGGTATCATGTCGGTTCTTGATATGAAGTAATTTTTAAAATCTATGCTGATAGTGCTTTCGCCCGCAAAAAGTCTCGACCTGGAGACCCCTCCGACCACCAAACTGCACACCCAACCCGATTTTCTCGACCATTCGGAACAGCTGATCAGCCGCCTGCGCGATTTCTCGCCCGCTGAAATCGGCGAGCTGATGGACATTTCGGATGCGCTGTCCACGCTGAACGTGGCCCGCTACGCGTCCTGGACCAAGGATACGTCGGAAGCGCGCCAGGCGGTGATGACTTTTAATGGCGACGTGTACGACGGCCTGGCCGCCCGCACGCTCACGCCCAAGCAGCTGGGTTATGCGCAGCAGCGCGTGCGCATCCTGTCCGGCCTGTACGGCATGCTGCGTCCGCTGGACCTGATCCACCCGCACCGCCTGGAAATGGGCACGCGCCTGAGCACGCCGCGCGGCAAGGATCTGTATTCCTTCTGGGGTGACACCATTGCCAATGCGCTGAACCAAGCCGCCGAGGAGCAGGGCGCCGAAGTGCTGATCAACCTTGCTTCCGAGGAATACTTTAAGTCGGTCAAGCGCGCCAAGCTGGGCATGCCGGTGATTACGCCGGTGTTCGAGGACTGGAAGAACGGCAAATACAAAATCATTTCGTTCTACGCCAAACGCGCGCGCGGCCTGCTGGCCCGTTACGCGGCGGTGAAGAACATCACGAATCCGGAGAAGCTGAAGGCCTTCGACGTGGACGGCTACGCCTTCGACAAGAAGGACTCGGACGAACGCACCTGGGTGTTCCGCCGCCGCGTGGCCGACTGAGCTTGGCGGGTTACGGCGTTCCGCCTAACCCGCCCTACGGCCTGCGGCGTTAGCGTTGCGCGTCCCTTGGCCTGCGGCGCTACATATCACGTAGGGCGGGTTAGGCCGCAGGCCGTAACCCGCCAGGCGCTTAGCCCCAGAGTTTCCACCACTGGCGCTCTTTTTTCACGCCTTCGTCGAGGAACTTGCTGTTCGGGTAGTTCTTCTTGAACACGCGCAGGGCGTCATCGTGCATTTGCACGTTGCCCATTTTTTCGTAGCCGCGAATCATGATGAACAGCGCTTCCTCGATGGAAGGCGAGTCGCGGTAGTCGCTGATCACGCCCATGGCGCGGTTCACGGAGGCCAGGTAGGCGCCGCGGCGGTAGTAGTAGCGCGCCACATGCACTTCATAGGAAGCCATCGCGTTAATCAGATACTTCATCCGGTCGATGGCATCCGGCGTATACTGGCTGTCCGGGAACTTGTCGACCAGCGCTTTGAACGCTGCGAAGGCTTCGCGGGTGGCTTTCGGGTCGCGCTCGGTGGGATCCTGTTCGTAGATGAAGTTCAGGAAGCCGATCTGATCGTTGAAGCTGATCAGGCCGCGCAGATAGTACATATAGTCTACGTTGGCATGATTGGGGTGCAGCTTGATGAAGCGTTCCACGGCCGCCAGCGCCTGGGCTTGATCCTGGGCCTTGTAGTTGGCGTAGGCGATTTCCATCTGCGCCTGCACCGCGTAAGTGCCGAACGGATAGCTCGCTTCCAGCTTCTCAAATAACTGAATTGCACGCTCGTAGTGCCCGCCGGCCAATTCCTCCTTGGCCTCCGAGTATAATTTCGTAGCGGACCAGCCTTTGGTTTCATCTGCCTTTTCCGGCAGCAAGCTGCAGCCGGAGAGGCTGAGCACTAAGAAAGTTGCTGCGGTTGCTGCTGTTTTTGCCGCGCTTACCGATAATTTTTTTTGCATGTTGTTTTGCAAGAACGTTTAACCAAGATATGTACAACTGGCTGATTATAGCCGATGGGAATGCTGTGATTTTAACTAATAACGATAATAACGAAATAGACGCCGACTTTGATGCGGACTTCCTGGGCGAAGACGAGGCCAGCGACGCGCTGGCCCCTATCGTACTCGAATTGAGCCCCGAAGCGTGCGGCGAACGCCTGGATAAAGTGATCTCCAAGCTGGTGCCCCAGTTTTCGCGCGGCCGCCTGCAGATGTGGATCGAAGGCGGCTTCGTTACCGTGGACGGCAAGCCATCGAAAACCAAGGCCACCGTGTATGGCGACGAGAAGGTCGTCATCCTGCCGCAGCCGGACCAGGAAACCGAGGCCTTCAAGCCCGAGCCGATGGAACTGGACATCGTCTACGAGGACGAGCACCTGATCGTGGTCAACAAGGCCGCCGGCCTGGTGGTCCACCCCGGCAACGGCAACTGGAGCGGCACGCTGCTCAACGGCCTGCTGCACCACTGCCCGCAGCTGATGGGCGTGCCGCGCGCCGGCATCGTGCACCGCCTGGACAAGGACACCAGCGGCCTGATGGTGGTCGGCAAGACCCTGGCCGCGCAGACCGACCTGGTGCGCCAGCTGCAGGCGCGCAGCGTGAAGCGCGAATACTGGTGCCTGGTATGGGGCACGCCGCAGTCCGGCGGCACCATCAACGCCCCCATGGGCCGACACCAGAAAGACCGCGTGAAGATGGCCGTGTCCACCGGCCTGGGCGCCAAGCCTGCCATCACGCACTACGAGCGCATCGAGTCCGGCGTGCTGGAAGGCCGTCCGGTGAGCATGGTGCAGTGCCGTTTGTCCACCGGCCGCACCCACCAGATCCGCGTCCACATGGCCCACCTTGGCTTCCCGCTGGTCGGCGACTATGTGTACGGCAAGGCCCACCTGACCCACTTCTTCCCGCGCCAGGCGCTGCAGGCGCGCCGCCTGGGCCTGATCCATCCGGCCACCGGCGAGGACTGCGAATGGCGCGTGCCGCTGGCGGACGACTTCGCGGCGCTGCTGGAGCAGGTCGGCATCCATAACCCCGGCCTGGGCGACGTGGGCGGCGACATCGAGGACGACTACCAGGAAGACGACTTCGACTACGGTGACGACGACTGATGACAGCACCCCGAGGCTCCCCGCAATGGCTGGTTCCCGACTGGCCGGGCCTGCCGCCGAATATCGGCGTGCTGGCCACCACGCGGCGCGGCGGCGTCAGCCCCGCGCCCTATGACGACGGCCAGGGTGGAGGCGGCCTCAACCTTGGTATCCATGTCGGCGACCAGCCGCACAACGTGGCGCAAAACCGCGCCACGTTGGCGGCCGAGCTGCCGGACGAGCCGGTCTGGCTGAACCAGGTCCATGGCGTGGCCGTGGCGGACGCGGACAAGGTCCGTCCCGGCCAGGTGCCGACGGCCGACGCCAGTATCGCGCGCGTGCCGAACACGGTTTGCGCTATCCTCACGGCCGACTGCCTGCCGGTGCTGTTCTGCGACACCGCCGGCACGGTGGTGGGCGCGGCCCACGCCGGCTGGCGCGGCCTGGCCGACGGCGTGCTGCAGGAAACCACGCGCGCGATGCGCGAGGCGGGGGCGGGGGAGATCATGGCCTGGCTGGGTGTGGCCATCGGCCCGGTGCGCTTTGAAGTCGGCAACGACGTGCTGCAGGCGTTCCTGAAGCAGGCGCGCGCGTCCGGCGACGCGGCGGCGGAAGCCCTGGTGCAGGCCGCCATCGTGCCTATCGAGATCAAACCGGGCAAATACCTGGCGGACATGTACGCGCTGGCGCGCGCCATATTGCGGCGCGACGGCGTGCTGCGGGTTGCGGGCGGGGAATACTGCACGGTGTCGAATTCCGGCCGTTTCTACTCCTACCGCCGCGACGGCGTGACCGGGCGGCAAGCCACTTTGATCTGGATCAAATGATGTGCGGCCGGAAGGCCTTAGGCTTCGGGTGGCCGCTCGGCGGCTGCACGGGCGGCGCGGGCGCGCTTGCGCCGGCCCGATCCTGTTAAATAGAATAGTATTCCCAAAGGCAACACGCAATACAGCAAAAACGTCATAATTCCAGCAACCACGGTAGGTTCGGTGAATGCCATCAGCACCACCACGTAGATCCAAGCAACAGCGACAATCAGCATAAGCAGTCTCGGTAAAAAACTCTTTTTATGGACTAAACATGAAATTGCCCGATCCTCAAGCCTTTGCCACCTCCTGGACCTCGCAATTCAGCGACCCGGCCCAATGGCAATCCTGGTTCAACATGGTGCCGGACGTCCAGTCCCACCCCATCGGCGCCATCCTGCGCGATGCGGGCGCCACCATCAAGCCTGACACGATCGAGCAGCTGAAAAACGAGTACCTCCAGCAATTCGGCGCGCTGTGGCAGGAAGTCCTGTCCGGCAAGGCGCCGTCGCTGAGCGACCGCCGTTTCTCCTCGAGCGCCTGGCAAAGCAACCCGGTGACCGCATTCAATGCCGCATCATACCTGCTTAACGCCAAATTCTTGACCGCCATGGCCGACGCCATCGACGCCGCGCCGCAACAGAAGCAGAAAATCCGCTTCGCCGTGCAGCAGGTAGTGGACGCCATGTCGCCCGCCAACTTCCTGGCCACCAACCCGGAAGCCCAGCAAAAGCTGGTGGAAAGCAAGGGCGAAAGCCTGACCAAGGGCCTGGCCAATATGCTGGGCGACATGCAGAAGGGCCATATCTCGCTGTCGGACGAGTCCGCCTTTGAAGTGGGCCGCAACCTGGCGCTCACGCCGGGCCACGTGATCTACGAGAACGATTTGTTCCAGTTGATCCAGTACACGCCGGCCACTGCCAAAGTGCACGAGCGGCCGCTGCTGATGGTGCCGCCATGCATCAATAAATTCTACATTCTCGACCTGCAGCCGGAAAACTCCGTGGTGCGCTACGCGGTGGAGCAGGGTAATACCGTGTTCCTGGTGTCCTGGCGCAATCCGGACCAGTCCATGGCCCAGGTGAGCTGGGACGACTACGTCGAGCGCGGCGTGATCAACGCCATCGGCCTGGTGCGCGACATCAGCGGCCAGGACAAGGTCAACGCCTTCGGCTTCTGCGTGGGCGGCACCCTGGTCAGCACCGCGCTGGCCGTGCTGGCCGCGCGCGGCGAGCAGCCCGCCGCCAGCCTGACCCTGCTGACCACCTTCCTGGACTTCAGCGACACCGGCGTGCTCAACGTCTTCGTCGACGAAACCCAGGTGGCGCTGCGCGAGCAGTCGCTCAAGGCGGGCGGCCTGATGCCGGGCCGCGACCTGGCCACCACCTTCTCCAGCCTGCGTCCGAACGACCTGGTGTGGAACTATGTGCAGTCCAACTACCTGAAAGGCAACGAACCGGTGCCATTCGACCTGCTGTACTGGAACTCGGACAGCACCAATCTGCCCGGCCCCATGTTCTGCTGGTATCTGCGCAACACCTACCTGGAAAACAGCCTGAAGGAGCCCGGCAAGCTCACCGTGGCGGGCGAAAAGATCGACCTGTCCGCCATCGACGCCCCGGCCTTCATCTATGCCTCGCGCGAAGACCACATCGTGCCCTGGACCTCTGCCTACAGCTCGCTGAACATCCTGAACCCGAAAAAGCCCAAGGCCAACCGCTTCGTGCTGGGCGCGTCCGGCCACATCGCCGGCGTGATCAATCCGGCCTCGAAGAAAAAACGCAGCTACTGGATCAATGACGAAGCCACGCCCAAGACCGCCAAGGCCAAGCGCGCCGACGCCGACACCTGGCTGCAGGGCGCGGCCGAGCACGCGGGCAGCTGGTGGCCGGAATGGGCCAAGTTCCTGGCCGAGCATGGCGGCAAGGACATCAAAGCGCCCACCCAGCCCGGCAACGCCGCATACCGGCCTATCGAGCCGGCTCCAGGCCGCTACGTAAAAATGAAAGCCGACTAGCGTCTTGGTTGCGTTGCAATAAAACACGAAAGTTATAAGCCAGAACGTGCTGATGAGTTTTTTTCACTCTATAATAGGACTATAAGGCTTGTGAAAAAGCGAACCTGGTTCGCTTTTTTTTCGGATTAACGCGCTGCGGCGCAATACGTGGACTTGTGATGAGTAGTGCAAAAAAAAATGCGGAACGCTTGATCAAGAAATATCCCAATCGCCGGCTGTATGACACGCAGACCAGCTCCTACATCACCTTAACCGACGTCAAGCAGCTGGTGCTGGACAACGAAGAATTCACGGTGGTCGACGCCAAGTCGAATGAAGACCTGACCCGCAGCATCCTGCTGCAAATCATCCTGGAAGAGGAGGCCAGCGGCGTGCCGATGTTCTCCACCAGCGTGCTGGCGCAGATCATCCGCTACTACGGCCACGCCATGCAGGGCATGATGGGTTCCTACCTGGAAAAGAACGTGGAAGCCTTCACCGACATCCAGCGCAAATTCACCGGCGCCTCGCTGGACGGCAAACCGTTCAGCCCGGAAATGTGGACCCAGTTCATGAACGTGCAAGGCCCGATGATGCAAGGCATGATGAATAACTATATCGACCAGAGCAAGAGCCTGTTCGTGCAGATGCAGGAGCAGATGCAGAACCAGAGCAAAAACCTGTTCGGCGCCTTCCCCTTCGTCATGCCGGTCCCGCCCGCCGACAAAAAGTAAGGCGCGTTCCTTTCCCCAAAACAAAAAGGGGTCAGGGTTAATTTTCCGCAGGCGGAAAATTAACCCTGACCCCTTTTTGCGTTTCCGTACTGGCGATTACTGGAGCAGGGAGATGATCAGGCTGCTGACGCTGCTGCTTTGCTTGAGCATGGCGGTGCCGCTTTGCATCAGCATCTGGCTGGCCGTCATGACCGCTGTTTCCTGGGCGAAGTCGGCATCCATGAAGCGGCCTTCGGCGCGCGTGGTGTTCAGGCTGATGTTCTGCAGGTTGGCGTAAGCGTGCTCCAGCCGGTTGGAGACCGAGCCGAAGATGGAGCGGCCCGCCGCGACGCCGTCGATTGCGGCGTTGACTTTGTCTATGGTGTCGCCGGCATTGCCGCCCAGCAGTTCATCGCCCAGCACGGGCAGGGCGGCGATGTTGCCGGCGTTGAAGACCGAAGTCTTCGTCAGGGGCTGGAAGGCGTCTTCGTAGGCGTCGTCGAACTGGAAAATGAAACGTTCGCTGGCGTCGGAACCGATCTGGAAGGAGCGGTCGAAGTCGGTGAAGGTGCCGCCCGGGAACAGGCCGCTTTCGCCGAACACCGTCTCGTGCCAGATGGCGCGGCTGTTGTCCTTGGCCAGGCCGTCGTATTCGGCCTGCATGGCTGCACGGTCGCCCTCGCTATAGCTGCCGTCGGCCGCCTGCGTGGCCAAGTCCAGCATGCGCTGCAGGTTGTTGCCTATGCCCTCGTACAGCGTTTCCACCGACTGCAGCTGCGAAATGCTGTTCTGGATGTTGCGCATCGCCACCTTCATGCCGCTGCTTTGCGCCTTCAGGCGCGTGGCGATCTGCAGCCCGGCCGCGTCGTCCATGGCCGAGTTGATGCGGTAGCCGGTGGCCAGCCGTGTCGCGCTGACGGCCATCTGCCTCTGCGTGGCCGTGGTGGCGTTCAGTGCGGCCAGATTGGCCTGGCTGGTGTGTAAGCTGAGCAAGAGTGCCTCTGGGATGGAATCTTTTACTTAAGGCAATTATACATAAGTGAAGTGCATTTTGGAAACATCTTGCCTGTGCCCGCATAGGGTATAATGGCCGATTGGCTTGAACATTGATCGCTTCCCACTACCATGCAAGAAATCTCCCGTATTCCCAAGGCTGCAACCGCAGCGGCACCCGCCGGCACCGCTCCCAAAGTCGGATTCGTTTCGCTCGGCTGCCCGAAAGCGCTGGTTGACTCCGAACAAATCCTGACCCAGCTGCGCGCCGAGGGTTACGAGACCGCCAAGTCCTACGACGGCGCGGACCTGGTGATCGTCAACACCTGCGGCTTCATCGACGCCGCCGTGCAGGAATCGCTGGACGCCATTGGCGAGGCGTTGGCCGAGAACGGCAAAGTCATCGTGACCGGCTGCCTGGGCGCCAAGAAGGACGGCGACGGCAACGACATGATCAAGACCATCCACCCGAAAGTGCTGGCCGTGACCGGTCCGCACGCGCTGGGTGAAGTGATGGCCTCGGTGCACTTCCACCTGCCGAAGCCGCACGAGCCTTTCATCGACCTGCTGCCGCCGCAAGGCGTGAAGCTCACGCCCAAGCACTACGCCTACCTGAAAATTTCCGAAGGCTGCAACCACCGCTGCAGCTTCTGCATCATCCCGTCCATGCGCGGCGACCTGGTATCGCGTCCAATCGGCGAGCTGATGCTGGAAGCGGAGAACCTGTTCAAGTCCGGCGTGAAGGAACTGCTGGTCATTTCGCAGGACACCTCGGCTTATGGCGTGGACGTGAAATTCCGCTCCGGCTTCTGGAACGGCCGCCCGATCAAAACCCACATGACGCAGCTGACCGAAGCGCTGGGCGAGCTGGCCAAGTCCTACGGCGCCTGGATCCGCCTGCACTACGTCTACCCATACCCGCACGTCGACCAGATCATCCCGCTGATGAGCGGCGGTAATGTGCTGCCTTACCTGGACATCCCGATGCAGCACGCGCATCCGGATGTGCTGAAGCGCATGAAGCGTCCGGCCAGCGGCGAGAAAAACCTGGACCGCATCCTGGGCTGGCGCGCCATGAATCCGGACCTGACCATCCGCTCCACCTTCATCGCCGGCTTCCCTGGCGAGACCGAAGCCGAATTCGAATACCTGCTGGACTTCCTGAAAGAAGCCCAGATCGACCGCCTGGGCTGCTTCGCCTATTCGCCGGTGGAAGGCGCGACCGCCAACGAGATCGCCAACCCGGTGCCGGAAGAAGTGCGCGAAGAGCGCCGCGGCCGCGTGATGCTGCTGCAAGAGGAAATCTCGCGCAAGCGCCTGCAGGCCAAGGTCGGCAAGACCGTGCGCGTGCTGATCGACGAGCTGACCCCGAGCGGCGCAGTTGGCCGTTCCGCTGCGGACGCGCCCGAGATCGACGGCGTGGTCTACGTGAAGAAGCCATACGAGCCGCACAAGAAACTGAAAGTGGGCGAGTTCTTCGACGTGGAAATCACCCGCGCCGACGCGCATGACCTGTGGGGCGAGGCGTAATTATTCCACTGCTGTAAAATCGAAGGCGGACGCGCACAGGCGGTCCGCCTTTTTTCATTCAAGAGCCATGACGAATCCAAAATCCCAGCAGACCGCCCTGATCCACACCGACTATGAAGCGCCGTCCGGCTTCGCAGCCTTCCCGACCGCCATCCACCACGCATCGACCGTGCTGTTCAAGAACGTTGCCGCCCTGCGCTCGGGCGAGTGGCGCGAGAAGAACGCCTATACCTACGGCCTGCACGGCACGCCCACCACGTTTACGCTGGAAGCGCGGCTGGCCGAAATCGAAGGCGGTTTGCACTGCCTGCTGGCGCCGAGCGGGCTGGCGGCCATCGCCATGGTCGACTTCGCGCTGCTGAAAAGCGGCGACGACGTGCTGCTGCCGGATAACGTCTACAACCCCAACCGCGAGCTGGGACGCTGGCTGGCCGACTTCGGCGTCAGCGCGCGCTATTACGATCCGCTGATCGGCGCCGGCATCGCCGCGCTGATCCAGCCCAACACCAAGCTGGTGTGGACCGAGGCGCCGGGTTCGGTGTCGATGGAAGTGCCGGACCTGCCGGCCATCTGCAAGGCCGCGCACGAGAAGGGCGCGCTGGTCGCGCTGGACAACACCTGGGCCGCGGGCCTAGCGTTGCGCGGCTTCGAGCTGGGCGTGGACGTGGTGATGCAGGCGCTGACCAAATACCAGTCCGGCGGCTCGGACGTGTTGATGGGCGCCGTCATCACGCGCGACCGCGCGGTGCACGACCGCATCTCGCAGGCGCACATGCGCCTGGGCATGGGCGTGGGAGCGGACGACACCTACCTGGTGCTGCGCGGCCTGCCGACCATGAAGCTGCGCTTCGAAGCGCACGACAGGGGCGCGCGCAAAGTGGCGGCATGGCTGAAGGCGCGTCCCGAAATCACCAAGGTGCTGCACCCCGCGCTGGAAGACTGCCCGGGCCACGACATCTGGAAGCGCGACTTCAGCGGCGCGGGCGGCCTGTTCTCGGTGCTGTTCGACGAGCGCTACACCGAAGCGCAGACCGACCGCTTTGTCGACGAGCTGAAACTGTTCGGCATCGGCTACAGCTGGGGCGGCGCCAACAGCCTGGCGGTACCGTACCGCATCCAGGCCATGCGCCAGGACTGGCAGCACGGCAAAGGCATCCTGGTCCGCTTCAACATAGGCCTGGAAGACCCGGACGACCTGATCGCGGACATCGAGCAGGCGCTCGGTAAGCTGTAAGCGCATGCGGCCGCCAGCGATTGCCGGTTTTATCGGAAACGCCGCGCTGCGGCGCGATAAGATTGGCGAATCGCCGTGCCAGGTGCACAGCTTCAAGCGCGGCAAGGAGCTGTTCTACCTGAAGGCATCCCCGGCCGTGTACGCGCCCACCACCTACAGCGTGCAGCGCGAAGCCGCCATCCTTGGCTGGCTTGCCGGGCGGCTGAACGTGCCCGAAGTGGTGCTCACCGCCAGCAGCGATACGCACGAATACATGATCACGCGCGCCGTGCCGGGCGTGCCGCTGTCCGCGCGTGTGGAGGCCGGGCAGCCCGTGATCGAACTGTTCCTTGAAGCGCTGCGCCAGGTGCAGTCGGTGTCCGCCGCCGGCTGCCCATTCGACGCTGGCGCGCATTTCCGCTTGCGCGAACTGGACTACCTGCTCGACAAAGGCCTCATCGACGAGGAATACGACCTTACGCCATGGCCCGGCCTCGCCACGCCTCAGGATCTCGTGGCGCGCCTTCATGCCACCATCCCCCAGGAAGACCTGGTCTTCGCCCACGGCGACCTGGGCGACAGCAATGTCTTCGTCGATCAGCACGATCAATTGCACTTCATCGACTTTGGCCGGGGAGGGCTGGCCGACCGCTGGATGGACATCGCCTTCGCCCACCGCAACCTGCGCGAGGACGTCTCCGAGCAGGCAGCCGCGCAGCTCCTGCCCGGCCTGGGCCTGCCCGACGCCCCCTCAAAGCGTGAATTCTTCGAGCAGCTTGATGAACTCTTCTAACAGAAAGAACCGAGAATGAACGAGATCGATTTGCCCTTGCTGGAACGCTGGCTGACCGGCTGGAGCCTGTCCCGTGGCGTGCCGCTGCCCGTCAGGGAAAATGGTGGCTTGAGCGTCGAAGTTGGCATGCCACTCCAATTGCGCCGCCATGTTTTCCTCGACGCCGGACCTGCGCTGCAGGCATGTGCCGACAAAATACATGCCCCTCTCATCTACCTGAAGGCGCCGGTCGAACCCGCCGTCCTGCGTGCTGCACTGCCGGCCCGCTGGGTCGTGGAAGACCCGGGCTACCTGATGCTGGGACCCGGTGCGATGACCAGGCACGTAGAACTCCCCCCCGGCTATGCCGTCGAAGAGTCAGCTGAACACGGCGCCAAGCTGGTGCGGGTCATGCACATGGATGGCGAAGTAGCCGCCTCAGGCCGAATAACCACGGACAAAGGCTGCGGCGTATTCGATCAGATCATCACCTCCGAATTCCATCGCCGCCGTGGCCTGGGCACGGTCGTTATGCAGCATCTGGATGCGATAGCCAGGCAGGCAAATGTGACGGAGCGCCTGCTGGTCGCGACGGAAGAAGGACGAGGCCTTTACACGAGCCTCGGCTGGCGGCTGCTCGCGCCATGGAGCACGGCCGTCTTGCCGAGCTAAATCAATATTTCAGTAGGCGTGCGTATGACCAATTCGGATTGGACGCGAGTCACAGATGAAAGCTACAGCAACGTCGAAGGGCCTTTTTAATGTGTAAGCGACTGCGTGTTCGCACTTGGATCCGCTTGTAGCGCCTTTTGCAGCCAGGCCTTGGCTTCGTCGGGCGTTGGTGCTATCGCAGCGAGACGCCGCATCGCAACCGGGTCGCCTCCCGCTGCCGAAAGTCGCAGCAGCTTGTCGGCTTCTGTTTTGTCTACAGCGACGCCGGTACCCTCCAGGTACAACGATGCCAGCAAGGCCTCCGCGCGCGGTTGGCGCTGATCGGCGGCCTTGCGCAGCCAAAACGCCGCTTGCGCCGGATTTTTTTCAACGCCCGAACCCAACAAATAGCACTGTGCAAGCCTGAGTTGTCCCAAGTCGTCTCCGGCCTGGGCCGCTTGCTGATACCACCCTGCAATCGCTTGGTAGTCCGGCTGTGGTTCTGTCTGTGCGGCGAGCGCGTCGCCCAACGCGACCTGTGCTTCGTGGTTGCCTTGGTCGGCCGCTTTCCTGAGCCAAGGAATCGCTTTGGCAATGCTGGGCATGACGCCGACGCCGTTGACATAAGCCATGCCAACTTCATATTCGGAGTCCGCATGACCCAGTTGCGCTGCGGACATGAAGTAGCTCAAGGCCTTGGGTTGGTTCATCGGCAGTCCCCGGCCGTGCCACATCGCGTCCGCCAATTGATAGATCGCGCCAGCGTGTCCGCGTTCAGCCGCATCACGGAACATTGGGATTGCCTGCGTATCATCAGCAAGTTCCGAACGGATGTCTAGCGCCAGCTGAAAATAGGCATCGAGGTCGCCGTCAACGGCTTTGCGCTGGTTGCGTAACATCTTCTCCGTCGGATCGGAGTAACCCCCAGGCATGATGAAGTTATACTTCACTTGTATCCACCTCGCTATGGGAAAACCATTGACCAATCTTGGTTTGAATTGGCATCTCCGGATACCAAAGCTTGCAGCTCTGTCGAGCGACTCATACTTACTCGACTTACGAACGAAGGTATCGATTACTTTCCCCTCATCGCTGACAAGGAAGGCGAGCGTCACTTCGCCCCTCAGATTCCCGTTCGACCTTTGATGTGGCCAAATGGGCTTGTCGCAGCGAGAAAGTTCCTCCGAGCTCGCCACCTCGATGCGTTCAGACGCTACCGCAGTCGACGGATGGGCGTACAGGGCAGTTGGTGTGAGTGCCGATATCATGAGAAAACCAGATATCAGGCTTTGATAGGTTTGATTCTTGGGCAGCATGGTTACCGTTGGTTGTTATATGGTTGGCCTTAGCCGTAGCCACGAAGAATAGCATCTTGTTGGTATGGAAAAATGCGCGGATTCTCACGGGCAAGCCGCCTCAAGAGCACGTCAGCGACTGCAAATGCCCCGGTGGCGGGCCGTCGCTCTGGTCGTAGCGGGCCACGCAGCGGGACACGTGGGTGTCGAGTTTGCGGGCGAGGACGACGGTGGTGTCGCGGTAGGCGCAGCCGATCCAGAATTCCGGGGCTTGCTCGTGCTTGATGCGCCACTGCGTGATCAGGCTTTTGCCCTTGGAACTCTCGTCCGGCGTGACTTGCACGGAGTCGCTGGGATGGCCGGAGAAAAGTTGAGCGTGCTCGAGCTTGTATTCTGCGGCGCCGCCTACTGGTTCCCATCCTTCGGCGGTGGTGACAGTGGTGGACGCCAGGATGGCGGGCGGGCACACGATTTCTTCTTTCTGGGCTCGCGCGCCGCCGGTTGCCAGCGCGGCGCAGAGCATTGCGGCTGCGTGTTTCATGTCGCCTCCCGGTTCCACGAGAACTTCCATGGTAGGGCGCAGCGGCAGCGCGCGTTTAGATGAAGATCAAGCTACCGTTCAGTACATGGGCTCGCCCCGCGCCACCGCCGCGTCGAAGTCCTGCCAGTCCTGCC
Source organism: Pseudoduganella aquatica (assembly GCF_009857595.1). Taxonomy (GTDB): domain Bacteria; phylum Pseudomonadota; class Gammaproteobacteria; order Burkholderiales; family Burkholderiaceae_D; genus Rugamonas; species Rugamonas aquatica_A. The sequence goes on along the minus strand of NZ_WWCU01000010.1, from coordinate 10,141 downwards.
TGGCCTTGGCGGCGTAGCTGTCCGCAAAGCGGGTCAACTCGGCGAGGAAGCCGCCCAGGCTGCTGACGGCGCGGTGGATCTGGCCGGCGATATCGGCCGAGGCCGCCGGGCTGGCGAGGTTCTGGCCGGCCAGGGCGTGGGCGGAGGCGAGCGCCATGCCGAGGCTGGCTGCGGCTTTGTTCAGCTCGGCTGCGGTGGTGATGTCTTCGTACTTGAAGTCTTTATCGGTGGGCGCTTTTTCGTGTACGTTGAAGGGCAGGCCGCCGATGGTGGCGTAGCCCGCGAGCGGGTCGGCGCCAGGCAGCATGGCTTGTTGCGCCAGGGCGATGCGCCGGCCTTCGTGGCCGCCGCCGGCTGCTTCCGGCAGCACGCCGGGGCTGGCTTGCGCGACGGCGCTGGCGATGGCTTGCTTCAGTTCGAGCAGTACCTGTCCGTCGGCTCCGCCGCGCAGCAGCGCGTAGTAGCGCAGTTTGCCGAGGCTGCCCATGCCGGCGCCGAAGCGCTGGCGCACGTCCATCACCTCGTAAAACCCGGCAGGCTTGCGCAGGGATGGCGCGATGCCGGCGACGTAGCCGGGCATGGCGGCGACAAGCTCATCGATTTTGGCTTGGCTTGGCGCGCCGGTGTTCTTGTCCTGGAATTTGGCCAGCAGTTCGCCGCGTTCGCCCTTGGCGCCTTTCTTGATGATCTTTTGAACGATGCCGCTGGTGTTGTCTTCGCTGAGCCGGAATGCCTGTGCGGCGCCGGGGCTCTGGAACTGCTCCATGCAGGCCAGGTAGGCCGTTGCCATGGCGGCGATGGCGGCGCGCCGCTCGTCCGGTTCCAGCGCGGTGGCGTAGGGGGCCAGCAGCAGCCCTACGGCGAGCCGCCGCAGGTCCCACAGGTATTGGCCGGGATAGGCTTCGTCGAAGTCGCTGACGGCGAAGACCTGGCCGCCGCCGGCGTCGCGCATGGAGCCGAAGTTGGCCGGGTGAGCGTCGCCCGCCAGCCAGCAGCGACCGGTTTGCGCGTTGGTGTAGGGCGACGAGGGCAGGGCGGCCATGTCGCGGTAGAACAGGTGGGCGGTGGCGCGGAAGAAGGGATACACATCCTTGCGCATGCTCGCTATCTTGAGCTCCAGGTCGTCCCGGTTGCTGTCCCTGAACTGGCGGTTGTGCGCCAGGATCTCCTGCGCCGCCGTCATGTCAGTCCGGCATGGGCCGGTTCTCGTTCAGGTCTTTGATGCCGCGTATCAGACGATAGGCCGACCACAGCCAAGCCACGACCCAGATCGGCACGGCCAGCACCAGTCCGATGAAGGTGGCGGCAAAGATGATGCCTAGCACGAACCAGACCATATACCACCAGAAGGTGCGGATCTGCCAGCTGTGGTGGCTGTAGACGAAAGTGCCTTCGGTGGACGGCCGCTGCACGTAGTTGATGATCAGCACCAGCAGCGACAGCGTGCCGACCGAGAATACAAATGCCACGCCGTGCAGCAGGTAGAGCCACCAGGCGGTGTTCTTGGCCGATTCCAGCCGGTTGTCCAAAACGATGTCGCTTGCCATGCTTGCTCCTTGCAAAGTTGATATCGCAGTGTAGCGAATTTTTCAATCTTTTGACACACATCTCCCCACCAGCCGCGTGAGCTGCCTGCCCCAATTAGTCACATTGTTGACAATTTCGATTAAACGTTTACGCATATTATCGATTTTGTAAGGCGCATTTCACCTTGCTAGCCCACTACAAAAAATATGAGGAGACCTAGGCATGGCATTGAATAGCATTACCCATCAACTTATCCGGCCTACCGCGTGTGCGGCCGCAGTGGCCAGTGCGCTGGCGTTGCTGGCGGCGCCTGCGGCATACGCCCAGGAGGCCCCGGCGGCAAGCGGCAGCGTCGTCATTGTGTCCGGCACGCGCCAGTCGGTGGCCAGCGCCATCGACCGCAAGAAGAACGCCAGCACCGTGGTCGATTCCATCGTGGCGGAGGACATCGGCGAATTCCCCGACAAAAACGTGGGCGAGGCGCTGTCGCGCGTGACCGGCGTGCAGCTGTCGCGTGACTTCGGCGAAGGCTCGCAGGTCAATATCCGTGGCGTCGAGGCGAACTTGAACCGGATCGAGATCAACGGGCTGTCGGTGCTGAGCACCAACGGGACGGCGGGCCGTGGCGCGGAGCTGCGCGAGCTGCCGGCCGAGCTGATCAAGTCCATCGACGTGTTCAAAGGCGTGACCGCCGACCAGACCGAGGGCGGTATCGGCGGCACGGTGAGCATCAAGACCAATATGCCGCTGGACTTCAAGAAACGCACGATGGTGGTCAAGCTGGAAGGCGAGCGCAGCACCAACCGGGGCGGCGCGCAGCCGCGCGGCAGCCTGCTGTGGGCCGACAAATTCCTGGATGGCCGCTTGGGCCTGATGGCCAACCTGGTGTATGACAAGGTGTTCACGCAGAACGACTACGTCCGCAACAGCAACTGGCGCTATTTCCGCGACTGGGACCAGTCGCCGGAAAAAACCAACACCAGCCTGAACCCGCGCGCTGCCGCCGTCGGCTCGAAAGCCGGCTGCGCCGCCCTGGGCACGGCAGCCGACCGCACCGCCTGCGACAGCCAGTGGTTCGATTACTCGCCCGGCGTGCCGCGCTACGGCATCTGGACCCGCGACCACGAGCGTTCCAGCGCCGAGCTGACCGCGCAGTACAAGGTGGACAACGACCTGAACGTGTGGGCACGCTACAACAAGAACGACCAGAAGCAGAAGCTCAACGACCGCAACTATGTGACCGATTTCGGCGCCATCAAGCGCTTTTCCAATAGTGGCGTGGCGCCGGTGTATGGCGCCAACGGCGCGCCGCTGGGCACGCCCGCCGCGTCCTGCGCCGAACCTCCCACCGGCGTCACGCCGCCGGGTATGAGCTTCACCAACCACGTGATGACGGGCTTCACCGCTGGTAGCTGCGTCAACGTGCCGGGCGAGGGCGCGTCTTACAACTTCAATACCGCCGCGCGCGACTTTGCGCTGAACATCAACTCGGACTACAAGTCGGCCGGCTTCAACTACAAAAAAGGCGCGTGGTCCGCCGAGGGCCTGGTGGCCAAGACCAGCTCCTTCTATGAGCTGCACACCAACAACATCGTGCTGGACGCGAACATCCCCGGCCTGCAGGTGAAGTTCGACGAGCAGGGCTTGCCGAAATTCGTCTTCCCGGCCAACTTCGACCCGAACAAGAGCAGCAGCTACACCCGCATCCGCTCGAATTACCAGCCTTCGTTCACCGACAATACCGAAGACCAGGTCAAGCTGGATCTGAAGTACCGTCCGGACCTGCCTTTCCTGACCACGCTGCACTTCGGCGGCCAGGGCCGCAAGTCCACCTCCGAGCAGTACCGCTGGACCGGCTATATGGCCAGCGCGGGCGCCGATCCAAACAGCACGGCGGACGACATCATCGTGCGCAGTCCGGAAGTGACCCACGAGATTATCTTCGACCCGCTCAACACCAGCGGCGTGCTGCGCAACGGCGGCGCCGTCATTCCGGGCAGCGGGCTCACGGCCAACAACACCACGCGCTATGTGACCGCGCCGCAGATGGCCACGCTGGTGGACGCCATCCGCACCAACACGCCGGGCACCTTCCTCAACGGCTACGATGGCTTGAGCGGCTATCCCACCGGCTGGATGGCGCCCAGCTTCGCCAACTCGGCGCAGTTCTTCGACCTGAGCCGCTACAACCACGACCTGCTGCGCGAATCCATCGGCAGCGATGGGAAGATGTACAAGATGCCGCCGCAGTTCGCCGTGTCCGAGCGCATCAAGGCCTTCTACCTGCGCGCCGACTTCGAGCATGAGCTGTTCGGCGTGGCCTGGGACGGCAATGTGGGCGTGCGCTACGCGGGCACGGAAACCAACGCCACCGGCTTGCGTTCCTACCGCATCTACACGCTCAATCCGTCCAGCGGCGCGCGCGTGGAGACCGTGCTGAAGAACGACATCGTCACCGTCAACAACAAGTACAACGACGTGCTGCCGAGCTTTAACCTGGCAGGCTGGCTGGTGCCGGACACGCTGGTGGCGCGCCTGGGCTGGGGCAAGGTGATGTCGCGGCCATTCATCGACCGCCTGACGCCGACCGTCAACTGCATCGCCAACAGCGGCCAGTCGCAATTCGGCGGCGACGGCAGCGCGGACGACTGCACCGGCGGCAACGTCAACCTGAAGCCGTTCCGCGCCACGAACAAGGACGTGAGCGTGGAATGGTATCCATCGCGCGACTCGCAGCTGTCGCTCGCCTTCTTCCGCAAGGACATCGCCAGCTACATCCAGAACGACGTGGTGCTGCCGAACCAGGACGTGTTCGGCGACGGCAGGCTGTGGGATCTGAAGACCTCGATCAATAGCGAAGGCGCGGTGACCAAGGGCTGGGAACTGGCCGGCCGCACCGCGCTGACCATGCTGCCCGGTGTACTGGGCGGGCTGGGGCTGGACGCCAACTACACCCGCATGTCCTTCGCCTACGCGCCGGGCAAGGAGCTGCTCAACCCGCTGGACAACACGGTGCTGCCGTACCCTGGTATGTCGCGCAACAGCTACAACGTGGGCATCTGGTATGACAGGGGACAGTGGAACGCGCGCCTGGCCTACAACTACCGCGACGCCTACTACACCGGTTCGGTGGACGCCAACGCGTCGCTGCCGGTGTACGGCGAAGCGGTGGGCTTCCTGGACGCGAAGATCCAGTACCGCGTGAACGACAATCTGACCATCTCTTTCGAGGGCAAGAACTTGTCGGATGAAGCGCAGTACCTGAACTCCGGCTCCACCTCGCGCCGCAACGAGATGGCCTGGTCCGGCCGCCGCTACTTCGTGGGCGCAACCTACAAGTTCTAAGACCTGCCTATGCGCCCGGGCGGTCTAGCTTTCGCCGCCCGAGCGCATGCTGCCTGTGTCAGGAGCACTCGATTGTTTGCAGGCGCCCTGGCGGCGGACCTTTGTTGCGCTTGTAGCGGATCATGCAGGTGGAATATTTTCGGTCCAGCTTGCGGACCATGGTGAGGGCTGTGTCTCTGTAGCTGCAGCTTATCCAATAACCCTGCTGGGCTTCCGGTGGCAGCTGCCACCTTGCCGTCAGTGTGGTTTTGCTGGAAGCCTCGTCAGGCACGAGCGCGGCCTCTTCGCTGGGATGACCGGAAAAAATCTGCGCATTTTCCAGCGTATGCTCATGTCTTCCGCCGGCCGGCTGCCACTCTCGAACAGTCGGGGCCGAGGATGTGACCATGATGGTCTGAGGGCACACTATGCCCTCCGCATGAACCGCACTGAGGCCTGTCCATGCAACGGCGAACGCCGCAGCGCGCATAAGGCCTGTATCATTCATTTGATAGCTGGGGCTAAATGCATTCGGCCTCCTGTATGTGAGGAGGCCATGGTAGTTTGCCCAATGTGAAGCCGTATTGTGCTTGGTCAAATCCGGTCGCTACTGCTGCAAGGCCAAGCCCTGGCAGCTTAGGCCAGCAGGTTGAGGATGCCGTCCAGGCCGACGAAGTTCAGGGCTACGCTGGCTTGCTCGCGCACCACCGGCTTGGCGCGGAAGGCGACCGACATGCCGGCGACACCCATCATCTTCAGGTCGTTGGCGCCGTCGCCCATCACGATGGCTTCGCCGGTGCTGATGCCCAGCTTGGCGCAGCATTCTTCCACGGTGCGCTTCTTCACTTCCGCGTCCACGATCTCGCCCAGCACTTCGCCGGTCAGCTTGCCGTCCACGATTTCCAGTTCGTTGGCTAGCGTGTAGTCCAGGCCCAGGCGCTCTTTCAGGCGCGACGTGAAGAAGGTGAAGCCGCCCGATACCAGCAGCGTTTTGAGCCCTGCGCGCTGGACGGCGGCCAGCATGGCCTCGGCGCCCGGCGACAGCTGCAGGCGCTCGGTGTACACGCGCTCGAGCGCGGACGCGTCCAGGCCCTTGAGCAGCGCCACGCGCTTGCGCAGGCTGGCCGAGAAATCGAGCTCGCCGCGCATGGCCGCTTCGGTGATCTCCGATACCTGCGGCTTGAGCCCCTGCATGTCGGCGATTTCGTCGATGCATTCGATGGTGATGAGGGTGGAGTCCATATCCATGGCCACCAGCTTGAATTCGTCCAGCTTGTGCACACCCATCATATAGGTGGCGTCCAGCTGGGCCGCGTGGGCCGCCACTTCGATGGTCTGGCGCAGCGCCACCGAGTAGGTGATGCCTTCGCAGCGAATGGCGGTGTCGGAAATGCGCACCACGCGCTGCGGCGCGGTCAGGGCCGCAATGCGCTCCAGGCGCGGCATGCAATCGCCCAGGCCTTGCAGCACCAGGTTCATCGTGTGGTTGTTTTGGGTCTTCATCGGATCAGGCTACCAGTTGTTTAATTGCGGTCTTGATTTGCGTGACGCGCGCCGACAGGTCGGGCATGTTCGCTGTGATCTTGAGTTTGTCCTGCCCATTGAGCTTGATCTGCTTGTTCTTCTGGATCAGTGTGATGATGCGCATCGGGTCGATGGGCGGCTTGGGCATGAACTGCAGCGTGGCGGCTTCGCCGTGCGCGTCGATCTTGACGATGCCCACCGTGGCCGCGGCGATGCGCAGCCGGTGCGTTTCGATCAGCGCCTTGGCCGGCTCGGGCAGCTTGCCGAAGCGGTCTATCATTTCCTCCTGCAGGTCGTCGATCTTGTCCTGCTCCTTGCAGTTGGCCAGGCGCTTGTAGATGGACAGGCGCTCGTGCACGTCGCCGCAGAAGTCGGCCGGCAGCAGGGCTGGCACGTGCAGGTTGATCTCGGTGGTGGTCGACAGCGGCGCCGCCAGGTCCGGCTCCTTGCCGGCCTTGAGCGAGCGCACCGCTTCGTTCAGCATGTCGGTGTAGAGCTGGAAGCCCACCTCCAGCATTTCACCGGACTGGTTCTCGCCCAGCACTTCGCCCGCGCCCCGGATTTCCAGGTCGTGCATGGCCAGGTAGAAGCCGCTGCCCAGTTCTTCCATCTGCTGGATGGCGTCCAGGCGGCGCTGCGCCTGCTTGCTCAGGCTTTGCACGTCGTTCACCAGCAGGTAAGCATAGGCCTGGTGATGGGAACGGCCCACGCGGCCGCGCAGCTGGTGCAGCTGCGCCAGGCCGAACTTGTCGGCGCGGTGCATGATGATGGTGTTCGCGGTCGGCACGTCGATGCCGGTTTCGATAATGGTAGTGCACAGCAGGATGTTGTAGCGCTGCGCCACGAAGTCGCGCATCACCTTTTCCAGGTCGCGTTCATGCATCTGGCCGTGCGCCACGGCGATGCGCGCTTCCGGCAGCAGCTCGGTGAGCGCGGCCAGGCGGTTCTGGATGGTTTCCACTTCGTTGTGCAGGAAGTAGACCTGGCCGCCGCGTTTCAGCTCGCGCAGGCAGGCTTCGCGGATTACGCCCTCGTTCTCGCTGCGCACAAAGGTCTTGATGGCCAGGCGCTTCTGCGGCGCGGTGGCGATGACGGAGAAGTCGCGCAGGCCTTCGAGCGCCATGCCCAGCGTACGCGGAATCGGCGTGGCGGTCAGGGTCAGCACGTCCACTTCGGCGCGCAGGGACTTCAGCGCTTCCTTCTGGCGCACGCCGAAGCGGTGCTCCTCGTCGATGATGACCAGGCCCAGGCGCTCGAACTTCACGTCGTCCGACAGCAGCTTGTGGGTGCCGATGACGATGTCCAGTGTGCCGTCCGACATGCCCTTGATGGCTTGCGCGATCTCTTTGCCGGTGCGGAAGCGGGACATTTCGGCGATGCGCACCGGCCAGTCGGCAAAGCGGTCGGCGAAGGTTTGCGCGTGCTGTTCGGCCAGCAGCGTGGTCGGCGCCAGGATGGCCACCTGCTTGCCGCCCATGACGGCGATGAAGGCGGCGCGCAGCGCCACCTCCGTCTTGCCAAAGCCGACGTCGCCGCACACCAGGCGGTCCATCGGTTTGCCGGAGGTCATATCCTTGAGCACATTGCCGATGGCGGCTGCCTGGTCCGGTGTTTCGTCGAAGCCGAAGCTGTCGGCAAAGCGCTCGTAGTCGTGCGCCGAGTATTCGAAGGCATGGCCCTGGCGCAGCGCGCGGCGGGCGTACAGGTTGAGCAGCTCGGCGGCGGTGTCGCGCACCTGTTCGGCGGCCTTGCGCTTCGCTTTTTCCCACTGGCCGGAGCCGAGCGAGTGCAGCGGCGCGTCGTCCGGCGAGGCGCCGGAGTAGCGCGAGATTACGTGCAGCTGGGACACCGGCACATACAGCTTGGTGTCCTTGGCGTATTCCAGGTGCAGGAACTCGGTTTCGCCTTCGCCCAGGTCCATGCTGGTCAGGCCCATGTAGCGCCCGATGCCGTGATTGATGTGGACCACCGGATCGCCTATCTTCAGCTCGGACAGGTCGCGCACCATGGACTCGACCTGGGTGACGCCTTCCTGCTTTTTCTTGCCCGCACGGCGGCCGGAACCGGCGTATAGCTCGGTCTCGGTGATGAATACGAGCTGGCCTTGGTCTGCGGACCATTCGAAGCCCGCGTGCAGCGGCGCCACGCCCAGCATCAGCTTCGCGTCCGACTGCAGGAAGCCTTCGTAGCCTTCCACCGGCGCCAGCGCCAGGTCGAATTCGCCGAAGTACTGCTGCAGCGTTTCGCGGCGGCCGTTGGATTCGGCGCAGATCATCACGCGGCGGCCGCTTTGCAGCAGGTAGGCGCGCAGATTGGTGAGCGGGTCGTCCAGGTGGCGGTTGACGGCGATATTGGGCACCGGCGCCGAGATTTCGGAAGCCTGTCCCAGGTCTTCACGCGAGATGCTGATGCGCGCATGCGGCTTGGCCAGCGTAAAGAACTGTTCGTCGCCCAGAAATATGGCTTCCGGCGCCAGGATGGGGCGTTCGCGGTCCGACTTCAGGAAGCGGTAGCGCGACTGCGTGTCCAGCCAGAAGCGCTTGATGGCCGCGTCGATGTCGCCCACCATGGCCAGCGTGGAACCTTCGGGCAGGTAATCGAACAGCGTGGCCGTTTCGTCGAAGAACAGCGGCAGGTAGTACTCGATGCCGGCCGAGGCGATGCCGCTGCTGATGTCCTTGTACACCACGGAGCGCGAGGGATCGCCCTCGAACTGTTCGCGCCAACGGCTGCGGAAGGTGGTGCGGGCCGCTTCGTCCATGGGAAACTCGCGGCCGGGAAGGAGGCGCACCTCGTTCACCGGGTACAGCGAGCGCTGGGTGTCGGCGTCGAAGGTGCGGATGGTCTCGATGGTGTCGCCGAACAGGTCCAGGCGGTAGGGCAGGGCGGAGCCCATCGGGAACAGGTCGATCAGGCCGCCGCGCACCGAGTATTCGCCGGGCGACATCACCTGCGTCACGTGGGTGTAGCCGGCCAGCGTGAGCTGCGACTTCAGCTTGGCCTCGTCGAGCGACTCGCCCTTTTTGAAGAAGAAGGTGTAGGCCGCCAGGAAGGACGGCGGCGCCATGCGCACCAGCGCCGTGGTGGCGGGGACTATCATCACGTCGCACTGGCCGGTCTGGATCTCGTGCAGCGTGGCCAGGCGCTCGGACACCAGGTCCTGGTGCGGCGAAAATGCGTCGTAGGGCAGGGTTTCCCAGTCCGGCAGCAGGTGGCAGCGCAGCTTTGAAGCTGTGCCTTCGCCTGCGAACCAGGGGATTTCGTCGAGCAGGCGCTGGCCGTCGCTGGCGTTGGCGACGATCACTGCCAGCATCTGGCCGCGCGCCTTCAGTTCAAGCGCGGCCTGCGCCAGCGCGTGCGCGTCGGCGGAACCATGCAAAGTGGGGAGCGCAAAGCGGTTGCCTGGCTTGGGGAGTGCTTTTTTTAAGTCAAAGGACATCGATGACATCTATGAACGGTTGAGCGCGGGACCCGTCCCCGCACGCTCCGGACATTATAGACGATGCCACTCGAGGGCGTGGCTACTCTGGCGGGTTACGCACTGCGTGCTAACCCGCCCTTGTATTATTCCATCTGCCCCGAAAACGGAACGTCGGGGCAGAGCAACTGGATGCCGTACCCGCCCTTGGTCGCCAAGATCGTGATGTAGATTTCGCAGCAGTTGCTCTTATTCCATTAAAGATCGAACAGTATCTTTGGCCCGGCGTGCCGTGAGCCCGCATTTGCAAGGTTGATCAGGAGAAGAGTAATGTTGTGTCTTGGTATA
>NZ_WWCU01000109.1 GCF_009857595.1 Pseudoduganella aquatica | reverse complement strand
TGCCGTGGTCTAATTTGCCTGGACACCTCAATAGGTGGAAAATTCACCATCTGAGGAGTTAAAGCATGACAACAAGAAAACGCAAGACATTCGATCCGAGCCTGAAGCTGGAGGTGGTCAGAATGATCAAGGAACAGGGCCTGAGCATCCAGAACGTCAGCGAAAGCATGGACATCGGCCAAACTGCTATCCGGCGCTGGCTGGCGCAATACAGTGCCGAGCAAAGCGGCCAGCCGGGCATCGGCAAACCACTCACCGCCGAGCAGCAGCGCATTCGGCAACTCGAACTGGAAAATCAGCAATTGCGGCAGGATGTGACCATCTTAAAAAAGGCCTCGGCCTTCTTTGCCCGCGAAATGAAATGATCTATCAGCTCGTTCATCAACTGCAAAAGGAGGCCATTCCGGCCCAACAAAGCTGCCGCGTTCTGGAGGTAAGCCGATCAGGCTACTACGCCGCGCAACGACGCTCCGCCAAACCGGCGGTGTGCAAGGCTAGCGTGCATCTGAAAGCCGAATTTCAAGCCAGCGGGCAAAGCTACGGCAGCCGCCGTCTGGTTTCGGCCATGGCCAACGCCGGCTTCCACATCGGGCGCTACAAGGTGCGCCGTTTGATGCGCCAAGCGGCTTTGAAGCCCGTCTGGAAACGCAAGTTCGTTCACACGACGGACAGTAAGCACGACCTGCCGATCGCCGCCAATGTGCTGAACCGGCAGTTCAATCCGCCCGCGCCCAACATGGCATACGTATCGGACATCACGTACATCCGCACCGGCTCCGGCTGGCT
>NZ_WWCU01000108.1 GCF_009857595.1 Pseudoduganella aquatica | reverse complement strand
GGATGAAAGCAGGGGACCGCAAGGCCTTGTGCTCCTGGAGCGGCCGATATCTGATTAGCTAGTTGGTAGGGTAAAGGCCTACCAAGGCATCGATCAGTAGCTGGTCTGAGAGGACGACCAGCCACACTGGAACTGAGACACGGTCCAGACTCCTACGGGAGGCAGCAGTGGGGAATTTTGGACAATGGGCGCAAGCCTGATCCAGCAATGCCGCGTGAGTGAAGAAGGCCTTCGGGTTGTAAAGCTCTTTTGTCAGGGAAGAAACGGTTTCGGCTAATATCCGGAGCTAATGACGGTACCTGAAGAATAAGCACCGGCTAACTACGTGCCAGCAGCCGCGGTAATACGTAGGGTGCAAGCGTTAATCGGAATTACTGGGCGTAAAGCGTGCGCAGGCGGTTTTGTAAGTCTGTCGTGAAATCCCCGGGCTCAACCTGGGAATGGCGATGGAGACTGCAAGGCTAGAATCTGGCAGAGGGGGGTAGAATTCCACGTGTAGCAGTGAAATGCGTAGAGATGTGGAGGAACACCGATGGCGAAGGCAGCCCCCTGGGTCAAGATTGACGCTCATGCACGAAAGCGTGGGGAGCAAACAGGATTAGATACCCTGGTAGTCCACGCCCTAAACGATGTCTACTAGTTGTCGGGTCTTAATTGACTTGGTAACGCAGCTAACGCGTGAAGTAGACCGCCTGGGGAGTACGGTCGCAAGATTAAAACTCAAAGGAATTGACGGGGACCCGCACAAGCGGTGGATGATGTGGATTAATTCGATGCAACGCGAAAAACCTTACCTACCCTTGACATGGAAGGAATCC
>NZ_WWCU01000107.1 GCF_009857595.1 Pseudoduganella aquatica | reverse complement strand
GCCTTTCCCTCACGGTACTGGTTCACTATCGGTCGATTACGAGTATTTAGCCTTGGAGGATGGTCCCCCCATATTCAGACAGGATTTCTCGTGTCCCGCCCTACTTGTCGCATACTTAGTTCCACACGTCGCATTTCGTGTACGGGGCTATCACCCGCTATGGCCCACATTTCCAGGTGGTTCCACTATGCGTCATGCTAAATCATGCAGGCTCATCCCATTTCGCTCGCCACTACTTTGGGAATCTCGGTTGATTTATTTTCCTGCAGCTACTTAGATGTTTCAGTTCGCCGCGTTCGCTTTGCATACCTATGTATTCAGTATGCAATGACCTAAAAGGCCGGGTTTCCCCATTCGGAAATCCTCGGATCAAAGCTTGTTTGTCAGCTCCCCGAGGCTTATCGCAGACTTCTACGTCCTTCATCGCCTGTAATCGCCAAGGCATCCACCATGTGCACTTATTCACTTGTCCCTATAACCTTGACGGCTATCGGTATCAAGCATTTACTACTGTGTTTGATGATTTATCTACTACCCTGAATATCTTGCGATATTCAATAAATCTTTACTTCTTCCAAATTGTTAAAGAACGGTACTACTTTTATTTAAGGTTCGGACCTTAGATAAAAGCAGTGGTGGAGGATGACGGGATCGAACCGACGACCCCCTGCTTGCAAAGCAGGTGCTCTCCCAGCTGAGCTAATCCCCCGGGGTAAGACTGGTAGGGCTGGTTGGACTCGAACCAACGACCCCCGCGTTATCAACACGGTGCTCTAACCAGCTGAGCTACAGCCCCAGAAAACGTTCTCTTTAAAAACAGCCGATAAGTGTGAGCGTTTGGCGTGGCGCCATACTCTAGAAAGGAGGTGATCCAGCCGCACCTTCCGATACGGCTACCTTGTTACGACTTCACCCCAGTCACGAATCCTACCGTGGTAAGCGCCCTCCTTGCGGTTAAGCTACCTACTTCTGGTAAAA
>NZ_WWCU01000106.1 GCF_009857595.1 Pseudoduganella aquatica | reverse complement strand
CGGCCGCCACCGCCCGGATGCCGCCGATCTGCGCGGCGATCGCATCGGCGTCGGCTTCGCGGAACGCCGGCGCGCCGCCGCCGCCCGGCCCCACGCGCTGGCCGGGGCGCACCATCAGCAGGTTGCTGCCCAGGCTGGCGATCTGGTCGTGCACGGCCCGCGTGGCGCCGTTGCCCAGCGTGACCATGGTGATCACCGCCGCCACCCCGATCACCACCCCCAGCATGGTCAGGCTGGAGCGCAGCAGCGTGCGGCGGATCGCGCGCAGCGCCAGCAGGACGGCGTTGCTCAGCATGGCGCCGCCGCAGCGGCGCTGTCGCTGTCGACGCGCCCGTCGCGGAAGCGGATCAGGCGGCCCGCGTAGCGCGCCATGTCCGGTTCATGCGTCACCATCAGCACCGTGATGCCGGCGTCCCGGTTGAGCCGGCACAGCAGTTCCATGATTTCGCCGCTGCGCTGGCTGTCCAGATTGCCGGTCGGCTCGTCGGCCAGCAGCAGCGACGGCCGGGTGACCACGGCGCGCGCAATGGCCACGCGCTGCTGCTGGCCGCCGGACAGCTCGGCCGGCGTGTGGGCCTCCCAGCCGGCCAGGCCGACCTCGGCCAGCGCCTGCGCGGCCAGCGCATGGCGGCGCGCGGCGCGCTCGCCCCGGTACAGCAGGGGCAGCTCCACGTTCTCCTGCGCCGAGGTGCGCGCCAGCAGATTGAAGCCCTGGAACACGAAGCCGATAGCCTGGCGGCGCAGCCCGGCGCGCTGGTCGCGCGTGAGCGCGCCGGTGTCGCACTGGCGGAACAGGTACCGGCCCGAGGTGGGCGTGTCCAGGCAGCCCAGGATGTTCATGGCGGTCGACTTGCCCGAGCCGCTCGGTCCCATGATGGCGACGAACTCGCCCGGGGCGACGTCGAAGCTGACGCGGTCCAGCGCCAACAGCGCCGCCGCGCCGCGCCCGTAGCGGCGCGACACCGCGCGCAGGCTGATCAGCGGCGGCCCGGGCGCC
>NZ_WWCU01000105.1 GCF_009857595.1 Pseudoduganella aquatica | reverse complement strand
GGTGGCCTCGCCGAACGGCAGCGGCGCCGCGCCGGCGCCGGGCTGCTGCGCGCGCCCGGCCGCACAGCCCGACAGCAGCACGGACAACAGCAGCGGCAACAGCGGCAGCGCGGGCCGCTGGCCGGGCAGGAATCGGCGTGGCGTCATGGTTGTCCTCCTTGCGGGCGGGCGCCCAGAAACAGTTCGCCGCGCGCCGGCGGCGCCATGCTGCCGGTGGGCAGCGCCGGTTCGCCCGGCGGCAAGGGCTTGACCAGGTGGGCGGTGATAACAAACAGCAGTTCGCTGCGGTCATGCTGGAAGTCGGTGCTGCGGAACAGCGCACCCAGCACCGGCAGTTCGCCCAGCAGCGGCAAGCCCTTGACGGTGGTGTTCTGGGTGTTGCGTATCAGGCCGCCGATGGCGAAGCTCTGGCCGTCGTACAGCTGCACCGTGGTGGTGGCGCGGCGCGTGGTGATCAGCGGCAGGATGGCGCTGCCGGCAAAGCCGGTGGCGGAAATGCCTATGCCCTCGCGCGCCAGCTCCGACACTTCCGGCGCCACCTTCAGGTTGATGCGCCCGCCGGCCAGCACCGTGGGCGTGAAGCGCAGGCCCACGCCGAACTCCTTTTCCTCCAGCGTGACCTTGTCCTTGTCCTGCGCCACCGGAATGAAGATTTTTCCGCCGGCCAGGAAGCTGCCCTCCTGGCCGCTGATGGCCATCACCGTGGGCTCGGCCAGGATGCGCACCAGGCCGTCCTTGCGCTCGGCGTCCAGCGTGATGCGCTTGCTGTCGCCCTTGCTCAGGTCGAGCCGGCCGCCCGGCAGGCCGGACAGGAAATTGGACAGCACGGTGGCGGCCCAGCCGCCGCCGGCGTAGTGCAGCATCACGCCCGCCTCCAGTTTGTCGAGCAGGGTCTTGGACACCTCGGCGATTTTCACTTCCAGCATCACCTGCTGCGGCGCCGTCGCGGCCAGCAGGTTGACCACGCGGCTCAGGTTCGGGCCGGCCGCCGCTGCGGGAGCGCCCGGCGCGGCGGCCGGCGCGGACTGCGCCCCCTT
>NZ_WWCU01000104.1 GCF_009857595.1 Pseudoduganella aquatica | reverse complement strand
GTGTGGAACTAAGTATGCGACAAGTAGGGCGGGACACGAGAAATCCTGTCTGAATATGGGGGGACCATCCTCCAAGGCTAAATACTCGTAATCGACCGATAGTGAACCAGTACCGTGAGGGAAAGGCGAAAAGAACCCCGGGAGGGGAGTGAAATAGATCCTGAAACCGTGTGCATACAAACAGTAGGAGCGGACTTGTTCCGTGACTGCGTACCTTTTGTATAATGGGTCAGCGACTTACATTCAGTGGCAAGGTTAACCAGATTGGGGAGCCGTAGAGAAATCGAGTCCGAACAGGGCGCCAGTCGCTGGGTGTAGACCCGAAACCAAGTGATCTACCCATGGCCAGGTTGAAGGTGCGGTAACACGCACTGGAGGACCGAACCCACTAATGTTGAAAAATTAGGGGATGAGCTGTGGGTAGGGGTGAAAGGCTAAACAAACTTGGAAATAGCTGGTTCTCTCCGAAAACTATTTAGGTAGTGCCTCAAGTATCACCATCGGGGGTAGAGCACTGTTATGGCTAGGGGGTCATCGCGACTTACCAAACCATTGCAAACTCCGAATACCGATGAGTGCGAGCTTGGGAGACAGACGTCGGGTGCTAACGTCCGGCGTCAAGAGGGAAACAACCCAGACCGCCAGCTAAGGTCCCAAAGATTGGCTAAGTGGAAAACGAAGTGGGAAGGCTAAAACAGTCAGGATGTTGGCTTAGAAGCAGCCATCATTTAAAGAAAGCGTAATAGCTCACTGATCGAGTCGTCCTGCGCGGAAGATGTAACGGGGCTAAGCCAGTCACCGAAGCTGCGGATATCCGCAAGGATATGGTAGGAGAGCGTTCTGTAAGCCTGCGAAGGTGTCTTGTAAAGGATGCTGGAGGTATCAGAAGTGCGAATGCTGACATGAGTAGCGATAATGGGGGTGAAAAGCCCCCACGCCGTAAGCCCAAGGTTTCCTGTTCAACGTTCATCGGAGCAGGGTGAGTCGGCCCCTAAGGCGAGGCAGAGATGCGTAGCTGATGGGAAGCAGGTTAATATTCCTGCACCGTCGTATGATGCGATGGGGGGACGGATCGCGGAAGGTTGTCTG
>NZ_WWCU01000103.1 GCF_009857595.1 Pseudoduganella aquatica | reverse complement strand
GGTGGCCCGGTCGGCGGAGGCGGCGGCCGGCGCGGCGGCGCCTCGACCACGGTGGGCGTGGCCACGGCCGAAACGGCCGACCTGCCCATCGTGCTCGACGCGCTGGGCACCGTCACGGCGGCGGCCACCACCACGGTGCGCCCGCAAGTGTCCGGCATCCTGCAGAAAGTGCTGTTCAAGGAAGGCCAGATGGTCAAGGCCGGCCAGGTGCTGGCCCAGATCGACCCGCGCCAGTTCGAACTGGCGCTGATGCAGGCCAGCGGCCAGCGCCAGCGCGACGAGGCCCAGCTGGACAACGCCAGGCTGACGCTGGAACGCTACCGCACCCTGCTGGCGCAGGACTCCATCGCGCGCCAGGACGTCGACACCCAGGCCGCGCAGGTCAAGCAGCTGGAAGGCACCGTCATGACCGACCGCGCCAACGAGGGCACGGCGCGCCTGAACCTGGGCTACACCAAGGTGGTCGCGCCCATCAGCGGGCGGGTCGGCCTGCGCGTGGTCGACGTGGGCAACCTGGTCGGCTCGGGCGACGCGGCCGGCATCGCCGTCATCACCCAGCTCTCGCCGATCGACGTGGAATTCGCCGTGCCGCAGGACCAGGGGCCGCTGGTGATGGAAGGCGTCAACGCCGGCGCGCCGCTGCCGGCCATTGCGCTCGACCGCACCCGCGCCGTCACGCTCGACAACGGCCGCTTCTCGGCGCTGGACAACCAGGTCGACACCCAGACCGGCACCATCAAGGCCAAGGCGCGCTTCGCCAACAGCCACAACGCGCTGTTCCCCAGCCAGTTCGTCAATGTGCGCCTGGAGCTGCGCACCATCAAGGACGCCGTCATGGTGCCGGTCACGGCGCTGCGCCACGGCAGCAAGGGCGACTTCGTCTATGTGCTGAACGGCGACAAGACCGTCAGCACGCGCCCGGTCGCGCGCGGCCAGGCCACGGTGGACAAGGTGGAAATCCGCAGCGGCCTGAAGGCGGGCGAGCAGGTCATCACCGAAGGCGCGGACCGCCTGAAGGACGGCGCCAAGGTCACGCTGCCGGGCGACAAGCCGGGCGGCGGCGCGGGCGGCGGCGGCAAGCGCGGCAAGCGCGACGGGCAGGGCGGCGGCCACG
>NZ_WWCU01000102.1 GCF_009857595.1 Pseudoduganella aquatica | reverse complement strand
TCCTTGGCGGCGATCCGGACAAGCCGGTGATCGTGGGGCAGCTCTACAACCAGGAAGGTCTGCCGCCCGCGCTGAGCACGATGGATGGGCTGCCCGGCAACAAGCACCTGTCCGGCATCAAAAGCCGCGAAATCAAAGGCGGTCGCTCAAACCAGCTGCGGTTGGATGATACGACTGGCCAGATAAGCGCGCAGTTGGCGAGTGACCACGGCAACAGCCAATTGAATCTTGGGTTTCTTACGCATCCGAAAAGTTGCGGCGCTGGCGACGCACGCGGCGAGGGCGTGGAATTAAGCAGCGGTGAGCAGATCGCGCTGCGAGCTGCAAAAGGCCTGTTGCTCTCAGCATGGAAGCACTGCGGGACTGACGGCAAACAGATGGATCGCCAGCAGTTCCTTGATCTCTTGGCCGACTGCGCCGAATTGGTCAAATCTCTTGGCGAATACGCTGGTGAGCATCAGGCAAAGCCGGTGGACGCGAAATCCCATGAAGAACTGTTTGAAGATTTTAAGGTATGGGCTGCAGGAAGCAACACAGAACCGCGCGCCGTTGGTGGCGGTTCGCCAGCCATCGCATTGACGGCTCCGACAGGCATCAGCTTTGCCACACCGAAAGCAATTGTGAGCTACGCCGGTACTGGTCTCAATACTGTCGCACAGCAGAATTTACAAATGACTGCAGGCCAATGCATCAACCTCAACGCAGGCAAGGGCATCTCGCTATTCGCCCAGAGCGACGGCATCAACATGATCGCGCACAAAGGAAAGCTGCTTCTCCAAAGTCAGCATGACGAGACAGAGCTTAACGCGGCCAAGGATATGAAGCTCACCGCTAGCGAGGGCAAGGTCATCGGCATGGCGAAAGAAATTGTTTTGATTGCGGAAGATGGTTCCTTCATCAAGATCGGCGACGGGATCACGCTCGGCACCGGGGGCACGATTACACACCATGGCGCCAAGTTTCCATTCAAAGGGACATCCACGATGAGCACCGCTCTTCCAACCTTTGATGAAGGTAATACAGACCTCAAGTTCGAAGCACGCTACTACAGCCATTTGGACGGCGGCATCCCTGCACCTGAGATGGATGTTGAGACCAGTGCCAGTGATGGGACTGA
>NZ_WWCU01000101.1 GCF_009857595.1 Pseudoduganella aquatica | reverse complement strand
AGTTGGAGGCGACGCGGACCCAGGCCGAGTCGCATTCGTCATTGTTGGCGCCGGCCAAGCCGCGGTCGCCATGGTCCTGCGCACGCGTGCCGGGGAAGCGGATCTTTACGCGGCCCATTTCGTCGCAGTGCACTTCCTCGCCTTCCGGGCCGACCACGATGGCGCTTTGCATCTGCGGCTGCGGTAGCTCGGTGCGCGGGTCGTAGGCGGGCACGATGGGGACGCCGCGCCGCACGGCGGTGAACTGGATGTGCATGCGCGAGCTGCCTTCGGCAACGTGCCCGGCCAGCTCCTGACGCAGCTGCGCATCGTGCGCGCCGTCCGCGTCCTTGCGCATCCAACGATTGCGGGCGAACAGGCGTTCCACGCGCGCGGCCAGCGCCTTGGGCAGGTTGTTCTGCGCGGTCACCTGCAGCGCCGTGACGGTGAAGTCGCGCTCCTCTGCGGCGTGGCTGCTGATCTCAGGGTGGCCTTCGAGCGTGAAGTATTCGCCCACGCACAGGTCGCGCACGCTGCCTTCGGCGTGGAAGCACTTGGTTTCGTAGTCGTGGCGCTGCATGCGCAGCTGGCCAAGTTTGAACAGGTCTTCATGGTCGTCGCCAGCGTGCGGCGGCAGCACCTGGTAGTCGTCCATGCTGGCGGCCATCCAGCGGCCGCTGCTGCCTTGGTCGGCCTCCCCAAGCGCGGCCACGCTCATGAAGTGCACGCCGAGCGGGTTGCGGTAGTCCCAGCTGTGGGTGGCGGTGCTGCCCGGTTGCAGCGTGCGCACAGCGCTCCAGGAGGTGATGCTGTCGCGTTCTTCGGTGGCGCTGTCGCGGTGGTAGCGCACGGCGCCGGCGGCGTTTTCGCGCACGCTGTCGGGGCGGTTGAGCAGCACCATGGTGTGGAACAGGGTGCGCTCGCCGTGGTGGGCGCGGAAGTACCAGGAGATACCGCGCCGTTTGAGCAGGCGGCGGATGAAAGCGCCGTCGGACTCGTTGTGCTGCATGGTGAATTCGCGCTTGGGGTAGCTGATGGTGTCGAAGAAGTCGGCCAGTTCGTGCTGAAAGCAGATGCCGACGATGCGGTTCCCCAGCCGCCATTCGTCCAGGATCAGCTGGACGATTTCCACTTCGTCCTTGTTGCGGAACACGCGGGTG
>NZ_WWCU01000100.1 GCF_009857595.1 Pseudoduganella aquatica | reverse complement strand
GTTATAGGGACAAGCCTTACGGGCAATTAGTACTGGTTAGCTTAATGCATTACTGCACTTCCACACCCAGCCTATCAACGTCCTGGTCTCGAACGACCCTTCAAGGAGCTTAAAGCTCCGGGAAATCTCATCTCAAGGCAAGTTTCCCGCTTAGATGCTTTCAGCGGTTATCTCTTCCGAACTTAGCTACCCGGCAATGCCACTGGCGTGACAACCGGTACACCAGAGGTTCGTCCACTCCGGTCCTCTCGTACTAGGAGCAGCCCCCTTCAAATTTCCAACGCCCACGGCAGATAGGGACCAAACTGTCTCACGACGTTTTAAACCCAGCTCACGTACCACTTTAAATGGCGAACAGCCATACCCTTGGGACCGGCTACAGCCCCAGGATGTGATGAGCCGACATCGAGGTGCCAAACTCCCCCGTCGATATGAACTCTTGGGAGGAATCAGCCTGTTATCCCCAGAGTACCTTTTATCCGTTGAGCGATGGCCCTTCCATACAGAACCACCGGATCACTATGTCCTACTTTCGTACCTGCTCGACTTGTCGGTCTCGCAGTTAAGCACGCTTATGCCATTGCACTATCATCACGATGTCCGACCGTAATTAGCGTACCTTCGAACTCCTCCGTTACACTTTAGGAGGAGACCGCCCCAGTCAAACTGCCTACCATGCACTGTCCCCGATCCGGATCACGGACCAAGGTTAGAACCTCAAACAAACCAGGGTGGTATTTCAAGGTTGGCTCCACGAGAACTGGCGTCCCCGCTTCAAAGCCTCCCACCTATCCTACACAGATTGGTTCAAAGTCCAATGCAAAGCTACAGTAAAGGTTCATGGGGTCTTTCCGTCTAGCCGCGGGTAGATTGCATCATCACAAACACTTCAACTTCGCTGAGTCTCGGGAGGAGACAGTGTGGCCATCGTTACGCCATTCGTGCAGGTCGGAACTTACCCGACAAGGAATTTCGCTACCTTAGGACCGTTATAGTTACGGCCGCCGTTTACTGGGACTTCAATCAAGAGCTTGCACCCCATCATTTAATCTTCCAGCACCGGGCAGGCGTCACACCCTATACGTCCACTTTCGTGTTTGCAGAGTGCTGTGTTTTTATTAAACAGTCGCAGCCACCAGTTTATTGCAACCCTTTCGCCCTACTGAAGTAAATCAGCCAAGCTACCGGGGCGTACCTTTTCCCGAAGTTACGGTACCAATTTGCCGAGTTCCTTCTCCCGAGTTCTCTCAAGCGCCTTAGAATACTCATCTCGCCCACCTGTGTCGGTTTGCGGTACGGTCTCGTATGACTGAAGCTTAGAGGCTTTTCTTGGAACCACTTCCGATTGCTACGTGAACAAGTTCACTCGTCCCACTCCCTTGAATTACGCGCCCGGATTTGCCTAAGCGCCTTCTATGAAGCAGAAACTG